>JBCCUU010000040.1:0-7661 GCA_039196345.1 Pseudomonadota bacterium | reverse complement strand
GCCGGGATTTGACAAGAGATGCCTCTGCCCCGCGGGCGAAAATTCCCGGTCGGCAGACCCGCATCACCCCATGCCAAATCAGCACCTTGGCCCCTGCGGCCAAGTGGTTTAACACTAAACTATCTCGGGGAGAAGGCAGGCGGATCATGAGCGACACCACCAATCTGCGTCAGGCGGCGCTGGACTACCACGAACACCCCAAACCGGGAAAACTCGAAATCCGCGCCACCAAGCCCCTGGCAAACGGGCGCGATCTGGCCCGCGCCTATTCCCCCGGGGTGGCCGAGGCCTGCCTTGAGATCAAGGAGAATCCGGCAACCGCAGCCCGCTACACGGCCCGTGGCAATCTCGTGGCCGTGGTCAGCAATGGCACCGCGGTTCTGGGGCTCGGCAACATCGGCGCACTTGCCTCCAAACCGGTGATGGAGGGCAAGGCGGTTCTTTTCAAGAAGTTTGCGGGCATTGACTGCTTTGACATCGAAGTGGACCAGTCCGATCCGGAAAAGCTTGCCGATATTGTCTGCGCGCTGGAGCCGACCTTTGGCGCGATCAACCTCGAGGACATCAAGGCGCCCGATTGCTTCACGGTTGAGCGCATCTGCCGGGAACGCATGAACATCCCCGTTTTCCACGACGACCAGCACGGCACCGCGATTGTGGTGGGTGCTGCCGCGCGCAACGCGCTGCATGTGGTCGGCAAGAAGTTCGAAGACATCAAGATCGTCTCGACCGGCGGCGGGGCTGCCGGAATTGCCTGTCTCAACATGTTGCTGAAACTGGGCGTGAAACGGGAAAACGTCTGGCTCTGCGACATTCACGGGCTGGTCTATGAAGGGCGCGAGATTGATATGAACCCCAGCAAGTCGGAGTTTGCCCAAACCTCCGACCTGCGCACGCTGGACGATGTGATCGAGGGGGCCGATATGTTTCTGGGCCTCTCCGGCCCGGGCGTTCTGAGCCAGGAGATGGTCAAACGCATGTGCGATCGCCCGGTGATCTTTGCCCTTGCCAACCCGACGCCGGAGATTCTGCCGGACCTTGTGCGCGAGGTAGCACCAAAGGCGATCATCGCGACGGGCCGCTCGGATTTTCCCAATCAAGTGAATAATGTCCTCTGTTTCCCCTTCATCTTCCGGGGGGCACTGGATGTGGGGGCCACGACAATCAATGACGAAATGCAGCTGGCCTGTATCGAAGGCATCGCGGAATTGGCCCGCGCCACAACCTCTGCCGAGGCCGCCGCCGCCTATCAGGGGGAAGAGATGACCTTCGGGGCGGAGTATCTGATCCCCAAGCCTTTTGACCCGCGTCTGGTCGGGGTTGTCTCCTCCGCCGTTGCGCGGGCAGCGATGGAGACGGGCGTTGCGACCCGTCCCATCGACGACCTGAAAGCCTATCGCGAAAAGCTGGATGGCTCCGTCTTCAAATCCGCGCTTCTAATGCGCCCTGTCTTTGAAGCGGCACGACAATCGCCCCGGCGCATCGTTTTTGCAGAAGGCGAGGACGAACGGGTGCTGCGCGCCAGTCAGGCACTGCTGGAGGAAACCACCGAACGGCCCATTCTGATCGGTCGGCCGGAGGTGATGGAAAACCGTATCGAGAAAGCGGGGCTGACCTTCAAGCTGGGGCAGGATGTGGAGTTTGTGAACCCCGAGAATGACCCGCGCTACCGCGACTATTGGGAAAGCTACCACACCCTGCGGGCGCGCAACGGCGTCACACCCGACATCGCCCGCGCCGTGATGCGGACAAATACAACCGCCATCGGCGCGGTGATGGTCCACCGCGAAGAGGCGGATAGCCTGATCTGCGGCACCTTTGGGGAATTCAGCTGGCATCTTAACTACGTCAAGCAAATCCTGGGGGGTGACAAGCTGCATCCCGTCGGTGCCATGTCGATGGTGATTCTCGAAGACGGGCCGCTCTTTATCGCCGACACGCAGGTTCTGCTGCATCCTGACCCGCAGGAGATCGCGGAAATTGCCATCGGCTGCGCCCGCCACGTGCGGCGGTTTGGTATCGAGCCCAAGATCGCCTTTTGCTCCAATTCGCAGTTCGGCAACAAGGGGGAAGGCACAGGCGGGCGTCTGCGGGCAGCCATCAAGCTGCTGGACGCAGGCGGGCACGATTTCTGTTATGAGGGCGAGATGAACGTGGACTCCGCCCTGGATGCGGAGTTGCGCGCCCGCATCCTGCCCGGCAACAGGATGGAGGGGGCCGCGAATGTGCTGGTCTTTGCCCACGCGGATGCGGCCTCGGGCGTGCGAAACATCCTGAAGATGAAAGGCGGCGGGCTTGAGGTTGGGCCGATCCTGATGGGGATGGGGAACAAGGCCCATATCGTCTCGCCCTCGATCACCGCTCGCGGGCTTTTGAACATGTCCGCAATTGCCGGAACACCGGTCACGCACTACGGTTAGATGCGGCTTTCGCAAAAAATGCGCGAGGTCATCGGGTCTGTTCACCGTTCGTGGGAGTGAGGCTGTGAACCTAAAAGCAGCGATACCGGCTTTACTGGTCCTATTAGGCGCCTGCGGAACCGTTCTGGAGGAGCAGCGCCGCACAGCCGTTTTGCCGGATGGCTATTACCGGGGTGAGCCCTATGACATTGTCACCCAGATCATACAGGGACAAAACGGCACTTACACGCGGACCCGCGTCGTGTATTGGGCCCGGTCCGCGCCCTGCATCGCCGACAGCCCCGGGGACTGCGAGGCTGCGGCAAGGCGCCTGATCGACCAGCGCTTTTTCGTCGGCGGGTTCTGATCGGCGCAGGGGCCGCGCCGACTCAGATCGCGAATTTGCGGCCCAAAAAAGGCTGCGCCATGGCGCGGGACGCGGAGCCGGTTTTGCAAACCTTGCGGACATTTGCTTGGATTTGCAAATCCACGCTGAGTTTGCAAAGTGTTAGCGATACTCACCTGAAAGTTTGCAAAGCGTTTTGTCGCAGATACCGCGAAGCCGCTTGTGGGTGCTTGCTCCGTAAGCTGTCCCTGCGTAACACAATGCGCAGAATAACGGAGGAGACAGATCATGGGATACGCAGAGGTTTACAAGGCATCATTGCAAGACCCTGAGAGGTTCTGGATGCAAGCAGCGGAAGCCATTGACTGGGACCGGAAACCCTCGAAAGCGCTCTTTGACCGCGGTGAAAATCTTTATGAGTGGTATGCCGACGGTCTTGTGAACGGCTGCTACAACGCCGTTGACCGGCATGTGATCGCCGGGCGTGGCGATCAGCCAGCCATCATCCACGACAGCCCGATCACCGGAACAAAATCGAGCCTGACCTATGCCGAGCTGCAATCCAAGGTCGCCTCGCTCGCGGGCGCGCTCACGGCGCAGGGTGTCGGCAAGGGGGACAGGGTCATCATCTATATGCCGATGATCCCCGAAGCGCTCGAAGCGATGCTGGCCTGTGCCCGGATCGGTGCGGTACATTCCGTCGTCTTTGGCGGCTTTGCAGCCAACGAACTGGCCGTGCGCATTGACGACTGCCAACCCAAAGCGATCCTCGCGGCCTCCTGCGGGCTGGAGCCGGGGCGGGTGGTGCATTACAAACCCCTGCTGGACGGTGCGATTGATCTGGCGGCGCACAAACCGGATGTCTGCCTCATCTTCCAGCGTGAACAGGAAATCGCCACTCTGACACCCGGGCGTGATCTCGATTGGTTTGACGCGCAGGAAGGCGTCCCCCCGGCTGACTGCGTTCCCGTCGAGGGCAATCATCCCGCCTATATCCTCTATACCTCCGGCACCACCGGCGCGCCAAAAGGCGTGGTGCGTCCGACAGCAGGGCACCTGGTCGCGCTCAACTGGACGATGAAGAACATCTACCAGTGCGATCCGGGCGATGTTTTCTGGGCTGCCTCGGATGTGGGGTGGGTCGTAGGTCACAGTTATATCTGTTACGGCCCGCTGATCCACGGCAACACAACGATTGTCTTTGAAGGAAAACCTGTCGGCACGCCGGATGCAGGCACCTTCTGGCGTGTGATTTCCGAACATAATGTGCGCAGTTTCTTCACGGCCCCCACAGCTATTCGCGCCGTCAAACGCGAAGACCCCAAGGGCGAAGAACGCAAGAAATACGATCTGTCGGGCCTGCGCGCCCTCTATCTGGCTGGGGAACGTGCGGACCCCGACACCATCGAGTGGGCAGGCGAATTACTGGATGTGCCCGTCTATGACCACTGGTGGCAGACCGAAACCGGCTGGACCATCGCAGGCAATCCCGCCGGGCTTGAACCGCTGCCGGTCAAGATCGGCTCACCGACCGTTGCGATGCCGGGGTACGATGTGTGCATTCTGGATGATGCGGGCCATCCTGTTGCCCCCGGAGAGCTCGGCGCGATTGCAGTCAAACTGCCGCTGCCGCCCGGCACCCTGCCAACACTCTGGAACGCAACGGAGAGATTCAAGAAAAGCTATCTCAACACGTACCCCGGATATTACGAGACGGGGGACGCCGGCATGATAGATGAGGACGGCTATCTCTACATCATGGCGCGCACCGACGATGTCATCAACGTGGCCGGCCACCGTCTTTCAACCGGTGCCATGGAAGAGGTGCTTGCCGCACATCCTGACGTGGCGGAATGCGCGGTGGTTGGCGTGACCGATCAACTCAAGGGCCAGTCTCCGCTTGGGCTTTTGTGCCTGACGACCGGCGTGAATCGCCCTCACGCGGAAATCACATCGGAATGCGTCAAGCTGGTGCGTGAGAAGATCGGGCCGGTGGCAGCGTTCAAGAACGCTGTGGTGGTGGACCGGCTGCCCAAAACGCGCTCCGGCAAGATCCTGCGCGGGACCGTGGTCAAGATTGCCGATGGTGAAGCCTTCAAGATGCCGGCGACCATTGATGATCCCGCCATCCTGGATGAAATCCGCGCCGCGTTGCAGTCGATAGGGTATGCGCAGGGCTGAGCATGAAAGAGCAGCCCCCGATGGGGCTGCCCCAACAAAAAACTCTTTAACAACAAAAGGATTATGCAGCCGATTTCAGATCGGCGAAGAACCGGTCAATCTCGGACTCTGCATCCGATTTGGCCATGCCGTATTTTTCCTGAATGAGGCCCACGAATTTCTCGCGCTCACCCTTGGCTTCCGCGATCTCGTCATCGGTCAGGTCACCCCATTTCGATTTGATCTCACCGGTCATCTGTGACCAGTTTCCTTTGATGATATTCCAATTCATTGGTCTCTCCTTCGTCTTGCGTCTCGGTTGAGCCAAGCACGCGCGATCCGCGCGCTCTTACCAATTGAACGACGCACCCCCCGCAGAAGTTCCAAGAGGATTACGTTTTTTCTGAAATTCTTGGGGTTACTCCGCGTCCACAGGGCGACTTTCTCCCTCGCGCGGAGCAAGGCCGTAGGGGCGGGCGACGGACCAGACGTGCTCTGGCACCATGTTTTTCATCTTGGCGGGAGCCTCCCGGCGCAGATGCAGAATCGTTTCCGCCGCCTTCATCTCGACCCTTGCGCGGGCAAATTCCAGCCCACGCGGACCGAGGCGCGGTTGCAGCCAGCTCACGATGGGGCGGAGCCAGTCCGGCATGCGACGCAGCGGCAGCCCGCCGGCTGCGCGCTCGGTATTGGCGACAAACCCCCTGACCGCCCCTGCCCGCTTGCCAGCGCTTCCCGGGGCCGTCAGAACAATGCGATCCCCCAGCCCCTCCAGCATTTCAGCGCCGCGCGCGTTGCGCACCAGCACCCATTGCTCCCCCTGTCCCGCCATGTACCCGACAGTGATGTCGGCGAGGCTGTTAGTGTAGTCCACGCAGGTTCGGCAGGTCAGCGGAAAGAAGTCTTGCGGCAGGTCCGAGATCGGCAGGGACAAGAAGGGGATCAGCCGCGTGCGCCCGTCGGCAAAGCGCAATTCGACCCGGTAGTCTGCCCTGAATTCCAGGTAGGTGATGGTGTCCGGTTTTTCGTCCAGAAGGGCAAGGAATCTATGAAAATTCTCGGTTGTAGTATTGTCCGAACAGGGCGTGCCGATCACGTAAAGCCGCTCCAGCCCGAGGTCGGCTTCCAAGGCCCGCAACGCATAGATCTGGCACGGGATACCAATCACGGCGAGCCTCTTGAAGCCACGCGCCTGCGCCTCTTCCAAAAGCGCAAGCAGGGGGGCATAGCCCATCCGCATGCCGCGCGCACGTGACATCTCTTCGGCTGTTGTAATTAACGCGGGCTTCGGTCGCCAAACATCGTCACCGTCAGGCACCATGGTCAGCACTGACTCAACCTTGCCACGGTCCAGCAAGTCCGCGGCCAGCGCTGTCGTGATCCCCGTCCATTGCGCGCCCTCGGCAGGTGTGGCCATGCGCGCACGGTGCATCCTCTGGAAAGGCCCGAAAAAGAGCTCGTCCCCGCCTGAGCGCTGCCGCCCGTGGACCCGATGTTCCATCGCGGGATAGTCAGGGACGATGAACTGACAGGCTCTGCCGCACGCACTTGGGTCCTTCATGCGCGACACACCGCAATCCGTGCACAGGCTGCGGGGCACGGGGTCTCGCAAGGGCAGGCTCACGTGAACTGCTCGTTGATCAGGCGCTCCTCCAACCCATGGCCCGGGTCAAAGAGAATCCGGTGGGTAACCGATGGTTCAGATCGGATTTCCACTGACACCACGTTCATCACTGATTGCGCATCGGCTTCGGCCATCACGGGCCGCTTTTCGGGTTCAAGCACGTCAAATCGCACGGTCGCATTCTTGGGCAACAGCGCCCCCCGCCACCGGCGGGGCCGGAATGCGCTCATGGCTGTCAACGCCAGCACGTCAGAGCCGATCGGCAGAATTGGCCCGTGCGCCGAATAGTTATACGCGGTGGACCCGGCGGGCGTGCTGACCAAAGCACCGTCACAGACCAGTTCCGCCATCCGCAACCGGCCATCAATTGCAATCCTCAGCTTCGCGGCTTGCGGCCCGGAGCGCAACAAGGATACTTCGTTGATGGCAAGCGCCTGGCTGACACTGCCATCTACGCAGGTGGCGGACATGCTCAGCGGGTTGATCACCTCTTCCTCAGCCGCCGCCAGCCGGGCGGGAAGGTCACTTTCCGCATAGGTATTCATCAGAAAGCCGATGGTGCCTCGGTTCATGCCATAGACCGGCGCGGCCAGTTTTTGGCAGGCATGCAAGGTCTGCAACATGAACCCGTCCCCGCCCAAGGCCACAATCACTTCCGCCTGTTCCATATCGACATTACCGTAGCGTGTGACAAGGGCCGCCCGGGCCGTCTGCGCCACATCCGCGCGACTGGCGGTGAATGCGATTCTGGTTGTCATGCGGGTTTCCGATCGAGGTCTTACGACACGAAACAAGCACAGATTCCAAGCATTTGCCAGTGTTGCTGACGCATTGACATACCGGTACAATTACACACCAGCAGGTGCGGATGTAACGGAAGGCGCACATTATCGCCAAGACGTCGCTTTACGATCTTTCGTGACGCACTAGTTTCCAATAGGAAACGTGCTCAATACACAGACACTCCGTCAACACCTAGTCCAAGGAACACTGCCATGAACGCGCCACACCGAGCCCCGGGCTTTTTCACCAAGCGGCTTTCCGAGAGCGATCCTGAGCTTTTCGGGTCGGTCACGGATGAGCTGGGTCGCCAGCGTGACGAGATCGAGCTGATCGCGTCGGAGAACATCGT
>JBCCUU010000039.1:0-13190 GCA_039196345.1 Pseudomonadota bacterium | reverse complement strand
GTGCCGGCCTCGCCAGCCACGCCGAGGTCGACGAGCGCTACGTGCAAAAACACCTCGGCCACACCTCCGCAGAAATGACCCGACGCTACCAACGAAGACGCGACCGCTTCCGCGTCAACCTCACAAAAGCCGCAGGGTTGTGACGGGAGTGGGGTATGCATGATGCATTGGTCGTCATCCCCGCTTGTCGCTGTCATGTTCACAGCTGTGAACTTTGTGGGGACCTGTGATCCCCAAGGGCCACCAGCATCGGGATGCAGGAGAACTCACCTGACCTTGATTTTGTTGTAAGGTGTCGCAAGTACGCGTTCGGTGATCTGAGTTCTGAGAAACGCTCAAGCATCACAGCCAGTACGGTAGCAGCGGCGTGGCGGCCCATGACGTCGATGGCTTCGCTCCATACTGTTGGGCTAACGCCCATCATTGGTCGAATATCGTTCATGGCATGAACCAAGCTTTTCCAATTATTGATTGGACGGGGACTAAAGTTCTTTGCCTCCGTGCAATGATCCAGAACGATGGCGAGCGGGATGTCAGTTGGAGGTCTAGCCACATATCCCGTGGGCGGCTCGCTAGAGTTCAGGGTGATCTCATCCACTAAATCCAATTCTTTATCAGAAGTCTGATGGTGCTGCTCAGAATGACTGTCATTGGTGCTCGATTCTTCTGATTCAAGATCAAGCGCGCTCTTGGCCGTTGCAAGGAGGTCTTCCAGTTCTGTCCGGGCGTATGAGAGTTCAGTGGATGACAGCTTTCGTCGCAGATAGCGGGACTTGAGCATTACCGCGTCTGCCAACTGATCCCATAGCGGATCGTTCGGGTAGGTCTTTGTGCTATATGCGCAGAGAGCGGCCAGATCACGGCACATGAGACTCGCAGCTTGCCGCGCCTGACGAATGCGGTCTTCTTCTGCACGGAGTTCGTCAGCCTTGGCGTGGATTTCTTCGGCACGTCGCAGGAGGGGTGAAAGATCAAGTCCGAAGGCCTGGACGTTGCCACTGCCTTTGCGCCGAAAACGTTTGCCGTTCGGGCTGTCACGGCGCAGGATCAACCCTGCATCGACCAGCCGGGCGAGATGCCGGCGCATGGTCGAGCAGGGCATGCCATTGAGGCGCTCGCAAATCGTGGCGTTTGATGGAAAGACGATCAGTGGTTCGCCGTCAGGAGAGAGGTCCTTCTCCGGGTGAAAACTCAGCAGGGCCTGAAGTACGGTCAGTTGCCGGTCGGTCAGATTGAAGGCGGATTTTGCGACCCCGAGGGCGCGCAGGATATCCCACTTGTTGACGCTTTGCGCGGGCAGGGGGTCATCGGCCCTGCGGATCTGATCCAGCAGGGTGCCATCAACGGCACGCCGGAAGGGCGTGATTGGAATGTAGCTCATATGTCAGTCACGAAGACAAAGAAAATCTGGCCCGCGAATCACTTTGGACTTGCGGGAACGGGTGCTGACCAGTACCTTGAAGCTGCTAAACACAAGAATTGGTCTCGTAGGGCATCCGCTTTGCGGGACCTTTTTTGTCCGGATCGTGCCTCCTTTTTGTTACTGCTCTTCTTCTACTTGTGGTCCTCATCCCCGGCGGTCCACCGGGTGTGAAGGTCGGAAAGAACGCTGTCGAGCCGCTGGTCCAGCCAGGCGGCAAAGGCGCTGTCCTCGATCTCTATCCTGAGCCCTTTTGCCGAACGCCGGATCGAGCCAGTGCGTCGACCGTCGAGCTTGACCGCCCGGATGCTGTCGGGCCTGTCCTTTTGGGGCCGCGGGGCAGGGCGGTTGACAAGCTGCATGACCGCCTCGAAGGCCGCCACGGAGGGTTCCTGTGACGGGGCCGCCCCATCCTCCGTCAGAAACGCGTCCTCGGCGGCGGAGCGGGCCTGCTCCGCCACGTTGCAGAGCCGCGAAGGGTTCGCGCCGCTCTCGGTGACAGCACGGGCCAGCGCCTCCCACCGGGGGCGTCCGATGCCGGGGGCCGGGCCAATCGCGCGCACAAGCTCTTCGCCCACGCTTTCAACAACGCCAAGCGCCATCGAAATCGTCGATTTCGTCACCGTCAGCACCTCGGCCACCTGCGCTTGCGTGCCAAAGCCATTGTCAATTAACTCTTTGGCAAATAATGCTTTTTCGATGAAGGTCAGGTCCCGCCGGGCCATGTTTTCGGAAATCTGCGCCCGGATGGCGGATTGGTCATCCATGTTCGCGACCAGCGCGCGCACCTTGTCGACCTTGCCGGACTGTCGGATCGCTTCGAGCCTGCGGCGGCCATAGACCAGCAGGTAGCGATCCGTCTCGGTCGGATGCCGCCGCACGAGGATCGGCACTGTCTGCCCATTCGCCTCGATCGCGTCGCGCAGGTCATAGATGTCATTGGGGTCGAGCCGGTCAGCGATGCGGGTGTCGTCCACCAGCCAGGGATCAAGATCCCAGACATGGTGTGAATCCACGGCGTCACGGGCCGCGCGCAGGGCACGATTGTTGCCCATCGTCCCGGAGGTCGGGGCGGCGGCGGCCAGATTGTCCAGCATCGCCATGCGTTTTTTCTTTCCATCACTCATGGACGTCCCCAGGTCTGTTGGATGAGGGTGGCAATCTCGTCATTGACCGCGTTGAGGCTTTCCATCGCGCGGTCATAGGTGCTGCGCGTGAAGGCGGAGCGCTCCACCTCGTAAAGCGTCTGTTTGGTCAGCCCGGCATCCGAGATCGCGGTGGATTTCAGCATCGGCGCGTTCAGCACCTGATCGCCGTACATGGTGCGCAGGAAGGCCACGACACGATTCTGCGGCGCATCCGTCGGCTCATACCGGGTCAGCACATAGCGCATCCAGTCGTGGGACATATCCGCGCCGCTTTCGGCGATGACATCCATCAGATCGGCGGTCATGCGCAGAAACTGGGACATCGACATCACGTCGAGCATTTCGGGGTGGATCGTAACCAGCAGCCCGGTGGCGGCGGAGAGCGCGGACATGGTCAGAAAGCCCAGTTGCGGCGGGCAGTCGATCACGACCACGTCGTAATTCTGCTCAACCTGTTCCAGCGCCTCGCGCACCCGGAAAAAGAAAAGCCCCGCGTGCCCCTGTGCCAGCACCCGGGGCGTTTCATGTTCAAACTCCATCAGCTCCAGATTGCCGGGGATCAGATCGAGGTTGGGGATATAGGTCTGGCGGATGATCTGCCGCAGGGGCAGGGGGTCCTCGTAGCGGATGGCATCATAGAGCGTACCGCCCTCTGGCATGTCATATTCCGGCTGCACGCCGTGCAGGGCCGTCAGAGAGGCCTGCGGGTCCAGATCGACCGCCAACACCCGGTAGCCCTTGAGCGCAAGCCGTTGGGCCAGATGGGCGGCGGTGGTGGTTTTGCCCGATCCGCCCTTGAAGTTCATCACGCCGATGATCTGCATGTGATCGCCGTCCCGTCGCCCGGGCAGATAGTCGCCCGGTTTGCGCGCATTCGTCTCTAACAGGCGGCGCAGAGACTGTATGTCAGCGGCGGAGTACAGCCTGCGATTGCTCTTGGTCAGCTCGGGCGAGGGTCCTTTGCCATCGAGATGCAACTTGCGCAGGTAGGAATCATCCACCCCCAGCAGGGTTGCGGCTTCACCGGAGGTGAACTTGCGCATCGCCTTCGCCGCATCGGGGGGAAACAGGCTTTCGCGTTGCGCATGCAACTGGGTTGCCAACCATTCCGAATGCTGTCTAATGACAGCGTTCAGATCATCAGCCGTGTGCTTTGTGTCCATCTGCTCTCTTCTCCGCGTTTGTCACGGAAACAGTCGTGTTCTCGACCTTTTCCGTGACTATTGAGCGAAATGGGGGAGTCGCGCAAGTCTTTTTCGATATTTGGCGCATTTGCTTGCCTTGGTCACAAGAATGTCTTTGGCCTCATCGCAACCGTGCACCGCCTTTTTTCAGGCCGGCTTGACTTAGGACAAGGCGCATCGCTGCCAAAACCGGCACCCCGGAGGCGATGCGATCGACGGGAAAGGCCTGACTTGTGACATCGGTGGAGATGCAGCGCCCCAAGCCCGGGGCCGTGCTGTTCAGCTACGGCTTTCGGCCGTTTTTCCTCGGGGCGTCGCTTTGGGCTGTTTTGGCGATGCTCTTGTGGCTGGGGATGCTGTCGGGGCATCTCATGCTGCCCGTGGCGGTTGATCCGGTGTCCTGGCATGGGCAGGCCTTTGCCTTTGGGTATCTGACCGCGGTCGTCGCTGGCTTTCTGCTGACAGCGGTGCCCAACTGGACCGGGCGCGCGCCGCTGATGGGCTGGCCGCTGGCGGGGCTTTTTGTGCTTTGGCTGATCGGGCGGGGGGCCTCGCTGGTCTCGGCGCTGATGCCGCCTTGGGTCTTTGCGCTGCTGGACAACGCGATGCCCGTGGTGCTGGTCGCCGTGATCCTGCGTGAGATCATCGCGGGCCGGAACTGGAAGAACCTTGTCGTGCTGGTGCTGCTCATGCTGCTGGTTGCGGGCAACCTGCTCATGCATGGCGGTGTGCTCTCGGTCGGGCTGCGCACCCAGGTCATGGCGGGCGTTCTGATGGTTGCGCTTATTGGCGGGCGAGTGGTGCCTGCGTTTACGCGCAACTGGTTGCAGAAGCGCGACGCGCGGGCGCTGCCGGCCCCGATGGGGCGGTTTGACCTGCTTTGTCTGCTGGCCTTGTGCGGGGCGCTGGCGCTCTGGGTGGTGCAGCCGGAGGCAGCGGTGGTCCGGGGGCTGCTGGTGGTCGTGGGCGTGCTGCATCTCATCAGGCTCTGGCGCTGGAAGGGCTGGCTGACGGGGGCTGAGCCGCTGGTGGCGATCCTGCATCTTGGATATCTTTGCATTCCGCTGGGTGCTGTGCTTCTGGGGGCCGGGGCGTCTTTGGCTGCGGCGCAACATGTCTGGATGGCAGGGGCGCTTGGCATCATGACGCTGGCGGTGATGACCCGTGCGACGCTGGGGCATACCGGGCGCGCGCTGAGCGCCGGGCCGGGCACGGTCGCGATCTATGCCGCTGTTACGGGGGCGGCGGTCGCCCGCCTGCTGGCGGCTGTCTTCGACGCGCTGTCGGTGGAACTGCTTGTCCTGTCGGGGCTCTTGTGGATCGGGGCCTTTGGCGGGTTTGCGCTGCTTTACGGGCCGATGCTGCTGCGCAAACGCAAGCCCGCCTGAGAGGCGGGGCAGGGCGCGGTTTTTCTTGATCCCGGCGCGATTCCATGCGATCCGGCGGAAGGGTTGGCGATGGCGTCGCCGATGCAGCTTTGGCACCCTCATTCACCATCCTGAACGCCGGGATCTTGCTTTGCCGTACCCAAGCGGTGAGGGAGGGTTCATCCTTCGCTTCACTGCTCGCAAGCGGCGTTGGGATACGAAGGAGTCCTTTGATGGAGCGTCCACAACAGTACAGATTTCACCAGGGCGAAAAGACCCTCCCCTTTGCCGATGCGGAATACGAGGCGCGGCTGGCCGAGTTGCGCGAGCGGATGGAGGCCAGTGGCGCGCAGGTCGCTGTCTTCACCTCCATGCACAACATCGCCTATTACTCGGGCTTTCTCTATTGCGCCTTCGGGCGGCCCTACGGGCTGGTGGTGACGGAGACCGACTGCGTGACGATCAGCGCAGGTATTGACGCGGCACAACCCTGGCGGCGCAGCTTTGCCGACAACATCACCTACACCGACTGGCAGCGCGACAATTTCTGGCGTGCGATCGTGAGCGTCACGGGCGAGAACCGCGTGGTGGGCTATGAGGGCGACCACCTGACCCTGATCCAGCGCGACAAGCTGGAGGATTTCCTCAGACCCCTGACCATGGTGGACCTCTTCGAGACCACGATGCGGCAGCGGATGCATAAGTCCCCCGCCGAGCTTGACCTCATCCGCGCGGGTGCGGCCACGGCGGATGTGGGCGGCTATGCGATACGGGACGCGATCAAGGCGGGCGTGCGCGAGATTGACGTGGCCATGGCCGGGCGCAACGCGATGGAGCTGGAGATCGCCAGGCGCTACCCCGGTGCGGAATACCGCGACACATGGGTCTGGTTCCAGTCGGGCATCAACACCGATGGGGCGCATAACCCGGTGACATCGCGCAAGCTGGCGCGGGGCGATATCCTGTCGCTGAACACCTTCCCGATGATCTCGGGCTATTACACCGCGCTGGAACGCACGCTGTTTGTCGAAGAGGTTGACGCCGCCAGCCTGAAGATCTGGGAGGCCAATGTGGCCGCGCACGAATACGGGATGAGCCTGCTCAAACCCGGCGCGTCCTGTGCGGAGATTACCCACAAGATCAACGATTTCTTTGCGGATCGGGACCTGCTGCAATACCGCACCTTTGGCTATGGTCATTCCTTTGGGGTGCTGAGCCACTACTACGGGCGCGAGGCGGGGCTGGAGCTGCGCGAGGACATCGACACTGTGCTGGAGCCGGGCATGGTGATTTCCATGGAGCCGATGCTGACGATCCCCGAAGGCCAGCCCGGGGCCGGGGGCTACCGCGAGCATGATATTCTTTTCATCACCGATGAGGGCAATAAGAATATCACCGGCTTCCCCTATGGCCCGGAGCATAACGTCGTAGGTTAGAGCGGCATCCATTTAACCTGCAACACGACCCCTTACATCTGAGGCCAGCCCTCTCCCGGGGGGAGGGTCGGAGGCTGGCCGGGTACGACCGGCAAGGAAGGCGGCGCAGATTTTCAGGCCGATGCGCCAAGGCCTCTGGCCCCCGGCGGTTGCCTCTGCCGGGGGTTTTACCCGCGCCGCCCGCGTGCGCCGTAGGGCGTTTCGCCGTAGCGCGCCTTGAAATGCCGCGTGAAGATATTGGTGGAGTTGAAGCCCACTGCGATGGCCACCTCCATCACGCTCAGGTCCGTTTCCATCAGCAGCGCGCGGCCCCGTTCCAGACGGATGTTGCGATAAAGCGTTGCGGGCGGCTCACCCATCATCTTGCGAAAGAGCCGTTCCATCTGCCGCCGGGACACGCCTGCGTTTTCGGCCAGTTCCTCAAGCGTCAGCGGGTTTTCGATATGTTTGTACATGCCCTGCACCACCTGCAAGAGCTTTGGGTTGCGCGAATCCACCGCCGTGGCGATGGAGGAGCGTTGATCGCGGCGTCCGCTCAGGTCCGGGTCATTGAGGCACATATCGGCCACGAGGATCGCAAACTCCGTCCCGTAATCCTGCGCGATGACGCTGACCATCATTTCCGCCGCCGCCGCGCCGCCGCCGCAGGTGAGCAGCCCGCCATCCACCTCGAAACGGTTGCGGGTGGGGAAGAGGTCTGGAAAGGCCTCGACAAAACCGGGCTGGTTTTCCCAGTGCAGGGTAAAGCGTTTGCCCGCGAGCAGCCCCGCCCGCGCCAGCGTCGCCGCCCCGGTGCAGATGCCACCCGTTGTGCCGCCAAAGCGCGCATGACGGCGCAGGTCGGCCACGGTCTGGTCCGAGGCGGCCTCCAACCCCTTGTTGCCCGCGCAGACAAAAAGCTGCGCGGTGTCCTCCACCTCCGCAAGCGCGCCGTGGACCTGCAGCGAAAGCCCCGAGGAGGAGGGCACAGGCGCGCCATCCTCCGACACCACGTGCCACCCGTAAAGCGGGGCCTGCGCCAGTTGATTGGCGATGCGCAGGGGGTCGAGTGCCGCGCTGAACGCCAGCAGGGTGAAACCATCGAGCAGCAGAAAGCTGAACCAGCGCGTGTCCCGCTGCGCCTCGACCGGGAAGCTGAAGGCCCCGTCGGGGATCACCGGGGCCGGGAGGTTGCTGTTGTCTCGCGCTGTCACGGGGATCGCCCGCAGCTTTGCAGGGCCGGGCAGGTTGTCCCGCACGATCGGGGCCGCACCGGCACGCTCAGGCCGGGGAGGGGCGCTCCTGCCCGCAGTCCGATGAAGTCGGTCGTGCCGTATCCGATCCGTCCGAGATGCATTTCGCTCCCATCGCGGGTTACTCGCCTGCGCGCACCTCGCGCACCCAGGCAATGATTGTTTCGCGCGCCTCTGCGTCCATCTGGATCGCATTGGGCGGCGGCATCGCGTGGCTGATGCCCGCCTGAAGGTAAATCTGACCGGCGTGGCGCGCAACATCCCCTTCGGTTTCGAGATAGACGCCCTTGGGCGCCCAGTGCATGTTCTCCCACGCAGGTTCGCGGGCATGGCACATGGAGCAATTGCCGATGACGGTGTTATACGCATCCTCGAACCCGTCGGCGGCGGCGAACCTCTGTTCGTAAGGCGTGAGGGCCCGCGCTTCGGCGTCTTCCCAGGTCTCGGTGGGCCGCACCGACGACAGCCAGGCAATCGCGATCATCAGCAGCACGGTGACGCCCCAGGTCCAATGCGGGCCGGTGCCGGTCTTGTGCATGGTGTTGAAGTAATGGCGGATGCTGACGCCTGTGAGAAAGATCAGGCTGGCGATGATCCATGAATACGCCGTCCCGAAAGCGAGCGGGTAGTGGTTGCTCAGCATCAGGAAAACCACGGGCAGCGTCAGGTAGTTGTTGTGGGTGGAACGCACCTTGGCGATCTTGCCGTATTTGGCATCCGGCGTGCGCCCGGCCTTGAGGTCTTCGACCACGATGCGCTGGTTGGGCATGATCTGGAAGAAGACATTCGCGGTCATGATGGTGGCGGTGAAAGCCCCCAGATGCAGCAGCGCCGCGCGCCCGGTGAAGATCTGGTCATAGCCCCAGGACATCGCCACGAGGATCACAAAGAGGAGCAGCATCAGAACGGTCGGATGGTCGCTGAGTTTGGATTTGCACATGGCGTCATAGGCCAGCCAGCCGAGGGTCAGCGACCCGCCGGAGATCAGAATGCCCTGCCAGAGCGCAAGCTCCGCCTTGGCTGGGTCCAGCAGGTAAAGCTCCCCCCCCACCCAGTAGATCATCATCAGGAGTGCGGCCCCCGACAGCCAGGTCGCGTAGCTTTGCCATTTGTGCCAGGTCAGATGCTCGGGCATGCGTTCGGGTGCGACAAGGTATTTGGTGGTGTGATAGAAGCCGCCGCCATGCACTTCCCATTCCTCGCCGTAAGCCCCTGCGGGCATGCCGGGGGCGGGCTTCAGCATCAGATCGAGCGCGATGAAGTAGAAGGACGCGCCGATCCATGCCATCGCGGTGATGACATGCAGCCACCGGACCGAAAAGGCGACCCAGTCCCACATCACAGCCAGATCGTACATCAGCGAATCCTCCAAAACCGCGCTTCAGGCCGACCCTAGAGCATCGGCCAGAAAACCTGAATCACCGCCCTTGCCGGGTGTGCCCGGGCCTCCGCCCCCCGGGCGCTGGCCTCAGCTGCCGCGATAGGTGGAATAGCCGAAGGGCGACAGCAAGAGCGGCACGTGGTAATGTGCGGCCTCTGACATGCCAAAGCGCAGCGGGATCACGTCGAGGAACCGGGGCGCTTCGGGCGCGGTGCCGATGGCATCAAGGTAGGCCCCGGCGTGGAAGGCAAGCTCGTAGACGCCTGTCTCGAAGGTCTCTGCCGGGAGTATCTGTTCATCGGTCCGGCCATCGTCATTGGTCACGAGGGTCTTGAGCGGGATGCGGGCATCGCCCTCAATTCGAAAAAGCTCGATCTTCACGCCTTCCGCCGGGCGGCCGCGCGCCGTGTCGAGCACATGTGTTGTCAGGTAGCCTGTCATGGGAAGTTCCTTTTGTCCGTGTCGGGAGGGTTATAGTCCGACGGTGGGCGTTCCGGCAAAGGGGTACCGGCGAACGGCCGATCTGCCATTGTTTGAAAATGGTTCTGATTGTCCTGTAGAAGACGGTAATCGTGAAAAGGATCAAGACGTGAAGCGCTATCCCCGTGACCTGACCGGATATGGAGCAAACCCACCCGATGCCCGCTGGCCGGGGGGCGCAAGAATTGCCGTGCAGATTGTCCTGAATTACGAAGAAGGGGGCGAGAACAACATCCTGCACGGCGATGCCGCGTCAGAGGCGTTCCTGTCCGAGATCACCGGGGCGCAACCCTGGGAGGGGCAACGTCACTGGAACATGGAATCGATCTATGAGTACGGTGCGCGGTCCGGGTTCTGGCGTGTCCACCGCCTGCTCGGTGATCTGCCCATCACGGTTTACGGCGTCGCGACAGCCCTCGCGCGGGCACCGGAACAGGTTGCCGCCATGAAGGCCTCCGACTGGGAAATCGCGTCTCACGGGCTGAAATGGATCGACCATAAAGACATGTCGGAAGACGAAGAGCGCGCGCAGATCCGCGATGCCATTGCGCTGCACACCGAAGTTACAGGCAGTGCGCCCCGCGGCTGGTACACCGGGCGCTGTTCGATGAACACGGTCAATCTGGCCGCAGAAGAGGGTGGTTTTGCCTATATCGCCGACAGCTATGCCGATGATCTGCCCTATTGGACCCGCGCGGGTGGCAAAGATCAGTTGATCGTGCCCTACACGATGGATTGCAACGACATGCGCTTTGCGATCCAGGCGGGCTATACCAATGGCGCGCAGTTCGAAAGCTATCTCAGGGACAGTTTCGATATGCTCTATGCCGAAGGGGTGGCAGGCGCGCCCAAGATGTTGTCCATCGGTCTGCATTGTCGTCTGATCGGTCGCCCGGGCCGCGCCATGGCGCTGAGACGCGCGTTGGATCATTTCAGGAAACATGACGGTGTCTGGTTTGCCACCCGCTTACAGATCGCCGAGCATTGGGCAAAGGCCCATCCGCCGGTGCCATGGCCCCGCCCCTCTGACATGGACAAGGCCACGTTCGTATCTGAATACGGCGGCATCTTTGAGCATAGCCCGTGGATCGCTGAAGCCGCGCATGCGTTTGAACTTGGGCCCACCCATGATACTGCCGCCGGTGTGCACAACGCGCTCTGCCGCGTGTTCCGGCGCGTCTCGGAAGACCAGCGGCTTGGCGTGTTGAACGCGCACCCGGACCTTGCGGGCAAGCTGGCGGCAGCGGGCAAGCTGACGGCGGAGAGTACGTCGGAGCAGGCAGGCGCGGGGCTTGATTTGCTGACCGACGCGGAACGGGACACCTTCCAGAGGCTGAACACGGAGTATGTCGCGCGGCACGGCTTTCCCTTCATCATCGCGGTGCGCGATCACGACAAGCCGGGGATCATGGCGGCCTTCCGCCGCCGGATCGAGAATGACCGCGAGACGGAATTCGCCGAAGCCTGCCGCCAGGTGGAGCGGATTGCGGAACTGCGCCTGCAGGAGAAATTCGCGTCATGACGGTGCATTTGCAGTCCCGCCCGCTCACAGCGCAGGCCTTTGCGCCCTACGGGGATGTTCTGGCGGCGACGGGCGCGCCGGACAAGCTTATCAATCAGGGCCGCTGCGGGCGGTTTCATGACCTTGCCCGGCTCGATTTCTCGGACGGGCGGGCGGGGATCAGCCTTTTCAAGGGCGAAAAGGAAACCCTGCCGCTGGCGTTGAAAATGATGGAGCGTCATCCGCTGGGCAGTCAGGCCTTCATCCCCCTGTCGGCTGATCCGTTTCTGGTGGTGGTGGCACGCGACCAGCAGGGCAGCCCCGTGGACCCGATTGCGTTCCTCACGGCCCCGGGGCAGGCGATCAATTTTCACAAAGGCACCTGGCATGGGGTGCTGACGCCCCTGTCCGAACCCGGTCTTTTTGCCGTGATTGATCGCATCGGGGAGGGCGCGAACCTGCAAGAGCACTGGTTCGAGACGGCATACGTCATCACCGCATAGCAGCCTTGTGGGTCTCAACCGTGCTGATTGGCGCTGTCCCTGAAGCGTCATTCGAGAAAACTGACTCTCCCAGAGTGGTATCCGTTTGATCTGCAAGACGACCCCTTGCAACTGAGGCCAGCCCCCTACCGTGGGGAGGGGCTGGCCGGGGACACCACCTAAGGGCGGCCTCTGATTTCCGGGCCGATGCTCTGACGCTGCCTGAAATCGCGGATTTCAACGCGTTGGCTGAGAAGAAGTGTTTCAGGTATTTCGTCAGACGCTCTGACTGCGCCTTGCAAGCCGTCGGGTCATGTCGATCATGCGCGCGGAAAAGCCCCACTCGTTGTCATACCAGCCGAATACGCGCAGTTGGCCCGGCCCGATCACCATGGTTTCGGGCAGGGCGATGACAAGCGACTCTGGGCGGGCGCGCAGATCGGTGGAGACGCAGGCGTCCTCGGTCATGCCCACGAGGCCCGAGCCTGCAAAGCTGCTTTGAATGAAATCGCGCAGCGGCTGGTCCGGTGTCCCGGAGATTTGAAAGACCGCATCAATGGCCGAGACGGACAGGCAGGGCACCCGCACGGCGGCGACGCTGAGCCGGTCCCTGAAATCCGGCAGGACCTCGACCACCTGACTGGCGGCACTGGTTGTCGTGGGCACCATGGAGACCGCCGCCGCGCGGCTACGCTCCAGGTTGGGTCCGGGCACATCGACGGTGGGCTGGCTGCCGGTATAGCAATGGATGGTTGTGATATGGGCGCGTTCAATGCCCAGACCCACATCAAGGCTGCGCAGGAGGGGGGCGATTGCGTTGGTCGTGCAGGACGCGTTGGAGACGATGCGGGCATCACCCAGCGCCGCATCATTGGCACCCATGACGATGGTCTTGTCCGCACAGGGCGAGGGGCCGGAAATCAGGACCTTTGCAGCGCCTGCGTCCAGCCCGGCCTCTGCCGTGGCGCGCTGGGTCGCCCGCCCGGTGCATTCCAGCACCACATCCACGCCCGAGAGGTCCGCGTGGCGCAGGTCCGAATGATTCCAGAACGGAAAGACCCGGTCGGCAATCGCCAGGCTGGCGGGCCCGGCCTGAACGCTGCCCGGGTAGGGGCCGAAGACGCTGTCATATTGAAAGAGGTACGCGCAGGTCTTGAGCGGCGCGATGTCGTTGATCGCCACCACGTCGATATCGGTATTCTCCTGCTGCGTCAAAAGCTGCCGCAGGACCGTGCGCCCGATCCTGCCAAACCCGTTGATTACGATGCGTATCCGCCGTGTCATTCACCTGCCCTGCCTTCTTGGAGCGCGTTGCGTTTGATCGAAAACAGAAAGCGCTGCCTCTCCCTTTGGTCGAACGCGTTTTTTTTGTTGCACATATGACCCTGATAAAACGCAACACGCTGTCAGGCTGTAGATCAGAAATCCACCTTGATAGCGATGTCTTTTTGGCGTGCGAGGTGCACGACGGCTGCGGCGACGGCGAGGTCCTGGAGGCCGACGCCTGTGCCGTCGAAGAGGGTGATCTGGTCGTCTGATGTGCGCCCATTGTGTGTGCG
>JBCCUU010000038.1:0-16094 GCA_039196345.1 Pseudomonadota bacterium | reverse complement strand
GGACACCTCCGACGATCTGGCCCGCCGTCCGTGAGAAACTCATCGGATATCTCCATGCAGAAACTCCCTCGCAAAAATACAAGGGCCGGAATCGCAGATCAAAAACTCAAGGGGAAGGTCGGGTCAAAACACCGCTTACGAACCTCTTCGATGCTGTTGAAGTGATACCGCCCAAGCCATTCCGTCCGGACGGTTCCAACTCCAACTCCAGAAGGGCTCGTCGATCTGCTAGAGCTTCTGCGCGCGGCGCAAAGTGCCGAGGGGCCAACTCTGCTTACCGTGAAGGTCGATTACGAAGTGTCTGGCGCAATGCCCGCCCGGCAGCGGAACAAAAAAGCGGCCTGAGCGTTGGGATGATGAACAACCTTTGAAAGGAGAGATATCATGTCAAACGCGATGAAAGTTGTCCCAAGCGAACACGACGTTTCAACAGGCGTCCGCGAGACCGATGGCATTGCCGAAGGCCTGGCAGATGTTCTGGCCGACACATACCGCCTCGTGTTCAAATCCCACGCCTATCATTGGAATGTGGAAGGGCCGCTGTTTTATTCGGTGCACAACCTGACCGAAGAGCATTACAAGAACATGTTTGATGCCGCCGACGTCCTGGCCGAGCGCATCCGCGCGCTGGGGCATCTGGCACCGTCCTCCATGCGCGACATCACCGGGCGTTCGGCCATCGAGGACCGCGACGGAGAGCTGACGACAGAAGACATGCTCAAAGACCTGGCCGCCGACCACGAACGTCTCGCGCATCGGTTCCACGCGTTGATCCGGAGCGTGGAGGATCGGTCAGACCCGGTGACCGAGGACCTCGCGACTGAACGCAGCGCTTTCCATGAGAAAGCTGCATGGATGCTGCGTGCCATGGCGAAAAAGAGCAGTTGACGGCTACCTGAAGTAAGGTGACGAGTATGCCCCGCGATCCCACCGGAACGCGGGGTTTTTTGCGCCGCATTGATCCTCCACGTGCCGCAGCCCTGAAAATTGGCTCGTGGCACTGTGTATCGTCTTGATGTCGCTCGTATCATTGCATTGTCCGGGCAGTATTCCTGAGATTCACTTTTTATGAAACTTTCTGGGTCGGTTACGCGTTCTTTCACTGAAGACATGGAAGGAGGAAAACCATGGAAAGTTCTACTTTGATCGCATTCCTGTCGATCGTCACGCTTGGCGCTGTCGTTGTTTTTGCTTTGATATCCAAACGGCGGACGGAACAAAGACTGAAAGACGAGTCGGTGCCGAAATCCGCCTTGGCGGTTGATGGCCCGGATCAAAAGTGACGCAAGGGGCGGGCAATTCATGGGCGGCAGCTTCCTGCTGTCGCGCGTGCGGACTACCTGCCGCCGTCTTTTTTATCCCTGAAAGGAGTTCAATCATGCTTGGATGGGCAATCTCATTCCTGATCGTCGCGCTGGTCGCAGCGCTCTTTGGCTTTGGCGGCATTGCCAGCGCCAGCGCCGGAATTGCACAGATACTGTTTTGTATCTTCATCGTATTGTTCGTCGTCACACTGGCGGCACGGATACTGCGATCCTGAACACCAGAAGATGCAAATATCCGAGGAGAGACGGTGGGCACCAGCCTGCCGTTTCTTGCTCGCGGATGCCCTGAACAACGGGACTGCCGCCTGTCAGTGATTCTCGCGCATGTCGGACAGATACCGGTGCACTTCACTGACGCACACTGACCCTTCTCCAACACCAGAGGCCACGCGCTTGACCGATCCGGAACGGACGTCGCCAACCGCGAAAATCCCCTCGACCGACGTGCCGAAGGGCGACTGCCTGCCGCCTTCGGTGGCGGAGCCGGTGACAACAAATCCTTTCCGATCCATTTGAACGAAACCGCCAAGCCAATCTGTGTTCGGACGCGCCCCGATCATCACAAAGATGTTGGAGATCTCCCTTTCGACGTTCTCTTCCGTCTTACGATTGGTCCAGGTGGTTTTTTCGAGTTTGTGTTCACCATGCAATTCGGTGATCTCGGTATTGCTGTGCAACGTGATCCGCGACGATTGATCGATACGCTGGATCAGATAGTCAGACATGCTCGCGGCCAGACTGTCTCCCCGGATCAGCACATGAACATGTCGCGCATGGCCCGACAAGAAAACAGCGGCCTGACCAGCGGAGTTGCCGCCGCCAACAACGATCACATCCGACCCGGTGCAAAACCGCGCTTCGAGGGCTGTTGCCGCGTAGTGTATACCTTGACCTTCAAAGTCACTGTACCTTTGCAGGTTCAACCTTCGATACGTCGCACCACAGGCCAGTATAACTGCCCTGCTTGTGACCATTTGGCCGCCTTGCAGGTCAATCTCAAAACAGCCTTCGGGGTTCTTTGCAAGGCCGGTTGCCCCCCGTGCAATCGCGAAGGTCGCGCCGAACTTCTGACCTTGTATCCAGGCGCGGCCCGCCAGCGCCTGCCCCGAGATACCCGTTGGAAAACCCAGGTAATTCTCGATTTTGGAACTGGTCCCCGCCTGTCCGCCGGGCGCTTCGGCCTCAATGACGATGGTGTCCAGCGCCTCCGAGGCTCCGTAAACACAGGCCGACAGACCGGCTGGTCCGGCCCCCACAATTGCCAGATCAAAGGTATGATCCGCTTCGAGTTCTTCGGTCAACCCCAGACGATCAGCCAGTTCGGGCGTCGATGGATTCTGGAATACGCAGCCGTCCGGTGTGCAGACCAGGGGCAGACCGCCTTGATGTTCCGCGACGACCCCGGCGGCTTCGGGCGCATCAGGGTCGAGCAATGACAGCGGATACCCGTTGCGGGTCAGAAAGCGGTTTATGCGGATCGTGTTTCGATCATCGCCTTCGCCGATCAAGGTGACTCCAGCTTCGGAATGAACGATAAACGCGGTCCGACGCAGAATAAACGCGCGGATGATAATTTCACCGATGTCTTGCTCGGTGCTTGCCATGCGCTGGAATTCCGGGCGCGACAAGCGCACGATACGACTGTCCTGGCCGGTCCGGCCCCCGACCAGGATCTTACGCTGATTAAAGAGGTCAAGTTCGCCGGTAAACTGGTGGCGCGTATGGGTTGTGATGACCGTCTCAGCGCCATCCGGCGTTTTGTCCACGATCTCCACCGTGCCTTCAATGACGAGAAAGAAGTCCACTCCGCGTTGACCGCGCTCGAACAACCAGGTTCCCTTTGGAGTGTTTTCGGTCGTCCCATAAGGTGCCAACCTGCCGATCTGTTCCTCTGTCAAGACAGGAAAGGTCTGCTGCTCGCGCGCATAGGGATCACTTGCGTTCACTGCCTCCCGCGCTGCTTCGACCGCTGTTTTTTGCTTTTTCATGTCATGGCCTCCTGTTGTGCCCGGGCCGGATTTGACCGGAGACTCCCCTTGTCTTGCTGCAACAGGTGTCTTGGCACCCCCGTCACCCAAAGCGTTTACTTGATACCCAGCCGCTGACCCGCTGACCTCAGAAGCACGTAAAAGACCGGCGTAAAGAAAAGGCCCAGCGAGGTGACGCCCGACATGCCGAAGAAAACGGCGGTTCCAAGGGATTGGCGCATCTCCGACCCGGGACCGACGGCGATCATCAGCGGCAAGACACCCAGAATGAAGGCAAATGCTGTCATCAGGATGGGTCGCAGCCTTGTCTTGCTTGCCTCAATCGCAGCGTCCTTGACAGACAAGCCGCGCTCTTCTTCCGCCTGTTTGGCGAACTCCACGATCAGGATCGCGTTTTTTGCAGCCAGCCCGACCAAGACAATCAGACCAACCTGCGTGAGGATATTGTTGTCCATGCCGCGCGCCAGAACGCCACCCAACGCGCCCAGAACAGCTAGCGGTACGACAAGCACAATCGCAAACGGCAAAACCCAGCTCTCATACAAGGCAGCCAGAAAGAGGAAGGCAAAGAGGATTGAGAAAGCAAAGATGTAGGCCGCTGTGTCACCCTGGTTGCGTTCCTGATACGCCAGTTCGGTCCATTCGTAGTCAACGCCCGGTGGGATGATCTGATCTGCGATTTGCTCCATGACCTCAAGTGCCTGTCCGGTGGAGACGCCCGGCGCCGCCGAGCCCTGAACAGGAACGGACACTTGCTGATTGTACCGCTGCACCAGCGAGGGGCCCGCTGTGTCCACGATTTCCACAAGCGTGCCGAGCGGCACAAGCGCACCCGTGGCAGACCTGACCCTGAGATCGGAGATGTCCTTTTCATCGAGCCTGAAGGGTTCATCGGCCTGGGCGCGCACTTGGAACAATCGTCCAAAAGCGTTGAAGTCGTTCACATAAGCCGACCCCAGGTTTATCGCGAGGGTTTCAAAGATCGCGCCGATCGGAACGTTCAGCATTTGCGCGCGAACGCGATCAATCTCGAGGTAGACCTGCGGCGCGTTTGCAGAAAACGTTGTAAAGACCTGTTGAACCTGATCTTCCGATGCCGACGCCCCCATGATCGCGTAGGCGCTTTCAAGGACGCGGTTCATGTCGGCGCTTTCGTTTTCCTTGAGTTGCAATTTGAAACCGCCGCCGTTGCCCACGCCACGCACGGCTGGCGGCGCAATCGCGATGATGAATGCTTCCTTGAGCATTTGCATGCGGCCAAAGAGCTGGCCCACGATGGCTGTTGCCGGCAGGCCTTTTTCCAAACGCGCATCAAAGCTCTCGAAGGTTGTAAAAATAACACCCTGATTGCTGGCGTTGGTGAATGTCGCCCCCGAGAAGCCAGCAAAAGCCACGGCATTTGTTATCCCGGGTGTTTCCATGGCGATGTCCGTTGCACGCCTTATCACCTCATCCGTCCGGTCAAGCGACGCCCCCTCCGGCAATTGGACGACGACGATTGCGTAGCCTTGATCCGCCTGGGGAATGAAACCCGTGGGCACCTGGGTATTCAACCACCAGGTGCCAGCCAGCAACCCTGCAAATATCGTGCATGCCAAACCAAGTGATGCGGCAGAGCCGACCAACCACCGGACGACCCTTGCATATCCACTCGACATCCTGTCGAAACCGCGATTGAAACCATTTGCCAGTGGTGCAGTGATCCTTGCCAAGGGGTTGAAACCCTGCGGTCTGTCTGCAGGTTTCAGTATGCTCGCGGCAAGGGCCGGCGTGAGGCTGAGCGAGTTGACGGTGGAGATCACTGTGGCGACGGAGATCGTGACCGCAAATTGCCGATAGAACTGGCCCGTGATGCCCGGAACAAGGGCGGCGGGGACGAAAACGGCGATGAGCACAAGTGTGGTCCCGATCACGGCACTCTGGACCTCATCCATCGTGCGCGCCGATGCTTTCTGCGGTGACATGCCGTTGGCGATGTTCCGTTCGACATTTTCGACCACGACAATCGCATCGTCCACAACAATGCCGATCGCAAGTATAAGACCAAAAAGAGTGAGAAGATTAAGCGTAAACCCCAGTGCGAGCATGACAGCGAAGGTTCCGACAAGCGATACCGGTATGGCCAGAAGAGGAATGATCGCAGTCCGCCAGTTCTGAAGAAAAACAACAATGACAAGAACAACGAGCAAGACCGCTTCGAAAAGCGTCCGATAGACGGCATTTACGGAGGCTGCGATGAATTCCGTCGGGTTGTACACGACCCGGTATTCAAGACCGGGTGGGAAGTCCGAAGACAACGCGTCCATGACGTCGAGAATTTCTTCGGCGGAGGCCAGGGCATTTGAACCGGGCCTTTGAAAGATGCCCAATGCAACTGCAGGTTTGTTGTTGAGATAGGAATTGGTAACGTAGGATCGGGCACCGATTTCAACACGCGCAACATCGCGCACCCGGACAACACGCCCGTCGTCGGAGGCCTTGACGATCACGCGCCCGAACTCCCTTGGGCTTTCAAGCCTGCCCTGCGTCGTGATGGCAATCTGAAAGGCATTTTCGGTTTCGTTTGGCGGCGCGCCCAGCGATCCTCCGGAGACCTGAACGTTCTGTTCACGCAAGGCGTTCACAACATCCGCTGACGTCAGGCCAAGTGAGGACAGCCGGTCCGGGTCAAGCCAGACCCGCGCAGAAAACTCACGTTCGCCAAAGATCAAAAGATCTCCGACACCATCAAGCCGGACCAGCCTGTCCAGCACGCGCGAGCGCGCATAGTTCGAGACATAGAGCTGGTCAAAACTGGCATCGGGCGACAACATATGCACGACCATCATAAGGTCGGGAGACGACTTCGTGGTCGTCACGCCCAACGCCCGCACCTCCTGCGGCAAACGCGGCTCCGCAATCGCCACCCTGTTTTGCACAAGTACCTGGGCTGCGTCGAGATCCGTTCCAAGCTCGAAGGTCACCGTGAGGCTCATCGCGCCATCTGCGCTGGAATAAGACGACATGTATATCATGCCTTCGACGCCGTTGATCTCCTGCTCCAGCGGTGTGGCAACCGTCGCCGCAATCGTTTCAGCGTCGGCACCCGGGTAGTTTGCCCTCACGACAATCGAGGGAGGCGCGATTTCGGGGTATTGCTCAATGGGCAGCTGCGTGTAAGAGATGAACCCTAAGATGGTTGTCAGCAGGGCAACGACAATTGCGAAGATCGGGCGGGTGACGAAGAACCGACCCATACCTAGTCTTCGGCTACCGGTGGAAGTTCAACCAGTTCCGGCGAAACCGTGGCACCCGGTCGTGCCCGCACGATCCCCTCGATGACGATTGTCTCAGATCCGTCGAGGCCTTCTCTGACCACTCTGTAACCATCAATGCGCGGCCCCGGTCTGATCGGAAGCGGAGACACCCTTCCGTCCGGATCGACCGTCATCACAAGGCGTCGGTTTTGATCTGCGACAATGGCGCGGTCGGGGATGAGTATTCCCGTGTAGGGCAGCGACCCGGGCACATTGATGCGCCCGAACAGCCCGGGCGTCAGGATGTCGTCAGGATTGTCCAGCACAGCACGAACGCGCATCGTTCCTGTCTCTTCGTCAATTCGGTTTTCCGAGAAGTCCAGGTAGCCGGTCAAGGGCGGGATACTGCGATCCGACAGGGTAACCTTCACCTCAAGGCCACCACCACCTTCCTGCAGTGACACCCCACGGGCCCGCGCGTCACGCGCATATGCCAAAAAGTATCGCTCATCGATGTCGAAATTGAAATAGATCGGGTCAGAAGAGACAATCGATGTCAGCACCGATTGATTTTCGAGCACAAGGTTACCCGGATCGATCAATCTGCGGTCGATCCGTCCAGAGATCGGTGCCGTGATCTTGGAATACTCCAGGTCCAGCTTGGCAAGCTCCAGGGACGCGCGCGCTTCTTCCAGTGCGCCCTGTGCCGAAAGGTAGCTTTCGCGACGCGCATCGAGGACGCTTTGAGAAATATTGCCGTTGGTAATCAGGGTTTCCGCTCTTTCCAGCTGTTCTTCTGCGAACTCGAACGTGGCCCGGGCAACATCAATGCGCGCTTCGGCCTGCCGCAGAACTGTGCGGAATTGCCTTTGGTCGATCGTGAACAGGACGTCGCCTTCCGACACGATCTCGCCATCAGAGAAATGAACATCTTCGAGATAGCCCGTGACGCGCGACCGGACGATCACCTCGGATTTTGCTTCGAAACGCCCGACAAATTCATCGTCCTCCACGATTGTCTTGACGACGGGCTTTGCGACCGTGACGGGAGGGCCATGATTTTCGGCGTGCGTTTCAGTCGCAAAGGGCGCGAGAAGGCAAACGACTGCGGTAAGACACCTGAGGATCACCTGACGCATCGAACGCCCACGCAGCGACCGGTTGTCGTCGCATCCCGCCTGCATGTGCGGCGACATGCCTCTTCAACGACAAATCTGCCAGCCCTGTTCAACACGAAACCGCCGGGCATTTCTCTAGCTCTTCGCTCATCCGGGGAAGACTAGCGCAAATCACTTCATTTGCAATAATCCAGATTGCGCGTGAATCGACGGATCTTCGTCAGGTCTTATGATCGCGACTGGGATGATCGCGCCATCCTGCGAAGAATGGAACAGGCGTCAACGCCGTCACAAGAGCATAGCAAGTCAATCTCAGGTGCCGGGACATCCCAGACGCCGAAGCACTTCGGCATTTTCGCGAGGCTCAATCTGGCCCATTTGTCCTTGCGTGCCACAGACGCGGATGCGACTTGTGTCCATGGTTGCCTGCAAGTTGTCTGTGTAGCCGGCCAGACCGCTTCCCCCGACCGTGTAATGGCCGGATGGCGCGACGCTGCTGAGATAGCCTTCGGCAAGAACCAGCGAAACCGGCTTCTCGAACAGCCCGTGGTGAACGTCCGTGACCTTTATCCGACCCCCTTCCAGCGTCCCTGTCACGCGGATCACGTCGCCTTCCGCCGCATGCTGCAAGGGCTCGATGTCAAGAACACGTGTGCCAACGCGGGTCATACCGGCACGCTGACCAAGACTGTAGCTGCCCTGTAGACTGATCGTGTCGCGGGGCGGAATCAGATCAACGCGGGTCGCCCTGATACCTTCCGGGGTCCAGAATCCGCTGACCGCGACCCAGGTGCCCGGGGTTGGTGGTTCCGGCCAGTTGACCGAGACGCCAAGGGCAGTGAAACCGCCTTCCGCTGTATCTGAAACGGGGCCAATCAACGGATGAGTCTGGGTTATGGCAATCGCGGTCCAGTCCGTACGCCCGGGTTCAACAGCAATGGCAACGGTGTCGCCCGGCACCAGACGCTCCGCCTGCGTCTGCCCAAGCGCGGATGAAACCGGTGTATCGGCTTCGAAAGTGATCCGTTGATCGTTCACAATAAGGCTGCCAAGTGCCGTGACTTCACCTACGATCCCGGTGCCAGTCATGCCACCTTCACGCTCCTGATCTTTAGCCTGTACCGGACCTAGTCCGACCACCAAGGCCAGCAGGACTGTTAACGTTTTTCTGTGAAGGGCTGGGGAAATCATCAATCGTGGTCTTTCTCGGACGCTGTCGCACCATCATCTTCGTCGGCCTCAACATAGGGTGCGACAAACGCACCGGCGACAAAGCGTCCGCCGGACAGTTCACCGGACGCATCGTCCTCGCTCTGGAGCCGGTGTGCCATGGCATTGAGGTTTTCGAGGTATTTGCGGGCCTCTCTGCGCGCCTCGGCTTCAAGCTTTTTGACGGAAGCCTCGGAAAGATGCGAGTAGCGCACCACCTGATCGAAATGGCGTGGCATGCCCGGGTCCGACAGCACGTTGCGGGTTGCGACGTCGATATGATCGATGATTGTCGCCTCAAAGGCCTTTAGCGCCGCTTCGCCCGATTGGGCAACAAATGTGGTTGAGATCAATTCGATTCCGCCATCTTCATCTTGCGCGATCAGGTTCTGCGCGGTCAGTTCCTGAAGCACGGTCGCAGGGGCCAGATCAATCTTGCTGGCACGAACCAATGCGTCAAATCCGTCCTCCCCGACACGGTAAAGACGCTGCGGATCGCCCGTCGCATCGCGAAACCTGTCGCTGTTTGTCCACACCGACAGCACCATCGCGAGCCCCTTGATGGGATAATTTTCGTTAGACCCTTCGTCAATCATCATCCGTAAGCGTTTGACATCCTTGCGGTGCACCCCGGTTCGGAGACTGATGAGACTGTCGGTCGAAGCACCATCCTCAATCGCTGCTTGCACAAGACAACGCTTGACCGTTTCGATCGCCGGTGGGAGGAGAAAATTATTCCTTATCAATATCTTGGCCAACGGCGCCAGTATCGACGCCAGTATGCCTTCCACCCGTTTCTGAGTGTTACTCAACACGGCCAAACCATCTGTTACGCACCGACAGACTGCAGTTAGTGCATCAGCGAAAATATGCCAGTTTAACAAAGTTCACAAGACTGTGCTTTGTGAATGGGAAAAATTCCCACCAATCTGGTCCGGAAATTACCGGAGAACTCTCATGCCGCAACCCGTGTTTGCATCTGATGCGCATTCATCCCCTGTCCCTGTCTTGGCGAAAGGTCCCACAGGTGCCGCTGCCAATTCCGTGCCGGAAGACTGGTTTGTCCGGTTCGGCTTTGGCCCCGAGGAAACGCCAAGGTTCCCGACAATCCTGAAGGGCTTCGAGCATTTCGTGTCCCTTCAACCGGATGCCATTGCTGTCGAGTGGGAGGGCGACACCATGACATATGCCGCGCTGGATGCGGCGGCGGCCCGGCTTGCATACCGCATGGAGGCCGCAGGCATCGGGCACGGCGACGCTGTCGGGCTCTACCTCAGACGCTCAATCCCCATGGTCGTGGGCATTCTGGCCTGCATGAAACTGGGCGCATATTACATTCCCCAGCATGTCGGCGTGGCTACGGATCAGGCCTTGCGACACATCTCGACCGTGACTGGCGCGCGCCTGGTGCTGACGCTTGAGGAGATGGTGGAGAAGATCCCCGTGGTCACGGGCCAGAAGGTGATGGTGCTGGAACATCAGCTTTGCGCCCTGACCGCGCCCGAGTATCGCAAGCCAAGCCCGTTGCAGCCGGAGGATACCTGCATGGTGCTCTTTACGTCCGGTACCACCGGTGTCCCGAACGGCGTGCAGGTGACGCACAGGAACCTGTGCAACATCCTCCAAATCGCGCCAGGGGACATGGGGATGAAACCGGGGATCCGCGTTGGCCAGATCCTGTCGATTGCCTTTGACATGGCCGCCTGGGAAACGCTGGGTGCGCTGACAAATGGTGCAACACTGGTCATTCGCGGACGTGATATTCAGGCAACCGCATCCAGCGTCGATGTGCTGATTGCAACGCCCTCGATCCTGGGGTCGCTCGACGCGGACGCCTGCCGCCAGGTGAAGGTGGCGGCTGTCGCGGGTGAACCCTGCCCGCGCCCGCTGGCGGACAAATGGGCCGGTTTTTGCGATTTCTACAACGCGTGCGGGCCAACCGAGACCACGATCATCAATACGGCGATGCTGCATCGGCCTGAAAAGGACCAGCTGACAATCGGAAAGCCCACGCCGAACAACACGGTCTACATTCTCGACGACCAGCTGAAGCCGGTGCCCTTTGGTGCGCGTGGCGTGATGTGGGCGGGCGGCGATTGCGTCACGGCGGGATATCTTGAAAACCCGACGCTGAACGCGGAGCGCTACAAACCTGATCCCTTCAGGCCGGGGCATCTGATGTTCAACACCCGTGATCTGGGGGCCTGGACCGAGACCGGAGAACTGCTGCATTTCGGGCGCGTTGATGATCTGGTGAAGATCAGAGGCTTCCGGGTAGAGCTTGACGGCGTCTCGCGCGCTTTGGAGGCAACGAAGGATTGTGCCCAGGCCGTGACGCTCAAGTATGATAACCAGACGCTGGTGTCCTTTGTCAGACCGGGGCATGTCTGCCCGGTCGAGGCGCGAGGCCACGTGGAACGTGCCCTGCCATACTATTGTTGTCCCAGGATCGTTCTGCCGATGGATGTGCTGCCAAAGACCGCACGCGGCAAACTAGATAAACGCCAGCTTTTGGACATGGCGGCTGAGGCCCTGGCAAATGCACCTCTGGAGGCTGCGGAATGACTATCGAGACAATCGACATCGCACCTCGTAAGGGGTTCAATTTCCGCAACATCACGCGCCATCCGTCCATGATCGAATACCGGCGCCTGGCAGCGCTGGTCGCAATTGCGAACCTTTGGGTCTTTGGCAGCGGCCTTGATGGCAACGCCTGGGTTGCAGGCGGTGTCTACAACATCGCGGCGATTGCTCAGGTGGCGTTGTTGAACTTTACCCTTGCCATACTGATCCGCCAGCAGCGGGTCGTGAACGCGCTCTTTTGGGCAGCGACGCGGATACCGACGCACTGGCCCCTGTGGATCCGGTGGGGCGCGGGGAAAGTGTTTCACTTTGGCGGCCTGCATTCGGGCGGCGCGGTTGCCGGATCGATCTGGTTTGCGTTCCTCCTGTTCGGTCTTGCGGCCAATGAGGTGAATGGCGTGGGTCAGGCGTCAACCCTGACACTGGGTCTGAGTGCGGTGATGGTGGTCCTGATGACGCTGATGATCCTCACGGCCATCGGACCCATCCGCCAGAAATTCCACAACCGGTTTGAGCACATCCACCGCTTTGCCGGATGGACGCTTCTGGCGCTGTTCTGGGTTCACAACATGGCGATGGTAAGGGATGCCGGGGTGCCTTTGACCTCAAGCCTCGCGTTCTGGCTCTTGTGCATCATCACCCTGTCGATTGCCTCGCCCTGGATGACTCTGAAAAAAGTGCCCATCGAGGTCGAAAAGCCGTCAGACCATGCGGTTGTGGTACGGTTCAACTATGGCGACACGCCGTTTGCCGGATCTTCCAACGCGCTCAGCCTCAGCCCGCTTCGGGAATGGCATTCCTTTGCGAATATCCCCACACCCGGCGAAGAAGGCTATCGTCTGGTCATCAGCCGGGCGGGTGATTGGACGGGGCGTTTCATTGATAACCCGCCGGACAAGGTCTGGGTGAAGGGGATCACGACGTCGGGTGTGGCCCGGATCGAGGTGCTGTTCAAGAAGGTGGTCTATGTCGGCACCGGCAGTGGGATTGGCCCGATCCTGCCGCATCTTCTGGCCCATGAGGTGCCAAACAAGCTGATCTGGTCCACGCGCAGCCCACGCAAGACATATGGCGACAGACTGGTGGACGAGATCGAGGCCAATACCGACGCCCCGCTGATCTGGGACACCGATGCGCGCGGGAAACCGGATCTGTCAGCACTGGCTTTGCAGGCGGTCAATGAAACCGGCGCGGAGGCTGTCATCGTCATTTCGAACCAGAAACTGACGCGACAGGTGATCTATGACATGGAACGCCAGGGCATCCCGGCCTTTGGCGCGATCTGGGATAGCTGAGATGCAGGATCGCTCAAAGACCTATGACACCATCGACGTCGCGAAATCGGGGCGCGTGGTCACCATTCGTTTCAACCGCCCCAAGGCACTCAACGCGCTGAACACGCAAGTCATGGAAGAGGTGCTCGACTGCGCCACTGCGTATGACCGCGATCCCGGCGTTGGGTGTTTCATCCTGACCGGCAATGACCGCGCCTTTGCCGCGGGGGCCGACATCGCAGAGTTGAACGCGCAGGATTACGCGTCGATGTATGACAGCGCATTCTTTGCGGGGTGGGATGCCTTCGCGGCCCTGCGCACGCCAAAGGTCGCCGCGGTCGCGGGCTATGCTCTTGGCGGCGGATGCGAGGTTGCGATGATGTGCGACCTCATTCTGGCGTCCGCGTCAGCAAGGTTTGGCCAGCCGGAGGTGAAGATCGGCTGCATTCCCGGCATCGGCGGCACCCAGCGATTGACGCGGTTAGTGGGGCGGGCGAGGGCTATGGACATGATCCTGACGGGCCGGATGATCGACGCGAAAGAGGCCTTGTCGATGGGATTGGTCAGCCGTGTCGTCCCCGATCAAGCCCTGATGGAAACCGCCAATGAGGTGGCGGGCATCATTGCCGGATACCCCAAAGACATCGTGATGATGGCGCGGGCTTGCGTGAACGAGGCCGAAGAGGTCGGCCTGCACGCCGGTGTCCGCTTCGAACGCCAGATGTATCATGCGCTTTACGGTCTGCCCGCACAAAAGGAAGGTATGACGGCGTTTCTCGAAAAACGCCCGCCACGCTTTCGCGACGATGCCTGACGCCGGGCTGCTTGCACGGGGCACACGGTGCTCAAGTTCTGGGCAAAGCCTACTCAAACTCACGGCGGCGTGCGGCAGGGGTACTGGTGCGTGGGCCTCGGAGCAACTGAATCTTCACCCCTAAGCGGTATCGAGCGGCGCCATGGCTGTTCTGTACTTTTCCGGCGATCAGGTCGCATTTTTCGAAGGGATCAATGATACCGGCGACTCTTCCGAATTCACCGGGATTACCGCGCCATTTGGTCCGTCAGACACGATCGAGATTGAGATACCGGATCAGTATATCCGGCCTGACGGTTCTTTCGATCTAGACGAGGTCCAGTTCACGCGGGTCACCGTTGTCCGCGATGACGTGAGATATGACTTCGAAGTTGATTCAGGGTCGAAGGTCAAGGAAACCGGCGACGACGAAATCAAGGAAGCCGGCGACACCTTCTTCACCACGAACGACGAAGTCGGTCCGCCCGACAGTGGCCCGTTCGCCGGTCTGTCATCGGGAAAGATGGTCTTCTCTACGGACAGCACGTTCTCAGACGGCCAGAACACGACAATAGACCGGACGCAAGACACCGACAACAACAACGATGGCGATACCACCGACAGCGGTGAAGCAGCGGATGCGCAATTCAACGCCCGGCAGGCGGAGGCCCCGCCGTGCTACGCGCCGGGCACGCTCATTGAAACGGTTCGGGGGCCACGCCCGGTTGAAACGATCCAACCGGGGGACGTTGTGCTGACACGGGATCATGGGCCTCAACCAGTGCTTTGGTGCCAAAGCGGGCCACAGGCGCTGGATGGCCTGAAACGAGAAAAACGGCCCGTCCTCATCCAGGCCGGGTCGCTTGCCCCGAATGTCCCGGAAAAAAAAGACCTGATCGTTTCGCCACAACACAGGGTTCTCGTCGGGGAGGCAGGGCAGCTTGCCCCGGTCTTCCGTAAGGGGGCCTTTGCCCCGGCGAAGGGTCTGACCGGGCTGCCGGGCATCCGCCATATGATGGGTCGGCGCGGCATGACATGGGTTCATTTCGCCTGCGCAAGGCATGAGGTTGTTCGCGCGAACGGATGTTGGAGCGAGTCGCTGCTTCTTGGCCAAGTCGTACAAAACCGTCTCAGGCCGACCGAGCGTGATCGATTGCTGGCAGCTTTGCCTCCCGCTGATGATCCTGCCTTTTTGAACGGGCCACCGGCGCGCCATTGCCTTACCGTGGGAGAGGTGAGGCGCACCGTCAGGCAGGCACGAAAGAGGCTGACAGCGGCTGCATAGCGCGATGCCAACCCCGTCCGCACTCGAAACCCGCTTGAAGCAAGATCGCATCACAGATGCTCAGATGAAACATGCACGCGGTCTCTGATCTTGACACAACCCTCTGCCTTGCAAAACGAACAGCTCAGGAGTTCGGTGAGGCAAAGATCGGCGGAACAACCGCGATCAGGTAGCCGCCAACACCCGGCAGGCTCAGTTCGAACGTTTGGCCGGTGAGCCGCACCGCTTTCACCGATGGTCTACATGACGCCATTGACGGCTCCCACAATAGAATTCAACGCTTCCATGGAGTCCTCCCATTACGTGTGGGTTAGGCACATGATGCCAATCCTGGCGACGTGTTCCGGATTCCCGCAGGGTTTTCGCTGCTGTACGCGACAGCGGTTGCGTGGGGAAAGGCTGGTACGGTGGATTTCCCTAACCGGAATAATTTCCGTAACGGAGCATATTTCGATTTATCTAGACTTTTTCTCATGATTGCGAAACTCTGTTCAAATCCGCTACGCTTGCGAGCAGCCAGTTGGGAGGGACCCGTGACCGAGAACAAGAACAACCAGAGCGACTTCGTACCAACGGAGGAAGATGGCCTCGCCCTCGCGTCCTCGATCCGTGAGGCGCGCAAGAAAAAGGACTGGACCCTTGAAGAGACGGCGAAAGCCGCGGGTGTCGGACGCTCTACACTTTCGAAGATCGAGAACAATCAGACACGTCCAAGTTTTGAAATTGTGCGGCGTCTGTCCCAGGTTCTGGATATCAGCACGCCGCAACTCTTCGTGCAAAGCGGGCGCGAAGATATCTCCGGCCGGCGTGACTTCACCGCCCACGGCACCGGTGAAGCGCGGGACACACCCACCTACACCCACGAGCTTTTGTGCGAGGAACTGACAAGCAAGACCATGCTGCCTTACGTTTCAACCATCAAGGCGCGCGATTACGCGGAGTTTGACTCGTGGATCCGGCACTCCGGCGAAGAATTCATGTATGTGCTGAGCGGCGAGTTGTTGTTCATCTCCGAACACTACCGCCCCCTGGCGATGAAGGCTGGTGATGCCATTTACTACGACAGCGGTATGGGGCATGGCTGCATCTCCACCAGTGAGGAAGACGCTGTTGTTCTCTGGGTCTCGCTGCCGCGGTGAATGTCAGAAATCCACCTTGATAGCGATGTCTTTTTGGCGTGCGAGGTGCACGACGGCTGCGGCGACGGCGAGGTCCTGGAGGCCGACGCCTGTGCCGTCGAAGAGGGTGATCTGGTCGTCTGATGTGCGCCCATTGTGTGTGCG
>JBCCUU010000037.1:0-17022 GCA_039196345.1 Pseudomonadota bacterium | reverse complement strand
GGCACGCCGGTCGAGCGGCGGCGGGTTTGATCGGCGCGGGATCGGACGGATCACGGCCCGCGCGCCGGTCTCCGTGAGGTGGTCGCGGAGCCGGTTGCTGTCATAGGCGGCGTCCGCCAACAGGGTTTGACCGGGGCCGACGGTCCCGGGCATGTCGTCGGCAGAGCGGCCGTCATGCGCCTGCCCAGCAGTCAGTTTCAGGGTGATCGGCAGACCGCGCGCGTCCGTGACCGCGTGGATTTTGGTGGTCAAACCGCCTCGCGAGCGCCCCGTGCACCGGGCTCGAAGGTCAGCCAGATCGGTGGTGCCGGCGGACGCTTCGCCCCCTTTTTTGCGTTCGCTCCGTGCTGATTGAGCTACCCCCTGAAATTCGGACACTGACGTAAGCTGCAATTTGCTGTCTGCTGATCTTCGACGAGAAGGAGATCAGAGATGTCGAAACGGAAGAACCACAGCCCTGAGTTCAAGGCAAAAGTTGCGCTGGAAGCTTTGAAGGGCGAGCGTATGGTGGCTGAGTTGGCCAGCCAGTTTGGCGTCCATCCCACCCTGATCCACAGTTGGAAACGCGCGTTGCTGGAAGGCGCATTCGGCGTGTTTGAGCGGGGTGGCAAGAAAGCCCCAGAGGTAGACGAAGAGCAGATGAAAGAGCTGCACGCCAAGATCGGGGAGCTGGCGGTGACCAACGATTTTTTGTCACAAAAGCTCAAGCCCTGGGGCCTGAAGTGAGGCGCGTCATGATCGAGAAGGACAATCCGAGCCTATCGATTGGCAAGCAGTGCAAGCTGCTGTCGATCTCGCGGTCGTCATTCTATGACACGCCCAAGGGCGAGACAGCGATGAACTTGGCGCTCATGCGCCAAATTGATGAACAGTTTCTTGAGACACCGTTCTATGGCGTTCGGCAGATGACCTGGCACCTGCGCAGTTCAAGGGACCGTGGCCCCGGTGGGGCTGCGTAAGCCCGCAGAACGGCCATCTGGTGAATGAGAAGCGTATCCGACGCCTGATGCGGCTGATGGGCCTCATGCCGATCTACCAGAAGCCCAACACGAGCAAGGCGACGAGAGGGCACAAGACATACCCCTATCTGTTGCGCGGTCTGAGGGTGACGCAACCTAATCAGGTTTGGGCTGCCGAAATCACCTACCTGCCGATGCGACGGGGCTTTCGCTCGCCATTGTGCTTGAACCAATGGCGCACAATGCTCGCCTCGTGGCAATCATCGATTGGCACACGCGCAAGGTGTTGGCCTGGCGTATCTCGAATACGCTGGAGGCAGACTTCTGCGTTGAAGCGTTGAATGAGGCCATCGTCAGGTTCGGACCACCGGAGATCATGAACACCGATCAGGGCAGCCAGTTCACGTCCTTTGCCTGGACGGACCGATTGCGCCGCTCAGGCGTGCGCATCTCCCCTCTCGGCAGCATCCTATGGATGCGCCTGCCGGGCAATGGATGGACGGCAAGGGGCGGTTCCTCCTCTCTCGTGACATTGCTGCGCAATGCACTGCCGGGCAATGGATCAACACCCTTGTCGAACGACTGCGGCGGTCGTTGAAATACGAATGCGTCTACCTGCACGCCAGGGAAACCGGAACAGAGGCGAAGGCAGGTGTTGGAAAATGGATCGAATTCTACAACCGTAAGCGACCCCATTCCGCCCTTGGCGGCAAACCCCCAGCCGTGGTCTATGGGCTGAGAAAAGACGAAACCAAACCCGATCAGCGGGAGCAGAAAGTAGGTTAAGTTACGCCGAAGCCTGTCCAAACATTGGGGAGTAGCTCAGATGGACGCGGATCGAAGAGCTGTCCACTGACTGCTCCGAGCCTTCGTAAGCCGCTGACACGGCTTCGAAAATCCGGTCCCAAACTCCTAGTCGCGCCCAGCGAACGAACCGGTTGTAGCAGGTTGTGTAGACGCTGAGGTTTTCCTGAAAGACACGTTCAATCTCGGGTTTCAGTTCTGCGTCACGCTTCGCGCGATCGGAAAGGCGTGAAGGGTCAGCGCGCTTGGCCAAATGGTCATAGAACGTGGCTGGGGCAATCGGCAGCACACGGCAGATTGGCTCGACCCCATGATCACCCCGTTCGGCATGGTCCTCGGACCGATGGCGGCCTCATGCCGAACTCTTCTATGAACTGGATCATCGTTTCAGTGGGCGGTCGAGCTCCGTCCCGCTGCGCGGCAGTCGCCGCTTGCGGCGATGAGAGCGGGGGCAAAATATGCGGACGCCTTGCGTAGGATCTCATTGGCCTGCTTTAACTCGCGTACTTCGCGTTCAAGGGCCTTCATCTTCTCGGCTTGCTCGGTCGTGATGCCGCCACGCTGGCCGGTATCAACCTCAACCTTCTTGACCCATTCGTTCAACGTTTGCGGCGCGCAGCCAATCCTCGAGGAAACCGATACGATTGCAGCCCAACGGCTCTCATGCTGCCCGGCGCCATCCAAAACCATCCGCACAGCACGTTCGCGAACTTCCCCCTCTCATCGATACTGCGTATCGACTGCCGGGCAATGGAATGAATACTTGTTCGTTGTCTTTGTCATAATGCTCCATCCTACTCATGAATTGGAGCCTCCGGCAAACCCGGCGCGGTTCAGAAGAGACGATGTTTGAGGGGGAGAGCATCTCTGCTGTTGCTCGGCGCAATGGCGTGGCCCCCCATCTGCTGTATCGTTGGCGAAAACTCATGCTCGAAGGAGGCAGCATCGCTGTGGCCGCAGATGACAGCGTCACTGGAAACAAGTCGGTCCGTGATATGGAAGCCCGTATCCGAGAACTTGAACGCCAGCTTGGGCGCAAGACGATGGAAGTGGCAATCCTGAAAGAGGCGCTCGACAAATCACGGGCAAAAAACCGACCTTGCTTGCGCAGTCGTTGAAACGGGACGATTTGCCATGAAGACCGTCGCTGATGTTTTAGAGGTCTCCCGCTCCAACCTGCACGAACGGCTGAACGGGAGCGCAAAGCCGCGTCGGGGCTATCATAAAGCCCAGGACGCGGCGGTCCTGCCACGCATCCAGGCGCTTGTGGCAAAGCGCCCGACCTATGGCTACCGCCGGATTGCAGCACTGCTGAACCGAGAGCTGCGCACGCAGGGTCTACCGGCCGTTAAGCATAAGCGCGTGTATCGCATCATGGAGCGCAACAACCTGCTGCTCCAGCGATCCGGCTTTGACCGGCCCGAGCGAAACCACGACGGCAAAGTCATCATGATGCGCTCAAACCTGCGGTGGTGCAGCGATGGCCTGGAGTTCGCTTGCTGGAACGGCGACGTGATCCGCCGGGCGTTCCTGATCGACGCCCACGACCGCGAGATCATCTCATGGCGGGCCGTGGCGAATGCCGGGATCAGCGGGTCGGATGGGCGAGACATGCTGCTGGAAGCTGTGGAGAGCCGGTTTGGCACCCACCGTGCGTCGCAACAGGTCGAGGGTCTCTCTGACAACGGCAGCCCCCACACCGCGAAGGACACACGCATCTTCGCGCAACAACTGGGACTGAAGTCCTGCTTCACTCCCGTGAAAAGCCCGCAATCCAACGGCATGTCAGAGGCGTTCGTGAAGACGCTGAAACGAGACTACGTCCGCGTGAACCCGCTGCCCGACGCCGAAACCGTGCTGTCATTGATAGGAGACTGGATCGAAGACCACAACGATTGCCCCCGGGGCTTTGCCCGTTCAGGGCTGAAACGATCCACTGGATCGTTTCCCAGACGCCCTTCACCCCACACAGCGGCCTGAAATGGAAATCGCCTCGCGAGTTCATCAGGGCTAAAACCGAAACCGCTTAGGTGTCCGGTGAAACGGGGGCCGGGTCAGGTCAGGCGTGCAACACGGTTCTCAGAAACGGCCTCCCCCATATCGATCAGGTCGTCATGGATTTTGCGATCCCCATAAGTCTTGCCGCTGGCTTTCCACGCCTTCTTCACCAGCTTGGTCTGGCGTCGATCTTCCTGCGCACGCTGGCTTAACGGTTCCTTAACCCATGCGTAGAAACCGCTGGGGTGAACGCTCAGCATCTTGCACAGAACGCGGACGGGATGTTGCCGGCGATGTGCCTCCCCTCTCGGCAGATTTGCTGTGCAAATCGCCTGCCGGGCAATGGATAAACGCGCTCCTCGGTGACGCGGGCCAGCGCCTTCTTCAGCCGCCTGACCTCCGCTTCTTGATCCGTCTGACGTTGCGGCCTCGACAATTGCGCCATCCTTTGATTGCAAAATGACCAAGCAAAGGGCGCCTCAAGCTGACCTTTGGCGAGAGGCAGCACAACCATTCCGGGCCATCGAGACAGAAAAGCGACTACGCGGCCACACCTGTACTGGCGGTTGCCTGAAACCGGCAACGCGCAGGCAAGTCGACGGCAGCCGGGACTTAGATCATTGGTGACCCAACACGCTGACCCGCAATGTTCAGGCGATCACGAAACGACGGACCGGTAGACGAAAGGACTATTGAAGTTTCGATCAGCAAAAGCGGTTTGAGCCAGGTCTGAAATGATCAGATCAACCAAAACGGTTTTGCTCTGCATCAGAACGAAGAACGTTTTCGTCGGCGGCAGACTGTCTTCGCGGATCGTTCCTTTGCCAATGCCACCTTCTGGGATCAGGTTGATGCCGTCTGGCATGACACAAACCGGCTTGGATTGGCCTTCATTTGCATACAGACTGGAAAGCACCGTCCTTTACCCCCCGACCCCGATTCCGGTGATTGGCTCAGAACATGCCCTCTTACAAGAATATCCGATCCGTGGAACGGACGCTTAGTGTGTTGCGTGCCATGAACGGCGGAAACCTGTCGCGGATCTCGGATTTGCAAAACAAGACCAATCTGTCCTCTGCCACAGTGGTGCGCATTGTCGAGACGCTTGTGAGCCTTGGCTATGTGCGGAACCACGGTCGTCGGGTTGGATACACCTTGACCGACAAAGTGCTGGAACTGAGCGCTGGCTATCATGGGCTCCCACAGTTCATGGAGAGCGCCAAAACGGTTCTGCTTGAACTGACCGACACCATTCGCTGGCCAGCTTCATTGGCAACACTGGATAATACGTCCATGGTCGTGCGGCTTTCCACGATCCCCGAAAGCCCGTTGGCACATACCCATTCGACACTGCAAAAACGGCTGGAGTTGCTGGTGCGCGCGCATGGGCGCGCCTATCTGGCCCATTGTCCGGAGGAGGAACGGCAAAGGCTTTACCGCAAACTGATTGAACAAGGCATCACCCAGCTGGACCTTCCCGGATTGACGAAACGCATGCACCCCATTCTGGCACATGTGCAGCATCTTGGTTATGCCGAGCGCGACCACGAGATTGATCCGCAGACAACAACCGTCGCCATGCCGGTGTTTTTCTCCGGCAAGCTGAGCGCGACCGTTGGCGTGACCTTCTTTCGAGGGGCCAACGCTGACAGAAATGCCATTCTCAACAGCATGGAGAACGCGCTCGCCAGACTCGAGAGCCTGCACGCCACCTGAGCTCAGCAAATCGGGGCGGTTTCCTTCAATCCGCTCTATCTCGCCCGACGGTTCAGGTGTTTATCTTGGGGCGAGGAACCGGTGGAGACCGACTTGGGAACTTCACAGAGTGAAGGGTCGAAACTCCGCCGTTTTTTCAGCGGCCTATCGTCTCTAGGGTGCTCTCGACCCCTCAGCATGTGAGCCACCCCGATGTCTCTTCTTTCGCCTATCGAGAATACCGCCAAGGACGGCACCGAGGAACCGACGGACCCGGCAAGCCCGTCGCCGTGGAACCAGGTTGGAGCGCGGTGATCCCCGAGCCCGGGGTCTGCGCTGTCGCCGACAAACGCGCAAAGCACATCAATCAGGATCAGGCAAATGCTTGACAGCACCGCCCAACGACACGAGAGGCAGAGAGCGCACGGGGGCAACCACAATCCGTTCAACTGACAGACCCAATAACTTCAGGAAGCATGTCCATGACCAGGTTTCACAATTTCATTGACGGCATGGCCGTTCCTGCCGACGAACACTTTGACGTCATCAATCCGGCTGACCATTCGGTGGTGGGTCACTGCCCGAAAGGGACGGCTGCGCAGATGGATGCGGCCATTGCGGCCGCGAACAAAGCATTCAGAACGTGGTCCCTTGCGACAGATGACGCTCGCAAGGCCGCTTGCCACGCCGTTGCCGATGTGTTGGATACCCATGCGGAGGACCTGGCGCAGCTGTTGACTGCGGAACAGGGCAAACCCCTTGCGGGACGTGGATCACGATTTGAGATTGGCAACGCGGCGGTTTGGGCACGCGCCACAGGGGCGCTTGGGTTGCCGGTAGAAGTGGTTCAGGAAAACGACCAAGGCCGTATCGAACTGCACCGTAAACCGATCGGTGTTGTGGGATCGATCACGCCGTGGAACTTTCCCGTCACCATTGCAATCTGGCACATCATGCCTGCGATCCGCGCTGGAAACACCGTTGTCATAAAGCCCTCGCCTTACACTCCGTTGACAACATTGCGTATGGTCGAATTGTTGAACGCAGTCTTGCCCAAAGGCGTTCTCAATGTTGTTGCCGGCGAAGACCATCTTGGCGCACAGATGTCATCGCACCCCGGCATCCGCAAGATGGTCTTTACCGGATCCACCCAAACCGGGAAGAAGGTGATGGCTTCAGCCGCCTCAAACCTCAAGAAGCTCACGCTGGAGTTGGGCGGCAATGATGCAGGTATCGTCCTTGATGACTGCGACCCGCAAGAGATCGCCGAGGGCCTCTTCTGGGGGGCTTTCATCAACAACGGTCAGACTTGCGCGGCGATGAAACGGACCTATGTCCCTGAAAAGATTTACGATGATGTCTGCGCCGCAGTCATCGAAACGGCGAAAAAAATTAAGGTTGGCCCTGGAACCGACCCGGATACGATCCTTGGTCCGGTCCAGAACCGGATGCAGCTGGAAAAGGTTCAGGGGCTTCTTGCTGCCGCTGTCGCACAAGGTGCAAAGATACTGTATCAGGGTGAGGCTCCGGATCAGGGAAATTTCCACCCCGTGACGATTGTCGGCAATATCAGGGATGGCAATCCGCTGGTGGATGAAGAGCAGTTTGGCCCGCTCATGCCTCTCATTCCCTATCGTGACCTTGATGAAGCGATTGCCAACGCCAACCGGCTGGAAGTCGGACTGGGAGGTTCCATCTGGTCCAGCGATCTTGAGCGCGCCAAAGCGCTTGCCGTTCGACTGGAGTGCGGGACCGTGTGGATCAACCGGCACGGCCCCTTGAATCCGATGGCACCTTTTGGCGGCGTCAAACAATCGGGTATTGGTGTCGAATTCGGGACCGAAGGGCTTGCGGAGAATACCGAGATACAGGTTATTCACATCTGAAGCACCGGGAAGATCACGCGAAACCGAACTGGTTTGTGTCAAACGTCGCAACCAACGGCCCTTCGCAATGACCCCGGACCACCGGGCGTGTTTGCGGGTGGCCAGCAGAGTGATCCGCGATTTCTTTCCCAAAGGGATTATGCGGCCCACCCGCCTGACGGGGGCCTCCCTGCTGGCCGTCGCGAAGCTCAGAAGGCCACCTTGGCCAGGTCTCAGACTGTCGCCCTGACCGACGACAGGTGGCGGTTTAAAAGCACAAGCGACAGTCCAATCAGGAGGGCCGGCCCCCAGACAACCGTCAGAGGGCTTATCAAGGCCAATCCGACCGCTATACGAAGACCGGTTTCCGTCCAGCCTAGACGGGAAAAATCAAAGCGGCTCGCGGCTGTCGCGATCATATAGGTCATCAGGGTTAGCCGCAGCAGAATGAAGATGAAACCGGGGATTTCAAAGCTGCCGCCCGCTTCCGGCACAATCAGCATTTCGGGATTGTAGACCCAGAAGAACGGTAACACGAAAATGACAATTCCGATCCGAAGCGCCGCAAACCCGGTGCGCGACGGGTTCCCGCCGGATATCGCAGCGGCGGCATAGGCTGCTACAGCAACAGGCGGCGTTATTCCCGATGCAACCCCGTAATAGAAGACAAAGAAATGTGCCGTCAGCGGCTCCAGTCCGAAGGAGCTCATCGTGCTGCCAAGAACAATGATGATTGTCAGGTAGGCGGGCAGCGTCGGCATCCCCATGCCCAGCAGCAAACACGCGCCTGATGCCAGCAAAAGCGTGGCCAGCAAACTGGAATTGGTAAGTCCATGCAGGAAGAACGACAGCTGAGACGGCAGTCCGGTCGACAGCATGGTCGCCACGATAATCGAGATGCAGCAGACGGCGATCAAGAGTTTCGCAAAGCTCTGGCTGCCCCGTGCAAATCCAACCACCAGCCGCCAGGGGTCCCGGCGGACGTCCGGGTTGATAAAGGCAAGGAACAAGAGCACGAAAAGCGCCAGAAGCGCGGAACCGGCGGGAGAGAGGCCACTGATCAATCCCCAGACAACAATACCGATTGGCCCCAGAATCAAAACGAGGTTCAGGTAGTCCTGCCGCGTGACCTGCATTTCTTGGGCCACTTCGGTTTCAGCTTCAACGCCCAGACGACGGCTCTCAAAAACAATCGTCATGAAGAGCGAAACGTAATAGAACATGGCTGGCACGATGGCCGCGGTCATCACGACGACGTAGGAGACCCCCACGAAGTCTGCCAGGATCAGGGCCGCCGCTCCCATGATGGGCGGCATGATCTGCCCGCCGGTTGACGCTGTCGCCTCAACGCCACCCGCAAATTGTGACGAGAAGCCGCGTTGTTTGATGAGTGGAATGGTGATGACGCCGGTTCCGACCACATTGGCCACGGATGAGCCTGAGATTGTCCCGAACAACCCTGATCCCAGGACCGCCGCATGCGCAGGTCCGCCCCGGTACTTTTGCAGCAGCCGCAGCGAGACCTTCAGCATCGACATCCCTGCCCCGGTGCTTTCCATCATCGCACCAAGGATGATGAAGGGAAAAACGGTCGACAGCACAATCGCGGTGATATTGCCGAGAATACCATCATCCAGCGCCAGCCAAAGGTTTTCAGTGAAATCGTCGACCAAGGTCCCCTGGAAGGACCAAACGAAATAGATCAGGGAAACCGCAGCAACCAGTGGCAGCGACAAACCCCAGTGACGCCAACTGAGATAGAGGATGCCCATGCAGGCGGCAAAAGCCGTCCAGGCCTGGTAGGGCTCGAAGAACACGATCGTATCGTGCATGAGGGTGACATCGACATAGAACCGCCAGCTTGCGTAGCCAAGTGCGAGGATAACCAAGGCGTCAAGCAATCCCGCTAGTAGTCTGACGGGCCCTCTGCCGGAGATGGAAAACGCCAGTGGTGCGGAGAATACGACAACAAAGACACACAGGAAGAAAACGCCTGCGCGGTAAGGCTCCGCATCAAAGGGTCCGATTTGCGGGATGGGACCAATCGCGGGAAGCCGATGCGCAATCAGAATCAACGCCACAAAGAATGCGACGATCAGGCTTATTCTGGAAAAGACAGCTGGCACGCGTTTGCCTTCCTGCATGGCTCGGTCCCCAAAAAAATCCCCCCGGGGCCACCCCGGGGGAAATGCTTTCAGAACCGATGGTTACTTCGCGACAAGATCGTCCGGGATTTCCACGCCGATCTCTTCGTAGTACCGCGCAGCGCCGGGATGTACGACCATGTTGCTCCCGCCGAAGGGATCAAATGAAATCGTCATCATCAAGGCAACCTCTTTCTGGTTCGCTTCAAGATTGTCCCAGAAGGTCTTCGTCAGGAGATATGCTTCATCATCGGACATATCTTTGTGCACAGCGGTCAGCATTGTGTAGGCGAAGGTATTGATGTCCTGATCGCCATTTTCCACCCCAGAGTAGAGCCCGGCCGGTACGCCGCCTTTGACTTGGCCGACACTCGTGACAAAATCTATGTACTGCTGGCTTTCCTCTACCCCTTCCGGCGTCGGCAGAAAGCGGTATTCGCCCTGCAAGAACAGCTGCGCGAGGCTGGCGCTGCCAACAGCGGTTGGCAACAACAGCACATCGAACTGACCATCCTGAAACGACGGAATTGCGGCGCCCCACCCCATTTTGATCGGCTCGTAATCGGTTTCCGGCTCAAAGCCTGTCATCACGCGCGTAATGCCGGTCAGCTGTCGGTTGGCCGCACCACCGGGAGGGCCGATAAAGACCCGTTTGCCCTTGATGTCATCCCAGGAGTCTATGCCACTGTCCGCCGCAACAATTGGATGCGCCGCACCGCCGGCAAAGGCGTAAAGGGAACGAAGATTTGCCGAGAGCTCCTTGGCTTGCTCTGGATTCTCCTTGTAGGGGCCAACGCCTTTTTTCATCGCGCCAAATGCACCGGGAGGCACAATACCAACGTCGATCTTGCCCGCCGCCAGCTTCAGCGCCGTCCGGGTCAGGGTTTGGCCGGTATTCAGGCTGATGGACGTGTCTGACCCCGCCAGGTCCCTTGCGGTCATCTGCAGGACGATGGTGGTCAGGCCGGTAGGACCGGCAGACTCGGCTTTCAATTCACGCGCATCACTGGTGATGGCGCTGCTGACAAGCAGCGCAGCTGCGAGTGTTGCAGGTTTCAAGAGTGTTTTGATCATCGCTTTTTTCCTTCTTCACCTTTTCCAGATTGGATGTTGCCCTGTCGTATCCAAATCAAAACTTGTTGCCGCTTCACTGTGTGAAATCAGGCAAGTTGTGTCACAGCCGGTGATCGGTCCATCTGATCGATCAGATCATGGGTCAATCGCAAGACAAGCTGTGCTTTTTCCTCTGCGTGCGCCGGGTCGTCCCATAGATTACAGGTTTCTCCCGGATCTGCACTCAGATCGTAGAGTTCCCCCCAGTCTTCGCCGAGGTAAACCGTCAACCGATGTGTGGGAGTTAAGACTGACCGAACCATGGGAGGTGCCTCGAATCCCAACCTCGGGACGACATCATTGAATTCGCAGAACAGATGATCGCGGGGCCCTCGCCCGCCCCGTATGGCCGAAAGCAGGGATCGACCCTGAATGCCGTTGTAGGGGGCAAATCCTGCGCGATCGAGAATCGTCGCGCTGATATCGACGGTTGAGCCCATTTGCGCGGTCTCTCTCGACGTCGGATCAACCGGATCATGCCAGATGAACGGAACCTTTGTGATTGATCGGAACGGTGGTGAACCCTTGAGCAGCAGGTTGAAGTCACCCATGTAGTCTCCGTGATCTGAGGTAAACATGACCACAGTCTCCCGGTCCAGATCGAGCGCGCGCATCTGCTCCATGACTTCACCGATTGCATCATCCACCATTGTGATCATGCCGGCGGTCAGCGCCATCGCCTCTTGCACATGCCGTTTTCCAGCCATGAAGGCCGATTGCGGTGTTGGCGGGGGATTGCCCGCGTCAAGTTCGCCTTTCAGGTATTGCAACGGGGGTATCGGGTTCCGGTGTGCATCATAAGGCAAAGGCACATCAAATGCGTCAGGGTCATACATGTCCCAGTACTTGCCGGGCGGATTGAAGGGATGATGTGGGTCAGGGAAGGACACGAACAAGAAGAATGGCTCTTCTTGCTGTGCCGCCTCCTTCAGATGTGCAATCGTCTGGTCACGGATGAAGGACGTCGGATAGAGCTCTTCCGGCATCGGTGTCCGGAAAGCCTGTGGGCATGTATAAGAGTGCGGCAGTTCTTGTTCCGGGTCGAGCAACTCTTCCCAATTCGGTGCAACCTCCTTGAGCCACTTCGCGTAGTGCCCGCCGCTGTTCGGTCCGTGATGGCTGGCCGTGACGACTTTTTGATAGCCGTAGTATGGCGTCTCAATCTCTCCGCCGCGCGCTTCAAATGCCTGACGTTGCTCTTGCGTGTAATCCGATCCGTCAGCCTTCCAGGCTTCTTCAATCTGCCGGGCCTCAGTTTCCTGGCGCGGCAGTTTGACCCCTGTCATGGGTTGCAAATGGCTCTTGCCGATGGAGGCTGTTCGATAACCGCCGGCGGCCAACACGTCGACAAAAGTATTCGCCGAGCGCGGCAGCAGGGCACCGTTTGACCGCAGGCCATGCACCGAAGGGAAGCGACCGGTCAACAGCGAGGCGCGATTCGGCATACAGACCGGCGTCGCCACGTGAAAGTCGGTGAACCGCGTCCCCTTCCCCGCCAATGCGTCGATGTTCGGCGTTTTGACCACCGGATGACCGGCGCATCCCAACCAGTCGCCGCGATGCTGATCCGTTATGAAAAGGATGAAGTTGGGCCGCTTCGACATCTTATCCTCTGATCCTGGGCATCATGATGTAGGACCAGGGCGATGGCAGGTCGGCTGGCATCGGGACCTCAATCAGGTTTGGTCCGTCATTGTCGATCGCCCGCCCCAATGCCGCACGCAGGGCATCCGGTGTCTCCGCGCGTTCGGCCGTCACGCCGAAACTCCGGGCAAGTGCGACAAAGTCCGGGCTGGTCAGATCCGATGCGATGGCGCGATTGTTGTAGTTTTCAATCTGGAAGCGACGCACATTCCCGAATGCATTGTCGTTGAAGATCACGTAATTGACCGGAATGCGGTGATGAACAGCGGTTGCAAGTTCTGAAATCGTGAAGAGCGCACCGCCATCACCGGCAATCGAAACAACCGGAACGTCACGTCGGGCATGGGCGGCCCCGAGTGCTGTGGCGATCCCCCAGCCCAACGTCCCCTGATAGCCACTGCTCAGAAAGGTGCGGGGTTCATAGGCTGGGAAAAGGATGCGTGAGACATATCCAACCTGTGTCAACTCATCGACAAAGATGCCATTGCGCGGCAACACATCCCTGATCGCGCGAAGCCAGGCCGTCTGAGGGCGCAGCCTAGAGGTCAGTTCGGCGCGCATCTCGGCCTTTGTGCTGGCCACGTGATCGCGCCAGACCTGCCTGTCCGGTTGCGCGCCAAGAGTTGCCAACAGCAGGGGCAGCACCTCGGTCAGATCGGCACATATTGCGGCGTCGGGTGTTGAAATCCGCGTCAATTCCGCAGGATCTATGTCGATATGGACAACCTTCAGATTGTCATCCATGCCCCAACCCTGCCGTTGGGCCTGCAGCCGGGTGCCAAGTCCGATCACCAGATCGCATCCTCGCCAGAGCCTATGGCCAGTTGGCATGTCAATCCGCAAAGCATGGTCACTCGATAATACGCCATGTCCAGTGCGGAAGGCCATCACCGGTGCGTCCAGCCGTTCCGCAAGTTCCTTTACATGTGCCGCGCTGCCCTGTGCACCGCTGCCAACCACGATCATCGGGGACGCTGCCAGACGCATCAAATCGGCGGCTTTGTCGATTTCGGCAGGATCTGCCGCCGGAGCGGGTGCGGCGACACCCTGAACCTCTCCCGCCGCGTCTTGCTTCCAGACATTCACCGGCACTTCCAAGCCCACAGGCCGTGGCCGACCTGACTTGAGCTGCCCCCAGACCGACCGAAGCTGGTCTGCCGCACGCGCGCCTTCCAAGATGATGTCCGTCGATTTGGTCAACGAGCCCAACGTCTGGCTTTGCCCGCCGATCTCATGCAGGGCGCCAAACCCCTTGCCAATCGCACCACTTGGTATTTGACCAATCAGGGAAAAAAGAGGCGCATTGACCGCATATGCCGTTGAAAGCGCCGCTGCACCGTTGAGGAAACCTGGCCCCGGCACGATGGAAAAGGCCTGATGTTTGCCTGTCGCCAGGGCCGCACCCAGGGCCATATAGACCGCACCCTGCTCATGGCGGGCATGGATTGGTGTCACCCGGTCCTGAACATCATAAAGCGCATCGAAGAAATCATCGTTCTGAACGCCGGGCAGGCAATAAAGCTGGTCAATTCCGTTCTCGGCCAGGGAATTGGCAACAAGTTTCGCGACGGTCATCTGATTTCTCCTGCTTCCCCGGCAACCGCAGCCACCGGTTCTTGAAATGTCCCAACTTGCGATCCGGTTGTGGTCACTCGGCCATTCGCAGCCCGGGAAGCACGTACAGCGCCCGCAACACGCACACCGGCTTTGCTGTCGCTTCCGGCCAAACGGTGTTTCACAACATCATGCGCCGCCCGCATCATCTCGGTCGGCCGCGCAGGACCGCGAAACATCCGCACGCCACGGTCATCCCCGTCCTGACCCGGCTCTGCCGCTAGCGCCTGTCGTGCCCGGATGATTCCGTGGGCTGGAGCAACCGGAAAGGAGTGAAACATCAGCATGCTCAATTATATGATACATCATGCAATTTCACTAGCACCACAGAAAAGACTGGTCAAGGACAACGAAGAAGGGCAACATTGGGTATGGCTGACCACGACCTCGATACTGCTGGATCACCGCATACCGATCACCTTCGACTTCGCGACATGCCCGGAAGCGCGAACGTCTTGTCCGTGGCGACGCAAAGAGCGTCCCGGTGCCTTCGAACGGATCTGCACAAGGTTCTTATGGCGCATGGTGATTTGGGGCTTGCCGATTTTCGTATCCTGCGCCAACTGAGCAAAGTTGATGTCGCGACCCAAAAGGAGCTGGCACAGACAATTCCCATGGAGCAAGCGCAGGTTAGCCGCTCCCTCGCCTCTCTGCAGAAACGCGGCATGGTCCAATCCTGCACCTTTCCGAATGACCGCCGCGTGCGGCTGTTTTCGATGCTGCCTGCGGGTCGTGTCACCTTTGAAACGGTCCGCCCGAAAGTGGCGGAACATAATGCCAATCTGACCGCGCATATCTCACAAGAGGAACAGGCGGTGACGTTGCGTGTCCTTCAGGAGATTGTCCGGCGCTCTGCCGACTCAACGCAAAAGCTGGGATAATTACATGACCCATCAAATAAATGATCCAGAAAGCGTGCTGGTTGACCTGTTTGACCCAGACATTTTGCGCCCGGGTGAAGATGGATCTGTCGCAACGCTGAAACCGGCATCTGTTGAAGACGTCTCTGCCATCGTCCGGATCTGTGCCGAAAACACTATCGCAATCGTCCCTCGGGGCGGTAACAGCAATGTGTGCAGGATGACTGAGCCCCCTGCGGGTGTTGACTTCGTATTCGTTGATCTTGCCATGATGAACCGCATTCTGGAGGTCAACCCGGCGGCAAATACGATAACGGTCGAGGCAGGTTGTATCCTGCAGGATGTGCAGGAGGCAGCGCGTGCGCAAAATCGCATTTTTGCGCCCGACTGGGGCGCACGTGGTACGGCGATGGTTGGTGGCGCTGTGGCCACGAACGGGGGCGGCCTCAACGTCGTGCGGTATGGGACGACGCGCGAGCAGGTGCTTGGGATTGAGGCGGTTCTGCCCGATGGACGTATCTGGAATGGCCTGAGAAGCCTTCGCAAGGACAATTCGGGCTACGACCTGAAGCACCTTCTCATCGGCTCCGAAGGGACCTTGGGGATCATCACAAAGATGGTCATGCGCCTGCATCCCCTGCCCCGGCACAGCAATTCGATGCTGGCCGTCCTGACAGATCAGGTTCATTTGAGTGACCTGTTGAACCTGGCGCAAAGCGTGGCGGGAGACCGCCTTGCTGCCTTTGAACTCATGAATGGCATTGGCGTCGAGAAGGCGCTGGAGCGCTATCCCGCGCTCACCTGGCCCTTGGACACAAAATCCGATTGGTACGTCCTGATCCGACTGGCAGGGCCAAATCCGGTGGATGACAGCCTCGCAAGTGTTTTCGAAGCGGGTTTCGAACACGGCTATGTGGCGGACGCTGTCATGGCTCAGAACAGCAAGCAGGAGGACAATCTGTGGGAGATCCGCGACCAGATGATCCCGATACAATATTTCCCCGATCGGCGGCATTGCAAATGGGATGTCTCGGTTCCGATCGATGCGATTGTACCCTTCCTGAGCGCGGCGCAGTCCATATGTGCCCGCCATCAACGAAGCGCTATCCCCTATGCCGTGGGGCATGTCGGCGATGGCAATATCCACTACAGTATTTTTCCCGCAGAAGACCCCGATGAAGACATGGACGCGCTCTGCGATACCTATCTCAAAGAGATTGATGCGCTCATCTGGAGCATGGGAGGGTCGGTTTCAGCCGAGCATGGCGTCGGGGCGGCTTTCATCGACCGCATTCGGTCGCAGAAATCGGATGTGGAGTATGATCTGATGCAGGCCGTGAAGCTTGCGCTCGATCCAAAAGGGATCATGAATCCGCAAAAACTCCTTGCAGGCGCGTGACCGCCTGCCTGACAAGCCACCCTTTGCGACTCCTGAATGTCGCTTGAACCAAGTTCAACCGGTTTGGGCGCGTGGATCATGCGAGCCCCTGAACGCCCCCCGGTGTTCCGGCCTCCAAATGCCGTGAGGCTTTTTGCGACGCATCCCACTCACCCCAGTCTGGCATTTCCAGACAGCCTGCGCAGTTCCCAGCAATTCAATCGGCATGCAAAGGTGGCTCTTTATCGGCGTGCAGAAGTGCCCCCTCTTCGTGCTGAACTGGCCCGGCGCTGCGGATCCCTCAACGAGCGCAGCGGCGGCGGGCCAGCGGGGTGCCGCTTGGTGCTACGCTCCGTTTTTGAAGCGTAAGCTTTCGTTGCCGGTTTCAACGATATCGCAGTGATGGGTTAGGCCCGCACAAACGGCATCCGGCTAAAGATCGGTCATGGCTGAACTCTGTCTCTCCGGACCGCACAACCTGATGCATCGTGTTCCGCGACGATCGAAAGTCCCCGCAAATCCGCTTGATCGACCCGCCCTCGACAAAAAACGCATGCCTGATCTTCGCAATCGTCTCCACCACTGCCTCGAAGGGCATGCCCCGAAAGGGACCAACATCTCCAACCTGCGCCCAAATGTCTGAGGTGCCCCTAGATTTGTAGACGCTTTGCTTGGTAATTTTGGAAGCGAAGGACGATGCAAATGTCAGGGCAAATTCGTTACTCAGATGAGTTCAAGATCGACGCGGTGGCGCAGGTCACGGAGCGTGGCTATTCGGTCAAGGAAGTGGCTGAACGGCTGGGGATGAGCATCAAGTCGCTGTACACTTGGATGACCAAATTTTCGAAGCCTGAGCGCGTGACCGATCAGGAGGCAGAGGTCAGACGGCTCAAGAAAGAGCTAGCCCGCGTGACGGAGGAGCGGGACATCCTTAAAAAAGCGGCGGCG
>JBCCUU010000036.1:0-20723 GCA_039196345.1 Pseudomonadota bacterium | reverse complement strand
ACGATGTTCTCCGACGCGATCAGCTCGATCTCGTCACGCTGGCGACCCAGCTCATCCGTGACCGACCCGAAAAGCTCAGGATCGCTCTCGGAAAGCCGCTTGGTGAAAAAGCCCGGGGCTCGGTGTGGCGCGTTCATGGCAATGTTCCTTCTTTCTCTTATCCCGTCCAGCCGAGGCCAGCGGAGATGCAATTCATGGATTGGAGTAAGGGCCCGGTCGCCTCCTTGGAAGGATTGGACCGGAGTGTGCGAAGTTCGGTCACCTGGAGTCTGTGAATGAGTGCCAGATGGTCCCGCCGGCTTTCCACCCTGTGGGTCAGATTGGGGAAACGGGCAGCCAGCGTCTTTTGATCCGTGAGCTCAAGAATAGCCTTTTGCGATCTGGCATATTCCTCGCGGATGCAGTCGAAAATGGCCGGGCCGTTGGTTTCATCCGTCGACAGCGCCGCATATTCCGCGGCGACTTCCATGTCGGCCTGAAACAGCGTCTTTTCCACCTCATCCACGATCAGCTGAAACAGCGGGCTTTCGCGGCACATCCGCTTCAACAGGGCCCTGCCGTCCTGGCCCCGGACCTTGACGAAGTCTTCACAGGCAGTGCCGAAGCCGTACCAGCCGGTCAGCAGGTGACGGTTCTGGGACCAGGCGAAGACCCATGGAATGGCGCGCAGATCCTCGAAACTCATGACCCCGAACCGCCGTGCCGGTCTCGATCCGATCTTGAGCATGGCAAGCTCTTCGACAGGGCTGGCCTCTTGGAAATAGCGGACAAACCCGTCCCGCCCGAGCAGGTTCGAATAGGCCGCCTGAGACATTCCCGACAGCGCCTGCAACGCATCGTCGAATTCCGGGTTCAAGGCGGCGCGCTCATCTGACATCGCGGACTGGAAAAGAACCGAGGAAGCAAGCTGCTCCAGTTCCCGGAACGCCGTGCCACGGTTGGCGAATTTGGACGAAACCACCTCGCCCTGTTCGGTCGTGCGCATCACACCATTCACGGTGCCCGGAGGTTGGGCGGCAATCGCCCGGCCCGTGGGGGCGCCACCACGACTGACCGAACCACCCCGCCCATGGAAGAACGCCGGGATAAACCCGCGGCTGGCGAGTGCCTTCGTGATCTTGCGCTGCGCCTGATCCAACTCCCAGCTTGAGCAGACAAACCCGCCGTCCTTGTTGCTGTCGGAATAGCCCAGCATGATCTCGATGCGCGTTCCCTGCCGTTTCAGGCTGCGGCGCGCCATCGGCACCTCGATAAGATCCAGCAGGATCGAAGGTGCCGCGCGCAGGTCATCAATCGTCTCGAAAAGCGGAACAACCGGGATGTCCAGCATCTCCCCCTCGGCACCGGCGTAGCGCGCAAGCAGATAGACGCCCAGAAGATCATCGGTTGAGCGGGTCATGGACAGGATGAAGGCGCTGATCGCCCTTGGGTCATCCCCTTCGCGGCTGGCAAGGATCATGGACATGAGCCCAAGCAACTCCTGTGCCTGCGCGCTCAGCGATGTGCGATCCGGAAGGGTCAACGATGCCGACGACAGCTCCTGCCGCAGCCGCTTTGACCACTCCGGCGTGCCGTAAGTCTCTTCACTGCCCCAGATTTCCTGCAAGACACTTGTTGTCACGGCGGAGTTCTGCCGGATATCCAGCGCGGCGGTGCGCAGACCAAAGACCTCGACCCGCCACCTCAAAGGCCGAATGTACTTCCGGGCGAGGCTTTGCGCGTCGATGGCGTCCAGCGCGTCTTCCACGACATGAAGATCACGGACCAGCTCATCCACATGCTGATAGGAGGGACGATCCTGCAACCGTTCGGCAATGGCGCTCACCGCTTGCCGGAACACTTCGCCCGGGTTGCGGTCTGCAATCTCTTCGTGCCGGGTCGCCGCCTTCAGGATAACGTCCAGCAGTTGGCCGTGCGACTGCGGCAGACGGGCGATGGTCTTGCTGATGCTGAGATGGCGCGCGGCCTTGTCCAGATCGGCCAGATAGCGATCAACGGCCGTCTTGCGCCCTTGCGCCATCGCGGCCTTTGTCGCCTCAAGTGTCACATTCGGGTTGCCGTCGCGGTCCCCGCCGATCCAGGAATGAAACGCCAGACAGGGCCTGACGTCCTCGGCATTCGGAAGCTCCGCGCCCTTGCACGCGGCGATGAAGCTTTCGAACAGTTGCGGGGTGGCATCAAACAGGCTGTCGCGGAAAAACTGCAAGCCCCATTCGATCTCGTCCGAAAGGCTCGGGCGTTCAAGGCGCAATTCGCCCGACAGCCAAAGCAGATCGACCTCGCCGCGCAACTCCTCGATCTTGGCGCTGCGTTCGCGCGGCGTCCAACGCTGGGTTTCGAGAGAGACCAGCAGGCGGTAGATGCGCCGGTGGATCTCAAGGATGGTGACGCGCTTGGCCTCGGTGGGATGCGCGGTCAGCGTCGGACCAACCGCCAGCACGTCCAGCGACATCTCCAGCCGCTCGGGCGCCTCTGCCTTGATCCGGTTGATGGCTTCGGCGAAGCTGCCGGAGACGCTGTGCGGGCCAGAGGTCCTCTCTGTCGTCCGGCGGGCCTGCATGGCGGCGTTTTCCTCGGCGATCTTCGTCAGTTGAAACCAGATGTTGATCGCTTGCAGGTAGTCGACGATATGAGACGCCTCGGTCGGCTTGCCCTGCCCGTCGCGCAGAAGTTTCGCTGTCTCCGGTGCGCGTCGTTGCACCACCTGCATCAGTTGGTCCCAAAGCAGATCCGTCAGTTCGGACGCGTAGGCTTGCTCTTCCGCCGAAGTGGCTGTGATGCTGTCGTTTTCCATCAGTTTACACGATCTGGTGGTGTTTGACCTTCAAAGAAGGCTTCGAGATTGGTCAGAACCCGAAACCCCATCGCCTCGCGCGATTCCGCGGTTGCACTGCCCAGATGCGGCAGCATCACCAGCCGGTCGCTGTCCAGCAGGCTGCGCGCGATCTTCGGCTCACCATCGAAGACATCCAGCGCCGCACCACCGATGGTTTCAAATGCCAGAGCCTGCACAAGGTCATGCTCATTGATGACCTCGCCCCGTGCGGTGTTGATCAGAAACGCCCCGGGGCGCATCAGGTCAAGGCGGCGTGAATTGATCAGGTGGCGATTTTCGGCGCCGCCCGGACAATGCAGCGAGACGAAATCGCAGCGCGGCAGCAGATCGTCGAGATCATCCGCCTGTACCGCGTTGTAGCGCGCCAGCACCTCGGGCGCGACACGGCTGCGGTTGTGCACGATGATGTTCATCCCGAACCCGTGATGCGCACGGCGGGCCATTTCCTGCCCGATCCGTCCGAAGCCGACGATGCCCAACGTCTTGCCGGACACCTTTGTGCCCACCAGATGTGTGGGACGCCAGCCGGACCACCGGCCTTCACGCACCTCGCGCTCCCCCTCACCGGCACGGCGGGCCGCCATGAGCATCAGCGTCATGGCAAGATCCGCCGTGCATTCAGAGAGCACATCCGGGGTGTTGGTCACCACCATGCCGTGCGAGCTTGCACCCGGTACGTCAATGTGGGTGTAACCGACCCCGTAATTGGCCAGAAGTTTTGTCCGTGGCCGTACCAGTTCCATCGCGTCGGGGCCGATCTTGTCCGTCACCGTTGGCAGGACAGCATCGAACTCCTTGAAAGCTTGCCGAAATTCATCGGGCCGCAGTGCTTTGTCATGCTTCGAAAGCACCGCGTCGAATTTCTCGGAAAGCTGCGCCTCAACGGCCTTGGGCCAACGGCGCGTCACGAGGATCCTGGGCTTGGCCATGGTCATCTCCTTTACATCACGCTTGCGATTGTCTCACCGATCACGGCGGGATTCTCGGCAACGGTCACACCGGCACCGGAGAGGATTTCAACCTTTTCCGAGGCGCTTTCCCCAAAGGCCGAGATGATCGCCCCGGCATGCCCCATCGTCCGCCCCTTGGGCGCGGTAAGGCCCGCGACATAGGCCACGACAGGCTTGGTGACATGCTCCTGGATATAGGCTGCCGCTTCGGCTTCCTGTGGTCCGCCGATCTCGCCGATCATCGCGATGACATGGGTTTCGTCATCGTTTTCGAACTGTTCGAGAATATCGCGGAACGAAGATCCGTTGATCGGATCACCACCGATGCCGACACTGGTGGAGACACCGATGCCACGCTCCTTGAGCTGCGCTGCCGCCTCATATCCAAGCGTCCCGGAGCGGCCGACGATCCCGACATTGCCCGGCAGGAAGATATGGCCCGGCATGATGCCCAGCATGGCCTTGCCCGGAGAAATCGTGCCCGCGCAATTCGGCCCTGTCAGCACCATGCGGCGCTCCTTGGGATAGCGCATCATGTAGCGTTTCACCTGGATCATGTCCTGTGCGGGGATGCCATCGGTGATGCAAACGCAGTAGCGGATGCCCGCATCGGCGGCTTCCATGATGCTGTCTGCTGCGAAGGGGGGTGGCACGAACACGAGGCTCGCATCGGCCTGTGTCTCTTCCACGGCTTCCTTGACCGTGTCGAACACCGGCACGCCGTGCACTGTTTCGCCGCCTTTGCCCGGCACGACGCCGCCCACGACATTGGTGCCATATTCCAGCATGTCCTTGGTGTGGAATTGCGCCATACGTCCCGTGATCCCTTGAACGATCACACGGGATTCCCTGTTCAGATAAATGCTCATGAGGATATCACTTTCAGATTGTGGGATTTGTCACTTTTCCATGCCGCAACAGAGCGTTCCGCTGCTTCCATCAGCGTCGTTGCCCGGATGATCGGCAGGCCGCTCTTGGCCAGGATCTTCTGGCCTTCCTCGACGTTGGTGCCCGCCAGACGGACGATGACAGGCACATCGACCTTCACCTCCTTCAATGCCTGCACCACGCCTTCGGCAACCCAGTCACACCGGTTGATCCCGGCAAAGATGTTGACCAGAACCGCCTGGACGTTCTTGTCCGACATCACCAGCCGGAAGGCCTTGGCCACCCGCTCGGGCGTTGCACCGCCGCCGATGTCGAGGAAGTTGGCAGGCTCGCCACCTGCGAGTTTGATGGTGTCCATCGTCGCCATTGCGAGCCCGGCACCGTTGACGATGCAGCCGATGTTGCCGTCTAGACCGACATAGGACAGGCCTCTGTCCGCCGCACGGGATTCGCGCGGGTCTTCCTGGCTCTTGTCGCGCAGCTCGCTGATCTGCGGGTGACGGAACAGGGCGTTGTCGTCAAAGGTCATCTTGGCATCCAGCGCCAGCACGCGGTTGTCGCCGGTGATGACAAGCGGGTTGATCTCCACCATGGTTGCATCCAGATCGCGGAACGCGCGGTAGCAGGCTTGTAGCGTCCGCACCATCGACTGGGTCAGGCGCGGCTCGATCCCGAGCTTGAACGCGATCTCGCGCGCCTGGAAATCCCGCAGACCGACCGCAGGCTCAACGGTGGAGCGCACGATGCTGTCGGGCTTGCTCTCGGAGATTTCCTCGATCTCCATGCCGCCTTCACCCGAGGCAACGATCATGACGCGCTGAGAGGTCCGGTCGAGCACGAAACCGAGGTAAATCTCGCGTTCGATCGGCACCGCCGACTCCACATAGACACGGTATATGCCCTTACCTTCGGGGCCGGTCTGATGGGTGACGAGCTTTCTGCCGAACATGCCTTCGCAGGCGGCCTGAATCTCCTGATCGGATTCACACAGTTTGACACCACCGGCCTTGCCGCGCCCACCTGCGTGCACCTGGGCCTTGACGATCCATTTGTCGCCTCCCAGTTCCCGCGCGCGATACGCGGCCTGCTCGGGGCTGTATGCCAGCGCACCTGCCGGGATTTCGACCCCGAAATTACTCAGGACCTCTTTGGCTTGATATTCATGAATGTCCATTTTCGCCTCCTATGCGGCAATGCGGGATTTGTAGTGAGCTTCGAGCCCGGAGAGGATTTCACCGCGGTCGAATTCCGCACCGAGTTCAAGCAACGCGTCCGCAAAACGGGTTACGATTTCGGTGATGTGGGCCTGGCTGAGCAGGTTGAGGATGCCGATGCGCACCTGAACCGGCGCAGACAAGGTGGGCCAGATGCCGAAGCGCTGCGCACGGCAGGCCTGCACCAGTTCCATCTCGCGGCCCGCAAAGGCCGGTGGCAGGTTGAAGACAACCAGGCTTGTCATATTGGATGTGACGTTGCAGCCCATGGCCTCAACCGCGGTGCGCAGCGCTTGCTCGTGGAAGGCATAGTTGCGCGCGCGGCTTGCAAGCCCTTCTTCGAGGTTGATCCTCAAGGCTTCATGGAAGGCCGAAACCGCGTAGGCCGAATGCGTTCTGTGGTAGGTGCCGACCTCCACGTCCTTGCCGTCCACGATGCCCCAGTGCCGCGCCTCCATGATCGGATGATTGGCGTAGGTGTAGGCCCCGTTGGCGCGCAGTGTCTCGATATAGCGATCGGTGAAGCTGACGGGCGCATAGGTCAACGGCAGGCAGAGCAGCCCTTTTTGCGGGCAGGACGCCCAGCCGACCACGCCAGGATAGTCATCGAGCGCAAAATCCTCGACACCCAGCGACGAAACGGCGTCCACAAGGCCCATCGCGTCATGTTTCTCACAGGCATCCGAAAAGCCGCGCAGGTCGTTGACCCGGCCTGATCCGGTTTCCCAATGCGCCATGAACGCCCATTTGGGTTTGTGCTCGGCAAGTGCCGCTTCGACGATCTCGCCGGTGACGGATTGGCCATGGGGCACTTCGATGACGGTGACGCTGGCCGGTTGCGGGTTCAGGCTGTCCTGTGCCAGCTCTTCGCGCGTTGCCGCCTTCATCCGCAGTGTCAGTGCGTCGATGCCCGAGAAAGTGCCGTTCGCAAAGGCAACCACTGTGTCGCCCGGCATGACCGCTGACATCATGCTGTCCAGACCGCTCCAGCCGGTGCCGGCAACGCCAAAGGTATGCACGTTTTGCGTGCCCATGAATTGACGCAGCATGTGTTTACATTCGATCATTCCGCGCAGAACATCCGGCTGCATGTGATCTGCGATGCCCGCGTCGGCAAAAGCGGACAGGACACGCGCATCGGTATTGCCCGGTCCCGGCCCTGCCGCGAGTGTGTTAGGAATGGTCAGTTTGTCGAAAGGCGCTGTTGCAGTCATGGTTTTTCGTCCTCTGAGGAAAGCTTTTTTAGCGTCAGGAAACTTTATTGGCCCTAGGAAAACCGGAAACAGCTTCTGGAACAACGTAAGATACTATTGCTTTTGGGTATCTAATTGGGTAGTTAATTCCCTACCCATACAGGCAGAAATACCGTAGTATACCATTTATGGCATATCCAAATGGGTAGGTTTTTTTGGAAAAGGACAGGGAATGCAACAGGTTAACGAAGAGTTAGGGCCGATTTCCGTAACGCTCGCTGACAGCAACATGCTGGTCCTGTCTGCAATGTCCGAGATTTTTGACAAGGACCCACGATTCTCTGTCGTTTCCACCGTTTCCACCGCAGAGGACTTTCTTGGGATGGTCATGCGGGTTCCCGTTCAGGTTGGGATCATTGACTGGCAATTGCCCGTTCTTGGCGGCCAGCGGTTGACCGAGGTCCTGCGCGAACAGCCGAACGCGCCCCGCCTTCTGGTCTACGGCGATGACAGCGGCGACCTGCCGCGCAAGGCGCTGTCTGCCGGGGCCGCGGGCTTCACACCCCGCAACGGACCGGTCGAAGGATTGCTCGACACTTGCGCCGCCGTGGCCGCAGGCCAGATGGTGTTCCCGTTTCTCGATGTGCGTGAGTTGCAGTCCGACCCGATCCACCTTCTGACAAAGCGGGAAAAGTCACTGCTTGAAGCACTTTCAAGAGGGCTCAGCAATCGCCAGTTGGCCAACGAGTTTGACATTTCCGCAAACACCGTGAAATTTCACCTCTCGAACCTCTACGAAAAGCTCTCTGTCACCAGCAGGACTCAGGCCGTCGCATTCTATTTTGCCGCGCAGATGGGAAAGGTGCCGGGCAGCGACGATTGAGCAGCCCGCCGCGACCCCTGGAAAAATATTCTTGACAGGAAAAATTTTTTCCTGCCAGCGTGGGCCGCACATTCACTCCCAAAATCAAGGACGCCCTAGCATGAGTTTTCACCCGATAGATCAAGCCCCCGCCCGACTGAACCGCAGCGAACTCGCTGTGCCTGGCAGTCAACCGCAAATGTTTGAAAAGGCTGCCGAATCTGACGTCGACGTGATCTTCCTGGATCTCGAAGACGCGGTTGCCCCGGACGAGAAGGAACAGGCACGCAAGAACATCATCAAAGCGTTGAACGAGATCGATTGGGGGAACAAATCCATGTCGATCCGAATCAACGGATTGGACACACACTACATGTATCGCGACGTGGTTGACGTCGTGGAGCAGGCTGGTGAGCGGCTCGATCTCATCATGATCCCCAAGGTCGGGACCGCCGCAGACGTCTATGCTGTCGACATGATGGTGACCCAGATCGAGGATGCCAAAGGGTACTCCAAACGGATCGGATTTGAGCACATCATCGAGACCGCGCTTGGCATGCAGAATGTCAACGAAATTGCCGCGGCCTCCAAGCGCAATGAGAGCCTGCATTTCGGTGTCGCAGACTACGCCGCGAGCATGCGCGCACGTACCACCGTGATCGGCGGCGTGAACGAACATTATTCCGTCCTGACAGATGCCGACGCCGACGGCGCGCGGCAGGTGCATTGGGGGGATATGTGGCATTCCGCAATCGCCAATATGGTGGTTGCTGCCCGCGCCAACGGCCTGCGCCCGATTGACGGACCTTTTGGTGATTTCTCTGATCCCGATGGCTACAAGGCCGCGGCCTATCGTGCCGCCGTTCTGGGATGCGAAGGCAAATGGGCCATCCACCCCAGCCAGATCGCGCTGGCAAACGAGGTCATGAGCCCCTCCGAAGCGGAGGTCACCAAGGCCAACCGCATCCTCGCCGCAATGGCCGAAGCCGAAGCCGCTGGCAAGGGCGCTGTATCCCTCGACGGGCGGCTCATCGATTATGCGTCGATCCGTCAGGCCGAGGTTCTTGTGCAAAAGGCCAAGCAAATCGCCGGCGGATAAGCCGCAGGAAAACTGACCCATGCGCCCGGTGCCACCGGGCGCGTGGCACACAAGGCCGGTCATTGCCGCGATAAAATCTAGCGCCTGGCCGGATCACCCACCCGTGCGCGCCACATGCCGATCCACCATGCGCTGCACCATGGGCGCAAAGTGCCAGAAATCGGGTGTTTCCATGTCCGGCCGCTTGCCCGCGTCATCCAGGTACCTGACGGCGATGATCTGTTTGAGGTTCGGGTTCTTCTCGAAGGATTCGACCTCATCCGGTGTCATCGGCCCCCCTTGCAGCTTCAGCGAATGCACCGACGCCTCTGACAATCGCGCCAGGTACTCGGGCCGGGTTGCACAAAGGTAGCGTTTGGCCGCCACGTGATAGCGCACGCAATCGGTGATGACGCTGGGAAAGAACCGTTCCAGCACTTCGCCGCCTGCGTCTTCATGGTGCCGGTCCTCGGTATCGGTCATGGCGAAGGTTCCGAACTCTGAGGTGAAATGGCCGATGTCATGCAGAAGCGCGCCGACGATGATCTCCTCCGGATGGCCTGCCTGCTCGGCCAGCGTGGCCCCTTGCAGCATGTGCTCGCCCATGCTCACCGGTTCGCCAAGGTACTCCTCCCCGCCCCGGCGCTCAAAAATCGAACCGAGGAAATCGACGATTGACTCCGGGCTCAGCGTGTCGAGGTCAGGTTTCATTCCGCGGCCTCCTGCTTGGCCGGTCTGGCCAGAGACGCGTAGGTCGAACGCAGCCCGTCCATATCCGCGTAGCACCCTTGCAACCAGCGGGTCCCGGTGCCCGCATAGCCTTTACGCGCATGCAGCACCCTTGTGTTGTCAACGACAAAGGCCTCGCCCGGTTCCAGTCGAAAGCTGACCTCCATGCGTTCGTCATCAATGATCTCTCCCAACCGGCGATAGGCCGCATAGAACGCCGCCATCCTGTCAAAGGGCACATCCGTCACCGCCGCCATGGAGCGGTTGTTGAAACGCACCGCCACAAGCGACCCGTCCGGGCCAAGCTCGATCAACGGCTTGCGGGCGCGCAGGCAAACCCCGCTTTCGCCCGCGTATTCAAATCGCACCGGATGATCGGCGAGCACGTCGAAAAACTCCGGGGATTCATCGCGCAACCGCCGCGCGGCGGCAAACCCGTCCACCACCATGTTCTCGCCCCCAGCAGCAGAGCTTTCCAGGCAATAGAGCACCTGCACTGTCGGCACCGGGTCGCGGTAGGGGTTGTCCGTATGGGCCTGCAACCCTTGGCCGGTATAGGCGAGGTTGGTGGGGTTGACCTCGGTGCGGACCTCGAAATGACGGCCGTAATTTGTCTCGCGCACGTAGCCAAAAAGGTCCACCAGCCGGAACAGCGCGCCACCCTCAACCGGGCCATCGGTGATCTTGGCAAAACCGTAGCGGCAGATTTGCCCCAGCCAATCGCGCAGCGCCGCGGGATTCTCCGCAAGATCGTCAAACCGGGCGGTGGGCACCGCGTCGTTCAGCCCGCTGTCCCACAGGGTCAGATCCGGCCCAGTGGATCCGCGTTCCCCCTGCTGCACCCTGTCGTAGGCATGGGCAACAAGCCAGTCGAGGTCGAAGGGCAGCTCCTTGCCGTCCGGCGTAAAACGGACCAGCAGGCAGGTGCCCTCCATGCGCGCCTCGGAAATGCGCGTGTCTTTCGGGATGTCCCGCAGGGCAATCAGGCGCTGGCCATTGCCCGGGTCTCGGGTGGCAGGGTCCTGCGCGTTGTCCCGCAGCCAGATGGCGTGAAAGCGATGGGGTGGGCCCTCATGGTGCAGGGTCAGAAACGCGGCAGACGGATCAACGAAAACAGATGGCATGGGGCCCCCTTTTGGCAAACACACCCCAAAAGATCAGCGATCTGAGGCATAAACTCAAATTAGGAATTAGCCACCTGAGGCTCCATTCACCTAATGGCAGAACTGTCCGGGAGCACCAAGGAACGCGCAGGAAAACCTGCCTGCTGCGCCGCACAATGCATTCGACAAACAAGTAAATTATCGGAAAGAGTGCCGCCAGAGTGTACTGGGCAGTTTTTCGATGCACTCTGTTCCTCTATGGTGATGAGGCCCGAACCGGCACCGACAGGAGATCATAGAGGATACCATGGCACCCCGCAGGACGATCAATTTCATACTGAACGGCAAGACCGTGTCCGTGGGTGAGGTTGGCGCGAGCCAGACGCTTCTGGACTACATCCGCCTCGACCAGCGTCTCACCGGCACCAAGGAAGGCTGCGCCGAAGGGGACTGCGGCGCCTGCACGGTTCTGGTGGGCCGTCTGACCCCCACCGGGCTGGCCTACATGCCGGTCAATGCCTGCATCCGGTTTCTCGCCTCTGTCGATGGGTGCCACGTGGTCACGGTGGAATACCTCTCCGGGTCGGAAGGGCGTTTGCATCCCGTCCAGCAGGCCATGGTGGACCATCACGGCAGCCAGTGCGGGTTCTGCACGCCGGGCTTTGTGATGTCGCTTTACGCGCTCTGGATGGAAACCCCGGAGCCGACGGAAGCGCAGGTCGAAACCGCTTTGCAGGGCAATCTCTGCCGCTGTACGGGCTATGAGCCGATCATCAAGGCCGCCGTGGCCGTCAGCCGCTATGGCGCGCCGGGCTCCGACACGCTGATGACCGAGCGAGGCGACATCACCGCCCGCCTCAAGGCCCTGCACAGCGACCAGCGCGTGGTCAGCGGCCCGAAGGATAACCTGAGCATTCTGCCCGCCGATGTGGATGATTTGGCCGCCTGCCTTCTGGAGTATCCAGACGCCACCATTGTTGCGGGGGCAACGGATGTGGGTCTCTGGGTCACCAAGTTTCTGCGCCCAATTGGCCCGGCGATCTTCACCGGGCATCTGGAGGCGTTGAAATCGGTTGAGCGGCAGGGGGATGCCCTGCTGATCGGTGCGGGCGCAAGCTACACCGATTGCCAGAGGCTCCTTTCAGAGCATTTGCCACATCTCAGCCCCTATTGGGACCGCATTGCCGGATGGCAGGTGCGGAACATGGGCACCGTCGGCGGCAATATCGCCAATGGCTCCCCGATTGGGGACACGCCGCCGGTCCTGATCGCGCTGGGGGCAGAGATCACGTTGCGGCGCGGCCCGGATCGTCGCATCCTGCCGCTCGAAGATTTCTTCATCGACTACGGCAAACAGGACCTCGGGCCGGGTGAGTTTGTCGAGAGCATTCGTGTGCCCCTGCCCGGCCCGGAGGATCGCGACGCGGCCTACAAGATTTCCAAACGACGGGACGAGGATATTTCTTCGGTCGCGGTGGGTCTTCAGGTGACCGTCGCGGACGGCATGATCCGCAAGGCGCGGATCGCCTTTGGCGGCATGGCGGCCACGCCCAAACGGGCGCGTGCGGCGGAGGTCGCTCTGGCCGGGCAGCCCTGGTCGGCGGAGAGCTTTCGCGCCGCCGCAGCCGCACTACCCGATGATTTCACACCCCTGTCCGATTGGCGGGCGTCGTCCGACTACCGGATGTTGTCAGCCCAGAACCTGCTGCATCGGTTCTTCCTGGAACAGGACGCTGCAACCGACGCCCCCACCCAACTCGCGACAGCCTGAGACCAAAGGAGACGACCCGATGAAAGATACCGTTTCCATCACCGGTGCAGCCCATACCGACCGTATCCACGACAGTGCCCTCAAGCATGTCACGGGCCAGGCGGATTACACCGATGACATCGCCCAGCCGGAAGGCACGCTGCATGCCTATCTCGGTGTCTCGGATGTGGCCCATGCGAGGCTGAACGCGCTCGATCTGACCGAAGTGCTGGCCACGCCCGGCGTTGTGGGGGTGCTGACCGCTGAGGATGTGCCCGGCGTTAACGACATCAGCCCCACGGGCCTGCACGACGATCCGGTCTTCCCCACCGACCTCATTCAGTTCCACGGCCAGCCGCTTTTTGCCGTGATCGCGGAGACACGGGATATCGCCCGGCGCGCGGCGACACGGGCACGGGTCGACTATGAGCCCCTGCCCCATGCGCTGGACCCCATCGAGGCACAGGAAGCAGGCTACCCCCATGTGACAGCCCCGCTGAAACTGGAACGCGGCGCGGTGGACCCGGCGCTGGCCGAAGCCCCCCGCCGCATCAAGGGCCGGATGGCCATTGGCGGGCAGGATCACATGTATCTCGAAGGGCAGATCGCCTTTGCCATACCGGGCGAGGATGACGATGTGATTGTCCATTGCTCCACCCAGCACCCGTCGGAGGCGCAACTTATGGTGGCTCATGTGCTCGGCGTACCCTCCAACGCGGTGGTTGTGAACGTGCGCCGCATGGGGGGCGGGTTCGGCGGCAAGGAAAGCCAGATGAACCTCTTCTGCGCGGTGGCGGCACTGGCCGCGAAAAAGTGGCACCGCGCCGTCAAGATCCGCCCCGACCGCGATCAGGACATGACTGCGACGGGTAAACGCCATGACTTTGTGGTCGACTATGATGTCGGTTTTGACGATGCCGGGCGCATTCAGGCGGTAGAGGGCAGCTTTGCCGCCCGTTGCGGTTTCTCGGCGGATTTGTCGGGGCCTGTCACGGACCGGGCGCTCTTTCATGCGGACAACGCCTATTTTTATCCGCATGTACGGCTCAGCAGCAATCCGATGAAAACCAACACCGTGTCCAACACGGCCTTTCGCGGCTTTGGCGGGCCGCAGGGTGTGATCGTGGCGGAACGCATGATCGAAGAGATCGCCTATGCCACCGGGCAGGACCCTCTGGATGTGCGCAAGGCCAACTTCTATGGCGGCGAGGGGCGCAACCTGACGCCCTATCATCAGGAGGTTGAGGACAACATTCTGGAGCGCCTCGTCGGCGAACTGGAAGCCACGGCAGACTACCGCAAGCGGCGGCAGGAGATCATCGCCTTCAACGAGACCTCCCCCATCCTGAAAAAGGGCATCGCGCTGACCCCGGTCAAATTCGGCATTTCATTCACCGCGACATGGTACAATCAGGCAGGCGCCTTGGTGCATGTCTATAATGACGGGTCGATCCACCTGAACCATGGCGGCACCGAGATGGGCCAGGGCCTGAACACCAAGGTGGCGCAGGTCGTGGCCGAGGCCTTCCAGGTGGATTTCGAACGCATCAAGATCACCAAGACCACCACCGAGAAAGTGCCCAACACGTCAGCCACAGCAGCCTCCAGCGGCACCGATCTCAACGGCATGGCGGCACTCGACGCTGTGGAACAGATCAAGGCGCGTCTGGTGGCATTTGCTGCCGAGAAATGGGAGGTCGCTCCCGAAGCTGTCACCTTCGAGGCCAATCAGGTGCGGATTGGTGCCGAGACCATGGGTTTCGACGCCTTCATCAAGGAAGCCTATCTGGCGCGGGTCCAGCTTTCTGCGGCGGGGTTCTACAAGACCCCCAAGATCCACTGGGACCGGGCCAAGGGGCAGGGACGCCCGTTTTACTACTATGCCTATGGCGCGGCCTGCTCGGAAGTTACCATCGACACGCTGACCGGGGAGTACCGGGTGGAGCGGGCTGACATCCTGCATGACGTGGGCCGGTCCCTGAACCCGGCCCTCGACAAGGGACAGGTCGAGGGTGCCTTCATTCAGGGCATGGGCTGGCTCACCACCGAAGAGTTGTGGTGGGACGACAAGGGCGCTTTGCGCACCCATGCGCCCTCGACCTACAAGATACCGCTCGCCTCGGACCGACCGCGCATCTTCAACGTGACGCTCGCGGATTGGTCGGAAAATCGGCAGTTGACCATCAAACGCTCCAAGGCCGTGGGTGAACCCCCGTTCATGCTGGGCATCTCTGTCTTCGAGGCGCTGTCGATGGCGGTGGCGTCCGTTGCGGGTTACCGCGCATGCCCCTGCCTTGATGCCCCCGCCACGCCCGAGCGGGTGCTGATGGCCGTCACCCGGTTACAGGGAAAGGGCTGAGCGATGGGACAGCCCCTGGTTGATTTCCTCAGGGCACAGCCCGCCGTGATCCATATCGCGCTGACGCGGGTGCGCGGGTCTTCGCCGCGCAACGAGGGCACGCAGATGTATGTAGGCCCGCAGGCGCTCTGGGGCACCATCGGTGGCGGGCAGTTGGAATTCATGGCCACCGAGGCGGCGCGCGAGATGCTACGCTCGGGTGCCTTGAGCCGGGAAATGGATGTGCCGCTGGGCCCCGACATTGGCCAATGCTGCGGCGGGCGAGTTGAACTCAAGCTGTCGCGCATGCGGGCTTCCGACAAGCAGAAGGCAGGCGATCTGGCCGCACAGGATGCAGCCGCCCGCCCCCATGTCTACGTCATGGGCGCAGGTCACGTGGGCCGCGCGCTGGCACGACAGTTCCAGCACCTGCCCGTGCGCTGCATTCTTGTCGACACCCGCGCGGAGGAGTTGGAGCGCTGCGAGGCAGCGGTTGAGACCCGCCTCAGCGCGCTCCCCGAGGTGGAGATTTCCGCAGCTCCACCGGGCAGCGCCTTCATCGTCTTGACCCATGACCACAGCCTCGACTTTCTGCTGACCTCCGCTGCCCTGGCGCGGGGGGATGCGGCCTATGTCGGCATGATCGGCTCGGCCACCAAACGCCTCAAATTCCGTAACTGGGCGCGCAAGAACTGTGATGGCCAGAGCACCCGACCCCTGACTTGCCCCATCGGGGCAAGCGGCAGCAGCGACAAACGGCCCAGCGTCATTGCCGCCTTCGTGGCGGCGGAAGTGATCGCTGAATTAACCGCTGAAACAACCACGGCTGCCCAGCCCGGGCCACCAACAGGACCGGAAAGGACGCGCAGGGTGATCCCTTCAGGTCCATTCGATCACCCCGCCCGCCGACCCGGGCTTGATAGGCGACGGCGCACCGGGCACACAGGGCTGGGTGCAACGTTCCGTTCCCGTTCCGGCAGGACATGACATGACCCAGAAACTGCTCCGCGGGCGTCTCATGACGTTTCATCGCAGGCCCCGAAACGGCGATGACGCCGACAGCTATACCTACCTGCAAGACGGCGCCTTGCTGCTCCGCGATGGCATGATCGAGGCCCGCGGCCACTTTGCCGAAATCAGCGCACAAGCGCCCGCAGCGCCGGTCACGGATCACCGGCCCCACCTGATGGTGGCCGGGTTCATCGACCCCCATATTCACTTTCCGCAGATGCAGGTGATTGCCTCCTGGGGCGCGCAGCTGCTGGACTGGCTGAACAACTATACCTTCCCCGAAGAAATCCGCTTTGCCTGTCCCGATCACAGCGCGGGAATCGCAACGGCCTTCTTCGATCAGCTGATCGCGCATGGAACAACGACCGCCGTCGCCTTCTGTTCGGTCCACAAGACCTCGGCGGAGGCCTTCTTTGCCGAAGCCAGCCGGCGCAACATGCGGATGCTCGGCGGCAAGGTCCTGATGGATCGCAACGCGCCTGACGGGCTGAGGGACACGCCGCAGACCGGCTATGATGACACCAAGGCCCTGATCGCCGACTGGCACGGCAAGAACCGCAACGGCTATGTGATCTCCCCCCGCTTTGCGATCACGTCTACGCCCGATCAGATGGAGATGGCACAGGCGCTTGCGCAGGAACATCCCGACTGCCACATCCAGACCCATCTGTCCGAAAACCATGACGAGATCGCCTACACGGCAGAGCTTTATCCGCAGGCGCGCGACTATCTGGACGTCTACCAATCCTATGGCCTTTTGGGCGAAAAGACCCTGCTGGGCCACGCCATCCATCTCAAACCCCGAGAGATTGACGCGCTGGCAGAGACCGGCGCGCATCCGGTGTTTTGCCCCACCTCCAACCTGTTTCTGGGCAGCGGGCTCTTTGACAATGCGGGGTTGCTGGCACGCGGGCTCAATAATGGCATCGCGACCGATGTGGGCGGCGGGACCAGCTATTCGATGCTGCAAACCCTGAACGAAGGCTACAAGATCCTGCAACTGCAAGGCCAGACCCTGCACCCCTTGCAGGCCTTTGACTGGGCGACGCGCGGCAATGCCAGCGTGCTCGGGCTGGAGCACCGGATCGGCACCCTGGACCCAGGCTCTGAGGCGGATGTCGTGGTGCTGAATGCCGCCAGCACCAGCGCCATGGCGCTGCGGATGGAACGGGCCAGCAGCCTCGCCGAAGAGCTGTTCATCCTGCAGATGATGGGCGATGACCGCGCCATAGAAGAGGTCTATGTCAGCGGCACCCCCGCCAAATCGGCAATCCTCGGGCAACAAACGGAAAGCGATTGACCGGCCCGCCATACCTTTGGAGGTTATCAAAAAATGCTGGAACTGCTGTCTTGCCAAAGCGGGTGGCCCCGTCAACGCCACGCCCCCATACTGCGGCAAACGCACAGGTGACGGAGACGTATTGATGTCAGACAAATACTACGCGCCCACCGGGGGACATCCGGGGCAGGAGCAGCTTCTCACGGATCGCGCCATTTTCACCGAGGCCTATGCGGTGATCCCCAAAGGCACCATGCGCGACATCGTGACAAGCTTTCTGCCGTTCTGGGAGGCCACGCGCCTGTGGGTGATCGCCCGCCCGATGAGCGGGTTTGCCGAGACGTTTTCGCAATACATCATGGAAGTGTCCCCCGGGGGCGGATCAGACCAGCCTGAAACCGATCCCGGTGCCGAAGGGGTGCTCTTTGTGGTCGAGGGTACGGCAAACCTGACGGTCGACGGTCACGCGCATACGCTGACGGAGGGAGGCTATGCCTTCATCCCGCCCCGGACCAACTGGACCCTGCACAACCGGTCGCAAGCCACGCTGCGCTTTCACTGGGTCCGCAAGGCCTATGAAGCTGTGCCCGGCCTGCCCGCACCCGACATCATCATCGCCAACGAAAAGGACATCGCGCCCGCCGTCATGCCCGGCACAGAAGGCAAATGGGCAACGACGCGCTTCGTTGACCCTGCCGACCTGCGCCACGACATGCATGTGACCATCGTGACCTTTGAACCCGGCGCGGTCATTCCCTTCCTTGAAACGCATGTGATGGAGCATGGGCTCTACGTGCTGGAAGGCAAGGCGGTCTACCGGCTCAATAACGATTGGGTCGAGGTCGAGGCGGGCGATTACATGTGGCTGCGCGCCTTCTGCCCGCAGGCCTGCTATGCCGGGGGTCCGGGCAAGTTCCGCTATCTGCTCTACAAGGACGTAAACCGGCACATGGCGCTGACCGTGGGGCGTTAGCAGATCCGGATCCTAGAGCATCGGTCTGAAAATCTGAATCACTTCCCTTATCGAGTCGACTCGGCCGGCACCGCCGGCCAGCCCCCGACCCTCCCCCCGGGAGGGGGCTTCACCCCCACCCAAGGTCGGGGGCTGGCCTCAGTAATAAGGGCACGTGTTGCAGATTAAAGGGGTGCTGCCCTAGCGCCGACGCAGGGGAGGCTCCCCGCCAATTGCCAGCGACAGGGCCTCCGCCGCCTCCACCACGCAGGCGCTCATGCGGTCCACATCCTCCGGTCCGACGCGGCTTACCGGCCCTGACACGGAAATCCCCGCCACCGCCTCCCCGGTCACATCAAAGACCGGGGCCGCGATGCAGCGCATGCCAAGGTTCTTTTCCTCGCCATCCACCGCAAAGCCCCGCGCGCGGATGCCTTCAAACGCGCGTTCGAGCGCTTCGATTGTCGTAATCGTATGCGGCGTGAAGGCCTCCAGCCTTTGGTTGCGCAGCAGGCGGTGCAGCCTGTCCCTGTCCATCTCGGCCAGCAGCGCCTTGCCGATGCCAGACGCATGCATGGCCGACAGGGTGCCCGGCGCAAAGAAGGCCCGGATGGTCGCGTGCGTCTCGACCTGGCTGAGGAAAAGCACCGACCCTTCCTTTTCGACGCCCAGATTGGCCGTCTCGCCCGTATCTTCCATCAGTTTGCGCATGATCGGGCGGGCGCGGTCCACAAGGCTCGTCCGGCGCAGAAACCGCGCGCCGATCACATAGGCTTGCGGCCCGATGTGCCAGATCTGTTCCTCAGTGTCGAACTCCACAAGCCCCCTGCCCTCCAGCGTGACGAGAATGCGGTACACCGTCGCCGGGGATTGCTTCATCTCTGACGCGATATCGCTGAGCGCCTTGCCCTGCGACGCGCTCAGAAACTCGAACACCGCCATCGCCCGGTCCAGCGATTTGATGGTGTTCTGGGCCGTCTTGTCATGCCAGTCCCGGGGCCTGCCACGCGCCCGCCGGGGGGTAAGGGACCTGTTTTCCTGCGAATCCATAAGCTGTCTCAACTCGTAACTGAAAAAGTAATTCAAGATATGAAAAATATAACCATCTGACAATACGTCAATATTTTCTTTGATCCGATTTTGAAAAACGATTTCAAAAAAATTTATTTCACTGGAAAAACCCGCTAAGACCAGAGTGACGCACAAAGGAGACGGCCATGAGCTTTCAAAACCCTGTTTTCATTCCGGGGCCGACAAATATCCCCGAAGCCCTGCGCAAAGCCTGTGACATGCCGACGATCGACCACCGTTCGCCGCTCTTTGGCCAGATCCTGCATCCGGCGCGGGAAGCTGTGCGCAAGATTCTCAAAAGCACCAGCGCGGAGGTCTTTATTTTCCCAGCCAGCGGCACCGGCGGCTGGGAAACGGCGCTAAGCAACTGCCTGAGTGCGGGCGACAAGGTGCTGGCCGCGCGCAACGGCATGTTCTCGCACCGCTGGATCGACATGTGCCAGCGGCATGACCTCGACGTTCAGGTGGTCGAAACCCCCTGGGGCCACGGGATTCCGGCGCACCGCTACGAAGAGATCCTGACTGCCGACAAGGGCCATGAGATCAAGGCCGTTCTGGCCACGCACAACGAAACGGCCACCGGCGTCAAGTCGGATATTGCCGCCGTGCGCCGCGCGCTTGATGCGGCGGGCCACCCCGCACTGCTTTTCGTGGACGGCGTGTCCTCCATCGGGTCGATGGACTTCCGGTTCGACGACTGGGGGGTCGATGTCGCCGTGACCGGATCGCAGAAAGGCTTCATGCTCCCGGCGGGTCTGGCCATCGTGGGCTTCAGCGAAAGGGCCATGGACGCCACCAAAACCGCCACCCTGCCACGCACCTTCTTTGACGTGCACGACATGGCGAAAGGCTACGCCAACAACGCCTATCCCTATACGCCGGCCGTCGGTCTGCTCAACGGTCTCAACATGGCCTGCGACATGCTGCTGAAAGAAGGGTTGGAGAACGTCTTTGCCCGCCACACCCGCATCGCGACCGGCGTGCGCAAGGCGGTGGATGCCTGGGGGCTGCGCCTCTGCGCCGCCGCGCCGGAGGTCTACTCCGACACGGTCAGTGCGATCCGCACGCCCGAAGGCTTCAACGCGACGGACATCGTGACCCATGCCGCCGACACCTATGGCGTGGCCTTTGGCGTGGGGCTGGGCGAGGTCGCAGGCAAGGTCTTCCGCATCGGCCATCTGGGCAGCCTGACGGATGTCATGACGCTGAGCGGGATCGCCACGGCTGAGATGTGCATGGCCGATCTGGGCCTGGACATAACATTGGGATCAGGGGTCGCCGCGGCGCAGGACTTCTATCGCGGCCACCCGACCCTTGCGCATAAGGATGCCGCGTGATGTTGGACGATGATTTTTATATTCCGACGTTTGAGGACATGGTTGCGGCGCATGAGCGGATTGGGCCTTACATTCGTCGGACGCCGGTGCGGACCTCGGCCTATCTGAACGAATTGACAGGGGCCGAGCTGT
>JBCCUU010000035.1:0-21277 GCA_039196345.1 Pseudomonadota bacterium | reverse complement strand
GGCACGCCGGTCGAGCGGCGGCGGGTTTGATCGGCGCGGGATCGGACGGATCACGGCCCGCGCGCCGGTCTCCGTGAGGTGGTCGCGGAGCCGGTTGCTGTCATAGGCGGCGTCCGCCAACAGGGTTTGACCGGGGCCGACAGTCCCGGGCATGTCGTCGGCAGAGCGGCCGTCATGCGCCTGCCCAGCAGTCAGTTTCAGGGTGATCGGCAGACCGCGCGCGTCCGTGACGACGTGGATTTTGGTGGTCAAACCGCCTCGCGAGCGCCCCATGCACCGGGCTCGAAGGTCAGCCAGATCGGCGGTGCCGGCGGACGCTTCGCCCCCCCTTTTTGCGTTCGCTCCGTGCTGATGGACGCGGATCGAAGAGCTGTCCACTGACTGCTCCGAGCCTTCGTAAGCCGCTGACACGGCTTCGAAAATCCGGTCCCAAACTCCTAGTCGCGCCCAGCGAACGAACCGGTTGTAGCAGGTTGTGTAGGGGCCATAGCGCTCAGGAATGTCCGCCCAGGGCGACCCGCTCCTCAGCCGCCAATAAATGCCGTTCAGCACCCGCCGGTCATCAACGCGCGGCACGCCACGCGGCTTGTTCGGAAGAAGCGGTTCGATGATCGACCACTCAAAGTCGGTCAGTTCGTAGCGACGTTGAGCCATGCTGCTCTCCTCTTTTCAAAGAGTGAATCAGCAATCCTAAAACACCGCTCGTCATTTATGAGTGTGTGACCTAGGGAGAAAACCATGATGCAACCATTCTTCAACCGTCGCGTGATGCTGAGGCTCGCCGCTGTCGCACTGACCTTGGGCCCGGCGACCGTCAGCGCTGAAACCTATCCCGAGAAGCCCATCACGATCGTCGTCGGCTGGGGCGCAGGTGGTGGTATGGACACATTTGCACGCATCGTTGCGCAACACTTGCCCCAGTATGTGGGTGTTGACGTGGGTGTCGAGAACATCAAAGGCGGTGGCGGCAAGGTTGCCCATGAACGCCTTATCAACGAGTTCGCGGCAGACGGCTATACGATCTCGGCCTCGTCCATCCCGCACCAGACCATTCCGACCCAGATCTCAGAGGGTGGATACAGGCTCGATGATCTGGCGTGGGTTGCCAATATGGCCTCTATCCCAAGTACGATCATCGTACGCAGTTCGTCACCGGAGCAAAGCTTCTCCGATCTGGTCGAAACGGCGCAAGCCAATCCCGGCGCGCTGACCGCTGGCTCCCCCGGGGCGACAAGCGGGGCTGCAGCCTTCCACCATGCCTGGGTCGATGCCTCTGACGTTGATGTCACGCTGATCCCCTACCGTGGCGGCTCGGCGATGTACAAAGGTCTGGCAGGCGAGGAAATCTACGCGATGTCGACGAATGCCAACTGGGCGCTGCGCTATCCGGATGAGACCCGCGCGCTGGCTGTCGCAGGCGAGGAACGCTACCCGCTTCTGCCCGACGTTCCGACGCTGAAGGAACTGGGTATCGACATCGTCGACTATACCACCCGGACCTTCACGGTAGCAGCGGCAACTCCGCAGGACCGGATCGACACGCTCAGCACCGCATTGGGTGAATTGGCCAAGGATCCCGAATTCATCGAAGCGATGAAAACCGCCGGGCTTGTGGTTGACTTTCGCGACAATGCAGGTGCCGAAGCGATGGTCGCCGACTACGTGGCCGGTAATTCGGAAATCTTCGAAATGATGAGCAAGTTGCAAGGCAACTAACCTGTCTGAACAAGGCCCATAAGGACGACCACGATGCTAGAACAAATCGGACCCGCATTTACGCTCCTGCTGGACCCGAGCTTGCTTGCCCTGTTTTTTTTGGGCGTCGTGGTCGGAATGATTGGAGGCGCGTTGCCCGGCATCAGCGCCTCCATCACCATCGCGCTTCTGTTGCCGCTGGCTTTCACACTCGATCCGTTGATGAGCCTGATCGTGCTGGGTGCGATCTATATGTCCGCGGAATATGGCGGCTCGATATCAGCGATCCTGATCAATACACCCGGCACCGCAGCCGCCGTCTGTACCGCGCTTGACGGGCATCCCATGGCCACACAGGGCCGTGCGCAGGAAGCCCTGTACTTTGCAATCATCGCATCCGTGATCGGGGGTTTTATCGGCACCGTCGTGCTGCTGTTCTTCACGCCGGTGCTGGCGCGGTTCGCGCTCAACTTCAATTCGCCGGAAATGTTCTGGCTGGCGGTTGCAGGGCTTGCCATCGTTTGTAATCTCACCGCCAAGAATTTCGTCAAAGGGGCGATTTCCGCCCTGATCGGTATGCTGATTGCCACCGTGGGATACGATCTCGAAACCGGCTACCCGCGTTTTGCCTTCGGCATCACCGAGATAGAATCCGGTATCCAGCTGGTGCCTTGTATCATCGGCTTCTTCGCCATCCCCCAGATGCTGCTGTCGGCCAGCGCTACGGACGGCGAAACCCTGACTGTGACCCGTCAGAAGGGTGCCTTCGGACGCAGCCTGCGCTATATCCTCTTGCGTCCCATCCTGATCCTGCGCTCCAGTGTGATCGGAACCCTGATCGGCATTCTGCCCGGTGCGGGTGCTTCGATAGCCAGCTTTGTCTCGTACAGCGAAGCACGTCGCGCTTCCAAAATCCCGAACTCTTTCTCCACTGGCAACCCTGACAGCGTGGTGGCCTCTGAATGCGCCAATAATGCCATGGTGGGCGGGTCTCTTGTTCCGCTGCTGGCTTTCGGTATCCCCAGATCGGCCAGTGCCGCCGTGCTGTTTGGCGCTGTCACAGCGCACGGAATGGTCCCCGGTGCACGGATGTTTGTCTACCATGCGGAAATCATCACCGCTTTCATGCTGAGCTTCATCCCGGTTGTCATCTGCATGCTAATTATCGGACGGATTGGTACACCAGTTTTTGCGTCCGTCCTGAAAGTCCCAACCGCGTATGTCGCGCCGATAGTCCTGATCCTGGCACTGATCGGCAGCTACTCCTATCAAGGCAACATCGTGGATGTGTACATCACTGCGATCTGCGGCATACTTGGTTTCTTCCTGATCAAGTTCGGCTTCTCGCTCCCTGCTCTGATCCTCGGCCTGATCCTGACACCGATGGCCGAAGAGGGCTTCCGCCGCACACTATTGCTGTCGCGGGCCAAGGGCTCGGTCTGGGACGTATTCTTTTCCAGCCCAATCTGCATCGGCTTGATGATCCTGACGGTATTGATGGTTGTCAGCGCCTTCTTGAAAGAGCGCCGCAGAACATCCGCGGCATGACGTCAATGCCCTCTCCAAACCGGACCCGAATGACATGACCTCTACCTCCCTTCGCGAGATCCTGAAGTTTCCGGCGCGCCGCAGCCAGTCCAAACCGCGTACAACCGGCCTGACGATGGCCGTCGATGACGGGTTGCCGTTGCATCGCCTGAAAGACCTGCTGGACCTGTCGGGAGATTATGTCGACGAGGCCAAGTTTATCGGGTCTTCCGCCTGCCTTTTGACGCCGGAGATGCTGAACGCCAAAATCGCGCTCTATCGCGATCATGGGATTGACGTGTTCTTTGGCGGCCAGTTCACCGAAGTTCTCTATGCCCAGGGGGGCAAGGCGGCGGTCGAAACGGGGGTGCAGGCGCTTCAGGACCTTGGCGTAGCCTCTGCCGAAATATCGGACACCTACGATTTCATTCCCTTGTCCGTCCGGCTGGACCTGATGGACCTCGCCCTCGGGATCGGGCTGAAGCTGCATGGCGAAGTCGGCGCCAAAGAAGCGCTTGGTGACGGTGACAAGCTGGTGGAAGAGGCGTTGGCCTGTTTCGAGGCCGCCTGTCACATGGTGACGATCGAGGCGGGCGAGTTTGTCGACGCCAACACGGGCGGCATCAACCGTCCAGTCTTTGATGCCATTCAGCGCGGACTGAGCGACCGGATTGATCGGATCATGTTTGAAATTCCGGGTCGCTGGATTCCCGGCACCACCAGCAGCCAGATTCACCGAATGTCCAAGGAATTGATTGGCCTCGCTGGCCCCGATGTCAGTATAGGCAGCGTGGCCTTTGACAATGTGTTCATCGTCGAGGCTGTGCGAAACGGTCTGACTGGGCGTCCCCTTGGTCCAAAGGCATTAGACTGAAATGTCTCACGATAAATCATCGCTCGCTGATGAGATCAACACCGAGGGCCTTGTCCTGCTGGGCTGCGTACGGATGGGTCAGGCCCTGCTGAAAGGCTGGCTTTCTGCGGGCGTCGCACCGTCGGCCGTGACCGTGATCGATCCTCACCCGGCACCGTGGCTGCACCAACTGGCGCAGAACGGTTTGATCCTGAACACGCTGCCAAACCAGGCGGCAGTTTGCATCCTTGCGGTCAAGCCGCAGGTCATCGCAGATGTCTTATCAGGACAGGATGTAGCCGACCGTATCGCCTTGTTCCTGTCGGTTGCGGCGGGCACGACGCTTGCGGCACTTGGCACCCTGCTTGGGGCTTCGAAACCAATCATCCGCACCATGCCGAACACCCCCGCCCTGATCGGACAGGGGATCACGGCGATTATCGGCAACGATGTCTGTACACCGGACCACCTGTCCCTCTCGGAACGGCTGATGCAGGCGGTTGGCACAACGGTGCTTCTGGATGACGAGGGCCAGATTGATGCCGTGACCGGACTTTCAGGGTCCGGCCCAGCCTATGTGTTTCACATGATCGAAGCCATGGCTGATGCTGGTGTGAACGAGGGCCTTGCCCCCCAAATGGCGGCAAAACTCGCGATTGCGACCGTGTCCGGAGCAGGTGCACTGGCCGCCGCATCGCAGGATACACCGTCCGGCTTACGTGAAAACGTCACCTCGCCCGACGGTACAACCCAGGCCGGGCTGGATGTTCTGATGAATACAGATACGGGCCTGCGCCCCCTGATTGCCAAGACGGTCAGCGCGGCAACCCACTTCAGCCGTGAATTGGCGCAATCCTGACGCTCTCCCTTATCAACAAAGCGGACTCCAAAATGAACATCGAGGCAAAGCAGACAGTGGCTGTCGTCGGTGCGGGTATTGTAGGTGTATCAACCGCTGTATGGCTCCGGCGCAAGGGGATTGATGTCATCCTCATCGACCGAGACCGGCCCGGCTCAACCAACAGCGCCTCATACGGCAATGCAGGGGTTTTAGCGGCGTGTTCCGTGGCCCCGGTCACCGCGCCCGGCTTGATCTGGAAAAGCCCGAACATGGTGTTCGGCCCGAATTTCCCGTTGTTTCTGCGATGGTCGTATCTGCCACGGTTGACACCTTGGTTGCTGAAGTACCTCTCGAACGCCAATGACGCCGACACGCGGCGGATTGCGGCCGGGCTTGGGCCCCTGACATCCGACAGTGTCGAACAACACGAGGCCCTGGCCAAAGGCACAGCGGCCGAGGCCTGGGTTCAACGATCTGACTACGGCTTTGCCTACAAATCTCGGGCGGCATTCGACGCAGACGCCTATACTTGGGCCTTGCGCCACGACGCCGGATTTGCACCGGAACTGATCTGCGGTGCGTCCGTGCGTGAACTGGAACCCACATTGTCGTCCGATTTCGACTGTGTCGCGCTGTTGCGGGACCACGGCTATGTGCACAACCCGGCCGGTTATGTCACTGCGCTTTTTGACGAAGCCGTGCGCCTCGGAGCCACGTTCAGACAGGCCGAGGTCAGAGACTTCGATCTGTCGGATGGCCGGATCACCGTTGTTCAGACCACACAAGGCATCCTGCACTGCGACAAGGCCGTGCTGACAAGCGGGATCTGGTCAGGAGACTTGGCCAGGAAACTGGGCCTCAAAGTCCCGATGGAGACCGAACGAGGTTACCACATCACCTTCAAATCCCCCGACGTTTTGTCGCGTATCCCGCTTATGATTACGACCGGAAAATTTGTCGCCACGCCGATGCAAGACGATTTACGCTGCGCTGGTGTTGTGGAATTTGGCGGGCTCAGCGCATCTGCATCGCGCAAGCCACTGGAGCTGCTGCACCGCAAAGTACGCGAATGCTTTCCCGATATGACCTGGCAATCCGAAGAAACATGGTTTGGGCATCGTCCTGCCCCGTCCGACAGCCTGCCCCTGATCGGTGAGATCGGCCAGACAGGGGTCATCGCCGGATTTGGGCACCACCATATCGGCCTGACCGCCGGTCCAAAGACCGGCCGCATCATTGCCGGTCTGGTTTCCGAGCAGCCGGGCAACATGGACCTGACCGACTATGCCCCCGGCAGATTTTAGGCCGGGGTTAAACCCCGGCCCAAACCCTAGCTAAAGTAGGGCAGCCCCTTCTTCTTTGCAGCTTCGACCCAGTTCGGCACGAAGGGGACAATCTCGTCCTGGGACGGCACCATCATCTCGATGAAGCTTGCACCGGGGTATGCAATGGCCTGTTGCAACGTCTCTTCGATCATCTCTTCCGACGTGATCCGCGCGGTCTGGAAGCCAAAGCCTTCGGCCACCTTCATGTAGTCAACCGCGCCGAAATCCGTGCTCCAGGGTTCGTCAACTTCGTCCAACAGGATCGCTTCACCACGAATCCAGCCGTAAACGTCGTTGCGGGTCAGGATAATCGTGATGTTCTTGCCGCTGCGTTTGAGCGTCTCCAGATCGCCAAGGACAAAGGCAAAGGATCCATCGCCTGTGAACGACACAACCGGTCCGTCAGAAGCATAAACCGCACCCAGACCGGCGGGCACTGAATAGCCCAAAGCCCCCATCGAGTAATTGGTGATATAGCGCCGCCCGGCCTCGCGCACCGACAATAGCGCCGAGGGGTAGATCGCGCTCACACCCGGCTCCGAAGTCACGATGCCGTCCGGCGGCAACAGCTTGTCCAGCGCCTGCGACAGTTTGACGGGGGACACGGTGCCTTTCGGCATCTCGATATTGCTGTTGAACACCGCATCAAGCGCCGTGCGTTTCAGGTCGGTCAGATCAACGGTCTCACGCTTGAGGTCCGGATGGTCTGCCTTGATGAGCTCGACCATGTACTCCAGCGATGCGCGCGCATCGCCGACCATGCCAACCTCCACCGGGAAATTATTGCCGACATGGGCCTCTGCGATGTCGAGATGAAGAAAGGTCTTTCCAAACCGGTCCCCGTAGAGCTTCCAATGATCGGTCCCACTGGAATCGGTGTTCGTGCCGACAAAGAATACCACGTCGGCGTCTTTTACGTAGGCATTTGCATAGTCCATACCGCCCCGTGCGCCGATGACGCGCAGCGAAAGAGGGTGTGTTTCGGGAATCGTACCCTTGCCCGGCGTAGTTGTGCCCACAGGGATCTGCAACAACTCGGCCAATTCCTGAATCACCTCGGACGCCTTGGAGATCAGCCCGCCCTGACCGCTGATGATAACGGGGCGCTCCGCATTCACCAAGAGCTCTATCGCCTTGCGGATCTGCCCGTGATCGGCCACGGGCCGGTGGGCCGGGTAAGCGCAGTACATCGGCTCGGCATATAGGTCGTCGATCTCAGCTTCGTCATGGAACACGTTGATCGGCACGCGGATATGCACGGGCGCTGGCCGACCGGAAGTCGCCACACGGAATGCGCGGCGCAGCATGAACGGGATTTCCTCCACCTTGGTGATGACAAAGGATTCCTTGCAGATGCTCGCATAAAGAGCGGTCTGGTCGACCCCGGTGAGACCGTGTTTCTTGTCCTGATTGATCGGGATATCGGAGCTGAAATAGATGACCGGCACGGAGCTGAGGAAGGCCTCCGTGATGCCCGGCGTGCAATGGGTCACGCCCGGGCTCGGGGCTTCCAGAACCGCCGGACGACCGGTGATCTTGGCATAGGCTTCAGCGGCGTAGGACGCCGTGCGCTCATCCCGGGTCAACACGTATTCGATATTCGATCCCTTGCCCCATTCCTTGTACCAGGGAATCGTCGTTTCACCAGGAAGCCCGAACACATGGGTCACGCCGTGCAACTCCAGCATACGCAGGATTGCCTGGGCGCCGTTCATGCTCTGGGTGGGTGCGGGTTTCATGGGTTGATTCCTTGAAAGTCAAATGTCGACAATATTGCCGACAGTTAGTAACACAGCACTGTGGACCTTTCAACTGCCTGCCTTTTGCAGTAGGGTTCCCCATCCGAGGTCAATCTCAAAGGAACAAGACACACTATGTCACAGGACCGCGTCGCACTCGTCTACAGGCAGCTTCGGTCAATGGTGGAGCGGTTTGATTTCAAACCAGAGTCACAGATCAACGAGGTCGCTCTAGCCAAGAAGTTCGGCACCAGCCGCACGCCGGTGCGTGAAGCGCTTAATCGCCTGGTCGCCGAAGGGTACCTGACGTTTCAGGCCCGCAGGGGCTTTTTTGTAAAGCCCTTCAATCCGGACGAAGTCATCGCCCTATACGAGACGCGGGTGGCTATCGAGACCGAAATGATCCGTCTGGCTCTTGCGCGCAATTCGCACGACGGGTTGGATGCGCTGATATTCGACTTGGACAGGATTGTCGCTCAACATCAGGCGGCAGAAGATCTCGAGCAGTTACTCGACATTGATGAACTGTTTCACCTGACAATCGCCAGGGGCGCAAAAAACCACGAGATGGAGAGAATTCTGACCAATCTCAACAGCAGAATTCGTTTTTTCAGATTGATAGACCTGAAATTCAAGCGGTCCCATCCAGAGTTGAAGAGTGAGGCGGATGTCCCAGGACATCGCGCCATCTTGGAGCAAATGCGAAACGGCGAAGCCGAAAACGCAGCAAGGACCATGCGGCACCATATCGAAAGACGCCGTGACGAGGCCACCGAAGCCGCCGCCCGAGCATTTGCTTCCATCTATTTCGCCGACAGTACGACTTAGATACAGCAGCGGGCCACGGCGGCGACTGCCGGCAATGCCCATCACCGCCTCTTCGGCCACTTGTATTCACCGGTGAGCGGGATGTGCGCCCAGCCAAGTGAAGAAGTGTGTGCCAGAAGTTCCGGCGGAACGGGCAGTCCGGCATTCTGCCGCTCAGCAACCGCTTCTCCAAGGTGGGCGGTGTTCCAATAAATGACAATTGCCGCCAGTAGGTTGAGCGCGGTCATTCGGTAGTGCTGACCTTCCGAGGTTCGATCTCTGATTTCGCCCTGCCGCCCGATCCGTAAGGCGTTTTTCAATGCGTGATGGGCCTTGATCCTCACCCACAGAAGTGGTCCGCCCCTATAGTTAGGAAACGGAGGATCAAACATGGGAATCAAGCGGCACAAACCAGAAGAGATTGTCACGAAGTTACGGCAGGTTGACGTGCTGTGTGGGGCAGGGAATGCCACGCGTCGACGCCATCCGGCAGGTGCAGATAAGCTACGCGCAAAAAAGAGGGACATGATCCCGGAGCGAGTAATCCGGAGCCCGAGGTGCGGATCTCATCAAGGCGTGGCTGGCAAACTCAGCCACTGATCAGAGGCCGGATACATTTACGCAAGCCAAAGACGCCATCAAATAGCTTGCAACCGCGGGCGGACCATACATTTTCCCAACATTTCCTTAAGCGTCGCCACGTCCAGCATCTGCTCCGCCAGCGTTGTTCGCGGGAAACGCCCCACTGGGGTCTTTTCTTTTCGCTCCAACTCTTCAGTTTGGCGTTCTCAGCTTCCCGCGTCTTCAGCCGCCGCGCATCTGACGCTTCCATGCCACCATACTTGGCGCGCCATTTGAAAAATGTCGCATCGCTGATCCCGTTGTTCGCTACAATCGATCCACTGAATCGATTGCTGTACGCTCCAACTCCGGCACAGCTCCTTCGCGCCAAGCCCAGCTTGGGGTTCCTTCAGGACGCCTCCTCTCGGCAGATTGGTTTCACCAATCGCCTGCCGGGCAATGAATGATCTGTTCTTCACTGAAACCGCTTCTCTTCATCGTCTGTCTCCTCAATTGGAGAACAAGCCAACCTCAAACAGCGGACTCAAAGGGGAACAGGTCAGAACGTCAGTGCCGAACACCTCTTCAAGGCTTCCGGCAACTTTTTGTTCGATCCGCGTCTGATTTTCGCCGTAAACCTCTATTATCAAGTCCCGTAGAAGAGAACTTGTTGCCAAAGATGCTACCCGTACAGTCACCTTGTCGAGAGTGAAATCGGGGGCTAGCTTGGCAAGAAAATTAACACTTTCTTCAAATAGCGTTTTCTGTGCCGATAGTGATGCGACTACTTCGCCTATCGTGAAAGCTTCGGCAGTGTATTTGCCTGTCTTGAACTGTATTTTCAATAGACTTCATCCTATGAGAAAAAGTCTTTCAACCTTTAAAGCGCCATGCGAAAAACCTGACTCACGTGACGCTGCCTGAAATCAAAGACTGGGGCGCGTTACGTGATACTCGATGTTTCAGGTATTTCGTCAGACGCTCTAGCTGATCATACAACTTCGTATGCTAACGGGATAAACCCCGATAGAGGCAGTAAACGGGGGAAGCCGCGATGCTTGGTTGTGGTCCGGGCCGACGGCTGGTCGACCCGGGCAGGCGTCAGGCGCCGGTGGCCGCCGGGTCAAATAGCTCGCGCCAGCGATGACAGGCCACCATATGGTCGTTCTCATCCGCTTCCAGCGCTGGCTCGGATTCAGCGCAGGACGCAATCGCATGGGCGCAGCGCGTCCGGAACTTGCAGCCTGACGGCTGGTTGAGCGGCGACGGGATTTCCCCTTCGAGTTTCTGCGCCGTTTTCTTGGAATCGGGATCAAGCGACGGGATCGCGGAGAACAGCGCCTTTGTGTAGGGATGACGCGGTGCCTGGAACAACTGGCGCGTGGGCGCGGTCTCGACCAGACGGCCGAGGTACATGACGGCAACATGATCGCAGGTATGGGCCACCACCGACAGGTCATGGCTGATGAACAGAAAGGTGATGCCGGTCTCTGCCTGAATGGACTTCAACAGGTTCAGAACATCCGCCTGGATCGACACATCCAGTGCCGCCACGGACTCATCCGCCACCACGAAACGCGGGTTTGACACCAAAGCCCGGGCGATGGAAATTCGCTGGCGCTGGCCGCCCGAGAACGCATGCGGGAACCGCCGCAGGTGCTCCAGGTTCAACCGGCATTTCGCCGCAATCTCGCGCACCCTTTCGTCGGTCTCCTGACGGCTGGAGGTGAGCTTCATCACTTCGAGCGGTTCCGCGATGATGTCCCTCACCGTCATCCGCGGACTCAAAGCCGCGTAGGGGTCCTGAAAGATCAGCTGCGCCCGCTTGCGATAATCGCTGAGTTCCTCCTTGCTGAGCGCACTCAGATCATACTGGACTTCGCCATCGTCAAAGGTCGCATGGCCGCCGGTGACCGGGACGGCATTCAAAAGCGCGCGGCCAAGCGTCGTCTTGCCCGAGCCACTCTCGCCCACAAGGCCAAAGAAGCTGCCCTTCTCGATATTGATGCTGACGTTGTCCACGGCTTTCAGGGTCAGCTTGCGCCCCAGCCCGGCGGGGATGGGAAAGCCGACCGACAGCCCCTCAGTACGGATCAGAGACTCGGTCATTGCGAGGCCTCCTTATAAATATGACAGGCAACGTGATGATCCGGGACCACCTCCACATTGGGCGGAACTTGCCCGGTGCAGGCCGGTCCGACGATCTTGCTGCATCTTGTGTTGAATACGCAGCCGCCTGGCCGTTCCAGCGGCGAGGGGATATCTCCGGGCACCGGGGTCAGCGGCGCGTCGAGATCATCCAGCTTGGGCAAGGCGGAAATCAGCCCTTCGGTGTAAGGATGCTTGGGGTTGCGGATCACTTCGCGCACGGGGCCATCTTCGATGAGACGCCCCAGATACATCACGTTGACCCGGTCCGCCGTCTGCGCCACGACGCCAAGGTCATGGGTGATGAAGATGATGCCCATGTGGAACTCATCCACCAGGTCCTTCATCAGGTCGATCACCTGGGCCTGGATGGTCACGTCAAGCGCGGTCGTAGGTTCATCCGCGATCAGCAGCTTGGGCTTTGTTGACAGCGCCATGGCGATCATCGCCCGCTGACGCATCCCGCCCGAGAGCTCGAAGGCGTATTGGTCGAACCGCTTGGACGGCTCGGAAATCCCGACCCGGTCCAGCATCTCGACCGAAACCTCGCGCGCCTGGCGTTTGGACATGGAGCTGTGCAGTTGCAACTGCTCGACCATCTGCTTGCCGATGCTGATCGCCGGGGCGAAGCTGGCCATGGGCTCCTGAAAGATCATGCTGACCGCCCCACCCCGGACCACGTTCAGTTCGGAGTGTTTTTTCAGGCTCAGCACGTCCACATCGCCGGTCTCGGTATGCAGGATGATGCGCGATTCCGGCGTGTAGACCGCATTGCGCGGGTTCAGATGCATGAGCGCCTTGGCGGTGACGGACTTGCCCGAGCCGCTTTCGCCTACCAGCCCGACGACCTCGCTCTGGTTGAGCGTGAAGGAGACATCATCAACAGCCGTAATCAGGCCTTCATCGGTTCGAAATTTGAGGGTGAGGTTCTCAACCGTCAGCAGTTTGTTCATTTCCGGCTATCCGAATAAGGATCCGCAGCATCGCGCAGACCGTCCCCAACAAAAACAAAGGCCATGACCAGCGCGATAAAGAAGATGACGGGGATAAAGTACCACTGGTAGTTCAGCAGCACATCCGCCTTGGTCACGTTTTGCAGCATCACGCCCAGTGAATTCACCGGGTCTTTTAGCCCCAGCCCGATGAAGGACAGGGCGGTCTCCGACAGCACCATATAGGGAAAGGAGATCACCAGATCGACGATGATGTAGCTCGTGAAACTCGGCAAAAGGTGGCGGCGGATGACATGGCCGGGCTTGGCGCCGCACAACTGGGCCGCCAGCACGTATTCCTGGTTTCGCTCGGTCAGCAAGTGCGTGCGCACCCGGCGCGCCAGCGTCGGCCAGCCGATCAGCCCAAGGATCATCGAGATATAGAAGAACCTTTGCTCCGCCGTCATCTCCGGCGGCATGAAGGCCGCAATCGCCATGAAGAGCGGAATCGCCGGCACCGTCCGCACCGCATCCGTAATCATCTGGATGAAACTGTCGATCCAGCCGCCATAATACCCCGATATGCCCCCGATCACGAGAGCGAGGACAAAGGCGATAAAGACCCCGATGGTCCCGACCTGCAAAGAGGTCCAGATCGCATGCAGCGTGCGCCCGAAAATATCCTTGCCCGCCGCGTCGGTGCCGAAGAGATGGATGTAGCCCTCTTCCGCGCCAAACAGATGCGTGTCCATCGGGATGAACCCGAAGAGCTTGTACTCCCACCCCTCCACGAAGAACTGCACGTAGATCCGCTCGTCTTCGTTGATGGTCGTGACCCAGCGGAAATTGGTCTCGATCGACCGCACGCGCTCGGTCCCGTGGATGAACGGTGTGATGGAACAGCCGTTCTTGTCGCAGAACTGCGGGATGGTGGGTGCGCCGTTCAGATACTCGGCGTTGCGCCCCGTAATGGTTGGATCATAGGGCGACAGGAACGGCGCGAAGATGCCCGACAGGATCAGGACGACCAGAACCCAGGCGGCGATCAATGCCGATTTCTGCCGCTTGAACCGCGCCCAGATCAACTGCCCCTGCGAGGCGGTGAAATAGGCTTCCTTTTCCTTGATCTGCGCCGCTGTCTCGGTCTCATGCGTGTGCGTTGTCATGTCCGATTACCTCATAATGCTGTTGCGCACGCGCGGGTCGAGCACCGCCAGCAACATATCCGTCAGGAAATTCAACGTGACGATGGAAGCCGTCAGCAGAAAGATGATCGCCCCGGCAAGCTGCTGGTCATTGGACCGCGCCAGCGAGTCAAACAGCAGCGCCCCGGCCTCGGTCAGCGTCAGGATAAGCGCCACGATGGGCAGTTCGTTGAAGATCCGGTTCAGGTCAAACCCCAGCGAGTTCACGATGGGCCCCAGCGCATGACGCGCCGGATAGCGCCACAAGAGCTTGCGGCCGAAAACGCCCCGCGCGGCGGCAGCGGTCACGTAAAGCTTGCCGATCTCGTCCGACATCAACGCCCGCACGGTCTGCAAGGCGAAGGCCGTAGCCGACCAGCCGAGGATGAAGATCGGCAGCCAGGCATGGCTCAGCAGATCCACGAACTTGTCCCAACTCCACGGTGCGTCGCGGTATTCCGGCGAGAAGAGCCCGGTCATGCTTTCATTGAACCACACGGTCGCCAGCAGCATGATGATAAGCGCCAGCAGGAAGTTCGGCAGGGCGAGACCAAGGTAGGAGAAAATCCGCAGGAAGTTGTTCAGCACGGGGCTGTTGGTTGCGGCGGAAATGATGCCCACGGGGATCGCAATGGCATAAGCCAGAACCAGCGAGCCAATGCAGATGCCCAGGGACACCCAGAATTTCGAGCCGAGCAGGTGGGCAATGTTCACCCGCAGAATGCAGCTGTCACCGAACTCGCCCTGGAAGGCGTTCACGACCCACTTGGCCCAGCGTTCGAGAAATGGCCGGTCGAGCCCCAGCCGGATGCGTTCATTTTCAATATCGGCCAGCGAAATATCGGAGCCTTGCGTGTTCTTGAACGCCAGATACCGTTCAGCGCAGTCGCCCGGCACCAACTCCATGAGGCCAAAAACGATCAACGAGACAATGACCAGCGTGAGGAACGCCAGAAAGAGCCGCGTCAGTGCGAATTGAGCGAATTGCAACATGTCCCTGCCCCTGATCGGTAGGTGTGTCTATGACACCGATGGTGTCGGATAGCAGGCAGCATCCGGTGCTGCCTGCCTTCTTTCGTAGCCCTTCGGCCTTATTCCTCGATCCACCACTGGGCGGAACGATAGGGGTACGTCCGGTAGTACTCGTAGGACGTGGTCTTGAACTGAGGAATGTTCTTCAGCGCGTTTGAACGATAAACCGGGCTCGGGGCCAGAACCGCACCTGTGTAGATCAGGTTCTTGGTCATCGTCTCCGCCATCCGCGCGCCGACCTCCTGGGCTTCCTGGGACCCTTGCTCGGCGGCCTGGAAGATCGCGATGTCCTCCATCAGCTGCTTGACGAACTCAGGCGGTTCGACACCCTCGGCACCGTTGCTGTCGACCCATTCCGCCCACAGCATGCCATTGCGTGCGTCGAAGTAGGTGCCAAACGGCGGGACCCACTGCGCGGAGCTTCCCAGGATGATCGGCAAGGGCTGCCCCATCCGCCAGGAATGCACGTCCAGCTTGTTGGAAGACTGTGCCGAGCGGTATTCATCCGGTGTCACCTCTTTGGCCACACTCTGGATACCGACGTTGCTCCAGGACTGGGTGATCAGTTCGATCACGACCGCCGAAAGCTCCTGGCTGGAGAAGTTGACGCTGACCACAAGCTTGTCGCCATTGGGCATCTCGCGGAAACCGTCTCCATCGGTATCGGCAAGTCCCAGTGCATCAAGGCGTTGTTTCGCACCTTCCGGGTCATGCTCGGTCATGTAGGAGGTCAGGGACTGGTCCGCGAAATCGGGCAAGGGCGAGAAGCCCGTGTACGCCCGGGGCGTGCCCTGTCCAAAGAACGCAACCTCGTTGATCTCCTCGCGGTTGATCGCCAGCGACATGGCTTCGCGGAACGAAAGGTTCGCAAAGATTTCGCGTTTGGCTTCATCCTCGTGGGTCATGTTGAAGCCGACGACCGGCATCGAGATGGTCGGGTTGAGATCAAGAGTGAAGTTTCCAGCCTCCGCCCCGTCAAGCAGGACCGGTGCCATATCCAGCGACACGGATTGAGCCTTGTAAGTGACTTCTCCGTTCAGCAGCTTCAGCGTGCGCACCTCGGTATCGGGCACATAGCTTTCATCCTGCTCGCTGATGTAGGGAAGCTGATTGCCCGCAGTATCCACCTGGAAGAAATAGGGGTTGGCCACCAGCTGACGGCCTTCCGCGTTTTCCCCCACAACAATGTGGGATTCCAGCGTCGGCACCGCGTGTTTCGGGAATTTGTCGATATTGCCCGCCTGGCTCAGCATCGGTGACGGCGTATCGGTCCAGTCAGAGTTGCCGTAATAGGCCTTGATGACTTCATAGCCGTTTTCCAGACCGAGCTCGGCTGCCAGCTTGTCCGCATCCGGGTTGATGTCAGGATGGTATTGGCCAAGGAAGTGCTTGGGCTGGAAACCCTGCGCGTAGGAGTTGGCAAAGTGGGTCAGCAGACCCGGCTTTGGCGCTGCCAGTTTGAAGACCACGGTTTCGTCGTCAGGGGTTTCCACCGTCATCGCCTGTTCGCCGGCAAGAGCATAGTCCTTTGGCGTTTCGTAGATGTTGGCGTCCATCATCAGGTTGTCATACCAGAACTTGACATCCGCGCTGGTGAAGGGCGCGCCATCGGACCACTTGTGCCCCTTCCGCAGCTTGAATGTCAGCTCGGTGAAATCATCGTTCCACGCGTAGCTCTTGGCAACATTCGGCACGATCGTTTGCAAGTCGTCCGAGTAGCGCACGAGGTTGACGTGGCGCACGGAGAGAAAGTCGGACGTTCCGGATTCCGTCGCGTTGGACAGGGCCAGGAACTTGCCGCCATGTTTGCCGATGCTCTCGTAAGGCACCATGACGAGCGGCTCTTCCGGAAGACGCTCTTCGAGCGGCGGCAGATCGCCGTTGCCAAAGATCCTGCTGTTCAGATCCGCGATGGCGGGATTGGCCGTAAAGCTCATCTCGCAGCTTGCCGCAGCCTCATAGGCGCTCAGATCATACTGCTGCGGATGTTCGCCGGGCGCGATGCCACCCATGTCTGCCAGGGTGATCCCCGGGCAATTTGCCAGGGCAAGACCAGGAAGGCCCACGCAAAGCGTTGTTGTCAGTAGAAGTCTCTTCATGTTGTCTCCTGTTGGATTGAGAAGTTTTTTGATTTTTGTGTCCCACGCTCTCCCAAGCGTCGTACCCCCGTATCAAGACAGCTGCAGGCCTATCTCACCAATGTGACAAAAGCATTGCACTGCCCGGTGGTCAGGGCGGCACCGTTCTTGGCCCCTCTGACGTAATCAGAGTATGCGCAAATGTACCATCTGCAAAACACAATCGATGGCTCAGCAGGTTCTGTGACAGGTTTGCCAGCCGTTCGCTATCCTGCTGCAACCGGCTCCGGTTGACCCCCTCGCCCGTCGTCGCGTGATCGAACAGCAAAGGCGAAAACCCCTTGGCAAAATAGACCAGACGCTCACTCCCCTGTCTCAACACCGACAGATTAGCCTCCCTCGGGCCCAGCTTGTGTTTCTTCTGAATGTCAGTGGGCTCAATCGGGTCGCCGAAGTCAAGTTCGGAGAAACTGTGCGTTTTCCAGTTCGCGGGGACCTCGCCGGAGACGAACGGACGCAGCGAACGTCCATCCATGCCCGCCACCGGTCCGATCCCGGCATAGTCGAGAATAGTCGGTGTGACATCCACGGATTCAGTGTGATGATCCACGACCGCGCCTTCCCCCCCGCCGGGAGCCCGGATCAACAGCGGCACATGGAAGGCCGCATCGTGATAGGTGTTCTTGCCCCACAACCCGAAATCACCCAGCATTTCGCCGTGATCGGCGGTTATGACGATAAGGGTATCATCATATTGACCGCTGTCCCTGAGCCAGTCGAGAATGCGGCCAATGTGGTGATCGACCTCGGTAATCAGCCCGAAATAGATCGCCCGCAAACGTCGTGCGGTCAAAGCATCCTTTTCCAGGTCGGTGACACCGGGGGCCATCTGCCTGATGGGGTTCCGCGCCAGCAGCAGATCAAGGAACTCTTCCGGCTCGGGTGCCGCGCATGGCGTCGCCACCTTCCCTGCATCATACATCCGATTATAGGGTTCGGGCGCAACAAGCGGCGGATGGGGGCGCAGGAAGGTGACAAGCGCGGCCCAGCCCGGCGCCCTCTGCGACAGTTCCTCGATCGTCCGGTCAGCCAGGTAGGCCGTGTCGCTGTCCTGTGCGGAATAGACCGTCGGATCTTCCAGTTCCGGGCCCGAAGCATGATAGACCTCGGGGTAGGTCACTGACGCATACCCCTTCTGTTTGAGGAACATCGCCCATGCGTTGTCATCGGATTCCAGACGCATCTGCACGGTTTCGGAAAAGCCCGGTGCCAGCCCCTCGTAGGTAAAGAGCCTGGGGTCATCCTCGGCAAGCCCGCGTGGATCGGCGGCAAAGTCGGTATATCCGAAGAGTTCCGGATCATAGCCCGCGGACCGCAGCACCGTCCCAAGGTTGGGAATATCCGCCCGCACCGGGGTGCCGTTACGCACGGACCGGTGATTCATCGCGTAGCGCGCCGTCAATAGGGACACCCGCGAGGGCCCGCAAGGTGATGTGACCGAATAGTGGTTCTGAAAGCGCGTGGCCTGCGATGCGAAGTCGCGCAGGCGGGGCATCGCCACATCCCCCGAAAGCGCCCCGAAGAGACAATCCGCTCGCAGCTGATCGAGGACGATCAGCAGGATATTTGGTCTGTCTGTCACGATTCCCGTGTCTCCGCTCATTTGATGCATTTGGCCGCAGTCATACCTATGTGTAAAATCTATTTGGATTATGGTTTAATAAGGTGGGCCTATGTTCTTGGGCGAAGTCACAGCGATGGTCACAACCAGCCGCTGAAATGCGACCCCACCCGTCACGGGTAAAGCTCATGGCACTCTTTGTGGCCGGGTCTTGACTGCGACATCCGCAAACAGCCATCCCCTGAGCATTTACCGTTGATTGACTTCGATATCTTGGTCGTTCTGGTCGATCAGTCTTGTTTCAAGGAGGTGTCCTTCACGGTGTAGGAGGGGGTATGCGGCGGTGGCGAGGTGGCTGTTGAAATCGCGCAGGCTGCCGACGGTTTCGAGGTGGATATCGCTTGAATCGAAGCTGATCTGGACGCCCTCGCTCAGTCTTTTCAGGTGCCGTTTGCGGCTTTTGCGTTCAAAGCGGGCCATTTCCTGTTTTTCCTCCAGCAAAAGGCGCGCGCTTTCCAGATCATCAGACACCAGCAGGTTGGAGGCAAGCATGATATTGGCCATGGCCTGGCTGTGCATCCTGCGGATCTCACTCTCGCCGTTTTCCGAAAACCGGATGCCTTTCTCGGATTTCTCCTTGGCCAGCGGGATCAGGCGTTTCACCACGATGTCGCCCGCCGCCTCGACGGCGATGGCATATTCCGTGAGGTCCCGCACCGTCTTGGCCTCCGGCTTGGAAAGCGCGTTGCTTTGCAGGGCAGCGGCATAGCGGCGGACTTCGTCAAAGGCGTCGTTCACATGGGTGTCCTTTGCCATGGTGATGCTGGCCACCTCGCTGTTGTACCGGGTGTAAAGATCCATGACCGGAAGCATCATCATCTCGACAAGTTGCAGCATCCGCAGCACTTCGCGGCGCAGGGTGGCAATGGCGAGATGCGGCCTGTCCAGCACCGCCTCGTCCAGCACGCTGCGGTAGAGCGGCGAGGGGTCATCCACCCCGGGCGGATCATCGGGCAGGAGCGCCTTGAACGGTGCCTCCAGCCTGTAGGCAAAGACGATCATGACCAGCAGCAATGCGTTGAAGACGATATGCGTGTTGATCAGGGTCTGGGCAGAATCCGGTGGGCCGATATAGGGCAGAATGCCGGTCTTGTTGAGCACAATCAGCGCGACAATGGCACTGCTGCCCCGGACCGCCAGATTGGCCAGCGGGATGCGGCGGGCGCTGTTGTCCATCCCGCGCGTGAGCCAGACCGGGATCGTGGCGCTGCCGAAATTGGCCCCCAGCACCAGCGAGACACCGGCCGCGACCGGGATCGCCTCAATCGAGACCATGGTCACGCACATCAGGATGACGGCGACACTGGAATGCATGGCAAAGGCCAGCACCCCGCCCACGATGAAGGCGGTGACGAAGTCCCGCGCGAGGTATTCGGCGATGGCCGGCAGAAAGGTGCTGTCGCGGATCGGATCCATGGTTTCGCGCAGGAATCGCAGCGAGATCAGGATGAAGGCGATGCCCAGAATGATACGCCCGGCCTGGCGGAACGGGCGGCGGTCCGATTTCACGAAGAGCCCCCCGCCCGTGGCCAGCAGCACCGGCACCAGCCAGCTGAGGTCGAAGGAGAACACCTGGATGAGCAGCGCCGAGCCCAGATCGGCCCCCAGCACCACCGACAGCCCGGCCCCGAAGGTGATCGCCTTGGCCGCCGAGAAGCCCGAGACCAGCAGCGCCACCGCCGCCGAGCTTTGCAGGATGATCGCGAGGATGATCCCGGCAAAGGCCGCGCTCACCCGGTTGCGGCTGGCAGTCACGGTCTGCTTGAATGACGGGCCAAACGCGCGCTCAATCCCGGTACGCACCATGCGCACCGCGTAAAGCAGCAGCATCGTGGCGCCCATCAGTTCAACAAGAAAGAACAGGATCTGCATGTTATATTCTAGCGCTTGAAATGATGCCGATGCCAGCCGCAACAATCAGTGCCGCGATCAGACGGTCGCGCCGGGGCCCTTCGGAGAACCACAGGATGCCGATCAGCGCGGCAAAGATGACGGAGGTTTCGCGCAGCGCCGAGACGATCCCGAGGGGCGCTTCGGTCTTGGCCAGCAGCACCAGCCCGTAGGCCGCCGAAGACACCAGCCCGCCCGCAAAACCCACGGCCACGGCGCGGGGCGGCATGGCCCTGAACCGCTCCCACCGGGTGGCAAAGACAAAGAGCACCACGAAGATTTCGGCGGTGAAGATCCAGCCGATATACCCCCCCGGATTGCCCGAGACCCGCACACCGATCCCGTCGACAATCGAATAGCTGGCAATCACCACCGCCACGCCAATGGCCGCCACCAGCCCGGTCCGCGCGAGGGTGCTCGAGATGGCCTGCCGCGCCAGCAGCAGGATGCCGCCCGAGACCGCGAGGATGCCGATCCAGGCCATCAGCGGCAGATGCTCATCCGCCCAGATCACCGCCCCGAGCGCGATCAGGATCGGTGCCAGCCCGCGCGCGATGGGATAGACCACGCTGAGATCACCGGTGCGGTAGGCCACATTCAGCAGGATGTAATAGCCCCAGTGAATGACCGTCGTGGCCACGACATAAGGAAAGGCGGCAGGATCCGGTACCCCGTAGTACAGCGCCAGGAAGACCCCCGGCACCACGTGCCCCAGCGCAACAAGGCCCAGCACCAGCGCCCGGTCCCCTGCCCCCTTGACGATCGCGTTCCACAGCGCGTGCAGAAACGCGGCAAAAAGAACGATGAGAAAGGTCTCAACGCTCATATGGGGGCTCCTTTTTCTGCGGTGCCGCTACTGCGCAACTTTGCACGGGGTAAAAAGGGCGGGGCCGGGGGCCGGCCGCGCCAGTTGGGGAGGTTGCTGTCCTACTCGGGCCAGGGGAGGGAGTAGGTCTTGACGTTGGTGAAGAACTTCATCGCCTC
>JBCCUU010000034.1:0-23881 GCA_039196345.1 Pseudomonadota bacterium | reverse complement strand
GCGATGGAAAACGGCCTGCGCTTTGCGATCCGCGAAGGCGGCCGCACCGTCGGCGCCGGTGTTGTATCAAAAATTACCGAATAATTTTTGATCCCGTGGAAGCCCCTGCAGCCGTCGTCGCATCACGACGACGGTGCGCAGCACCCCGATGAGTGATTCCAAGGGCCGCCCTCTGGCGGCCCTTTTCTTATTTTGGCTGGCGTTTTCCTGATGAGCCTCCTTTGCAGGGGCTTTGTGGGAAGGGGTCACCCCCTCGGACAGCTTTGGTCAAACCATTATATGTGGCACGAACCGGTTGCTGGACTTGGTTCTCGCGGCTGTTCACTCAGGGATTACCTGCTGCCGAAAAACGGGTGCGGCCATCAGCAGCTTGATCCGGCATGCTGGAGCGGCGTCCGTTTGACCTGTAACACGACCCCTTACAGCTGAGACCAGCCCCCGAGCCTGGGTGGGGCTGACGCCCCCTCCCGGGGGGACGGTCCGGGGCTGGCCGGGTACACTCGGTAAGGGCGGTGATTCAGTTTTTCAGGCCGACGCACTCAGCCGACATCGCAAAGGTGGTGTTCCCACTGTTGGCGACAACGACGCTCAACAAACGCAAGCGACGTGGCCTGGATCAATACTTCAATGAGTCGCAACCCAGGGCAAAACCGTTCTTGGACCACACAAAACCACCCAGGCCGCAGGCGCTATAACAGCCCTGCCCCAATACAGAAAGCCCCGCGCTATTCCTAACGCGGGGCTTTAGAAAAAATGTGCTGGCAGGATTATTCGTCCGCGGCTTCCTCGGCTGCCAGCCGCGCTTTGTCCGATGCACCCTTGGCGTCGCGGTCACGATCCACGAACTCGATAATCGCCATCGGCGCCATGTCGCCATAGCGGAAACCGGCTTTCAGGATGCGAACATACCCACCCTGACGGTCCTTGTAACGCGGGCCAAGCACGTCAAAGAGCTTGGTGACGTATTCATCCTGTTTCAGCTTTGAGGCCGCCTGACGGCGCGCGTGCAGGTCGCCGCGCTTTGCCAGCGTGATCATCTTTTCGATGATCGGGCGCAATTCCTTGGCTTTCGGAAGGGTCGTCTTGATCTGCTCATGTTCAATGAGCGAACCCGCCATATTGGCCCAGAGCGCCTTGCGGTGCTCATGTGTGCGGTTCAGGCGGCGGTATCCACGTGCGTGACGCATTTTTTATCTCCTCATGTGTCCTCTACGGACGTTTTTGCTTTGTCTGGCCGGCGATGCGTGTCACCGGCTCTCCTTGGGGCGTCATGCCCGGGTTTTCCCCGCCTGCGCGGGCATTTACGTCGCCCTGTAGGGCGACGGCAAAGACCCCCTTAGAAGGAGTCCTCGAATTTCTTGGCCAGATCTTCGATGTTGTCTGGCGGCCAGTCTTCGACGTCCATACCGAGGTGCAGCCCCATGCCGGACAGGACTTCCTTGATCTCGTTGAGCGACTTACGGCCAAAGTTCGGCGTCCGCAGCATCTCTGCCTCGGTTTTCTGGATCAGATCGCCGATGTAGACAATGTTGTCGTTCTTCAGGCAGTTCGCGGAGCGGACAGAGAGTTCCAGCTCGTCGACCTTCTTGAGCAGAAGCGGGTTGAACTCCAGACCATCATCCTCGTCAGCACGGGAGGCGGACTCGGGCTCTTCGAAGTTCACGAAAATACCAAGCTGGTCCTGCAGGATACGTGCGGCAAATGCCACCGCGTCATCCGGCGTGATGGAGCCATCTGTTTCCACCTTCATGGTCAGCTTGTCATAATCCAGCACCTGGCCTTCGCGCGTAGGCTGCACATCGTAGCTGACCTTCTTGACCGGCGAGTAGATCGCGTCGATCGGGATAAGGCCAATAGGCGCGTCTTCGGGCTTGTTTTTCTCGGCGGAGACGTAACCCTTGCCCTGGTTGACGGTCAGTTCCATGTAAACGTCCGCACCATCATCGAGGTGGCAGATCACATGATCCCGGTTCAGGATTTCGATCCCGGCAGACTCGGAGATATCACCGGCGGTAACAACACCCGGTCCCTTGGCGGAGATCGACAGACGCTTGGGTCCTTCAACTTCCATGCGGATCGAAACACCCTTGAGGTTCAGAATGATGTCGGTGACGTCTTCGCGCACGCCAGCAACGCTGGAGAATTCATGCAGAACGTTGTCGATCTGCACCGAGGTGATCGCCGCCCCCTGGAGGGAGCTCATCAGCACACGGCGCAGCGCGTTGCCCATGGTCAGACCAAACCCGCGCTCAAGGGGTTCTGCCATCACGGTGGCCTGGCGCGCCGGGTCATTTCCCGGCTTTACGTCGAGTTGTTGTGGCTTGATCAATTCAGCCCAATTTTTATGGATCATGCGTCCCTCCATTCTTGTCAGCACCCCATGTCCAAAAGGCGCAGACGCTCGAGGTTTCAAAAAAGCGGAATGGGGCCGCGCAGTTCACGCGACCCCGAAAGGCTAACAACTCTTAGACGCGGCGGCGCTTTGGCGGGCGGCACCCGTTGTGCGCCATGGGTGTCACGTCGCGGATTGACGTGATGTTGAACCCGGCGGCAGCCAGCGCCCGCAGCGCGCTTTCGCGGCCTGACCCGGGGCCCTGCACTTCGACCTCCAGCGTTTTCACACCATGTTCCTGTGCCTTGCGACCAGCGTCTTCGGCCGCCATCTGGGCGGCATAGGGCGTGGATTTCCGCGAGCCCTTGAAGCCCATGGTGCCCGCAGACGACCACGAGATCGCGTTGCCCTGCACATCAGAGATCAGGATTTTCGTGTTGTTGAAGGAAGAATTCACATGCGCGACGCCTGCCGCGATGTTCTTGGAGACCTTCCGTTTCGTGCGTGTCTTATCACGTGCCATTGGTCAGACCTCCCTTACTTCTTCTTACCGGCAATGGCCTTCGCGGGGCCTTTGCGGGTACGTGCGTTGGTGTGGGTGCGTTGACCGCGTACCGGCAGGTTGCGACGATGGCGCAGGCCACGGTAGCAGCCAAGGTCCATCAGGCGCTTGACGTTCATCTGCACTTCGCGGCGCAGGTCACCTTCGACGGAGTAGTTTGCGTCGATGTGTTCACGCACGGCGAGGACTTCAGCGTCAGACAATTCGTTGACGCGACGGGATGCATCGATACCGACCGCTTCGCAAATCGCTTTTGCGGAGGCGTTGCCGATACCGGTGATATAAGTGAGGGCGATTGGGACCCGCTTTGCAGTCGGGATGTTTACGCCGGCAATACGTGCCACGTTTGCATTTCCTTTCGTTGCGGGTCCGTAACGCCAGACCCTTTTTTCACAACATCACGGCCAAGTGCCGCATCTTGCATAAGAAATCCCGAGGCTTTGAAAGGCGACGGGCATTGGTTCATCAGGTAATCCTGTCCAGCGGGAGCACCCCTTCGGACAATTTGATTCTCGGTCGAGATGACGCTGGTTAGGGGCTTTTGCTGCGGGCGTCAACCCAAAGGATGCAAGGCTTCTGCAAGGGGAGCGCAACCGCCCCGGGGCCCACTATTTCACCTCAAAGCGGGTGCAATCTGCAACCCTTGATAGGCCACGACCACAAGGCGCGTGCCGCAAAGCTGTTGTTAACACTATTTCGTTAAGACTCCTGCCCAAATTTCACGTGGGAGCGGCCGTGCTAGAAAGGAGCCGGCACATGACGAACCATGGAATTGCACCTTGGCGGGGTTTTGTCCTGCTGTTGGCCGCGCTGACGTTCTGCGCGGTCACATCCAACGCCGAAACGGGTATGAAACCCCGATATGCCTCGAATGACACCACTCACCCCGGTCGCGTCGATATTGCGCTGGTGCTCGCGGTAGACGTCTCCTCCTCCATTGAAGCCAGCGAACGGCGCTTCCAGCGGGAAGCTTACGCCGAGGCGCTGCGCGACCCTCGCGTTGCACAGATGGCTCTTGGAGGGCGTACAGGCCGTGTTGCCATCGCCTATATGGAATGGAGTGGCAAACGGTATCAGCGCGTTCTGCTGCCCATGCGTGTGATGTCCTCCGCTTCGGAGATGGCCGGGTTCGCAGGTGAAATCCTTGCGATAGAGGATGCACCGAATGATCCGATGTTTGTCCAGCCCACCGCCGTGGGCGATGCGCTGCTGGCGGCTGAGACCGCCATGGCGGAACTCGACGTGCCTGCCCGCGACTACATCATCGACATCTCCGGCGACGGCGTACTGAACGACGGGCGGGCGATCCTGGCGGCACGACAGCATGTGCTTTCGCTGGGACTGACGGTAAACGGGCTGCCCATCGAGGTGGCGAGCAATTCGTCTGCCACGCGTGCAAATGGCATAGAACGTGTCGCCCGTTTCTACATGGATTGCGTGATCGGCGGCCCGGGGGCGTTCCATCTTGTCGCGCGTGGTTTTGGCGATGTGCGCGAAACCCTCATCATGAAGCTCATGCTGGAAATGGCAGATATCGCTCCTGAGCAAAAAAGCCGGATCGCCGCAGCCTGGAACGGTGGCGCCCTTGGCGATCAAGCGCGCGTCATTCCGGCGGTGGTGCTGGATCTGTCGCCCAGTGAAAAGAAGCCGCGAAACGAAACCGACTGCGGCCCGTCGCCGGGGGGGTCAACCCTGATCCCCTGATCCTGATTTCCTGACAGCCGTGACTTTGGCGCAGACCCGGCTTACTCAGGCGTCAAGAGCCGCCTTGATTTCGGACTGGACAGCGCCGATGTCACCCAAACCGTTAACGCGGCTCAAGCTGTCCTTGGCGTAGTAGTAACCAATCAGCGGTGATGTCTGCTTATAGTATTCCATGAGGCGGGTCTTGAGGCTTTCCTCGTTGTCATCCGCACGCCGTTTGAATTCCTTGGACTGCCCGCAATTGGTGCAAACGCCATCCGCCGGGATGGGCTTGGTATTGTCGTTATAGACCTCGCCACAGCCCGCACAGGTCGAGCGCGCGACGATCCGGGCAACCAGCGCCTCATCATCCACCCGCATCTCGATCACCGCATCCAGCGTTTCATTCATGCTTGCAAGCAAATCGCCCAGAGCATCCGCCTGCGCGAGGGTGCGCGGGAAACCATCAAAAATGAAACCATTGGCTTTCACGGTTTCCAGCTTTTCCTTGATGAGCCCGATTACGATCTCGTCGGTGACCAGGGCTCCGCGCGCCATCACATCCGCAACGATCTTGCCCATCTCGGTGCCGCTGTCTTTCGCCTCGCGCAACATGTCGCCGGTGCTAAGCTGCACCATCCCACGTTCTTCAACGAGCATGCGGGCTTGCGTGCCCTTGCCCGCACCGGGTGGGCCCAAGAGAATAATGTTCATCGACGCACCGGGCTCCGCTTTTTCCGAGTCTTGCCACTCTTGCCCCGCAGTTGGGATTTTTCAAGCAGACCTTCGTATTGGTGCGCCAGAAGATGGCTTTGTACCTGCTGGATCGTGTCCATTGTCACGGACACAACAATCAGCACCGACGTGCCGCCGAAATAGAACGGAATGGCAAATTCACCCCGCAGGATTTCCGGCAAGAGACAAACCGCGGCCAAATAGGCGGAGCCCAGGACCAGCACGCGGTTCACAACGTATTCGAGATATTCAGAGGTTTTCTTGCCCGGGCGAATACCGGGAATGAAGCCGTTCTGGTTTTTCAGATTGTCCGCCACATCGTCCGGCTTGAAGCTCACGTTGAACGTGTAGAAATACGTGAAGAACACGATCATCGTCGTGAAGAACGCGAGATAGAGCGGCTGCCCGGGCCCAAAGTTCGCCAGCAGCCAGGACATGATCGGGTTCGTCGAATTGCCGGAGAACGTACTGATCGTCACGGGCAAAAGCAGCAGCGACGAGGCAAAGATCGCCGGGATGACGCCCGCCGGGTTGACCTTGACCGGCAGGTGGCTGGAGCCGCCGTCATAGACTTTCATGCCGACCTGACGGCGCGGGTACTGGATGTGGATCTTCCTCAGCGCCCGCTCCATGAAGACCACGAACATGATCGTCGCGATCACCATGATGATTACACCGATGATCACCGCCGGGCTGATCGCCCCGGAACGGCCGGAGGCGAAGAACTGCGCCATGGCGGCGGGAACTTCGGCGATAATGCCCACAAAGATGATGAGAGAAATCCCGTTGCCGATGCCGCGCGCGGTGATCTGCTCGCCCAGCCACATCAGGAACATGGTGCCGCCCACCAGCGTAATCACGCAGGAGGCGCGGAAAAACAGCCCCGGATCGGTGACGATGTCACCCGCCTCAAGGCTCACCGCGAGGCCATAAGCCTGCAGCGTGGCGAGGAAAACGGTGCCATATCGCGTGTACTGGTTGATTTTCTTGCGGCCCTGCTCGCCCTCTTTCTTGAGCTGCTCAAGCTTGGGCACCATGGCCGTCAAAAGCTGCACGATGATCGAGGCGGAGATATAGGGCATGATGCCCAGGGCAAAAATGCCCATCCGTCCCAAGGCCCCGCCGGTGAACATCGAGACCATACCGCCGATGCCTTGCCCCGCCTGCTCCATGAACTCCCTGAGCGCCACGCCGTCGATGCCCGGCACGGGGATAAAGGTCCCCAGTCGGTAGACGATCAGCAGTCCGAGGGTAAAGAGGATGCGATTGCGCAGGTCGGTCGCCTTGCCCAGTGCGGACCAGCTGGTGTTGGCGGCCATGCTTTCGACGGCAGAAACCATGAAGGGCTCTCTTTCGTAACAGATGCGCCGCCCGGGCCGTTTTCCGGCGGGGCGGCGTCATGGAAAACTTGGATGACTATGTAAGCGGCGTCAGCGCCGCCCACAAGCCTGATCTTGGGCTTACGCCTCTGACGTTTCCGCGACGGGCGCCGCCACTGTCAGCGACCCACCGGCTTTTTCGACCGCTGCCACGGCGGATTTCGACGCGCCGGTGACTTCGATGTTGAGCTTGGCGGAGACGTCGCCTTTGGCCAGAACGCGGATACCGTCCTTCTTGCGGCGCACCAAACCGGACGCGATCAGAGCATCTTCGGTGATCGCGACTTTGGCGTCGAGCTTGCCGTCATCAACAAATTTCTGGATCAGGCCAAGGTTCACGACCGCATAGGACTTGCGGTTGGGCTTGTTGAAGCCACGCTTCGGCAGGCGTTGGTAGAGAGGCATCTGCCCGCCTTCGTACCCGTTGATCGCCACGCCCGAGCGGGATTTTTGACCTTTGATACCTCGGCCACCCATTTTACCGGTGCCGGAGCCCGGGCCACGGCCTACGCGCTTGCGTTTCTTTGTGGCGCCTGGATTGTCAGACAGTTCATTCAGTTTCATTGTCGCTTCTCCTTTTGCCGGAAGTACCCCCCAGCGACGGGAGCGGGCAAACACGGCGTTTCGATTCTTTGTCACCGAGATGGTGATCGTGGGCGTATAGACGGGGTTGTAGGATGGATCAAGGGTCAGTTTGGCCGCACCGGAAGGGCAGGGTCCGACCGCGGGGCGAAGGCCGTCTTGCAAAAGGTCCGGGGGACCTTTTGAGGCCGCAGGGGGGTTTACCCCCGGGTGCAAAGCGCCCGCCCATGGGGGCGGTCGGGCGCTGCCCGTGATCGGGGATCACGGGCTTTACTCGATTGGTTTTTTCTGTCTCAGCAGATATACAAACTCGGAAGGGGTCTTAACCTGCTCCGCTCCAAAGCGTGACTTCTTTAATTTCCTGCCGAAGTTCTTGTCGCTCGTCACAAACACATCTCGCTTGTTCCAAACATGTGCCCAAAACATTTGTGCATCCAACAACTGATTACGCCATTTTATGTATGCCTTGGATGATTGATTGGTCTTCTCAATGCCGTAGGTTTTCGCTGTCTCAACCCAAGTGAATTGGGCGTTCGGAAACAGAATCCGAAAGATCTCCTCCTCCAAGTCTAACATTTTTACATCAGCCATCAGACAATGATCGCAAAAGCCAATATCGTGATACGCGATTGGAAAAAGCAAATTCATGTTGCTAAAACCAAGTTGGGTTCGACGCAAATCGAATTCGTCGAAGCTTTCCGGAAAAAGGCCTTTGTGGCTTTTTTCTGAGCCGCTGGACGCAACCAGCGCCGCCTCGACAAGTCCTTCGTTGTGAGCTTCAATTATCGCCTTAACAGCGTCGCTTTGCGGGCGATCCTCATCAATTTCCAAAATACAATTGGTATCTAAAGTGAGTTTTTTCATTTCATTGGACCAAAATTGGAAGAGCCCCGCAGTTTCCTGCGGGGCATACAAAATCGGTATGTTCAGAAAAGGCTCAGCCCTTCTCCTCGATGACCTCCACCATATGGGGGATTGAGTTGATCATGCCGCGCACGCTGGGCGTGTCTTCCAACTCGCGGGTTTTGTGCATTTTGTTGAGGCCCAGGCCGATCAGCGTTGCGCGCTGTTTTGCGGGGCGGCGGATCGGGGAGCCGATTTGTTTGATGACGATTGTCTTGGCCATGGTTTACGCCTCCTCAGCCACTTGCGCGGAAGACTCTACGTTTTCCTCACGCTTGGGCAGAATGTCAGCCACTTTCTTGCCGCGACGCTGCGCGACGGAGCGAGGGCTCGATTCCTTCTTCAACCCGTCCATGGTGGCGCGGATCATGTTGTAGGGGTTCTGCGAGCCGATGGACTTGGAGACCACGTCCTTCACGCCCAGCATCTCGAAGACGGCACGCATCGGACCACCGGCGATGATCCCGGTCCCCTCAGGGGCTGTGCGCATGACCACTTTACCAGCGCCGTGACGGCCTTCCATATCGTGGTGCAGGGTGCGGCCTTCGCGCAGCTGCACGCGGATCATCTGGCGCTTGGCCTGCTCGGTCGCCTTGCGGATCGCCTCGGGCACCTCTTTCGCTTTACCCTTGCCGAACCCCACGCGGCCTTTCTGGTCGCCCACAACCACAAGTGCGGCAAACCCGAAGCGCTTACCACCCTTTACTGTTTTGGACACGCGGTTGATCGCGACCAGACGGTCTGCGAATTCCGGTGCTTCATCACGATCACGGCCTCTGCCGCGACGGTTTTCACGTTCTGCCATGAGAACTTCCTTTTCTGAGTGGGCCCGCAGTTCACGGTTGCGCCCGTTCACGTCAATCCAAGTGAGTCTCGCAACCCCCGGATCATCGAGGGCGCCCGCAAAGGCGCCCTGCAGGTCTTAGATTTTCAACCCACCTTCGCGGGCCGCGTCGGCAACGGCTTTCACCTTGCCGTGGAACAGGAAGCCACCCCGGTCGAAATAGGCTTCCTCGACACCGGCTTTCTTGGCGCGCTCGGCGATGGCCGCGCCCACCTTGGTTGCCGCTTCGATGTTGTTCTTGCCCACAACGCCCAGATCTTTTTCGAGCGTCGAGGCAGATGCAAGCGTCTTGCCCGCCACATCGTCGATCAGCTGAACGCTGATGTTCTTGTTCGAACGATGAACCGAAAGACGCACGCGCCCCGCGTTCACCTTGCGAAGTTTGTTCCGAACGCGCAGACGGCGCTTCAAGAACAGGTCTCTTTTGCTGTTTGCCATGTTGTGCGTCCTTACTTCTTCTTGCCTTCTTTGCGGAAGATGAACTCGCCCTTGTAGCGGATCCCCTTGCCCTTGTAGGGCTCGGGCTTGCGCCACTGACGGATGTTCGCGGCAACCTGACCAACAAGCTGTTCGTCGATGCCTTCCACAACGATTTCGGTTTGCTTTGGCGCGGTAACGGTCACACCCTCGGGTGCGGTGTAGTCCACGTCGTGGCTGAGGCCGAGGTTCAGTTTCAGCGTGTTGCCCTGCATGCTGGCACGGTACCCAACACCCTGGATCTCAAGCTCTTTCTTGAAGCCTTCGGTGACACCTGTGACGCAGTTCTGCACCTGCGTGCGAGACATGCCCCACTGTTGACGGGCGCGCTTGGATTTGCCGCGCGGCGTCACGGTGATCACGTTGTCCTCAACCTTCAGGTCCACATCGTCCGTTGCCTTGAACGAGCGTGTGCCCTTGGGGCCCTTGACCTCAATGGACTGACCCGTGACGGTCGCGGTAACGCCAGAGGGCAGCTCAACCGGTTTTTTCCCAATACGAGACATCTCAATCTCCTTAGAATACGGTGCAGAGCACTTCACCGCCAACATTGGCGCTGCGTGCAGCCTGGTCCGACATCACACCCTTGGGGGTGGAGACAATCGACACGCCGAGGCCCTGACGGACAACGGGGATGTCATTGACGCCCATGTAGACGCGGCGACCGGGCTTGGAGACCCGCTTGAGCTCGCGAATGACAGGTTCGCCCTCATAGTACTTGAGGCTGATCTCGATGGCCGGATGACCGTCAGGACCGGTGACTTTCTCGTAGCCGCGGATGTAGCCTTCGTCTGCCAGCACATCCAGAACCCATGCACGCAGCTTGGAGGCCGGTGTCATGACAGTGGATTTGCCGCGCATCTGGGAGTTACGGATACGGGTGAGCATATCTGCGATAGGATCGTTCATTTTATGCCCTCCTTACCAGCTCGACTTGACCATGCCGGGGATCTGGCCTTGCGAGCCAAGATCACGCAGCGCGATCCGTGAGATTTTCAGTTTGCGATAGTAGGCGTGCGGGCGACCGGTCAACTGGCAGCGGTTGTGCAGACGCACAGCGCTGGAGTTGCGCGGCAGCTTCGCCAGCTTCAGGGAAGCGCGGAAACGCTCTTCCATCGGCTTTTCCTGGTCATTGATGATTTCCTTCAACGCGGCGCGCTTTGCCGCGTATTTGGCAACCAGGGCTTCACGCTTCTTCTCGCGTGCGATCATGGATTTCTTAGCCATATCTAATTCCTTCCCGCGCTTATGAGTTGAAAGGCATGTTGAAGGCTTTCAACAGGCTCTTTGCTTCAGCGTCGGTTTTCGCCGTTGTGGCGATCACGATGTCCATTCCCCAGTTCTCGTCGATCTTGTCGAAGTCGATCTCCGGGAACACAAGGTGCTCTTTCAGGCCCATGGCGTAGTTGCCACGACCATCGAAAGACTTGCCCGATATGCCGCGGAAGTCGCGGATGCGAGGCATTGCAATCGTGATAAGACGGTCGAGGAATTCGTACATGCGGTCGCCACGCAGCGTGACTTTCGCACCCATCGGCATATCCTCACGCACCCGGAAGCCCGCGATGGACTTCTTGGCGGTTGTGGTCAGCGCTTTCTGGCCGGCGATCAGCGTCAGGTCAGCCTGTGCCGACTTGGCTTTCTTGCTGTCACGTACCGCTTCGGCACCGCAGCCGATATTGAGAACGATCTTCTCCAGACGCGGGATCTGCATGTCGTTCTTGTAGCCGAACTCTTCCTTCAGCGCCGCGCGGATGTTTTCCACATAGGCCGTTTTCAAACGGGGAGTGTAGTTTGCAGAATCAAGCATCGATCACGTCCCCTGTTGTCTTGGCAAAGCGCACTTTCTTGTCGCCTTCCATTTTGAACCCGACGCGTGTGGCTTTGCCGTTGGCATCCACATAGGCGAGGTTGCTGAGGTCAATCGGCATCGCTTTCGGGATGCGGCCACCTTGGGTGGTCTGGCTCTGACGTGTGGCGCGGATCGCGATGTTGATCCCGTCCACCACGGCCTTGCCGGACTTCGGATCAACAGACGAGATATTGCCCGTCTTGCCCTTGTCCTTGCCTGCCAGAACGATGACCTTGTCACCTTTTTTCAGTTTAGCAGCCATGATTACAGCACCTCCGGAGCGAGCGAGATGATTTTCATGAAGTTCTTGGCACGCAGCTCACGCACAACCGGGCCAAAGATACGTGTACCGATGGGCTCGTTGTTGTTGTTGAGGATGACGGCTGCGTTGCGATCAAAGCGGATCGCGGTGCCATCTTCGCGGCGTACTTCCTTGGCGGTGCGAACGACGACGGCTTTACGCACGTCACCTTTTTTCACACGACCGCGCGGGATGGCTTCCTTGACCGAGACGACAATAATGTCGCCGACGGATGCGTATTTACGCTTGGAACCCCCCAGAACCTTGATGCACTGAACACGGCGCGCGCCGCTGTTGTCAGCAACATCCAGGTTGGTCTGCATCTGGATCATTTGGTTTCTCCCGACCTATGGGGGGCCGATGCGTGGCCTTGCCCCCAGGGTTTCGATTAATCAGTTGGTGCTCTAGGCCTCAGCGGCTTCCAGCACTTCCCAACGTTTGGTCTTGGACTTCGGTGCACATTCGATGATGCGGACGGTGTCGCCCACCTTGAATGTGTTGTTCTCATCGTGCGCCCGGTATTTCTTGGACTTACGAATGGTCTTCTTCAGAACCGGATGCGTAAAGCGGCGCTCTACGGAAACGGTGATGGTTTGTGCGTTTGCGTCGGAGGTCACGACGCCGGACAGAATACGCTTTGGCATGCGGGCTCTCCTTACTCAGACGCGGCAGCGGCGGCTGCCTTTTCGTTCAAAACAGTTTTCACACGGGCCGCGTTGCGGCGTGCGATGCGCAGTTGCGCAGGGTTTTCCAACTGGCCGGTGGCCTGCTGGAAGCGCAGGTTGAACTGCTCTTTCTTCAGATTGGCCAGCTCTTCACGCAGCTGGTCGGGCGTTTTGTCATGCAATTCCTTGGCGTTCATCGCCTTTTTCCTTTCAACATCACGAGCAGGCCGCCATAAGCGTCACCCTGATTCCCGTGGAGTTCATGATGAGAGGGCCGTATAGGACCGACGCAGCCCTAAGGCAACCCTTTTGTTTATGGCAAATTCCCGCGATGCAGCGCCCGGAAACGCAAGCTATTCCTCCAGGAGCGCCTTCAAACGCATTTCCCAATCCGCAGACGGCCCGCCGGACTTCCCCATCGCCTGCTTGCCAAAGTAAAGGTGCAGGATCAAATCCGCCATTTCTGACCGGTTTGCAGCCTTCGCGGTTCCCGGAAAACGGTCCAACACATTCAGGATCGCGTCACGCAATCGTGCCGCCATGGCATTGGCCTTCGAGGCAACCGCCGGGTTGTCCACACCCATCTCGACCATGGCGTTGCAGATGAAGCATCCGCGGTTGTCGCTGGCGTCTGACTGGAACAACTGTGCAAGGCAGGCTGTCGCTGTCTCCAGATCACAGGTCTCGAGCATTTCAACTGCGCGGGACACGACTTTGGCGTCATAGTGGTCGAGGGCCTGGAGGTATGTTGCTTCCTTTTCCCCGAATGCCTTGTAGAAGCTGCCGCGCGTCAGACCCATTGCGTCGAGCAGTTCCGGCAGGTTTGTCGCCCGATACCCCTGGCGCCAGAAGATATCCATCGCACCGCCCAGAGCCGTCTCGTATTCGAATTCACGTGGTCGCGCCATCGCGGCAGTGTTCCATAATCCGGTCCGCGCCTCAATATGACAAATCCCTCACGTTTTGTTGTTTTGTACCATTTGGTTCCTAACCCTATTGTCAGGGATGTTCCGAACCACCGGATACACGAAACCTGAAATGAAGCGCGCGCCCTGCCGCCCGCCCCCTCGAAAAGGACAAAGAAATGAGACTCTTCAAATCCGCTGGCCTTGCTGCTGCCCTCGCCTTCTCCGTCGCGACCGCCGCGCTGGCCGCCGGGCCGGAACTCAATGCCTCCTCCACCGGTCTTGCAATGCAAGGATATGACCCGGTTGCCTATTTCACACTCGGGGAAGCCACAAAAGGAAGCTACAAGATCTCAGCACTTCACAATGAGGCGCTGTACTGGTTCTCCAGCGAAGAGCACAAGGCAGCCTTTGAAGCCGACCCCGAAGCGTTCCTGCCCGAGTACGGCGGCTATTGCGCGTTCGGTGCCGCTATGGGATTCAAGTTTGACGGCGATCCGCATCACTGGAAGATCGTGGATGGAGAGCTTTTCCTGAACCTTTCGCAAGATATTCAGGAGCGCTGGTCCAAGGATATTACGGGCTTCATCCAGCAGGCCGATGCCAACTGGACGGAGATCGCCGAGAAAGAGCCCGGCGCGCTCCAGCAGTAATCAGGGGAAAATTCAGGCGACCCGCCCCCAAAATTTCCAAAGCCAATATGCACCCGGCCCTCACCATAGGGCCGGGTGTCTTCATGTCTGCCACTTGACAAATGGCTGGATGGATCCGCGCGCATATGCCACGATAGCTGGACAAAAAGCGGCCATTTCAATGCTGGAACTAATTCGGGAATTTGCGAATGCCTGGGTCACATGGTGGGTGGCCGGGCTATTGCTTTCCTTCCGGATGATCGTTCCCGCAAGGAATTTCCTGTCAGAACGCAGCGCTCAATGGCTGGCACACCGCCTGACCAAAGCGCGCAGCGTCAGCGTGCGGCGGCGCTTTGATGTGAGTTTCAAGCGCTATGTCGACCAGACCTTTGGCGCGCGACGGGCAAGACTTGGTCCCTGCCGCCTCTGGACACTGCGGTATCGCAAAACGGCAGCCGTCTCGATGCTCACCTTTCTGGCGATCTATGGTGTTGTCCTGCTGACCTTGGATTTTGACCAGATTTACCGGGGGGTCGACACCCTGCGGGCCGGGTTCAGCGACCCCGCGAGCCCCAACTATCAGCCCTCCATTGCAGGGTTTGCCGAGATGCTGGCGGATGTGGATACCAGAATCCTCGTGGTGAGCATGATGATCTTCAACGGGCTGATGCTTGGCCTTGTGAACACAGTCACGGATTATGTCTCCTTTATAGAGACCCGGAACATTCTCGCACGGCTGGGGCGCGGCCCTTTTGGCGATATCGCATGGGTCATCGTCGATCTGATGTTGACCACGCTGATTTCGATCGGGGGCTTTGTGGTGTTCTGGGTGGTCACGGATTACTTTGGAACACTGATCTCCGAGCGGCCTCTTGATGTCCTGAACACCGCCAAAGACGGGGCGCTGCTGGGCATCCTCGCCCTGAACCACGCGCTGGAAACGCTGGGCGAAGGAAAGCCCGCACTGACCCTGACCGATCCGGCCATGGTCGCGATGACCGTCTCGACCTATGCCACATCAATCTGGATCTGGGTCTTCTTTCTTTCGACGCTCTTCATTCGAAGCGTCGTTCTCTTTGGACCGCTGCTGCGGCTTGTGAGCTTCCTCATCGACGTCGAAGATCACCCGTTTCGCGCCGCATGGTTCATGTTCGCGACCGTCTGGACAATCGGCATCGCACTCTACGCATGGGTCTGACCGGATAGCCCCTCGCCACTGCCTGAATGCTTCGTTAAGAGATCGGGCATGTCAGATATAGAATCGCTTTTCGTGACCCGCCTCTACCGTACCAAACTCGCGGAAAAAGGAACGAGCATCGACACCGGAGAACTCGAAGCCTCCTGCTGGTCGATCGCCGAAGATGATGAGGCAGGCCAGGCATGGTGCGCCGAAAACGGCTATCCCGGTTATACAAGCTATGCCTCCCTGACCGATCTGGGGTGGCGGTTTGAAATCTTCAAGCAGCTCGAAGCGGTGCTTGACCAGCATGTGGCTGCCTTTGCCAAGGACCTCGAATTCGACCTGGGCGACACGCCCCTCAAACTGGAAGACCTCTGGATCAACATCCTGCCCCAGGGCGGAGTCCATACGTCGCACATTCATCCGCATTCGGTCATCAGCGGCACGACCTATGTGACGGTCCCTGACGGCGCGAGCGCCATCAAATTCGAAGACCCGCGCCTTCAGATGATGATGGCGGCGCCGGCTCGGAACAAGTCCGCCCGACGCGATTTACGTGCGTTTCACTACGTCCAGCCGGAACCGGGCGATGTTCTTCTATGGGAAAGCTGGCTGCGCCATGAGGTGCCCGTCAATATGGCGGAAGACGAACGCATCAGCGTCAGTTTCAACTACAGTTGGAACTAGCGTCTGACGAAATACCCGAACCGCGCATCATCTCACGCGCCGAAATGCCTTATTCCGGGCGACGCCGGAGGGTTCAGGTTTTTTGTGTGACGCGTTAACTGCGGCGATCTCGCGCAGGCACTTCACCCATCCGCATCAGGCGACAGCTTTCAGCTTACATCCATGGCGGGAGTTCCGGTCGGATTTCGTCTCTTTTCTCAACCAAAACGAGATATTGCGCATTTTCTTGCTGAGCGTCGCATAGGGTAAATCACTGATATACATGGTCTTTGAGCATGCGGTAAAAAGGGGCATTAAAAGAAATATCTAACAAGACCTATTGAATATGAATCAGCCCTTTAAGACGGCCCGGGATGTCTCCGAGCATTTATTGGAGAAAACCGAACAGGCAATTCTATCCTATAGCATCGATGGTTTTTTGCCCTGCTTCTGCCTTCCGACCGAGATACAGACGTTCGACGGACGCCGGTTAATCAGGACCGACGAAGAACTGCGTCATTTGTTCCTTGCCGTCACAAAGCACTACGCGACCATCGGCGTGACCGATATGGTCCGCCATTGTGTTGAAGCCTCCTTTACCGACCCGCAGACAGTGGTCGCCATGCATGAAACGCGGTTGATTACGGGCAACGTCATCACCCGTAACCCATTTCCCGCTTTATCTGTCCTCAAATTCAATGGCACGGTCTGGCAGATTTCCAGCTGCAGCTACGCCATCGAAGATCAAAGGGAACACAATGCGGCGCTGATGTCGGCTGGGCAGGATCACCCCGCTGACGACGGGACTGCGCTGCCATTCAAGAGATCCTGAAGCGCCATACAAAAAAACCCCGCCACGGGGGCGGGGTTTTGAACCTTGGCTGAAACCAAGTCTCAGCGGTAAATCACCAGTCTTCCCGCACAACAACGCGGGTCTTGATCGGCAGTTTCATGGCCGCCAGACGCAGCGCCTCACGGGCCACGTCGTCATTGACGCCGTCGATCTCGAACATGATGCGGCCCGGCTTGACCTTCGCCGCCCAACGGTCGACGGAGCCCTTACCCTTACCCATCCGTACTTCGATCGGCTTGGCGGTCACAGGCACATCCGGGAAAATCCGGATCCAGACGCGACCCTGACGTTTCATATGACGTGTCATCGCGCGGCGTGCGGCCTCGATCTGACGCGCTGTCACACGCTCGGGTTCAATCGCCTTGAGACCATAGGTGCCAAAGTTCAGGTCAGACCCGCCCTTTGCCAGCCCTTTGATCGAGCCCTTGAACTGCTTACGGAATTTAGTGCGCTTTGGTTGAAGCATTTCTCATTCCTCCTTAGCGACGACCGCCTGCACCACGAGGTGCCGGGCCATCCTGGAGTTCCTGTGCTTTACGGTCACGCGCGGAAGGATCGTGTTCCATGATCTCGCCTTTGAAGATCCAGGTCTTGATGCCAATGATGCCATAGGCAGTCGTGGCTTCCACGTGTGCGTAATCGATGTCGGCCCGCAGAGTGTGCAACGGCACGCGACCCTCGCGGTACCATTCGGTCCGCGCGATCTCTGCCCCGCCGAGACGCCCCGCAACGTTCACGCGGATGCCCAAAGCACCCATGCGCATCGCGTTCTGAACCGCACGCTTCATGGCACGGCGGAAGGAAACCCGACGCTCCAGCTGCTGTGCGATGCTCTCACCGACGAGGGCGGCGTCAAGCTCCGGCTTGCGCACTTCAACGATGTTCAGGTGCAGTTCGCTATCGGTCATCTTGGCGATTTTCTGGCGCAGACCTTCGATGTCCGCCCCTTTCTTACCGATGATGACACCGGGACGCGCAGTGTGAATCGTTACGCGGCACTTTTTGTGCGGACGCTCGATAATCACACGGGCCACACCGGCCTGCTTGCACTCTTCCTTGATGAACTCACGAATACGAAGGTCTTCGAGCAGAAGATCGCCGTAGTCTTTCGTGTCGGCATACCAGCGGCTGTCCCAGGTGCGGTTCACCTGCAGGCGCATGCCAATCGGATTGACTTTGTTACCCATTAGGCTTGCTCCTCTACCTGACGCACTTTGATGGTGATTTCCGCGAAGGGCTTGATGATCTTGCCAAAGCGGCCACGTGCACGCGGGCGTCCGCGCTTCATGGTCAGGTTCTTGCCCACATAGGCCTCTGCGACGATCAGCTCGTCCACGTCGAGGTTGTGGTTGTTTTCAGCGTTTGCGATGGCGGACTGAAGGCATTTCTTCACGTCACCCGCGATCCGCTTTTTGGAGAAGGTCAGGTCCGTCAGGGCCTTGTCCACCTTCTTGCCACGGATCATCGCAGCCACCAGGTTCAGCTTTTGCGGGCTGGTGCGAAGCATGCGCAGTTTTGCCATGGCTTCATTATCCGCCACGCGGCGGGGATTCTTATCCTTGCTCATTTGCGCTTCGCCTTCTTGTCAGCCGCGTGACCGTAGTAGGTCCGCGTCGGTGAATACTCACCGAATTTCTGACCAATCATGTCCTCGGTCACGTTGACCGGGATATGCTTGTGGCCGTTGTAAACGCCAAACGTCAGCCCAACGAACTGGGGCAGGATTGTCGAGCGGCGCGACCAGATCTTGATCACTTCGTTGCGTCCCGATTCGCGGGCCGCTTCGGCCTTTTTCAACACGTAACTGTCGACAAAAGGGCCTTTCCATACAGAGCGAGCCATGTGTTAGCGCCCTTTCTTCTTGGCGTGCCGCGAGCGGATGATCAGCTTGCTGGACGCTTTGTTCTTGTTGCGGGTCTTGGCACCCTTTGTCGGCTTGCCCCACGGGGTCACCGGGTGACGACCACCGGAGGTCCGGCCTTCACCACCACCATGCGGGTGGTCAATCGGGTTCATCACCACACCACGCACAGAGGGGCGGACGCCCTTGTGGCGCATGCGGCCCGCTTTACCGTAGTTCTGGTTGGAGTTGTCGGGGTTGGACACAGCACCTACGGTCGCCATGCATTCCTGACGCACCAGACGCAGCTCGCCAGAGCTGAGGCGGATCTGCGCGTAGCCACCATCACGCCCTACGAACTGGGCGTAGGTACCGGCGGCACGGGCGATCTGACCGCCCTTGCCGGGCTTCATCTCGATGTTGTGCACGATTGTCCCGATCGGCATGCCGGAGAAGGGCATCGCGTTGCCGGGTTTGATGTCGGCCTTCTGGCTCGCCACAACCGTGTCGCCAACCGCCAGACGCTGAGGCGCGAGGATATAGGCCTGCTCGCCGTCTTCGTATTTCACAAGCGCGATGAAGGCTGTCCGGTTGGGGTCATATTCGATGCGCTCGACCGTGGCCGCCACATCCATCTTGTTCCGTTTAAAGTCAACGATCCGGTAGAGGCGCTTGGCCCCGCCGCCTTTGCGGCGCATCGTGATCCGTCCGGTGTTGTTCCGTCCGCCGTTCTTGGTCAAGCCTTCGGTGAGGGCTTTGACCGGACGGCCTTTCCAGAGCTCCGAACGGTCGATCAGTACCAGCCCACGCTGGCCCGGCGTCGTCGGTTTATACGACTTGAGTGCCATGTTGTCTGTCTTCCGTTTTGCTAAACGACGCCTTGCGGCGCCTATGGTATAAAGGCCCCCGTAGGTGCCCGGTTAGATGCCTCACGTCAGGGGACCCCGCGCGGACAACAACGAAGCCCCGGACGAATCCGGGGCCTTGCCGATGGGTTCACCTATTCAAGTCGGACGCGGGGGTCAAGCACTAGTGGAGATGTTTTTCTGCCATCACGATCCGCAGGCAGCAGATGCGCGCCCTTGAACGCGCGCGCGGTGCGGTCAGAACCTGAGCCGAACCGCGATCCCGGCAAGGGGTGCCGTATCGTAAGACTGGCTGCTGATGCGGTTGCCATCGGAATCGTCCAGGCGAAGCCTGCCGTCAAACTCTGCGCCGGCAAATGCGCTGACCGACACGCCAGGGTTTGGTTCATACTGCAATGACAGCACAACGGGCGTGCTTTCATCTTCGCCCACACCGTCAGGTGCCACGCCGTTGTCGTCCAGGCGGAATTGGACACTTTCGACACGCGCGGACAGGGTGAGCTTGATCGAATCGTTTATCGTGTAGCCAAGCGTCAGCCCCGGCCCGCCGGTCGCGCCGAGCCCCGACCCGGTGTTCAGGTTCCAGCGTTCGTTGATATCCCAATTGATCAGAAGGGCCGGGAAAACATCGGCGCCGCTGTCCTCCAACTGACTGTAGGCGCCAAGCGCGGGGCCGATCGTCAGGCTGTCACTTATTTCCCAGGCGACACCGGCAAAGACCCCGTAAGTATCCCCGTCGCTCGCGTCAGCACCGCTTTCATAATCCCAACGCACTTGCGGAGAGACAAAGATCGTCGTGTTTTCCGAGGCCCGCAGGCGCATCGGAATGGAGAGCCGCAGGTCACGTATGTTGTCCCAGGGCGCTTCAGCGGCCCCGCCAAAGTCATAGTCGAAAGCGCCCAGGCTCGCCGAAAACCCGACCGAAGACCCGTCGCCGAAGCTGTATTGTGACGTGCCCCGCAGGAACGTGCGGTTGGCACTGAAATCCGAACCGTCGTCGAGATCGGTCTCGCCCTGATAAGTCGCGAGCCCGTCAACCTGCGTGCTCCAGCCGGGCCTGTCTTGCGCATCTGCGGCCATCCCCCCAAGGAGGATCATACCCGTGATCAAAATCCCCGATGACCTGACCAGCACCACAGCACACTCTCTCAATAGCAATCACTCAACTTCCGTTAGAATAATACAAAACAGTTGGCGATCAATAAACAAATGAGCGAAGGTAGGTTGCTGTCCCTCCCTGCAAGGCGGGCGTATCGCCCCGGGTTGTCGTCGTTTGGCAAAAAAATCCCCCGCGCAAGGCGGGGGACATTCAGAACCTTCTGCAACCAGGATCAGAGACCCGTGGTCACATCGATTGTGTTGCCTTCTTCAAGGGTCACATAGGCTTTCTTCACGTCTTTCCGTTTGCCCATCTGGCCCCGGAACCGCTTGACCTTCCCCTTGGTGATCGTGGTGTTGACCGCCTTGACCTTCACACCAAAGAGCGCCTCGACAGCTTCCTTGATCTGGGGTTTGTTGCTGTCCATCGCCACCTCGAAAACAACCGCCCCGTTTTCGGAGGTCATTGTCGCTTTCTCGGTGATGATCGGCTTGCGGATCACATCGTAATGTTCTGCCTTGGCGTTCATTTCAAACGAGCCTCCAATGCTTCGACACCCGCTTTGGTGATCACCAATGTGTCACGCTTGAGGATGTCATATACGTTTGCGCCCATCGTCGGCAGGATATCCAGACCTTCGATGTTGCGCGCGGCTTGGGCGAAGTTCTCGTTGACGCTTGCGCCGTCGATCACCAGCGCGCGTTTCCAGCCAAGGTTTGCAACCTGTTTGGCCAGCGCGGCGGTTTTGCCCTCTGCTGCGGCGTCTTCGATGATGACCAGTTCACCTGCCTTGGCTTTCGCGGACAAGGCGTGACGCAGACCCAGCTTGCGGAACTTCTTGGTCAGGTCATGACCATGGCTGCGCGGGGTCGGGCCCTTGTAGATACCACCCTTGCGGAAGATCGGCGCGTTGCGGTCCCCGTGACGTGCGCCACCGGTGCCTTTCTGGCGGTAGATCTTCTTGGTCGAATAGCTGGTCTCCGACCGCGTCTTGACCTTGTGCGTCCCGGCCTGCGCGTTGTTGCGCTGCCAGCGTACAACACGGTGCAGGATGTCCGCGCGGGGCTCCAGCCCAAAGAGCGCTTCGTCCAGCTCTACCGAACCGGCCTTGTTGCCGTCGAGTTTGATGACATCGAGTTTCATGCGTCACCTTCTTTCTTGTCTTCGTCAGCTGCCGGTGCCTCATCAGAACCTTCAGCCGCGATTTCAGCTTCTGCGGCTTTCAGCGCTTCGGCTTCCTGCGCCGCTTGCTCTTCGGCCAGACGCTTGGCTTCGGCCTCTGCCTCTGCCGCCGCTGCTGCTGCCGCTTCTTCGGCCGCTTTCGCCGCTGCTTCCGCCGCAGATTTCAGAGCCGCGGGCAGGATCGCATTCTCGGGGAACGGTTTCTTGACCGCATCCTTGACCGTCACCCAGCCGCCTTTCGAGCCCGGAACAGCGCCCTTGACCATGATCAGGCCACGGTCTGCGTCGGTGCGGACGACCTGAAGGTTTTGCGTGGTGACACGGGCAGCACCCATGTGACCGGCCATCTTCTTGCCTTTGAAGACCTTGCCCGGGTCCTGACACTGGCCTGTTGAGCCATGCGACCGGTGCGAGATTGACACACCGTGCGACGCACGCAGACCACCGAAGTTATGGCGCTTCATCGCGCCGGCAAAGCCCTTACCGATGGATGTGCCCGCCACGTCGACGAATTGACCTTCGAAGTAGTGGTTGGCGGTGATTTCCTCACCCACGCCAATCAGGTTTTCCTCGTCCACGCGGAACTCGGCCACCTTGCGCTTTGGTTCCACCTTCGCCGCTGCGAAGTGACCGCGCATGGCCTGAGACGTGCGTTTCGCCTTTGCTGTGCCTGCACCCAGCTGAACAGCGGAGTAGCCGTCTTTCTCATTGGTGCGTTGGGCGACAACCTGAAGCTTTTCGAGTTGAAGAACGGTCACAGGGATCTGCTTGCCGTCTTCCATGAACAGCCGGGTCATCCCGACCTTTTTCGCAATAACGCCTGAGCGCAACATATCTGATACCCTCCCTGACGTTTAGGACTGCAGCTTGATCTCGACGTCCACACCAGCCGCGAGGTCGAGCTTCATCAGCGCGTCAACGGTCTGTGGGGTCGGATCAACGATATCCAGCAGGCGCTTGTGCGTGCGGATTTCGAACTGGTCACGGGATTTCTTGTCAACGTGTGGACCACGCAGAACGGTGAACTTCTCAATCTTGTTCGGCAGCGGGATGGGGCCGCGAACGGAAGCACCGGTGCGCTTGGCCGTGTTGACGATTTCTTGTGTAGAAGCATCCAGCACGCGGTAGTCAAACGCCTTGAGGCGAATGCGGATGTTTTGGCTTTGGATCGCCATTGTCATCACCCTTTATCTTAGGGCCCAGATCGGAGAGGAGGATAAGCGCTCATCGCAGACCCTCATCGCGTCTTTGTCTTGAACTGAAAGAGGGCACGGCAGGCCGCACCCTCTCAGGACTTGGGCGTCTTAGGGGGAGTCGCGGCAAAACGCAATGGTCAAATTCGAAAAACTGCCCGCGTTTTCAACAGGCAGTTCCCAGCAGCGGGCCGGGTCGTTCAGAATGAGCGGCCATAGCGCAAGTGCAGCGCATTGCGGCCCGGGTTTTCATCTTCCAGACCTGCATTCGACAGATGATCGATGGCAAGCGAAATCCGCGATGCTTCGGACAGCCGATAGCCAACCCCCAGCAACGTGCGGAACTGAACCTCGCCGCCCAGATCAAGGCCGTCACTGCCTGCATCATAGTAGCCCGCGGCAACGCTGCTTTCGACAAACCAGGCTGGCGAGACATCCCAGACAAGGGACATCCCCGCGCCGATGTAGATGTCCTCATCCTCGTCGGTTTCCGCGACCCCCATCAGCGCCACCGAACCCCACGCGTACTGCCGGATCGGATCAAGGTGATACTCCAACTGAAAGGCAACCGCTTCGGATGCTCCGTCTTCATCGATGTTGTCGACGCCAAGCCCGATAATGAGGTCGCCCGCGGGTACAGGCACTGCAGATGCAAGCAAACCAAAGGCGACAAGCGTGGAAACAGCCAGGCGCCTAGAAGAGCTTTTTTTCGACGCGCGCGCGGGGCTGTTTGCGGGTAATGGGATGGAATTCGGCATAGTTGGGATCGTCATTGAAAGGCGTCTCGAAATATCTTTGATGATGCAAGTCTGTTAAGTTTCCCGCACCGTATCTCAGTCGCTGCCAAAAAAACCTGTTAAAGCCTGGGTTTGCGCACTTCACGCTCTCGCGTTGTATTTTTGACTCACTATCGCCGTGGCACCGCAGTGACTACGACATTCCTGACATGACAAAGCCCGCCGTGGGGCGGGCTTTGTTGGGAGAGTTGCTTTCAGCGTGTTATTGCGCTCTGCGCACCGTCGTCGTGATGCGACGACGGCTGCAGGGGCTTCCACGGGATCAAAAATTATTCGGTAATTTTTGATACAACACCGGCGCCGACGGTGCGGCCGCCTTCGCGGATCGCAAAGCGCAGGCCGTTTTCCATCGC
>JBCCUU010000033.1:0-24773 GCA_039196345.1 Pseudomonadota bacterium | reverse complement strand
CTGAAGGACTCCATCTCTGGAAACCGCGACAAGGATGTCAAGGGTTGGTAAGGTACTGCGCGTTGCTTCGAATTAAACCAAATGCTCCACCGCGTGTGCGGGCCCCCGTCAATTCCTATGAGTTTTAATCTAGCGACCGTACTCCCCAGGCGGATAGCTTAATGCGTTAACTGCGCCACCGAAGAGCATGCTCTCCGACGGCTAGCTATCATCGTTTACGGCGTGGACTACCAGGGTATCTAATCCTGTTTGCTCCCCACGCTTTCGCACCTCAGCGTCAGTATCGAGCCAGTGAGCCGCCTTCGCCACTGGTGTTCCTCCGAATATCTACGAATTTCACCTCTACACTCGGAATTCCACTCACCTCTCTCGAACTCTAGACCGATAGTTTTGGAGGCAGTTCCGGGGTTGAGCCCCGGGATTTCACCCCCAACTTTCCGATCCGCCTACGTGCGCTTTACGCCCAGTAATTCCGAACAACGCTAACCCCCTCCGTATTACCGCGGCTGCTGGCACGGAGTTAGCCGGGGTTTCTTTACCAGGTACTGTCATTATCATCCCTGGCGAAAGAGCTTTACGACCCTAGGGCCTTCATCACTCACGCGGCATGGCTAGATCAGGCTTTCGCCCATTGTCTAAGATTCCCCACTGCTGCCTCCCGTAGGAGTCTGGGCCGTGTCTCAGTCCCAGTGTGGCTGATCGTCCTCTAAAACCAGCTATAGATCGTAGACTTGGTAGGCCATTACCCCACCAACTATCTAATCTAACGCGGGTTGATCCTTCTCCGATAAATCTTTCCCCCGAAGGGCGTATAAGGTATTACTCACCGTTTCCAGTGGCTATTCCTTAGAGAAGGGCACATCCCCACGCGTTACTCACCCGTCCGCCGCTCCCTCCGAAGAGAGCGCTCGACTTGCATGTGTTAGGCCTGCCGCCAGCGTTCGTTCTGAGCCAGGATCAAACTCTCAAGTTGAAAAGCTCTTGCGAGCTTATCCTTGACGTTCGAACCTCTGCACATCACTGGATATGTTTTGATCTGCCCGGCCTGGGCAGAACATATCCAATAGTCATCTGTTTGTTGTGCTTCTGGTTTCATCAGAAACCGAAAGCCGTACAAACAGTGAAGCTGACACTAGATCATCGGGTTGCCCCTACTAGCGCGATATACAGACGTTGATCCATCGAAATAGACCAAACCGCCCACATATCTCTTCAGATATTCATCAATTTCAAAGAGCGTAGAGACAAAATCGACTGAGATGCGCCCTAACTTCTTTGGCGCGCCCCGCCTCGTTTACCTCTGATTTTTGTCGTTGCGTCTCGTTTCGGTTCGTTGCGTTTCCGCTCTGTCCCGCCCGTCTGGCGCCCCGTTGGTGCATCTCTGCGCCGCCGGTGAGGGGGGTTCTACGGTTAGTGGGCGGGACCCGCAAGCCCTTTTTTTAAGAAACTGCGTTTTTTTTGCGAAATTCCTGTTTCCCTCATAAAAACAGATACTTGCGGAAAAAAATTTCACCAAAACGCCATCAGAGGTAAAAATATTTCGTTTACCTTAGGGCAGACTCAAGGATGAAAACCCTAGATATAGCGGTATCCACAGCCTTATCCCCAAGAGCAGGCGACTCTCACCCGAAAATCTCCCTGAATCGCGGCAAGACTCAGGGCGACTCGCCGAAGATTCTTGGCTTGAGTCGCGAAAAAGAGCGACTCGCTGCTCCGATTTGTCCTGAGAATTCGGCTGCGGACTGAATCCGCCCACTGATTTGCCCCACCAGCGCTTCACAAACTGCCTCTTTCCCGGGCAAACCCCGGTCAGGCTGCTTGTGGTTTGCGCTTCTTGGGAAGCCGCAGGACCAGGAGTGCCAGAATCGCGGCAAGGTAGATCAGTGGCTCCAGCTCCCAGACCTTCTTGACCATGATGAAATGTACCGCCCCGAGAAGGACGACGAGATAGACAAGGCGGTGCAGCTTGCGCCAGGACGGCCCCATCCGGCGGATCGACAGGTTATTTGACGTGATGGCCAGTGGCAGCATCAACACGAACCCCGCCATCCCGATCGTGATGTAGGGACGCTTGAGAATATCCGCCCAGATCTGACTGAGAATGCCGATGTCCAGCACAAGCCAGACCAGCAGGTGGAGCGTGACATATATAAAGGCGAGCAATCCAAGCGCGCGCCGAAACTTCAGGAGGTTCACGCCCAGATGCTGGCGCAACGGTGTCACGCAGAGACCGGCGATAAGCAACTGAAGCGCGATCTCTCCCAACGCGTGTTCCAAGGCCTTGATGGGTTCGCGCCCCAGCCCCCCGGTCTGCGCCAGATACAAGAGCCACGGCACAGGCAGCAAAAGCAGGATATAGAGCGGCCAGCTCGGTACCGCGCGGAGACCGGCGTTGACACGGTCGGTCAATCGACGCCTAAATGACGGCTGTTTCATCCCCTCCTGATGCCCGAAGGATTGGCTCATCTCACTCGCTCCACTTTACCAATCAGGTCTCATCATCCAGTTGCACACCTTAGCGGCTGTCTTCGCGCTGCTGGCCGGTGTCTTCTTGCTTGCCCTGAAAAAAGGAACGCGGCTGCACCGTGCGACCGGCTACGTTTGGGTGGCAGCGCTTGGGTTCGTTGCGCTCAGCAGTTTCTGGATCCACGACTTGCGGCTCATCGGGCCCTTCAGTCCTATACACCTTCTTTCGATCTGGGCGCTCTATAATCTGGTCCGGGCGGTATGGGCCGCGCGTGCCGGAAATATCGCAACCCATTCAGCCTCGATGAAAAGCCTCTACCTCTATGCGTTGATCGGCGCGGGCCTCTTTACGCTTTTGCCGGGGCGCATTCTGCATCAGGTCGTTTTCGGCTAGTAGAATTTGGTCAGGTCCATTCCTTCGTAGAGACTGGCCACCTCTTCTTCGTAGCCATTGAACATCAACGTCGGGATGCGGGGCTGGAAGAGACCTCCGCCAATGACCCGCTCCGTGGCCTGTGACCAGCGCGGATGGTCCACGTTCGGATTGACGTTCGAATAGAAGCCGTATTCGCGCGGTTGCAATTGCTGCCAGGTGTTCAGCGGCTCTTCATCCGTCAGCGTGATCTTCACGACGGACTTGATGGATTTGAACCCGTATTTCCACGGCACGACCAGCCGCAATGGCGCGCCGTTCTGGTTCGGAATATCCTTGCCATAAATTCCTGTCGCCATAATCGTCAGCGGATGCATCGCCTCATCCAGCCGCAGCCCCTCGACATAAGGCCAGTCGATCCAGTTCGCCTTTTGGCCGTGCATCTCGGACGGGCGGTAGAGCGTTTCGAAACGCACGTATTTCGCCCCCTCCTGAACCCCGGCAAGGTCAAGCAGGTCCGCCAGCTCAAAACCATTCCAGGGGATCACCATCGACCACGCCTCGACACAGCGAAACCGGTAGAGCCGCTCCTCTACCGTCATCGCTTTCATGATGTCCTCGAACGCATATTCCGCCGGGCGGTCGACCAGGCCGTCGATGGTCACCGTCCAGGGCGATGTGGTCAAGGCATGCGCATAGGTCGCGGGGTCGGTCTTGCCGGTCCCGAACTCATAGAAGTTGTTGTACTGCGTGATGTCTTCCCAGGAGTTCGGCTCCAACGGTGCGTCTTCGGCCAGGGCGGGGGCCGCCGCAACAACGCCCAGACCAGCCGCTGCCCCCATCAGTTGGCGCCGGTTGAGGTAAACCCCCTCCTCCGTGACATCCCGATCCTTCAGTGTGTTCTTCCAGCGAAAAGCCATTGCGTGCTCCGGTTACCCTTCTGTTGAACCGGATGTAGAGGCCGCTGGCCGATGTTCCAAACCAATTTGGCTCACGTTTCAAACAGGTCACTGTAATGTTGGCTGTGTTTCAAAGCCCCAGAAGCGCTGGCAGGTCGCGCATGCGTGCGAAAACCCTGTCGCAAACAGGGTCGAGCCGCGCGGCGGGTGTCTCGGCCGCAAAGCCGAAAACCTGCATGCCCGCCGCGACCCCGGCCCGCGCGCCGTTGGGGCTGTCTTCGATGACCACACAACGGACAGGTGCGATACCCGCATCGCTTGCTGCCCTGAGGTAGACATCTGGCGCGGGCTTGGGGGAGGCGACATCCTCGCGCGAGTAGACCCGGCCATGAAAGCGGTCGATCAACCCCGTCCGGCCAAGCGTCACCTGCATCTTCCTGTGGGGCCCGTTCGAGCCGACAGCATAGGCAACCCCGGCACCGTCAAGGGCATCGAGCACCTGCCAGATGCCGTCAATGACCTCCACCCGCGCGCCGAGGACGGCGAAAATCTCTTCATAGATGTCGTCGATCCAACTGGCTGGAAGCTGCGCGCCCATCTGTCTTGCCGTATCCGCCAGCCCCATGATGGTCCCGCCCAGAAACATCTCGTCGAGGTCGTGGCGGGATAAGGGCAATCCATGCCCGGCAAGGCTCTTGCGCAAGACCTCAGCGGTCAGGGGTTCGCTGTCGACCAAGACGCCGTCGCAATCAAACAGGACCATGTCGGGGGGCATTCTCATGCCGCCTTACTGCAAGCCCGGACCGGCATCGTCAATGCGTGCCGCTCACCAGGGCTGACATTTTTGTGAGTTGAAATCGGCAAGGCCCCCCGCTTAGTCCAACGCCCTTTTCTGTCAAACGCAAAAACACCAAAACCCGGGTGATCTGACTGCGCATCTTCTGCGTTTCCCTCGCAATGCCGATGACGGCAGAGCACAGAAACCAACTCAGGAGTTCTACATGTTTCGCAAGTCACTCATCACCATGACCGCCGCAGCCGCCATTGCGGGAACCGCTGTCTTTGCCGGCAGCTATGGTGCGAAGAAAGACATCGTCGACACTGCCGTCAACGCCGGCACCTTTGAAACACTGGTCGCCGCCGTCAGCGCCGCTGAACTGGTAGAGACCCTGAAGAGCGAAGGCCCCTTCACCGTCTTCGCCCCGACAGACGAAGCCTTTGCAGCGCTGCCCGAGGGCACGGTTGAAACCCTGCTGAAGCCGGAAAACAAGGACCAGCTGGTCGCGGTACTCACCTATCACGTTGTACCGGGCAAGGTGATGTCGACCGACCTCAGCGACGACATGGCCGCCAAGACCGTTCAGGGCTCTGAAATCATGATCGACCTGGACGATGGCGTGAAAGTCAACGACGCCTCCGTCGTCACAGCGGACATCGAAACCTCAAACGGCGTGATCCACGTGATCGATTCGGTGATCCTGCCGCCGCAAAGCTAAACACGGCTTGGCAAGCGTCGGGCCCGGTGGTGCGTGCCACCGGGCCCTTTTTGTTAATGCAGCACGGCATCGTCCGGCTTTGGTCTGTTGGTGGCGGCGACCCGGTCCCCGATCACCAGGCCCTCGCTGCCAGCGCTGACCTCAACCACATCGCCATCCTTGACGTCACCGGCCAGCAGCATTTCGGCCAGCGGGTCCTGCAAGGCACGCTGGATGATACGCTTCAGCGGTCTTGCGCCAAACACCGGGTCGTACCCTTCGTCCGCGAGCCATTTGCGCGCACCTTCATCAAGGTTCAGCGTGATCTTGCGTCCGGCCAGCCGTTTGAGCAGCCGGGCCATCTGGATGTCGACGATGCCGTCCATGTCCTCACGGCCCAACCTGTCAAAGATGATCGTCTCATCCAGCCGGTTGAGGAATTCCGGGCGGAAGTGGGCGCGCACCGCATCCATGACGTCGCGCTTGGCCTGTGACGCATCGGCGCCATCCGGCAACTGGCTGAGCGCCTGCGCCCCAAGATTGGAGGTCAGGATGATGAGCGTCTGCTTGAAATCAACCGTGCGGCCCTGCCCATCGGTCAGGACGCCATCGTCCAGCACCTGCAAAAGCACGTTGAAAACATCCGGGTGTGCCTTTTCAACCTCGTCAAAAAGCACCACCTGATACGGTCGGCGCCGCACCGCTTCGGTGAGCACGCCGCCTTCGTCATAGCCGACATAGCCCGGCGGCGCGCCAATCAGACGGGCAACCGCGTGTTTCTCCATGAACTCCGACATGTCGATGCGGACCATCGCGTTGTCATCGTCAAAGAGGAACTCTGCCACCGCCTTGGTCAACTCGGTCTTGCCGACGCCGGTTGGCCCGAGGAAGAGGAAAGACCCAAGCGGACGGTTTTCGTCGTTGAGCCCGGCCCGCGCGCGACGCACCGCGTTTGACAGTGCCCGCACGGCGGTTTGCTGCCCGATCACACGGGTGTGCAACTGGTCTTCCATGCGCAGAAGCTTGTCGCGCTCGCCTTCCAGCATCTTGCCTGCGGGGATACCTGTCCAACGCTCCACAACACTGGCGATCTGTTCAGGCCGGACAGCTTCCTCGACCATCAGGTCGTTGTCTTCGCGGCCTTCCGCGTCCCCAAGCTGCTTTTCAAGCTGCGGGATCACGCCGTAGGACAATTCACCGGCACGCGCCAGATTGCCTTCACGCTTTGCGATCTCCAGTTCCGCGCGCGCCTGATCGAGCAGTTCCTTGATGTCGCGTGCGCCCGCAAGCTTGTCGCGTTCGGCCTGCCACTTTGCGGTCATCGCATCACTGCGTTCCTGCAACTCCGCCAGCTCTTTTTCCAGCGTCTCCAGACGATCCTTGCTGGCGGCGTCATCTTCCAGCCGCAAGGCTTCCGCCTCGATCTGCATCTGCAGGATCTGACGGTCCAGCGCGTCGAGCTCTTCGGGCTTGCTGTCCACCTCCATGCGCAGGCGCGACGCGGCCTCATCCACGAGGTCAATCGCCTTGTCCGGCAGGAACCGGTCGGTGATATAGCGATGGCTGAGCGTTGCCGCGGCGACCAGCGCACTGTCTGATATCCGCACACCGTGGTGCAACTCGTATTTCTCCTTGATGCCGCGCAGGATCGACACGGTGTCCTCCACCGTCGGCTCCAGCACCATGACAGGCTGGAAGCGCCGCGCCAGCGCCGCGTCTTTCTCGACGTATTTGCGGTACTCATCGAGCGTCGTGGCCCCTACGCAGTGCAATTCGCCCCGCGCCAGCGCAGGTTTGATGAGGTTGGCCGCGTCCATCGCGCCATCGCTCTTGCCTGCACCCACCAGCGTGTGCATCTCGTCAATAAAGAGGATGATCTCGCCCGCCGCTTCCGTGACCTCGGTCAGGACCGCTTTCAGACGTTCCTCGAACTCACCGCGATACTTCGCGCCCGCGATCAGCGCGCCCATGTCGAGCGCCAGAAGCTTCTTGTTGCGCAGGCTTTCCGGCACGTCGCCATTGACGATGCGCAGGGCAAGACCCTCGGCAATCGCTGTCTTGCCGACACCCGGCTCCCCTATAAGCACCGGGTTGTTCTTGGTCCGGCGGCTCAGTACCTGCATGGCGCGGCGGATTTCCTCATCGCGGCCGATGATCGGGTCGATCTTGCCCGCCTCTGCACGCTCCGTCAGATCCAGCGCGTATTTCCGCAGCGCGTCATAGCCCTCTTCTGCGGTCGCGGTGTCGGCAGTACGGCCCTTGCGCACATCATTGATGGCTGCATTCAGCCCCTGCGCCGTGACCTTGCCCGCGTCCAGCGCGGTCTTGGCCCCGGATTTCACCATGCAGAGCGCCATCAAAATACGCTCCACCGGGACAAAGCTGTCCCCGGCTTTCTTCGCCAGCGCCTCCGCCTCTGCAAGCACCTTGGTCGTCGTACCATCCACATAGACCTGTGCCGCGTCGCCCGTGACCTGCGGCATCTTGCCAAGCGCCAGATCGACGGCCTGCAACACCTGCCCGGGCTGGCCGCCCGCCGCCGCGATCAGGTTGCTCGCCAGCCCCTGGTCATCGTCCAATAGTGCTTTCAACAGGTGTTCGGGGGCCAGCCTCTGGTGGTTTTCCCGTGTGGCAATGGTCTGCGCCGCCTGAATGAAGCCGCGCGACCGCTCCGTGAACTTCGATAAGTCCATCGTCTTCTCCTTCTCTATAAGCGCCCCTCATATGCTGCGCCCGACTTGGCGGCACGTCAGCATCCTGGACCTTGAAAGGTATGTGGGCGTCTGGTCGCAGCGCGTCAAGAGGCCCTTTCCCTCTACCCGCAAGCGTACCGGGGAAAGGTAAATTTTGCCCTGATGTAGGTCAATTTACGGAGGGAAGAGCACGACAGCTTTCCCCGTTACGCCGTCCGCTTTCATCCCTAAATTCAATGCCAAGAGGGTGGGATAGTAGGTTTTTCGGTAACGCGTATTCCTCTGGTAACGAGTTGGCATTGTACGCCCAAAGACAACACATAAAGCCCGCGTCCACACGCGTGGCCGACAGGGGGAGGCGCAGCGCGGCAAGACTGTTCGTCTTGGAGTTGCACTCTTTCCCCAGATTGCAAACGCCATTTATTGCCCTTTTGCGTTTCCTCTCCCTGTCACTGGCCCGGTCCTTGTGAGTCCCACAACGGCCGGGCTTTTTGCATTGGCAGGAATAAGCTTCGTGGACAGCAGACGGCAAACGTCATAAAGCCAGCACCAAAAGGAGCATGAGCATGGCAGATGACCGTCTTATCGTTGCATTGGACGTCCCCAACGCATTGGCCGGGCACGACCTCGCGGCCCGCCTGGGTGATGCCGTCTCCTTCTACAAGATCGGTCTGGGGATGCTGACGGGCGGCGGTCTCGCCCTTGCCAATGAGCTCAAGCAGGAACACGGCAAACGCATCTTTCTCGACATGAAGCTCTTTGACATCGGTGCCACCATCGAAGCCGCCGTGCGCGGGTTGGCGCAGTTCGAACTCGATTTCCTGACCGTGCACGGCGATCCGCATGTGGTCCGCGCTGCCAAGGAAGGCGCTGCGAAATCCGACATGAAAATCCTCGCTGTCACAATTCTGACCTCGCTTGACCGGGAGGATCTGGACGACTGCCTGATCGAGCAGGGCAAAATCCCTGACCTTGTCCAGAAACGTGCGGATCGGGCGTTTGAAGCCGGGGCAGATGGTGTGATCGCCTCCCCTCAGGAAGCGGCCCTGATCCGTGCCTTGCCCTCTGCCACGGGCCGGTTGATCGTGACCCCGGGGGTCCGGCCTGCAGGCGCTGCCCTGGGCGATCAAAAGCGCGTGGCGACCCCGGCCACGGCCATCGCGGATGGGGCGGACCACATTGTTGTCGGACGTCCGGTCTGGACAGCGGAAAACCCGCGCACGGCAGCAGAAGCGATTCTGCACGAGTTGCAGAGCCCGCAGGCGCTGAGCCCAAATCGCTGATTACGCGCCAGAAATTCGAGTTATCCACAACCGGAAGCTGCTCATCGAATCAGGCAATTTCCACGCTACAGACTGTGGCAGCGGAACAACAGACAACATTATGTAGAGATCAAACCGCAAAGGCGCTTTGGTGAACTCGCCCTTAGGTGGTATGGTGCTGAGAGGTGATACTCCCCAACGAACCATGTCTTCCTGAGGTTCGTTACCTCCCCCCGCTAGACGCAGCGGGGGGTTTTTACGTTGGGGGAAACCGTGCTGCAAAATGGCGCCCTGACCTGCGCGATCGTCAAAGCACCTTGGACACCCGCAGCCAAGCCGCTAAACTCGCGTCATGCCAAGCCTGTGCCGCGATTGTTTTGCCCCATTTTCAGAGGCCAGGCGCTGCCCCGTCTGTGGCAGCCCCCGGGTAGTGTCACATGCGGAACTGAATACCCTTTCCATCGCGCATATGGATTGCGACGCCTTCTACGCATCGGTCGAGAAGCGCGACAACCCCAGCCTCCAGAACAAGCCCGTCATTATCGGCGGCGGACGCAGAGGCGTCGTCTCCACCGCCTGTTATGTGGCGCGCATTCGCGGCGTGAAATCCGCCATGCCGATGTTCAAGGCGCTGAAACTCTGCCCCGATGCCGTCATCATCAAACCCCGCATGGAGGCCTACGTCGAAGCCTCTCGTGCCATCCGGCGCATGATGGAGCGGCTGACCCCGGACATTGAACCTCTGTCGCTGGATGAAGCCTTCATGGATCTCTCGGGCACAGCGCGGCTGCACGGGGCCCCGCCTGCGGCGATGCTGGCGCGCCTGGTCAAACAGATGCAAAGCGAGCTTGGCCTGACAGGCTCGATCGGATTGTCTCACAACAAGTTTCTGGCCAAGGTCGCCTCGGACCTCGACAAGCCGCACGGGTTCTCGGTGATTGGCAAGGCCGAAACCGCCGCCTTTCTGAAGGACAAGCCGGTGCGGCTGATCTGGGGGGTCGGGGGCGCAGCACAGGCCTCCCTGGACAAAGCGGGGATCCGCACGTTTTCCGATCTTTTGCGCTGGGAAAAGACCGACCTCATCGCCCGGTTCGGTGCCATGGGGGACCGGTTGTGGCATCTGGCGCGGGGGCAAGACCGGCGCAGGGTCTCGGCCCATACGCCGATGAAATCCATCTCGAATGAAACCACCTTTCATGAAGACACGTCAGACCCGGATCTGCTCGACGGGCATTTGTGGCGCATGGCCGAAAAGGTGGCTGACCGGGCCAAGGCGAAACATTTGGCCGGGCGGGTGGTCGCGCTGAAACTCAAGCGTTCAGACCATTCGCTTCTGTCGCGACGGGTGAGCCTGCGGGACGGCACACAGATGGCAGATACGATCTATCGCACGGCGCGCCATCTCTTCGATCAGGTCGGCGATCAGGGCCCCTACCGCCTGTTGGGTTGCGGGTTGTCCGATCTCATCGCCGAAGACGGTGCCGATGTGTCAGGCGATCTGCTTGACCCGCAGGCACAACAGCGCACCGCCGCCGAACGCGCGACCGATGAGATCAGGGAACGTTTTGGGGCGGATGCCATTCTCAAGGGCCGCGCCCTTCGATAAGCTCCCGGGTAGCGCCGACACATCCGGAAACTGACGCGCCGGGCTATTCAGCCGCCAGCGGCATCCGTTCCTGTCCGATCCGCGTGATCTCTGCCACGGCGGCACGAACGGCGCGGCGCACGGCCTCGAAATTCCGGTTGGGCACAATCCGGCTTTCATCCATGTAAAGCGACCGGTCCAGCTCAACCTGAACCGCGTGCTGACCCCGGGAAGGACGCCCGTAGGCCTGCGCAATATAGGCGCCTGCAAAAGGGGCGTTCCGCGCAACCCGGAACCCCTGATCCTTGAACGCGGCTTCCACTCGGTCCACGACGCTGCCGGATGCTGCGGCCCCGAAGCGGTCGCCCAGAACCACATCGGGCCTGCGCGCGCCGGTACGGGCGACGCTCTCGACCGCCTCATGGGGCATGGAATGACAATCGATCAGAACCGCTTGCCCGTGAAAACGGTGCGCCTCATCCAGCAAAGACTGCAAACGCCGGTGATAAGGATACCAGTACCGGTCCAGACGGGCCTGCGCTTCGCCCATGCCGATCTTACCCCGATAGATCGCGCGCCCGTTCGCGACGACGCGTGGAATCACACCCAAACCGGACGCCACGCGCGGGTTGTGGCCCTGCCTGCGCACGCCTTCGATCAGGGCGGGGTCGAGTTCTTCCGGAGAGCGGTTCAAATCCACGTAAGCCCGCGGCATCGCGGCCTTGATGAATCGCGCGCCAAAATCATGCGCACAATCAAACAATTGGTCGACAAACGCATCTTCCGATGACCGAATGAGCACATCGGACAGGCAACTGCGCCGCATCATATCTGCGGGATAGTCTGATCCGCTATGCGGCGATGCAAACACCACGCAGGATTTATCCTGATCCGGCAGGCTGGTATGGTAAGCGCGATGCGTCATGGGGCGACCTTTGCATAAAGCGCGTGTCAGTTAAATCGAAAACCAAAAGCCCTTGATCCCTCTGGCGACTCCTTTTATAGACGCGGCGCAGGCGCGGCTTTTCGCGCCCCATTTTTGTTTGGGGCTCGGGGATCGGCGTTACAAAGTGGGTGATTAGCTCAGCGGTAGAGCACTTCGTTGACATCGAAGGGGTCACTGGTTCGATCCCAGTATCGCCCACCACCTATTCATCGGCTCGCAGTCGCGAGCTGCCCGCAACCCCGGCGCTGGCCCGCGCCACGACATGAGGAGAACGACCATGAAGGTTCGCAATTCGCTCCGCTCGCTCAAGAATCGGCACCGCGATTGCCGTGTTGTGCGTCGCAAAGGCCGCGTCTACGTGATCAACAAGACGCAGCGCCGGTTCAAAGCCCGTCAGGGCTGAACCACTGCAAAGACTGATCGGAAAGCCGCCTCTTGGGGCGGCTTTTTTCGTCAGCAGAGGCGTGCGCGTATGTCAAACTCCGGCTTTGAGAAATAGGGCGCGAAATCGGTAGGAATGACCGGGCGATCCGCATCGCCCCGGCGGGTCGGATCAAAAAATGACCCCGGATACCGCAACAAGACCCCCCGGTCAGTCAGATGCGTCCCAAACCTCCCGACTTCCTCGTAAGGGGGCAAGGGCCTTGGGAGGCCAACCTGACCGTGCCCTTGGCAGATGAAACGCACTTCGATGACCGGGGGCGCGGTATCCTGCCCCCGCAGATCAATCATATGCCCTCCCTTCGTGGCATGGTTCCGGACCTCGAAGGTCAGCGGCTCGGGGATGTCGATCCACCGCGTTCCGGGGCCAAAGAGGTCCGCCTCCCCCTGCCAACCCGTGCCGGACGCCACGCGGATGTCATAGGTGCCCGGCGGCACCAGAACCTTGAAAAATCGACCCCCAACCGCGTAGGCCGCGAGCTTTGCCTCACCTGTGTCCACGGCGTGCAGGCGCAGGTAATAGTCCGCACCCGCGTCCGTCTTCAGGATCAAGGGAAAGACCGCGGGCAAGCCGGTGTTCTGCCACAGCAACCCGACCTTCGGCGGGGTTTCCGCATGTGCCATGAAGGGGGCCATGAGCGCCACGCCGACGATCAGACCCCACCGCCGCATGTCGGCGAAAGGCCTGTTCAGGATACATTTGAGAAGCTTAACCATCGCCCGTTCATGAACACGCGGCGACGTGGTTTTGGCAAGCCTCCTGCGATCAGATATGCGTGAGATCGCCCATTCAGGCGCAGATGCCCTTGCGTACAGGTGTCCAAGGGATAGGTTTCAGGACAAAGCCACGCCAACGCAGAGGTCCGGAATGTCCACAGAAGCCCCGTACACCCCGCCAACAGTCTGGACATGGGAGGCGGAAAACGGCGGCAAGTTCGCCAGCATCAACCGGCCGATCGCGGGCCCGACCCATGACAAAGACCTGCCCCTGGGCAAGCACCCCTTGCAGCTTTATTCACTGGCGACGCCCAATGGCGTGAAAGTCACCGTGATGCTGGAGGAGCTTTTGGCACTCGGGGTCAGCGACGCGGAATATGACGCCTGGCTCATCAGGATCGGGGATGGGGATCAGTTCGGCTCCGGCTTTGTGGATGCAAACCCGAATTCCAAGATCCCCGCGCTGATGGACCGTTCCGGTGACCGGCCACAGCGGGTTTTTGAATCGGGCGCAATCCTGCTCTATCTGGCGGAGAAGTTCGGCCACTTCCTCCCGGCGGAGGCCGGTGCCCGGGCCGAAACACTCTCCTGGCTTTTCTGGCAAATGGGCTCGGCCCCCTATCTGGGTGGTGGTTTCGGACATTTCTACGCCTATGCACCGGAGAAATTCGAATATCCGATCAACCGGTTCACGATGGAAACCAAGCGGCAGCTTGACGTGCTTGATCGCGAGCTGGCGACCAAGAAATTCATCGCGGGCAATGACTATACCATTGCGGATATCGCGATCTGGCCGTGGTACGGTCAACTCGTGCTGGGCAGGCTTTATGACGCGGCAGAGTTTCTGGACGTGGATAGCTACAAGAACGTTCTGCGATGGGCGCAGAAAATCGACGCGCGCCCAGCGGTGCAACGCGGACGGATGGTCAATCGCGTTTCTGGTGAGCCCGAAATGCAATTGCACGAACGCCACGATGCCACGGATTTTGAAAGCCGGACCGAGGACAAACTGGCGCCAGCGACCTAGAGCGTCTGACGAAATACCTGAAACATCAAGCATCACGTAACGCGCCCCAATCTTTGATTTCAGGCAGCGTTGCGTGATTCAGGTTTTTCGCATGACGCTTTAGAGAGAAGTCCTTTGATCTGCCACACGACCCCTGACAGCTGAGGCCAGCCCCCGAGCCTCGGTGGGGGTATAGCCCCCCGGGGGGGAGGCCGGGTACACTTGGTAAGGCAGGTGATTTAGACTTTCAGGTCGATACGCTAAAGGCCAGATCCGCGCCAGCGCTCAGTCGTAGCTGCGCTGGTCTTCGATCACCAGACCATCTTTCGGAAGGCTTCCGGGCGGGACAACCTCGACCGTGGCCTTCAGTTTCAACGTGTCCATCACCGTCTCTGCATAGATGGACGGATCGCTGCAAGGCGTCTCGACCCGGACCGTCATGACATCCTGTTCTTCGGCGCGGCTGACGATCACGCGGGCTTTGACCACATCGTCATGATGCGCCACGAAGGAGGCCACCTGCTCGGGCCGCACAAACATGCCCTTGATCTTGGTTGTCTGGTCGGCCCGGCCCATCCAGCCCTTGATGCGCTTGTTGGTGCGCCCGCAGGGGCTTTGGCCGAACATGAAGGCGCTAAGGTCCCCTGTCGCAAAGCGGATCAGCGGGTAATCCGGGTTGAGGGACGTGACGATGACTTCGCCAACCTCGCCCTCCTGCACCGCATTTCCCGTACCGGGCGTCACGATTTCAACGATAACCTCTTCATCAAGGATCAACCCGTCGAGTGCTGCGGATTCATAGGCGATGTTCCCAAGGTCCGCCGTTGCATAACACTGCTGGCAGGCGATCCCCCGGTCCGCATAGGCACTGCGCAACGACGGGAACAAGGCACCGCCGCCAACGGCCGCTTTTGTGATGGACAGCGGGACGCCCATTTCATCCGCCTTGTCGAGGATAACCTTCAGGTAATCCGGGGTGCCCGCATAGGCCGTCGTGCCGACATCCCGCGCCGCGATCACCTGTAGCTCGGTCTGGCCGGTCCCGGCGGGCAGCACCGTCGCCCCCACGGCCTGGGCCCCGCTTTCAAAAATCGCACCGGCGGGGGTCAGATGATAGGCAAAACAGTTCTGCACAATGTCATCGGGACCGATGCCCACCGCATGCAGAAACCGGCCCATCCTGAACCAGTCGTTTCCCGCGTTGAACGGCTCATAGATCGGGCCCGGCGACTGAAAGACATGGCTGAACCTGGTCGCCGCCTTTGTCGTGAAGCCACCGAATGGCATATTGCCGACCTGCGCATCTCCCAGATCGGATTTCCGCAGGACGGGTAAATCTGCAAGACCCGTTTCATCCACGATGGAGGCCGCGTCAAAGGGATCAAGCCTGCCCGCGTAACCGGGCAAGGACCGGGCTCTGGCAATCTGTTCAGGCAAGGCACGCGCGATATCTGCCGCGCGCTCGTCGGCGCTGCGGGTTTCAAGATCATCGAAGAAATCTGCCATGCCTAACCAACCAGCACGCAAGGGGTCAGGGCCCGGCTGCCCCGTTCAAAATCGAAGGTGTCAAAACGTCTCAAAAAAATCATGTTTGTCATGCAATTTCTCCAATCAATCACGACAGCCACCGCTTGCGGCGGCGATAGCTCCGGACATCGCGAAACGATTTCCGGCCCTGTTCGGACATGCCGAGGTAAAATTCCTTGACGTCCGGATTTTCGCGAAGCTCAGCAGCAGGCCCGTCCATCACGACACGACCCGACTCCAGGATATAGCCATAATGCGCGAACCTGAGCGCCACATTGGTGTTCTGCTCTGCCAAAAGGAAGGTCACCCCTTCATTCTCATTCACCGATTTCACGATCTCGAAAATCTGCTCGACCAGTTGCGGGGCCAGCCCCATGGAGGGCTCATCAAGCAGAATGGTTTCAGGTTTGGACATCAACGCCCGGCCAATCGCCGTCATCTGCTGTTCTCCGCCGGATGTATAACCGGCCTGAGACTTGCGCCGCTCCTTCAGCCTCGGGAAATAATTGTAGACCAGTTCAAGGTCCTGCTGGATCGCGGCATTGCCGTCGCGCCGGGTATAGGCCCCGGTGAGCAGGTTTTCCTCCACCGTGAGGTGCTCGAAACAGTGACGCCCCTCCATCACCTGCACCACGCCTGATTTGACGATATCGGCAGGGTCCTGATGCTGGATCACCTTGTCATGGTACTTGATCGAGCCCTTGGTGACCTCACCGCGCTCCGAGGCCAGAAGCCCCGAGATCGCCTTGAGCGTGGTCGTCTTGCCTGCCCCATTGCCACCCAGAAGCGCCGTGATACCGCCCTTTGGCACCTTGAGGCTCACGCCTTTCAGCACGAGGATCACGTGGTTGTAGATCACCTCGATATTGTTGACCTCAAGCACCGTCTCGGCGGTGGTCCGGGGAGTGGTTCCTTCGTCAAGCATGGCAAGGCCCCTGAATACGGAAAGACCCGGCGGCGGTACCCCGCCGCCGGGGGTTCTGGTGTTTAGTTGCAACGTTCCTCGATGTTGTTTTCCGCAGCATAAGCCAGTGAATCCGCCTCGATCAAAGGCTGGATGACATCACGCTCGGCCTTAATGAAATCTGTGATAGCGTTCCACTGCTGCACCTTCGCGTCCCACTGCTGGATCAGCGCAACACCCGGACCGCTGTGATCGACACAAGACACCGAGAACTCAGGTGCAAAGTTCGGCAGACCAAGTGCCGCCATCTTGGCCTCCGTCATTTCCAGCGCTTCCATTCCGTCACGCATCATGGCCGAGTTGATGTCTGTCACACCATGGATCTCCTGTGCCGTTTTCACAGCTTCAGCAGCAAGCATGGCAGCGTAGATGCCACGGTTGTATTGTACCTGCCCAAGATTTGATCCGTCGCCAGCAGCTTTCCCTGTATCCACCACGAATTTCTGTATGTCTTCGAAAATCGGAAACCCAGTACCGACACCAGTAAAGTTGGTTGACTTGTATCCATGAGCGCCTTCGCCGGCGGGCAACACGTCAGGTTCAGCGCCAGACCACCAGACACCGATGAAATTCTCCATCGGGAAACGGATGTTCGCGGCTTCCTGAATGGCGACCTGGTTCATGACCCCCCAGCCCCAGAAAAATACATAGTCCGGACGATCCCGGCGGATTTGCAGCCACTGCGACTTCTGTTCCTGCCCCGGGCTGTCAACCGCCAGAAGATTCAATTCATAACCATAGCGCTTGGAAAGTTCTTCCAGCGTGCGGATCGGCTCCTTGCCATATGCGGAGTTGTGATATAGCAGTGTGATCTTCTTTCCTTCGAGGGTGCCACCTTCCTGATCGCGGGCGTGCTGAACCATGATCGACGCCGCATCCCAGTAGGTGCCCGGGTAATTAAAGACCCACTCAAAAATCTTGCCGTTCGCAGCCGAGGTCCGACCATATCCCATCGAGTGAATGGGGATGCCGTCCGCACTTGCTTTCGGGATCAACTGATAGGTGATCCCAGTGGAGAGCGGTTGGTAAACGAGCGCGCCCTCGCCTTTGGTGCTCTCATAGCATTCGACGCCCCTTTCAGTATTGTATCCCGTTTCACATTCGATCACCCTAATCGGCTCGCCGCCGATGCCGCCATCGCGTTCATTCAGCAGTGTGAAGTAATCTGCATAGCCATCCGCGAAGGGAATGCCCCCCGCTGCGAAAGGACCTGTACGGTAGCTCAGGGATGGGAACACGAGGTCCGCCATCACCGGGCTTGCCGCCATGAGGGCCGCGGTGGCCCAGGTTGCCAGTGTCATTTTCATCGGTGTACCTCCCTTGGTTTTTTTCCGATGTGCCGGTTCCCCGGCATCTGTTGAGCGGGTGAGCCCCGCCATCATCTCATGACCTCACCCTAATGCGGGAAAGGCCACAACCTCAATTTTTCCTTTGCGACGCGCCAAAGCTGCGCCAGCCCATGCGGCTCTGCAATGAGGAAGATCACGATCAGCCCGCCCACGATCACAAGGTTCAGGTGCGCCACGATATCCGTGGGCCAGCCCAGCATATCGGCCCCGATCACCTTCAGCACAACGGGCAGCAGCACCAGAAACGCCGCCCCTGCAAAGCAGCCGAAAATGGACCCCAGCCCCCCGATGATAATCATGAAGAGCACAAGGAACGACTTGGTGATGCCAAAGACCTCACCCACTTCCACCGCACCCAGATAGACCGCAAAGAACAAGGCGCCCGAGATGCCCACGAAGAACGAACTCACTGCAAAGGCCGTGAGCTTGGCCTTCAGCGGGTTCACCCCGATGATCTCCGCCGCGATGTCCATATCCCGGATCGCCATCCACTCACGCCCCAGCGCCCCCCGCGTCAGGTTCCGCGCCAGGATCGCACTTGCAATCGTGAAAAACAGACAAAAGAGATAGGTGGCCCAGGCTTCGGTGTTGGGTCCGGTGATGAGGATGCCGAAAGTATCCCGCTCCGGCGCGTTGATCTGACCCGAGGCGGAGTAGTTGTAGAACCACGACACCTTGTTGAACATCCACACAAGGAAGAACTGCGCGGCCAACGTCGCCACCGCGAGATAGAACCCCTTGATCCGCAAGGACGGCAGGCCAAAAAGCACACCCACTGCCGCCGTGATCCCGCCCGCAAGGATCACATGGATGAACATGCTCACCTCCGGAAAGGCGGTCATCAGCTTGTAGCAGGCATAGGCGCCCACCGCCATGAAGGCCCCGGTCCCAAGGCTCACCTGCCCGCAATAGCCCGTCAGGATGTTCAACCCAATGGCCGCGATCGAATAGATCAGAAACGGCATGAAGATCGAATTGACCCAGTAGTCGTTGATGAGGAAGGGGATCACACAGATCGCGATAAACAGCACCGCATAATACCGATACCGATCGAACTTGATCGGGAAGGTCTGGCTGTCTTCAGGGTAAGTGGTGCTGAAATCACCCGCTTCACGGTAGAGCATCAGATGGTCACTCCTTCATTCTTCCTCGCGTAGCGAGCCGCGCCCCGGAGCGTCGCACGCATTGATCGGGACGGGCCGTTAACCAAATCATCAGAAATTCCGCGAATGCCCAATTTTGCCCCAATTGCTCTGGCACGCTTTCCCACGTGGGAAGGAGTGGGCCCGATGACGGCGATGCTGAACGAATTGCGCGCGCTTGAGGCGCGGTACAAGCAGGGGGATCTCTCGGCTGTAGAATACGCAGCGGAGAAGACAGCACTGCTGTATGAAGTCGAGGAGGCGCAAACCGACTTCGCGGAGCCCGCACCCAGACCCGCGCGCAGAAAGACAGGCTCCACCGCCTTTGGCTTCAGCATCGTGATCTGCCTGTTGGTCATGGGACTTTGCCTCAGCCTGACGCTGCTTTTTCTGCCAAACATCAACCTTGCGCTGACCCTCGGGGTCACGATCCTCGCCGCGCTTTGCGTGGCGCTGATGCAGGAGAAAGAGGAAGAATAGTCAGACGCGCTCAATGATCTTCTCCCCAAAAAGCCCCTGCGGGCGGAACAGCAGAAAGATCAGCGCCAGCATATAGGCAAACCAGTTCTCGGTCGCGCCGCCCAGGAAAGGCTGCCCGATCCAGAACTCAAAGAGCTTTTCCCCGACCCCGATGATAAGCCCGCCGACGATGGCCCCGGGGATCGAGGTGAAACCACCCAGCATCAGCACCGGCAACGCCTTCAGCGCAATCAGGCTCAACGAGAACTGCACCCCGGATTTCGCCCCCCACATGATGCCCGCGACAAGCGCCACGAACCCCGCCAGCGACCACACTAGGATCCAGATGAAGTTGAGCGAGACCCCCACCGACAGCGCGGCCTGATGGTCATCGGCCACCGCGCGCATGGCCCGACCCTGCTTGGTGTATTGCGCAAAGATCACCAGCGCCATCACCAGCACCGCCGCGACACAGGACGCCACGATATCGAGGTTGTCGATGAAGAGCCCGTAGCCAAAGGCGTCGAATGTAACCCGGTCGATGGTCTCGTTGATGCCCTGCGGCAGCCCCACCTCCAGCGTCTTGATGTCGGACCCCCACATCAAATCGCCCACCCCTTCCAGGAAATAGGCCAGACCGATGGTCGCCATGAAGAGGATGATCGGCTCCTGCCCCACAAGGTAGCGGAAGATAAACCGTTGCACGAGGTAGCTGAACAGCACCATCACGCCGACGGTCAGGATGATCGCCGCGAGCGCCGGAACGTTCCAGCCAAAGTAATGGATCTCCGTGCCGAAAATGGCATTGATGAGATGCGCAAAGGGCACCAGCCCGTTCATGATCCCGTAAAGCGTCATCGCGGCAAAAAGCGCCATGACCCCTTGCGCGAAGTTGAAGATACCGCTGGCCTTGTAGATCAGCACGAACCCCAGTGCGACCAGCGCATAGAGCACCCCGGCCATGAGCCCGTTGAGGAAAACCTCGATGGAAAAGAGCAGTTGGTCAGGCATATTTCACTCCGCGGAGTCTTGTGGACTTCATTGTGGTGACCTCACTGCCATCAAAAGTGTCAAGTTCGGTCGCTGCGTGAATGAGACGGAGGCTCCTCCGGGTGCCACGAAGAACCGTGTGTCCGCCGCCGGCCTCGGTCCTTCCCGAAAGGGCGCGCCCTGCCCGATCAACCACTCCTCCGGAAAACTCCTGAGCGCACGATGGTCGCCGACATACATGCCGACCTGACAGACTCCGCGTATAGGGGTAACAAGGACAGCTCTCTCCCCGACAAAGTACGCGGGCGCCACCGCACCGCCCAGTAGCAGGGTCTTCTGGTTCTGGCTCAGCGCCTTCAACCCGCTCGTGTTGACCTTCGAACCCGTCAATGCGGCCGGCAAGCACCTTTCGAGAACGGCGCGCCTGAAATCCTGCACGCCTTGATCCGATGAAACTGCGACGGGTGCTGCTTGATCTGGCACGACCTGCTGCGTTGTCGTGTTGCACCCCGTCAACGCAAATAGGAGCAAGCCGACACCAAGAAATATCTGGCCGCGCATCGACACGGTACGGACGTTGAAGAGATGTCGCAATTCAGTCATGGCTGACCCCCAGATAAGCATCGATCACATCCTGGTTGTTACGCACCTCGTCCGGCGTGCCGTCCCCGATCTTCTTGCCGTAGTCCATCACAACCACGCGGTCGGACAGGTCCATGACCACCCCCATATCGTGCTCAATCAGCGCAATCGTCGTGCCGAATTCGTCATTCACGTCGAGCACAAAGCGGCTCATGTCCTCCTTTTCCTCCACGTTCATGCCCGCCATCGGCTCGTCCAGCAGCAACAGCGACGGCTCCGCCGCCAGCGCCCGCGCCAGTTCGACGCGCTTCTTGAGACCGTAAGGTAACCGCGCCACAGGCGTCTTGCGGATGGCCTGTATCTCCAGAAAATCAATGATCTTTTCCGCTATCTCCCGGTTCTCGGTTTCTTCTGCCTCGGCACGCCCGCGCCAGATCGCCTGCCCCAGCATACCCGTCTTCATGTGGGTGAGGCGCCCGGTCATCACGTTGTCAAGCACCGACATCCCCTCAAAAAGCGCAATGTTCTGGAACGTCCGCGCGATCCCCTGACGGGCGACCTGATAGGGCTTCATCGGCGGGCGCGGGCGACCCTGATACCAGACCTCGCCTTCCTGCGGGACATAAAACCCCGAAATCACGTTGAGCATGGAGGATTTCCCCGCCCCGTTCGGCCCGATGATGGCGCGGATCTCCCCTTCGCGGATGTCAAAGGAAATGTCCTTGATCGCCTCGACCCCCCCGAAGCGAAGCGTGATGTTCTTCATCTCCATCAGAACACCGCCGATCTTGCGACCGTCTTCCGTGACATATCCGTCTGTCTGGTCAAGCATTGGGGATCCTCACACCAATAAACCGATCCTCACGCGACCTGCGGGATGGTGGGTGGGGCGATGGCGCAGCCGAGCGTCGTCCCATCATGCCGCCGCCATCCGTGTCCCCACGGGGACAACCTTTGCCGCGCGCACCTCAAGTGTCGCCGAAATCGACCCCTTGCGCCCATCCTCATAGGTCACTTCCGTGGTCGTACTGACCGAGGGCGCACCCCCGTAAAGCGCGCCGATGATGTCATCATATTTGTCCTCGATGATCCGCCGCCGCACCTTGCGGGTGCGCGTCAACTCACCGTCATCCGCATCAAGCTCCTTGTGCAGCACGACAAAGCGATGCACCTGACAGCCCGACAGCATCTCGTCCTGCGCCAATGAGGCGTTCACCTCCTCCACATGGGACTGGATCGTGTCCATGACCTGCGGGTGCCGCGCCAGCTCCTGATAGGACGCATAGCCGATGTTGTTGCGCTCCGCCCAATTGCCCACGGCGGTCAGGTCAATATTGATAAAGGCGGTGCATTCCTCCCGGCCATTGCCGAACACCACCGCTTCGAGAATGTTGGGAAAGAACTTCAGCTTGTTCTCCACGTATTTCGGCGCGAAGAGCGATCCATCCGCCATCTGCCCCACATCCTTGGCCCGGTCGATGATGCGCAAATGACCAGTATCCTCTTCGATATAGCCCGCATCGCCGGTGGCAACCCAACCCTCGGGGTCTTTCGTATCCGCCGTGCTCTCCGGGTTTTTGTAGTATTCGACAAAAACACCCGGACTGCGGTAAAACACCTCGCCATTCTTTTCGATCTTCAACTCGACGCCGGGGCAGCTCACACCAACCGTGTCGGAGCGCACCTCGCCATCGGGCTGCGCGGTGATAAAGACCGTCGCCTCGGTCTGCCCGTATAGCTGCTTCAGGTTGATCCCCAGCGACCGGTAGAAATCAAAAATCTCCGGACCGATCGCCTCCCCTGCGGTGTAGCCGACGCGGATGCGCGAGAACCCAAGGGTATTCTTCAGAGGCCCGTAAATCATCAACTCGCCGATGTTGTATTTGAAGCGGTCCCATTGGCTCACCGGATTGCCATCCAGAATGTCGGCGCCCACTTTCCGCGCATGCGCCATGAAGACATCGAACAGCCACTTCTTGAACCGCCCCGCGTCCTCCATCCGGATCATCACATTGGTCAGCTGTGTCTCAAACACGCGCGGCGGGGCAAAGTAATAGGTCGGGCCGATCTCGCGCAGATCCGTGTGCATCGTATCGGCACTTTCGGGGCAATTGGTACAAAAGCCGGTCCATAGGGCCTGCCCCACCGAAAAGATGAAATCTCCGACCCAGGCCATGGGCAGATAGGCAAGGATCGAATCCGTCTGCCTCAGGTCGTCAAATTCCGACGAGGACCGCGACGTCTCTATGACATTGCGATTGCTGAGCACGACCCCCTTGGGCCGCCCGGTCGTGCCGGAGGTGTAGAGCATCACGCAGGTGCTGTCATAATCCAGTTTCTCCTGCCGTGCGGTGATCTCGGGCAAGAGTTCATCCCGCTTTGCCCGGCCCGCGTCCTGAACATGGGTGTATTGATGCAGGCGGCTGTGGTCGTATTTCCGCAAGCCCCGCGGATCAAGGTAGAGCATCTGCTCGAAGTCCGGCAGCTGGTCCTTGATTTCAATGACCTTGTCGACCTGCTCCTGATCCCCGGCAATCACGAATTTCGCGCCGCAATGACCCAGCACATATGCCATCTCTTCCGCCACCGCATCCTGATAGAGCGGGACCGGCACCGCCCCCACCATCTGTGCCGAGATCATGGCCCAGTAGAGCCGGGGGCGGTTGCGTCCGATAATGGCGATAAAGTCGCCCTCCTGCACACCCAGATCCACCAGACCCAGCGCAAGCGCTTCTACTTCCTCCAGCGTCTCGGCCCAGGTCCAGGACTGCCAGATGCCGTATTCCTTTTCGCGGTAGGCAGGCGCATCTGCGAAAATCTCCGCATTGCGATGGAGAAGCGCCGGAACGGATTGCGGTCCATCGGCACGCTCTGCAAGAGTGCTCAAGTGTTTGTCCTCCCAGACGATGCCATTTTCCCGGCAGATCGCGGCCATTCCGGGCCGTCTTGCCCATAACAAAGTCAGTTTTCACACCAAGGTCAACTTATTAGTGCACCCGTCATCCCGCGGGGCGCGACCCTTCCGGACAAACAGCCGCTGCACCGGCCAGGAACCCGCAATCCCGCAACCGGGTCAGCCTTGGACGCACCTCCTCTGAAAACGCAGCCGATTCCCTTGATCGACGGCTCAAAGGGTATTCAAACCGGCATCAAGCAGCGCCGCAGATGGCTCGACACCACCGCATCGAGAGCGCCGCCTTTCCGGGCCTGATCGAAAAGGCGTTTGATCGCAGGTCAATATGGCCGATCGTCCGGACGATGGCGGGTATCACGACGTGTCACAATGGATGAAGGTCGCAATGAAAACGATCAGGCCCTTACACTGGCCACCTCTCACGCCTTGCCGACAAAATCTGTCAGCAGCCTCAAGGAAAAGGCAGCAGGAGGGATTCTCAATGATCAAATACTATTACCCGGACGGTTCACACTGCTACCGTGCCCTGCACACGACACATGCGGTGTTCTACGACGCCGACGGCAAGCTCATCGCCCGTGCCGAAAGGCCCGACCGAAACGGGATGTACGAGTTCGAAATCACCGGCCTCGAACTCGTAGAGGCGGGGGTACGCTGCACCTAGAGCGTCTGACGAAATACCTGAAACATCAGGCATCACGTAACGCGCCCCAATCTTTGATGTCAGGCAGCGTTACGTGATTCAGGATTTTCGCATGACGCTTTAGCACGGCAGAGGCCGCTATTCGGCCGCCACCTGTTCCTCACATTTCTCAACCTTTACGGCTGAGAATTTGAATTCCGGGATTTTGCCGTAGGGGTCTGTGGCGGGGTTGGTGAGCACGTTTGCGGCGGCTTCGACGTAGGCGAAGGGGACAAAGACCATGTCTTCGGCCACGGCCCTGTCGGCGCGGGCCATGATCTCGATCGTGCCGCGGCGCGTG
>JBCCUU010000032.1:0-31733 GCA_039196345.1 Pseudomonadota bacterium | reverse complement strand
TGTTTGCAGCCAGTTCAGGTTATCGGAGCGGCGAGCCTGTCGTGTCCTGGGACAGCACCGGTCCACACAACGTCGTTTGCCAGTTGGCCGTGCTGACGAGGATCGTCCAGTGGCTGATATGATCGAACTGACCCGCCAGTACCGCCCACCGGCCCCGGAAACCATCGTCCCGATGGAACCAAAGCCAATAATGCACTAACAATCAAACTGGACCACTTAGGTGGGGCGGTCCAGGCTGATTTTGGCACAGCCATGATAGAAACGGTAGAAGACGCGACCGGGAACACTGTCGACTTGACCGCCCTTGCTCCTTGGTTGGGACCCGTGCAGTTAACCGGTACATCAGGTGCCGACTACCTGCTGGGCGATGCCTCCGCAGACACCATGGCCGGTCACGGCGGAGATGATGTCATCGTCGGCGGCATGGGTGTTGATTTGCTGGTCGGCGGGAGCACCTCCACCGGTTCTACAAGCAACGGCAATGACACTTATGTCTGGTCCTTGGGGGATAGCAATGACACTCTCCGGGACGGTTCCAAGAGCCTGACCGAGACGGATAGGCTCCTGCTGACGGATGTGGCCTCGACACAGGTCGCGCTGTCACGTCTGCAGGGCGAAGACGACCTTCTGATCACAATCCTGCCTTCTGGCGAAGTGCTGACGGATCTGTTCCGCTTCAACAAAATCGCCTACGGCTACGGCATCGAAGTGATCGAGTTTGGTGCGGATGGCGTCACCTGGGATTTGGAAACGATCCTCGCCAAAACTTCTGTGAATGGTACGGCTGCAAATGATGTTATCAACGGGACCGGATATGCCTTTGATGAGAATATCTACGGCCACGGTGGTAATGATACGATCTACGGCGGTGGCGGGGATGATGTCATTGTTGGAGGTTTAGGGGTCGATTCACTTTATGGTGGTGTCCTTGCTGAGCAAGAATCGAACGGCAGCGATACCTATGTCTGGTCGAAAGGGGATGGGAATGATGTCATTCGCGACAGCGCACAATCACTAACGGAAGTGGATACGTTGCGTCTGACAGATGTGGCTTCGGGAGATGTGACGCTTTCGCGGGCGTCAAACAATGTGAATCTGATCATCGAAACAGATAGTGCGAATGAAACCATCACCGTTGCAGACAGGTTCAAAATGTTGCCCATGGCTACGGCATCGAAGTGATCGAATTTGGCGTGGATGGCGTGACTTGGAATCTCGACATGATCCTTGCTGAAACCCGCAGGGAAGGCACGTCCGCTGGCGAGACCATCACAGGTACAAGCTATGCTGACAATATCTACGCTGACGCTGACAATGATACCGTGTGGGGCAATGCTGGAGACGACCATCTCGAAGGCGGAGATGGTAATGACATGCTCCACGGCGGTAATGGTAACGACTATCTCCTTGGCGGTGCTGGCAGCGACACTCTGAACGGAGACAACGAAGACGATGCCATTCAGGGTGGCGAGGGTGACGACACGATCACTGGTGGCTATGGAAATGACATTATTCGCGGGGATGCTGGCAACGACACGATCCATGGCGAAGCGGGAGACGATACGATCTATGGTTCATCCGGCGAAGATACCCTGTTTGGCGGCATCGGCGATGACACCATCGAAGGCAATGCACAGGCGGATGATATCTTCGGTGGAGAAGGTGCTGATATCCTGAGCGGAGGTGATGGCTATGACGAACTTCATGGCGAGGGCGGCGACGACACGCTTGAAGGTGGTAACGGCAACGACATGCTCGCAGGCGGGGCAGGCTAGGACATCCTGCGGGGTGGCGCGAACAACGACAGGTTCCTCTTTTCAGATGTTGTCCATTCGACGCAGGCTGCAGCCGATATCATCGAAGGTATTGATGGGGTCGGGACAACGGGTGGCGACATCATCGACCTTTCTGCCATTGACGCTGACACGCTTACGACCGGAGATCAGAGCTTCACCTTCCATGGCGTTCAAACCACTGCGGTCGGCGTGACCCTTGGCGCGGCTGCGCTCTGGGTGGAAAATGATGGCGTTGAAACACGGCTCTACGGCATCATCGACGGGGATGGCACAATCGACCTTGCGGTTCACATCGCCGATGGAGACAACATCGACGCCAGCGACTACATTGCCGGAGATTTCCTGCTGTAAAAGGTTCTCAGGAAGCAGTTCCTCTACAGATGCCATCTGTCGTCGTATCGAACCGCTTTCAACTCAGCCCAATGGGATGCATCTATGTCCGCTCTTATCGCCGCCGTGCAGCGCTACGAACTGAGCAATTGCGGCGTATTTGACGCCGCGAGCGCGCGCTGCGCGATTTTTCGATGGCCGAGTCGGGCTCTCTCGTTGAATCCGCCGCGCCTTGAACGAATGGCGGCATTCGCTTAGCGTAGGATTTCACACTCTCCCGCAATAGACCCCAGCGGGCTTCATGACAGGTACTCCGGGTGTTACAGTGTCGGTATTATTGTCGACAGTTTTTAATGCAATAATGCAGATAGATCAACACGCAACGCGTGATTAGGGTGCTTCGCAGAGGGCCGACAGGCGGAGAGGAAAGAAATGTCGCAAGATCAGGCGGGCCGCGTTTATGCACAGATCCGCGAAATGGCGGAGAAATTCGCGTTCAGGCCTGAATCCCAGGTCAATGAGGTCGCACTCGCCAAGAAATTCGGCACGAGCAGAACGCCCGTCCGCGAGGCTCTCAACCGCCTGGTGGCCGAGGGGTACTTCACGTTCCAGGCGCGCAAGGGGTTCTTCGTCAAACCTTTCAATCCTCGGGAGATACTCTCTCTCTATGAAACGCGTGTCGCAATTGAGACCGAGGCCACACGGTTGGCCATCTCAAAGTCGACGGATGACGAGAGGGCCGCATTGGCCAACGGTCTGCAAAGCGTGCTGCGCGCCCTCGAACAGACGGATGACCCCGAGGTCCGCGTTGATCTGGATGAGCAGTTCCACATGCTGATCTGCAAGGCTGCCGACAACCCGGAGCTGGAAAGAATCCTGTCCAATCTCAACAGCCGGGTACGGTTCTTCCGGCGCATAGACCTGAAACACAGACTGTCTGGCGCAACCACAAAAGGCGCTGAATTCGGGCCACGGCATGACATCATTGTCAAATGCATCAAGGAGAGCGATCAGAACAAGGCCGTTCAGGCCATGCGCCACCACATTGAACGGCGGCGCGAAGAAGCAACAGATGCTGTCGCCCGTGCTTTCACGGCAATCTACTTTGATGGGGATAGGCGCTGAAAACCTTGCCGTGCCAGCCCTTGCACGGTCAGTTCTTTGACCCCGTCCGGATGTCTTTCAGGGCATTCTGCATGGCAACAATCAGCGCATCCCGTTCCGCTGCGAGCACCTTCGGAGACCGGCCGTTTGCCTCCGTGGCGATGCCCTCGACAAGCGTCTCGATGACATCATCGGTCAAATGCGGTTTGCCGAGATCGTCCCACCAACCATTGAACGTATCCCGGAAGTGGTCGCAGAAGGCGCGCAACCCGCCCTCCCCTGCTCCAAGATTGAAGAGCATTGTCGGGCCCATTGCCGCCCATCTCAGGCCTGGCCCGGCCCACATCGCCTTGTCTATGTCTTCCACCGAGGCCACGCCTTCGACGGCCATATGGACCGCTTCGCGCCAGACCGCAGCCTGAAGGCGGTTCGCCACGTGGCCTGGCATGCCCTTGCGGATGCGGATCGTCACCTTGCCGATGTCATGGTAGAAGGCCTCGGTCCGGTCGAGAACGCCCGCTCCCGTCCGGGCATTCGCAGTGAGTTCCACCAGCGGGATCAGATGCGGCGGGTTGAAGGGATGCCCGAGGATGAGCGGGGCCGGGTCATTCCAGCCGGCCTGCAATGCCTCCAGCGTCATGCCCGAAGTGGAACTTGAGACAATCGCGCCCTCGCGCAGGACCGGTTCGATTTCAGCGTAGAGCGCGTGTTTGATCGCTTCTCGTTCGGGAACATTCTCCTGCACGAAATCAGCGCAATCAACCGCGTCCGCAGCAGTCCGCGCAAAGGTGAGGGAATACGGCGTGGCTCTCGCTGTGAGGCCCAGTTCTTCGAGCGTTGGCCAGGCCGTATCAATGGCCGCTCGGGTCTGCATCTCTGCTTCGGGTGCCGGGTCATAGACCCTGACCGACCGGCCAGCTGCAAGAAACAGCGCCGCCCAGCTTGCCCCGATGACACCAGCACCAAGGACGGCTGTATGAGAAATCTGTGACATCAGAAGACTCCGGGATTCAGGGGCGACGCGGCCGTCATGCCGCCATCAACGGTAAAGAGTTGACCCGTAGCGAAACCAGCCTCGTCCGAGGCCAGCCAGACAGCCATGGAGGCGATGTCGCCCGGCTCGCCAAACCGGCGGACAGGGTGACGGGCGAGCGCATCCTGCTTTGCGGCGGCAGGGTCCTTCGCAAGATCGAACCCGGCCTCAAGCATGCCCGTATTGATCCATCCCGGACAGATTGCATTGCATCGCAGACTCGGCCCATGATCCACGGCAACAGACCGTGTAAGCCCGTGCACAAAGGCTTTCGAGGCGTTGTAAAGCGCCATCGAAGGGTCAGCGACCCTGCCCGAGATCGACCCGATGTTGATGATACTGCCGCCTGCACGCATGCCGGGAATAAAGGCACGGCAGCAGTTGAACACGCCCCTGCAATTGGCGCCGATCACCACATCCCAATCGGCATCCGTGCTCTCCGTCACGGTCTTTTCGACCTGCACGCCCGCATTGTTGACAAGAATGTCGATGGCCCCCACTGCCTCCGCCACGGCCTGAACACGCACCGGGTCGCTCACATCCACACTGTGCCACGCACAGGGCAGTCCCTCCGGTACCGCGCCACGCCCACAGGTCATGACCTCGGCCCCCTCACGCAGGAACGCATCGACAATGGCGCGTCCGATCCCTTGCCGCCCGCCGGTGACAAAGGCTTTCTTTCCCGCGAGCCGCATCAATGCGCCACCATCACGTGACGGACAGACGTATAAGCGTCGAGCGCGTAGACGCTCATGTCACAGCCGGTGCCCGATCCCTTCATTGCGGCCCAGGGCATTTCCGGCGTGGCGACGCCATGGGTATTGACCCATGTAAACCCGTAGCGCAGGCGCGCCGTCATCGACATGGCCCGCCCCACATTGGCTGTCCAGACCGAGGAGGCCAGCCCGTATCGCCCGGCATTCGCGACCCTGAGGGCCTCATCCGCATCCGAAAAACGCGAGACCGTAACGACGGGGCCAAACACCTCCTGGGTTGCGATCTCCGCATTGTTGTCAACATTCGCGACCACGGTCGGACGATAGAAGTACCCCGCGCCCTCTCCGACCGCGCCCCCGGTGACAATCTCGGACCCGGTCCGCGCCCGCTCGACAAAAGCCGCGACGCGGTCACGCTGCGCCACTGAAACCATGGGCCCCATCTCGGTACCTTTGGCTTTGGGCGCACCAATCCTGATCTCCTTCACCTGCGCTTCGATCGCAGCGACGAGCTTTTCGTGAACACCATCCTGCACAAGCACCCGGCACGGTTGCGCACAATCCTGCCCCGCGTTGAAAAAGCTGCCGTAGCGGACGGTTTCAGCCACCGCGTCCAGATCAGCGTCGTCAAAAACAATCACGGGTGCCTTGCCACCAAGTTCCAGATGCACGTGGCGGATCTGCTCACTGGCAGCGCGCATCGCGGCCATGCCGGTTGCCGGGGACCCCGTGACCGTGATCGCCTCCATTTCCGGGCAGTTGATGAGCCGGTCGCCGATCGTGGGGCCGCGCCCGTGGATCACATTCAGCACACCCTTGGGCAGGGCATCCTGAAGCAATTCTGCGAGACGCAGCGTGGACAACGGCGTGATTTCGGAAGGTTTCAACGCCACCGTGCAGCCCGCGGCCAGCGGCGCCGCCAGTTTCCAGGCGGCCATCATCAACGGGTAGTTCCAAGGTGCGATGGCAGCCACCGGACCGACCGGGTCGCGGCGGATCATGCTGGTGTGCCCTGCCACATATTCACCGGCAGCAGAACCGGACATGGTCCGGGCCGCGCCTGCAAAAAACCGAAAGGTGTCGATTGTCAGCGGAAACTCATCATCGCGGGCCGAAGGCCAGGGCTTGCCGACGTCGAGGCTTTCAAGCTCGGCCAACTCATCCTGATTGGCTTCGATAATCCCGGCGATTTCCATCAGATACGCCGCCCGTTCGGCCGGTGTCGTTTCGCGGTAGGTTTCAAAGGCCTCTTGCGAGGTCCGCACCGCCGCGTCGACCTGCTCCGGGCTCGCCTCCGCGATTGCGCCAACCGCTTCACCGGTCGCAGGGTCCATGATGGCGAGCGCCGCGCCCGCACCCTCGACCATCTCACCGTTAATCAGCATCCTGCTTTGCATCTCTCTCCCCTCGTCAAAAATTGACCCTGTCAGCACCTTTCAGCGCGAGCCGCGCCCTCGCTTGCGCAGGCGTTGCAACCTCCAGTCCGAGGTTTTCCACGATCTCACGGATTTTCCGGACCTGCTGCGCATTGGATGTTGCAAGCTCGCCCTTGCCGATAAAGAGGCTGTCTTCGAGCCCCACCCGAAGGTTGCCCCCCAGGAGCACGGCCTGCGTGGCGAAAGGCATCTGGTGGCGGCCCGCAGCCAGCACCGACCATTCATAGTTTTCCGGTCCAAAGAGGCGGTCGGCAATGGTGTGCATATGCATGAGGTTATCAAGATCGGCCCCGACACCGCCCAATATCCCGAAGACCATCTGGATAAAGAATGGCGGCTTGATAAGACCCTCGTCCACGAACCATTTCACGTTGTAGAGATGGCCCAGATCATAGCATTCAAACTCGAACCGGGTGCCATGCTCTGTGCCAAGTTTCTCGATAGCGTAGCGGATCGTCCTGAAGGTGTTGGGAAAGATGAAGTCCTCGGTCATCTCGAGGAAGGGGCGTTCCCAATCATGCTTGAACTCGGTGTATTTTTGCAGCATCGGGAAGATGCCGAAATTCAACGACCCCATATTCAGCGACGCCATCTCCGGGCTTGTTGTTGTCGCGGCAAGCAGGCGGTCGTCCATGGACATACCCAGACCCCCGCCGGTCGAGACGTTGATGACCGCATCCGTGGACTGTTTGATAACAGGCATAAACTGCCGGAACAGCTCCGGTCGCGGGTCGGGTTTGCCGGTCTCGGGATGGCGCGCATGCAGGTGAATGACAGAGGCACCGGCCTCTGCGGCCTCGATGCTGGCGGTGGCAATCTCGGCTGGTGTGACCGGCAGATACGGGCTCATGCTGGGCGTGTGGATGCCGCCGGTGGGTGCGCAGGTGATGATTACGGGTTTGGGCACGTCTTTTCTTCCTCTGACACCACGACACGAAAGTGCAATTGCGGGACCGGCGGCCGGAAGACCAGATGCGCACCGGACTGCTCGCCAAATGCAAAACGCAGCACCTCTTCGTCCGTCTCACTCCTGGGTTGAACACCCCGGGTCATAGCCGCATCTGCTGAACTTGCGCGCTCAGGCCCCCGTCCAGCACCCAGAGTTGTCCGCTGGCGTATCGCGCCTCGTCGCTGGCAAGCCAATTCACGAGGTTTGCAATATCTTCGGGCGTTCCATAACTGCGCATGGGATGCACATCGCGCACAGCCTGTTGCAGTTGGTCGATGGTCTTGCCACCCCCGCCGGAGCCGTCGCCAGTAAAGAAGCTCTGCAACATGGGCGTGTCGATGTAGCCGGGACAAATCGCATTGACCCGGATGCCCTCTGGCCCGTGATCGCAGGCCATGGCGCGGGTCAGCGCATGAACCGCGCCCTTTGTCGCGCAATAGGCCGCAAGGCCCGGATCCGCGATGAACCCGTCATAGGATCCGAAGTTGATGAGAGCAGCTGTTGTCCCGCCCCGGGCCGCCGCGCGCATCAGGGGCAGCGCGTGTTTTGATGCCAGAAACGTGCCTGTCACGTTCACCGCAAAAGAGCGGTTCCATTCCTCCAGGCTTGTATCCTCGATTGTTTTCTCGATCTCGATCCCGGCAGCATTGACGAGTATGTCCAGCTTGCCGTGATCGCTCCGCACCTTGTCCAACGCGGCGATGGCGTCAGCCTCGCAAGTGACATCGAGCCGCAGAAAAGGGCTACCTGACCCTTCAGCGCGGGACAAGGAACCGCTTTCACTCAGATCAGCGGCATAGACAAAGGCCCCTTCCCGGGTCAGCCGATCCACGATCGCGCGCCCGATACCGCCCCGCCCGCCCGTCACAAGGGCCACCTTGCCGTCCTGAACACCCATCAGCCTGTCTCCCCGGTTGGCGGAAAGCGGTAGCGGGTCGCTGCCACCGTCCGATCCATGTGATTGCGGACATATTCCTGGCTGGCGTCGCGTGGCGGCGTGTAGTCCCATGGCGCGCTGGCCCCGGCCTCCATCGCCGCATGAAGCGCGCGCCTCGATTTCTGGGTGCGCAGAACATCGGCCCGGAGGCGCGCGCTGTTCCAGCGTGCCGCCACTTCGCGCGCAAAATCCGCTGCGGTGTCGGCGTAGGCCGGATCATTCGCCAGATTGATCCGCTCATCCGGGTCACTGGACAAGTCATAAAGCTGCGGCGGGTCCACATCGCAATGAATATATTTCAAACCCCCGCGCCGGATCATTAAGACCGGCCAGGGTGTCATCTCTGCGCAATATTCTCCGATGGCGATATCCTCCGGCGCGTCTTCACCGCGCGCAAGCGGCATCAGAGATCGCCCGTCAACGGGCTCGCCCAGCATTTGATCCGTTCCTCCCGCAACCTCCAGGAAGGTGGGCAACAGATCGACCAGAGAGCAGGCGTTGGAGGACGCCCCCAGGGTTACCCCCGGGCCCGCGAAAATCAGGGGCACCCGGGCGGACTGCTCAAAGAAGGTCATCTTGTACCACAGCCCCCGTTCGCCCAGCATGTCACCGTGATCGGCGGTCACGACGATCAAGGTGTTCCCGATATCGCCCGTGTCTCCCAGCGCCTTCACGATCGCACCGAGCTTGCTGTCGAAATAGCTGACATTGGCGAGGTAGGCGCGCCGGGCCCGGCGGATTTCTTCTTCGGTAAGCGGTACAGTGGAGGCTTCGATCCCATCCATCACCCGGCGCGAAAAAGGGTCATGTTCATGCAGCGCGAGCCCGTCGGGCATATCGATCTCGTGATCCGAATAGAGATCCCAGAACTCGGGCTTTGCGACATAGGGATCATGCGGATGGATGAAACTCGCGACCAGACAGAAGGGCGCGGTGTCGCCTGCGGCGCGATCCCGCCCGCGATCAATCAGCCACCGGCGGGCTGCGAATTCGACCTCATCGTCATAATCCGTCTGGAAGGTCGCAATGGCTACGCCGCTTTCCTTGACCGTGGCCATGTTGTGATACCACTTGTCGATCCGCTCATCATGGGCTTCCCAATCCGGGGTCCAGGCAAAATCTGCCGGATAGATGTCGGTGGTGACGCGGTCCTGAAAGCCATGCATCTGGTCAGGCCCGACGAAATGCATCTTGCCCGAAAGACAGGTCCGATACCCCAGCGCCTTGAGGTAATGCGCAAATGTGGGAACGCTGGCGCGGAACTCTGACGCATTGTCATAGGCGGCAATCCGGCTCACCAACTGCCCGGACATGAAGGCAAACCGCGACGGCGCACAAAGCGGCGAGTTGCAATAGGCCGCGTCAAAGCGCATGCCCCGCGCGGCCAGTGCATCCATCTGCGGGGTCCTCGCGGTCTCGTGGCCATAGGCGCCGATGAAGTGCGGGGCCAACTGATCCGCCATCACCACAACGATATTGGGCCGCGTCACGGTGCGGCCCTTGCATAGGCGTCAAGCACCAGACCGTGAAAATGATGCACCGCATGCTCGGATTTTCCGGACCCCGACGGGTCCGATACGATCCGGCCTTGGGCGAAGGCCGGTGTCTCCATCCCACGCTGCACGCTTTCGACCAGACCGATGTCTTCCACCTGCAACACCTCGTCAAGATAGCGCATGGCGTCGATCTCCATCGCATCCGGCTCAGGCGTTTCCAGAAAGAAGTCGTAGGTCTCCAACGTGCGATCCGGTCCGACGGGGATGATGTTCAGCACGATCATGCTGGACCGGCCCGGATACCGCATCAGGCAGGTCGTGGGCCAGAGCCACCAGACCGCATGGGTCTTTACCGTCGCATTGGACACATCATAGGCCGAATTCGCGTTCTGCCCGGCATCTGCCATGTGGCTGGAATAGATGCCGTAGGTCGTGACCTTGTAGGTGTCCATGTCCACCAGATCACAGAAGTCCTTATGCGCCGTCGGGCAATGGTAACACTCCAGGAAGTTATCAACGACGTTTTTCCAGTTCGACTTGATGTCATAGGTCAGCCGCTTGCCAAAGGTGAGCTGGTCGATATCAGGTGCCCAATGGCGGATTTCGGTCTCAAGATCGCCGGATTGATCCGACAGCGACGCAGCCGCGGGATCGAGATTGACAAAGACAAAACCAGCGAACTCCGCTATCTGAACCGCATCGAGGCAGATGTCACCCGGCGAGAAATCTTCCAGATGATCCGTCTCAGGCGCGCGGACAAGTTGCCCGTCGAGTCTGTAGACCCAGGCGTGATAGGGGCACATGATCCGGGTTGTTTCACCTTCCCCGTTCAAAAGCTCATGAGCGCGGTGTTTGCACACATTGTAAAAGGCGCGCAGTACCCCTTCCCTGTCCCTGACGACGGCGATGGGATGACCCGCGATGCGCGTGGCGACGTAAGCGCCGGGGGCACGCAGTTTTTCGACGTGACAGACCCATTGCCAGGTCTTTGCAAGGATGTCCGCGCGGTCGACCTCGAACCACCTTGCGTCGACATAGGCTTCCTTGCGCAATGATAGCGCGCGGCTGGGGTCCGGGTCGAAGCCCGACTTGATGGTTTCAAATGCACGTTGATCTGGAAACCGGGTCATGGCGGCCCTCACGGCTGGAATCAGGAACTTGTCCGCTCAGCATTTCGCGGATCAAGGCGGATCACTTACCATGGGTAGCCGTGTCTTTGACTTATTTGGCCATGCTTTTGGGTGCGCGGTGCATGGGCCATGCACGGAACTCGAATGGAATGCGGCCCTGCACACGGTCCTTGCTGGGCGGCAGACCAAAACGCTCCTTATAGGCGCGACTGAAGTGGACCTGGCCGGAAAACCCGCTCGCCACGGCGATTTCCGCCATGGCCAGATCAGTTTGGGTCACGAGGCCACGGGCCCGGTCGAGACGGATGTCTCGGTAGTAGAGTGCCGGGGTCTTGCGCACGCATTGCGCAAAAAGCCGATCAAGCTGGCGATGGGATAAACCAACGCGCTTGCAGACCTCTGCAATGGAAAGCGGTGTTTCAAGATGGGCTTCCATGACCCGGATTGCGGCGCGCACCGATTTGGGCACAGAATTGCCCAGAGGTTCGGCAGTCTCCGGATACTGCGACGCGCCATAGTTGCGCACCGGGGGCGCAAAGACGTAGCGGGCGGCGGCATTGGCCAGCGCGCTGCCATGAGACTGCTGAATCAGATGCAAGGCAAGATCAAGCGAGGCCGCCCCCCCACAGCAGGTCACGCGGCGGCGATCAATGACCCACAACGCTTCGCTGAGCCCGGTGTTCGGAAACAACTCCTGAAACGCATCAATGTGTTCATAGTGGACCGTGGCGGTGTAATTCTCCAGCAAACCTGCGTGCGCCAGAACAAAGGCGCCTGTATCCAAGCCGCCCAGGACAGCCTGACGTTTGGCGGCCTCTCTGAGGATGGCGCGCATGGCTGATGACACATGGCGCTCCGGCTCCCAGCTTGATGAGACGATGAGCATATCCGCCTCGCTCATTCTGGCATCTGAGAAACGGCAAGTGTTCACCTCCACGCCGTTGCTGGCCATCACCATGCCGCCTGTCTCGGACACGATCTGCCAGCGAAACAGGGTCATGCCTTCGAGATAATTCGCCGCGCGAAACGGATCAATGAAGGCCATCGTCGCCGCAAGGTTGAAAAACGGCGTGACAGCGACCCTCAGTTCGGTCGCGCGACCTTCTCCACCGTGCTCGACCATCTTGCGCCCTCCCCGCTGTTCTGATGTCAGGGTAGAGAACGCGGCCAACCAAGTAAAACGCACGGCCAGAACCGGGCTATGCCGCACGCCGACCGCATATCAGGCCAGCAGGAAGAGAAGCGTCATCCCAAAGCCCACCACGATCACGATTGCCCGGATCACCGCGACCGGCAGCCTGCGCGACAGCCGGGCACCGACATAGCCGCCGAGGGTCGCCAGAACCATCATGATCGCCGCTTCGCGGAAATAGACAATACCCGCCAGAAGGAAGGTCGCGACCGAAGCACCCGACAGGATGAAGGACAGGATGTTCTTGAGTCCGTTCATCAGGTTCATGTCGCGCAGGCCCAGCCCCGAAAAGAGCGCCAGCAGGATGATCCCCAGACCGCCATTGAAATAGCCGCCGTAGGTGGTCACCGCCAGGGTGGCGGCGGTCTTGCCGATGGGATTGGTGCCCGCGTCCCCCTTGGTCCAGGCACGCACCTGCTTGTCGAACGCAAAGAGCAGCGTCGCGAACAAGAGCAGCCATGGCACGATAAAGCTGAACACCTCCGACGGTGTGACCAGCAGCAAGAGCGCCCCCAACACACCGCCCAGCACCGACAGCGCGAGATAGAAGATAAGCTCGGACCGGTCGATGGAGCGGATTTCCGGCAAAAACCCGGCAGCGCCGCTGAGATAGCCGGGAAAGACGGCAACCGCACTGGTGGCATTGGCCGCAATCGGCGGCACCCCGATGAACACAAGCGCCGGAAAGGTCAGAAAACTGCCACCCCCCGCAACGGCGTTCAGCACGCCGGCCAGAAAGGCTGCGACAGAGATTATCAGTATATCAAGCATTGCTCACCAGGTAGTCATGTGCGGATAATGCAAAGATATCCACGAGCGCGTAGAGCTCGTTCAGCATGATATGTTCGTCGGGCGCACCAAGGTTATAAGCCATGAGGCCGCATACCACGGTCGGGACACCTGCGTAACGGTAAAGTCGTGCATCCGAGGCACCGACCCGCATCGTAACCGCAGGTTCTGTGCCCAGGATCGTCGTGCAGTTGCGGCGCACCGCCTCGATCACCGGGTGGTCCGGCGGTGTCCAGCTGGGCTCATAGCGGCGGGTAATCTCAAGGTCGACCCCTTCGGCAGCACAGATGCCCGTGATCTCCTGCTCCACATCCGCGACAGAGACGCCCACCGGCAACCGGATATCGCAGGTGAATTCGGCCCGGTCAGCGACAAGGTTCGACAACCTGCCCCCCTCCATGGTGCCGAAGGTGATTGTCACGTTCTTCAGGACATCCGTTTCACCTTCACCGGACAGCTTTTCCGATTTCTCGGACCAGCGGTCGATGATCGGGATCACATTGCTGCCCGCATCGTCCGAGGGGAAGGCCCGCAACGTCTTGAACCGCTCCATGACGCTCGTCAGTTTCTCGATGGCGCTCTCTCCCCGATGCACATGCGCCGCATGGGTCGAGCGGCCCTTCGCCGTGACCCTGGCCCAGATCATGCCTTTCTCGCCAAAGCGCAGGATATGCGGAGAACCCACATCCCCGCTAATCATCGCATCGCCCTTGGCATGGGGGACGGTGTCCAGAAGAAACTGAGTGCCGAGCACGCCCATGGTTTCTTCATCGCCCACAAAGGTGCCAACGATCTCACCGGGAAAATCCGCGCCCGTCTCGGCCAGGCATTTCATGGCCAGCAGGCTGGCCGCGATCCCACCCTTCATGTCGGAGATACCCAACCCGTAGGCCTTGTCCACGTCCACCTCTCCGGCGGGGTCGCAGGTCCAGCCGGACAGATCACCGGCGGGGAAGGTATCCATATGCCCGTTGAAGATCAGGCGTTTGCCGGGCCGTTTGCCGCGCAGCCGGATCACAAGGTTATGCACCGGCTCTTGGGAGATATAACGTTCGATTTCAGCACCCGGGATCGTGGCGGCAATGGCCTCGATCTCGTCGGCCATGGCGCGCACATCCCCTTCGGGTTGCTGGCTCGGGATCCGCACCAGCCGCAGGGAAAGATCAACCACCTCCTTGCGGTGGTCCTCCAGCCAGGTGGCGATGGCGCGGCGCAGTTCTGTGTCGGTCACGGTCATGTCCATGCTCACGCCCCCTTCGGCACTGCCGCACCGGCTTGCTGTAGCCTCCGGCGCTGCATCACGATCACGGCGCCATAGGCGAGAACGCCAAAGATATAGATGATCTCCTTGGGCATTCGTCCGGATTGCTCCAGCCCCACGGAGGTCACGTAGTCCCCCCAGGTGATCCCGAGTTTCTCCGCCGGTCCGTTGAACGCGATGTCCGACACGGAGACGCGCCCATCACTTTCGGTATCAAGCGAGAGCCCAACCGCTTCCAGCACATTGTCAGCGGCCTGCGGCGCGGTCACGGTAAACAGCTTATAGCGATCCCCGTACTCGGTCTCGCGGGTGACATAGATGCGCACACGTTGCTCCGCGCCCACTGCGCTGTCACCGGCCAGGACCTGCTCCAACGGGGTATCCCGGAAGGCGGGGCTGAAGCGGTCGAGCACGAAATCCGGGCGGAAGAGGCTGATGACCACGAAGATCAGCAGCAGCGCCTCGACCAGTTTGAGGCGCACGAACATCCATTGCAGTGTCAGGGACGAGAAGGCGAAAATCGCGATGAGCGACACCACAAAGACCAGAACCCCATGCCAGACACTTTCAACCCCAACCAGAAGCAACTCGGGATTGAAGATAAAGACAATTGGCAGGATCGCCGTCCGGATCGCGTATTTGAAAGACTGAACACCCGTCTTCATCGGATCCGCGCCCGAGATGGCCGAGGCGGCAAAGGCGGCCAGACAGACCGGTGGCGTCGCATCCGCCATGAGCCCGAAGTAGAACACATAAAGGTGTACGGCGATCAGCGGCAGCACGAGACCAGAGGCATTGCCCAGCTCCACCATCACGCCAGCCATGAGCGAGGCCACGACGATGTAATTCGCCGTGGTGGGGAGCCCCATGCCGAGGATGATGCTGACCACGGCGACCAACGCCAAAAGGATGTAGATATTGCCCTGGCTCAACGCCTCGACGATGCCCAGCATCGCATTGTTCAGCCCCGTCGAGGACACAATGCCCACGATGATGCCCGCAGCCCCGACCGCCGCCGTCACGGCGGTCATGGATTTGGCCCCGGCCACCAAAGAGTAGAACACGATGATGGCGCCAGAGCGCAGCCCTTTGAGCACGCTGAGCTGATGTTGCCGGGCCAGGATGACCTGTTGCAGTACGATGATGCCCGCCATCATGTTGATCGACCAGAACACCGCACTTCCCGGGCTCCAGCGTTTCACCAGCAGCAGATAGACCAGCATGCCGATGGGGATGAGGAAATAGGCCCCTTCGCGGAAGGTCTTGCCCAGAGCGGGCAGGTCCGGCTTGGGCAGGCCAACAAGTCCCATCTTCAGGCTTTCCAGATGCGAGATGTAAAACAGCGACAGGTAAGCAATGAAGGCCGGGATCATCGCATGCACGATGACGTCGTAGTACGAAATCCCGATGAATTCCGCGATGATGAAAGCCGAGGCCCCCATGATCGGCGGCATCAACTGGCCGTTGATCGAGGCGGAGACTTCGATGGCCCCCGCCTTATCGCCCGGAAAGCCGGTCTTTTTCATCACTGGAATGGTAAAGGCGCCGGTTGTCACGGTGTTGGCGATGGATGAGCCGGAGATCATGCCAGTCAGGCCTGAGGCCAGAATGGCCGCCTTGGCCGGTCCGCCGCGGTATTTGCCCACCGCAGCAAAGGACATATCAAGAAAGAACTTGCCCGCGCCAGCGGTATCCATGAACGCGCCAAACAGCACGAACAGGAAAACATAGCTGAGCGAAACTGCAATCGGGATGCCAAAAATCGCCTCGCTGGTCAGCCAGTTATACCCGACCATGCGAGAGAACGAGACACCCCGGTGCGAGATGATCTCGGGCATGTAGGGGCCAAACAGCGAATAGATCATGAACACGGCGCAGACGATCACCAGTGGCAATCCGACACCGCGCCGGGTGGCTTCCAGCAAAAGCCCCATGCCCACAGCCGCGATAATGACCTCATAGGGGATCGACAGGCCAAGCAGCTCGATATTGTCGAGGATGCCCGCACGCAGGACGATCCCGTCATAGCCGAAATAGACATAGAGCGCGCTGAGCGCGGCGATGATCGCAAGGATCAGGCTGAACCAGGCTTTGCCATCGCGCCGTTCTTCGAATTTCGCGGGGAACAGCAGGAAGCAGAGGAACAATCCGAAGGCGAGGTGAAGGCCCCGGGCCGGCAGGTCGACAAAGATGCCCCAGCCGATGGCGTAAGGGATCGGTGACGCGATCCAGAGCTGATAGAGAGACCAGAGCGCGGCGAAGGCGATAAAGGTCTTGGGCCATGCGCCAAAATAATCCTGACGCTCGACTTTCAGGGCTTCTTCAACAGCCTCTTGCTGATGCGATTTCGCAGACATAGCAGATTCCACCGGGCCAGATTGCATAAGGATGGTGTTTGGTCTCTGCCATCGCGGCAGAGACCAACTTTGGATCGAACGTCAGGGAGGTCTTATTCGATCCAGCCTTTTTCACGGTAATACCGCGCAGCACCCGCATGCAGCGGCGCCGAGTTGCCGTTGTTGATCATGCTTTCAGGATCGAGGTTGGCAAAGGCCGGGTGCAACGCACGGAAATCGTCAAGGTTCTCAAACACCGCGCGCACAACTTCATAGACAACTTCTTCGTCAACGCTCTCATGCGACACGATGGTCGCGTAGCCGCCGAAGGTCGTGACGTCTTCTTTCTGCGAAGAATAGACGCTCGCCGGGATGGTGGTCTTGGCATAGAACGGGCGCTCTTCGATCAGGGTCTGCTCCACTTCTGTATCGAGCGACACGATCTGCGCACCACAGCCTTCGGTGGCCACAGCCACGCCTGAGTTCGGCACGCCCACCACATAGGTGTAGGCGTCGATATTGCCGTCACACAGGGCGTTGGAATGCTCTGACGAGGTCATCTCTGTGACAAGACCAAAGAAGTCCCGGTCGGTGCCATAGCGCTCCATCAAAAGCTCGGTTGTACCGCGCTGGCCGGAGCCCGGATTGCCGATGTTGAGACGTTTGCCTTCAAGGTCCGCCCAGGACGTGATGCCGGAATCAGCGGCAACGATCAGCTGGAACGGTTCCGGATGCACAGAGAAGACCGCGCGGAAGCCCTCGTCGTTTACAACCTTGTCCGATGTGCCGTTGACTGCGTAGTACTGCCAGTCGGATTGCGACACGCCGAATTCGAACTCACCCTGCGAGATCTGCGCCAAATTGTATGTCGAACCGTTGCTGGAAGGCGCAGCACAGCGATAGCCGTGTTTGCGACCCTCTTTGCGGCCCTCTGCCGCTTCCTTGTGGATCATCCGGCAAATCGCGTTGCCCGCGACGAAATAGACACCGGTCGGGCCACCCGTTCCAATGGTGATAAACTTGGTTTCGGCCAGCGTTGGCGCAGAAACGCCAAGCGTCAGCATGGCAGCAACAGTTGCTGTAGCCATCAGGTTTTTCATTTCTTTCTCCCACGAGTCTTGTTCTGGTGGGGGGAAAATACGGATTTTCGGGCATTCAATCTAATAATTTTAGTTGGATTGATAATAAGTAATGGTTATACTATTGCCATGCAAATCCGTGAAATCGAATGCTTTCAGGCCATCATGACAGCCGGGACCATGACCCGGGCCTCGCAAATGCTGGGCATCTCGCAACCTGCGGTCAGCAATACGATTGCCACGCTCGAACACAGGTTGGGCTTCAAACTGTTTTTGCGCAAATCCGGGCGTCTGCAACCTACGCCAGAGGCCCTGATCTTTTACGAGGATGCGCAAAGGCTGCTGGAGGCGGTTGTCCGGGCAAATGATGCCGCCATCCGCCTGCGGCAAGGGGAGACAGGGCATCTGACCATCTCCGCGTTTCCCGGCATTTCACTGAGGTTTCTCCCGGGTCTCATCAACCGCTTCCTCAAGGAACGGGACAATGTGAAAGTGCGCCTGCTGTCGCGCAGTTCGCATGTCGTTATTGAACAGCTCCCCAGTCAGATGTTCGATATTGCGATAGCCGAGAAACCGTCGCAGTTTGTCGGCGTCGACGCGGAGGAATTCAGCTATGTCTGCCATTGCATCGTCAGCAAGGATCACCCACTCGCCCGGCACAGGCTGCTGACACCAAAGGATCTGGACGGGGTTCCCTTTGCCGCGCTCTTTCGCGATCACATGACCACCTACCAGATCGCAAATGCGTTCTCCGAGGTGAAGGCTAACTGGAACATTGCATTCGAAGCACAGTATTTTGCGTCCTTGATCGAATATGTCGGGTCCGGTTCCGCCGTGGCGCTGGTTGATCCTGTCAACAGCCAGGGGTTCGGGGACGGCCTTGTCAGGATACCCTTTGCACCCTCAATACAATATCAGATCGGCGTGCTGACCCCCCAGGACAAGCCGACCTCAAAAGTCACCGCGGCATTTCTCGACTTGTTGAGAACGGCGTTATCGGAACACACAAGCTCTTCCTGACGATCAGCGCCGATTGCACGACGACAAGCATCGCGCCGCCCAACCGTTGCTGGGCGCTTCGGGATCAAGAACGCAGGAATAACCCGGGTTTTGTGCGAACCCGATAGCGGCATCGGTTCATCTGCAACACGGTCCCTTGCAACTGAGGCCAGCCCCCTTCTGGGGGCAGGGTCGCGAGCTGGCCGGCGGTGCCGGCCGGGTATACTCGGTAAGGGGGGCGGTTCAGATTTTCAGGCCGATGCTCTAGCTCGGGTCCCACGCCACGGGCATTGTCAGGGGACCGCGAAAGGCCCATCCCCCGAAGCGTGTTCCTCCGTCAAGCCGCAGCCCTTTGCATCGCTCAAAGATCATTGGCACCGCAACATCGGCGATCAGACAGCGCGAGGCCCGGGCCCCCGCGCAGAAATGCGGCCCTGCGCCAAACGCAATGGACGCCGCTGTGTTCTGTGAAATGTCAAAGGCATCGGGATTTTCAAAAACGGTCTCGTCGCGGTTGCCGGAGCCATACATGAAGAAGATGCGGTCCTCCGGTTCGAGCGTCACCCCGTGCAGGTCATAGCGCCGGGCAATCCGGCGGGGTGACATGCCGATGGGAGACGTCCAGCGCGTGAACTCCTCGAAAGCGCCAAGCCAGTTCTCCGTGCCGTCCTTGATTTTTTGCATTTGGTCCGGGTGGGTGAGCAGCGCCCAGATTAACCCGGCAATCACGTCTCTGACCTCGTTCTGGCCGCCCGAGATCGCCAGTTTGATATTCGCATAGTATTGCTCGGGGCTCAGCCCGGCCTCAATCTGAACCGACAACAGGGATGTATCGGGCTCCTTCGTCAGGCCCGGGACCATCTCGTCGATGTACCCATCAATCGCTGCGGTGCATGCCTTGCAATGCGCCTCAACCGCCGGATCCCCGCTGTAATTCGCGATCCCGTCGATCATGCCCTGGCTGACCCGGTCCATTTCCTGCCATGTCATGTTGGTCAGGCCCGTGATGATCTTGAGCGCCTCACCAGAGATCCTCTGGGCGATGTCCCTGACCATATCTGCCTGCCCCATCGGTTCTATTTCGTTCAGTACCTCGGTGGTCATGTCGTGGAAGCTTACCTTCCAGACATTCTTGACCGTCCTGGGCGAAATCGTCGGGAAAATCGCTTTGCGTTCGGCCATGTGGGCGTCGCCGTCCTTGCGCATCAGGTTCTCTCCCATCAGCTTGGTCATCAGGCCATCGGGCTGGTGCGAGGAAAACACATCGGTCATTTTCTCGGTCTCGAAAATGTCGTTCCGGCGGGCAATCAAGGTGGCGTCAAGTTGCGGCACATAGGCCACCGGCACGGATTGACGCATCGCTTTCAGGTCCGGGTAAGGGTCCTTCCAGAATGCTTCCAGGTCGATTTCATAAACAGGTGCATTGGACATCACCGGACCTCGTGGCCAAATCCGTGTTGACATGACAACTCGCGTATCCGTGTTGTCATGTCAACACGTATGTGGCAGGTGTGCAGATATGCAGGAGACGACAAACACATCCGACAGTGATCTTGATGACGAGATGTTCCTGGTGGACACGGGCGTCGCAAAGACCCTCAGTTTTTCCCGGTCGCCAACGGTCGCGCTGAGCTTTGCGGCAAACCGGTTCACACGGTTTGCTGCGCGGGATTATCAGGACAAGTTCGGTATCGGCGCGATGGATTGGCGCATGTTGGTCATGCTGACGCGTGCCCCCGGATGCAGCGTGTCAGACGCGAGCAGGACCATTGGCATTGACAAGGCAGCCGTTAGCAGGAGCCTTGCACGACTTGAGAAATCTGGCCTGGCCAAGGCGCTTTCCACATCATCAGACGACCGCAGAAAAAGCTGGACGCTCACAGCCAGCGGCCGCGCACAGCACGACCTTGTCCTAAAGGTCGCCCTTGACCGGCAGCGAAAGCTGCTGCGGGGGTTTTCACCAGAGGATGTAAAGCTCTTTACGTCCTACCTGGGAAAGTTCCTCGAAAATCTGGAGGACCTTCGGGATGGCACTTAGCCGGAGCGTCAGAAGTGCCGCCCCCGGATCGGTCAGTCTGACCCCAGCATTGCGGTGGCCACGGCCTGCAAGCAGCACCCGTCGGGCAGCACCGCCTGATGGGCCTGGCGTGCGGGGCGGTGTGCCGGGTTCGGCCAAAGACGCTCCCAATGGGGGTTCACCAGATCCCGGTCGGATTTGTCCCCCAGATAGAGGTCCAGCTTGACCACATCCTGCAAATCCGCGCCGGCCTCAGCCAGAATCGCTTCCAGATAATCAAAAACCAGCGCCACCTGACGGGATTTGTCTGCCGGGTACGCACCACTGTCCAGTTCCTTGCCCAGGATGCCGGAAGTGATCAGCAACCCCTTGTGGACCGCGGCATTCGGCACGGGGTTGAGGTGCTGCGCCGCCCTGGGAGAATAGACGGCGCGCACCATCAGGCACCGCCTTTCTGGTGCTTGATCGGGTTTTCCAGGCGGCCCAGCGGTTCGATCTCGATGCCGATGGTGCCCTGCTCTTCTCCCATGAGCAGGCTCTTGTGCCCGCGCGGGAAGCGGCCCGTGCCCTTGCCGGTGGTGCCAAAGGAGATCAGGTCGCCCGGTTCTAGCGTGAAGTAGCGGCTCGCCTCTGCGATGCACTGCTCGATGGTAAAGCGGTAGTTGCCGGTATGATCGACGGTGAAGGGCTCCGCGTCCAGCATGCCCTTGACGTGCAGGTCGTTTGGATCGCCCACCGCGTCCGCCGTGGTGATCCAGGGTCCCATGGGACCGAAGGTATCCGTGCCCTTGGAGCGCGTGTGATAGACGTAGTAGGCATCCGTGTCATCCGGCCCGTTGAGGTGCCGCCAGGTGTAGAACTCGGGCCGTGCCATGTCCTTGTCATAGGTGACGGCGATGCTGTCCTTCTGGAACTTGAGCCCGTGGCTCGTCACGTCATTGTGGATCAGGAAACCGAACACATGCGCGAGCGCCTGATCCTCGGTGATGTGCTTTGCGCGGCGGCCGATGACCGCGCAGACCTCGGGCTCGGGGATCACCGCGCCCCAATCGGGGTCCACGATGACGGGCTTGCCGTGCCCTGTCAGCGCCGAGGGCGGTTTGAGAAAGAAGTTCGGCACGCCCGGATCGCGGTGTGCCTTTTTCATCAGCTCTTTGTTGTTGAAGGCCACCCCGAGGATCTTGGACGGGTTGGGGACAGGGGCCGCCCAATCCGCACCCTCCAGCGCAAAGCCGGGGATACCGTCCAGTGCCGCGCGCAGCTGCGGCAAAAGCGTGGCGTCCGCCGCTGCCCTTTGCACCAGCGTCAGCGTGTCGCTGATCGGGTCCAGCCCTGCGGCGGCGCAGACATCCGCCAGCCTGCGGGCCTTGCCATCGGACCCTTGCAGGATCGCAACCGGTTCGTGGTATTCAAAAATCGTGCCGAGTTTCATGCCGCTCACCAGTTCGCCAGGAAGTCTTCGAGGGTGACGGGAGCGGCGTTGACCAGCGGCTCCCGGACCGCGACGCCTTCGAATTCACTGGCCTCCATGAACCACTTCTTTGGCGCCGGAAACCCCCAAAGCTGCGAGCGGCGCGTATCCGTCAACTCCCACCGCTTTGGCCTGTGGTCAATGTCTATGACATTGTAATGGCTCGAGAAAATCTCGACCCGGTGGCCATCTGGATCGCGGAAGTAGATGAAAAAGGCATTGCCGATCCCGTGACGCCCCGGCGCGCGGTCCATGGTGCCGGCCAGCCCCAGCGAGGCCATCACATCCGCCGCATGGATGATCGAGGAAATCTCGGGCGTGTGATAGGCAAAGTGATGCAGGCGCGGGCCGGGGCCATTGCCGAATACAACGTCCTGCGTGTTGTTCTTGCGTTTGAGCCAGACGCCCCACATCTCATCGGTGCCGTCCTTGGCGGTGTATTCGGTCAGGCGGAAGCCCAGATCATTGTACCACTGATAGGCACCCTGCACGTCATGACAGGCGATCTGGATATGGTCCAGAAACGCCAGCCTGCCGCCGGCGTGGGTGTGAAAATGCTGCATCCGGTTTTCGGATTGATCCATCGTGGCGCAAAACTCGATCGGCACACCAACACCGTCCTGCACCTGCAGGGTCGTGCCCTGACAAGGCCGCTCCACAAAGGCTGCCACCTCGCCGCGGAGGTTGAAATAGTCATACGCGCGTTTCAGATCGTCTTCGGTCAGCATCCGGTAGCCGATCCGACGTACCAGCCCGGGACCATCGGTCTCGGTTTTTTCAAACACCAGCGAGTGATGCGAGGATTCCTCGATGGCCCGCAGGCAGAGCATCGTCGCATCGTGATGCGTGACCTCCAGGCCCAGACCGGTCTCGTAAAAGTACCGCGTCCTGTCCAGATCGCGACTGGTCAACACAACATGGCTCAGCCGCGTGATGTTGAAAGGAACAGCAAGATTAGGCGAAAGAAGGGGCATCGGAGTAATTCCACCAGATAGGTTCAGGTCTTGACCAAGGCTATGAGCCGAACCGCGCGCAGGGAACATATATCTCCCAGAACTTCACTTGTTGAAATTTGAACGCGCCAGACTGCTGCATTCCCCGGGGGCGCGGGCCCATCGGCACCGCCGGAGCGGTGAGATCGCGAAAGCCCGGAAAGCGCCTTGAAGGACCGACGGGTCACGGCTCCAGTGTCCGGGCGATCTCCCTGATCACCGCGCGCAACCACATATGCAAGGGGGACTTGTGGGTACGCGACGCCCAGTAGAGGCGCACTTCAAACGGCGCGGGCAGCGGAGAGGGCAGCACCCTGAACGCATCCCCCATCTTGTGGGCCTGCCGCGTCGGCAGTGTGGACATCCGTTGCGTGCCCGGCAGAAGCATATTCAGATCAGAGGGGCTGGGGACAACATGGACTTCGTTCAGAGACAGACCCCGCGCGTCCAGCTCCTGCTGATAGCCTGACCGCCATCCGGCACCGTAGCGCACCGTGACATGCGGCGCGCTCAGGTAGTCCTGCAAGCTCAGCCGGGTTGTGTCCCACCCGCTGTCGGAGGCCATCACGCAGGCATATGTTTCATTCAGAAGACGGATCGAATGCAGGGTCGCTGCCCCACGCTGGCGCGGGCAGATCAGCATGTCGGCCTCACCCTGCCTCAGTTGCGCCGGCCCCAGATCCGCAGCGGTCAGGATGCTCAGCTTCAGATGCGGCGCGTCCCGATCCAGACGCGCAAACAACGCAGGCACGATCAACTCCCGCTGATAGTGGTTGCAGCTCAGCACGACCGATTGCGTGGCCGAAGCCGGATCAAACGGTCCCACATGCACCAGATCGTCCAGCGCTTTGAGCATGCTGTCCGCAAATTCGAACACCTCATGCGCTTTTTCGGTCGGTTCCACCCCCTGCGCGGTCTTCAGAAACAGCGGATCGCCCACCACCTTGCGCAGCTTGCCGATCACGTAGCTGACGTTGGACTGGCTGCTGTCCAGCACGTCCGCCGCAGCCGAAAACGACCCCATGCGGTAGACAAGGCGAAACACCTCCAGCGCGCGGAAATCGAGGTTCTGCCGGTCCGGGATGGGCGTTTGCATGATAAGCCACCATTATCTAAATTCTGAATAACCGTTATCATGATATGCATATTGATCGAAGACATATTCCAAGGCCATTCCTGCGTGAAAACCTCTCAACCGGAGACAGAGCCATGGCCCGCAGCTTGAATGACAAACTCAGGGATTATCCCAACACGCTCGAAATGCTCAGAAACGCGCAAGTGGGATTCTACCAGTTCCCGGTCCCGGATGAGCATGTGAACTGGCGGGTGGAACAAAACGGCTGGCGCGATACCGCCGTACTGTTCGAGCAGTCCTACCACATGACCGACATCTACATCGACGGGCCGGACAAGCTGAAGTTCCTGTCGGATATCTCGATCAACAACTACTCGGACTTCTCCACGATGAAGGCCGCACAGATGGTCGTGGTCTCCGACAGTGGCCACATCATCGGTGACGCGGTGGTGTTCCATTTGCAGAACGGAGAGTTGCAGATCATCGGCAAGCCCTCCTGCGGCAATTTCGTCGAATATGCCGCCGAAACGGGCAACTACGACATCACCCTGCGCAAGGATCTGCGGGTTCTGGAAGGCGACTGGAATCGCGAGATGTATCGTTTTCAGATCCAGGGCCCCAACGCCTTCAGGATCCTAGAGATCGCAACCGGCGCCCCAATGCCCGAGTTACGCTTTTTCGGCATGTGCGAGATCACCATCGCCGGGTGCCATGTGACCGGTCTGCGTCATGGTATGGCACAGGCGCCGGGTCTGGAATTCTGGGGGCCCTATGCCGAACGGGAGAAGGTTCTGGATGCGGTTTTGAAGGCAGGCGCGGATCACGGTCTCGTCCGTGGCGGCGGTCGCACCTATTCAACCGCCGGGCCGCAGTCGGGCTGGGTCGGATCGGTTCTGCCCGCCGTCTATACCGGTGACGACATGGCCGCCTACCGGGACTGGCTTCCCGATACCTCCTACGAGGCGACCCTGTCGGTCGGCGGCAGTCTGGACAGTGACGCGGTCGAGGATTTCTACCTCGATCCGTGGGATGTAGGCTATCACCGCCTGATCCACTGGGACCACGCGTTCAAAGGACGTGACGCGCTGCTGGCCAAAAGAGATCAGCCGCATCGCAGGAAGGTCTGGCTGCAGTGGTCGCCAGAGGATGTGCTGAAAATCCAGGGGTCCATGCTGCGGGACGGACCGACCTACAAATACCTCGAGATGCCTGCCGCCCATTATGCCACCGTGCCTTACGACAAGGTGCTGGTCGACGGCAAACCGGTGGGGATTTCGATCTATGCCGCCTATACAACCGCTGTCGGCGGCTGGTTCTCCATCGGGATCCTCAACGAGGCCGACATTGAATTTGGCAAAGAGGTCGAGATCATCTGGGGCGAGCCGGACGGCGGCACCCGGAAACCGACCGTCGAACCGCATGAGCAGACGTCAATCCGGGCAAAGATCACCAAAACGGCCTTGGGCTAGGTAGACCGTCCGGGGTGCGGATCATTTCTGCGCCACCGGGTCTTGCTCTTCGATGCTCCGGGCGAGTCTTTGCAGCAGCTCAATCAGCCTGTCGTGATCCGCGTCGCCCAGCACATCGCGGTAGTAGGCCGCAATGTCAGTCGCCTCTGACATATGGGCGTCAATGATGGCCTGACCCCTCTGCGTGATCGCGATATGTTGGCGACGGCGGTCCTGCGCATCGGGCTGGCGCGTGACCAAACCGTTGGTTTCCATGGACTGAATGATCCGCGTCAGGCTGGGTGACATCAGACCCGCCCGGCGCGCCAGACTGCCGGCATCAACACTGCCGTCCTCGCTCAGGACTCTCAGAACACGCCATTGCTGTTCGGTGATCCCCGCCTTCAGCAGCATCTTACGGATCGGAGCCATGACCGCCTCGCGCGCCCGGATCAGTGACAAGGGCAGTGAGTGGCCGGTGGCTGGCAGGGCGATTTCGGCCCGTGGCTTCGGAGGGTGCGTCAAGGTTCTGCCCCTGTTAGATCACATGTTAAATAAAAGGATTGACTCCTGAACGCAATATCCGATACCCCTCAGTTAGTTAACATATCAACATTCACGGGCGTGCCATGCCGCATATCCACATCGAATATTCCGGCAATCTTGAAAAGGTGGCCGATATGGGGGATCTGTGTGAGGCACTGCGGCAGGAAGCCATCGCGATCGAGGCGCTGCCGATGCCCGGGGTCCGGGTGCGCGCCCTTCGGGTGGATCACTATGCCATCGCCGATGGCGATCCTGCGCATGGGTTTGTCGACATCTCGGTCCGCCTGCGGGCCGGAAGGCCAGAGGCCGTAAAGCAGGACGTCATCAAGCGGATTTTCGACGCGGCACACGGATTTCTGACCGCGGCCATGGCCACGCATTCGATTGCGTTATCCGCTGAACTTCGCGACATCGACCCGGATCTCTCGCCAAAATGCGGCACGATCCGCGACCATCTGAAGGCCAGGACATGAAGGCACTCGACCAGAACATCGAAAAACTCCAAGGCCTGCTGGCCCGGTTCCACAAGCACGGTATCCAAAACCGCATCGCGGGGGAGGACCGTGCAGGTGCCGCAGGCACGTTTGAGACCATCTCGCCGGTGGACAAAAGCGTGATCTGCCAGGTTGCCAGAGGGGATGCGCGCGACATCGACACGGCAGCGACGGCGGCAGCAGAGGCCTTCGCCGACTGGCGCGACATGCCCGCAACGCAGCGCCGCCAAATCCTGCTCGACGTGGCGGAGGCGATTGAAGCCCGCGCCGAGGAGATCGCCCTGTGCGAATGCTGGGATACCGGACAGGCGCTGAAATTCATGTCCAAGGCGGCCCTGCGCGGCGCAGAGAACTTTCGCTACTTCGCCGATCAGGTGGTGCAGGCACGGGACGGCCAGCACCTGAAATCGCCCACGCTGATGAATATCACCACCCGCGTGCCGCTTGGCCCGGTTGGAGTCATCACGCCCTGGAACACACCGTTCATGTTGTCGACGTGGAAAATTGCTCCGGCTCTGGCGGCCGGGTGCACGGTGGTTCACAAACCGGCGGAGGCCAGTCCCCTCACCGCGCGGCTGCTGGTGGAGATCGCGGAAGAAGCGGGCCTGCCGCCGGGCGTGCTGAACACGGTCAACGGCTACGGAGAGGATGCGGGCAAGGCGCTTTGCGAACATCCCAGAATCCGCGCCATTGCCTTTGTCGGCGAAAGCCGCACCGGCAGCCTGATTACCAAGCAAGGTGCCGACACGCTCAAACGCAACCACCTGGAACTGGGCGGCAAGAACCCGGTCATTGTCTTCGATGATGCCGACCTTGATCGCGCGCTGGATGCGGTGATCTTCATGATCTACTCGATCAACGGCGAACGCTGCACCTCCTCCTCGCGCCTGCTGGTTCAGGACACGATCCGCGAAGCGTTCGAGGCCCGGCTGGTGGAGCGCGTGAACAGGATCCGCGTGGGTCATCCGCTGGACCCGGCGACCGAGATCGGCCCGCTGGTGACAGAGGAGCATTACAACAAGGTCACCTCCTATTTTGACATCGCGAAAGAGGACGGCGCAACCATCGCCGCCGGGGGGGAGCCCATCGGCGACACAGGCTATTTCGTGCGCCCCACCCTCTTTACCGATGCCAGCAACCAGATGCGCATCGCCCGCGAGGAAATCTTTGGCCCCGTGCTGACGTCGATCCCCTTTGCGACCGAGGAAGACGCGCTGCGCATCGCCAATGACACACCCTATGGCCTGTCGGGATATCTCTGGACCAACGATCTGACCCGCGCCTTGCGGTTTACCGACAGGCTGGAGGCCGGGATGATCTGGGTAAACTCGGAAAACGTGCGGCACCTGCCCACACCCTTCGGCGGCGTCAAGGCGTCCGGTATTGGCCGCGACGGCGGCGACTGGTCTTTCGAGTTCTACATGGAGCAAAAACACATCGGATTTGCCACTGGGCAGCACAGGATCACGCAACTGGGGAAATGACATCGGGCATCGCCGACCTGTCATCGGGTCGCAACCGCGCATAAGATGGCGCCGGGGCATGCGTTCGCGAACCGGGCCAAAACGACCATCATCAGGAGGAACTGTCATGGGAAAGATCGTACAGGCGGCAAAGATCACACATGTGCCCAGCATCTGGATGTCCCACACGATGCCCAAGTACAAGGGTATCCGACAACCGGCGATTGACGGCTATGCACGTCTGCGTCAGGACGCGATGGACCGCAACGTCGACACCTTTGTGATCTTTGACACCCACTGGATCACCAATCAGGGTTTTCACCTCAACGCCAAGGACCACCACAAGGGCCGCTTCATCAGCCACGAGTTGCCGCACATGCTGGCGGATATGGAGTTCGACTATCGCGGCGACGCGGCGCTGGCCCAGAGCATTCTGGACGTGATGGCCGAACGTGGCGAACGTGCACTGGGGCATGCGCAACCCGATCTGGGGATGGAATATGGCACGCTGCTGCCCATGCACTTTATCAACGACGGTCTGAACGCGCGGGTTTTGCCGGTGGCGGTCAACCAGTTCTCGTCAATTGCGGAGAACCGGGTCTGGGGGGAAGCGATTGCCGAAGGCATCCGCCGCTCCGACCGGAACGTGTCCATTCTGGCCTCCGGCTCGCTGAGCCACGACTTCACGCCAAACGAACGTTCGGTCGATGGCCTGAACGCGGTAAACGGCGAGTTCAACCGGCAAATGGACATGCGGGTGATCGAGCTTTGGGAACAGGGCCGCTTCGAGGAGTTCCTCGACATGCTGCCGGACTACGCCCGGAAATGCACCGGCGAATGCGCGATGAACGACACCGCGCTGCTGTTCGGCGCACTGGGCTGGGGCAGCTACAAGGGCGAGATCGACATCTACACGCCTTATTTCGGCAGTTCGGGCACCGGGCAGGCCAACATCAGCTTTTCAGTCTGACAAACCTAGAACACATGTGCAGGGGTGCCACCGGCGTCCCCGGGGAGATTTGATGCGTTTTTCCACCTTTTCCGCAGAGGGCGAGACGTTTTTCGGTGCCATCACCGATGACGGCGCGATTGCGCTGAACGCCGACTTTCCAGAGCACACGTCGCTCTTTGACATCATCGCCGCTGGCCGGTTCGACGCACTGACGACAGCGGCACAAGGCAGGCACGTCACGCACACCGATTTCACCTATGAGATGGTCTTGCCCGACGCGCGGCGCATTCTCTGCGTTGGCGTGAACTTTCCCGACCGCAACGCCGAATACAAGGACGGCAGCGCACAACCACAGAACATGTCGCTTTTCCCGCGCTTTGCCAGTGGCTTTACCGGCCATGACCGCCCCCTGATCCGCCCGCCGGAGAGCCACCAGCTGGACTATGAAGGCGAGGTCGCCATCGTCATCGGCAAAGGCGGTCGCCGCATCACCCAGGCGGAGGCGTATGACCATATCGCCGCGCTGACCCTTTGCAACGAAGGCACCATCCGCGACTGGGTGCGTCACGCCAAGTTCAACGTGACGCAGGGCAAGAACTGGGATCGCTCGGGCGCGATGGGCCCATGGCTTGTGCCCTTCACCGATGCGGCACAACTGGATGACGCGCGCATCCTCACCCGCGTCAACGGCGAGGTGCGGCAGGATGATGTGCTCTCGCGCATGATGTTCCCGATCCGCCGCGAGATCGAATACATCTCGACCTTCATGGCGCTGCGGCCCGGCGATATCATTGTCACCGGCACCCCCTCGGGCGCGGGCGCGCGGTTCGATCCGCCGAAGTTCCTGGCCCCCGGCGATGTGGTCGAAGTAGAGGTGGACGGCATCGGCACCTTGCGCAACACGATCGAGGACGAGGCCCGATGACTCCGCAAGAACATGCCCGTGCCGCCGATGATCTGTTGCAGGCCGAACGGACCGGTAACCAGATCAGCCTTCTGACCCTGCGCCACCCCGGGATGGGCATGGACGACGCCTATGCCATACAGAATGCCATCTGCCGCGCCAAGCTCAACGAAGGGCGGCGGGTGATCGGCTGGAAGATCGGCCTGACCTCGAAGGCAATGCAATATGCGCTGAACATCGACATCCCCGACAGTGGGATCCTCTTTGACAACATGGCGTTCGAGACGGGCAGCACCGTGCCCGCGGGTCGGTTTATCCAGCCCCGGATCGAGGCCGAGATCGCCTTTGTCATGAAGGACCCCATTGGCGGCGCGGATGTCACGCGCGCGCAGGTGCTGGCCGCCACCGATTACGTCATGCCGGCCATCGAAATCCTCGACACCCGGATTCAGCGCGTCGATGCGCAGACGGGCAAGACGCGCAGCGTCTATGATACGATCAGCGACAATGCCGCCAATGCGGGGATCGTGCTGGGCCGGGACCGTCACGCGGTCGATGCCTTCGACCTGCGCTGGGTCGGCGCGCTGACCTTCCGCAATGGCGAGATCGAGGAAACGGGGCTGGGTGCGGGCGTGCTGAACGACCCGGTTGAAAGCGTGGTCTGGCTGGCCCGCCGCATGGCACACTACGGCCAGAGCATCGAACCCGGCCAGGTGATCCTCTCGGGGAGTTTTATCCGCCCTGTCGAATGCCCGCCAAAGACCGTGATTCACGCCGATTTCGGTGCCTTTGGCACCGTCGACATCACTTTCGCATAAGGACCTGCACCATGCCCGCACCCCACAATCCCTTCAAGGCAGCCCTCCATCGCGGCACGTTACAGGTTGGATGCTGGCTCGGTCTGGCCGATGCATATGTCGCCGAAATCAGCGCCTCTGCCGGGTTTGACTGGGTTGTTGTCGACAACGAACACGCGCCCAACGATCTGCGCTCGACCACTGCGCAGCTTCAGGTCCTTGCGGCGTCGGGCAGTCACCCGGTGGTGCGCCCGCCCATTGGCGAGGCATGGATCATCAAGCAGTTGCTCGATGCCGGCGCGCAGACGCTGCTGATTCCGATGGTCGAAGATGCAGAGCAGGCGCGTGAACTGGTGCGGGCCGTCAGCTATCCGCCGCATGGCATGCGCGGCGTCGGTTCTTCGCTGGCCCGGGCGTCGCGGTTCTCCGCCATCGGCGACTATCTGAAGACCGCGCGGGACGAGATTTGCTTGCTGCTCCAGGTGGAAAGCCGGGCGGGCCTTGCTGCGCTTGACGACATCCTCGCGGTCGATGGCATCGACGGCGTCTTCATCGGCCCTGCGGATCTGGCGGCCGATATGGGCTTCATCGGGGAGACCGGCGCGCCCGAGGTCAAGGCTGCGGTGCTGGATGCGATTTCCAGGATCGCCGCCTCCGGCAAGGCGGCGGGTATCCTGACACTGGATCCCGAGATGCAAAGCGCAAGCATCGCGCATGGCGCAACCTTCGTTGCGACCCAGATCGATGTCACTCTTTTTGCCGGCGCGATGCGCGCCGCCGCCCAAAAGGCGCAGACCCTCAAGGGCTAGCGCCAGCGGAATTTCGCACCAGGGCCTGTCGAGCGTCACTTTGCGGTGCCGCTACTGCGCAACTTTGCACGGGGTAAAAAGGGCGGGGCCGGGGGCCGGCCGCGCCAGTTGGGGAGGTTGCTGTCCTACTCGGGCCAGGGGAGGGAGTAGGTCTTGACGTTGGTGAAGAACTTCATCGCCTC
>JBCCUU010000031.1:0-32011 GCA_039196345.1 Pseudomonadota bacterium | reverse complement strand
CTGGCTCACATGGGTCCTTGCCCAGATCGCCGACCACAAGATCACACGCCTCGACGAGCTCCTCCCCTGGCGTTACGCTGCTCAAGCAGCGTAACAGGCACCACTCATGCGCAACAGGGCGGGTTCACCGGACGGGCACGGTAGCAGTTTGTCAATATCCTTTTGCTTATGCCCATTATTGTTCAATTTACAGGTTTCGATCAGTGACGCGATGACAGCCCAGTTTTGCGCGCCGGCGTCATGCCCTGCAAAGAGTGCATTCTTTTGCAGAAGGGCAATCGGGCGGATTGTGCGCTCCGGCACGACGGCCTGTTGGCAAGTGCGGCACGCAAAACAGTCATCGCCAGAATCCGAGCTATACTCGGTGTGCGCCGCGCCGAAGAAACCACTGAGCTACAGCCAGAGCGAGAGATCATCTCTCTCGCCCTAGGCCCGAATGCAAAGTCGCCGACAATCCAAAGCTCGTCCTCGGGCTTCACAACAGCGTGCATGATTTCCAGCAGAATGGCACCCATTTCATGGACCGATCTGAACGGACGATCACAGAATGAGATCACGTTCTTATGCAAAAGTGCGGATCAGCTGTGTACCAGTTCGTCATTCTCATCGCTCGCTTCGTTAAAGTGCTCCTAGGTACGTCAACTCAATCCCAGTCCCAGATTTGCCGTCCATAGTTGCGGACATGGAAGGAGGGAGCGTGGTAGGACAGCTCGCTCGGCTTTGGGCCGAAACCGTGGTTTACCTGTCGTCGTATTGGCTAACGCCATTATAAAGGGGTTCGTTCGCAACTAAAACTGCCGTTTCGGGCCCTAGATGCAACGCTTACAAATAGACCCTGATCAGCCTCCTAGTGGTCGTCTATGATGTTCCAAAAGGATACAGGCATAATGACTCTCAAAACTTGGGTGAGCTCGCAAGCGATCAAAAATACGGAACATTTTCCACGCCTACCGGATCAGAAGCCGAAGCCGGCGTAGGAAGGTGGATGGACTTCTACAGCAAGAACCCCCGCATTCTGCCCTTGGCGGTAAACCACCCGCTGTGATCTACTGGCAGCGAAACGAAACAACCAAACCCCGATCGGCAGGTACAGAGAGCAGCTTAATCTACGCTAAGACATGTTCAACTATCGGGGAATAGCTCAAACTGGAGATTTAGCCTTTCCAGCAGCAAAGTATAATTGGCGCACTCTCAAAGAGTGTAATGGTCTTGCCGGATATTCCAAATGATCAATGGCTGACGCTGAGTGTCTTTTTGAATTCAAGAATTAACTGTTGAAAGGTTCAGAATAAAAAATGGGAATGAGTGCGGAAAGACTGAGGGTGCTCGTCATCGCTGAGGCTGCAAACCCTGAATGGGTGAGCGTACCTCTGGTCGGGTGGTCGCTGTACAATGCGTTGCGTGAGGTTGCGGATGTACATCTTGTCACGCAGGTTCGAAACCGGGACGCAATCGCGCGCGCAGGGTTAAACGAAGGCACGGACTTCACCGCAATAGATTCCGAGACTCTCGCGAGACCAATGTGGAGATTGGCGAACATCCTGCGCATGGGCAAGGGCAAGGGCTGGACCACGACAACGGCGATCAATGCGGTCGTCTATCCATATTTCGAACATCTGATCTGGAAACAGTTCGGCCACCAGATCCGCGAGGGACGATATGATATCGTCCATCGTATCACACCACTGACACCGACCACCTCCAGCCCTCTGGCACGCAAATGTGCAAAAGCGGGAGTTCCATTTGTGCTAGGACCGTTGAACGGAGGGGTCCCTTGGCCTGCGGGCTTTGATACAGAACGCAGGCGAGAACGAGAATGGCTATCCTATGTGCGAGGGGCCTACAAACTCCTGCCTGGAAGGGCCGCAACCCTTTCTTCGGCAAGCGCCATTCTGACGGGTTCAAAATATACCCAAAGCGAGATTCCGGAACGGCATCAAGCGAAGTGTGTTTATATGCCTGAGAACGCTGTCGATTTGACGCGCTTTACCCAGACAGCTTCGCAAACTGGCGAGGTGCCAATACGGGCGTGTTTTATCGGGCGCCTCGTTCCCTACAAGGGTCCTGACATGTTGATTGAGGCTGCCGCCCCCTTTCTTGCGGATGGTCGAATGACCCTGGACATCGTTGGAGATGGCCCGATGAAACAGAGTTTAATTGCTCAGGCGACAAACCTCGGCATCTCTGAAGCCATTGCTTTCCATGGTTGGGTTCAACATGAAAACGTTCAGGAAATCGCCAGTAAATGTCAGTTGATGACTTTTCCGAGCATCCGCGAGTTTGGAGGGGGAGTCGTCCTGGAAGCCATGGCAATGGGACTTGTGCCGGTCATTGTCGATTATGCCGGCCCGGGCGAGTTGGTGGTACCCGGAACAGGGTTCAAAGTACCAATAGGGTCCCGGTCAGAGATCATTGAACGATTTCGAGCCATGCTTTCAGAAATAGTCGCGGACCCGGACGGTTTGAAAGAAATCTCCAAAACCAACCGGGAATACGTGCGGGATCATTTCAGCTGGCAAGCAAAGGCACAGCAGGTCCGTGAGGTTTACGACTGGGTCACGAAACGCAAAAACAAGCGCCCCAGGCCCTTTCCAGTACAGATTTCCTAACAAGAGTCATTTCCGCACGAGTAACATGCGTTTGAGGAGGCGCGAGAGCGGCATTCGTCTCATCTGCAACACGCCCCCTTACAGCTGAGGCCAGCCCCCTACCGGTGGGGACCCAGGGGGCGTCGATCCGATCATGACGACGCGCGGCGATGAAGGTGGCCGGGTTCCAGTGGCCGAAAGGCGCGGCACCTGGCGGCCGGTCGCCATTTGGACCCCGGGGTCCACAACTGCATGTGCAATCGTAGGATGTTGAAGGGGCAATCGGCAGGTTTGCAGCTGGGATACATTGAAGAAACCATCCTGCTTGGTTTAAAGGTCCTGATGTGCGACTGTCCCGGACCGGCCTAAGCCGCAAGCCGCAGGCTGAGCTCACCGATACCTGCCGACCGGACAAACACCGATACACGAAAGGCCAGTTGGACACGGTTAGAACCAACGAACTTTCCACCCTCATGCGCAAAAAGGGCTGCCGATATGAATGTATATCAACCCGACATAGCGGGCGTACTCGCAAATGACTATGACCTGACGCCTTCACCAGCATTGGCCAGCGAAATGCAGGACATCTACGTGCGGATGAGCCGCGTCATCTCGCCGGCGGACTTCGCGATCCACGCGCCCTATATCAGGGCGATCAATGCGCTGAAGAAGGCGCGCAACGCAGTCATTCTGGGTCACAACTACATGACGCCCGAAATCTTCCACGGTGTATCCGATTTTGGCGGCGACAGCCTTCAACTGGCGATGAAGGCCAGTGAAGTCGAGGCGAGCGTGATCGTGCAGGCCGGTGTGCACTTCATGGCCGAAACCTCGAAAATCCTCAGCCCCGAGAAGACTGTGCTGATGCCGGACATGGCTGCCGGCTGTTCGCTCGCAGAGAGCATCACGGCGGATGGCATTGAAGAAATGCGGGCCAAATACCCCGGTGCTCCGGTCGTGTCCTATGTGAACACGACCGCCGAGGTGAAGGCGGCCTCCGACATTTGCTGTACCTCGTCGAACGCGATTCAGATCGTAAATGCGATGGACAGCGACACCGTCATCCTGACACCTGACAAGTATCTGGCACAAAACGTCGCCAATGCTTCGGAAAAGAATGTCGTTTACTGGCCCGGGTCCTGCATCGTGCACGAACAATACACGGCAAAAGACCTGCAGGATTTCCGCGAATGGCATCCTGGTACCCGCTTGATTGCGCACCCCGAATGCCCGCCTGATGTGGTGGACGAGGCGGATTTCTCAGGCTCGACCAGTGGCATTATCAAATACGTGACGGACGAGAAGCCCGAGAAGGCGATGTTGATCACCGAGTGTTCGATGGCGTCAAATATTGCAGATGAACTGCCCGAAGTCGACTTTATCGGTCCCTGCAACATGTGCCCGTACATGAAGAAAATCACGCTCGAAAAGATACTTTATGTGCTGCACACGATGGAAGGACAGGTCGAGGTCGATGCCGCAGTCGCTGATAAGGCCCGCCGGTCCGTAGAGGCCATGATCGACCTGTCCAAGAAGCTGGGGCTCTGATGCGATATGAAAACCGTCACAACTGATCGCGTCGTCATCGTGGGGGCCGGTCTGGGTGCCTTGTATGCCGCGTTGAAACTGGCGCCGTATCCGGTTGTGATGATTTCTCCTGAAATGCTGGGTGAAGGAGCGAGCTCCGCCTGGGCGCAAGGTGGCGTGGCCGCGGCGATGGATGCAGCCGACAGTCCGCAAAACCATGCCAGCGATACCGTGAAGGCAGGCGCGGGGACAGTTGATCCGAAGGTAGCGGATCTCGTTACACGTGACGCGCGTGACTTTATCCTTGATCTGACAAAGATGGGCACGCCTTTCGACAGGACCAAAGACGGCGACTATGTGTTGTCGCGCGAAGCAGCACACAGCTTTGCCCGTGTGGTCCGCGTGAAAGGAGATCAGGCGGGCGCCCGGATCATGGCGGCGCTGATCGAACAGGTCCGTGACACCCCGTCGATCCAGGTGCTTGAAGGGACAATGGCGCTGGACCTCGAAGTTCAGGACGGACGCGTCACCGGGATAGCCATTCAGGAAGATGCAGGCGAGGGGCGTTCGGCCCCTGTCATGCTGCGCTGCCCTGCCGTCTTGCTGGCGGGTGGCGGGTCGGGCGGGCTTTTCGCGCTGACCACGAACCCCCCTCGTATTCGCGGACAGGTCATCGGGATGGCCGCGCGCGCTGGTGCGTTGATCGCCGATGCGGAGTTTGTCCAGTTTCATCCCACTGCCATGGATGTAGGCGAAGACCCTGCGCCCTTGGCAACCGAGGCCCTGCGCGGTGACGGGGCTGTGTTGATCAACAGGCATGGCGACCGCTTTATGAAAGCGATCCATCCGGATGCAGAACTTGCCCCGCGCGATGTTGTGGCCCGCGCGATCTTTGCGCAGGTGCAGAAGGGCAATCGCCCGATGCTGGACACGCGCGACGTGCTGGGCGAGGCGATCAAAACCCAATACCCCGCCGTGGCGGAATTCTGCGCGCGCAATGGCATCGACCCCGTGAGAGAGCCGATCCCCGTCGCTCCCGCGGCCCACTACCACATGGGCGGCATTGCGACCGACACAAACGGATGTGCGAGCATTGACGGGTTGTGGGTCTGCGGCGAGGCCTCCTCGACCGGGTTGCACGGCGCAAACCGCTTGGCTTCGAACGGCTTGCTGGAGGCCCTTGTTTTTGCGCGCATTTGTGCCAAAGGCATTGCGAAATCGCTGGCGACGCAAAAGGCTGCACCCTTGGTTGACCTGAGCTTTGAACCAGGTGGCACAGAGCCCGCTGCGGATGCGGTAGACAGGCTGCGCGAGACCATGACCCGGCTGGTCGGCGTTGTCCGGGATCGCAAGGGGCTGACAAAGGCGCTGCAAACCATCGCTTCGCTCGAAGCAGTAAACGGCGGCTGCCCTTCCTTTCTGAACATGTCTGCGACCGCCACCCTGATTGCAGCCGGCGCGCTGCTGCGCGAAGAAAGCCGTGGCGCGCATGAGCGGTCCGACTTCCCCGCCCCTGCCCCGCGCGCGGGCAAACGTTCAAAGATGTATCTATCCGATGCGCTCGCCATCCGTGCGAAAGCCTGCAAGGAGCTGCCATGAGTTTCTCAACCGTCCCCGACCTCGTGCTAGAACCGATGATCCGCAATGCGTTGATGGAGGATCTGGGCAGCTATGGTGACGTGACCACCCGGGCGGTGATCCCGCCAGAGACCACCTATCACGCCCGGCTCAATGCGCGCGAAGATGCGGTTGTCTCGGGTATGCAGGTCGCTGCGATCGCGTTCCGCTTGGTGGACCCGACGCTGGAGGTCGTCACCCACATCGCGGATGGTCAGACGTGCCGGAAGGGCGACACGCTGATGACCGTCCGGGGCGCGGCCGCAGCGATCCTGTCCGGTGAGCGCGTCGCCCTGAACTTTGCCGGCCGTCTGACAGGCATTGCCACCAAGACCGCAGGTTACGTGGCCAGGACCAAAGGGACCAAGACGCGCATCACCTGCACACGCAAGACCACACCGGGTCTGCGTCTGGTGGAAAAACTGGCGGTGCTGCATGGCGGCGGGTTCAACCATCGGTATTCCCTGTCGGATGCCATTCTGATCAAGGACAACCACATTGCGGCAGCAGGAGGCGTGCGTCAGGTTCTGGAGGCGACCAAAGCGCATGCCAGCCACATGATGGCGGTCGAAATCGAGGTGGACCGGCTTGAGCAACTGGCCGAGGTCCTTGAAGTCGGCGGCGCTTCTGTCGTCCTTCTGGACAACATGGACAATGCCATGCTGCGCGAGGCCGTCGCGATGATAGACGGGCGAATGAAAACCGAAGCTTCAGGCAATGTGACACTGGATCGGATCGCCTCGATCGCGGCGACGGGTGTCGACTATATCTCGTCCGGCGCGCTGACACATTCGGCGCGCACCGTGGATTTGGGCCTGGACTTCCCGGAGCAGACGCCATGCGCATAGAATACCGTTCAGCCCCTATGCTTGCAGCCGCTTTGCACTTTATTCGGGAGAGAAGCGGTTCGGACGGGCCACAGCCTGCGACGCGCCAACAAGGCGGCGAAGCGGTGTCCCCGCGGGGACGGTGTATCCAAGAGGCAAACTCTGGCTGCTGATATCCCCTCACCCTGTGATCCTGCCAAGGCCGGAGAATCGCTGGTCGAGGCCGGGGCTGTATAAGAGGGCGGCCCCTGGAACCTGGCGGGCGACCCTTTGCAGATCGACATTGTCACCTACGTCTCTCGCGCCGCCCTGCCGCCGACTGCGGAGCTGACACAGGCGTTCCTGCTTGAGGGGCTGGTGCTGGTCGAAGTGATCTTTGGCAGACCTGTTCGGCGGCTGCGTTTGCATCGCGATGGCGTGGGCATTCCGATATGCCGTGCATGAAGGCTTGCGCCTCTTGAGCATGTCGCTTTGCGCGCCAGTCATGTGGATGGGCGTAACGATCCTGAGTGCGCTGTACCGGCACCGGTTGGCCCTCTCCGGTGAGTATCTTTCAAGGTGGCTGGCGATCGCGGAACACGATAGTACTAGGGAATTCAGAGCGAAGAACCGACCAAGCTGACCCATGAACGATTTTTTTGATGACCTGCCGCAGGACGAGGAGCAAGCCGCGCCCCGTCCGCTGGCCGACCGGCTGCGTCCGCAAAAACTGTCGGAGGTGATCGGGCAAGGGCAGGTGCTGGGACCAGAGGCGCCCTTGACTGTGATGCTGGCGTCCAAGGCGCTCAGTTCGCTTGTTTTCTGGGGCCCGCCCGGGGTCGGCAAGACAACCATTGCCCGCCTGCTGGCGGATGAAACGGACCTGCATTTTGTTCAGATCAGCGCGATTTTCACCGGCGTCCCAGAACTGCGTAAAGTCTTCGAGGCGGCCAGGATCAGGCGACAGAACGGCAAGGGGACGTTGCTCTTTGTCGATGAGATACACCGCTTCAACAAGGCGCAGCAGGACGGGTTCCTGCCGCATATGGAAGACGGCACAATTCTTCTGGTGGGGGCGACGACCGAAAACCCGTCCTTTGAACTGAACGCTGCTGTCTTGAGCCGGGCGCAGGTTCTGGTGCTCGAACGTCTGCAACTGCCCGATCTTGAGCTTCTGGCACAGCGGGCTGAGCAGGCCCTCAACAAGAAGCTGCCGCTTGATGGTCCTGCCCGCGAGGCGCTGCTTGAGATGGCGGACGGGGACGGTCGTACCCTGCTCAACCTGATCGAGCAGGTGGCCGCGTGGGAAACAGATGCCCCGATGGACAGTCAGGTGCTGGCTACCCGGCTGATGCGGCGTGCAGCGGTCTATGACAAAAGCGGCGAGGCGCACTACAATCTCATCTCTGCCCTGCATAAGTCAGTGCGCGGCTCTGACCCGGACGCGGCGCTTTATTGGTTCGCCCGCATGTTGGAGGGCGGGGAAGACCCACGGTATCTCGCGCGCCGCGTCACCCGCATGGCGGTCGAAGACATCGGGCTGGCCGACCCGCAGGCGCAGGCGGTCTGCCTGCAAAGCTGGGAAACCTACGAGCGGCTTGGCAGCCCGGAAGGGGAGTTGGCGCTGGCGCAGGCCGTCGCCTATCTGGCGCTGGCCCCAAAATCGAACGCAGGGTATGTCGCCTACAAGGGCGCACGTGCTCTGGCCAGAAAATCCGGGTCCGCGCCACCGCCCAAACACATCCTGAACGCACCGACGTCGATGATGAAGGATCAGGGCTACGGGGCGGGCTATGCCTATGACCATGACGCGGAGGATGGGTTTTCCGGTCAGAACTACTTCCCCGATGATATGGAGCGCCCATCGCTTTACCAACCGGTGGAACGCGGCTTTGAACGGGACCTGAAAAAGCGCATGGAGTATTTCGCCCGCCTGCGGGCAAAGCGCGAAACTTGACATTGCAGCCGGGACAAGAGACAGACCGCGCATGGTGAATACGCTGCTTCTTGTTGCGCTTGGAGGCGCGCTTGGTGCGTCGCTCCGGTATCTCTGGGGCGTCGGGCTGTTTCGCATGATCGGGGGTCCTTTGGACTTTCCGGTTGCGATCATGACAGCGAATATTCTGGGCTCCTTCCTGATGGGGGCCTTCGTTGTTTTTGCCGCACAACGCGGTGCCACGCACCTGAGCCCTTTCGTGATGACGGGGCTGCTGGGGGGCTTCACGACATTCTCGGCATTTTCGCTTGAAGCGGTCACACTGATCGAACGCGGTGCGTTGGGGCAGGCGGGGGTTTACGTCGCCCTCTCGGTTGGATTGTCGATCCTGGGGCTGATCGCCGGTTTGTGGCTGATGAGGACTGTTTTGCTATGAGCCGCGTGCAAACTGTCACGGTTCAGCCCGATGATGCAGACCAGCGCCTCGACCGCTGGTTCAAGCGGCAATTCCCGCAGATCAGCCAGGGCCGGTTGGAAAAGATGTGCCGCAAGGGTGAAATCCGCGTGGACGGCGGGCGGGTCAGGGCCTCGACACGTCTCGAAGCGGGTCAGTCTGTCCGGGTGCCACCCCTGCCGGATGCCGCTGCGCCCCCGCCTGCGCCGCGCTCCAAGGTCTCGGCGGCGGATGCAAAGATGATCCAGTCCTGCGTGATCTACAAGGATGACCATGTGATCGCGCTCAACAAACCCGCGGGGCTTCCGACCCAAGGTGGCTCTGGGCAGTCGCGTCATGTGGACGGGTTGGCCGACGCGCTGAAATTCGGGTTCGAGGATAAGCCACGTCTCGTTCACAGGCTCGACAAGGACACGTCCGGGGTCTTGCTGCTTGCGCGGACGCGGCTGGCCGCCAAGGCTCTGACGGCCTCCATGCGCCACAAGGAAACGCGCAAGATCTACTGGGCGCTGGTGGCCGGGGTGCCCACGCCTTACCTGGGCGAGATCCGGTTCGGTCTTGTGAAAGCGCCGGGCAGGGGCCGGGGCGGAGAGGGCGAGAAGATGATCGCCGTGCATCCGCGTGACATCGACGCGACACCGGGGGCAAAACGGGCACACACGCTTTATGCCACCCTCTACCGGGTGGCGTCGCGGGCTGCTTGGGTCGCGATGGAGCCGATCACAGGCCGGACACACCAGTTGCGCGCCCATATGGCCGAAATCGGGCATCCGATCATCGGCGATGGCAAATACGGCGGGTCGGGGCAGGAAAACATGGGCGACGGATGGGGCGCGCAATTGGGCGGTATCATCTCGAAGAAGCTGCATCTGCACGCCCGCATGATGCGGTTTGAGCATCCGGAGACGCGCAAGGACATCACCGTGACCGCAGAACTGCCGGATCATATGGTGCAAAGCTGGGAGACCTTTGGCTGGACTGAGGATCTCGCTGCTGAAGACCCGTTCGAGGCGCTTTGATGACAAAGCCGTTGCGGTTGGTGATCTTTGACGTGGATGGCACGCTGGTCGATAGTCAGCACGATATCCTCGGTGCCATGACCCACGCTTTTGAACAGGCAGGGCTGGCGCTGCCTGCCCGCGAGGAGGTGCTTGGAATCGTTGGGCTTTCTCTTCCAGTGGCCATGGCGCGCCTTGCCCCTGATGCCGAAGCGCAGGTTCGAGAGCAACTGGTTGCCGGCTACAAGGAGGCCTATGTGGCGCTGCGCGCCAAGACCGGTGCCGCGCAGTCCAGCCCGCTCTATCCCGGGGCGCTTGAGGTGCTCGAACACCTCTATGCCCGCCCGGATGTTCTGCTGGGCGTGGCCACCGGAAAGTCGCGCCGGGGCCTGGACAAACTGATCGAGGCGCACGGGCTGGAGAAATTTTTCTTCACCCAGCAGGTGGCGGATTTTCTCCCTTCGAAACCGCACCCCTCGATGATCCTGGAGGCGATGCAGGAGACGGGTGTCACACCGGAGCGGACCGTGATGATAGGCGACACCAGTTTTGATATGGAGATGGCTGCGGCTGCAAACGTGCACGGGATCGCCGTGCGTTGGGGGTACCATCCGGTTTCAGCTTTGACCGGTGCCGCCCATCTGCTGGATGATTTTGCGGCTCTGCCCCGGGCCCTCTCGACACTCTGGAGCGATTTCGAATGAGCGAATGGAAAGCCAAGCGGTTCTGGAAAGCGACCCAGGTGTCAGAGACGGCAGAAGGGTTCGGCATTTCCCTTGATGGCCGACCCGTCAAGACACCGGCGAAACGCCTGCTGCAGGTGCCCACCCGGGCCTTTGCCGATGCGATTGCTGCCGAATGGTCCGCGCAGGAGGAAATCATCGACCCTTTGTCGATGCCGTTTACCCGCAGCGCCAATGCAGCCGTCGACAAGGTGGCCCAGCAGCATTCTGAAGTGGCCGAGATGATTGCCGCCTATGGGGACAGTGATCTGCTGTGCTACCGTGCGGGGCACCCCGACGCCCTTGTTTCGCGTCAGAGCCAGCAATGGGACCCGATCCTCGATTGGGCGGCGGATGCGCTGGGCGCCAGGTTACTGGCGCGGGAGGGGGTCATTCATGCGCCGCAGGACCCTTCGGCCCTGCGCCTGCTCAGCGCCCGGGTTCATGCCATGTCGGCCTTTGAGTTGACCGGGTTTCACGATCTGGTGTCTTTGTCCGGTTCTCTGATTCTCGGCTTTGCAGCGACTTATGATCTTAAGCCTCCCAAAGTGATTTGGGAGATTTCGCGGCTTGATGAGATCTGGCAGGCCGAAGAGTGGGGCACGGATGAAGAAGCACAAGCCGCAGCACAGACCAAAGAGCAGGCGTTTTGCCATGCAAAGCACGTATTTGACCTTGCGCGCGCGTAGATTCCGCGTGTCACGCCCTAATTGACGTAAGGGCAACCCAAAGTAAGCTGATTTTCCGAAAGCTGCCCTTGACCTCAAGCGGTTAATCCTAACAGTATAACGCCCATTCGGAGCGCTTTGGCGTTTCCGTGTCGATACCGGTAGAAAACGCCGGTCGGACCGCTAGTTAACGGGCGGAAAAATCAGGAAGAGGTTAAAAATGACAAAATCAGTACTTCTCGGTGCGCTGACAGTTGCCGGCCTTGCCGCCGGTGCAGCAGCAGCCGGTACACTGGACGACGTAAAGGCACGCGGCACGCTGAACTGCGGTGTGACAACCGGATTGGTGGGCTTTGCGGCCCCGGACGCGAATGGTGAATGGAACGGCTTTGACGTCGCCGTTTGCCGTGCGGTCGCGGCAGCGGTTCTTGGTGACCCGAACGCGGTCGAGTTCGTTCCAACAACCGGCAAGACACGCTTCACCGCGTTGGCATCCGGTGAGATCGACATGCTGGCGCGGAACACAACCTGGACATTTTCGCGTGACGTGGACCTGAAATTCACCTTCGTCGGCGTGAACTACTACGACGGTCAGGGCTTTATGGTCCCTAAAGCGCTTGGTGTTTCCTCGGCCAAAGACCTGGACGGTGCGACGGTCTGCATCCAGACGGGCACAACCACCGAGCTGAACCTCGCGGACTTCTTCCGTGCGAACAACATCAGCTACGAGCCGGTGCCGATCGAGACAAACGCGGAAGGCCAGCAACAGTACCTTGCCGGTGCCTGTGATACCTACACCACGGACGCCTCTGGTCTGGCCGCCACACGTGCGACCTTCGAAAACCCGGGCGACCACGTGCTGCTGCCCGAGATCATTTCGAAAGAGCCTCTGGGACCGCTGGTTCGTCACGGCGATGACGAATGGGCAGATGCTGTCCGCTGGACCCTGAATGCGCTGATTACGGCAGAAGAGCTTGGCGTCACATCTGCAAACGTCAGCGAAATGGCGACAAGCTCCGGTAACCCTGAAGTCAAGCGTCTTCTGGGCACCGAAGGAAACCTGGGCGAGATGCTCGGTCTCGATGCAGACTGGGCACAGCGCGCGATTGCCACCCAAGGCAACTACGGAGAGATCTTCGCCAAGAACATCGGTGAGGAAACACCGATTGCCCTTGCGCGCGGTCTCAACGCACAGTGGACAAACGGCGGCCTGATCTACTCGCCTCCGTTCCGCTAAATCCGGACAGGCAAGGGCGCAGGGTCATTCCTGCGCCCTTCGCACTTTAAAGACGACCAATAGAACCAAAACCCGGCCAGCAGAGGCGCAGAAAGCGCCCGGATTGAAAGAAGGCCGGAACCACGGGGAACATTTTCATGACAACAATGACCGACCCGCCGCGGGAGTCGTTCCGGCTATCCATGCTGATAAACGACACGCGCTATCGCTCGATGACCTTTCAGGCAATCGCGCTTTTTTCGCTCATTGTGGCCATTGCCTATCTTGCGAATAACCTGATTACCAACCTTGCCGCACAGGGTCTCAATATTGCCTATGATTTTCTGGGCGACCCGGCAGGGTATGACATCAACCAGCGCCTGATTGAATACAACAGTCAGTCATCCAACGCCCGCGCGGCCATCGTGGGCGTTCTCAACACCCTGCTCGTGGCCTTCCTTGCCTGTTTCATGGCGACAGTATTTGGGGTGATCGCAGGTGTGCTGCGCCTGTCCAAGAACTGGCTGGTGTCCAAGCTGATGGCGTTTTACGTCGAGATTTTCCGCAACATCCCGGTCCTGATCTGGATCATCATCATCTTCACGATCATGACCGCTGTGATGCCTGCCCCGCGTGCCTTCCGGGGGGACGAGCCCGAGGCGACCATGCTGCTGGGCGCTTTCGCCTTCACCAACCGCGGCGTTTATATTCCCGCGCCCATCTGGGGTCCGGGGTCGATGGTGGTTGTCCTGACGTTCCTGGCGTCGATTGCGGGTGTGATCGGGTATCGCCGCTATGCGACCAATCTGCTTTACGCGACAGGTAAGCTCTTGCCGATGGGCTGGCCGAGCCTTGTTATCTTCTTCGTGCCGACGATCCTTGTCTATCTCATCATGGGCCGGCCGATCACTCTGGAATATCCGGAGCTTGGAGGTTTCAACTTCCGGGGCGGTATCCAGATCGGTGCGCCGTTGATCGCGCTCTGGTTCGCGTTGTCGATCTACACCGGCGCCTTCATCGCGGAGAACGTGCGCGCGGGTATTCAGGCTGTCTCAAAGGGGCAGACCGAGGCAGCGGGTGCCCTGGGCCTCAGACCGAACCGCATCATGAACCTCGTGGTCTTGCCGCAGGCGCTTCGGGTCATCATCCCGCCGCTTATTTCGCAATACCTCAACATCACCAAGAACTCTTCGCTGGCGATTGCCGTGGGCTATGCGGACATCACCGCGACCCTGGGCGGTATCACTCTGAACCAGACCGGGCGGGCCATTGAGTGTGTGCTCTTGCTTATGTTGTTCTACCTCACCATCTCGCTTTCCATTTCGGCGGTGATGAACGTCTACAACAAGTCCGTAGCCTTGAAGGAGCGCTGATTCATGTCCGATACGCATCAACACTCCGTTTCCTTCGTGCGCACCGAAGCCATCCCCGAACGGGAGCCGCCCTACGCGGCATCCGGTCCGGTGAAGTGGATGCGGGAGAACCTTTTTGCGACGATACCCAACGGTATCCTGACCATCGTGGCGCTATATTTCATCTATGTGGTTCTGGCGGGCACCCTGCCGTGGATCCTGAACGGTGTCTGGAATACCAACAGCCTGTCGGAATGCCGCGAGGTTCTTGATGGCGCAACGGGTGCCTGTTTCTCCGTCCTGACCGAACGCTGGAACCAGTTGATCTTTGGGTTCCAGTATCCACCCGAGCTTTACTGGCGGCCCGGGCTGGCCTTTCTGCTGCTGTTTGTCGCCGCGGCACCGGTGCTTTTCTTTGACCTGCCGCGCAAGCTGCTGATCTTGACGGCGCTCTATCCGTTTGTTGCCTACTACCTCATCTGGGGTGGCACGATCCTGACGCCGATCGTGGCCTTGGCGGGCTTTGTCGCAGCCGCGTTTTTCTGGAAGACCTTTGTGGCGCGGAGTTTTGCACTCGGGTTCTTTGGATCCATCGCCGTCGCCTTCATCGTCTGGTGGCTCGGAGGGTTCCTGATTTCCGACACGGCCAATGAGACCGCGGCCCTGCAAGCGGTCCCCAGCCGGGACCTGGGTGGTTTCATGCTCAACATGATGCTCGGGGCGACCTGCGTGTCCCTGTCCGTGCCGTTGGGCATCGCCTTGGCCTTGGGGCGGCAATCAAGCATGCCGCTTATCAAGTGGATTTGCGTGGTCTTCATCGAGTTCATCCGGGGCGTGCCGCTTATCACGCTGCTCTTCGTGGCCTCTGTCATGCTGGCTTATTTCTTCCCGCCGGAGTCGACCGTGGACCTCTTCCTGCGGGTGGTCATCATGATTACCATGTTCTCCTCGGCCTATATCGCCGAGGTGATCCGGGGGGGCTTGGCCGCCTTGCCCAAAGGGCAGTATGAGGCCGCAGACAGTCTGGGGCTGGATTATCCACAGGCCATGCGGCTCATCATCCTGCCGCAAGCGCTGAAGATCTCCATCCCCGGCATCGTGAACATCGCCGTGGGCCTCTTCAAGGATACGACGCTTGTGTCGGTCATTTCGATGTTCGACATCCTCGGCATGATCCGGGGGCCGATCCTTGCCTCCACGGAATGGAACGGTGTCTACTGGGAGTTGCTCGGCTTTGCCGCTCTGCTCTTCTTCATCGTTTGCTACGGCATCTCGCAATACTCACAATGGCTCGAACGTCGCCTTGCGACCGACCACCGTTAAGACAGGAGGCCTGACTCATGGCTGAAGCTTCTCAAATGAAGGTCTCTGACGAGATCGCCATCACCATCACCAAGATGAACAAGTGGTACGGCAGTTTCCACGTGCTGCGCGATATTGACCTTGTGGTCAACCGGGGCGAGCGGATCGTGATCTGCGGCCCTTCGGGTTCGGGCAAGTCCACGCTGATCCGCTGCATCAACGCTTTGGAAGAGCACCAGCAGGGCAGCATCGAAGTGGATGGCACTCTGTTGTCCTCGGACCTCAAGAACATCGACAAGATACGCTCGGAAGTGGGGATGTGTTTCCAGCACTTCAACCTCTTCCCGCATCTGACGATCCTTGAGAACTGCACGCTGGCCCCCATCTGGGTGCGCAAGACGCCCAAGAAGGAAGCGGAAGAAACCGCGATGCATTTCCTTGAGAAGGTGAAGATTCCCGATCAGGCGAACAAGTACCCCGGCCAATTGTCGGGCGGGCAGCAGCAACGTGTGGCGATTGCCCGATCCTTGTGCATGCGCCCGCGCATCATGCTCTTTGACGAGCCGACCTCAGCGCTCGATCCGGAGATGATCAAGGAGGTGCTGGATACGATGATCGAGCTTGCCGAAGAGGGCATGACTATGCTCTGCGTGACCCACGAGATGGGCTTTGCCCGCCAGGTGGCCAACCGCGTGATCTTTATGGACGCAGGTCAGATCGTTGAACAGAACGAGCCGGAAGCCTTCTTCAACAATCCGCAAAGCCCGCGCACACAGCTGTTCCTGAGCCAGATTCTCGGCCATTGACGAACGCGACCCCGACGACAGCGCCACCCCTTGGGGGGTGGCGTTTTGCGTTCAGGTCGCCGTCAGTTCGCGGGGAATTGTAAAATCCACGACCTGACCCGTATGCCAGTTAACCTCTGACCAACGCGGTGCTGAAAAATCGCAAACCAGTGTCGCGCCCGTCGGGTAGTCTGCGAATCTGGGATGCGAAGGCGGTTCATCGACCAACCCATTCGCCATTTCGCAGATACCCGGGTTATGGCCGATCATCAGCACACAGCGCCTGGTGGCGGTGCTCAGTGTTTCCAGCATCACACGGGGTTCGGCCAGATACAGGGCTTTGGTGAACTCGGTTGTGGTCTCCGGCCCAAGGTCCAGCCCGGACAGGGTTTCGCCCGTCCGTTGTGCAGAGGAGCACAGGACCTCATCCGGCAAGTAGTGGTTCTCGCGCAGCCAGTCGCCCAAAGCCATTGCGGAGGCTCTGCCACGCGCGTTGAGAGGTCTGTCGTGATCTGACAGCCCGGCATGGCTCCAGTCCGATTTGGCGTGGCGCATAAGGATCAGACGAAGCATCAGGTCATCCCTTGAAAATGGTCATGTGGTAGGCGGATTGTTCCGGCAGACGTGGATATGTTTGCGAAACGGGGCAGGCGCGCCGCGCGGCACAACCCGCCGTCATGCAATCAACGCCCGCAGTGCTTCCAAGGAAGCTCCTGCAGGCGGGCACATCATATGCGCTGCCATCCAGAGCGCCGACAGGGCAGGCGGTCAAGCAGGGCCGGTCATCGCAGGTCTTGCAAGGAGAAGGCGGCGGTACAGGCAGATCAATGCGTTCCGTCAACGCCAATGCACCCCGGAATGAAACGAGCAGCCCTGCCGTGTCATGCACCAGCAGCATAATGGGAGAGGCATGAACGCGGCCGGTGCGGACAGCCCAGCTGAAGAACGGCAAGAACGGTGGGCCGCCAAAAGGGTAGAGGGGATGTGCGCCCAACGCCGCTGCCCATCCACCAATGACACGGGTGCACCATCGGTCCATCGGGTCAGGACGCCCATCTTGCCATTCCTTACTTTCGGTGAACGCGGGCCAGAAGGCAGGATCATCCGGTCCGAGAAGGACAACCGTCTTGGTTCCCTCCGGCACGTCATCATCAGCATTGGTGTGAAAGCCGCCAAGCAGGGCCAAGTGATGCGCCTTCGCCTGACTTTGAAGGTCGTCAAAGGTCATCTGGAGCGAAAGGGCAGCGTCAGCGACCAGCTCAGCTTACTGGGGCGGTCGTCCTGCCATTGCAGCCCAACGGTCATCGCGTCATGCCCCGCTGCCGGTTGCGCAATATAGGTCCCAAAGATCCGATCCCAGATGGAAAGCGCAAAGCCATAGTTGCTGTCATGCTCGTGCCGATGCACCGAGTGATGAACGCGGTGCATGTCCGGCGTCACAAGCACGCGGCGCAGAACGCGGTCGAGTTTTCCCGGTAGCGCCAGGTTGGCATGGTTGAACATGGCCGTTCCATTCAACAGAATCTCAAAAAGCACAACCGCAATCGCGGCTGGACCCAAAAGGTAGACCAGCCCGATTTTCAACAGCATCGAAAGGGCAATCTCAACTGGATGGAATCGGATTGCGGTGGTCACATCCATATCCACATCCGCGTGATGAACACGGTGGAGCCGCCACAGCAGCGGCACCTTGTGCGTGATGAGATGCTGAAGCCAGATCGCGAAATCCAGTATCAGGATGACGACAACAACCTCCAGCCAGAGGGGCAGGGCAAGGGTGTTGAAAAGGCCCCATCCTTGCGCCTCCGCGTCCAGAGCAGCGCCCACCGCGAGCAGGGGCATGGCGAAGGCCATCAGCCGCAGGGTTAGGGTGTTCAAAACCGTGACGCCCCAGTTGGTGACCCACCGGCTGCTGCGCGGCTGGCGGCGCACACGGCGAGGGGCCAGCGCCTCCAGCGATGCCAGAACGGCAAAGAGGCCCAGAAACACGACAAGACGAATGAGCGCTTCGTTTTCCATGCGCTCAATCTAAGGGCATCGCGGTGCGTGGCAAGCGCCTGTGGGACACAACTCCGTCAATCCGAACGGATGATCGAGCCCGCACCATGTTCCGTGAAAAGCTCCAGCAGGCAGGCATTCGGCGCGCGCCCGTCAAGGATGACCGCCGCCCGGACCCCGCCTTCAAGCGCGTCCAGTGCGGTTTCGGTCTTGGGGATCATTCCCCCTGCGATTGTCCCGTCCTTGGTCATCGTGCGGATCTGCGCCGCTGTCAGTTCGGTAAGGACTTCGCCAGCGGCATTCTTGACGCCTGCAACATCGGTCAGCAGCAGCAACCGGTCCGCCTTGAGAGCGGCTGCGACGGCCCCCGCTGCGGTGTCACCGTTCACGTTGAAGGTTTCGCCGTTGCGCCCCGCGCCAAGAGGGGCGATCACCGGGATATATTCTTCTTTCCCCAGATCCCGCAGCACGCGCGGGTTCATGACGTCGGGCGTGCCCACAAACCCAAGGTCAGGGTCGGTTTGCGTGCAGGTCATTAGCCCCGCGTCCTTGCCTGAAAGGCCAATCGCCCTTCCCCCCTGACGGTTGATGGACTGCACGATCCGTTTGTTCACAAGACCGCTCAACACCATTTCGACCACTTCCATGGTCGCGGCATCGGTGACCCTTTTGCCCTGCACGAAGTCGGACTTGATCTGCAACCTGTCCAGCATCGCGTTTATCATCGGGCCACCCCCGTGCACGATCACCGGGTTGACACCGACCTGCCGCATGAGCACGATATCGCGCGCGAACTCATCCATCGCGTCATCGCTGCCCATGGCATGGCCGCCCAGTTTTATGACCACCGTCGCTCCGGCATAGCGTTGCAGATAGGGCAGAGCCTTGTTCAGGGTCTTGGCGGTCGAAATCCAGTCGCGGTTCATATCTTGGGTCTTCATTGGGGGGCCATTGGTGTTGTGCTGTGCCGTGACGCGTTACAGTAATCCGACGCATTACTCCAGCGTGGTGATGATGCTCCGCAGGGTCGGGATGCCCCAGCCTTTTTCGCTGGAGGTCACGATCAGTTCCGGAAAGGCCGCCGGGTGCTTTGCGAGCGCTGCGCGCACCTGATCGAGGATCCGGGCGCGTTCCTTCTCTTTCACCTTGTCGGCCTTGGTCAACACGACCTGAAAAGTGACCGCCGCGCTGTCGAGCAGGCTGAGGATTTCTTCGTCCACTTTCTTGACGCCGTGGCGCGCATCAATCAGCACGAAGGCACGGCGCAAGGTCTGCCGCCCCGACAGATATTGCTTGAGCAACCGCTGCCATTTTTCGACAACCGGGATCGGCGCGTTTGCGTAACCGTAGCCCGGCAGGTCGACGAGGTAGTGGGTCTCTCCGGCGGTGAAGTAGTTGATCTCTTGCGTGCGCCCGGGTGTGTTTGAGGCCCGCGCCAGCCCTTTGCGGCCGGTCAACGCGTTGATGAGTGAGGATTTCCCGACATTCGAGCGCCCGGCGAAACAGACCTCCATCCGGTCCGCAGGCGGCAGTCCGGACATGGCGACAACGCCTTTGACGAATTCCGTCTCTCCCGCAAAAAGCAGTCGGCCTTGTTCAAGCCGTTGCGGATCGGGCTCTTGCGCCACCGGAAAGGGTAATTGCATCACAAGGGCTCCACGCGGTCGCCGATCCTGATTTTCCCGCCGGATTTCACCTCGGCCCGGACCGAGAAATCCTGATGCCCAAAATGCGCCAAGGCGGCCAGAGTATCCGCATCACGGCGACCTGTTTCAGGATTTGCCGTGGTTGCCAGGCAGCGGTCCGTCCGCTCGCGCGGGGTCAGAATGCACTCCCCGATCCGGACATCCTTGCCTATCCAGTCAAATTCGACCCAAGGCGTGTCCGTTTCAAACCAGATGTTGCCGCGCCACCGGTTCAGCGACAATTCGCAGGCCAATTGCTTTTCGACGGCGCGATGTGACGCCAGATTGCACAGGGTGACAGAAGGAAAGTCGCTATCCGTAAACCCGCGCCCCGGCAGTTTTACGATGCGGGCGGGCAGCGCCCGGTCTTGCGGCACAAGCGGTCGCACCCAATCCAGAAACAGCGCGCCGTCCTTATCCGGATTGAATGAAAGATCGGGCCGGTCCGGGTGCGACAGCGTGAGTATTCCGGTGCTCTCGTCGAAAGACGATGAGATAGCCATCAGGGCGGGCGCTTTGGACCCTCTGCTGAAGTTTGCACAGGGTGCCCAGTCTGACCCATCGGCCTTGGACAGTTCATGCGCGACCGCCCAGAGCCGATCATTCGGCATGGGTTCTCCCGCAACGAGGGATACCTCCTGCAACGCTTCCCGCCCGTGGCTTTTGAGCGGGTGGCGCAGCAAGGAGGTGACCGTGATCATTTCGGATCCGGTTTCGACTTTTTGAAACCGCCTTTGATGTTCCCGAACACGTCGGGTTTATACCCCTGGCTTCGCATAATCATATACTGCTGCACGAAGGTGATCGTGTTGTTGGCAATCCAGTAGACGATCAGGCCGCTGGCAAAGCTGCCCAGCATGAACATGAAGACCCAGGGCATCCAGGCAAAGATCATCTGCTGGGTCGGGTCCGTGGGCGCGGGGTTGAGCTTTTGCTGCAACCACATGGAAATCCCCAGTAGGAGCGGCAGGATCCCGATAAAGATCAGGGCCATGATCGACCCGGGTTCCGGACCGGCGAAAGGCAAGAGCCCGAAGAGGTTCATGATCGAGGTCGGATCGGGCGCGCTCAGATCCTGAAAGGGTCCAAAGAAGGGCGCGTGACGCAGTTCGATCGTGACAAAGATCACCTTGTACAAGGAAAAGAAGATCGGGATCTGCAGAAGGATGGGCAAACAACCGGCTGCCGGGTTCACTTTCTCCTTCTTGTAAAGCTCCATCATGCCCTGCTGCAGCTTCTGACGGTCCTCTCCGGCCTCTTCCTTGAGCTTCTCCATCTGCGGCTGAAGCTCTTTCATCTTGGCCATGGAGACGTAGGATTTGTAGGCCAGAGGCAGCAGAATGGCCTTGATGATGAGCGTCAATCCGATGATCGCCCAACCCATGTTCCCGATCAGCTGGTTGAGGTAGTGCAGCAGCCAGAAGATCGGCTTGGTCAGAAAGAAAAACCAGCCCCAATCGATGCTGTCGATGAAACGGTCCACGCCCGCAGACTGATAGTTGCGGATCGTTTCCCATTCCTTGGCACCGGCAAAAAGCTGGGTCGTGGCGGTCACCGACGTGCCGGGCGCCACGGTTTGCGCGGGCAAAACCGTTTCGGCCTGGTAGATGTCGGCCCTTGGACGGTACTTTGTCGTCAGCCGTGCCGACGCGTTCGGATTTGGGATCAGCGCGGACATCCAGAAGTGATCGGTGAAACCGATCCAGCCATCCTGCACGTTGTCGATACGCTCGGCAGGCACGCCATAGCGGTCATCAACCTGAAATTCGGGGATTTCGTCCCAGTCGGTTTCGGTCAATTCCCCATCCGCCATGGCGACCACGCCTTCATGCAGGATGAAGAAATTCTTGAGGTCTTTGGGTTCTCCATGACGGGCCAGAATGCCGTAGGGCGCCAGGGTGAAGGTGTTGTCCGATGTGTTCGCGACACTCTGCGTGATCGTGAACATGTAGTCGGCGTCGATCTCGATGATGCGGGTGAAGGTCAGCCCCGCGTCATTGTCCCATGTGAGTGTGACGGGGGTGTCCACGGACAGGACGTCGCCGCTGGCAAGCGACCACTCGGTGTCTGGCCCGGGCACCTGTGAAGGCTCCAGCCCACTGCCCGCAGCCCAGCCATAAAGTGCATAGTAGGGGTCATCGCTGCCCACCGGCGACAGCATCTTGACGATTTCCGCGCCTTCATCCTGGGTCTCGCGATAGTCTTTCAGGGAAAGGTCATCGATCCGCCCGCCCGCGAGGGAGATGGACCCCCGGACCCTGTCTGTGGAGATATCGATCCGCGGTGCGGTCGCGACAGCGGACGTGTCCTGCGCGGTTTGAGGTGCGGTCGTCTGGGCGTCATCAAGCGGCACCGTGGGCAGGCTGCCCGCGGCGTTTTCGTCTATCAGGTCTCCGGCAACTTCCGCGTCCTGCGGCACCTCGGGCTCCGGTGGAGGAAACATCCAGAACCAGACCAAAATCACAAGGAAACTGAGCGCCGTTGCAAGAATTAGGTTCTTGTTTTGATCGTCCATCGAGACCGCCACCTGGAGTTTTCACTATCAGCGTGGTTCAACAGAGTACGGCTGGAAAGGTCAAGCGGATTCGGGCTTTTCACCGATTTCCGCAGCCTTCTGGGCCGTCGGTTTCACCAATGGCCGCTCGGCATCGTGTGGCACCCTGCACAGGAGATCTGCGCGGTAACTGATCAGTTCAGACGCTTGTTGATGATCTTGGGCGTCGCTTGCAACTTGGCATTGTGGTTGGTGATCCAGTCAAGTGTCTGATCGAAGGGCATCGGTTTTCCGATCCCGAACCCCTGAACGTGATCGCAACCGAGTTGGGCAAGAAGTGCATGTTCGCCAACGGTTTCGACCCCTTCGGCCAGTGTCTCAACCTCCAGCCGTTCCGCCATGGTCAGAATGGCGCTGATCATGCGCTGCTGCTCAGGGTCCCTGTCGGCCTTAATCACGAAAGACCGGTCGATCTTTATGCGACTGACCGAAAACCTGCGGATCGAGGCGATGGAGGCGTGCCCGGTTCCGAAGTCATCCAGATCAATCCGACACCCCAGCTTGCCCAAACCGTTGATATTCCGTGTGATCGTGTCGTCGGGCGCACTTGCCACGACCGTTTCAAGTACCTCGACCACAAGCCGTTCCGGTGCCAGATCGAATCTGTCCAGTTCCCATTTGATCTTTTCCACGAGTTTCGGGTTGCTGAGCTCCGGTCCGGCGAAGTTCACACCGATCTGAGGCACATTGACGCCCGCATTGTCCCAGGCTTTCAGCGCCGTGAGGGAATGGTACATCATGACCTCCGCGAGCCGTTCCAGCATACCGGCCTGCTCCATAGCTGGCAGAAAGGCACCGGGCGGCACCATGCCGCGATTGGGATGGTTCCAGCGTGCCAACGCCTCAAATCCTGTCACCAGGCCCGTGTCGGTCGAAATCTGAGGCTGGAACCAGGGTTGGATTTGTCCCTTGTCGAGTGCGCGCACAACCTCTTCGCGCAATTCAGCACGTGTTTCCGACTTGCGACGCATCTCGTCCGAATAGGCGCGGATGGCATTCGGACCGTTGTGCCTTGCCTCGTTCAAGGCGTGTTTCGCGGCGCGCAGCCAGGCCTCACTATCCTTGGTCATCACGCGGGTATGCTGACAAAAGCCGACGCATCCAGTCAGATAGACCGTTGCGCCATCGACGGGAATGGGCTCTTCAATGATTGCCTGCATCCGGCCCGCAAGCTGAATGCAGTTCTCGAGGTCAAGCTGCTGGACCGGCGCGAGGCAAACCGAGACCCCGGCCTCGGAGGTTTTGCAGATTGCATCCTTGTCGCGCAGAACAGAGAGGATACGGGTGCAGATCGTATCGGAAATCTTCTCGGAAGCGGTTTGGCCATATCTGGCGACCAGATCGTCATAATCGTCAATCTCGATCTGAAAAACAGCCGATTTCAGCCCGCTTTCCCGGGCAGACTGGAAATACTCTTTCGTAATCGATTTGAAACCATCATGGAGCATCTTGCCTGCGACGGCACTGCGGGCCAGGGCAAGTGAGGTGTGTTTGCCGGTTGTGCCTGCAAGGATGTAAAGGGCGGGGAAAACCAGCGTCGCAACAATCAACCCCTTTTCGCCGGCAAACCAGAACAATCCGAGGCAGGCACCCGGCAAGGCCGCCAGACATAAAGGATTTGTCAGGGCCCATCCGAGGTTTGTGCGCAGACGGCGCAGGCCCTCAGCCAGTTTGTTCAACATCTTGCTTTCCTCGATCAGGAGCGATCGCTCAACTCGTCAAGGGAAGCTAGCGCCAGGACGGTGAGGTCCCGGTTAACGGCGCGTGGGAATTTTCGCCCAATTCAGCTAAAATTCAAATCACCTGCGCTCCAACCCGGCAAAATCGAAGAGCGCAGGATCAAGAAGGTGGGAGGGCCGCGCATTCATCAGCGCCCGGAACATCACCTGCCTGCGTCCGGGGCTGTTTTTTTCCCAACCATCCAGAATGGCCTTGACCTGCTGGCGTTGTAGCCCGTCCTGGCTGCCACAGAGATCGCAGGGAATGATGGGATAGTTCATGGCCGCGGCAAATTTCTCGCAATCCGCCTCGGCGACATGGGCGAGCGGGCGATAGAGAAAGAGATCCCCTTCCTCATTGATCAGTTTGGGTGGCATCGTCGCAAGACGTCCACCGTGGAAAAGATTCATGAAAAACGTCTCGAGAATATCATCGCGATGATGGCCCAGCACGACGGCAGAGCAGCCTTCTTCGCGCGCGATCCGGTAGAGATGACCGCGCCGCAGGCGCGAACAGAGCGCGCAAAAGGTACGCCCCTCTGGCACCTTGTCCATGACAATCGAATAGGTGTCCTGATACTCGATCCGGTGCGGCACGCCCTTTTCCTCCAGAAAGGATGGCAGCACGGTTGCCGGAAAACCCGGCTGCCCCTGATCGAGATTGCAGGCCAGCAGATCAACCGGCAAAAGCCCGCGCCATTTCAGTTCATAAAGGACCGCGAGCAGGGTGTAACTGTCTTTGCCCCCGGAGAGGCAGACCAGCCAGCGGGCGTCTTTCTCGATCATCCCGTATTGGTCAATTGCCTCCCGCACCGCGCGCACGACACGTTTGCGGAGCTTTCGAAATTCGGTGGTTTTTGGCGCACCGTGAAAGAGGGGATGAATATCGTCCTGAGTATCGAGCATGGCGCTGTCCTGCGATCCGTCTTGTCGCTCTATACGCTGATGCGCAGCGAACCAAAAGCCCGGACGGGCCTTAAGAGGTGATGCTCCCTACTCGCGGTCCTTGCCGGGGCAGGGCACTGGGTCATACCCGCTTGAGCCCCATGGATGGCACCGCAGGATGCGCCGCAGGGTGAGCCACCCGCCCTTCAGCCCGCCATGTCGTTGCAGCGCTTCCAGCGCATAGGCGCTGCAGGTTGGCTGATAGCGGCAGTTGTGACCGACCCAGGGGCTGAAGATCAACCGGTAGGCGCGTACGGGCAGGGCAATGACCTGTGCAAGGGGGCTCACGGCCCGGTCCCATGCAGTTTGTGCAACGCTGTTTCGAGGTCCGCGCGCAATTGTTCGAAAGGTCGTGAGGCCGTGGTGCCTGCCCGCCCGATCAGCACATAATCCATGCCCTCTCGGCCCATCTCGGGCAGCACGAGCCGCGCGATCTCCCGCAACCGTCTTTTGGCGCGGTTCCGGGCAACGGCGTTGCCAACTTTCTTTGAACAGGTGAACCCGACGCGCATGCCCATGACGTCCTGACCGGGGCGCTTGCGCATCTGCAAGACAAAGCCCGGCATCGCAACGCGCGGTCCGCGCGCGGCCCGCAGGAAATCAGCGCGCTTTGTGAGGGTTTTCAGACGTAAAGAAACCGCCGCAGGCCTGTCCTCATCCTTGGCGGTGCCAGTGAGGGGGGCTTGCGACGGTATCATATCTCGAAGACCTGCGAAGGTCTGCTTACGCGCTGAGCGACTTCCGGCCCTGGGCGCGACGTGCATTGATGATCTTGCGGCCTGCCTTGGTGGCCATGCGCGCACGGAAACCATGGCGCCGCTTGCGCACGAGGTTGGAAGGTTGGTAGGTGCGTTTCATCGCTCCGTCTCCATCTGAATGCGTCGGGACAGGCGGAATCGCTCCGCGCCCGGTCGTGTTTGAAACCCGTCCTCTAAAGGGCATCCCGGCGCAAGTCAAACCCCTAGCGGGTGATAATCTCGGGAAACTGCAACAAAGCCTTCATCAAGGCCCGATAGATGTTTCAAGCCGGTCCGTTACGTGGGGTAAAACCGGTTCGCCGCGTCACGCACGATCAAGCGCGCGTGAGGTGGCTATCGGGAATGCCCGCCAGCCGTCATGTAATGGTCAATTGCAACCCGCAGCCGGAAAGGCAACAGTGATGAGCGACATGACAGACACCCCGAAACCCGGCTGGACGCGCAGGCTCCCGTTGGTCATCATCCTGGCCGTCGCTGCGCTCGGTGCCTTTACGTTGAAGGACTATGTCAGCTTCGAAGCACTCCGGGACAATCGTGAGACGCTGATCGCCTTCCGCGATGCAAACTTTCTGCTGACCGTCGTTGTCTTTGCACTCGCCTATATCGTCATCGTCGCCTTTTCCTTGCCGGGCGCGCTCATTGCCACCCTGACGGGCGGGTTTCTGTTCGGGACGCTGGGCGGCTCTTTCCTGAGCGTGTCAGCCGCTACCATCGGGGCCACGCTGATCTTCCTTGCGGCCCGGCACGGGTTCGGGGAACGCCTGAAAGCGCGCATGGACGCGTCAGAGGGCACCGTGGGGAAAATCTCCAAGGGGATCGACGAAAACCAGTGGTCGATGCTGTTTTTCATGCGTCTTGTGCCGGTGGTGCCGTTCTTCGTGGCAAACCTTGTCCCTGCGTTCCTCGCAGTGCCGCTCCACCGCTATGTGGTCTCCACCTTCCTTGGCATCATCCCCGGGTCCTTGGTCTACTCCTCTGTGGGCGCGGGCCTCGGCGAAGTCTTTGAACGCGGCGAAACGCCCGATCTTGGGATCATTTTCGAGCCACACATCCTGCTGCCGATCCTGGGCCTCAGCCTTCTGTCGGTGCTGCCGGTGATCGTGAAGGCCATTACCGGCAAGAAGGATTTGTAACCGTGAAAAGGTTGAAAACCGATATCCTCGTGATCGGAGCGGGATCAGGCGGCTTGTCCGTCGCAGCCGGTGCCTCGCAAATGGGCGCGGAGGTCGTCCTGCTTGAGGGCCACAAGATGGGGGGCGATTGTCTGAATTTCGGCTGTGTGCCCTCCAAGGCCCTGATCGCCAGCGCCAAGGCAGCATATGGTCAGCAACATGCCGCGCAATACGGGGTGGCAGATGCGCCGGGCACAGCGGATTACGCCGCCGCCAAGGATCACGTGCATGATGTCATCGCGCAAATTGCGCCGGTTGACAGTCAGGAGCGGTTCGAAGGTTTCGGTGTCAACGTCATCCGCGAATATGGTCGCTTCGTTTCGCCCACCGAAGTGCAGGCGGGTGACACCATTATCACGGCGCGACGTATCGTGATAGCCACGGGCTCGTCGCCTTTCGTGCCCCCGATCCCGGGGTTGGAGAGTGTCCCTTACGAGACCAACGAGACGCTTTTCGACCTGCGCGAAAAACCGGACCATCTGCTGATTGTCGGCGGTGGTCCGATTGGCATGGAAATGGCGCAGGCCCATATCCGCTTGGGCTCCAAGGTCACTGTGATCGAGGGGGACAAGGCGCTCGGCAAGGATGATCCTGAGCTTGCCACCGTCGTGCTCGATGCGCTGCGCGCGGAAGGCGTGGTGATCGAGGAGAACGCGAAGGCCGCTAAGATCAAAGGCACCGCCGGGGCGATCGAAGTCCTGACCGAAGATGGCAGGTCGATCACCGGCACCCATTTGCTGATGGCGGTGGGGCGCAAGGCCAATGTGGACACGCTCGACCTTGAGGCGGCGGGCATTCGCACCAAGGGCAACGGCATCGAGGTGGATGCAGGCCTGCGGACAAGCAATCGCCGGGTCTATGCCATCGGTGACGTAGCGGGCGGTCTGCAATTCACCCATGTTGCGGGTTATCATGCGGGCGTCATCATTCGTTCGATGCTGTTCGGGCTGCCCTCCAAAGCAAAGACCCATCACATCCCGTGGGCTACCTATACCGATCCAGAACTGGCGCAAGTGGGGCTCACCGAGGCGCAGGCCCGCAAAAAACACGGCGCGGGGCTGGAGGTTGTCCGGTTTGACTATGCGCACAACGACCGGGCCATCGCGGAGCGCAAAACCAAAGGGTTCATCAAGGTTATGGTCCATAAAGGCCGCCCCGTCGGTGTCTCGATCGTGGGGCATCAGGCAGGCGAGTTGATAAACCTTTGGGCACTGGCCCTGGCAAACCGGATGAAAATGAGCCAGGTCGCTGCGATGGTTGCGCCCTATCCGACCATAGGAGAGGTTAACAAGCGTGCGGCGGGGGCCTATTTTACGCCACGGCTCTTCGAGAACCCGACGGTCAAAAGGATTGTGGGGCTTGTTCAGCGCATCATCCCGTGAAACCCTAAGACATGTTTAATTCGCTTTCAGGTCGGCTACTTATCCTGACAACCATCTTCGTGATGATTGCGGAAGTGCTGATCTTCGTGCCGTCGATTGCGCGGTTCCGCGAAGACTACCTGAACAACCGTCTGGAGCGGGCGCAGATCGCCTCACTGGCGCTTCTGGCCGATGACATGATCGACGGCGAACTTGAAAAGGAACTGCTCGAAAATGCGGGCGTCTTCAACGTGGTGTTGCGGCGCGACCAGATCCGGCAGCTGATGCTCTCCTCCGAGATCCCGCAGCCGGTCTCTGCAACCTTCGATTTGCGTGACAACAGTGCGCTCGTGCTCATACAGGATGCGCTGTCGCGGTTCATGTCCCCCCGGAACGAGATTATCCGGGTCATCGGTGCACCGGTGCGGGATGCAGGCCTGCTGATCGAAATCACCATGGAGACACAACCGCTGCGCATGGCCATGATCGACTACGGCATTCGCATTCTGGTGCTCTCGGCGGTGATTTCGATCATTACCGCCGGTCTGTTGTTCCTGGCGATGCGCGCGCTCCTGCTCAAACCGATCAAGCGCGTTGTGGTCGACATGCAGAATTACGCCGAGGCGCCAGAGGACGCGCGCCGGATCATCACGCCTTCCGCCAGTGTCACCGAATTGCGCGAGGCGGAAGAGGCCCTGCAAAAGCTGGAAACGGATCTCACCCAGGCGCTGCGCCAGAAGGATCGCTTGGCGCAGCTCGGCAGCGCGGTGAGCAAGATCAGTCACGACCTGCGTAACATTCTCACGACCGCGCAACTCTTCACCGACCGGATCGAGATGAGCGAGGACCCCGCGGTGAAACGCATGGCGCCCAAGCTTGTCGGGTCGATCACGCGCGCGGTGCATCTGTGCGAAAGCACGCTGGCCTTCGGCAAGGCAGAAGAGCCAAGCCCGACGCTGACCATGCTGAACCTGCGACAGTTGGTCGAGGAAGTCATCGAAAGCGAAACACTGGCAATCGCGGAGTATGATCTTGCGCTTGACTGCGACGTACCGGCGTCGATGACCGTCCGCGCGGATCCCGAACAGCTCTACCGTGTACTGGCAAACCTGACGCGGAACGCGCGACAGGCGATCATCGCAACGGGAAAGCCGGGATCGGTTTGCGTGAGGGGTCATGAGGAGGATGACGCCTGGTGGATCGAGATCAGGGACACCGGGCCAGGCCTGCCCCCCAAAGCCCGCGAATTTCTTTTCACCCCCTTTCAGGGCGGGGCGCGCAAGGGCGGGTCCGGCCTTGGCTTGGCCATCTCGGAGGAGTTGGTGCGCGGCCACGGCGGGACCCTGACACTTGAGGAAACCAGCGAGGCAGGGACCCGTTTCACCATCTGCCTACCCAAGGGAGACGGAACATTGGCCGCCCGTGCCTCTGAAATCCCAATTTGAGGATGCGCGTGTATTTTGACTTGCATAACCCGTGCGGCAGGACTAAACCCCGCCCTCAGTGGACCGATAGCTCAGCTGGATAGAGTACTTGACTACGAATCAAGGGGTCGGGGGTTCGAATCCTCCTCGGTCCGCCACTTCAATACTTGTCGTGCGACACATAGTTCTTCCGATTGCGCCAAACTCTTTCCTATTGAGACGCTCTCCGCTGCTCATTCGTAAGCCCGCTTGTTGTGTTTGATCCCGTTCCCAACCGGAAAAACGGGGGCGATTTGGAGGTCAGACGGCGAAGCCGCCTGCTCCTGCAAATCTGCCACGTGGCGAACGCGGAAGGGGGGCGAGACAGGACAAATCGACAAGGTTGGTGCGGCCCGCAGGCGTAAGCCGAGGACACGGCCTTGTCTATTTGTCTTGTCCGAGGGGGGAGGCCGCGCCTCCACCCAGACGGCGAAGGGCGTTTAGCTTGTCCAAATCCCGTGAGCCTGCTGGTGGCGTTCCAAATTGCTTCAAGAGATTTTGTCGGGTCGGCGGAAAGCCGTCTTTCGCTGCGCAATCGATGCGTAGAAGTTGTTGCTTCAAAGCGGTCATTGAGAAAGGTATCGTCGTCGACAATTCTCTAGGAAGCAGGTTCAGCGATATCTCGACGCTGATGTTGAAGTTTTGATAAAGCCACCCATGCAGAAGGAAACCATCACTCTAACGCCGGACGAGTTGGGCGACGTGGGTGAATCGCTCTTTAGGAGCTTAGCGGCTACGGCACGGCTGGTCGCCAATTCGAGTGATATCGACAAGAAAGGCTGGGACTTTTTCATTCAACCCGGCGGGCCACGCTCGGCCTCGGACGAAATGCTGGATAAACGTACAGAGTGGTCCTGTCATGTGCAACTGAAAGCAACGGCAGAGAAGAAGCCAACTTCCGTCCGTGTAAAGTTATCGACGTTTGAGACCTTTGCGAAATTGCCCGGCCCATCCCTGCTTGTTGTCTTTGCACTGCATCCCGATGGACGCCCCAAGAAAGGCTTTCTCGTTCACATTATTGGCGATCAACTTCGTCGTGTTCTGCGTCGATTGCGGCAGGCAGAGGCCAAAGGCGATGCAGATTTAGCGAAGGAAACACTGTCCTTTGACTATACCGCCAAAGGGTCACCTTTCGAACTAACACCGGAGGGTTTGCGCGCGGCAATAGAGGGAGCGGTGGGTAAAGACCAAGGGACATATGTGAAGGAAAAGCTACGGCAGCTAGAAGAGCTCGGTTATGAGGATGCTGAACTCGTAGGTCACGCTGTGTTCCGTGTTGAGCGTGACGACCAACTGGCGCGTGTTGCGTTAGGATTGGAGACCCTTAAATCCAGTGCGATGCAGGTTTACGACGCGCGGTTTGGAATCCCTATTCCGTACATCGGCTCGTTATTTGACGACCTTGCGGATATGTATGTGACTCCTCCAGAGATGGGGACTTGGCGCGTAGCAATGAAAGGTGGCGGCGCCTTGGAAGCCGCCGCGAGCTTTGACGTAAAACTGCACCTCGCACCACCCGAGTTGAGAGGCCCCCACGCGCTTCTGAAGCATGATGATTTCACAATCACTTTCGATGAAGTCGGGCTGCAATTCGAGACTGTGAACTTATTTAACGAGACTAGACGCAGCCTTGGAAATTGGTGCAACCTCCTTCGTGGCTTGGCCCATCTTGCAGATGGTAAGGGCAGTTTGGCGATTACAACTGCCCCAGGCAGTACATACCACTTTCCAGTCGCCGGCCGCCTAAATGGACCCGACCTCCTGGACTTGCCAAGGCTCCGTGATTTTCTCGAGGGATGGCAACGGCTTGTCGAGTTCGCGGGTTGCAGTGCGCCCGAAGCCTTCACAATCGACGAAGCAAAGGCAAGCTGGGCAACCCAGATGGCCGTCGGGCTTGCGCTAGATCCCGACCCGCCCGGCCATCTGGAATTTGATATTGAGGGCGACGGTCACCCGAATGAGCTTCAAGCCCTTTACTTTGATAACTGTTCATTCGCCGGTGCCAATATTTCGTACTCTCTCCGCGTGGCACTGAGACGCGGAGAGGAGGCCGAGTCGACGTTCCGTTCGGCGAAGTTTGAACTTGTAGATATTCGTCCGCAAGTAACTGATCTCAAACAATACGGTCGTGACCGTGCGGAATTAGAAGGGCTTCATATCCTGCTCGACCCAGACATGATTGAGAGGACTTAACGTCAGCCCTCTCATTTAGGTCCAACGTCTGCGTTGATGTTAGAAGCCAGTGGTTCGTGAGCGTCCGTTGAACCCGACCTAACGGGGCCGTGCGTGGTGCGCTAAGTGTCCACTAAAATAAGTGGACACTAAGGGGCGGGTTTTATGGGTAAGCGGCGGAAGCGTCGAAGCTGGTCAGATGACGAGAAGCGGG
>JBCCUU010000030.1:0-37784 GCA_039196345.1 Pseudomonadota bacterium | reverse complement strand
GACACCTCCGACGATCTGGCCCGCCGTCCGTGAGAAACTCATCGGATATCTCCATGCAGAAACTCCCTCGCAAAAATACAAGGGCCGGAATCGCAGATCAAAAACTCAAGGGGAAGGTCGGGTCAAAACACCGCTTACAGTAAAGTACACCCGACGTATGCTGATTGGCGGCATCGCTGCCGCCGGTTTGCTCGGCACATTGATCCTGTTGGCTGCGATATGGTCAAGCAGCAGCTTGAAGACAGCCGCACGGGCCGAAGCCGACGCCCTGCGCATCCTCTACGCTGACCAGATCGAGGCTGCGCGGCTGGAAGGCGATGCGGAGTTGGCTGCACTACAATCTGAGATATCGACCCGACGCTCCGATATTGAGCGCCAGATTATTGAGGGGGGAGCTGAACTCTCTAACATTGCGGATGAACGCGATGCGACCAGGGTCGCGCTGGAAGAATTGGTGGACTTCCGCAACCGGATTGGCTTGGAACTGATCGAATACCGGGGCCGCGTGATCTTTGTGGTTCCAGATGGCAGTGAGCTATTGGCCTGGCGCGCGCCAGGGCTATCAGAAATTGCCAGCTACAACGGCCGGATGTACAGGATTCACTACTCGGATTGAACCGTTCGGCGGCATTTTGTGAGGCATAGACGCTATCCTGCCAACTCATACAGTCTCTTTTGACCTGGCACTTATTCGATCCCTAATTTCTTGTTTAAGCAAAGCTCGTGTGGTTCGCCTTTCTTCATTAAGGGCGTCTAGTTTAGGGACAAAGAACAGGCAGATCGTAATCAGAAGCAGGAGTACAAGGTAAAATCCAAACGCGGCATCCACCTCAGTCAGCGCTCCTGCGAAACAAAACTCAAAAGGCAGCCAGCTCGAGTCATTGCTCGCGCCTCCAACTATGCTTGTAGTATTGGGCGAACACTCTAACCCTATATTTGTTATATAAAAATTGGTCTCCGGCAAGAACTCCAAAGACGCATAGCCTAGGAGCGTCGTTGCAGCCAAAAGAAGCACAAATCTCGCCACATTTTCGATTATTCGGATGAAAAGATAGATTAAGTAAAGTTGCAGCAATGCAACCAAGACCAAAAGTACTTCGCTCATGCCCCTGGCCCCAGTCTAATCCTGGCCAAAATCAGGACATAAAGATCCATCACTATCTCCAGCATTTTAATCGTAAGTGCTGAAAGGACCAAGAAACCTAAGGTTACTGCGGTATATGGAAGGTGACGATGCAAAACCCAAGAAAAGTACAGCATTGGCACAGAAACCAGCAAAGTGACCCCAACAGATTTCAGGATGAGCTTCAGATATCTGAAAAGTGCATCTTCATTTGGATCATCGGGTCCACGAGTAATGAGAAATGTCGGTTCAATCGTAAATGACCAAAGTACCATAGCGGCCGAAGCAAGTACGCTTAAAGCGACAAAGAATTTCCGCCAAGCTTCTGGGGATATTTGTGATATAAATTCTGCTGCATGCGCCACACCTATGGCGAAGAAGTACACGGCGAAGCCAAGAACTGCCAAAAAGATAATCAGACCTGCAAGAACCAACATTCCGGTCACTGCATCTTCAATGCTCCATGCATGTGGTAGATCGGAACTTTGCTGCCGAGTTTCCGTTTGCACCGTAGCTGTTGTGCTTTGAGTGGAAGTTCTTTGGCGTTGCATGTCAAAACTTCCTTTTCTCAATGGTTGCACAATGACGTGTTGCGGACAGTCAGCCTTCGATTTTCTCAATAATGCGAGAAGCTTGACACCCTAAGCACTTAACCCACTCGATAAACTCGACCACGTCAAGTCGCCGCTCTCCTGTTTCCACCTTTGCAACATAGGACTGAGGCCGATCCAAACGATCTGCTAGCTCCTGCTGTGTAACGCCTTTCGACTTTCTCGTTTCTACCAGCACCTGCATCAACGCCTGGTGCCCCGGCGTTCGCAGACTTCTGGTCATGCGGCATCTCCATTCGGGCTAAGCCCTTGCCGCGTAATCCTATTCTGGTATTATCCCATTATAGGATATATAAGAGGTAGCCATGCCTGGTTCCCCAAATAACAAATCGAAAATGCCGCCCGGATACAAAGTCATCCGTGGTAATGTGGTGGTTATCGTTGCTCGCATTGAGCGGGAGGTGAACCGCCGCACCCGGCGTGTCGAGCGTTCGCGGCAGTGGCGGGAAATGACGCTACGGGAAGCCGGTGGGCAAGAGCACATGTTTGTCGGTGAAGTGCTCGACCGTGCCCGCCACGGCGATGATGTCGCCGTTGTCTGGGCGCCGGTTGGGCGGGAACCAGTCGCGCTGGCGAACCTGACGGATCAGTGCCTTCAACTGCATGGGTCTGCCGATCCGGATACGCCAGAAGGAAAACTGTCTACCGCTTTCTTGGTTGCGGTCGCCGGGGCTTTACCGGGTCTTTTGGTCTACTATGCGATCTTAGCCGTGTTCTTTCCCAGCATGAGCGACAGCATGTCGGCGACGGCGTTGAAGTTCTATCCGTTCGTCCTGTTGCCGGCTGCATGGTGGATTTCCACAAGGATGACCGCTTGGGCACAGAAGCGCGCGGAGCGTGTCTCCAAGGAGGTTGAACAGGCGTTGGTGGCCGCTGGAATAACATCGGAGACCAAGGTACGTGACATACACGGTGTCAGACAGGTGGCGCTGGCCTAACCAGAGTAGGTATTGGGTGCTACACGGCGAACCCGCCTTTGAGCGCGTTGCAGAATTTGAGATTGGCCATGAAGCATTGGTACACTGCCGACACGCATTTCGGCCATGACAACATCATCAAGCATTGTGCTCGCCCGTTTGAGTCTGCGAGCCACATGGATGCCATATTGCTTGAAAACCTCGCTTCGAAGGTTGGCCCGCAAGACGCGTTGTGGATCGTTGGAGACTTTGCATTCGGGCCTAAGGCCAAAGATCGTAAATGGTTATCGAACCTGTTCTCTCGCCTGCCCGGTGCAGAGAAGCACCTTATCGTTGGTAACCATGATGGAGAGGCCACCCAGGCTTTGCCTTGGACTTCCGTCACACACTTGACAGAGGTGGCGGATGGGCCTGGTGCGCCTTCCGTACTTTGCCACTATCCAATGATCACTTGGCACAAGGCCCGCAAAGGCGCGTTACATTTATTCGGCCACGTTCACGAGCAATGGATGGGTAGCCGAAACTCGGTCAATGTCGGCGTGGATGCTTGGGGCTATGTGCCTGTGACGATCCGGGAAATTCAGCAGCGCGCCAAGACGCTTCCGGTCAACAAGCATTGGCGGGATGTGGAGCAAAATGCTGAGTTGGTTTAGGCGAGTGTGAGTTCTCATAGAGCCCCTCACAGCTAATGGAACTCTAGGACCACGCTTTCTGATAGTTTGGGCCGCGCGACGTTGGCTGTGCGGACTCTTCTGGCGGTGTGATTTGAATTGGCAACGGGGCCGGTAGGTCGGGTCCAAGAACGATGGCCTCGCCTTGACTAAGTGAGGGGATGAATGCGGCGGCAGACCTATCAAGGTCACCGCAGGCTCGCTCGATCATCTCCCTGTCGCTCCCGTTTGTTAACCGATGGACGAACAACGTGCCAAGCTGACTTAGCACGTCTTGTGGCACATCGCGGGGGCGCTGTGTGGCAAGGACTGTCGTCAGCCCATATTTCCGGCCCTCCTTAGCGATCAGGCCGAAGGCGTCGAGCGAAACGCTGTTGAACTCGTCCCCAACAGAACGGCCCATGAACTGATGCGCTTCATCGAGCAAGCAGATGACTGGCTGCGCTCGGAAGCGCTCGGCCCGCGCGAGGCCGAGGAGATACTCGCCGATTGTGTTCAAAAGCAGTTCGCGAGCGTTGTGGTTGAAACTCACGTTCTTGAAAGAGATCAGGCATATCCGTTGCTCGGCGTTGTTCAGGAAGCCGTCGAGGAGTGTGCAAATGTCCTCGCCTTCGGAACCGAAAAGGCATCGAAGCTCTGCGGACGCCAGCATTCCGCGCATCCGCACGATCAGCGTGTTGCAGTAGTTCAACGTGCTGTCAGCCTTGCCACCAAATACGCTTGGGTTCCGGTTGTCATTCGGCCAGATGCATTCGTTCACGATCTGATCCGCGAGACGTCCTACGTCGAAGTCGCAAAACTCCGAAGCCATTGCGGTTGAATAGTAGACTGCCGCGCGATTGTAATCTGAGATTGACTGCCCGGACTTCTGAATCGTGAAGTCCTGCTCAACCAGAACGGTTCCAAAAGCATCTTTGAAGTACCGCCGCCTTTGGCCTACGTCCTCTGGGACAATAGCTACATCGTTGCGCAACGCTCGAACCAATCTCAAGCTCCTTATCGCCTCGCGCATCGTCGGACCTTGACTTTGACCGGTTGGACGCAGAAGCGCGAAAAGCGAAAGCTCGGTCATTTTTTCAGATGGAAATCTGACAAGCGTCTGTCCGTTTTCGGCCCGCGTGAAAGCGTATTCGACCGCTCCGGGCAGCTTGCCCGAGAACTCACCCGTCGGGTCGAAAACGATGGCCTTTCCGCCTAGGACGCCTACTTCAGCGATGAGCTTCGCTAACGTCCAGCTCTTCCCTCCTCCGGTTGCACCGAAAATTCCGCAATGGCGGCCAAACAGCTTTTCTGGTGGTAAAGCAATGTCGGCATCGTCGATACCGGATATCCGGCCAAGCGGCACGGCAATAGGTGTCGCACCTTCCTGCACATCCACCCCACCGAAGAGCGCGGCTTGGATTGAACGCGACAGGGCTGGGCCGTTCGCCTCGAAAACACTGTCGCCAACCCTGGGTGACACGAGCACGCCTCTTACAACCGTCTGTGAAGTCTTGCGGATCGTGGCGAGCAGTTGAACTCTGCCGACCGGCTCCACGCTCGGCTCACTCTCGATCTGTCTTTCAAGTGAAGGCCGGTTGCGGTCGGGGACATTTACCTCGACTATGCGGCCAAGGACGACCGCCCGGTCGCAGTCGATGAAGACAAAGTCGCCTACCGTGCCACGTGCGATGCCTCGCCGACCAGCCGCAGCAAGCGCTTGAGGCAAATTCAATTCGATCCCTGACGCACTGACCTTTGTCACTGTGCCAAGCCGCTTCTCGCCGTCGATCAGAGCAGATCGGTCATCTTTCGTCATGATCCTGCCCCCGGATGCGTTCAAGTCTGGCCTCTAGCCGCTGACGATCCGTCTCGCCCATAATTTCTGGTAATGCGAGGGCCAAGTCACTGAAACGGCCGTTAAGGACCGTGACCCGGTTGTCGCCCTCTCTGACGAGCCGAAGAATGCGATCTTGGTACGCCTTGAGCTGGTCGCTCGTTTTGTCGATGGCGTGGGCTTCGCCTAACGGTCCTGTATCATCCAACTCACAGGTTGGCACGAAACACGGGTCACAAAGAACAAGGCGGATCGAAAGGTTCGACTCGAGTGCAGACCAGATTGGTGCGCTGATGTGGTCGTCGGCAAACCCAAAGCCGCTAACGATAAGCGTCGTGTCCGGTTCTCGTAGTGCGGCCTGCCATGCAGCGAACATGTCCAGGTAGGGTGGCGCGAAAGCTTCCTGATACTTCGAGGACCGCGGGTAGATGAGCACCGGCTCATGATGATCATCGTGGCCGAGACGGCGGATTACCACACTATCGGACTTGCGCCGCCGCCAATCCATCGACCCGTGCAGCTTATATAAATGGAAAACCCCTTCAACATAGTCTGCGCGCGTGCTGCTGGCGGTTCGCCGAACGATGTCCCGTTGAAAGTGATCGCGGTTGAAGCGCTGGACCGCCGAGTGAGAAAAGCCGTCGATGAGTGCCAAGTTGCGGGCAACGGCGGCCTCTTCAATGCAGCGGTCGTAGTTCGTGGTGAATAGCTTCACCCGGGCCTTCTCGGCGTTCCGGCGGGCCAAGCGCCGCAGGAACTCCTTATGAGAGGTCAGATCAGTTTGTTCCGTGACGAAATCGACGCGATCCAGAATAGCCTGCTCGGCCTTGCGGACGAAGGATGGCAGATCGACTTCAGGGCTGTCGGACGAGTCCATTGCACCGGCTGACCCACGAGCAGCCTGCAACTCAATCGTCATTTTGCAGAGACTGAGAAGTGACTCGATGTCTTTCTTTTGGGTCGCGCCCCAGACACTTGCAACGACTTCATCGAACTTTGCCTCGCCAACTTGGCTTCGGGCTTCGTCCCAGAGATCGCTCATACCGGGCGCTTGTTTATCGTCGATATTTTTTGCCGCGAACGATGCGCCAGATCCAAGTAAGACCATCAGATTTGTAGCATTAAGCGCAGACAGCAACCGTTCTTCGACCTGCTCCCTCGCGCCGCGTCGGGTCTTGCCGTCCTCTTCGCTATCGTCCCAAGCGAGCCAGGTTCCATCCGGTTGATATAGACGGAGGTTTTTGGCTTCTGCGGCAAGGTCATCCCAATGGCTCATGTTGCGCTCCAACCAGACTTCTGAAGCGCCTCAAGTATCTGGGTTCGCACTTCCTTTGGATCACCTCGTTCCATGGTTGCCATTACAAAGGCCGCCTTCCCTCCGGATGCCTTCGCCCATTGCTCTCCAATCTGGTTTTTCTCCCTGCTGTCCCGGCTTTCTTCGGGGCTACGATCCTTGCCCTTGTATTCGACAACCAGCAGGCTCTCGTCCTCCATCAAAGCCACGAAATCCGGATAGAACCGGTCCGTTGCCGTCGGCAGGCTGAACGAGTTTCGGTGTCGAGCAACGTTACGGGTCCAGTATTTCAACTTGGGTAGCCCATCTATCACCAGGGCGCACTGTTCTTCCTCACCGCCCTCTGCACCGTCGAAGGCCGGAACCTCGTCGCGGCCCATGAAGTGGTTTCTGAAGACGAACTTCGTCCCACGATACTTTGGCACGTCTGCGTACATCTCATCGAAGAACTCAAACCCATCTTCGAAGGAAACTTCGACACGGGCCTTCGGCCCAAACAGATTCAACTGGAAGACCTTGTCGCGTTCAGCCAGCCGAAAGCTCTTGATTTTTTCAGCGAGTTTTCGGGCCAGGATAAACTTGCAGCGCATCAGCTGCGACAAAGGTAGGTCGCGATCCTGATTCAGATATGTCACTGCGTCGCCAAGCCATGCCAACAACTCGGCCTGACCGATCCACGGGTCTCGAACCTTCCGGTCGAGCCATGACACTAGATTCGCGGGCGTCCAATCGTCTACATCCACATCCATTGTAAGCTGATCGGAGCTGTCGGTGGAGGCGATCAGAAGGCGGTTCCCGTCAAGGTCGATCTCGAACGTGTTCGTTGTCTCGACAATATCGAACTCCGATTTGTCGAGCCGCGCGGGGTAATCCGCCAAGGACCAGTCATGGTACTCCATGAAGATGTCCGCATCGCCGAACACCAGCTCGCCTTGGACTTGCGCCATGAGGCGAGGCACCACAAAGGTCTCGCCGCGATGCGCGGGCGCGATCTCGTCTGCGTGTTCGTGTTTGAAGGCTTCGAGCTTCTCGCGCAGCACGCCATGCAGCCTTTTCGGCGCGGTCGCGAACAACCGCTGTTCCTCTTTCGGCTTGGGAACGCCGGTGAACTCGATCCGCGTCCGGCCGTCGTCTCCGGCGCTGACCTTGATCTTGCCGGGCGCGACAATGCCGATCTCGCGCTTTTCCTCTTCGTTTGCGTCGATCTCGACCGTCAGGGTCGGGCGTCTACGAGCCTGGCGACCGAACAGTCCGTCCCCCAACTCAGGTTGCTCGGCTTCGATATTTGCCTCCGCCTCGCTTTCTTCGAACCCCATATCCACCAGCTTATCCCGCAGAGAGTTGGCTGCCTCGGCAAACCGTTTGGAGACCAGCTTGGCGTAGGACTTGTTGAGTGCGGCTGCTTTCCGCCGAGTCGCGTAGGGCATGCGCAGAACACGCCCCAAAAGCTGCTCGGCATCGGTGGAGCTGCGGATGTTGGCAACGGAACAGAAAACATAGGCGAAGGAGCAATCCCAGCCTTCCTTCAGCGCCTCGATGGTGATCACGTATTCGATGGGGCAGTCGGGATCGAACAGGTTGATCCCGTCCAACTCGCGCTGCGCCCCTGTCGCCACGGCGATCTTATCTGGGTCGATGCCTTCGTTTTCGATCAGGTGCTCGCGCAGCACGTCAACGGTGACTTCCTCGTTCTTCTTCTGCGCCTGGAACAGCACAATGGGGCGAATGTACCCGTCGCGGTCCCGGTCCGCGTACTCCTGAAGCTCGGCACGCTTGAGGATGGCCGAGTTTACGGCTCCTTGCCATGTGTCGGCTTCATCCAGCACCACTGGCATCTTGATCATCTCTTCGTCCTTCAGCTCCTGCGCGGAGACTGAATGAAGGATGTTGTTGAAGCCCTTCGGCGTTGCCGTGAATTCGATCAGGACCGTCGGGTTGATACGTTCGTAAACCACCTGGCTCAGGTCAGACCCGGCCTTGTGCGCCTCGTCCATGATGACCAATGGGCGGTGCAAGTGCATCAGGTTGGCAAAGCTGAACCGGATATCACCCTTATCCGGGCCGTCGTCGTTACGCTCCAGACCGGGCGCGTTCGGTGAGACTGTCGAGAAATGCGGCTCGAGCATCTCATGGTGGCGGTAGACGTGGTACTTGTCCGTCTTGCTCTGCCTCAGCGCCTGGATCGTGCCGACCACAACGCACAGGTTCGAGCGCAGGTCATGCGGCGTCAGTTGCGTGAAGTCACCAATATCGAATACGCGCACACGGCCTTCGAACGCCTCGTCCAGCACCTGACGGTAGGGGTGGCGCGGGTTCTTGAGTGCTTCGGCTGTTTGCAGGCGGATCGTGTTGGTGGGCACAAGCCACAGCACCAGCGGGAAGTCTTTCTCGACCCAGGCATCCTTAGCAACCGTGATTGAATGCGCGGCTAGTATCGTCTTCCCGCCGCCCGTGGGCAGGCGAAGGCATACATAGGGCACATCAGGCAGCGCCTTGATGGGTTTGTAGCCCGCCGCATAGCCGCGCAGGCGGGCGGCCAGCACAGGCTGCGTCGTGATCGTCTCGTAGGCGGTCTTGGGGCCGGAAATGCGTGCCTCTTCAAAGAATTCGCATAAGGTCGCCAACGAGGCTTTCTGATAGTCCTTCAGCTTCATTTGCGGGCCTTCACGTCATAAGGGGTTTGTTTGAATTCAATCTGTTCGGCCTTCAGCGTGGCCTCGGACAGCGCCGTGCGCTCGCCATAGACGGTCAGCGGGCCTTTGAAATCACCTTGCGCCGCACGAACGGCGGCGAGCGTCTTGCGGGTCAGGACGTTGCCGCCAGAGACCGATTTGTCGCCCAAGATGCCGTTGTAGAGCAGCGCGTAGCCATGGTCGTCCGTCGCCCCAAGAAACGGGGTGAGAGGCTGCGGTTTGGACCACGGGGCGCCTGTTTCGGCAAACCAGATATGGGCAGCCAGCACGGGGAAGAGGATATCGGGCTGGATTTGTCCGTCCTCGGTAAAGACCGGCGGGCCAAGGTGATAGAAACGAAATCCGCTGCCGCCTTCCCAATTCTGCGCTTTAGAAATCCCGCCTTGCTCGCCGTCCGTGACCTTTTGAAGACGTGGGGCACAATGGCTGACCGCGTGATCGCCCATCTCGATGCCGATGTATCGGCGGCCCATCTTCTGTGCGACAGCTGCCGTGGTGCCCGAACCAAGGAAGCTATCCAGAACCAGGTCTCCGGGTTTGGTGGCGACATGCAGGACCCGGTTCATCAGCAATTCGGGCTTTGGTGTACCGAAAACATCGGCTCCGAAAAGGGCTACAATTTCCTTCTTGGCTGCTTGAGTATGGCCTACTTCTTCATATGGCCAAATGGTCTGCGGAACGACGCCCTGTTTGACTTCGGTAAGAAAGCGCTTTCGTTGAGGAATTGCGTCGCCCTTCACGCCCCACCAAATCTGGTTGTCTGCATCTAGAGCCTCGAACTTCTCCTTGCTTATGGTCCAGTATCGGCCTTTTGGGGGGCCTTCGATATTCCGCCCTGTCGGCGATACCAGGGCATACGAGCCTTCACTGTAGAAGTTTCTTGCTGATAGGTCGCTGGTTTTCCATGCTCCTCTGGGGTCGTTGTCCGGGTTCTTGTAAGCTTTGTCCTGCTTTTCCGTCCGTGGCATTAAGTTCGGTACGAACCGATCCGCTTCTTTTGCAAAGATGATTATGTGGTCGTGATCTTCAGAGAAGTGCTTTGCGCTGGATTTTGGGGAATAATTCTTCCTCCAAACGACATTTGTGATGAAGTTTCCTCGCCCAAACACCTCATCCATAATGACCTTGAGATAGTGCCCCTCCCGGTCATCAATGCTCACCCAGATCGAGCCATCTTCCGCCAGCAATTCCCGCAGCAGCTCCAGCCGGGGCCACATCATGGCCAGCCACTGCGAATGCTCCAGATTGTCGTCGTAATGTTCGAACGCCGATCCGGTGTTGTAGGGCGGGTCGATGTAGATGCATTTCACCTTCCCCGCGTAGTAGGGCAGCAGCGCCTTCAACGCTTCCAGATTGTCGCCCTGGATCAGCATGTTGCCCGCATCGCGCGCGCCATAGCCCAGCTCCGGCACCTCTTCGAGCAGCCGGTATGGCACCTTCTCGGCGGCGCGCACGTCTTCGTCTCGGGTCAACCAGCGGAGGGTCGGCATCTGCTTTTTTCTTTCTTCTTGGGCCCCTAGGCCGTTTTTCTAAAGTTGTCGCTCTAGCAGCACGAGTTGGGCGAGTGACACCAAAATTATCGCGAAGGCGATCAAGACGCTCATGCTGGCAAGTTGGCCAATTGGCTGGCCGATGACCGATTGAAAAACACCAAAAGCAAAGAGCATGAACAACAGTGCTGACGCCACCATCGCTTGGCCAAAAGGCAAAAACAGTGCTTTTGCGCGCTGTGCGGCTAGCGTTCGTCGAACTTCACGCTCCGGCACACCCTGCGCGATCCCGATAATGCGACGGTCTCGCTCGCTCATCCGGTTCAGTTCTTGATCTCTCTTCGCTTCCAACATCTCCCGCATAATCATGCGCATTTCATCGTCGTCGTTCATGCCCGTCCTCAAATCACTAACCGGATAATATCTTCTGTCTCTTTCGGGCTGATCTCCCCGGTGTCCGCCATTTTCCGAACCAGGTAGCGGACGATCTTGGCTTCCTTCTCGGGTGGGATATCAAAGTCGTTTTCTTTCAAGAACTCTCGGGTCACGATCACCGCTTTCTCGATGATCTGATCGGACATCTGCTCGTTTATCCCGCCCCTACCCAGCAGCAGCCATTCTGCCGAAACATCGTAGTCACGACAGACCTTGACTGCGACGTTGATCGGAAGGTCCGTCGCCTCCCGCTCATAGTTTTTGTATGCGCTCTGCGATACGCCCAGCTTCTCGGCGAACGGTATTTGGTTCAGCCCCAAACTTTTGCGAAAATAGGCAAGACGTTCCGCTATCGTCACGTCGCTTGCCACTTGTATCGAATCGTGTACTTTATATACATATCAATACTCCAATCTGCCGATTCGTCTTCCTTTGTGCAGATTGTCCACGATTTTGCGGAGATTTGCTATGCAAGCATCGCTTGAAACGCCAAAAGAACTGGCAAACCGGCTTGGATGGCCCGAACGGCGCGTCCGGTCGCTGATCACCAAACGCCAACTGCGACACGTGAAAGTTGGAGGCATGTATTTTGTGCCCGCTGGAGCGTTTGATGACTTCCTGGACGAGCACATGGTGGAACCGGCTCAATCCCATGAAAGCGAGGACTGAGATGAGCCGTGCAAGTCTCAACATCAGCGTCGTAGAAAAGCGTATGAAGTCGGTTTCAGAAGCCGCGCAATACTGCGGCCTAGCTGTCAAACACTTCAAAGCGATTTGTCCTGTTCAGCCCATCGTCTTGCAGCAGAACAACTTACTGTACGACAAAGTCGATCTCGATGGATGGATTGATGCCGTGAAGTCTGACACGGAAATGCAGACACAACAGAGCATCTTGGCTAAACTCGCATGACCTACGTGAGAGTGGTTGGCTTTAAGATTTTTCCAGACCGGCATGGAAAAATGCGGTGCTACCATCGCAAGACCGGCGAAAAAGTTGACCTTGACCAGTTTCCTCTGGGAACCGCTGAGTTCTTGTCTGAATGTAGCCGCATTCGTGCGGTCGCCGACGCGCAGAAAGTCGTCGAGCCAAAAGCAGGAACGCTTGGCGCGTTGATGCAGTTTTTTGAAGAGACTGAGCATTTCCAAGACGATCTCTCACCGACATCACAGAAAGACTATCGCTGGTGTCGAAACTTCCTGAAGGACGTTGCGGACACTCCAGTTCACGTCATCACAACGCCCCTAGTGGCAGGCTTTCATGACATTGCGAACAAGAAGCACGGCTACCGCCGTGCAAACTATGTGAAGACATACCTGAGTGAGGTCTTCCGATACGCCATTCGAAAGGGCCTCATCGACAAAAACTACGCTGTAGGAGTGATCAACAAGCGCAGACCAAAGTCAAAACCAAGGGCAAACAAACCGTGGACGCTCGACGAAATAAAACTGGTTTTCAGCAAAGCGCCTTCTCACATAAGTGCGGCTCTCGGCATTATGCTTGGGACAGGGTTGGACCCAACCGACGCGCTCGAACTCCCAAAGGATGCCATTCAGGATGGAGTGATTTGGGACTGGCGAAACAAGACGGATCACGAGCAAGCGGTGCCAGTTGGTCCCTTATTGCAGGCTGTATTGGCCTCAATCGGCCCTCACGATGCAGAAACTGTTTTGGCAAACTCTCGCGGAAAATCTTGGACCTATAGCGGGTTTTCGTCGAGCTGGCACACGTTCAAGACGCACATGACAGACGCAGGTCATTCTATCATGCACCTGACGCCCAAAGGACTTCGGCACACGCTAGCGACCAGTTTGAGGGAAGAAGGTAAGGACGAGCGTGCCATTGCAGATGTTCTTGGGCAGAAGACCCCAGCCATGGCAAGACACTATTCACGCAATGCAGGGTTGGCCAAAAAGAACAAAAAGACTCTCAAGTCGATCCGAAACAGGGAGAAGGCTTTGGCGAAAGTTGTCAAACCCTCTCAAAAAAGTGTCAAACCCACCAATGAGAAAGCGGGAAGTTAATGAAGAATTATATGTATATCAGAGAGTTAAATGGTGCCCGGGGGCGGAATCGAACCACCGACACGAGGATTTTCAATCCACTGCTCTACCCCTGAGCTACCCGGGCACGGGATGTCAAATAACTGACTGGGTGAGCGGGTTCTAGGAGTTTGCGGGGGGGGTGTCCAGCCAATTTTTCGACTTTCGCACAGTCCGGGCTACAAGTTCCGTGGACGAGCATATCCGCGCCCCTTTGAACCGCCCCCGGTTTACCGAAGCCATCGTCACGGCAGTTGCGTGAAAGGGCGTCACACTCGCGAATGCCTGGTACGAGTCGGGCCAAAATCAGCGACGCATGCGGACGGTACAAAACAGGTGCTAATGCCGTTTTTCAGTTTCGGTGCTGATACGTTCAGCATCCAGAGCCTGCTCCAAAGCCTCGGCGTCATCAGGGTCGTTTGACGGGACGGCGTAGGACCCGTTTAACCACCGGGCCAGATCGAGATCGGCGCATCGTTTCGAGCAAAACGGGCGTGCCTTGACGTCTGTCGGTTTGCCGCAAAGGGGGCATGTCATATCAGAACCTCCGCCAGTGCCGCGCGCGCGCGCTTGCGTTGCAATTCGAAATGCCCAAGCGGCGTCCACCCCACAAGTGCCGTTTCGATGTCTTCGGCCTTGAGCGCATGCCGCAAGGCCGCTTCAAAACCTCGACGCTCCTTCTTGGGCATTGGGGCCAGATCGAGCACAATCTGCCCGCCAAGCCCACGCAGACGCAAGGCGCGCGGCAGGGCCCGCGCGCAGGCAAGGTTGGCTTTCACGCCCGCCGCCAGCGACGCGTCGCGCCCGGTGTTCACATCCACCGCTGTCAGGGCCCGGGTGGGCTCCACATACATGCACGCGCCGCCCTCCAGTGGCACCAAAGCGGATTGCGCGGCCTCGATTGCATCGAGAATCCCATGTTCTTCAAAAGCACCGGCACGTGTTTCAACACAGGCCGGGTCGCCCCAGTCGCGCCATGCAAGAACATGCGGCCCATCGCCCTGTGCCAGGGTCTCCATCTCGGAACCCTCATCGCCCATGACGCTCTCTGCAAGCGCCATCATCGTCTCGATGTCGTCGGCAATTTCCTGCGCCTCGGCACCCGCGCAGCAGGACCGCAGGATCACTCCGACATCACCCCCTCCCAGCACCTCATGCGCGATTTCGAGCAAGCGATCCCGCTCCGTATCCTCCCGAATGGACCGGCTCACATTCAGGCCGGGCGCGTTTGGGGTGACAATCACATAGCGGCTCTTGAAGAGCAGCTTTTGCGTAACGGGCAAGGCTTTGCCCGGCTCGGCGTAGCCGGTAACCTGCACCAGAAGCGATTGGCCGGGGGCAAGCCCCTTGACCTGCCGCAGAAAGGCGCTGCCATCGGGCGTTCGCAGGAACATCCCGCCCTGCCCTTTTACCGGACGATCCGCAATGGCGCGGTAGACCGTTCCGGGGCGCGGGGCATCCGCGTCGATCAGCAGATCTTCCAGAACGCCGTCGACGATCAACGCCGCAGCCTCTCTCTCGCCGATGTGATCGAGCAGAATGGTGCGACCTTTCATTGAAGCGCTCCCAACCCTGCCGCGCGCAAGACATTGGCCGTCTCAGCAAGGGGCAGACCGACGATGCCGGTATAGGACCCACTGATCCAAGGGATGAAAGCGCTCGCCGGTCCCTGGATGGCGTAGCCTCCCGCTTTGCCGCGCCAATCCCCTGTGGCAAGGTAGGCGTCGACTTCTTTTGCCGAGAGCGATTTCATCCGCACGATGCTCACCACATCCTTCTGCCAGAGCTTTCCGTTGCAGGACACGGCAATCGCCGTAATGACGCGGTGCCTGCGCCCGGACATGGCGTCCAGGAACGTGCGTGCTTCATCAACACCTTTGGGCTTGCCCAGAATACGCCGGCCAAGCGCCACTGTGGTGTCCGCGCAAAGTACGATGTCTTCGGGGAGCGCAGGCACCGCCCGCACCTTTTCCAGCGCCATCCGGACGCAGTAGGGCCGGGGGAGTTCGCGCCTGCGGGGCCTCTCGTCAATATCAGGGGGACGGATATCGCCCGGCACAACGCCAAGCTGCGCCAGCAGTTCCTTGCGGCGCGCCGATCCGGACCCAAGTATCAGCAAGGGTTACTTGAAGCGGTAGTTGATCCGACCCTTCGTCAGATCATATGGGGTCATCTCGACCTGGACCTTGTCGCCAGCCAGAACACGGATGCGGTTCTTGCGCATCTTGCCCGCCGTATGTGCGATGATCTCATGGCCGTTTTCAAGCTCGACCCGAAATGTCGCATTAGGCAGGAGTTCCTTCACGACACCGGGAAATTCGAGCGTATCTTCCTTGGCCATGTTTTCTCCTTTTTGAACACGCCCGCGCGGGGCGGACGCCGACTAAATGAGCGCATTTGCGGGGTTTTTCAAGGGTAATTCATGCCAAATTAACGATATCCGGCGGGCCATCACGACCCGACTGCTCGCTCCAATGCTGCTGCCCCAGCACAATTCCGTCCCTTCGGATGAGGTCGATTGCCGCCATATCGACCTCAGCAATGGTCCATCCGGGCAAGTTCAACCGGCCTTCCGAAAGCACGCCCGTGGGAGGGAAACCCTTGTCCGGCGGCGCAAAAACGCCGCCCATCCCGGTCGAAACATCGACGGCCTCGGACCATGGCGCTTCTCCGACAACCGAGGCCATCACGGTCACACATTGGTTTTCCAACGCCCGCGCCATGGCCCCGATTCGCACGCGCCAATAGCCTGAAAGCGCTTCGGTACAGGAAGGCACGAGGATCAGCTGACACTCCGCAAGGGCGCGGCCCAAAAGCGGAAACTCTGCGTCATAACAGATCAGGACGCCTACCCTTCCCAGCGCTGTTTCAAATATCTGAAGCCCTTTGCCACCTTGCACGCCCCAGGGATCACGCTCGAACCGTGTCATGATCTGTTTGTCCTGTGCGCCCGATTTGCCATTTGGGGCAAAGAACCTTGCGCGATTTACCGGCCGGGTTTCGGTCATGGCTGGCCCTGATCCTGCCAGAATGTGAACGCCATGGGTCTCCGCGAGGGTGGTGTGCAAGGTATCGGCGTCCGGCAAACGGTCTGACACGGCACGCAAGGAGGCTTCAAGATCGCCTGCCACCTCAAGGCCGTCGAGGGTCGCCAGTTCCATTGCACCGTATTCCGGAAAGACAAGGACATCGGCACCCTGCCCCGCCGCATCTTCGACCCAACCGGCAATCTTGTCCTCATACTGCGCCCAGGAGTTCAGCACCTCCAGCGGATAGGCGGCGGCGGCAACTTTCATCTCAATCCTCCTTGCGGTCGGCCTTATGGTGACCATTATGTCAGGCAGCGCAAGAAGGGGAGACCATGCAAGATGCAGAAGATCGTGATTCTGACCGGTGCCGGTATTTCCGCTGAAAGCGGGCTGGGGACATTCCGGGCCGAAGGGGGCCTGTGGGCACAGCACCGGATCGAGGATGTGGCGACACCGGAAGGCTTTGCCCGCGATCCCAAGCTGGTGGTCGATTTCTACAATGCGCGGCGTGCGCAAGCCGCTGAAGCTGTCCCCAACGCCGGGCATATTGCGCTGGCGGAGCTTGAGGCGCAGTTTCCCGGAGAGGTGGTTCTGGTCACGCAGAATGTCGACGATTTGCACGAACAGGCCGGATCAAAGAAGGTCATGCATATGCATGGTGCGCTTAAGGGTGCGCTGTGTCCCGCCTGCGATCATCGCTGGCCCGCGCCGATGGAAATGGCCCCCGGGGATACCTGCCCGACATGCGGTGCCCCTTCGGCGCGACCCGACATCGTCTGGTTCGGGGAGATGCCCTACGACATGGAGGAGATTTACCAGCATCTTGCCGAAGCGGACCTTTTTGTCAGCATCGGGACATCCGGCAACGTCTACCCCGCCGCAGGCTTTGTGGCGGAGGCCCGGCGCCACGGTGCCCGAACCCTTGAATTCAATCTGGAGCCTTCTGCCGTCGGCAGCCAGTTTGATGACATTCGCATCGGTTCCGCCACCCAGACGTTGCCCGCGTGGGTGGCGGAAGTGCTCGCTGCAAAGAGCTGATCAGCTGCCGTCGCCATGGTTCATGTGGCCGTGCTTGGCTTTGCGGTCGTTGTCGACAGGAATGGTCACAGTGATTTCACCGGCTTGTTCGAAAACCAGTGTCACGGTCACGTTGCCGCCCTGCTCCAGGGATTCGTTCAACCCCATGAACATCACGTGATCGCCGCCGCGTTGCATCGCATGTGATCCGCCAGCGGCAATCTCGATGCCCTCTTCGATCTCGGTCATTTTCATGACCTCATCGCCCTGGTCGATATGGGTGTGCAACTCGACACGCTTTGCAATGCCAGAGCGTGCCGCGAGAAGGCGGTCCGCACTGTCGCCCCTATTCTCGATGACCATGAAAGCGGCGCCGGTGGGCGCATTGGGGCGCGATGCCCGCGCGTAAGGGTCTGTGATGACGATTTCAGCAAGGCCCGCAACGGGGGCAAGGATAAGGGTCGCGGCAAAGGTGCCGCGCGCAAGTATGGAACGAAACATCTCGTGTCTCCGGTATCTGGAATGGGTGTGTTCTGGGTTGGTCGTGCCTAACCCGGGGGCGCACGGCTCCGGAAACCCCTTGGCCAGTCCGGAGCCAGAATCAGCGCCGTCCGATCGCACACCCCTTGTGTGGTCGCGAAAACCTCAAAAGGCAGAGGGTCGAAACGCTCCGCATCCGCAAAGGCAAGGACGCAATCCGGACAAAGGTGCGGCGGCGCGGTCGGGTTCCCTTGCGCGTTGACATAGACGGTTTTTGTCTCGGCACCGATACAGATGGACATCTGACCGGTTGCCGCCGCAGCACCACGCGCCACGGCCATGCTCTGCCCTGTCACGAGCAAGAGCAAAACCAGCAAAGCGCTGCAAACCGGATTTTGAAGACGTCCGTTCATGCCTTCACTTTACCGGAAACCTTCTGCCATCCACCACCCAAAACGCAAAAACCCTGCCCGACATCGGACAGGGTAAAACATCTTCAGGTGTGCTTGAGTTAGCTGAGCGCTTCCGCGTCGCCGGATGCCTTTGCGATCGCCTTTTTGACCTTCAGCGCATTCGCGGAAAGCTCGCCGTCTTTTGCCTTGGCGAGGAACTTGTCCAGACCACCACGGTGATCCACGGTGCGCAGGGCAGCGGCGGAGATGCGGAACTTGAAACCGCGACCCAGTGCTTCGGATTGCAGGGTCACATCATTCAGGTTCGGCAGAAAGCGCCGGCGGGTCTTGTTGTTGGCGTGGCTGACATTGTTGCCAGTCATCGGGCCTTTTCCGGTCAATTCGCAAACGCGCGACATGGGTTCATCCTTTTTTCTCTGATCGTACCGGCGGTCCGGTCAACGACAAAGGGGGCGGCCTGAGACCACACCCCGGAAATTCGTTCGCTGGCTTTAGTGGGAATCGCGGCAGCGGTCAACCCGGTGGAACGTGATATTCAGGACTTCGCCGCGTCCTTTGCCGCGAGCTCTTCCAAAAAGGCCGCTGCCGCCACCGACGGCGCCATTTTCCCATCCGCGACCGCATCGCCGAAATCTGTCAGGGCCTCGCGCGCCGCCGGTGTTTCGAGCCGCGCCAGCAAAGCGTTACGCACATCCTGACCAAACCAGTATCGCGCCTGCTCGGCCCGTGTCCGGTCCCAGAAGCCAGCGTCACGTCGCCATGAGGTCAGAGTCTCTATTTCGGACCAGACATCGGCAAGGCCATCCTCGTGCAGGGCAGAGACCATCTGCGCTTTGGGAAAGCCCTCCGGGTCCTGCGGGCGCTTGCGCAACAGTCGCAGCGCGCCCGTGTAATCCGCACAGGTGCGCGTCGCGGCCGCGCGCAGGTCCCCATCGGCCTTGTTGACGAGGATAAGGTCGGCAATCTCCATGATGCCGCGTTTGACGCCCTGCAACTCATCGCCACCTGCCGGAGCCAGCAGAAGCAGGAAGAGATCCGACATTTCAGCCACGACCGTTTCAGACTGACCCACCCCGACGGTTTCGATCAATACGACATCAAAGCCTGCTGCTTCACATAACGCGACGGCCTCGCGAGACCGCCGTGCGACACCGCCCAGATGGGTCTGGCTCGGCGATGGTCGGATAAAGGCACCCGGCTCACGCGACAGCCGGTCCATCCGCGTCTTGTCGCCCAGAATCGAGCCGCCGGAACGGGATGAGGACGGGTCCACCGCCAGCACCGCCACCCGCAACCCGCGCCCGGTCAGCATCATGCCGAAGCTTTCGATAAACGTCGACTTGCCCACACCGGGCGTGCCCGACAGACCGATCCGAAGGGCCTGGCGATCCCGTGGCAGGGCCTGCAACAACTCGGCTGCCTGCGCGCGGTGATCTGCGCGCGCGCTCTCAACGAGGGTGATCGCACGGGCCAGCGCACGCCGCTCGCCCTTGCCTACCCGCTCTGCCAGATCAGCTGTGTCCATCGCTTTGCCCTTTTGCCTGCTGCGTTTTCCGGCAGCACGGCGGAAATGTCCAGTGCTTGGCGCGCTTGCGGCCATAGGCTAAGCAAAGCCATGACGACCGAACTGCCCATTGATGCGCTCCTGCCGCAGGTCATAGACCAGTTGCGCGCGCATGGCCGCCTGGTGCTGCAGGCCCCTCCCGGTGCGGGCAAGACAACGCGGGTGCCGCTGGCCCTGCTGGAGGGGGATCTCACCCAAGGTCGCATCCTGATGCTGGAACCGCGCAGGCTGGCGGCACGCGCCGCGGCTGAACGGATGGCCCAGACCCTCGGCGAGCCTGTTGGTCAGACGGTCGGTTATCGCATTCGCGGGCAATCGAAGATCAGCAAGACCACCCGGATCGAAGTCGTCACCGAAGGCATCCTCACCCGCATGCTTCAGGACCAGCCTGATCTGCCCGGTGTTGGCGCGGTGATCTTTGATGAGTTTCACGAACGCTCGCTCAATGCGGACCTTGGCCTGGCCCTCTGCCTCGAAGTGACGGAGGCCTTGCGGGACGATCTAATGCTTGTCGCCATGTCCGCCACGCTGGATGCGCAACCCGTGGCCGATCTGATGGGCGCACCGATCCTGACCTCCGAGGGGCGCAGCTTTGAGGTGACGGAACATTGGCTGCCTGGCCCCTTGAGCAAGGATCAGCGTCTGGAGCAGGCGACGGCGGATCTTGTGCTGAAGGCGCTGGCGCAGGAGCCGGGGAGCCTGCTGGTGTTCCTGCCCGGCGAAGGCGAGATCAGGCGTACCCAATCGGCCCTGCGGGATCATCTGCCTCCGGATGTCACGATGCACCCGCTTTTTGGCGCGATGGATTTCAAGGACCAGCGTGCCGCGATTGCGCCGGCGCCCACCGGGCGTAAGCTGGTCCTTGCCACTTCTATTGCGGAGACCTCCCTGACCATCGACGGCATTCGCGTGGTTGTGGACGCAGGCCGTGCGCGCCGCGCCGAATTTGACCCCGCCTCGGGCATGGCGCGTCTCATCACCACGCGGGTATCGCGGGCGGAGGCCACGCAGCGCGCCGGACGGGCGGGTCGTGTGGCACCCGGGGCCTGCTACAAGCTGTGGACAAAGGGCGAGGACGGTGCGCTGCCCGCCTTTCCCCCCGCCGAAATTGAAGCCAGCGACCTGACCGGGCTGGCGCTGGATATCGCTCTCTGGGGCAGCCCGCCGGAAGACATGCGGTTTCTCACGCCCCCGCATGAGGGGCGCATGACCGAAGCCCGCGCGGTGCTGACGATGCTGGGCGCGCTCAATGCTGCGGGGCGCATCACGGACCATGGCCGCCAGCTTGCCAAGCTGCCGCTGCATCCACGGCTCGCGCATATGGTGACTTTGGGCGGGCGGGACGCGCCCTTGCTTGCGGCGTTGCTTGCGGAACGTGACCCGCTGCGCGGGGCGTCCTGTGACCTGACGCTACGGGTCGCGGCGGCACGTGACCCCGGCGGATTTCGCCGCGCGCAAGGGAGGGAGCCGCATCGCGCGAGCATTGCCCGCATCCGGCAGGAAGCCAAACGCCTGACCCGGTTCTGCGACCAAAGCCGGGTCCAATCGGTCGCTGTCATGGCCGCGCTGGCCTATCCGGACCGAGTCGGGATGCGGCGGGCAGGAGACGCACCGCGCTACATCCTGTCCGGGGGCAAAGGCGCAATCCTGCCGGAAGGCGACGCCCTGGCGGGAGAACGGCTGATCGTCGCAACCGATCTGGATGGCAACCCCCGCGAAGCCCGCATCCGGCAGGCAGTGGCGCTGACGTTTCAGGAACTGGAAAAGACCTTTCCCGACCAGATCAGGTGGGAGAACATCTGCCGTTGGTCCAAACGCGAGGCGCGTGTGCGGACACGGCAGCAAAAGAAGTTTGGCGCAGTTGTGCTGGAGGATCGCGTCTGGCGCGATGCCCCTGACGAGGAAATTGCCGTGGCCATGCTTGAGGGGGTACGCCAGTTGGGTCTCAAGCCCTCTACAAAAGCGCAACGTTTTCTGGCGCGCGCGGCACTCATGCGTGCGCAAACGCCGGATTTCCCGGATTTGTCACTGGAAACTCTGACAGACACTCTGGACCTCTGGCTGCTCCCGCATCTGGGCGGCGTCCGCTCCGCGTCGGACTGGAAATCGTTTGATCTGCTTCCCGCGCTGGAGGCGATGCTGGACTGGGGCCAGACCCAAGCGCTCAACCAAACGGTTCCGGCGCAGTATCAGACGCCGCTGGGACGGAAGGTGCCGATTGACTATGAAGAGGCGCAACCTCGCATCGCCCTGCGCCTTCAGGAAATGTTCGGCGTCACGCGGCATCCGACGGTTGCGGGCACGCCCTTGCAGGTCACACTGCTGTCGCCCGCGCAGCGCCCCGTGCAGGTGACAGAAGACCTGCCGCGTTTCTGGGCGACCTCCTATGCGGATGTGCGCAAGGACATGCGCGGGCGATACCCGAAACACCCGTGGCCAGAAGACCCGACGCAGGCGGACCCAACGTTGCGGGCAAAACCCCGCCGCTGAGGCCCGTCAGACTTCGAGACACCAGCGCATGATCGCTTTTTGCGCGTGCAGCCGGTTTTCCGCCTCGTCAAAGATCACGGAGTTCGGGCCATCCATCACCTCCGAGGTCGCTTCATCATCGCGATGCGCAGGCAGACAATGCATGAAGAGCGCATCCGGCTTGGCATGCGACATCAGATGCGCATCCACCCGGTAGGGCCGCAACTGATTATGGCGCCGCTCCCGCGCGGATTGCGCGTCATGCATCGACACCCATGTGTCCGTCACCACGAGGTCGGCCCCGGCAACGGCCTTCACAGGGTCCCGCTCAATTGTCACGTCGACTCCTTTGGAGCGCGCCAGATCCACGAACTCCTTCTCAGGGTCCAGTGTCTGCGGGCCGGTGAAAGTCAGGTCAAAGCCAAACTGCCCCGCCGCATGCAGGAACGAGGAGCAGACATTGTTGCCGTCCCCCGACCAGACGACCTTCTTGCCGCGGATCGGGCCGCGGTGCTCTTCGAAGGTCATCACGTCAGCCATGATCTGGCAGGGATGGGTCCGGTCGGTCAGCCCGTTGATGACAGGCACCGTCGCGAATTCCGCCATCTCGGTCAGCACCGCCTCGTCAAAGGTCCGTATCATGATGAGGTCGACGTAGCGGCTGAGAACGCGCGCGGTGTCCGCGATGGTCTCGCCATGCCCCAGCTGCATGTCAGAGCCGGACAGCACCATTGTCTGCCCCCCCATCTGGCGCACACCGACGTCAAAGGAGACCCGCGTCCGCGTCGACGGTTTTTCGAAGATCAGGGCCACCATGCGGTCTTTCAGCGGCAAGGTGTCGTCCTGAGCTCCGCGCGGACGCCCTTGGCGGGCCGCCTTCATGTCGGATGCCTGATCGATGATGCCCCGCAAGGCGGCAGGGTCTGTGAGGTGAATATCCAAAAAGTGATTCATGTCGAATTCTTCAATCTGAGGCGGAGGGCGCACCCTCCGCGATTTCTTTGTCAGGCGGCTTGCAGCGCAGTCGCGGCGGCGTCCAGGCGCGATACGGCCTGAACAATCTCTTCGTCGGTGATCGTGAGCGCGGGAAGCAACCGCACAACGTTGTCTGCCGCCGGGACGGTCAGAATTTCCTGTCTGTAGCCTGACGCCACCACATCCGTGTTTGCCACCTTGCACTTGATGCCAAGCATCAGGCCAGCCCCCCTGACGCTCTCAAAGACGTCCGGATGCGAGGCCACCAGACCTTCCAGCCGCTGACGCATCATTGCCCCCTTGCGGGCAACTTCGGCAAGGAAATCAGGATCAGAGACATGCTCCATCACGGCGCAGCCCACGGCACAGCCCAGCGGATTGCCGCCATAGGTGGACCCGTGCGTCCCCAGCCCCATGCCGCTGGCCGCCTCTTCGGTGGCCAGCACGGCGCCGATCGGGAAGCCCCCACCGATCCCCTTGGCGACCATCATGATGTCCGGGCTCACACCCGCCCACTCATGGGCAAAGAGCTTGCCAGTCCGCGCCACGCCGCATTGCACCTCGTCAAGGATCAGCAGGACACCGTGCGCGTCGCAAAGATCGCGCAACCCCTTGAGGCATTGATCCGGCACCGGGCGAATACCGCCTTCGCCCTGAACCGGTTCAAGGATGATGGCCGCAGTCTGATCGGAAACCGCCGCTTTCAGCGCGTCATGATCGCCAAATTCGAGATGCACGAACCCCGGCAGCAGCGGGCCAAACCCCTTGGTCATCTTATCCGACCCTGCCGCCGCGATCCCTGCCGAGGACCGCCCGTGGAAGGAGCCAGAGAAGCCGATGATCTCAGACCGCTCAGGTTGCCCTTTTTCGTCCCAGTATTTGCGCGCCATCTTGACCGCCAGTTCACAAGCTTCGGTGCCCGAGTTGGTAAAGAACACGGTATCCGCAAAGGTCAGATCGGTCAGCTTGTCCGCAAGGGCCTGTTGCTGCGGGATCTGGTAGAGGTTGGAGGTATGCCAGAGCGCTCCCGCCTGTTCGGTCAGCGCCTCAACCAGTTTCGGATGCGCGTGCCCCATGGCGGTGACCGCAATCCCTGCCCCCAGATCGAGGAAGCGTCGCCCGTCCGCCTCGATCAGCCAGGAGCCTTCGCCTTTGACGAAGCTCATGGGAGCACGGGCATAGGTGGGTAAGAGCGTCGGGATCATCGGATCGTCCTTGGAGTAAGGTGGGCATGGCCAGAACGCAGAACGTGCATGAGCCAGCACCACAGGTCAATATCATTTGGAAAGTTGGAAAGAGCGCGCGCAGTTGCCGCGCATAATGATTAGCGGTGCCTCACACCGTCAGGCGTGCACGTCGTCGAAGAAGAATTTGTGTACCGCTTGTCATGGCTTCTCCTTAAGGCAGCGCCGTGCATAAGCAAAGCCTTTTTTGTTATCCGCCCTGACGGAGGTACGGGCAGAACCAGCCAGCCGGTTTTCGCCGCTTGTATCTCCGTCTTGAGTGCTTAGAATAGGGCCTCACGCTGATACGCTGGCGGTCCTCGCAATCTGGGCCGCCTTTTGACTTAGGGGTTTGCTGATGTCCTGGACGGATGAACGGGTGGAATTGCTCAAGAAGATGTGGGGTGAGGGACAATCCGCAAGCCAGATCGCAAAGGAACTGGGGGGCGTGACGCGCAACGCGGTCATCGGCAAGGTGCACCGGCTGGGGCTGTCCAATCGCACGACGACAACGACCAAGAACGATGCCAAGGCGAAACCTGCCGCAAAAGCCGAGGCCAAACCCAAAGCCGCGCCCAAGCCCGCTGAACCCGCCGCCAAGGCGGAAGAACCGGCGGCACCCAAGCCGATCCCCGCGCGCAAGCAGATCATCCCCGCAGGCCAGCCCCTGCCGCCGCAACCTTCCGCGAATGAGATAAGCCCGGAAGCTTTGGCCAAAGTCTCCGCCGTTGAGAAGAAGGCCAAGAAGCTTTCCCTGATGGAGCTGACGGAAAGAACCTGCAAATGGCCGGTCGGCGACCCCGCGACCGAGGATTTCTGGTTTTGTGGCCTGCCCGTCCAGCAGGGCAAGCCCTATTGCGAAGCGCATGTTGGCGTCGCGTTTCAGCCGATGTCCTCCCGCCGCGACCGCCGCCGGTAAGCTGATCCCTTCTTCAGGCTGAAACATCGCAAACAGAAAGGTGAGTTGCGCCCGCCGTTTTGTGGGGTATGACCTCTGCGACCCGGATTTTTGTCAAAGGCGGATGGATCGTGACCGAAACCTCAACAATACGCGCGGCTGATGCGCTGGCCCGCAGGTTGGCCGCCGCTGGGTGCCGATATGCCTTTGGCATGCCCGGAGGTGAGGTGCTCACACTCGTGGATGCGCTGGAGGCTGCGGGCATTTCCTTCGTGCTCGCCAAACACGAGAATGCCGCGGCCTTCATGGCAGAAGGTGCCTATCATCAGACGGGGGCACCTGCGATCCTTGTGGCCACCGTTGGGCCGGGCGCACTCAATGGCGTGAACGCGGTCGCCAATGCCCATCAGGACAGGGTGCCGATGATTGTGCTTTGTGGCGCTGTCGACCCGGACGAAGCCCAGACCTACACCCATCAGGTGCTGGATCAGCAGGCTGTCTTCCGCCCCATCACGAAAGCCAGCTTTTCGCTGGTGCCGGGGGCTGCGCATGTGATGGCCGACAAGGCCGTCGCCATCGCGACCGAGGGGCGTCCGGGCCCAGTGCATATCGATGTGCCAATTTCGGTCGCGGATGCGCAGGTGCCTGCCACAGCGCCTCCGTTCCGCAAGAACGCGGCGCGGACAGCCCCGTCCGGCGCTGATCTTGAGACGGCCCGTGACTGGCTCAGCACCGCCCGGCGTCCGCTGATGGTCGTCGGCGTGGATGCCATGAACGAAGGTGGGGGCGAGGACGTGACCGCCTTTGCCGAGAAATACCGGATCCCCGTCATCACGACCTACAAGGCGAAGGGGCTGTTGCCCGAAAACCACCCTCTGGCTCTGGGCGGGGCGGGGCTTTCGCCGCTCGCGGACAAACATCTTCTGCCGCTCGTGGAAGCAGCGGACCTGATCCTCTGCGTGGGCTATGACCCGATTGAAATGCGGACCGGCTGGCGCGATGTCTGGTCACCCGAACGACAGCGGGTGATCGACATCACCGCGGAGCCCAACCACCACTACATGCATCAGTCCGGCCTGAACATCGTCGCGGATTGCGCGGCAACGCTGAGCGCCCTCTCTGACAACCTGCGCGCCGGTGAAACCTGGGCCGATGGCGAACCGGCAAAGGTCAAAGCAGCACTGGCCGGTGCGTTCCCAACGGACGATGCATGGGGACCCGCCGCCGTCATCGACGTCTGCCGTCAAACGCTGCCGCGCGACACGGTTGCCACGGCGGACAGTGGCGCGCATCGCATTCTGCTCAGCCAGATGTGGCAGTGTTATGCCCCACGTGGCCTTGTGCAATCAAGCGGGCTGTGCACCATGGGATGTGCGCTCCCTCTTGCAATGGGAACGAAACTTGCGGCCCCGGACCGACCGGTTGTGTCGTTCTCCGGCGATGCGGGGTTTCTCATGGTCGCGGGCGAGCTTTCCACCGCCGCCGAGCTAGGGCTGAGCCCGATTTTCGTTGTCTTTGTCGATGCCTCATTGGCCTTGATCGAATTGAAACAGAGACAACGCCAGATGCGCAACAACGGGGTGGATTTCGGGACTCATGACTTCGCCGCGATCGGCCGGGCCTTTGGCGGCAACGGCGTCACCGTGCGCAGCAGGGCTGAGCTGAAAGCAGCACTGCAAGATGCGCTTGTCGCCGACACATTCACCGTGATCGCCGCACAGATCGACAGGGGCAGCTATGACGGACGCATCTGACACGCCGCAAGCGCTTGACGGGCTTGTGGTCCTTGACCTCAGCCGCATCCTCGCAGGCCCGACCGCCACACAGATGCTGGGGGATTTTGGCGCGACGATCCTCAAGGTCGAAAACCCCAAAACGGGCGGGGATGACACGCGCAGTTGGGGACCGAACTACGCGAAGGACAAGGACGGCGCCCCCACGGACCTTTCGGCGTATTTCATGGCGGCAAACCGCAACAAGAAATCCATCTCCGTCGATCTCTCCACCGAGGAAGGTCAGGCGACGGTTCGGGCACTGGCAGCGCGCTCGGATGTCGTGGTTGAGAACTACAAACCGGGGGGACTGGTCAAATACGGTCTGGACCATGAAACGCTCTGCGCTGCCCATCCGGGGCTGGTCTATTGCTCGATATCGGGTTTCGGGCAGACCGGCCCAAACCGCGACCAGCCCGGCTATGACCTGATGGCGCAAGGCTATGGCGGGATCATGTCGCTGACCGGCGCGCCGGATGGCCCGCCGATGAAAGTGGGTGTCGGCATCGCGGACGTTATGTGCGGCATGTATGCCACCATCGGCATCCTCGCGGCGCTGAGGCACCGGGACGCGACCGGCGAAGGCCAACACATCGACCTGTCGCTGATCGACGCCCAGATGGCCTGGCTGATCAACGAGGGCACCAATTACCTGACCTCCGGCAAGGTGCCGGAGCGGCGCGGCAATGCCCATCCCAACATCGTGCCCTATGACGCCTTTGCCTGCGCGGACGGGCACATTCTGCTCGCCGTGGGCAATGACGCGCAGTTCATGCGGTTTTGCGACACGTTCGGACTGGACGAGGTCGCCCAAGATGCCCGGTTCCAGCGCAATCTGGATCGGATCGCCAATCGCGTGGCCCTAACGGAGACCATTGCCGAAACACTGGCTCCGTTCCCCGCTGAAGAGGTGCTGCAAAGGCTGCACAAGGTCAAAGTACCTGCGGGCCCGATCCATACCGTTGACCAGGCGCTCACCTCCAACCAGGCGAAGGCGCGCGGGGCAGTCGTGGAGATGCCGGTGGAGGGAACGGACTCGGGGCACGTCAGGCTGCTCGGCAATCCGTTGAAACTGTCGCGCACGCCCGTACAATACCGCCATGCTCCGCCCCGCTTTGGCGAGAACACGCAGGAGATCCTGAAACGTTTCGGAGCAGGCGACGACACAGATTGAAATGTTTCGAAGCACAGCCCTGTTTCGCTGCCGCAGCGCACGAGGATTTCCACAAAAAACGTGAGAAATGAGGCATTTCATCACACGACGCTTCACGTTGACGTGTGCCCGGGGGGCAAGGACTTCGCCCACGGAGATTATTCGCTAAAACGTCCAAAGGACCGAGATAAAGGCGCAAGACCCATGATGTATGATATTTGTGATTGCCCAGTTTCACTGGACGCCAACGACACCCTGTCGGAATGGAATGCGATGATCCGCGCCTTTCTTGCACATGGGTCAGCGACCCCGACACACTTGGGCGCGGTGATGACAGCAGCGCCGGAATTTGCGATGGGTCACGCGGCGCGGGGTCTCTTTTCGCTGATGATGGGCCGCGCGGAACTGGTCCAGACCGCCCGCGAGGCGGCGCAAGCGGCTAAGGCTGTGCTGACCGCCACGAAGGTCACGCGGCGCGAAACGCTCTGGGTCACGGCACTGGATCGCTGGCTTGAGGGTCACCCTTCAGGCGCTGTTGCGGCGATGGAGGAGGTTCTGAAGGACCATCCCACGGATACGCTTTCAGCAAAGGTGAGCCATGCCATCCGTTTCATCATGGGGGACGCGCAGGGGATGCGCCGGTCAATCGAGCGGGTTCTGGACGCGCATGGCGCGGATCATCCCTGCCGGGGCTACGCCCTGGGGTGCCACGCCTTCACGCTGGAGGAAACCGGTGAGTATGACCTGGCCGAGGCCGCAGGACGCGCGGGCCTTGAACTGGCAAGGGATGATGCCTGGGGGCTTCACGCGGTGGCGCATGTCTACGATATGACCGCCCGGCCTGACATGGGCATTGCCCTGATCGAGGAGAACGCCGGAGCCTGGACCCATTCAAACAATTTCCGCTACCACGTCTGGTGGCACAAGGCACTGCTGCACCTGGATCGTGGCGAGATGGATGTGGCCCTTGGCCTCTATGACGCACAGATCCGCGCGGACAAGACCGATGACTACCGCGACATCTCCAACGCGACCTCACTGCTCGTCCGGCTTGAGCTTGAAGGCATCGATGTGGGTCCGCGCTGGAATGAGCTTGCGGATATCGCCCAGCGCCGGACAGATGACGGCTGCGTGGTCTTTGCTGATCTGCACTACATGCTGGCCCTTACCGGAGCCGACCGGCCCGAGGCACAGGCAGCCATTGCAGAGCGCTTCAGAAGGGATGCCGCCCGTGCAGGCGAGATGCAACAGCGCTACGCGCGCCCCGGCCTCTCGGCCCTTGACGGGCTGAACGCCTTTGCAGAAGGGCGCTACGATGCGGCCTTCACGGCCCTCGCCACGGCCCGTCCCGACATGCAATCCATCGGCGGCAGCCACGCCCAACGTGATGTCTTTGAGAGAATCACAATCGACGCAGGGTTGCGCGCGGGACGGCTGGACCAGACCGAGGCCATCCTGGAGGACCGTCTTGCCCGGCGGGCCGGTCAGGCGGACCGCTTTACCCGCACCCGTCTGGACCAACTGGGCGAGACCCGGCGCATCCCCGCTCAATAGGGTCTCGGCCCTGATGACAAGAACTTCGCGAAGGCATAAAGACCGGCCATGACCCTTGCCGACCCGTCACAGATGAGCCAACAACGCGCGCCCTCCGCCGCGCAGGCGGCTGCAAACGCCAGCGCGCGCATTCGCGATCCGCGGCTGGATTTCTTCCGTGGCATTGTCATGTTCATCATTCTGATCGCGCATACTCCGGGGAATTGGCTGACCCTCTGGATTCCCGCCCGGTTTGGCTTTTCGGATGCGACAGAGGTGTTCGTCTTCTGCTCCGGCATGGCGTCGGCCATCGCGTTTGGCGCTGTTTTCCGGGATCAGGGTCTCCTCATGGGGGCCGCCCGCGTGGCTTTCAGGTGCTGGCAGGTCTACTGGGCGCATATCGCGCTGTTTTTTGCCATCGCGGGCACGATGGTCTTTTTGAACAGTACAGAGCTCTTCGAGCGTGACTACGTCGGGCAGTTGAACCTTTACCCGTTTTTCAAACGTCCCGAAGAGAACCTTCTGGGGCTTTTGACCCTGACTTACGTGCCGAATTACTTCGACATTCTGCCGATGTATCTTGTGGTGCTCGCCATGATGCCTCTGGTCATCGCCTGCTACAAAACGCACCCGCTTCTGGCGCTTGGGCTGGTGGTGGGTGTCTGGTTCGGTGCGCAGTTGGACTATCTCGCGCTGCCGGCCGAGCCCTGGTCGGCGCGTGAATGGTTCTTCAACCCCTTTGGCTGGCAGTTGGTGTTCTTTACCGGCTTTGCTTTCATGTCCGGCTGGCTGCCCGCGCCGCCGCGCAACAAAATGCTGATTATCGTGGCGGCTGTGATCGTGCTGGTGATCGTCCCGCTCGCCTACTACCGGATCACGCGCCAGTTGCCGGAGGTGCAGGCCTGGCGCAAGGACTACAAGGTCCTGATCGCCAAGACGGATTTCGGCGTTCTTCGCTATGTGCATTTCCTTGCCCTTGCCTACCTGTGCTGGATCGCCGTGGGAGAAGCCGGGCGACGCATTCTGCCGCCCCAGGCAGGCGGAGCGCTGGCCGAGTTTTGGCGGCGCACCCTCGCGATCATCATGAAGGTGGGACAACAGTCGCTGGCGGTGTTCATCACGTCGATGTTTACGGCGCGGCTCTTGGGTGTCGCGCTGGATACGTTGGGGCGCAATTCACTGGTCAATCAGCTTGTGGTTAACGCAATCGGATTTGCGGTGCTGATTGGCGTGGCCTACGGCGTCGGCTGGTTCAAATCCCAACCCTGGCGCAGAAAGAAACCCGCATGATGCTGCGTCGCGATGTTCTCAAAAGCCTTCTGGCGCTGGCGGCAGTGCCGACCGCCGGAATGAGCGCGGAACCGGGGCTGTCTTTTGGGGAGGCCACCCGTTTTGACCCGGCGGACATTCGCGCCCGCGCCAAGGCGATGGCGGCAGCAGACTATACCCCGCGCCCCGTCATCCCTGAAAGCTGGCGTAACCTGACCTACGATCAATACCGCAAAATCTGGTTCGACGGCCGCAATGCGCTTTGGGAAGGCACAAAGGCTCCGCAACGTGTGGATGTCTTTCCGCCCGGTCTGTACTTCCCGCAGGCGGTCGAGGTCAGTGTCGTCGAAAACGGCGTGGCGAAACCCCTGCTTTTCGACATGGGCGTCTTCGACACAACGGACAAGTTTCCCGAAGTCGAGATTGATGAAAGCTTAGGCTATTCCGGCCTGCGCCTGCGCGCGCAACTTGAACAAACCGGCATCTTTCAGGAATACGCCGTCTTTCAGGGGGCTAGCTATTTTCGCGGCATCGGCACCGGCGAGACCTATGGGTTGTCCGCGCGCGGGCTGGCGCTCAAGACCGCCGATCCGGAGGGCGAGGAGTTCCCCGACTTCATCGCCTTCTGGATCGAAACACCGGCCCCCGATGCGCCGGGAGTTGTCCTGCATGCGCTGCTCGACAGCCCAAGCTGCACCGGCATCTATCGTTTCGACATCACCCCGGGTGAGACGCTGACGATGCTGGTGGAGGCCGAGCTTTTTGCCCGGACCGAAATGCGGCATGTGGGGATCGCGCCGCTGACCTCCATGTTCCTCTTTGACGAAACCATGCGGGACAGGTTTTCGGACTTTCGCCCGGCGGTGCATGACAGCGACGGGTTGATGATCCACAATGGCGCGGGCGAGGTGATCTGGCGCCCACTGGCCAACCCGAAGGCGCTTCAGATCAGCGCCTTTTCAGACATGAACCCCCGCGGTTTTGGCCTCATGCAGCGCGCGCGGGCCTTCAGCGACTTTGCCGATCTGGAAGCGCTCTACCACAACCGCCCCGCGCTCTGGGTCACCCCGGGAGAGGGGTGGGGTCCGGGGGCCGTGACCCTCGTGGAAATCCCCGCTGATCTGGAAATCTACGACAACATCGTCGCCTACTGGCGACCGAGCACTGCGATTGCCGCGGGGTCTAGCCACAAGATGACCTACCGTCTCGATTGGGCCGATGATCCCGCCCCGCGCAGCGGGATGCCCTTGCGGGTGCTCGATACCGCCATCGGGGACAACCCTTGGGGCGGCACGATTGTCGCTATTGACTTCGAGGCCCGCGATGACGTGCCCGACGACCTGAGCCTTCTGGATATCGTCTTGCGCAGCAGCACGGGCAAGGTTTCGAGCGGGTTGGTACAGCGCAATCCCGAAACCGGCGGGCCGCGGCTTGCCTTCACCTTCGAGCCGGGGGAGGCCGATCTGGTGGAGTTTCGTGCGCAGCTGAGGGTGGCGGGCCAGCCGTTCTCGGAGGTGTGGCTCTACAGGTGGACCCGCGCATGACGATGGCCCGCGAGGAGACATTGGTCGCGATGCCGCCGCCTGCGCCGCTGGAAATGCGGGTGCAGACCTTTGGTCGTAGCGACACAGGTGCGAAGGCATCGGCAAGTACCCCCCGCACGGACGGTGCGTTGCCCTGGCGGATCGCGCTTTTTGTACCGGCGCTGCTGGGCACCTGGCTGCTCTTGCAGGGGCTCTACGGCTGGTTGTCGGATATGGGGATGTCGGGCCTGGAATGGGCGCTTTTGTCGATGATCGGCCTGACCTTTGTCTGGGTCACCCTGTCGGTCAGCACCATCGGGCTGGCGATTGCGGGGCTCTTGGGGCGGACCGGGTCTGCCACGACTTCGCCCACACCGCAGGGGATGGACGTTGCCCTGCTCATCCCGATCTACAACGAACCCACAAGCGACGTCTTCGGCAATGCCGCCGCCATGCTCGACGACCTTGCGCGGCGTCAGAGCGCGCATCGGTACACGCTCTTTGTGCTCTCGGACACACGCGACCCAGCCGTCGCGGATCAGGAGGCACAGGCGTTTTCGCTGCTTCGGGTCTCTGCGCCGGGCAACATCCCGGTCTACTATCGGCGGCGGGTGCAGAACACGGACAAGAAAGTCGGCAATCTGGTCGACTGGATCACCGGTTGGGGGGCAGCTTATGAGGCGATGGTCATTCTGGATGCCGACAGCCTGATGAGCGGACGCGCCATTGACCACATGGCCGATGAGTTAAGCCGCGACGCGGGCACCGGCCTGATCCAAAGCTGCCCCATGCTGATCGGCGCGGACACGCTTTTCGCGCGCCTGCAACAGTTCTCCAACATCGCATACGGCTGGCTGCTGGCCGAAGGGCTGGCAAACTGGTCGCGCAGTGAGGGCAACTACTGGGGCCATAACGCGATCATCCGCACGCGGGCTTTTGCAGCCTCGGCCGGGCTGCCACGGCTCAAGGGGCGCGGCGGCAAATCCGAGATGATCTTCAGCCATGACTTTGTCGAGGCCGGGCTGCTCAGGCGTGCGGGGTGGCGCGTGCGGTTCATGCCCCGCCTCACCGGCAGCTTCGAAGAGACGCCGGGCACCCTGATCGACTATGTCTTGCGCGACAGGCGGTGGTGCCGCGGGAACCTGCAACACCTGCGCCTTCTGGGCACCGCAGGCCTGCACCCGGTGTCCCGCTTTCATCTTCTGCACGGGGCCGTCAGCTACTTGCTGTCCCCCGCGTGGTTCCTGCTGCTGGTGATCTGGTTTCTGCTGGGTAAGGATAGCGAAACGAACGTGATCCGGTATTTCAACGAGGCCAATCCGCTGTTTCCCGACTGGCCCCCCTCGATGAGCCATATCGACTCCGCGGTTTTCCTAATCATCATGTACGCCATGCTGCTGACCCCGAAACTGGTTGGTGCGGCAATCATCGCGAGCAACGCAAAGGCAACGCGGCTCTACGGGGGGCGTGGTGCTTTTCTGGCGGCCTTTCTGGTCGAGGTGATCCTGTCCATCGCCTACGCCCCGATCATGATGGTCCAGCAAACGCAGGCGGTGACACGAACGGCCCTTGGTCGCCCGATGGATTGGGTGCCGCAACGCAGGTCGGCGCAGGCATATCCCCTGCATGACTTGCTACGGTTTCATTGGATGGAAACGGTGCTTGGCCTTGTCCTGACCATTGGGCTGGCGAGCGGGCTGGTGTCGCTCTGGTTGATCCCGATCGCCGCGAGCCTGCTGCTGGCGGTTCCCCTTTCAGCATTAAGTGCCCTGCCCGTGGCGCGCTATCTCCCGCGTCTGCTTGCCATGCACAGCCCGGTCACCCTGCGCGAACCGGGTATCGTTCGCGCGGCGCGCACAAAGCGCGGCCACCTGGAACGGGTCCTTCACGGGACCCACATGCCCGCCGAATAAGAAAGACCGCCCTCAGAGCATCGGTCCAAAGATCTGTATCATTGTACCCAGCCGGCACCGCCGGCCAGCCCCGACCCTCCCCCCGGGAGGGGGCTGGCCTCAGTTCCAAGGGCTCGTATTACAATTTAAATGGAAGTCGCCCTCAGAAAGGGCGGCATCGTTGAGAAAAACCCCAGATTTCAGGACCCGGCTTCGACCACGGGCAGGCCACGTCCGAGCCATCCCGGCCCCGCGCCTGAGCCGAGCATGCCTTCCGGCACGTCGATGATCCGGGTAAAACCCGCGGCCCTGAGGCGATCCGACATGCGCCGCGAGCGCACGCCCCGCGCGCAGATCAGGGCAATCGGACGGGACTTGTCGCCATCTGCGGCGGTCAGCAGTGCTTCTTCGAAATCCTGACGCCGCATGTCCAGAGGCACCGCGCCCTCCCCGACGCCGGTGCGGGACCACTCATCGGGACGGCGGATATCAACGAGCACAAGCGCGCCCGCCACAGTGGCCTCATGGGCTTGCGCCGGGCTCAGCGTGTCGGCACCATTCTCCGCCAGCACGTTGTACCACTGTGCGGCCACGGCCCCGCCGGTCGCAATGCCCGCGAGGCCGAAAACGAGCAGTCCCCGCCGCGACAAACGCAGCGGGGTTTTTTGGCTTTGCTCTACCGGGTTCGGCAGAACCATCCTCAGTTCACCGGTGCGGAGCTGCTGAACTGCGGGATCGGCTTTGTGGACGCTGCCTTGGGTTCGATGCTCACCCAATTGTTTTCTGCAAGCTCGATGTTGCCAGGCACGTCCTCTTCCCAGAATGTCACGACATTCTTGGTGATGTTCAGATAGAGTTTGTCATCGACGATGCGCCACAGGTTGGGGTTGCCCGGGACCTTGCCGCCTTTCGAGACACCGTAAGCGCAATGGCCATCATATTGCGGGACGAAAGCTTCCGGATTGGCTTCGAATTTCGCCTTGTTCTCTTCCGTTGAAAACGCGAAGGTCGCCCCGTTATAGGTCGCGGTGATGTCCTTGTTGCCCGGCACCGCCGCCGGTTGAGCCTGCCCAACTGGCGCCTGGTCAAGGTCGAAATAGGCAACGACGTCATAACCCGAAACAGCATAGCCTGTCGGGTCGACATATTGATCTCCGGCAAAGGCCGAGGTGGCGATTGTCAGGGCTGCGGCGGTTGACAGCAAGAGGCGGGGAATACGCATGGAACATCTCCAGTTGGGTTGCGGTGTGGGCGGGGCAATGCACCCCGGTCGCAGTGATTTAAGGACAAGTTGCTGCCTGATGCACCCCTTGACGGCCAGACTCTCGGGCTTGTGAGAATTCCGGCATCCGTGTGAACGTTTCGTGAGATTCTGCCCCGATATTGCGGCAATTATTTCAGGATCGGCGGTTTTGCCGGGTCCGACCCCGGTGCCGGGCGGGTTTGTGTTACGGTATCCGGCAGCTTCGGGATGTCAAATTTCAATCCGACACGGTCGAGGGGCGCAGTCATGGGGTCGGTCGGCTCAAGGAAAGCCACATCCATCGCTCCTGCTTCGATGCCCGAAAAAGACAGAGCTTCCGCGGCGAGCTGCGCCAATGCCTCCTGCGCTTCGGGCAGTGCTGCGACAAAAACAAGCAGATGCCCTTTGGCAGTATCCTCATAGGTTACCCCGGCAAGATAGGCGGCGTTTGCCAGCCCCATGGCAGTCGCCAATCGTGTATCAAGCGATGCGACCAGCCGTTCAGGCAGACCGGCAGGCGGGCTCAGTTCGGAAATGCGCGCCTCCCAGGCATCAGGGGCATTGCCAATCGTGTCGTTCAGCCAGGCCACGGCCTCCGGTGGCAGAAGGATCGAGGAGGGTGCTACGTCAAGGTTCAGCCCCAGACCCAGCCCCTGCCCCGCCAGCATTTCAGCAATGGCCCGCCCGGAGAGCGCGACATAGGGCTTCGCCTCTGCCGCGAATGCTGCCAGCCGATCCTCGCGGTCAAACACCAGCACAAAGCGCTCCCCTTGCACGTCAAAAAGTTCCGGTGTGACGGTCTCGTCCTTGTCATCGACCTCGCTGGCCAGCAGCAAGAACAACTCGCTCGCCGCCAGCCGTTCATAGAACCCAAGACGCGCGTGCGGGTCGTCCTCTGCGGTCTGCATATTCGCATGGGCGGCATCCAGGGGGGTGTGTTCAGTCATTCAGAGCGTCCTCGATCCTGTCGCGCAACCTTGGCAGAACCTCTGCCTCGAACCACGGGTTTTTCCTGAGCCATTCTGTATTGCGCCAGCTGGGATGCGGCAAGACAAAGGTATCGGGACCATAGGACCGCCATGCCCTGACGGCCTCGGTCACAGGCAGCTTCCGGCCAAGGTGATATTTCATGGCATAGCCGCCGATCACAAGCGTGAGCCGGATGTCCGGCAAGGTGCCAAGCACACGCTTCCGCCACGTTTCCGCGCAGATGGGGGGTGGCGGCAGATCACTGCCCGACGCTGAGTACCCCGGAAAAACCAGTTTATATAACATGTAAATTGTCTACTCTCTGTCTATCCAATTGATATCCATATGTTTTCCCGTGACGTCAAAAGATAACCGTCTATAGACAGTTTCTTTCGAGTAACTGCTCAGCGAAAGGTGAGTTATTTAATTTTCAAATTCACTTAGATTCTGTCTCACGCTTTGCTGAATTCTTGGAATTACATCAGCTTCGAACCAAGGGTTTTGCTTGAGCCATCTGTTGTTCCGCGGACTTGGGTGGGGCAGTACAAAGAACCGGTCTTGGCCTCGAGAAGACTGTTTGACCGCTTCTGCAACGGTCTTTCCATTCAGGTGAGGCAAGTGCCATGCGATGGCATAGGCTCCCAAAACCAAAGTCAGTTCCACACTCTTGAGAGCTGCCATTGTTTTTTTCCGCCATGTTGTCGCGCAAATTTCCGGTGGAGGTTTGTCGCCTGAAGAACCTGCACCAGGGAAGCAAAGTCCCATTGGAAATATGCCAATCTGGGGATCCGCGTAGAAAGCAGACTTATCAATCCCAAGCCAGTCTCGCAAACGATCCCCGGAGGGATCATCAAACGGGCGATTTTTTAGATGAGTAATGCGTCCGGGAGCTTGCCCAACGATCAGGATCTTTGCCCTCTCATCCAGCTGAAAAATAGGGTTTGGACCAAGCGGAAGATCCTTACATAGCCTGCAAGTCTGCATCTCCAATTTGAGCTTATGAAAGTCCTTTAGCATCCATTCCCAACTAAGCAGTTTCAAAACCCACAGACTAAAGTTGTGAGTACAATCTCGTTCTCATACTTTTTTGCCCATGTCAGCAATATGCTTTCTCAATCTCTTGTTGTCGTCCTGTCCTTCCCCCCTAGAACTGGGCCATTACATTGGCAGAGAGAGGGGGATTGAGGATGGCGAGGAAGCGACATTCAGACGAAGACATCTTGAAGCTGCTGCGTGAGATTGAGGTGAAGCTGACGGCTGGTGATGATGTGG
>JBCCUU010000029.1:0-39028 GCA_039196345.1 Pseudomonadota bacterium | reverse complement strand
CCTGGCTCACATGGGTCCTTGCCCAGATCGCCGACCACAAGATCACACGCCTCGACGAGCTCCTCCCCTGGCGTTACGCTGCTCAAGCAGCGTAACAGGCACCACTCATGCGCAACAGGGCGGGTTCACCGGACGGGCACTGATGAGCGGCATTCGAACAAGATCTAGCGTTCCGTCTTGCGCGCCCATGGCATCGTCAAGTCCCCCGGCAGGCCTTCTTTGTCGTTGACCATCACGGAATCGGGACCTTGGGCAGAGCAGAGAGGTGTTCGGTGCCGCATCAACAGCCATTTGCAACACCTGACGTCACACCCGAGGGACACCAAAACGCCAGTGTGGCCGAAAAGACTCGCCACTCCAACGTGCGGATTTTGCTCTGCTTGACCGGTCAAGTTGCGCGTGCCACCCTGCCTGGGTTCTATTGGAAGTCATTTTTTGAGGGGAACGGCATGAGATGTATTGCAGTTGTTCCGGTGTTCCTTTTGACGTTTTTGGCGGGATGTGTGACGCCGGGGGCAAGCGCATTTCGGGATTATCGCGCATCCTACGAAGCGGCGCGTACCGCCTCGACGCAGGTGGTTGAGGTCTACAACCAGTATGACAAGGCCAACAGGCGTCTACGGATCAGTGAAGCCAGTTTCGACCCTGATCTGGCGGATGTCTATTCCGCAACAGCGCTGACACCGATTTCGATCAAGATCACCGAAGGTTTCTCCGCGGCCACGATCTACACGGAGGTGCTGGGGCGCTATCTCGACAATGACACCCTGAGTTTGCAGGAGGATGACATCGCACGGCTGAATGCCGCGACAACCAGCGTGGCAACCCTCGCAAACGCGCAGGCCATCGGCGGGCAGATCAACGCTTTGGTCAATGCCAGCAAGGCGCTGGTGAACCTGTCGCTGGCCCAGAGCGACCGGGATGAGTTCATCAGGTCCGTGCGGGCAGGGTCTCAGGTGGTGGATGATTTCCTCGCGGCGGTGCGCGCGGACACGACCGATATGTACCGCACTGCACGACTGGCGACCGCCGTGTCGAACGGATCGACGCAGAAACTGTCGGAGTTCAGGGTGATGCTGGCCAATTGGGTCCTGTTGATTGATCAGGCGCGCGGCGATCTGGCGACCTTGCAGGCTCAGGTGGAAACCGGGACCGGCGGTCAGACTGCCCTGAGCCTGTTGGCCGAGAGCGCGGAACGGATTGACCGCTATGCGGCTGATATCGCGGCGGCCCGCAACGCACTGACCGGCGTTTTTTGACGCTTTCTAACGGAGGGAAATACTATGCCCGGCAATCCATTTGGCGCGGAAATCGACGCGCTCACAAACGAAATCATTCACCTTAACGCACAGATTGCGGGGGCGACGGGTGCCGCGGCTGACGCACTTGCCGCCGAACGCAGCGCAAAGCTTCAGGCGGTGGCCAAGATAGATGCCATGTCGGAAGACTGGCGCTTGGGACGCCTGACCCAGGCGGTGGACGCGCTCAAGGCCCTGGCGGCGTCAGAGCTGGCGCGGCAGGCCCGGATCGTGGATCGGCTGGGAAGCATTCTGGAGGCACAAGGGATCACCCCGCCACAACCCGCACCCGCACAGGCTCAGCCATCGCTTACCACTACAACCACAGTGTCCCCGCCCGCAAACGCGCCGCAGCCCGGCACAGTGGGCAGCGTCACGCCGCCGCCATCAATGCCAGCTGTCACACCCGCACCGGCGGGACCGCACCGGCAGATTCCGATCGACCCGCCCGCCTTCGACGCGCTCTGCCGTGTGGCGCAAAGCGAGGTTGGTCATTTCGCGAAACACGGTGCCGATCAACTCGAAGGCGGCCTTTGCGCCGTGGTCGACACGATCATCAACCGCACCGCCCACAAAAGCTTCCCCGACAGTATCGAAGAGGTGGTGAACCAGCGGTTCCAGTTCTCCGCACTGAATACACTTGGCAGTTGGGAACTGCTGCCCGAAGCCCGCAGCAACATCCAGAGCATCATTCGCGATCACCTGAGTGCACGCGCCACTGGCAGGAATTGTAGCCTCGGCGGTGCCACCCATTTCCTGAACCCGCATCTGTCCAGCGCCAATGCGCTGGCGCAGTGGGGCAATCATGTGGTCAGCAATTCGGTTGCATCCTTTGGCGATGACAGCAAGAAAGACGTCCATTTCCACGGGTTTGCCCCTGGCACGCCCTTGCCAAGACCCTATGTGATCCATTTTGGCACTTGGTCTCCGATCTTCAGCGGGAAAGGCGTCGCGCAGCAAAACGCGATTGAAGAGCGGTTGCGCACTGGCTTGCTGAACACCTTGGCCGAAGAGGTCGCGCGTTTCGACAACGGGCGTTTGAAGGAAGACAATGAGGGCGTCTGGCAACGTGTCGGAGATTATTGGGGTGCTCTGGGGCTGCCCTATCATGGCCGCTCGAAAGTCACGCTTGGCAACGGCAAGACCGTCAACCCCGCGTGGTCTGCTGCCTTCATCAGCTGGGCGATCCTGCAACAGGGGATCGGAGAGGACCGTTTCAAGGGGGCTCAGGGACACTGGCGCTATGTGCAGGATGCGATGACAGCGGCTTTGCCGAACCCGCTCTTTGAAGCGATGGATCCCACAACCTATGCCCCCCAGCCCGGAGATCTGGTGCACTATGGGCGGGAATGGGCCTCTCAGTTCGATCTGGCCGCGGCCAAGGAACACGTTCAGATTGACGGCTTCTACCCTTCCCATTCGGATTTCGTCACCGAGGTTGATCTGACGAGCGGTGAGATCACAACCGTTGGCGGAAACGTCGCAAACACGGTCGGGACAAAGAAGCCCAAGATCACCTCGACGGGGATGTTGAAACCCCGCCGCAAGAGTGGCACCTCCTTGCCTTGGATTGCGGTTTTGCGGATGAAGGCCTGACCGCCACGATCAGGTCTGCTGAACCGTCAACTGCCGATCAGCGACCAACCTCCCATGTCACTCGGTCAGGAATAATCTCGACGCCTGACGGGGTAAACGCGTGCGACGCATTCTCTGAGCGCATTTTAATCACCTGCCGACAACCAGATACGCTTTTTCGCCACAATCCTTTGGCATTTCTGCCAGCCAAGTCCCGAATCACGCGGATCCGGGGCGATTGGTCACAGGACGGTGATGTGGGATGAAATGTGAGAAACTACTGCGCGACGTTCAGGAAGGTGGACTTCTGCGGAGACGTCTGACCAGGTTTTCGCGGGAAGAAGATGGCGCGTTAACCATCTTTGCCAGTTTCATGATCCTGATGATGTTGATGATCTGCGGGATCGCCGTTGATTTGATGCAGAACGAAATGATGCGCACCCGCGTCCAGAATACGCTGGACCGGGCAATCCTCGCCGCCTCGGACCTGGAACAACCTCTCCCACCGGAAGATGTGGTGGATGATTACTTTGCCAAGGCAGGCATGTCGGATTTTCTAGGCGATGTACAGATTACCCCCGGGGCCGCTCTGCCAACAACAAATTTCCGGATCGTAACGGCGCAGGCCCGCACAAGAACGCCGTCCATCTATATGGCCATGACAGGTATTGACTCCTTGCCCGTCTATGCTGGTGGTACAGCCGAGGAGACGATTGAGAATACCGAAATCTCACTGGTGATCGACATTTCAGGGTCGATGCGGAACAACAGCAAGATGACCAACCTGCGGGTAGCCGCAAAGGAATTCATCGATATTGTACTGGAAGGCGACGCGCCAAAGACAACATCACTGAATATCATCCCTTACGCGGGCCAGGTGAACCCCGGCCCGACCGTCTTTGACCGTGCGAATGGGAACCGCTTTGCGACGTTCGTTCAGAATGAAGACGGCGATGATGTGCTCTACGGCTACACCTACACCGATGACGATGGCAACGAAGTCGCCGTTCCGTACAACACGCTCGCGCATTGTCTGGAGCTTGCCAATACGGACTTCGATAACATCGACCTTCCATCGGGCGGGTACGATCAGATTCCTTACTTCATGAACTGGAGGATCGCGGCAGACGTCATGGACTGGGGCTGGTGTCCGCAGGATAACTCGGCCATCCAATACGCCCAGAATAACGCGGGAGACCTCAAGACGTTCATTGACAACATCCGGATGCATGACGGCACCGGCACGCATTACGGCATGAAATACGGCGTTGCTCTTCTGAATGCCACGTCCAATGGCGCTTTCAGAGCGCTGAACGCGGAAGGGTTGGTCCCGGATCGTTTTGTCAACCGTCCGGCACCTTTTACAGACGATGATACGCGCAAATACATTGTTCTGATGACTGACGGTCAGATTACCGATCAGTTCCGCCCGTCTGACCGGAACGACCCAGAGAACCCGACCGTGGTGTTGAATGACCGCAAGGACGACAAGGATAAGTATTCGACCAGAAGCACAAACGTGACGAACTTTTACAAGGTCTGCGACAAGGCCAAGGCAAATGGCATAAGGGTCTTTACCATCGCCTTCGAAGCGCCATCCAACGCCATCAAGGAAATGGAGAAATGCGCCTCGACCGAGGGCGATTTCTACAAGGCCAACGGCGTGCAGATCTCGACCGTGTTCAAATCCATCGCACGTCAAATCCAAGCATTGAGCCTGACGCAATGATGCAAAAAATGCGGCATATGGTTCGGCGGTTTTGCGGTGATGAAAGCGGACAGATTGCCATTGAATTTGTGATTATGACGCCCCTGATATTCACGATTTTTCTGACGTCGGTCGAATTGGGTCTCTATTCCAAACGGCAGATGTGGCTGGACCGAGGGCTGGATATCGCGGTCCGGCAGGTGCGTTTGAACACCGGCAATATTCCGTCTCATGATGCGCTCAAACAGACGATCTGCGTCAATGCGGGTTTCATCCCTGACTGCGTCGATAGCCTGAAGCTGGAGATGGCCAAGGTGAACCCACGCGCCTTTGCGCCACTCGATCCCACGTCCGACTGCATAGATCGCTCCCTCCCCATCGCGAGTCAGGACCCGCCAGCCTATCAGAGGGGCGAGGATCATGAGCTGATGATTCTGCGCGCCTGTGTGAAGTTTGATCCGATCTTTCCCACCACGGGTCTCGGCTTCCAGTTTTCAAAGGATAATGCCGGACAGGCCTTTATGACGGCCATGTCCGCTTTCGTACAGGAGCCGGAAAACTGATGCGGGGTTTAGCAAATGCAATCAAACAGCTGCGTGTTTTCAAGGACGACCAGCGGGGAAGCGTTGCCATAGAGGCGGTCATACTCGTTCCGATCCTGATCTGGGCTTACCTCGCGATGTTCACGATCTTCGACTCGTTCCGGCAGTACACGGCGCAGCAAAAGGCTGCCTACACGATATCGGATCTGATTTCCCGCCAATGGAACCCTTTGGATGCCGCCTTTATCGATGGCGTCCATGATTTGTTTGAAAACCTGTCGCGTTCACCGCAAGAGACCGGATTGCGGGTTACCATCGCCAAATACGACCTTAACTTGCAAGAGTATCAGGTGGTGTGGTCAAGAACACGGGGCGGGATGATCGGTCTGCAAAGCCAGGATATAGCGGATTGGACACATCGCTTACCCGTCATGCCGCAGGATGATCAGATCATCATCGTCGAGACGAGCTCGGCCTTCGTGCCCGTCTTCAATATCGGGTTGTCAAATCAGACCATCAACAATTTCGTCTTTACCCGGCCACGCTACACCAAGCAGGTCTGTTTTGATGAGGTATGCGATCTTCCGGGGCCGCCGCCACCGGTCGCCACTGGCGATGAGCAAGCGTGAACCTGAGGGCATATCCAGTTAAGTGCACCGAAGACAAGTTGAGCGCAAAAGATGACACTTAAGACGCGCCACAGTGGCTGGTGGCCCTTATATCCAGGAGATCCGACGTCGGACAGAAATTGCCTTGAGTCTCGGCGCCAAGTTGCCGGGGACCGGTATTGCCTAGCGCCCCCAGGTGCGGACAACACCGCAATCCATATGCACGAAGTTGGAACGGCTGTATTTGCCGACCCCACCACCTTTACAGGCCGCCGCCGCGCGCGCCATTTGGCTTACGCTGCGCGTAGACAGGCGCAAATCAGCCGCCTGACCTTTCATGTGCAGTGAATTTTTGGCAACGCGCCGGCTGCGTGATCGCAACATGGCGTTTGTCTTGGGGCTCCGATACCCCGAGAGCAGCATATAGGGCTCGTCCACGTCCATCATGTTATGTGCAGCGGCCATGATGTCAATTGTGCGCAGGTCCATCGACTTGACGCCATCCGTCCGCCAGTCACGCATGAAGTAGTTGATTTCCTTGACCGCTTCGGGCACGTATTTCCCCTCGATCCAGTAGATCATGTCGATGCGTTCGCCGGTGCGTCCAGAATACATTCTGATCCGTCTGATATCGCCGCCGCCCCGCAGGAAGCCTGCTGCGTTCGCGAAGGTGGGTGCTGCGGTGATGGCCGTTGCTGCAAAAGCACCCAAAAGGGCGCGGCGGGTTAAACCCGTTGGCTCGTCGTTGGTCATAACCTGTCCGTCGTTAATCCTGCCGATCCCGTGATGTTACACGGAAATTTCATCTTCCCCAGATGCCACCCGCTTATGTCATAGGCGGAATTGTTAACCAAGTATCTAAACCGAAATGGGCTATTTCCGTAGAATTTTAGGCAATTTTTTGCCAATCGCCGTCCCGATGAACGATTTTCTCCAAAGCGGTGCCAACTTGCATCAATTTCAGCTTTCCTTGACGGATTTCTGAAATGTTATTGGACAGATCACGCGAGACCCGGTCAGGGTCTAGCCGCCGATTGATGTTTCTTTGTGAGGGTATCAGATGAATTTGATCGCGGGTGGGCGCTTTTTTGCTTTTCTATTCGGTTTGGTTTTGGCCGTCGGATCCGTTCTGGCGACGGCTCCCGTCGCCTATGCGCAGCAGACCGCATTCAAACAGGCGGTGGCTGAGGCTGCGGCGCGTGACCGGGACATCTCGTCCTTTTATCAGGAGACCGGGTACGCGCCGATCTGGACCGGTAAAGGAAGCAGGGATCGTGCGCGCCGATCTGCGCTGCTGAACGCGCTCAGGAACGCGGATGCACATGGGTTGCCGTCCGCGCGGTACGAGGTGCAGGAACTGGAGACTCGGATGAAGTCGGCGCGCAGCCCGCGAGAGCATGGCCTGCTCGAAGTCGAAATGAGCCGGGTTTTCCTACAATATGCCCGCGACATACAGACCGGCGCGGTGGTTCCGTCGCGTATCAGCAAACATATCGTGCGTGCGATTCCTTATCGTGACCGCAAATCCTATCTGGTGAACCTGTCCAAATCCTCCCCCAAAGGCTTCTTCAAGGCGCTGCCGCCAAAGACCGCGGAGTATAACGCGCTTATGAAGCAGAAACTGGTCCTGGAAAGACTGCTGGCCAAGGGGGGATGGGGCCCGACGGTACGGACCGGCAAGCTTGAACCCGGCGACAGCGGTGCGGGGGTGGTCGCACTGCGTGATCGGCTTGTGCGCATGGGCTATCTGAAACGCTCAGCGGGTTCTACCTATGACGCACCGATGCAGGTCGCCGTCCAAAAGTTTCAGGCTGACCATGGGCTTGCGCAAGACGGCGTTGTGGGCAAGGGGACACTGAAGGAAATCAACACGCCGGTCGAGGCTCGGCTGCAATCGGTAATTGTCGCGATGGAACGCGAACGCTGGCTGAACAAGGATCGCGGCAAGCGACATGTGGAGGTAAATCTCACTGATTTTTCCGCCAAGATCATCGATAATGGAAAGGTTACGTTTGAAACCCGTTCCGTCATCGGTGCACGTGATGACAAAAGGCAGTCGCCGGAGTTCTCGGATCAGATGGAGTTCATGGTCATCAACCCCAGCTGGTTTGTGCCCCGCTCTATCGCCACGGGCGAATATCTGCCGGAACTCAAGCAAAACCCAAACGCTGTAAACCACCTCATCATTACCGATCGCAGTGGCCGCCAGATCGACCGGGCGAGCGTGGACTTTACGAAATACACGGCGAGCACCTTCCCTTATGCGATGCGCCAACCGCCCAGCCGCAGCAATGCACTGGGGCTGGTGAAGTTCATGTTCCCCAATAAGTATAACATCTATCTGCATGATACGCCTGCCAAAAACCTCTTTGGCCGTGAGACACGGGCCTATAGTCACGGCTGCATCAGGCTGGCGGATCCGTTCGATTTTGCCTATGCGCTGCTCAAACCGCAGACCAGCGATCCGAAAGGCTTCTTTCAATCGCAATTGGCCAAAGGCAAGGAGACACAGGTCAATCTGAAGAAACCTGTCCCGGTGCACCTGATCTATCGGACCGCCTTTGCGGACGATAAGGGTAAAGTGCAGTATCGCCGTGACATCTATGGCCGGGATGCGCGCATCTGGAAGGCGCTTGAGGACGCAGGGGTGGCGTTGCGGGCGGTTCAGGGCTAAGTCAGGCTCCTGAACAAAGGAGCGACAATGGCTGAGGCAGGGTACACGGTTGGTCAGATCGCCGAGGCAATCGGCGCAGAGTGCTATGGGGAGCGCGACAGAGTTGTCACCGGTGTCGCGGAACCGCAGTCCGCCGGTCCAAATGATCTGGCGATGGCCACGGATAAATCCTATGCTGAGAAGCTCGCTGACGGACAGTCACAAGCTGCTGTCCTTTGGGCGGAGGCGGACTGGCAGGCCTATGGATTGGCGGCTGCCATCGTGCCCCATCGGCCTCGCTACGCGATGTCGGGCCTGACGCAACTGATGGATCAGGGGCAGGGGTTCCCGCCCGGTATCCACCCCAGCGCCATCATTGATCCCGAGGCGCAGATCGGGGCCAATGTGAACATCGGCGCACTGGCGGTTATCGCGGCGGGCGCTGTGATCGAAGATGACAGCACAATCGGCCCGCAATGCTACATCGGATGGAACGCCCGGATCGGCCCGCGCGCCTTTCTGCGCGAGCAGGTCAGCATCGGCGCGCGCGTAAATATCGGCGCGGATTTCATGGCGCAGCCCGGCGTGCGCATCGGGGGCGATGGCTTTTCCTTTGTGACGGAGGAGAAATCCGGCATCGAAGCGGTGCGCGAAACGCTGGGCGATCAGGGGGAAACCGAGGCCCAGGGCTGGACCCGTATTCACTCCCTCGGCGCGGTGACCATCGGCGACAATGTCGACCTTGGGGCCTGCGTCAACATCGACAACGGCACGATCCGGGATACGATTGTCGGCAATGGCTGCAAGATGGATAATTTTGTGCACATCGGCCACAACGTGGTGATTGGCAACGACTGTCTGATCTGTGGTCATTCGGGCGTGGCGGGCTCCACCCGCGTGGGCAACAACGTGGTTCTGGGCGGCATGACAGGGGTGAGCGACAACATCTTCATCGGGGATCGCGTCATCACCGGCGGCGGCACGAAGGTCCTGTCGTCCATTCCGGCGGGGCGCGTGGTGCTGGGGTATCCCGCCACGAAAATGGACAAACAGATCGAGATATTCAAATCGTTCAGACGCCTGCCGAAACTTGTCGCTGATGTCGCGGCCTTGCAGAAAGCGGTTTTCAAATCGGGTAACAGCGACTAAATCCTCGGCAACAGGAGCTTTGAGAGGACAGACCGATGAGCACGCTGGAGCAGGTCATTGCCATCATCGCGGAACAAGCCGTTCTCGACCCTTCGGATGTAAAACCGGAAAGCACGCTGGAAGAACTAGGGATCGACAGCCTCGGCGTGGTGGAGAGCATCTTTGCCATTGAGGAAGCCTTTGATATCTCGGTGCCCTTCAACGCCAACAACCCGGCAAAGAGCGACTTCGACATCTCGACGGTTGCCTCGATCGTGGATGGCATTGATCGTTTGCGACGCGAACAAGGCTGAGCCTTGATGAAACGCGTGGTTATCACCGGGGCCGGCACGATCAACGCGCTTGGGCACGACGTGGCCAGTACCCTCGCGGCAATGCGAGAGGGACAATGCGGTATCGGTCCGTTGGACCTGCGCGATGTGGAACGGCTCTCCATCCAGATCGGCGGGCAGGTGACAGGCTTTGAGGCCATCGGACGCTACAATCGCCAACAGATGGCGCTTTATGATCGTTTTACCCAGTTCACGCTGGCGGCGGCAAAGGAGGCGATTGATCAGTCCGGGCTGCAATTCTCAGGGGAACTTTCGGCAAAATCCGGCGTCGTGCTCGGAACCGCCGGGGGCGGGGTGAGCACATGGGACGACAATTATCGTTCCGTTTATGAAGACGGGAAGAATCGCGTCCATCCCTTTGTCGTGCCAAAGCTCATGAACAATGCCGCCGCCTCCCATGTGAGCATGGAGCATAACCTGAAAGGCCCGTCCTTTACCGTGTCAACGGCCTGTGCTTCGTCCAACCACGCCATGGCGCAGGCCTTCACGATGGTGCGGTCGGGGCTGGCACCGGTGATGGTGACGGGCGGGTCGGAAAGCATGTTGTGTTTTGGCGGGGTGAAGGCCTGGGAAGGCCTGCGGGTCATGTCGCGGGATGCCTGCCGCCCGTTCTCGGCCAACCGCAACGGCATGGTGCAGGGGGAGGGCGCAGGCGTCTTTGTGTTCGAGGAATACGACCATGCGCGGGCGCGCGGCGCGGAGATCCTTTGCGAAGTGGCGGGGTTTGCGATGTCGTCCGATGCCGCCGACATTGTCATGCCCTCAAAGAATGGCGCGTCGCGGGCGATGGCGGGTGCCTTGGTGGACGCCCGGATCGACCGCGATCAGGTGGGCTACATCAACGCACATGGCACCGGCACGGCTGCCAACGACAAGACCGAATGCGCCGCTGTGGCGGATGTCTTTGGCCCCCATGCGGACAAGCTGATGATCTCTTCCACGAAGTCCATGCACGGCCATCTGATTGGCGGCACAGGCGCGGTAGAGCTTCTGGCCTGCATCATGGCGCTTCGGGAAGGCGTGATCGCGCCCACCATTGGCTATCAGGAACCAGACCCTGAATGCGCCCTTGACGTAGTGCCGAATGAGGCGCGTGACGCGAAGGTCTCGGTCGCCTTGTCCAACGCCTTTGCTTTCGGCGGGATGAATGCCGTTTTGGCGCTCCGCTCCGTCTGAGAGCCTCAGCTTACCCCAAGCCGGGAAAAAACCCGGCCCTTTCAGGCCGGGTCTCATGATGTCCGTTCAGAGCGGCCCGATTGACGGAGCTATTGACCGCCCGGGTCATTGATTTCCAGTTGCTCGAAAGCTGCGGTAAAACCGTTGAGCGAGAGGGGAACTGATACGCGCACATCGGGCGCGGCCATCGGGACAATGCTCAAAACCGCTGCCGATCCACGTTTGTATGCGTCAATATCTTCCTGCGTCAGGCCGATGCGGGCGTAGCATCCGACCGTGTTACAAAAGGCAAAGGGATAGCGCTTGCCGGGTTGCTGATCGACCTGAATGGAAAGCTGGTTTTGCAAGCTGGTCTCCAGCGGCACGATGATGGTGCTCGCACCTCTTGCCTGCCCGCCCTCTGGCAGTTTCAGCAGTGTGAACTCAGCGATGGGCTGCGCATTGTCGTCGGACAGCAGCTGGTACAACTGGCATCGATCTTCAGCGTCTGCCACGACAACGCAGCGGATGGACCAGTCACCGATTTTCTCGCGCACATAGGTGTCGCCGGGTTGCGGTGTTTCATCCACCGGTTCGCCCATGGCCAGACTTTCGGCGGTTGTCGGTTGTTCTTCGCTCTCATCCCCTTCAGCGTTCTGTGCACTCGCAAGGGTCGGGGCCAACCCCAGGGCCAGTACCGTCGCAAAAATCGGCACGTAAGTCGTCATAAATCTCGGCATGTTTGCTCTCATCCTGCTTTTTGATCTTCCTAGCACGCGCCGCTGACAGTGTCAGGACCGCAGCGATCAATTCTTCTGGGGCATAGGTGAATTTTTTGCGGCTTTACGCAACAAAAAAGGGAAGGCGAACCCGCATTCCCTTTTTTGAATTTTCTTCTCCCCGTCGGACTGGCCGACTTATGGAGGGGACGTTACGAAACACGTGGCAGGTCGTCAACAGCTAAAACAGCAGAAAAACAACGCATGGGGCAATAGTGAAAAAAGGCCGTACCAAATTATGGCACGGCCCAGTCTGACAGGGAGGACGTCTGACGCGAAAGGACGAAAACCTGCGTCAGACAAAATAACTATGGCTCAAAAGAGTTAAAAACGTATGGTCGGATAGATACAATTTGCACGGCAAGGTGACATCGGGTGACATCGGATATTTTTATCGGCGGCGGCGGGCCGGACTACACAACGCAGCAATTCATGAAACTGGGGTATGCCAACCGCCATGGGCTGATCGCGGGGGCCACCGGTACAGGCAAGACGGTGACGCTTCAGATCCTTGCGGAAGGGTTTTCCGACGCCGGTGTCCCGGTCTTTCTTTCGGACGTGAAAGGCGATCTTTCAGGCCTCGCCAAGAGCGGTACGGAGACACATAAGCTCCATGGACCCTTTACAGAGCGTGCGGAAAAGATCGGGTTTGCTGGCTACAGATACGACGCCTTCCCGGTGACATTCTGGGATGTCTTTGGCGATCAGGGCCATCCTGTCCGCACAACGGTATCGGAGATGGGTCCGCTCCTGCTCGCCCGCTTGCTGGAGCTTTCCGATGCGCAGGAGGGCATTCTGAACATCGCCTTTCGGCTGGCCGATGAAGAGGGCCTGCCGCTGCTGGACTTGAAAGACCTGCAAGCCCTGCTGGTCTGGATTGGTGAGAATGCCAAAGCCCTGTCCTTGCGCTACGGGAATGTGTCGTCCAGTTCCATCGGAGCCATTCAGCGACGGCTTCTGGTGCTGGAAAACCAGGGCGGTGCCGGGCTCTTTGGTGAACCAGCGTTGAGCCTTGCCGATCTGATGCGCACCACGACAGAGGGCCGTGGTCAGATCAATATCCTCGCGGCCGACAAGCTGATGGCCGCACCCGGGCTCTACGCCACCTTTCTGCTGTGGCTGCTGTCGGAACTTTTCGAGGAACTGCCCGAGGTTGGCGACCCGGATAAACCCAAGCTGGTCTTCTTCTTCGACGAAGCCCATCTGCTTTTCGATGACGCGCCCAAGGCGCTGGTGGACAAGGTCGAACAGGTGGCACGTCTTATCCGCTCAAAAGGGGTGGGGGTGTTCTTCATCACGCAGAACCCGGCAGATGTGCCCGAAGATATCCTTGGACAACTGGGTAATCGCATCCAGCATGCCTTGCGCGCCTTTACCGCCAAGGATCGAAAGCAATTGCGTCTGGCGGCGGAGACCTACCGCGAGAACCCGGCTTTCGACACCGAAGCGGCCATCCGCGAAGTGGGCGTCGGGGAGGCGGTGACCTCGATGCTGCAAAAGAAAGGCGTGCCGGGGATTGTCGAGCGGACGTTGATCCGACCACCGTCGTCTCAATTGGGGCCGATTACAGCGGCAGAGCGGGCGTCGATCTTGGCGGCGTCAGACATGGCGGCACGCTATGACAAGGTGGTGGACCGCAAATCGGCCTATGAGATCCTGCAAAGCCGATCTGCCAAGGCGGCAGAAGAGGCGGCAAAGGCAGAAGAGAAAGCCGAAGGGGGATCGGCGCTGCTGCGGGAGTTCAACGCCGCGCGCCGCTACAGCGGGCAGCGGGTCTCCCGTTCGACCTCGCGGCGGTCCTCAAGGCGGCAGCCGGATAGCCTTGGCTCCGCGCTGACCAAGGCCGTTGTCAAGGAACTGAGCGGCACCACGGGCCGCCGGCTGGTGCGCGGTATTCTGGGCGGGTTGTTCAAGGGCCGCTGATTTCCGAAAGGATGCGTCAGACCGAATCGCCGCGCCCGCGACGGTCTATTTTTCCGGGATCAATCCGCGCGGGCTGAACCTCAGCACCAGCAGCAGGACCACCCCCATAGTAAAAAGCCGCATGTGCGCGGCGGAATCGATCAGGTGGGCTTTCACCGCTGATCCGTCTTCCATGCCGGAGGTAATGACCTGCATCAGCCAAAGGCCCATGGGCTCGACCTGAACCCAGAGGAACCAGATCAGAAACCCGCCCAGAACGGCACCGAAGTTGTTGCCCGACCCGCCAACGATGACCATGACCCAGACGAGGAAGGTAAAGCGCAAGGGCTGATAGGTGCCGGGCGTCAACTGTCCGTCCAGCGTTGTCATCATCGCACCGGCAATGCCGCAGACCGCCGAACCCAGCACGAAAATCTGCAAATGCCGCGCGGTGACATCCTTGCCCATCGCCTCTGCCGCCACTTCATTGTCACGAATGGCACGCATCATGCGCCCCCAGGGGCTGTGAAGGGCGCGTTGGGCGAGGATCAGCAACACGATCAGGACGATGGCAAAGAGACCCGCATAGGCGGCTTTGACATAGAGCGTCGAGGCCGTCACCGGGTCGAGCCCAAAACCTGCGGCCCGCTCCACGAACCCCGGGTCATTCTGCAAGTCGATCTCGTAGGGAGTAGGGCGCGGCAATCCCACGACGTTCTTGACGCCACGGGCGAGCCAATCCTCATTCTTCAGGACCGCAATGATGATTTCGGCAATGCCGAGGGTCGCAATCGCCAGATAATCGGACCGCAACCCCAAGGCGGTCTTGCCGATCACCCAGGCGGCCGCGGCGGCAAAAAGCCCGCCGACAGGCCATGCCAGCGCCACCCAAAGCCCCCGGTCGATGCCAAGGCCCCCAAGGTTGCCTGCAAGGGCCGGATTGATGGCTTCCACCGCCTCGACACCGGGATCAAAGAGCGCCCGATAGATGAAGAAACCGCCAACCAGCAAGGCGAGCACCACGCCCGACCTGAGCCAACCCGGCTGCATTCTCTTGCGGAGCACAACCACCGCGACAATGACCGCGATGGCAAAAACGAAGGCGGAGAGGATGTTCCAGCCCCCGGCACTCCAGGCACCGGGCGTGGGTGACGCGCCCATCAGGACAGCGGCGAGCCCCCCCAAGGCCACGAACCCCATGATGCCGACGTTGAAGAGCCCCGCAAACCCCCATTGGAGATTGACCCCAAGCGCCATGATCGCAGAGATCAGCCCCATGTTCAGGATGACCAGCGCGGTGTTCCAGCTTTGCGTGACCCCGGTGTAGAGGATCATGGCGGCGACAAGACCGTAGAGCAGGGTGTTCTTGAGCACAGGGTTCATACCGATTTCCCCTTGAAGAGGCCGGTCGGTTTGAAGAGCAGCACGATAAGCAGGATCAGGAAGCTGACCGCCAGTTTGTAATCGGTCGAGAGCAGTTGCACCAAGCCGCTCGGTTCAAGTCCTTCCGGCATCAGGTAGGTGAGCACTTTCTTCCAGGCATAGGTCACGGTGACTTCTGAAAAGGCGATGACAAACCCGCCAGCGATGGCCCCGATGGGGTTCCCAAGCCCGCCGACGATAGCGCTGGCAAAGATCGGCAGCAGGAGCTGGAAGTAGGTGAACGGCTTGAAGCTCTTGTCCAGCCCGTAAAGCACCCCGGCAATGGTGGCGAGCCCTGCCACGATCAGCCAGGTAATCATGACCACCCGTTCGGGATTGATCCCCGACAGCAGCGCCAGATCTTCATTGTCGGAATAGGCCCGCATCGACTTGCCCGTGCGCGTACGGTTCAGAAACCAGAACAGGAGCGCCACAACAATCACCGCCGTGAGGACGGTGATCCCTTGCGTCGTCTTGATCGCCAGCCCTTCGCGCAGCCCGGTCATTTCCCTGAACGTGCGCGCCGAGACGATGAAACGCTCCCCATCGGCGAAACGCTGATCATCGGGCCCGATGATGAACCGCACGATCCCGTTCATGATGAATGTCACGCCGAGGCTGACGATCACGAGAATGACCGGCTTGGCCTTTTGCTCGCGGTAAAACCGGTAGACAACCCGGTCGGTGGCAAGCAGCAAGCCCATACTGCCCAGAATGCCGATGGGCAGCGCGAGCAGGGCGGTGGGCAGGGGCCCAAGCGAGATGCCCCAGCTTTGGAAGAGCCATGTGAACAGCACCGTGACCATCGCGCCAAAGGCCATCGTGTCCCCATGGGCAAAGTTGGAAAACCGCAGAATACCGTAGATCAACGTGACCCCCAGCGCCCCCAGCGCCAGCTGAGAACCATAGGCCATGGCGGGGACGATCACGAAATTGGTCAGCGCGACGATTGCGTTCAGGATGTCCATTACTCAATCACCTCGCATGACCCTTTCGTTGCGTGCGCGTATATTTTCCCACGTACCCTGTATTGTTGAAGACCAATACTCTGACCCCCCGGGTAAACCGTGATCATCATTCCTGCCAGCGGTCCTCCAATGTCGGGCATCATGAAGTGCCTCGTGCCACCAACGCCAGCGATCTCAATGGTACTGGGATAGTCCTGTTGTACCTGTAGGGGGCGTTCTGCGGCCAAATAACCGGGGCCATTCGGAGACTCTGAACCCGGGCTTTTGTCATCCAGCCGTAATTCATGGGTCCAATTGCAGCGAATCTGGAAAGAAAACTGCTGAGTGGTTTCGGCCTGCGCCATTACAGCGTTCGCAATAAAGAAGCACCCAGAAATCCACCTCATCCTCCCAGAAAGCTCCTGCGAACTTCCGGATCGGCCAGCAGTTCCTTGCCCGTGCCCGTGTAGGCGTTGCGGCCCTGCACCAGCACGTAACCTTTGTCTGCGATTTCAAGCGCTTGACGTGCGTTTTGCTCCACCATCAGGATCGGGATGCCGGTGCGGGCCACTTCGATGATGCGGTCGAACAGCTCGTCCATGACAATGGGGCTAACCCCGGCAGTGGGCTCGTCCAGCATCAGCACCTTGGGCTGGGTCATCAGGGCACGACCCACGGCGACCTGTTGGCGCTGCCCGCCCGACAGCTCTCCCGCCGCCTGATGGCGTTTTTCGCGCAGGATCGGGAAGAGGTCATAGATCTGCTCCATCGTCGGGCGGATGTCGTCCGTGCGGATGAAAGCGCCCATCTCCAGATTTTCCTCGACCGTCATCGAGGTGAAGATGTTCGAGGTTTGCGGCACAAAGCCCATCCCCTTGGCCACACGTGCCTGCGGGGTCAGGGCGGTGATGTCTTCGCCGTCAAGGCGGACGTGCCCCTGCCGGAGGTTCAGCATCCCGAAAACCGCCTTCATGCCCGTCGATTTGCCCGCGCCGTTTGGGCCCACGATCACTGCGATCTCGCCGCGATCCACGGCAATCGTGCAGTCGTGAAGGATGTCCGGCCCCGCACCGTAGCCGCCTGTCATATTGTCACCGATGAGGAAAGGGCCGCCGGGAGAGGCAAAAGCCGCACCGCCGAATCTGACCGGTTGGGCTTTCCCCATTTTCGACCCATCACCGAGCGACAAATCCTTGTTGCCACGGTCGCTATAGGCGTCACTGCTCATGCGCCCACCTTGTCCTTGTTTTTGAGCCCGGTGCCCAGATAGGCTTCTATCACCTGCTCGTTGGCCTTGATCTCGGCCAGCGTGCCTTCGGCAAGCACCTTGCCTTCGGCCATGCAGATCACGGGGTCGCAGAGCCGACCGATGAAATCCATGTCATGTTCGATCACCACAAAGGTGTAGCCGCGTTCTTCGTTGAGCCGAATGATCGCGTCGCCAATGGTATTGAGGAGCGTCCGGTTCACGCCCGCGCCAACCTCGTCGAGAAAGACGATCCGCGCATCCACCATCATCGTGCGCCCAAGCTCCAGCAGTTTCTTCTGCCCGCCGGAGATCTGACCCGCCTTGTGGTCGGCCAGGTGTTCGACGGTCAGAAATTCCAGCACTTCATCGGCCTTGGCACGCAAGGCGCGTTCCTGATCCGCGATGCGCTTGCGCCCGAACCAGGTGTTCCACAAGCTCTCGCCCAATTGGTCACCCGGGACCATCATCAGGTTTTCGCGGCAGGTCATGGAGGCAAACTCGTGCGCGATCTGGAAGGTCCGCAGCAACCCCTTGTGAAAGAGCGTGTGCGGCGGCAGGCCGGTGATGTCTTCACCCGCCATGGTCACACGCCCGGAAGTGGGCTTAAGAACGCCCGCAATCACGTTGAAAAGAGTTGTTTTTCCCGCACCGTTGGGGCCGATCAGGCCGGTGATTTTTCCCTGCTCGATCTCAAGCGATGCCCCATCGACGGCATGAAAGCCGCCAAAGTGCTTGTGAAGGTCTTCAACGACGATCATCTGTTATCCCCAGGCCGGACGCGTATTGGATCGCGTTTGTTCGGCGCATTATGAAAACAGCCCGGAGAGTGTCTTCCGGGCTGTCTTGTCACAGGTGGTCGGAATTAGCGGAAACGGGCCGTCTTGTCCTCACCACCCTCAAAGCTGATCTCGCGGTAGTTGCCCGCTGCTTCGCCGGGGCCAATCAGCTCGACGCCTGTCGCGCCCACATAGTCCACCTCGCCACCGTCCTTGAGGATTTGCAGCGCCTTGGCCAGCTCACCAACACCGATAGGCTCACCCGGCGCGTTGGCCACATCCATGATTTTCGACTTGTAGTCATTGGAATCCTTGGAGTTCGCCGCCTGCATGGCCAGCATGATGAGGGCCGCGGCATCATAGGATTCAGGCGTGAATGGCGACGTGTGATCGAATGCACCGCCGACAAGCGTGCCGAAGGCTTCGGTCAGTTCTTCGGACGGGCTTGGGTGCGCGCCGGAAGAGCCGTCAATCTCGGAGCCGAAGTTCTCAAGCAGCGCGGCGGAAATCATACCGTCCGGGAAATGGAAGGTGTCGAAGGCACCTGTGTCCAGAGCCGCGCGCACAATACCCGAGCCGCCCTGATCGACATAGCCCGCGACCACAAGACGCTCACCACCGGCAGAGGCCAGCGCGCCCACTTCAGCGGAGTAATCCGCCTTTCCGTCTTCATGGGCCGTGTTGATCGTCACGGTGCCACCCGCCGCCTCGAAAGCGCTCTGGAAACTGTCAGCGAGACCCTTGCCGTAGTCGTTGTTGGTGTAGGTGACAGCCACTTCCCTGATGTCCAGATCCATCAGGATCTCGGTAATGACCACGCCCTGGCGCGCGTCAGAAGGCGAGGTGCGGAAAAACAGGCCGTTGTCTTCGTTGTTTGCATGGCTCAGGCCCGGGCTGGTTGCGGATGGCGAGATCATCACAACGCCGTTGGGCACCGCCACGTTTTGCAGGATGGCACCTGTCACGCCGGAACAATCGGCACCGACAATCCCGTCGACCCGATCAGAGGTGACAAGCCGCTCTGCCGCCGCTGTGGCCGCTGCAGAATCTACACAGGTGCTGTCGGCCCGTACGGATGTCACCGTGGCGCTGTCCAGAAGAAGGCCGCTGTCGGTCACTTCCTTCATGGCCAGTTCCGCCCCGTCTGCCATGGACGGTGTCAGCGATTCAATGGGGCCGGTAAAGCCGAGAATGACGCCAAGCTTGACCTCTTTGGCATGGCCGCCAGCAAGCGCCGTGGTCGCCATCAGCGTCGCGACCGTTGTGGCGAGGACTGTCTTTTTCATTGTTGATCTCCCTGTTGGAACGAACCGTTCGCCGCGCAGATTAGGCGGGCTATTTCAAAAAGAAAAGCAGTTTCACGGTGCGTGCAATGGTTGCAAAACACCGCAAAAGCGCCACTTCTACCGAGATGTGGCGCATGGCCGTTCGGGATGTTTTAGGGAGACACCTCATGCTGAAGTTTGCACCTCTGACGTTTTCATTGATGCTTGCGGGGCTGTCGGTCTCGGGAGGGGCAACCGCGCAGACCACCTTCACGCCGGTCGTCAGCGGTCTTGATGAGCCCTGGGGGATTGATCTTCTGCCGGATGGCGGTCTGCTCATTACCGAAAAGGACGGTCGCGTTCTGCTCTGGCAAAACGACGGGTTGACGACCCTGAGTGGCGGACCGCAAGTGGCTGACCGGGGGCAGGGTGGCCTGCTCGATGTCACCGTCGCACGGGATTTCGAGGCGACACGCGAGGTTTTTTTCAGTTACAGCAAACCACAGCGCGGCGGGGCAGGGACAACGCTGGCGTCGGCTCGCCTGTCTGAGGATGGCACGCGGTTGGACGATTTCCGTGACATCTTCGAGATGGCGTCTGGGTCTTCCGGCGGGCGGCACTTCGGCAGTCGGGTGGTTGAGGCAGAGGACGGCACGCTTTTCATGACAATCGGCGATCGCGGTGACAGGCCCGAGGCGCAGAATGGCGGGTCTCATATCGGCAGCATTGTGCGCGTAAACCGCGACGGATCGGTGCCGCCCGACAATCCTTTTACCGACAGCGCCGGTGTCCTGCCCGAAATCTGGAGCTATGGGCACCGCAACCCGCAAGGCGCCGGGCTTGATGCCGCAGGACAGCTTTGGACCGCTGAACACGGCGCGCGCGGCGGCGACGAGATCAATCTCATTCGGCGCGGCGCCAACTACGGTTGGCCAGTGATCTCCTACGGGCGCCACTATTCCGGTGGCAAGATCGGGGAGGGCACGGCCAAGGAGGGCATGCAACAACCCGCCTCCTATTGGGATCCGTCAATCGCGCCCTCGGGCCTGTTGATCTACCAGGGTCAGATGTTTCCCGAATGGCGGGGCGATATGTTTGTGGGGTCGCTGAAGGATGACTACATTTCCCGGCTGGAAATCTCAGGCGAGACAACCCGTGAGGTTGATATGATCCGCAACGCGGCAACAGAGCGGGTGCGCGACATCATCGAGGCCCCCGACGGCAGCATCTGGTTTATCTCCGTTGGCAACGGTGCGGTCTATCGCATGTCGCGCTGAGCCTCAGAACGACAGTCGCGCCGCATGGCTGCCGCGTTCGCGGTAGGGGGTCGTGTCGTAATGCGCGCGGTAGCACTTGGAAAAATGCGACGGCGAGGCAAAGCCACAGGCCAGTGCTACGTTGATGACGCTCATATCCGTCTGCATCAGCAAGTTGCGCGCCTTCTGAAGGCGCAACTCCATGTAGTACCGCTTGGGGCTGCGATTGAGATACCGCCGGAACAGCCGCTCCAACTGCCGTGTGCTCATACCCACATCCTTGGCCAGCGTCGAAGGGCTGATCGGCTCTTCGATGTTGGTCTCCATCATCTGGATGACCTGGCTGAGCTTGGGGTGCCGGACACCGATCCGCGTCGGGACAGACAGTCTCTGGGTATCCTGATCGGTGCGGATCGAGGTGTAGATCAGTTGATCCGCCACCAGGTTGGCAAGGTCTTCCCCGTGATGATCCGCAATCAGCTTGAGCATGAGGTCGATGGAAGATGTGCCGCCTGCCGTGGTCAGCCGGTTGCCGTCCACGACAAACACCGATTTCGTCAGTTCTACGTCTTCGAAGTCCTCGGAAAAACTGTCCTGGTTTTCCCAGTGGATCGTAGCCTTCTTTCCGTCGAGCAAGCCGGCCTTAGCCAGCGTATAGGCTGCCGTACAGAGCCCGCCGACCATCACCCCCTTGCGCGCCTCGCGCCGCAGCCATCCCAGAACGCGTTTGGTTGTACCAAGCTGAACATCAATGCCGCCACAGACCAGCACCGTATCGTCGCGCTGCAACTCATCCAAATCACCGTCAAGCTTGAAACTGCTTCCGGCGGAACATCGGGCCAGATCGCCACCTTCACCCATGATTCTCCAGTCATAGAGTGTCCTGCCCGCCATCCGGTTCGCGATGCGCAGGCTTTCCACGGCAGCGGCAAAACTCAGCAGGGTGAAGCTGTCGAGCAGCACAAAGACAAAGCGCCGTGGCTTCGAGGCAGAGCCCTCTGGGCGGGACATTGCACGGGTGTCGGACATTGCTGCCTCTTCTTCGTGGTTCAGCGGTCAGAAGCGTCGCTGCACTTCCGTCTTTGCGTCACATTGCTCACGGGCTGAAAGCCCCGTCAAGAGGACGAATTTGTGATATGGTCACTCGTGCAGGGCTTTTGTATAGAGGGCCTGTATGTGAGCGCTCGCAGTGCGTGAGTGAGAGACCGGAGACAAGAAACATGAGCGAATGGACAAAATCGAGCTGGCGCGCCAAGCCGCGCATCCAGATGCCGGACTACCCCGATCAGGCGGCCCTGCAAGAGGTTGAGGCGCAGTTGGCGCGTTTTCCCGTGCTCGTTTTTGCCGGCGAAGCGCGACGTCTGAAAAAGCATCTGGCCGCGGCCGGCCGGGGCGAGGCGTTTCTGCTCCAGGGCGGCGACTGTGCAGAAAGCTTCGACCAATTCAGCTCGGACGCGATCCGCGACACCTTCAAGGTCATGCTGCAAATGGCAATCGTGCTGACCCACGGGGCCAAGGTGCCGGTCGTCAAGGTGGGCCGCATGGCCGGGCAGTTCGCCAAACCGCGCTCGGCGCCGACGGAGACGGTAGGCGATGTGGAACTGCCCAGTTACCGGGGGGACATCATCAACAAGCTGGATTTCACCGCCGATGCGCGCATTCCCGATCCGCAGAATATGCTGCGGGCCTACACGCAGGCAGCGGCGACACTGAACCTGTTGCGGGCCTTCTCGACGGGTGGCTATGCTGATGTGCATCAGGTGCACTCCTGGACCCTTGGCTTTACCGAAAGCGGCAAGGCGGAGGCCTATCGCGAGATTGCCAACCGCATCTCGGACACGCTTGATTTCATGACCGCCGCGGGCGTGAATGCCGAGACCGCGCATACGCTTCAGAGCGTCGAATTCTATACCAGCCACGAATCGCTGCTGTTGGAGTATGAAGAGGCGCTGACCCGGATCGACAGCCTGACCGGGCAGTGGCTTGCGGGCTCCGGCCATATGATCTGGATCGGGGATCGCACCCGGCAGCCGGATGGCGCCCATGTGGAATTCGCCAGCGGCGTTCAGAACCCCATCGGCCTCAAGGCAGGCCCGACGATGACCCCGGAAGATCTGAAGGCGCTGATGGCCAAGCTGAACCCCGACAACGAAGAGGGCCGTCTGACGCTGATCGCGCGCTTTGGCGCGGGCAACGTGGCAGAGCACCTGCCGCGTCTGATCAAGACAGTGCGCGAAGAAGGGGCCAATGTGACATGGGTTTGCGATCCGATGCATGGCAATACGATCAAATCCAGCACCGGCTACAAGACCAGACCGTTTGACTCCGTCTTGCGCGAGGTCCGCGAATTCTTTGGTGTTCATGCCGCGGAAGGCAGCACGCCGGGCGGTGTTCATTTCGAGATGACGGGGCAGGACGTGACCGAGTGCACCGGCGGTGTCCGGGCCGTCAGCGATGAAGACCTCTCGCATCGCTACCACACAGCCTGCGACCCGCGTCTGAATGCCAGCCAGTCTCTGGAACTGGCCTTCCTGGTTGCCGAAGAACTGTCGAACCGGCGCGAGGCCCGGAAGGATCAGGCCGCAGGATAGTCGCGGCATTTCTCAACAAAAAGAGCCCGGTTCCCTTGGGGGGTTCCGGGTTCTTTTGGTTACGATACTGGCCGCGCGTGTCCGCTGCGCAAACGCTTGCCCAATTGGATCAGGGGGTCAGTCGTCCGACTTTACCAGGCGAAGATATGGTGCCTCGCTCAGCGGTGTTTCTGTACGGAAACTTGGCTTGGGCTCAGCAAATCCGGAAAGCTGCGCAGCAGGCCGCGGCGCGGGCAGGTTCGGCTCTTTTGCCATCGGTACCGGCAATGTGTCATCGGAAATGATCGGTCGAAGGCTTGTCGCTGTGATCTCGAACCGGCGCGGGCTGCGCCCCATTTCACCGACGGAAACAAGCGCGCCAAGCAGACGGCTCACATCACCGAGGTCACTTTTCAGCGGCATCAGAAGCAAACGTGCGGTCAGCGGCGGCATCCCGGGTGCTTTTTCGGAATGCAGGTTGAGCGTGCAGGTCGCGGGTGTTTCAAATACCTCTTCAAGCGTGTCGCTCAACTGACGGCGGGATCCCGGCGCAACGAAGGCGGTCAGCGGCATGCCGCGCACCTCCATACCCATCAGGTCGCTCAGATGGCTGCCCGCGATGCGCAACCGTGCGATGCCCGGCGCAATACGTTCCACGATAAAGGAATACTCAAGCGCCTGCTCGATGCCTCGAGGATCAATCTCGGACCGACAGGGCATCAGGCGTGCACCGCGAAGCGCCTCCCAATACGCCTCAACCTGAGCCAGGGGCGTAAAACTCTTCTCTGTCGTCACTTGTGTCATACTGAACACATTGTGCTTGTTTTGACCGCCGTTGTCCATCATTTGAGCCTTTTGTTCTCCAAGCCGCCTTTGGCGTTGGCTGAAAATCGTTACCACGAGGCAGAAAACCGGACCGATGCCAGCAGCGCCTCAAACCTTACCAGACTATTAATAACAAAAATTTTCACAAAATCCCGCACTAACGCGTTGTATGGTTAACCTGTCACGCCCACGGACCCGGATCGGCCCAACTGTCGCGGGGGTTGCTCTGGCGGATCGGTCTGCCATAAGTCTCAGCCGACGCTGGTGAAAGAAGGGACTTCCCGATGTTGCGCTCGATGACTGGTTTTGCTTCGGCAACCGGTAGTTTGCCCCCGCATGCCTGGAGTTGGGAGCTGCGGTCCGTCAATGGCAAAGGGCAGGACCTGCGGCTGCGCGTGCCCGACTGGATCGACGGGTTGGAGGTCTCTTTGCGCAAAAAACTGGCTGCGCAGACGGCGCGGGGCAATATCACCTTGGGGTTGCGGATCGCGCGCGATGAGACTGCCGCAACGCTCACGATCAATCAAACGCAGCTTAGTGCAGTCCTCGCCGCGATGGCCGAGATTGAAACCCAGGCGATGGATATCGGCGTTTCCCTCGCGCCATCGCGTGCAGCGGATATTGCCGCCGCGCGGGGCGTTCTGGACACTTCGGGCACGGAAGACGACACCAAACCGCTTGCCGCCCAACTGAACAAGGAAGCCGATGCGCTGATCGCGGCATTCAACGACATGCGCGCCAGTGAGGGGGCGGAGATCGAAAAAATGCTCACCCGGCAACTGGCAGAAATCGAAGGACTGACGGCGGAGGCGAAGGATATCGCGGACACGCGCAGCGCTGATGTGGCAGACAACCTGCGTCGAAACCTTGCCCGCGTGATGGACAACGCCGATGGTCTGGACGAGGCGCGCATCGCGCAGGAACTGGCGCTGATCGCGGTGAAATCAGACGTCACCGAAGAGATCGACCGCCTTGGCGCGCATGTCTCCGCCGCCCGTGCTCTGATCGCCGATGGGGGCCCTGTGGGGCGCAAACTCGATTTTCTGATGCAGGAGTTCAACCGGGAGGCCAACACGCTCTGCGCCAAGGCTCAAAACGCCGAGTTGACGCGCTGTGGGCTTGCACTGAAAGCCGTCATCGATCAGATGCGTGAACAAGTTCAGAACGTGGAATAACAAATGACCCAGAACCGACGCGGCCTGCTCATCATCCTAAGTTCTCCGTCCGGTGCGGGCAAATCGACACTGGCGCGCCGCCTGCGGGATTGGGATCCCGACATCGCGTTTTCGGTCTCGGCCACAACGCGCGCGCCGCGCCCCGGAGAGCAGGACGGACGTGAATACCACTTCATCGAAGAGGCCCGTTTCAAGGCGCATGTCGCGGAAGGTGGCATGCTGGAACACGCGCATGTCTTCGGCAATTTCTACGGCTCCCCTCTGGAGCCTGTGCGAAAGGCCATTGATGCGGGGCGCGATGTGCTCTTCGACATCGACTGGCAGGGCGCGCAGCAGATCACCAACTCCGCACTTGGCGCACACACGCTGTCCATTTTCCTGCTGCCGCCGTCAATCGCCGAATTGCGCAGCAGGTTGGAAAAACGCGCGCAGGATGACGCGGATACCATTGCCCGCCGCATGGCCAAGAGCTGGGACGAAATCAGTCACTGGGGGGCCTATGATTTTGTGCTGGTAAACGATGATCTGGATGCAACCGAAGCGCAGCTCAAGACAATCGTGACCGCGACCCGCCTGCGGCGCAGCCAACAACCGGGGCTGACGGAACATGTACGTGGCCTACAATCCGAATTCGAGGAACTGACATGACACTTTATGCGCTTGGGTCCGACGCGCCGGTCCTTGACGAAGATACCTGGGTCGCCCCAGACGCGAACCTCATTGGCAAAGTGGTGCTGGAGGCCGGCGCGTCGGTCTGGTTTGGCACAACGATCAGAGCGGATCACGAGGAAATACGGGTTGGACGGGGGTCGAACGTGCAGGAAAACTGCGTGTTCCATATCGACAAGGGCTACCCGCTCACCGTTGGTGCGGATTGCACAATCGGTCACAAGGTCATGCTGCATGGCTGCACCATCGGGAACAACAGTCTGATTGGCATGGGCACCACGGTTCTAAACGGTGCCAGGATCGGAAACAACTGCCTGATCGGGGCAGGGGCCCTGATTACCGAGAATAAGGTCATCCCGGACAATACGCTGGTGATGGGGGTGCCGGGGAAAGTCGTCCGCGAGCTTGATGACAAGACCATTCAGGGGCTGTCGGCCTCCGCGCGCCTCTATCAGCAAAACATGCGGCGGTTCAGAGATGAGCTTCGCCCCATAGGTCAATGATATGAAAAACGAAAAGGGTTCTTTGGTCAGGCCGGATGCGTTGCCCGTATCGGCCTCCAAACCTGTCGTAACACCGCTCAGCCCATCAGTCGTTTACGCCTCTGAGACACCAGACATGCTGGACCGCCAATATGAAGGCGATCTGCACGGGTACACCTACTCCCGCGAAGGCCACCCCAATGCCGACGTGGTGGCAAAGCGCCTTGACCGGATGGAGAATGCCCCATGGCCCGGTATCATGACGTCTTCGGGCATGGGGGCGGTCTCTGCGGTGCTTCTGGGTCTGACACGGTCGGGCGATCATGTGATCGGCGGCAATCAGCTCTATGGTCGTTCCCTGAGAATGATGACCGAGGATCTTCCGCGCCTCGGGATCGCAACGTCGCTTGTCGACCCCGGTGACATTGCTGCCACGCGGGCAGCCCTTCGCCCCGAAACCCGGATTATTCTGGTGGAGGTTGTCTCAAACCCGACACTGCGGGTTGCCGATCTTTCAGCACTGGTAGCGCTGGCGCGCGACGCAGGCGTGCTCTTGGTCGTGGACAACACCTTTACGACGCCTGCCGCCTTCAAGGCACTGGAGGCGGGGGCGGATGTTGTGATCCACTCTGTCACCAAGCTTCTCGCCGGTCATTCCGATGTGATGTTGGGCTATGTCGCGGCAAAAGACCGGGAGCTGAACGACCGTCTGCGCGTCTTCACCGTCACCACAGGCATGACCGCGAGCCCGTTCGATTGCTGGCTGGCGGAGCGCGGCTTGCTGTCCTTTGAACTGCGGTTCCAGCGCGCGCAATCCACCGCGGCGCGATTGGCCGATCATTTGTCCGGGCTCAAGGGCGTCCGCCGGGTGATCTATCCCGGCAGGCCGGATCACCGGGATCACGCGCGGGCCGATGCCCTGCTACAAGGCAAATTCTGTAATATGGTCAGCTTTGAAATCGCCCCGTCACGCGCGGCGGCAAATGCCTTCACCCGCGCGGCCGAGGGGCTGTCATTTGCCCCGACCCTGGGCGATGTGGGCACCACCATCTCGCATCCTGCGTCATCTTCTCATCGCGCACTGACAGCGGAACAGCGCGAAGCGCTCGGGATGTCGGAAGGCTTTTTCAGGGTGTCGGTCGGGCTCGAAGAGCCGGAGGCGCTGTGCGCGATCTTCACGCAAGCGGTTGCCGCGACACAGGAAACCTGAGGGAAGCACCGGGGTGACGCAGCAGATCAAACACGTGCTCGATGCGTTACCGATCCCGGCGCTGGCGATTGACGACGGGCAAAGAATCGCGGCGGCAAATGTCGAGGCGCGACAACTGATCGGCGAGGGGATCGAGGGGCGGAACTTCGTCACCATTCTGCGCCAACCCTTCCTCATCAACGCGATTGAGGCTGCTCTGCAGGATGGTGCGCCACGCGTGTCGAGGTATCTGACCCAGAATGGGATCGATGATGCCACTTATGAAGTGACGATGCGGGTCGCACCGGGGCTCGATGTTCTTGTGGTGAGCTTTGTCGACCTGACGCATCTGGAGCAGGCGGGGCAGATGCGGCGCGATTTTGTGGCCAATGTCAGCCATGAATTGCGCACGCCCCTGACGGCGCTCATGGGGTTCATCGAGACGTTGCGCGGGCCTGCCCGTGACGACGAAGTTGCCCGGGATCGGTTTCTGGAAATCATGGAGGGCGAAGCCGGTCGCATGAACCGGCTGGTCCGCGATCTCCTGTCGCTCAGCAGGGTGGAGGGCGAACAGCGCGTCAGACCAAAAGACACCGTAGAGTTGACCGGGGTCCTGGAGGCGGCGGTCCAGACTTTGTGGTCTTTGGCAAAAGACTGCGGTGTTACGCTTGAGACAGACTACGCAAAAGACCCGGTAGAACTGCCCGGTGATGCAGATCAATTGATGCAAGTCGTTACCAATCTGGTCGAAAACGCCATCAAATACGGCGCCTCGGGCAAGCGCGTCACAATTCGGATGAAAAGGGTGGAGCGTGATCCATCCATCAGGGCAGCGGCTGTGCACCTTGCCGTGATCGACTATGGCCCTGGCATCGACGAGGTGCATTTGCCGCGACTGACAGAGCGGTTCTACCGCGCCGACAACCACCGCAGCCGGGCCATGGGCGGGACCGGGCTGGGGTTGGCCATCGTCAAGCATATCATTAACCGGCACCGCGGCAGACTGCGTGTTGAAAGCAGTCTTGGCGCGGGCAGCACTTTCACCGTGATTCTTCCTCTTCACCCGAATTGAAGCGGAAATGGCACCAGTTGCCGTGCCTTCAGACAGGCAAGCTCTGAGCCATGAAGGAGAATCGAGTGGGATTCTGCGCATCTAGCCTTCGATAAACCTCTGAATTTATGACGCTTTATCATCGGGATACCCATTCGTCGGCTTTGTCATAAAACTGTTACGAAACTGACACAAAAGGATTGCGTCCGCCCCGTAGCGATGGCTCAAGGTCGCCGCAGGAGGCGGCCCGAGAAAACGTATTCTGACAGGAGCTACCATGTCATTCAGAAAACTCTCGACCTCCACGCTGGCGATTGCAGTTGTGACTGCTGCAACGGCGGCTTCCGCACGCGATCAGGTGCAGGTTGCAGGATCGTCAACCGTTCTTCCCTATGCCTCCATCGTGGCGGAAGCCTTTGGCGAAAACTTTGACTTCCCCACACCCGTTGTTGAATCGGGCGGGTCATCTGCTGGCCTCAAGCGGTTCTGTCAGGGCGTTGGCTCGGAGCACACGGATATTGCAAACGCCTCCCGCGCGATTCGCGAAAAAGAGATAAAAGCCTGTTCAGACAATGGCGTAACGGACATTATTGAAGTGCGCATCGGCTATGACGGTATCGTTTTTGCCAGCCAGTTCGAAGGCCCCGACTTCACCGCCTTTACCGAGGCGGATATTTTCAACGCGCTGGCCCCGAAAGTCATGGTGGATGGCGAGCTGAAGGAAAACCCCTACACCAAATGGTCGGATTTCAACGCTGATCTGCCGAATGAAGACATCCTGGCGTTCATCCCGGGTACCAAGCATGGCACGCGCGAAGTCTTCGAAGAGAAGGTGATCGCCGTGGGGTGCGCCGCTACCGGCGCGATGGACGCCATGATCGCTGGTGGTATGTCGGAGGATGAGGCGGAGGACGCGTGCCTTGAGGTTCGCACCGATGGCCGATCCGTTGATATTGACGGGGATTACACTGAAACGCTGGCCTCCATTGATGCGAATGCCAATGCAATTGGCGTCTTTGGTCTCGCGTTCTATGAAAACAACACCGACAAGCTGAAAGTTGCGACGATGGCCGGCGTTGAGCCAACCACCGAGACGATTTCGACCGGCGAGTATCCGGTGTCGCGCCCGCTCTATTTCTACATCAAGAAGGCCCATATCGGCGTCATTCCGGGTCTGAAGGAATTCGCCGAGTTCTTCGTGGCCGATGAGATCGCCGGTCCGGACGGACCACTGGCGGAATATGGTCTGGTCTCCGATCCGGAACTGGCCGAGACACAAGCAAAAGTCGCAGACGAGCAAGTCATGGGTGGCGGCAGCTGACCACGCGGCGGCAATGAAACAGAAGCACGGGGCTGGTCGCAAAGCCTGCCCCGCACAGCAATGCAAGAACGAGGGATTGAGGACATATGCCGATCCTATGGCTTTCTGCGATCATCCTGGCGCTCGCAATGATCGGGTTTGCCCTGGCGCGTCACCGTGCCTTGCAAAGCGCGGGCGGGGATGCGAGGCTTTTGCATTCGCTGCCCGCCTACTACGGCTCCAACGCGTTACTGAAGTCCGTGGTTCCGGCTTTTGGCCTGATGATCCTCTGGCTGCTGGCGCAACCACTCTTCATCGACAACCGCATCGCCGCGATGATCCCCGAAAGCGAGGTTTCTGACGGCTCCAATCTGGGGCTGCTGATGTCCGAGGTGCGCCGCACCGCCGACGGGCTGAATGCGGCGATCGCGCAAGGGTCTATGACGGAAGATCAGCTGCTAGGCGGCAGCACCGAGCTCGCCGATCTGACGGAGCGGCTGCGGGCTGCCGGGCAGGTGGTCACGGATGAAATCTCCCAGCCCATCCTGGATGCGGCACAAGCCTATCGTTCGATGACCGCGACGTCTCAACTCCTTATGACTATCGCTGTGATTGTTGTCGCCATGGCTGGCGCGGGCTGGGGCGTCTCGGAGAGTGGGCGGGAATTTCGCGCTCGTAACGTGGTTGAAAAGGGCATTCTGGCGATCCTCATCGCGGCGGCTTCGGTTGCGATATTGACGACACTGGGGATCATTCTCTCGCTGGTTTTCAATACCATTGAGTTCTTCAGCCTTTATCCGGCCATCGAGTTCTTCACCCTGCTAGAATGGGCCCCGAGCTTTTCGGGCCGCGGGGGCGCGTCAAGTCTGGGCATACTACCGCTGCTGTGGGGCACGCTGTATATTTCACTTGTAGCACTTTTGGTCGCAGTGCCCATCGGGCTTTTCTCCGCCATCTACCTGTCGGAATATGCCTCCCCCCGGGTGCGGGGCATCGCCAAGCCGTTGCTCGAAATCCTCGCGGGTATCCCGACCATCGTCTACGGGCTCTTTGCCCTGCTGACCATCGGGCCATTGCTCGTGAGCGTTTTTGGCAAGGGCGGGCTGGGGTGGATGGGCGGCGGTCGTGCCGTCATCACCGCCGGGATCGCCATGGGCATCATGTTGATACCCTTCGTGAGTTCCCTCTCTGACGACATCATCAACGCGGTGCCGCAGTCGCTGCGTGATGGCTCTTACGGGCTGGGGGCGACCAGATCAGAAACCATCAAACAGGTTGTCCTGCCCGCAGCACTGCCGGGTATCGTGGGGGCGATCCTGCTCGCGGCAAGCCGAGCGATCGGAGAGACGATGATCGTTGTTCTGGGGGCAGGGGCGGCTTCACGGCTCTCGCTCAATCCGTTTGAAGCCATGACAACCGTGACCGCAAAGATCGTGTCACAGCTGACAGGCGACAGCGATTTTGCCTCGCCCGAGGCGCTGGTGGCCTTTGCGCTGGGGATCACGCTCTTTGTGCTGACGCTGGCGTTGAATGTCCTCGCGCTCTACATCGTGCGCAAATACCGGGAGCAATACGAATGACCGACGCAAGCCTTCCGTCCTCATCGAAAAACCGGGTGCGCGTGTCCCTGATGGCCCCCGATGCCCGAACGCAAAAGCGAAAAGCCGCGGAGAAGCGTTTTCGCATGTACGGGGTCGCCGGTATTGCCACTGGCATCTTCTTTCTGATTGTCCTGCTGGTCTCCATCGTGTCGAGCGGCACCGGAGCGTTTCAGCAGACCTTCATCAACCTGCCGGTGTATCTCGATCCGGCCAAGCTGGACAAGAACGGCAACCGGAACCCGGAGGACATCAGCAAGGTCTCCACCTTCGGATACACGCCTCTCATCCAGCAGGCCTTGCTCGACAAGGTTCAGGAAAACGGCATTGAGACGCCGCTGGCCAAGCGCAAGGACATGAAGGCGCTGATCTCCGCCTCTGCCGCGGCACAAATCCGTGATGTGGTCATCGACAATCCGGCGCTGATCGGCGAAACCGTGGCGTTCCGTATTCTCGCCTCCAGCCGCGTGGACGGCTATCTCAAAGGCCGGGTGCATCGCGAAGATGTGGCCCGCGACAAGAATATCGACGCCGAACACCTGGACCTCGTTGACGCGCTGCAACCGATTGGCGTCATTGAGAAAACCTTCAACATGGACTTCATCACCGGGGCGGATGCCTCTGAAAGCCGTGCGGAGGCCGCGGGCATCGGGGTGGCGATGATGGGATCGCTCTTCATGATGCTGGTGGTTCTGGTTCTGTCGCTGCCCATCGGGGTGGCCGCGTCGATCTATCTTGAGGAATTCGCGCCCAAGAACCGCTGGACCGACCTGATCGAGGTCAACATCGCCAATCTGGCGGCGGTGCCCTCCATCGTTTTCGGGATCCTGGGGCTGGCGGTCTTTATCCAGTTCATGCATCTGCCGCAGTCCGCGCCGCTGGTCGGCGGGCTGGTTCTGACGCTAATGACGCTGCCCACGATCATCATTTCCACACGTGCGTCGCTCAAGGCCGTGCCACCGTCCATTCGCGATGCGGCCCTTGGGGTAGGGGCCTCCAAGATGCAATCGGTGTTCCACCACGTTCTGCCTCTTGCGGCACCGGGCATCCTGACCGGTACTATCATTGGTCTGGCGCAGGCCCTTGGGGAAACAGCGCCGCTGCTGTTGATTGGCATGGTCGGTTTCATTGCCTCCAATGCGCCTGACGGGATTGCCTCGGGTCTGCTTGACCCGAACTCCGCCATGCCGGCCCAGATCTATGAATGGGCCAAACGTGCCGACCCTGCCTTTTACGAACGGGCCTGGGGCGGTATCATCATCTTGCTTGGGTTCCTTATCAGCATGAACACCATCGCAGTCATTCTCCGCCGCCGCTTTGAGCGCCGCTGGTAAAGGAGCGCAAAAAATGAATGATATGAGAGTACTGGAGAGGGACGTGGACGCAACCGCCATCAAGATTTCGGCCCGGGACGTGCAGGTCTTCTACGGGGATAACCACGCGATCAAGGACGTGAATGTCGAGATCGAGGACAAGACCGTCACCGCGTTCATCGGGCCTTCCGGTTGTGGGAAATCGACCTTTCTGCGCTGCCTCAACCGGATGAACGACACCATCGACATCTGCCGTGTGGAGGGGGACATCTCCATCGACGGCGAAGATATCTACGACAAGCGCGTGGACCCGGTGCAATTGCGCGCCAAGGTCGGGATGGTGTTCCAGAAACCGAACCCCTTCCCGAAGTCGATCTATGACAATGTGGCCTATGGCCCGCGCATTCATGGGCTGGCGCAATCCAAGGCGGATCTGGATGCCATCGTTGAGAAATCCCTGCGCAGTGCTGCGATCTGGGATGAGGTCAAGGACCGTCTGACCGCGCCCGGAACGGGTCTCTCTGGAGGGCAACAACAGCGTTTGTGCATTGCCCGCGCGGTTGCCACACAGCCCGAAGTCCTGCTGATGGATGAGCCCTGTTCGGCCCTGGACCCCATCGCAACTGCACAGGTTGAAGAGCTGATTGACGAGTTGCGCCAGAACTATTCTGTCGTGATTGTGACCCATTCCATGCAACAGGCCGCGCGGGTCAGTCAGAAAACCGCCTTCTTCCACCTCGGTAATCTGGTGGAATACGGAGAGACGGGGACAATCTTCACCAACCCCGAAGATCCCCGCACGGAAAGCTACATCACAGGCCGGATTGGATAACCCGATGATAGAAGACCAACATATTGCTTCGGTTTTTGACCGGGATCTGGAGGCCATCCAGGCCCAGATCATGAAGATGGGCGGCATGGTTGAAGCGGCCATCCGCGAAAGCTCCAAATCGCTGGAAACCCGCGATGAAGAGCTTGCCGAAACCGTGCGGGAAGGGGACAAGGCCATTGATGCCCTGGAGGAAATGATCAACGAGGAAGCCGCCCGCGTGATCGCCCTGCGTGCACCCATTGCGCGTGACTTGCGGCTGATCCTCAGCGTGATCAAGATCAGCGCAAACCTTGAGCGTATCGGGGATTACGCCAAGAACATGGCCAAGCGCACCGGTGTTCTGGCACAAATGGCCCCGGTCAATGACAGCGCCGCCGCCCTGCGCCGGATGGCCCGCGAGGTCGAATGTATGCTCAAGGATGCGCTCGATGCCTACGTCCAGCGTGACGACGAGTTGGCCATGGATGTGATCGCCCGCGACAAGGAAGTGGATCAGATGTATAATGCGCTCTTTCGGGAATTCCTGACCTTCATGATGGAGGATCCGCGCAACATCACCGCATGCATGCACCTGCATTTCATCGCAAAGAACATCGAACGGATGGGGGACCACGTGACCTCTATCGCGGAGCAGGTCGTCTACCTCGTCACCGGCGAGCACCCGGACGAGCCACGCCCCAAAGCCGACAAGACCTCGGCAGTCGCGCAAGGGTAACGCCATGTCCGCCGATCAACCCCGCGTCCTGGTGGTGGAGGATGAGCCTGCGCAACGAGAGGTGCTGGCCTATAATCTGGAAGCCGAAGGATTTGCGGTCAGCCGCGCTGAGAATGGTGAAGAAGCGCTCCTTCTGGTCGATGAAACCCCACCGGATGTGATCGTGCTAGACTGGATGATGCCCCATCTGTCGGGGATCGAAGTCTGTCGCAGGCTCAAGATCAAGAGCGCGACCCGCAGCATACCGATCATCATGCTCTCAGCGCGTTCGGAGGAAGTGGATCGCGTGCGCGGGTTGGAAACCGGTGCGGATGACTACGTGATCAAACCTTATTCTATCGTCGAATTGATGGCGCGGGTGCGCAGCCAGTTGCGCCGGGTCAGGCCGGCAGCCACCGGCGAACGACTGGAATACGACGACATCATCCTCGATGCGACAAGCCACCGGGTGAGCCGCGGAAAGGATGAGTTGAAGCTCGGCCCGACCGAGTTCCGCCTCTTGACGACCTTCATGGAAAAGCCCGGGCGTGTCTTTTCACGTGAACAATTGCTCGACCGGGTCTGGGGGCGCGACATCTATGTCGATACCCGCACCGTCGATGTGCATATCGGGCGTCTGCGCAAGGCGCTGACACAACACGGCGGGTCGGACCCGTTGCGCACCGTCAGGGGGGCGGGCTACGCATTGGGGTAGGGGCGAGGTTCAGGCCCCGGCCGGCCTGAGTCCGAGAATCTCGCGCGCCTGATGACAGGTGGCAACGGGGCGTTCGTATTTTTCGCAAAGTTCCGCCGCGCGTCGGATCAAAGCCGCGTTCGACGGGGCCAGCGTCTGGCGATCCAGCCTGACATTGTCCTCCAGACCCGCACGGGTGTGGCCGCCCGCCGCAATTGCCCATTCGTTCACCTCGATCTGAGCTGGTCCAATGCCCGCCGCGCACCAGGCCGCCTCGGGCGCGCGCGCCCGGATAGTTTTAACATAATAGTCAAAGACATCCTTGTCGGCAGGCATCGCGTTCTTCACGCCCATGACAAATTGGACATAGAGCCGCCCGAAAAGCGCATCTTCCGAATGCAGGCGGATGGCGTGCAGAATATGGCTGAGATCAAAGGCCTCGATCTCCGGCACAATTTCGAAACGCTGCATCTCTGACGCAAGCCAGGCGATCAGATCGGGCGGGTTTTCATAGACGCGGGTCGGGAAATTGTTCGAGCCCACCGAAAGCGATGCCATGTCGGGTCTGAGCGGCAACATGCCACCGCGCTCCTTGCCCGCACCGGATCGTCCTCCGGTTGAGAATTGAATAATCATGCCCGGACAATGCTTTTCGACACCTTCCTTGAGGCGCGCAAATTTCTCAGGGTCCGAGGACGGCGTTTCATCGGCATTGCGTACATGGGCATGACATATCGATGCCCCAGCTTCAAAAGCCTCATGGGTGCTTTCGATCTGCTCCTCAACCGAGATGGGGACCGCCGGGTTTGCCGATTTGGTCGGAACGCTTCCGGTTATGGCAACGCACAGGATACAGGGTTTGGTCATTGATCATTCAAAGCTCTGACTGGGATACTGCTGAAGCCCTAACGGATGTACTAGCCCTGCGTAAAGTACTGTTGAAGTAACAGCGTATATACCCTCAGCGTACCGAGATTTAGTTTGTTCGCCCTCGACATTATTCCTGATGATCATCCCAATTCACAACCCAAGAAGAGGCCGATCTCTTTGTCCAGCGGATAACCGAGAAGTGGCTTCGGGTTAACTGCTCAGTGCCGCTGATCCAAAATTACAGGGCGTGGACATTTGCTCCCATGATATTACATAATCATGATTATCCACCTAACAACGACTTCTAGTTGATTAGGAGCTTGAAATGAAATGGGTACTGCACGAAATACTCGCACCCGTCGCGCGTCGCGCCGGAGGTCAAACCGCAGCTGCACTTGTGGCGCTCGGTCTGGCGCAAGAACACGAAAGCGCCGTGGCCGCAGCTATCGCATGGGCCATCATCACCGCCGGAGAGGTAAGCGCTAGCGCTCGTAGCCGCAACGCGCTTTACCTCAAAGCGCGGCAAGCGTTGGGGCGGGACTGATGGCTGTCACTCTGGCCGGTGTAGGAACGGCTGTCGGCATAGCCGATGGCGTTAAGAAGCTGTTTGGCGGCAGCAAAGGTCCGGGCGTCAAGAAGCAACTGCGTTTGCAGCGTGAGGACGCAGAGAGACGCGCGGTGCGCATGCCTGCAAAGCAGGTGCGCGGGTTTGAGCGCGCGGGTATCAATCCGATATTCGGGTTGTCGGGTGGCGCTTCTTACGGAAGCGGACACGCTGCGCCTGCTGTGGGCGATGCTTATGCGTCGCCCGGCGGCTTGTTTGCGCAAGTGCTGCAAATGGATCACGAGAAACAGTTGCAGAAAACGGCGCTGGAACACGAGAACCAGAAACTGCGTCAAACGGTGGATAAGCTTGCGAAACCATCGGAGCCAACTTATCTTGAGCAATATGGGGCGGTTATGCCCCTGCCTTCTCAGCGAAGCTCAAGTGAAAACGTTCCTCAAAATTTTCGCCTTGCTGGTGTTCGTGCTGACGGTCCTGAAGCTGATGCAAGCAGGAACCTAAACGTTGTAACGCCGTTTGGGACGGTGCAAACCGACCCAAGATGGACGCCAACTGAAGATATCGAAACCGAATACGGCGAGCCAGCGGCATGGCTGTATTCTGGCATTCGGGCGGCGGATGCAATTGCGGACACGTTAACGGTGCCTGCATGGCGCGGTTATCGCGACCATGTTGGGGCACCGTTTGCGCGGTGGATGATGGCCGTTGGTGATAACCAAGGCACCGTCAAGAAAAGTACAGTGACTGATAAGTGGGGCAGTTCGCTGCCGCGCTCTGTCGCCCCTACCCGTTCCGAAATCGACAAACACACTTTCCGCCGGAATGTTTCTGGCGGGATCAGCTTGTTTTAACAGAAGGAAAAAAGAACATGAAAAGCCCTAAGAAGATGGTAATGCAGGCCTTCGATGGCCGTCGCAGATTGCGCGGCTGGCGCAACACACACTTTGGCGGCATGAAAGCGGTGCAAGCGCATCCGCTGGCGATTTGCCGCTTCCGCCCCGATGAGGGTGGCACTGTGTCTTCTACTCTGAACGTCAAGCTGGCACCAGTCAGCGGGTACATGCTACTGATGGTTGTTTGGTGGTCGTTTCTTGTCGGATCACTTAAATAATGGGACTGAGTTAGCGAGACTCCCTTCTCCTGAAAAACAACAACTTAGCGATTTCGAGTTTTCGCGCGATTGGGCTGGATCATTCTGCCGACAAACACGCATCCGGTAGCTTCGGAGAGGCTTAGAACAGGCCTTCCACATGTCGAGCAACTATGGCGCGCCGCAGAACGTCATTCATTTCTCTTCGAGGTCTTCATCGATTACCCCTTCGAGTGCTTCCATCAGCATCTGACGTTCCTCGTCGGGCATCTCTTCAACTGTCCAAGCACGGCGCGAATCGGGCCACGCTTGATCGAATATCCTCTCGGTCAGCATGACATACGCAACCTTGCCGCAATGCCGAACGTATGTGGGTCCGTTGTCAGGTTGCTTTGCCAAACTGAGCGCCTCGTTGTGAAGCGTCTCGAGGTCAAACCGACGGGCTTGAACGAGGGGAATACTCTTGCGTCTCATTGGCAGATCCTTTCGATGGTTCACACGAATAGTGGCGGTTCTTGACCGCGTTCGTGCTTGAAACGAGGGAGACTGCTAATCCATCGGACACCGATGCTATATGCGTTTGGTCTTGTCTGCCCCCTGCCCTCGCCGGTTGGTGCATTCTGCGAGGTTGCAGTGCGCACGACCCTAACCTGCCGTTCGCACTGAATGAGATCGCTACAGTGCAGCTGCCCAAAAGCGGACGTCCTGCACCAAATGTTGCAACCAAGTACGGATACAATCCATTCTATGTAACAAAAAGCGGGTCCCGTTATCATCACCGCTCCGACCGGCAAATACCTGCGCTACCACGGGCGCGGCAAACCACCTCCAGCAAATGTCAGGCTGCTGGAATGGCACCCTTCTTACGAGCCCGCTTGACCAAGTCCGCATAGCGCTGCCCGATACGAACTTCGGAGAAATGCCTGCACCAAGCGGCTAGGAAAGCCTTCTCGCACTCAACCTCTTTCGGCTTCGAAAGGATCACAGCAATCCGGTAGGAATAGAGCGGCGCGGGTGTCATGCCGGAGCGTTCCCATCCATCGAGTCCCTCGCTGACGATTTCCACCTGCTTGGCGAGGTCGTTGTCGTATTGTTTGATGCCACCGGGGTCCTCTAGAACCGAAGGTGATGTGTCGGTTTCCATTTCGACCAACTTGCGCTGAATCGAAGCCTCGTCGTCCTCGATGAAAGCGATCCTGTTCCTTTTCTGCCTCGCGGCCGCCTGTTTCGCTGTGAGGACAGGCATCGCGTTCATCCGCTCGATCAATGCATCGAGCTTCTCGAGTGCGTTCTCGTCCATTATGGTGACGGGTTTCGATGGCGCTTTCTCTAGGTCACCGCCTCCTAAACCCGGAACCAGATGCGTGTTGCGGCGAGTTTGATGAGGGCGAGGAAGTTGGCATCGTGTTTTTCATATCGTGTTGCGATAGCTCTGTAATGCTTGAGTTTTGAGAAGAACCGCTCGATCTGGTTGCGCCGCTTGTCGGCACGCCGG
>JBCCUU010000028.1:0-42010 GCA_039196345.1 Pseudomonadota bacterium | reverse complement strand
GAGCCAGAGCCAGAGCCAGAGCCAGAGCCAGAGCCAGAGCCAGAGCCAGAGCCAGAGCCAGAGCCAGAGCCAGAGCCAGAGCCAGAGCCAGAGCCAGAGCCAGAGCCAGAGCCAGAGCCAGAGCCAGAGCCAGAGCAGCCATTGCGGGCCTTGCCGCCCGGCGGTGACGTGCCGCCGCCCGTCGACACCCGCGATACGGGTTTCGAGATGTCACAGGAAATGGACCCGGTGGCCGGTGATTTTTCCGAGCCTACCAAGGTCGCGGCTGCCAAGACCGGGCTGATCGGGCGGTTGATGGGGCGCTCGGCGCCCGCGACGACCGTGGTCCGTCGCACGCTGGACGATGACATGCTGGAGCAGCTCGAAGAGTTGTTGATCACGGCGGACATGGGCGTGGATACGGCGTTGCGCGTTGTCGCCAATGTGGCCGAGGGCCACTTTGGCCGCAAACTCTCCGTACAGGAAATCAAGGAGCTTCTTGCATCGGAGATTGCCCGCATCATGGAGCCGGTGGCGACCCCCTTGCCGCTCTACCCGCGCAAGCCGCAGGTGGTATTGGTGGTGGGCGTGAACGGGTCGGGCAAGACCACGACCATTGGCAAACTCGCCAGCCAGTTTCGTGCGGCGGGCAAGAAGGTGGTGATTGCCGCCGGGGATACTTTCCGGGCTGCCGCTGTCGAACAGCTTCAGGTCTGGGGCGAACGGGCCAACGTGCCGGTCCTGACAGCCCCCGAAGGATCGGACCCGGCAAGCCTTGCCTTTGACGCGATGGCGCAGGCGCAGGCGGATAATGCGGATCTTCTGCTGATCGACACGGCGGGCCGGTTGCAAAACCGTACGGATCTGATGGAGGAACTGGCCAAGATCGTCCGGGTCATCCGGAAAAAGGACGAAACGGCACCGCATAACACCCTGCTTGTGCTGGATGCCACGACGGGTCAGAACGCGCTCAATCAGGTCAAGGTTTTTGCGGATATCTCCGATGTCTCCGGGCTGGTGATGACCAAGCTCGACGGCACGGCCAAAGGCGGCGTGCTGGTGGCGCTGGCGGATAAGTTCGGCTTGCCAATCCACGCGATTGGCGTGGGCGAACAAATCGACGATCTGGATGCCTTCGATCCTGAAGAATTCGCCGACGCGTTAATGGGTCTGGAGCGGGAATGACCCTGGCTCCCGTGTTCCGCTGTGGTTTGAGCGGATGACCGACTGGCTCATCTCGATCGAGGGGACAGAAGCGGGCCGTCAGTTGGCGCTTGCTCTTGCGATCCTTGCAGCTGTCTTGCACGCGGTGTTCGGAGCCCTCCAGAAAGGCCGGCACGATCCCTGGATGACGCGAGGCGCGATTGACTTTTCCTATATGGTGATGGCGGCCCCTTTTGCCTTGTTCGTCGTGCCCTGGCCCGAACCTCACATGTGGGTGATCTTTGCAGGCGCCTGGGTCATTCACACGCTCTACAAGCTCTTGCAGGCCATGGCCTACACGCGCGGGGCCTATACCGTGGTTTACCCGGTTGTGCGCGGCACCGGCCCGCTTTTTGCGGTGATCGGGGCCTACCTGATCTTTGGGGAAACCTTCACAGGTACCCAATGGGCGGGCATTGCCGTCTTGCTGACCGGGATTTTTGGCCTCGCCGTCTACAACATGATCTTCCTTGTGTCAGAGCGGGAGACGCTGCACGCAGCACTTGGGCTGGCCGTGCTGACCGGGCTGCTTGTTGCGATTTACACGACCTATGACGCTTACGGTATTCGCGCGACCGCAGACCCGTTCACGTTTCTGGCCTGGTTTTTCATGATAGACGGGTTTTCCATGCCGCTGATCGCAGCATGGCGCTGGAGGGCCATGGCGCTGCCGGAGCGCCCGGACCTTGTCCCCCTGATGCGCCGTGGTGTCATCGGCGGACTGGTGGCGTTTCTCAGCTTTGGCAGCATCATGCTGGCCACACGGCTCGACAAAGTGGGCGAGGCCGCGGTCCTGCGCGAGACCTCGACCGTTTTTGCGGCCGTCATAGGATGGCTCTTTCTGAAAGAAACGGTCGGGCCGCGCAGAATTGCTCTTATGGCATTGATTGCGCTGGGGGCCGTGATAGTTGAGATGGGCGGATAGGAGACTAGGTTTGGCTGACGAAAAACCCATCAACCCGATCATGAAGCAGGTGCTCGAACTGGGGCCGACGATTGCCTTTTTCCTGATCTATCTCAAGATCCGGGATGAGACCTACGTGATCGCGGGCACCGAATACACCGGGTTCATCATCGCGGCGCTGATCTTTGTGCCCATTCTGCTGATCGCGATGGGAATCCTGTGGATGCTGACCGGCAAGCTCAGCCGCATGCAGGTTTTCACGGCCTTCATGGTCATTTTCTTCGGCGGCCTGACCGCCTGGTTCAACGACGAACGTTTCTTCAAGATGAAGACAACCATCGTCTACGGGCTCTTTGCCGCCTTGCTTGGGATCGGGCTTTTGCAGGGGCGATCATATCTGGCCTACGTGATGAACGAGTTGATGCCGATGCGCGAAGAAGGCTGGATGATCCTGACACGCAGGCTTTGTGCCGCGTTCGCCCTTCTGGCGGTTGCCAATGAAATCGTCTGGCGGACGATGTCGACCGATGCCTGGGTCAAGATTGAAACCTTCGCCTTTCCAATAGCTTTGATGGCGTTCCTCATGTGGCAGTTCATGTCCCTGAGCGATTACATGATCGAGGAAGAGAAGCCGGACGGGCGTTAGAGCGCGCTGCGTTAAGCCGGAAACAGAAAAAAGCGGGCCTTCCCTTTTGGTCGGATGCGGTTCCTGGTGCGCGATAGAGCTAGAACATCAGCCTGAAAATCTGCGCCACCTACCTTACCGAGTGCACCCGGCCGGCACCGCCGGCTAGCCCCCGATCCTCCCCCCGGGAGGGGACTTCACCCCCACCCAGGATCGGGGGCTGGCCTCGGTCATAAGGGTTCGTGTTCCAGATTTAATGGATGCCGTTCCAGACAAGACGCAAGACGCTTCAAATCCGTTCCACCGACGATAAAGCATCCACCATAGGCTGGGGGATGTCATCGACGTCAACCGAATGACGCCCCATGGAACGCGCCACCTTGTCCGCCAGATCGACAGAGATCGCCGCTTCCAATGCCAGCTTGAACCGGGGGTTGCGGGCACATTTCCGGTGCAGATCATCAAAACGCCATTCCAGGACCTCTGATCCGGATTCGAGCCATGCGGAGGCGGAGCTTGGCACACCTGTCAGGAAAGCGACCTCCCCGAGAAAAAGGTTGGGGGGCAAGGCAAAGGCTTTGGTACCCTTGCGGACCAAGGTTGATCCCTTGAGCACGAAGTAGAGCTTTTCGCCACGTTCTCCCTCGACCGTCACCTGTTTGTCGCGTGCCACGGAATAGCGCCGTGCGAGGCTCATCAGCGCTCTGAAGTCCCCGGGCGGCAGGCTGGGGAAATCGTCATAGATATCCGCATGGGCCCGGGGGATCGCAAGCCGGGACCTTCGGGCAATCAGACTGGTGAGCCCTCCGAGATTGGCAAGCCCGATCAGAAGGCTGACGTAGATGGCTTCCCACAAAGGATTGTCAGCGATGGTCGAATAATACACCAGATAAACGCCGGTGCCCGCCAGGATAAAAAGACGCAGCACAATCTGGTTCGTGATTGCGAGACCCGCGACGTAAAAGGCACCCGCAAGATAAGCCAGATTCTCCGGTATCATGGCGTTCTCAAACATCGTCACTGGCAGAGACCTCGTCGCATACACCGAGACTGTTGGGGAATTCTCCGACTAATGCAAAGAAAATCGAGACTCTGGGTTTTGTTAATGGCGGCCCGCACACCCTAAGCCGTGCTTACTTCCGGGTGAAGAGTGTGCTTTGCGCGCTCTGGTCTTTGCGAAAATCGGCCCGCTTTTCTGCAAACAATGCCCGTCCGCGCTGTACGCCGGGCCGTGCGGCAAGCGTTTCCAGCCAGCGTTTCATATGCGGTTTGTCCTCCAGCGTCTGCTGCTGCCCTTCCCACAAGGACGCCCAGCCCCAAATCGCCATGTCCGCAATCGAATAGAACCCGCCCGCAACAAATTCGTTTTGCGCCAGGCGGCGGTCGAGCACAGCGTAGAGCCTCGCGGTTTCGGCGCGATAGCGATCCTTTGCGTAAGGCAAGTCGTTGGGGGGATCCATCGCAGGCGCATATTTGAGAAAGTGATGCGCCTGGCCTGCCATCGGGCCAAGCCCGCCCATCTGCCACATCAACCATTCGTTAACAGCAACCTTTTCCCGTGCGGTCGACCCGCCAAACAACCCGGTTTTCTGTGACAGGTATTGCAGGATCGCGCCTGACTCGAACACGGAAATTGGCGCGCCGTCCGGACCGTCAGGATCAACGATAGCAGGCATCCGGTTGTTGGGAGCGATCTTCAGAAAATCCGGCTCGAACTGGTCTCCGGCACCGATGTCGATCAGATGGGTCTTGTAGGCCAATCCCATCTCTTCCAGCGCGATCGAGGCCTTCCAGCCGTTGGGGGTGGGCCAGAAGTAAAGATCAATAGGCTGGTTCATTCTTGGAGGCTCCCGCAATCGCAGCGGCAAGACCGCGCGGAGATGAGCCTACCTGTTGTGCGCGCAGGGGCAAGGCCATTCCTCGCGATGCAAGGGGCCGCTGCGGCATCGCAAGGAGCCGCGACCAGCGCGGTGCTGTCTGCGCGGGCAGGGCCCGTTTCAGCCGGTGCACCGAAAATGCGACCGGCGTCCGCAGAAATGCCGAATAAAACGCCATGGCGCCGGGGCGTCTGTAGGATGACCAATGACAGACACGGCGGCTGGCACCGGCAATGTCGAACCCCAGTGTGCCGAGCGCTTCGAGCGTTTTGGGGCAATCCAGCTGGAGGGTCAGCACGTTGCGCGCGGCGATGCCCAGCCCGATCGCGCGGTCCTTGGCAAGGCGCGGTTGCACCAGCCGCTCGAAGGCCAGGTCAAACAGATCGTTCTCGCGGCTGGTCACATTCAGCACGTCAACGCTACGCCCGGCGGGGGTGTCGAGCCGTTCGCGTGCCGCGTCGGCGTAGCTCGCACCTGTGAGCAGGACCATGCGGTTGATGGCATGGGCCGGGAGATGGTTGAGCGCGCTCAGGGCGATCTCGGCACCGAGCGAATGGGCCACAACGTGGATCGGGCGCGTCGGGTTGGTTCTGCTCAGCTTCAGCACCAAACCCGCAAGGTGTTGGCCCAGGTGTTGCGCGCGCGCGTGCACGGTGCTCAGGCTGCCACGGGCGTACCAGCCAAAGGCGACGCCCAGTCCCTCGTCCGGGCTGGACCTCCCAAAGCCCAGCAGTGAAGGCCAGTTTCCCGGGCGCGTGGCCATGATCTTGTTGTGGGGGCAGTGTTTCTTGCTGCCGGGCGCATATTTGAACCCGTGGATCATGATGATCGCCGGACCCGTTGCCCCGGCCGTGGCCGAGAGGCGCTGGGTGACGTTTTGCAACCCGTCGTTCAATACCAGTCCGGAAGAGGTTGCGTTGATCCTGAGCATCGGCATGTGAGCGGTTCTCCACCAGTTTCGGGCGCTGGGTACACCTTCATGGATGCGCTCAACCGATAAAGGATGTGTTACCCCACCGTGCGGGTGTTGACGCCCAACGGCCTTTCTTCTAGGAGACAACCTGTGGCGATTTGATACCGGATTGCGGGCCACGTTAAACATCCCGCTAAAAGGTCACTCGATGAGGAACCCCCGTCGCATTGACCGCGTCTGGGGTTTTTTTGTGCCCGTTCGGGCTGGAGAAAAGAAAAATGAAGAACGACTTGAAACCGCGCACCCGCGCCGTTCATGCAGGCACCCGCCGTAGCCAGTACGGCGAAGTTTCCGAAGCGATCTTTCTGACACAGGGTTTTGTCTATGACAGTGCCGAGCAGGCCGAGGCGCGGTTCATCGAATCCGGACCTGACGAGTTCATCTACGCCCGTTACGGCAACCCGACGGTTGCCATGTTCGAAGAGCGGATCGCGGCGCTGGAAGGGGCAGAGGATGCCTTTGCGACAGCCTCCGGGATGGCGGCGGTCTCAGGGGCACTGACCTCCATGCTCAAGGCCGGGGATCATGTGGTTTCGGCGCGGGCGCTCTTTGGGTCCTGCCTCTATGTGCTCGAAGAGATCCTGACCCGGTTCGGTGTCGAGGTGAGTTTTGTGGACGGCGCCGATCTTGCGCAATGGGAAGCCGCCATTCGCGACGATACCGCTGCCGTGTTCTTCGAGTCGATCTCCAATCCGACGCTTCAAGTTGTTGATATTGAATCAGTTTCTCGTCTGGCCCATGCCAAGGGTGCGAAGGTGTTGGTGGATAACGTCTTTGCGACGCCCGTCTGGTCCGATGCCTTTGCGCAGGGTGCCGATGTGGTGATCTATTCCGCCACCAAGCACATCGACGGGCAGGGCCGTGCCCTTGGCGGCGTCATTCTAGGGACGCAGGAATACATCCGGAAAACAGTTGAGCCCTACATGAAGCATACGGGCGGTTCCATGAGCCCGTTCACGGCCTGGGTGATGCTGAAGGGGCTGGAGACAATGGACCTGCGGGTGCGCGCGCAGACCGCCAGTGCAACAGCGATTGCCACCGCCTTGCAGGGGCACGACAAACTGTCGCAGGTGATTTATCCGGGGCTTGCCAGCCATCCGCAGCATGAGCTTGTGAAAGCGCAGATGGGCGAGGGCGGCACGGTACTGTCCATCGATCTGAAGGGCGGCAAAGACACGGCTTTCCGTTTTCTCAATGCGGTCGAAGTGGGCGTGATTTCCAACAACCTCGGGGATGCGAAAACCATTCTGACACACCCGGCCACAACGACCCACCAGCGATTGCCGCAAGAGCAAAAGGACGCCTTGGGCATCACTGACGGTCTTGTTCGGATCAGCGTCGGAATAGAAGATCAGACCGATTTGCTGGCGGATCTGGAGCGGGCGCTGGCCCAGGCCTGACAGCAAGGTTTCAGTTCTGAGGTTTTGGTCTGAAAATTCCCCTTGGCAGATATTTTTGAGGGTTTGTTGATCCTTTGAGCGCGCGCTGACGTAAAAGTGACATCTATTGGCAGAACATGATTGCTGCTCTAAGTAGGTTGATGAAGTTGTCACAGAGGACAAATTTATGAATATCCATACACCCGGACTGGACCTTGTCCCCGACAGGGATGAAGCTGAAGCCGCATTGGACGTGCTTCGTCAGTGGGCGAAAACCGCCAGCCCGGCCGAGATTCATGAGCTTGATCCGTCCGTTGCGCGTCTGATCCCAGGGATTGAGGGCGTGGAGTATCCCGCGTTTACGCGCGACTACCCCGAGGACTTCGCGGTGGACGAGTCCTACAAAGCAAGCTTGCCCGATTTGCAGAACGGCCCTTCCAGCCTGATCCGGGGCGCAAAGCAACAGTTGCAGCATGTCGGCATCTCGAACTTCCGGCTTCCGATCAGGTTCCGGACCCGCGACGGCGGCGACATCACGCTGGAGACATCCGTCACGGGCTCCGTCAGCCTCGATGCGGACAAGAAGGGCATCAATATGTCCCGCATCATGCGCAGCTTCTACAAACACGCAGAGGCCACCTTCAGCTTCGAGGTGATCGAAGCAGCGCTGGAGGATTACATTACTGATCTGGAGAGTTTTGATGCGCGCATCCAGATGCGGTTCAGCTTTCCCATGAAGGTGGACAGCCTCCGGTCCGGTCTCTCGGGCTACCAGTATTATGACGTGGCACTTGAGCTTGTCGAACAGGCGGGCTTACGCAAGAAATTCATCCACCTGGACTATGTCTATTCCTCAACCTGCCCCTGTTCGCTGGAACTGTCCGAACATGCGCGCGCGACCCGCGGCCAATTAGCCACGCCCCATTCACAACGTTCGGTGGCACGCATCTCGGTCGAGGTGGAGCCGAATGGCAAGTGCCTGTGGTTCGAGGATGTGATCGAAGCCTGCCGTCGCGCCGTGCCGACGGAAACGCAAGTCATGGTGAAACGCGAGGACGAACAGGCCTTTGCAGAGCTTAACGCCGCCAATCCGATCTTCGTCGAAGATGCGGCCCGGCTTTTCTGTCAGCAATTGCAGGCAGACGTGCGGATCGGCGATTTTCGGGTGATCGCCAGTCATCAAGAAAGCCTTCACAGCCATGATGCCGTCAGTGTCCTGATAGAGGGGGAGACCTTCCAGGCCGACAGCCTTGATCCCAAGCTTTTCAATACGCTGTTTCACGTCGGCTAGGCGATCACCTTAACCATTCCCGTTGTGGCAATGCGTGTCCCGCGCTTTGCTGCGCCGTTGCAGCGGCTATGCGCATCCAGCAATTCTAATCATGACGCTCGTTCCTATATTGCGATCAACGAAGTTGAACCAATTCAGGAGCCACAGAAATGGCCTATCACGACGCTCACGCCGCCCATGCATCCGACCTGCTCCACCGTGTTTTCTGGGGGATAAAATCTTTCTTCGCGATCTGCGGCAATGCAATGATCTCAGCCTCTGCCGCGAACCGGCGTTTGCAAACCGTCGAGCGCTTGAACAGGAAATCCGACGCGGAGCTTGCCGCGCTCGGCATTCGTCGCGAAGACATCGTGCGCCATGTCTTCATTGATATGCTGAACCTCTAGACCTGACTCGTGCTTCAGTGACGGGGCTGATGCTTGACAGTGCAGGCCCCTCGCGCCAACCCTGCGCACATGTTTGATCTGCGCCCTGTTGGATATGTGATCGGTTTGCTCGTGGCCGTGCTGGGTGTCGCTATGATCCTGCCGATGCTGGTCGACATGGCGGAGGGGCGTGCGCATTGGTCAGTTTTCCTGCAATCGGCTTTGTTCACCACGCTCTCCGGGGGCTTGATCGCCGTAGCCTGCGCCAATGGTGTCAAGGAAGGGCTGACCATTCAGCAGACCTTTATCCTGACAACCGGTGTCTGGGTGGCTTTGCCGTTTTTCGGCGCTCTTCCCTTTGTTATGGGCGCGACCGAGGCACGCTTTGTTGATGCGTTTTTCGAGGCGATGTCGGGGCTCACCACAACCGGATCGACCGTCTTTACAAGTCTCGAGACTTTACCGAAGGGTCTGCTTTTGTGGCGGGGGATCCTGCAATGGCTGGGCGGCATCGGCATCATTGTGGTTGCCATGGTGTTCCTGCCGGAACTGCGTGTCGGCGGGATGCAGATATTCAAGTCCGAAGCCTTTGATACCATGGGAAAGATCCTGCCCCGGGCAACCCAGATCGCGAGCCAGATTTCCAGCATCTATCTTGGTCTGACCATGGCCTGTGCGCTCTGTTATCTCGGCCTCGGGATGAATGCATTTGATGCGACGGTGCACGCCCTGACCACCGTTTCCACCGGTGGGTTTGCCAATTATGACGCCTCGTTCGGGGCGTTTTCCGGAACGCCTGAATACGTGGCGAGCCTCTTCATGATCCTCGCGGCACTCCCGTTTGTGCGCTATGTTCAAATGCTCAACGGTCATTCCGAGCCGCTGTGGCAAGACAGCCAGGTCCGGGTGTTTATCGCAACGCTGTTGGTCATCGTGGCCCTGATGTGGCTCGCCCTGACCCAGATTTTTCCGGATGGGGCGGAGCGATCCTTTCGCGAAGCACTGTTCAACGTGACTTCGATCATGACCGGCACCGGGTATTCCTCTGCCGATTACATGACATGGGGGCCGTTCCTCGTGTCCATGTTCTTCTTTATCGGCCTGATCGGGGGCTGCGCGGGCTCGACCACCTGCTCGATCAAGATTTTCCGCTATCAGTTGCTCTTTGCCTCCATAAAGATGCAGCTGCGCAAGATCCGGTCGCCAAACGGTGTCTTTGTCGTGCGGTACGAGAGGCGCTCGGTTGACGAAGAAGTCCTGAGCTCCGTCATGTCCTTCTTCATGTTCTTTGTGCTGACGATGGGGCTGCTTGCGGTGGCCCTCAGCCTCACGGGGCTCGACTTCGTGACGTCCCTGTCCGGCGCGGCAACGGCGCTGTCCAATGTGGGTCCCGGTCTGGGAGACGAGATTGGCCCCTCTGGGAATTTCTCGGGGCTGAATGACACGGCCAAGTGGTTGCTGTCGCTCGGAATGCTTCTGGGGCGGCTGGAGTTGCTGGCCGTCTACGCGATGCTCACCGTGTCTTTCTGGAGGGAGTGATATGCAAAGGCCATTGGGGGCGCAGATCTCCCACATGCTCAAGGACCGCGGGGTTGAGGTGATCTTCGGCATCCCGGGCGTGCATAATCAGGAACTTTACCGGGGCATCGAAGAGGCGGGCATTGCCCATATCCTCGCCCGTCACGAGCAGGGCGCGGGCTTCATGGCCGATGGGTATGCGCGGGCCACGGGCAAGCCCGGGGTCGCCTACGTCATCACGGGGCCGGGGGTTTGCAACATCATGACCCCGATGGGGCAGGCCTATTCGGATTCGGTGCCCCTGCTGGTGGTGTCGTCCTGTCTTGACGAAACAGCCGCCAAAAAAGGCCAGTTGCACCAGATGAAAGACCAGAGGCTGGCGGCGGAAACCGTTTGCGACTGGTCGGAAGAGGCACGCAGCGCAGAGGTCGCCTACGCGCTGGTCAACCGGGCCTTTGCTGAGTTTGCCTGCATGCGTCCCTTGCCCAAACACATTCAGGTGCCGGTTCCCGTCTTGGAAGCGCAGGCGGATGCCGCGTCCAAGGTGGACCATGTGCCGGGCAATATCGGTGCGCAGGACAGTGATGTCGCTGCCGCGGCGGAGCTGTTGACGCAAGCCGAACGCCCGCTCTTTGTCCTGGGCGGCGGCGCTGTCCGGGCAACTGCGTCGATTCGGTCTATTCTGAAGCAATTGCAGGCGGCCTCTTACACAACCTACGCCGGATGCGGGATCGCAGGTCTGGATGATCCCTTGCACTTCGGGGCGATTCTGGAGCCTGAAAACAGCGTCGCGGAATTGCGCAAGGCCGATCTTCTGGTGTGTATTGGAACGGATCTGGCGGAGGTCGACTTCTACCGGGCAGAGCTGGGCCACGACGCACCTGCGATCCACGTCAATATAGAACCGGCGGTTCTGGCCCGCGCGGGCGCCGATGATCGGGCCCATCTGGCGGATGCAGAAACCTGGTGCGCGCGTTTGTCCGACCTTCTGCAAGATCACGTCGCCGCGACGGGCTGGTCTCCGGCCGAGGTAGCGGCCGCCCGCGCATCGGGTCGCCGCGCGATGGAGCGAACCTATCCGGGCATCCCGGCCCTCTGTGATGCGCTGCGCGCCGCTGTGCCCCCCGAAACGATGATCTATTCGGACATGACGCAGATTGCCTATACCGCGAAAGTGGTCTGGGACATGGACCGTCCCGGCCACTGGCATCACCCCTGCGGCTTCGGGACGCTGGGCTACGCGACACCGGCGGCGATTGGCGGGGCCGTGGCGCGGCGGGACAAGCCCACCATGGCGATGATCGGGGACTATGGTTTTCACTATACGATGCAGGAACTCGGCGTTGCGGTCGAGCTGGGGTTGAGCCTACCCATCGTGCTCTGGGACAACGGCAAGCTGAAAGAGATCGAAGACAGCATGGTGCGGGCGCAGATCGCACCGAATGCGGTGATCGCGCGCAACCCAGATTTCTGCAATCTGGCCAGAGCCTTTGGGGCAGAAGCGAAGGCGCCCGCCTCATTGGCGACGCTTCAGGACGACCTGCGGGGGGCCTTTGAGGCTAAGGGGCCGACCCTGATTCACCTGACGCCCGATATTCTCGCCTGAACCCGGGCTCATTCCGGGGGCGCTTATTCCCAGCAACTCACGAGAACGGTCATGCCCATCCCCCGGTCCGAGATGTCGAGCGCGTCCAGACCAGAGGTCGGCTCACCGCGCTGCGCGCTCAAACCGGCGCGTTCCAGCACACGGGTAATGGCGTCACTGGTCAGCGCGAAACGCACCTCATCCGGCAGCCGGCGACTACCTTCAGGCTGGGGCAGGAGCATCCCGAAGACGTTGCCGCTGCCGTCCATGACAGGGCCGCCCGCGTCGCCCGGCAACGCGTCAACAGCGAGGCGGTTTATCTCTGCTTCACCGGCAAGGCCCCGCAGGTCGGCCAGGGTGCCAAAGGTCATGGAGGGCGCGTTGAGTTTGCCCTCAAAAGAGTATCCGGCAACGGCGACTTCCGAGCGGAGGCGCGGCGGGGCCGGGCTGAACCGGGCAATGGAGGGTGGGGCCAGCCGTTCGGTCGGTTGCAGCACCGCAATACCCTGCTCGGGATCCAGGCCCGCAAGCTGCGCGTCATAGGTGTCATCCAGCGTGATGCGGGTGCAGCTTTGGACGGCGTCAGCGGTGGTGACCACCGCGCCGGAACCGTCGACAAAGAAACCCGACCGCGACAGCACGGGCTGGCGGATTTCCAGCCCCGCAACCAGATCAACACGTTGCACGTCGGTCTGCCCCGCAGCCGGGTCAAGCACACCTGCGCGGCGCACAAAGCTGTCACGCATCTCCTGCAAAATCCGTGCCCGCCGGGTTTCGTCCCCAGCAGGCCAGATCAACGTGAAGCCCTTGATCTCATCCCCGACACGTTCAACCTCTGTCTCGCTGACAAACCGGCTGTTCTGGCCAACAAGCCGGAAGCTGTTGCGCGACAAGCGGCGCGGCCCGTCGAGCGGTACGATGGTCAGCGTCTGCATGATGTCATAGAGGCTCTTCAACGTGTTTTCACTACCGGTCTGGCTGATCAGCAGGACCCGTGCAGGGACATCGCCGGTCGCATCGTAATGGGCAAAGGGCGCCTCGTAGCGCGCAAAGGACACCAGCGCCGTGGGCATCTTGACCTCGATACCTGCGTCCGCATCCCTTACGAGCTTCATGTCCAGGCCCTCAAGCACCGCATTGTACTGCCCTATCAGCGCGGCGCGCTGTCGCGTGGTCAGAATGCCCGTCGGCTCAAGCCCGTTGGCGCGTTGCCAGGCCGCCATGGAATTGCGCGTGCCGCGCCCGAAGGCGCCATCAATCGCCGCGTTGTAAAAGCCTGCCCACTTCAAGGCTGTCTGGAGATCGCGACGTTCTTTTGCAGTCAGCTGCCCCTCGCTGCGGCGGGCCTGCGCTGGCGTTTCCGTGTCCTCTCCCTCAAGTGTCAGCGCCGGGGCGGGATCGTCTTGTGCAACCGCTTCGCTCTGCTGAGGTGTTTCAACACGGGCGGCAAGGGCGTTCAGCCCCGTTGCTGCGTCAGATGGGGGCCAGTATTGCGCGCCAAAGGTTCTGCTGAAGGCAATGTAGCTGTCTGCTGGGATCAGGCCCTGATTGCGGTAGCTTTCGATGACTGCCTCGGCATCTGCGCGTGTGTAGGGGCCCAAAGCGATGGCATACCAGCCCCCTTGCAGCGCAAAACCGCTCACATCCGGCAAAGACTGCGCGTATGTGGCCGCTCGGTCCTGCGCCGCTTCAAGGGTCGGGCGGGCTTCGATCTGCACCCAGACCACGTCGCTGCCCGACTGGGCGAGGACGCCCTTCGCGAAACCCGAAAAAACAAACAGGAAAACGAAAAAACTGCGCAACATTTGTACCGGGTTCTCCATGGTCAAAATCTTCGCGACAGATAAGCAGGAAATCAGGCGATTTACCATAAGTGACAGGGCAATTTATCCGACCCGCCGCAATTGACGCCTGTGTTCCACCCACGTAGGTAGAGCGCGCAATTCCAACCCGAGGTCGCCGTCATGTCCGACACCGCCACTGCCCCCAAGTCCTTTCAGGAGATCATCCTGCGCTTGCAGACCTATTGGGCGGGCAAAGGCTGCGCGATCCTGCAGCCCTACGACATGGAAGTGGGGGCGGGGACCTTCCACCCGGCTACAACGCTGCGCTCGCTGGGCACACGGCCCTGGGCTGCGGCCTATGTCCAGCCCTCGCGGCGGCCCACCGACGGGCGCTACGGTGAGAACCCCAACCGGTTGCAGCATTATTACCAGTATCAGGTGCTGATCAAACCCAGCCCGCCGGACCTGCAGGAGCTTTACCTTGGCAGTCTTGAGGCCATCGGCATCGACATGGCGCTGCATGACATCCGCTTTGTGGAAGATGACTGGGAAAGCCCCACTCTTGGGGCTTGGGGTCTTGGTTGGGAGGTTTGGTGTGACGGCATGGAAGTGAGCCAGTTCACCTACTTTCAGCAGGTTGGCGGCCATGATTGCCACCCGGTGTCGGGAGAGCTGACCTACGGGCTTGAGCGACTGGCGATGTATGTGCTGGGCGTCGACCACGTGATGGAGATGCCCTTCAACGACCCGCAGACACCCATTGCGCTGTCCTATGGCGACATCTTCAAGCAGACCGAAGAGGAATACGCCCGCTGGAACTTTGACACGGCGGACACCGATGTTCTTTTGCGCCACTTCGAAGAGGCCGAAGCCCATTGTCGCGAAATCCTTGAGGCAGAGCATCACGACCCGAAGACCGGCAAACGCATCATCATGGCCCATCCGGCCTATGACCAATGCATCAAGGCCAGCCACATCTTCAACCTGCTGGACGCGCGCGGGGTGATCTCCGTCACCGAGCGGCAGGCCTACATCGGTCGTGTTCGCGCTCTGGCCAAGCAATGCGCGGATGCCTTTGTGCAGACCCGCGCAGGCGGATGGACGCCGGAGAGCGCTGCATGAGCGGCAGAATTGTCGGGATTGTCATCATGCTATCGGCAGTGATCGCAGGCGGTGCGCTCTATTACCTCCAGGTCTACGGCTTCTATGAAGAGGTGACCGCCGAGGCGCAGGAGGTGCGTCTGATGCCCTTGGCTGGCAACGCCCCGGTTGCGATTCTGGCCGAGAATGTCGAGGCCATTGATGCGGAAAGCTCCCCCATCCGGTTTCGCGCCTGTTTCACAACACCGTCGAGCCTCGCGATGCTCACCGAGACCTACGTGGGGCTTGAGAGGGCCGTGCCGCGCAACGCGCCAAACTGGTTTGAGTGCTTTGACGCCACAGCCATTGCGGAGGCTTTGAAGTCCGGAACGGCGCTGGCCTTTCTGGGCGAGAAAAACGTCGAATTCGGCGTCGACCGGATCGTGGCCATCACCGAAGACGGGCGCGGCTACATCTGGCACGAGCTGAATGATTGCGGCGAAAAGGCCTATGACGGCACCATCGTCGGCGAGGAATGCCCTGCACGACCGGTACCCGGGCAATGACACCTGTTCTAGTGACCCGCGATCCGGTGACAGCTGTCTCTTGCGCCTTGGCATTCTTGCCCTTGGTCTCGGCTTTCATTGCCGCTATTGCAAAGGCGACCGCCTCCCCCGTGGCCTTCAACCTGTAGAGACTCTTCATGCCCGATCTGCTCATCGAACTGTTTTCCGAAGAAATCCCGGCCCGCATGCAGGCGCGTGCGGCGGATGACCTCAGGAAACGCATGACCGATGGCATGGTCGAGGCAGGCCTGACCTACGCCTCTGCGGCGGCCTTCTCGACGCCACGTCGCCTCACGCTGACGGTCGAGGGTGTGCTGGCCGAAAGCCCCACCACGGTGGAAGAGCGCAAGGGCCCGCGCGCCGACGCACCGGAAAAGGCGATCGAGGGGTTCCTGCGCGGGGCCGGGCTGACCCGCGACGCACTGGAGACGCGCGAGACGCCCAAGGGGCCGGTGCTCTTTGCAAAGATCACCAAACCCGGGCGGCCTGCGGCAGAGATCATCGCCGCAACCCTTGAGGAGACGATCCGCAATTTCCCCTGGCCCAAATCCATGCGCTGGGGCGAGGGGTCCCTGCGCTGGGTGCGCCCGCTGCATTCCATCCTGTGTATCCTGAGCGATGAGGCGGGGGCGCAAGTGGTGCCCTTGACGGTGGAGCAGATCAGCGCGGGCGACAAGACAGAGGGCCACCGCTTCATGGCGCCAGGGGCCTTTGCCGTCACCGGGTTTGACGACTACGCGGCCAAGCTCAAGCGGGCCTATGTGATGCTCGACCCAAATGAACGCGCTGAGACGATCTGGCACGATGCGACCAATCAGGCCTTTGCCAACGGGCTGGAAGTGGTGGAGGACAAGGGGCTGCTGGCCGAGGTCGCGGGGCTTGTGGAATGGCCGGTCGTGCTGATGGGCCGGATCGGTGACGATTTCCTCGACCTGCCGCCAGAGGTCCTGCAAACCTCGATGAAAGAGCATCAGAAGTTCTTTTCGGTGCGCAACCCCAAGACAGGGCGGATCGAACGCTTCATCACCGTGGCCAACCGCGAGACGGCGGACAATGGCGCGACCATTCTGGCGGGCAATGAGAAGGTGCTCTCGGCGCGTCTGGCGGATGCGAAGTTCTTCTGGGAGAACGATTTGCGCGCGGCCAAAGCGGGCATGGATGCGTGGCTGAAGGCCCTCGAAAACGTGACATTCCACAACAAGCTGGGCACGCAGGCCGAACTGATCGACCGGGTGGCAACCCTTGCACGGGAGATCGCGCCGATGGTCGGTGCCGACGCCGGTGAGGCCGAAGAGGCAGCCCGTCTGGCCAAGGCTGATCTGTCCTCCGAGATGGTCTATGAATTCCCCGAACTTCAGGGCCTGATGGGCCGCTACTACCTGCAGGCCGCTGGGAAATCCGACGCCATAGCGGCGGCGGCAGAGGAACACTACGCGCCCCTCGGTCCCTCCGACGCTGTCCCCACCGCGTCGGTCTCCGTTGCGGTTGCGCTGGCCGAAAAGATCGACAAACTCACCGGGTTCTGGGCGTTTGATGAGAAGCCGACGGGGAGTAAAGACCCCTTTGCGCTCAGGCGGGCGGCGTTGGGCATCGTCCGTATTGTGCTGGACGAGCAAATATCCATCCCGCTGATAAAAGTGATTTCTCATCACAAGCGAGTTCATGGCTTCCTGACCTATGAGTGGGCTAGTGATGTTCCAGAAGATCCAAACGCAGCCAGCGACCGACGCGCCGACATGCTTGCAGCTGATGTTCTATCCTTCCTCCACGACCGCCTGAAAGTCTACCTCCGCGATCAGGGCATCCGCCATGACATCATCGACGCCTGCATCTCCATGCCCGGCAATGATGATCTGGCGCTTTTGGTCAAACGGGCGAAAGCCTTGAATGACGTGCTCAAGACCGAAGACGGCGAGAACCTCATTCAGGGATTCAAGCGGGCCAACAATATCCTGACGCAGGCGCAGGAGGCCGATGGGGTGGAATACTCCTACGGGGCGGACGTCAAATACGCGGAGACGGAGGAGGAGCGTGCGCTTTTCACAGCACTCGACGCGGCAGAGGCGCAGATCACCCCGGCGATGGAAAAGGGGGACTTCTCCACCGCCATGAGCGCGATGGCAGCACTGCGGGCCCCCATTGACGCCTTTTTTGAGGCGGTTCAGGTCAACACCGAAAACCAGACCGTGCGGCGCAACCGGCTCAACCTGCTGAACCGGATCACAGGGATTTGCCTCTCTGTCGCGGACCTCACCAAAGTGGACGGCTGAACGGGGCGTGTAAGCGCTGACATGGGGGACTTGTCAGCGCAGGTTTACACCCTATGCTGCGACCGAGAGAAAGAAGGTGCCGCAGTGCAGAATAACCCGCATACCACCCTGGTGACGCCCAAAGCGCCCATTGCCAACAACACCCATGGCGGTCGTGCGAAATGCCTGCAGCGGCTCGTACGGCTCGACCTTCCCGTCCCGCGCACGGTGGCATTGTCCTTTGATGCGGTCCAGCGCATTGCCAAGGGTGAGTTGCCCGATATCGCGGCCATTGTCTCGCAATTTCCCGAAGGCGCATTGCTCTGCGTGCGCCCCTCCTCGGAAGACCCCGACTGGGGCGGGCCCGGCGCGGTTCTGAACATCGGCATGAATGACGCACGCCACGCCTTGCTGGTCGAGGAACTGGGGGCAGAGGCCGCGAATGCCGTCTTCACCCGTTTCGTGCAATCCTTTGCCGTGGATGTGGCGCGTCTTGATCCCGACATGTTCGATGACGTGGCCAAGGACGGGCATGCCGCCCTGACCGAGTCGCTGCGTGCCTACGAGATCGAAATGGACGAACCCTTCCCGACCGATCCCGGAGAGCAGCTTGCAGCGGTTCTGAAGTCCATGGCGCGGGCATGGGATGGCACGTCGGCCCGGCTGCTGCGCCAGGCAAAGGGGGCCCCGGCGGATGCGGGGCTGGGCCTTGTGGTGCAACAGATGGCCATGGGGGTCGGGCGCGGCGAATGCGGCTCAGGCGTCTTGCAACTGGTGGACAGTGACACCGGGCTGCCGCAGATCACCGGGCGCTATCTCAGCCAGGGTCAGGGGCGCGATGCGGTCGAGGGCAATGCAGCCGCCATGTATCTGGGCCGCGATCCGCGCGGACCCTCCCTGGAAGAGATCGAACCCGCCGCCTTCAACGCCCTCAAGGAGCATTGCGCGTTGATGCGCGTCAAACTGCGGGCCGAAATGCAGGTGGAATTTGCCATCGACAACGGGCACGTGCATATCCTTGACGGGGTCCGTGTTGCCCGCTCCAGCCGCGCTGCGGTGCGCATCGCCGTCCGGCTGGCGGAGGACAAGATCATCCCCCGCGCGGAAGCCCTTATGCGGGTCGAGCCGCGCACCCTGAACGAGCTGCTGCATCGTCAGGTGCATCAGGATGCAGAGCGGGATGTGATCGGCACCGGCATCGCGGCAAGCCCCGGGGCGGCCACCGGTGCCATCGTCTTTAGCGCGGCGGATGCACAGGCCAGTGCGGCGCGGGGCGAAGCCTGCATCCTCGTGCGCCGGGAGACGTCGCCGGAAGACGTGCGCGGCATGCATGCCGCCGTGGGCGTTCTGACCGAGCGGGGCGGCATCACCAGCCACGCCGCTGTGATCGGGCGGGGCATCGGGTTGCCCTGTGTTGTCGGGGCCTCTGCCATGCGATTCAACCGCCGCCGCAAGCAGTTGGTGGCCGAAGACGGGCGCGTGTTCGTCGAAGGGGAGATCATCACGCTGGATGGCACGACCGGGCAGGTCCTGGCCGGTGCGCCGGAGATGAGTGAAGCCGCCTTGGACGAGAGCTTCCAGACCCTGATGGAATGGGCGGATGAATTGCGCGACATCGAAGTGCGCGCCAATGCGGACACGCCCGCCGACGCGCAAACCGCACGCAACTTCAACGCCGAAGGCATCGGGCTGTGCCGGACCGAGCATATGTTCTTTGAGCCGGGCCGTCTGACCGTGATGCGCGAGATGATCTTCGCCGAAAGCTCGGAGGATCGCCGCGCGGTGCTGGAGCGTTTGCTGCCGATGCAGCGGGACGATTTCACCCAGCTCTTCCGGATCATGGAGGGCAAGCCGGTCTGTATTCGCCTCTTCGACCCGCCGCTGCATGAGTTTCTGCCGACGGACAAGGTGGGTCAGCGGGATCTGGCCGATGCGCTTGATTTGCCGCTGTCGGATGTGACCCGGCGGATCGAGGCGATGATGGAGTACAACCCCATGCTGGGTCTGCGTGGGGTGCGCCTTGGCGTGACGGTCCCCGAAATCTACGAGATGCAGGCCCGCGCGATTTTCGAAGCAACGGTGGATGCCAGTGCCGAGGGTGCCCCGGTGGTGCCGGAAATCATGATCCCGCTGGTGTCGGCGAGACGTGAGGTTGAATTGGTGAAGACAGCCATCGATGGCGTGGCCTCGGCGGTCCGGCTTGAGCGCGACCTCGACTTTGACTACCGCCTCGGCGTGATGGTCGAGACGCCGCGCGCCTGCATCCGCGCGGGCGACATTGCCCCGCATTGTGCCTTTCTCAGCTTCGGGACCAATGACCTCACGCAGATGACCTATGGTTTGTCGCGCGACGACGCCGGGCGCTTCATGTCGGGTTATGTCCAACAGGGTGTCTTCCCGGAAGACCCTTTCCATTCTCTGGACATCGACGGGGTGGGCGAATTGCTCCAGATTGGGGCAGAAAGAGGGCGCGCGGCGCAGCCGGAGGTGACTTTGTCGATCTGTGGAGAGCACGGAGGCAACCCCGAATCGATAGCATTCTGCCGGGCAGCCGGTTTTAACTATGTTTCCTGCTCGCCTTTCCGGGTGCCCGTGGCGCGACTAGCTGCCGCACAACTTGCGGTCACCGACAACATTAAGTAGAAATATGCCCTTTCCTTACCGCATATTGCGTAAACAATTGCATATATGTGACAGTATTGTTGACCGTTTGGGGTAAGTGAGGGCGGTAAACTTTACGTAAAGTTCTGATCTCGGTACAGACCGCACCAGGGTAATTTGGTGGGGAATGCACGCATGCGTATGTTCTGCAAAAAGACTTTGTCGATTTTATTTGGGCTCAATCTGGGCTTTTGTGTGGCGATACCTGCGTTTGCGGCAGGTGCGTCATCTCACGCGGATCAGGCCGAAACGCTCGGCACCGCAGAGAGCGACCTGATGCGCGACCGGGACGTCAAAACCGTCGCGTCCCGCGAGGTCGAGTTTTCAAAGCAGTGGCTTGATGCGCAGCCTGCGGCGACGGGCGGTGAGGACCTCGATTGTCTGGCCGAGGCGCTCTACTTCGAAGCGCGCGGTGAGACGGTCAAAGGGCAGTTTGCCGTCGCCGAAGTCATTCTGAACCGTGTCAAATCGGAGCGGTTCCCGAGCTCTGCCTGTGGCGTCATCAATCAGGGGACGGGCAAGAAGTATCAGTGCCAGTTCACCTATACCTGTGACGGTCGCAAGGAAGTAATCAACGAACCGCGCGCCTTTGACCGTGTTGCGAAAGTTGCCCGGGCAGCGCTGGATGGCGTGGCGCCAAAGGTGACGCAAGGCGCCACGCACTATCACACCACGGCGGTCAAACCGCGCTGGAGCAAAGTCTACACCAAGACTGCGGCGATCGGGACCCATATCTTCTACCGTCACACCTGGCGCACGGCCAGCAACTGAGCTTCTGCATTCGGGGCTTGGCCTGACCGTCTCGACCTTGTTAAAGGAGCAGCAGAGCGCAGACTCGCGTCTGCTGTCCCGCATGGAAAGGCCCGTCGATGAGTTCCGAGATCAGATTGGCGTTCGCGCATCCGTCCGAACGTTCGGAGGCGACGGCCTCAGCCATACCGCTCGACAGGATTTCCCTGCGCGATCACATCGTCGATGTCGAAATCGGCGCCTTTCAGGCGGAACGGGGCGTGACGCAACGGGTCTGTTTCAACATCGTGGTCGAGGTACAGCCGCTCACCGGCCCGATTGATGACGATGTGGACCGGATCCTGAGCTATGACCGTGTGACCGAAGCGATCGCCTACGAGTTGGCGGATGAACGGCTGAACCTCCTGGAAACCCTCGCGGAACGTGTGGCAGAGCGCATCCTGATCGAGCCGCAGGCCGTGCGGGTTTTTGTCCGGATCGAGAAGCTTGATCGTGGTCCCGGTGCCTTGGGTGTGGAAATCGTCCGGGCCATGGGGGGGACAGCTCTGCGGGAAGAGGATCAGGTGGTGCCGCAACCGGCGCTGGTCTATCTGAGCAACGCGGCCATTGCGTCGCCCTTGCTGAGCGGCTGGATCGACCAGTTGGAATCACGCGGGCAACCGTTGATCTTCTGTGTCGGGGCCTCTGATACGCGTGCCCCGCAGATCGACCACAAAATGGCCCAAAGGCGGATTGACCTGCTGGCGATCGAGCAGAACGCCTGGGTTCTGGCCTCCAAGGACGACCGCTGTGTTGTTGTGTCCACGCGGACGGAATTGGACTGGGCCATGAAGAACGGGCAATCCTGCGTCTGGGCGCCTTCCAAGATCGTGCTCGACGCGGTGGATGGGCCCTCTGCACAGCCCCGGGATGCGGTGGCCCTTGCGGCCTGGTTTGCCGCGACCTTCGACGCAGGCGAGATGCTGGTCATTGGGGCCGAGTTGCCAAGGGACGCTTCTGTGCCATTGCGGGCCGTCGCCGCCGACAGCGCAACAATCTAGCGATGGAGGCGTATTTTTGCCCTCTGCCGCAGTGTGGCCCCGCCCGACCGGAGGGCGCGGTGACGCTGGCGGGCGGCTGGAGCTGGTTCACCCATCTGGAGGTTCTGTTGCGAAACGCGCCTGCGCGGGTTGTCCCGGTCGATGAAGCGCCGGCATCTGTGATCGAAGCCCTGACCGCGCCCAGAGCAGGGATCGCGGGGCTCGATTTCTCCAAACCGGTGGTCATGGGTATCCTCAACGTGACCCCTGACAGCTTTTCCGATGGGGGCAAACACCATGGTCTGGACGCCGCGCTTGCCGGGGCCGGGGCTATGGCCGCGGCGCACGTTCTGGACATAGGCGGCGAATCGACACGCCCCGGGGCGCGCCTCGTGCCGGAGCATGAAGAGATTGCCCGCACAGCGCCGGTGATCGAAGCCTTGCGAAAGGCCGGGGTGCAGACGCCGATCTCCATCGATACCCGCAAAGCCACAGTTGCCGAAGCGGCCCTGGATGCAGGTGCGACGCTGGTCAATGACGTCTCGGGCTTTACCTTCGATCCTGACCTCGCAGCGCTTTGCGCCCGTCGTGGTGTGCCTGTTTGCGTGATGCACGCGCAGGGCGATCCAACCACCATGCAGAACGATCCGCGCTACAATAATGTATTGCTAGATGTCTACGACTTTCTTGCAGACCGGATCGCGTGGCTCGTGGCGCAGGGCATTCCGCGCGACCAGATCATTGCGGACCCCGGGATCGGCTTTGGCAAGACATTGGAGCATAATCTCGCGCTTCTGTCCCGGTTGTCCCTTTTCCACGGACTTGGCGTGCCGGTGCTGCTGGGAGCCTCGCGCAAACGCTTCATCGGTACCCTTGCGGGGGTGGAGGATGCGGCGGCGCGTATGCCCGGGTCCGTGGCGGTTGCGCTCGCGGCGTTGAAACATGGGACACAAATCGTGCGCGTTCATGACGTGCCAGAGACCGTGCAGGCCATTGCACTCTGGCGCGCAACCATGGCAGGACACGGGCATGGGTAAGCTTTTTGGAACAGATGGGGTGCGTGGGCGCGCCAACGAACACCCGATGACAGCAGAGATGGCGCTGCGCATCGGTGCCGCCGTGGGGCAGTACTTTCGCAGGGACGAGTCGGCGGCACATCGCGTGGTGATTGGCAAGGACACGCGGCTTTCAGGCTACATGTTCGAGAACGCCTTGACCGCCGGGCTGACCTCCACCGGTATGAATGTCTTGCTGCTGGGGCCTGTGCCCACACCGGCGGTGGGCTTGCTCACGCGCTCTATGCGCGCGGATCTGGGCGTGATGATTTCGGCCAGTCATAACCCCGCCTTTGACAACGGCATCAAGTTCTTTGGGCCTGATGGCTTCAAGCTGTCCGACCAGGTAGAAGACGAGATCGAGGCGTTGATCGATGCGGGGGCAAAAACGGCCGTTGCGGGCAGTATTGGCCGGGCCAAGCGCATTGATGACGGGCGCTTTCGGTATATCGAACGGCTCAAGACCTCTTTCCCGCGCCAGATGCGCCTTGATGGTCTCAAGGTGGTGATCGATTGCGCCCATGGGGCCTCCTACCGGGTGGGTCCAGAAGCACTGTGGGAGCTGGGCGCGACGGTCATTCCGGTCGGCGTGGCCCCGAACGGCACCAACATCAACGAAGGTTGCGGGTCCACCAAACCCCAGACGGCGGCTGAAACCGTGGTCGCGCATAACGCAGACGTGGGCATCTGTCTCGATGGGGATGCAGACCGCGTGATCCTGATTGACGAGACGGGCAAGGTGGCTGACGGCGACCAGTTCATGGCGCTGATGGCGGAACGCTGGGCCGATGAGGGGCGCTTGAGCAATAACGCCCTTGTTGCGACCGTCATGTCCAACCTTGGTCTGGAAAACCACCTCGCAAGTAAGGGCCTCAGACTTGAGCGCACATCGGTGGGGGACAGGTATGTGGTCGAACGGATGCGAAGCGGCGGCTTCAACCTCGGCGGAGAGCAATCGGGTCATATCGTGATGACCGATTATGCGACAACCGGCGATGGGCTGATGGCGGGGCTGCAATTCCTCGCTGCGATGATCGGGTCGGGCAAGAGGGCCAGCGCGTTGCTCAACCGGTTTGAGCCGGTGCCGCAGCTGCTCAAGAACGTCCGGTTCACAGCGGGGCAAACGCCGTTGGAGATGGCCTCGGTCAAATTGGCGATCACGGAAGCGGAACAGAGGCTTTCGGGCTCAGGTCGGCTGCTCATTCGGAAGTCGGGAACCGAGCCGCTGATCCGGGTGATGGCGGAACACGAAGACCCGACCGTGATGGAAGGGGCTGTCGATTACGTGGTCGAAGCGGTTGCTGACGCGGTGAGCCGGGCCTGACGCACGCCGGATCGCAGCGGGTTGGCTTAGAGCGTCTGACGAAATACCTGAAACATCAGGCATCACGTAACGCGCCCCAATCTTTGATTTCAGGCAGCGTTACGTGTTTCAGGTTTTTCGCATGACGCTTTAGCCTGGCGCCGCCCGAGGATCGACAGCATGGACCAGCTTGCCGCCATCATTTCGGGCCATTAGATATGGGACCGCTTCGGAACAAGCCACCCCGACGCGAGGGCCGGGGTGGCGGGCTGCTAAGCGGGTGCGCTTAGTTCTTGGATTTATCGACCATCTTGCCGGCAGAGATCCACGGCATCATGCCGCGCAGGGTTTCACCTGTCGCTTCGATCTGGTGCTCGTCGTTGATGCGGCGCGTGCCTTTGAAGAACGGCTGACCCACGGCGTTTTCCTGCATGAAGTCACGCACGAATTTGCCGGTCTGGATGTCAGTCAGAATGTCTTTCATGCGGGCCTTGGTTTCGTCATAGGGCAAGACGCGCGGGCCGGAGACATACTCGCCGTATTCCGCCGTGTTGGAGATCGAGTAGTTCATGTTGGCGATGCCGCCTTCGTAGATCAGATCAACGATCAGCTTCACCTCATGCAGACACTCGAAATAGGCCATCTCGGGCGCGTAGCCTGCTTCGACCAGCGTCTCGAAACCCATGCGAATGAGTTCGACCAGACCGCCGCACAATACGGCCTGCTCGCCAAAGAGGTCGGTTTCGCATTCTTCACGGAAATTCGTCTCGATGATGCCGGAGCGTCCACCGCCGATAGCGGAGCAATAGGAAAGGCCGATTTCCAGCGCGCGACCGGAGGCGTTTCTGTCCACCGCCACAAGGCAGGGTACGCCGCCGCCTTTGACGTATTCGCCGCGCACAGTGTGGCCGGGGCCTTTCGGGGCCATCATCACAACGTCGATGCCTTCTTTCGGCTCGATCAGGCCAAAGTGCACGTTGAGGCCGTGGGCAAATGCAATTGCGGCCCCTTCGCGGATGTTGTCGTGGACATATTTCTTGTAGGTCTCGGCCTGAAGCTCATCGGGCATGGTGAACATGATCAGATCGGCCCAGGCTGCCGCTTCGGCAATCCCCATCACCTGAAGGCCTTCACCTTCGGCTTTCGCGGCAGAGGGCGAGCCTTCGCGCAGCGCCACAACGAGGTTCTTTGCACCGCTGTCGCGCAGGTTCAACGCATGGGCGTGGCCCTGGCTGCCATAGCCCAGAATGGCCACTTTCATGTCCTTGATGAGGTTCACATCACAATCACGGTCGTAATATACGCGCATTTGGGCGCTCCTTATTGCTGGTTAGTCCTGAGCGGACCTTATCCTGACCGATATCTTTCTACATCAATGAAAAAATGGGTATTTCTGCAAAAGGTGATGTTTTCATTCGCCCAGTATTAAAGTAGTGAAAATTTCATGCTTGATGACATGGACCGCCGCCTTCTGCGACACTGGCAATCTGATCCAACCCTCTCTCCAACGGAGTTGGCGGACCGTGTGGGGATCACCTCGGGCAAGGCCGTCAGGCGGCTCGCGCGGATGCAGGAAACCGGCGTCGTAGAGGGGGTCAGCGCCGTCATCAACTGGTCGGCCCTTGGGTATGCGGTCGAAGTCTCCTTGCGGGTGACCCTCGACAAGACCGTTCCGCGCGCCTTCGATGAATTCACGGCAGCGGCGCGACAGGTGCCCGAAGTCACCCAGATCCAGAGCTTTCTGGGGCGCGTTGACGTGCGGCTCAATATCATTGCGCGGGACATGCCGCATTACCATGATATCTACCGGGACCGCATCCTGACCCTGCCGCATATCTCTGACATCGAAGCCCTGATGCAGATCGCCCGAATCAAAAGCGAAGAGGCATTGCCCCTGTGACTGATCTCGATGCCCTTGATCGCGCGATCATCCGCGCTTTGGTGGCGGATGCCCGGCAAAGCGCCGGGGCGCTCGGGCGCACGCTCGGCCTGTCGCAGCCCGCCACGTGGCGACGGATACGAAGACTCGAAGACGCGGGTGTGCTGAGCGGGCGGCGTCTGCGCCTCAACGCGGAAAAGCTGGGATTTGGCGTCACCGTCTTCCTCGGCGTCAAGCTTGCGACAAAGGGCCGGGTGAGCCTTGAGGACTTTGAGCGTGCCGTCAGCGCTATTCCCGAAGTGCAACAGGTCGAACATGTGCTGGGGCTATACGATTACCGATTGCGCGTCGTGGCCCGGGATATTCCCGATTTTGAACGGGTCCTGCGACGTCGGATCATGACCTTGCCCGGCGCGGGCGAGGTGGAGGCAAATGTGTTGCTGAGTGAAGAGCGGCTGCCCGGTCCGCTGTGACCCGAAGGGTGCGTCAATCGAGGCTTTGCGCAGAGGGCCGTGAAAGGCTATGGCTGTCCGAAATACTTGCAGGAGGATGGCATGGCCGCATTGCTCGACACGATTGACCCGGACGGGTTGGAAGAATTCTCGGTGGTTTTCACCGACCGCTCGCTCAATCACATGAGCACCGCATTTCAGCAGGTCATGAACGACATCTCGTCGATGCTCAAGGACGTCTACAATGCCGATGCCGTGGCGCTTGTGCCGGGGGGCGGCACCTACGGCATGGAGGCTGTGGCGCGGCAATTTGCGCGCGGGGCGGAGGTGCTCGTCGTGCGCAACGGCTGGTTCTCCTATCGCTGGAGCCAGATTTTTGAGGCCGGGGGCCTCACAGCCAACACGACCGTGCTCAAGGCGCGCCAGACCGGCAATGCGAGCCCATCCCCTTTTGAACCCGCACCCATCGACACGGTGGTCGAGGCGATCCGCGCGCAAAAGCCTGATGTGGTCTTTGCCCCGCATGTGGAAACCAGTGCCGGTGTGATCCTGCCCGATGACTACGTGACCGCCATGGCCGTAGCGGCCCATGAGGTCGGCGCGTTGATGGTTCTCGATTGCATCGCGTCAGGCTGTGCCTGGATCGACATGAAGGCAACCGGTGTCGATGTGCTGATCTCCGCCCCGCAGAAGGGTTGGTCGGCCTCCCCATCGGCGGGCCTTGTGATGTTGTCGGACCGGGCGGAGGCGCGGCTGGCCGACACGCAGTCGGACAGTTTTGCCATTGATCTGGGCAAGTGGCGCAGCATCATGAAGGCCTATGAGGACGGTGGCCATGCCTATCACGCCACCATGCCGACAGACGCCCTGCGGGCTTTCCGGGACACCATGCTGGAAACGCACGCGTACGGGTTCGAACGTCTGAAAGAGGCGCAATGGTCTCTTGGCAACCGCGTGCGGGCGTCGCTGGCCGCGAAAGGTATCGTTTCGGTGGCCGCAGAGGGATTTGGCGCGCCCGGTGTAGTGGTCAGCTACACTGCTGATCCGGATATTCAGAACGGGAAGAAGTTCCTTGCAGAAGGCATGCAGATTGCGGCGGGCGTGCCCCTGCAATGTGATGAGCCCGCCGATTTCCGCACCTTCCGGCTGGGGTTGTTTGGCTTAGACAAGCTCTACGACGTGGATGGCACGGTCGCGCGGCTGGAACGCGTGTTGGACGCGGTTATCTGACGCCCAGGCCCATCTGCATCAGGGTCCGCCTAACGGGCGCCAATGAGTAAAGTGCATTGAGCCCCATGGCACGCGCATCCCGCAAGGCCGGGGTGCTCACCTGGCTTGCGCGGTTGAGCAGATCAATGCCCTGAACGCGCAGGGCAACGTCGTTGTGGCGCGCCTTGTGATAGGCATCGAGCATCGTGCGGTCGCCAAGCCCCTCCGGACGCTCCTGCGCAAGCTGCAAGAGTTTGGCGGTATCCGCGAGACTCATGTTCAAACCCTGCGCGCCAATGGGCGGCACCACATGGGCGGCCTCCGCAATCAGGGCAATCCGCTCAGCCGCAAGACGCTCCGCTTTCTGGCTGATGATCGGCCAGATGGTGCGGTGGGAGGCGAGGGTCAGTGGCCCGAAGAGGTAGCAACTGCGTTCCGATATCGCCTCTTCGAAAGCGTCGGTTTCCATCTCCATCCGCGCCTGAGACAAGGGGCCGTCATCCATCCAGACAATGGCGGAAGAGGGCACGCCATCCCGGTCGGGCAGGGGTACCAAGGTAAAGGGGCCGCCGGTCCGGTGTATCTCGGTCGAGACGTTTTCATGCGGGATCGGGTGGGTGACGGCAAAGGCGAGCGCTTTTTGTCCGTAGCGTTTTGTCGTGACCGGGATACCCGCTGCCTCCCGCATGGGAGAGTTCCTGCCGTCCGCCGCGACAACGAGCTTTGTCGTTACACGGTCTCCGGTGCTCAGCCCAACGCGCGCCTCTCCCTCGCGGGTGAAGAGTGACCGCGTGCCGGTGCCCGGTCGGAAATCGACATTCGGCAAATCATGCAGCCGCGCGAGGATTTCACGGCGGAGCAGCCAGTTGGGCAGGTTCCAGCCAAACGGCAAGTCCGAGACATCGGAGGCGTTGAAGTCCTTGGTCAGCCGCGCTTCCGGCTCTGCGCCGCCGGCATCGACAATGCGCATCACCTGCAAGGCTGAGGCGTGGGGGGCCAACCTCTCCCAAAGCCCCGCCGCATCAAGAAGGCTGCATGCAGGCTGCAACATCGCGGTTGAGCGCATGTCGGCCTTGGTATCCTTTTCTTCGGTGACGGGCGGGGTCGGGTCGACACAGATCACGTCGAACCCGGCTGTACCAAATGCCGCCGCGGCGGTCAGCCCGGCGATGCCGCCGCCTGAAATCAGGATGTCACATTGGGTCCGGGTCATGTCTGCTCCCTGTCTTTTGGGTCATGATAGGCCCGACCGTGGACATTGGCCATGAGACAGTTAGCTCCAGGTGATGAAAAGCAGGACCACAAACATCACCGGTACCAAGGCGAGCGCGGGCAGGTAAAGCCCCGGCAGACCGAAGACAAGCGCACTGGAAAGCCACAGGCTGACAAAGCCAATGAGCGCAAACCAGACGTTGTTCTTGTCGCCAAATAGCAGGTCACGGGCAACCCACCCCAGAACGGGAATGGCAAAGAAAAACCGCTGCCAAAGCGGCGGCCGTGTGGGGGTTGTGGCGAGTGTCATCGGTTTCTCCATTTCAACATTACCGCTGGAGATAGGTGCGCCCGGGCGGCACGGAATGAGCCGGATTGTCGCATTCGGACGTATTAGATGAGCTTCGCGAGAAAGCTGCTCAGATCGTCGGTGTGGAAATGGATATGGTCGCCTGCGCCGCGCGTATCCGCCACATGTACCGTGCGCAGCCCCATGTCGTGCGGGGCTTGCAGGTTGCGCGCGTCATCTTCGAAGATGGCGGCCTTTTCGGGCATCAGCCCATCGGTTTCAAAGACCTTTTCGAAGGCCTCGATATCAGGCTTTGGCATGAAATCCGCATGCTCAACGCCGTAAACTGCGTCAAAAAGCCCGGTGAGCCCCCGAGCGTCCAGCACGCGCTCCGCATAAGGCGCGCAGCCGTTGGTGTAAACGATCCGCCGTCCCGGCAGCGCGCGGATTTGCCGGGCCAGAACCGGATCGGGCGTCAGGCGATCAAGGGGAATGTCGTGTACGTCTGTCAGGTACGGTGCCGGGTCCACGCCGTGTTCCCGCATCAAACCCGCCAGCGTCGTGCCGTGAGTTCGCCAATAGTGGGCGCGCAGGTGGTCGGCCTCCTTGCGCGTGACCCCCAGCGCATTCATCACATAATCCGTCATGCGAACCTCGATCAGGTCAAAGAGCCGCGCCGATGGCGGGTAAAGCGTGTGATCGAGGTCGAACACCCAGGTGCTGACATGTGAAAATGCATCTTTAACCATGCCCCTTACCTAGAAGGGCGCGCAGAGATCGGCAAGGCCCCGGGCTTGCGCCGTCGCTGGTTGCATCGTTAAGGTGGTGTACTGAAACAGCCAAGGCGTCGCCCCATCATGAGCAAGTCACACCAAACCGATGCCTACAGCATGATTCTGGAGGCCATTGACCTTGGCGTCTACCGCCCGGGCGACCGGCTGGTCGAAAGTGAACTGGCGGAACGTTTCGGCGTTTCCCGGACCCCGATCCGGGAGGCCCTGCAACGGCTGGAGACTCAATCCCTCCTGTCGCGGGACGGGCGCAGTCTGATCGTCGCTTCGCTGGATCACAACCAGATGGCTGAGCTTTATGTGGTACGACGGGAGCTGGAAGGCCTGGCTGCCCGCCTTGCGGCCCAGCACGCAACGCCGGAAGAGGTGAGCATCCTGCGCGAGATGGTCGAGGCGGACAACGCGCTGGTGGACGATCCCCCCGCCTTGGCGCGGGCCAACCGGCGCTTTCACAAGCAGATACATCTCGCCTCTCACAACCGGTATCTGGTCCAGCAACTGGACCTTGTACATCGCACCATGGCATTGATGACCTCCACATCGCTGGCGGCGCAGGGCAGGGGGGCCATCGCGCAGTCCGAACATGACGGGATCGTGCGGGCGATCGAGAACAAAGATGAAGGAGCAGCGTATCAGGCGCTGAAGGATCATATCTCGGTCGCGTTTATGACACGTCTGAAACAGGATGCGGTAGCGCGCCAGGAAGAGCTCTGACCGCGGCTAGGGGTTTTCAATAAGCGCCTTGCTGCGCGGGAGCGGATCGGTCTGGCGGGTCACACCATGCTGGGTCTTGTCCCAGTAGAATGGCACCCGGACCAGTTCCCAGATCGCCTTATAGGCCGCGACAGCACCCAGACCGAAGTAGAGCATCAGGGTCGGCACGTAGAGCATCAAGTGGCGGTGCTCGCGACTCCTGACCGCGACCAGCCCTAGAACGAGATTCAGCACTTCGGTGGCAATAAAGAGACCAGCCAAGCCCCAGACCAGGCCGGAACCGAGTGTCTCGCTGACCGGGTGGGTCACGCCAGCCGGGATCAGCCAAATCGACCACAACAGCGGGGCGGCGGCGAATTGCGATACAGCGGCCAGAAAGAGCGTCTGAAGCCCGAGGAACCGCAAAAGGCCCACCTCGCGGCACAGGCGCAGGGGTTGTCGCATGTGGACGCAATATGTCACCAGAAACCCCTTGAGCCATCGGGACCGTTGCCGGATCCAGGGCCAGGCGCGACTGGTTGCCTCTTCACGGGTCACCGTTGACAGTAACTCCGTCTTGTAGCCACGGCGCGCCAGCCGCACGCCGAGATCGGCATCTTCGGTAACGTTATGGGCGTCCCAGCCGCCCAGCTCTTCGAGCACGCTTCGGCGGAAGAACAGCGTTGTCCCGCCCAATGGCACAACGAGGCCGAGCCGGGCGATCCCGGGCATCACGATGCGCCACCACATGGCGTATTCGATGGTGAAACACCGTGCGAGCCATGTGCTGCGGGAGTTGTAGTAATCGAGGATCCCCTGCAAGCAAACAACATCATCCGGGGCTTCATTAAAGCGCGACACAACCTTTTCGATCTGATCGGCTTCGGGCCAGTCTTCCGCATCCCAGACGCCGATCACCGACCCGGTGCAGAAGTCGAGCGCATAGTTGAGCGCGCGGGGCTTTGTAGTGATCCCGCCGCCTTCGGGCACTTCGATCACTGTCATCCACTCCGGCAGGGTAGTGTTGGCGATGGTCTCCCGCGTGAGGGTGTCCCCCGCCTCCAGCACAAGCACGACCTCAAGCTGGGATTTCGGGTAGGTCAGTTGCGATAGACGATGGATTAATTGACCCGCAATCTCGCGTTCCTGCAACAGCGGCACCATGACTGAGACGCGCGGCAGGCGAAACTTGCGGTCGTCGGTGTTGATAAGCCCTATCCCGCGATCCTTTAGGGTCTGGAGCCCGCCGAGGAGGCCCAGTGCGGCCTCGGCACGGTAGCCGTCGACCGGTATCAATTCGAGGTTGGAAAGACCGCTTTGACGGGGGAGTATCGGTTTTCCCGGTGAAAGAGGCGGTATCTTTCGTCTGATGCGCACAATCGAGCCTGTCGGCATAAGATGGACGATGAGGGCCGCGAGCTTCAACAGGCTCACCATCAGGAGGGATAGCGTACTCATCAGCACCAGCGCTGTGATGGTCCAAAAGGGTGCAAGGAACGCAAGCAGCAAGAACACCAGCAGCACCGCACCGCCCCAGCGTGCGCGCGCGGCGGTCCGGCCCTCCCATGTGCGGCAGCTTTCATGGGCCGCGACGCGCGTGCTCGCCCGCTCCGCCAGTTCCGCGCCATGCAGGCGGCCTTGCTGCGCGGTGATCTGTGCCGCATCGACAATGACCGGAAAAAGCGGTTTGTCGCGCGGCCCCAGCGCCGCATGCAGTGCGGAGAAAGCCGACGGGCTGCTCGTGGCGACATAGAGCGCGTTCGCATCCTCTTGCCAGGGAACCACACCGAACCGCATACAGGTCTCGGCAGACAGGGCCTTTGCCATCTCGGGGGCAGGCGGATTTCGTTCCAGATCCGCACGATCTGATCTGGCCTGTTTTGCCAGCGCACCCAGCACGTCTTTTTTCTCGACCAGCCCTTCGGACACCATGATGTCGCCAAGCGGCGCATCAATCCTTTTTTGCAGCCTGAGCGCGTGCTGAAGGTCGCGCTGCCCAATTTTACCCTGATCCACCAACACTCGGCCAATCGGCGGATGCGCCAGCGACGGTGCATTGCCTTTGTTCGGCCACAGTCTCAGGTTGAGGTCGTTCATCTATGCGCACTTCGCTCGGGGATGGGACGCACCATCCTTGCAAATCACGGTTAATGAACTGTTAAACCTCGGTTTTTCAACCTTGAGGTGAGTTTTGGCGTTCAGCTCGCGCGTTGCGCCATGGCCTCTGAGAAGCGTTCGAAGAGGTAATAGCTGTCCTGCGGGCCGGGGCTGGCTTCGGGATGGTGCTGGACCGACCAGACCGGGCGACCTTCGACGCGGATGCCGCAGTTGGAGCCGTCAAAGAGCGACGTATGCGTCTCCACCACGCCAGCGGGAAGTGTCTGTGCATCCACGGCAAAGCCATGGTTCATCGAGGTGATCTCGACCTTGCCGGTGTCCTTGTCCTTCACCGGGTGGTTCGCACCATGATGGCCATGGTTCATCTTGACGGTCTGGGCGCCAAGTGCCAGCGCCAGCATCTGATGACCAAGGCAGATGCCAAAGACAGGCAGATCGGTCTTGTCCAGAACATCGCGGATCATGGGTACTGCGTAAGCACCGGTAGCCGCAGGGTCGCCGGGACCGTTGGACAGGAACACCCCGTCGGGTTGATGCGCCATCACATCGTCGAAGGTGGCGGATGCGGGCAGAACCGTCACATCGCAGCCAGCGCTGGCAAGGCACCGTAGAATATTACGTTTGGCTCCGTAATCGACAGCGACCACTTTGTGTTTGGGTTCCATTTGCGGCTTGTAGCCTTCAGGCCAGGCCCACCGCATTTCATTCCAGTGATAGGATTGCGCGCAGGTGACCTCTTTGGCCAGATCAAGCCCTTCCAGCCCGCTGAACCCCCTTGCGGCGGTCACGAGCGCTTCCACATCGAAATTGCCCTCTGGATCATGGGCCAGCGCCACATGCGGTGCGCCGGCCTGGCGAATGGCACGCGTCAGACGCCGCGTATCGACCCCGCCCATCGCCACGCGCCCCCGTGCGGACAGCCAGGCATCAAGATGTTGCGTGGCGCGCCAGTTCGAGGGCTCGGTCGGCATCCATTTGACAACCATCCCAGCCGCAACCGGATCGCCGGTTTCGTCATCCTCGGGATTCACACCGACATTGCCGATATGGGGAAAAGTGAAGGTCACGATCTGCCCCGCATAAGAGGGGTCGGTCATGATTTCCTGATAGCCCGTCATGGCGGTGTTGAAGCACAGTTCCGCGACCGCCTGACCCGTTGCGCCAAAGCCAATGCCGTAAAACAATGTGCCATCCGCAAGGGCCAGACATGCGGTGGGGCGGTCGGGCGCTTGGGCTGTCATGGACGGTCCTTTCGTGCAAAAGCAGCGGGCAAAATCTGGCGATGTCTAGACGGGGGGCAGCAGAGGGTCAAGGGGCCTTGCACGGGGAGAAGAGGACCAGATGGCAAATCTCCAATCCCGGGGACAGGGTGTTGCGGGCGGGTCGTGCTTTGGCTATGGTCCAAGCCTTGTAAGGGCGCGACAGGGCGACCTTGCGAAACGACACCGCAAGAAGAAAAGGGCCACTGGCATGGACTTGCGTACACGGGTTTCCACTTCACTCAAACAGGCGATGAAGGACAAGGCAGCGGACCGTCTGTCGACGCTGCGGCTGATCAACGCCGCGATCAAGGACAAGGACATTGCCGCCAGAGCCGAAGGCAATGACGACGGCGTGGGCGAGGCAGAGGTGCTTGCGATTCTCGACAAGATGTCAAAGCAACGCATGGAAAGCGCTCGCGCCTATGAAGAGGGCGGCAGGCTTGATCTGGCGGAGCGGGAACGCGAAGAGGTCGAGGTGATTCAGGAATTTCTCCCCCAGCAGCTTGATGACGCCGAAATCGAGACGGCGGTTGGGCAAGCCATCAAGGAAATCGGTGCCGACAGCATTCGTGACATGGGAAAGGTCATGGGGGCGCTCAAGGCGAAATACACCGGTCAGATGGATTTTGGTAAAGTCGGGCCGATGGTCAAAGCCCGCCTGAGCTGACGTTTGGCGGCTTGCGGGCCCGGGCAGGCAGGCTCCTAACGCTTCCACGCCCGGAGAAGTTCGTCATAGAGCGATACCCGCTCATTCTCGCTCAGGAATGCGCCGATTTCGACCTCGCGTCCCATGCCCCGCAGGGTGACATAATGCGGGATCGGACCGTCGGTTTCGTATTTTGTGATCGTCGTCCAGTACCGCTTGCAATCCCATTCCTTCCTCGCGCCGGATGGCTCTTGCCGCACAAGCTGTGCCGCGTCGCCATCGAGCGTCAGTATCTCCACGATCTGGCGGGCTTTCCGGTTGCGTTGAAGCGCATGATTTATGCCCCCGACCGCCATAAGTGCAAAGGGCAACAGCCCCCAGAGCACGGGCGACCCCAACAGGGTCACGACCGGGATCAGGATCATTCCGAAGGTCGCCAGAACGAATGCAGCCAACCCTTTCGGCGGCAGCGAATTATGCGGCCAGAGCCTCAATTCCTGACGAGCCTCATCGGGCGGTGTGGTCCATTGGTATGGCATATGTGTCTTGTGCGCACCGTTTGGTTCTTGCTGGTTTGCAACCTTGTCAAAAGATAGCGGTTGTCGTGACGGGCGCGCAATGCGGTATTTATGGCGAACTTGACTTGACACATGCTCATATCCAAGGGCGCATGCCACATGTGCACAGGCATGGATCCCACACATGGCGGTCAGCGTTTCGACGGCCAGGGATTCATTTGGGGCGCCTGTTTTTCGGGGCGTCAAGATCACACCATCGACGCTGCTCAGCAGCTTGTGTGACCGTGCTCATCTGCGGCGTGAGCTTGGCGGCAAGTCCATTGATGCGCCATTGGTTCGAGCACAATGGCGCGCGGACGGCTCTGGCTGAACGATGGGTCGTGTGTGCGGCTCCGACCGGAGCGGCCAAACCATGTCGGGTCCTATGACTTCGTCCAGGGCCGCACCGCTGACGGCAGGGTATATCGAACACTGAACAACGCGACCTTGTTTGCCAATGGTTCGAGAACAATGGTCGAGTGACGCATACTGCGGGGAGGCGCTGACGATCCGCGTCGATCGCGAACCCAACTCCACGGACGTGCTGGATCCATCTGCTAATCGCGGTCCAGTACTTTGCTGCGCTATAGACGAATAGCAAATTTCCCTGCCACCGCGCAGCGTCGAAAACGATTGACGGCGAAATTCTTTTTGCTGCCAGCGCTCGCAGCGAAAAAAATGGATTTACCTGCTGGGTGCCATGCGGACATTGGCAGACTGGCCTTCCATGAGGGGTTCAGCGCGATGCGCTTTGCCGTCCACACAATAAAGGCCCCGCGGTCAGCGAGGCCTTTTTGATTGTCATATGGGCTTAGTGGCTATGCTGTTTGTCCCACTCTTCCTGCTTGGGCAGGATTTCGAACGTGTGTTCCGGGGGTGGGCTGGGCAGGGTCCATTCCAGCGTGTCCGCATATTCGTTCCACGGGTTGTTCTCTGTCGCTGGCGCACCTCTGCGCAACGCGTAGATCATCACCCCGAAGAAGAAGAGGAACGAAGCGAAAGAGAGGAAAGCACCGAGGCTCGACCACCAGTTCCAGTAGGCGAAGGCCTCCGGGTAGTCGATGTAGCGTCGTGGCATGCCCTGACGCCCCAGGAAGTGTTGCGGGAAGAAGGTCAGGTTCGACCCGATGAACATCGCCCAGAAGTGCAGTTTGCCCGCCCATTCAGGGTACATCTTGCCGGTCATCTTCGGGAAGTAGAAGTAGATCCCAGCAAAGATTGCAAAGACGGCACCAAGGCTCATCACGTAATGGAAGTGGGCGACCACGTAGTAGGTGTCGTGGTAGTACCGGTCCACGGCGGCCTGCGACAGCACGATGCCCGTCACGCCGCCCACGGTGAAGAGGAAGAGGAAGCCAAAGGCCCAGAGCATCGGTGTCTTGAACTCAACCGAGCCGCCCCACATGGTGGCGATCCAGCTGAACACCTTCACCCCGGTGGGCACGGCGATCACCATCGTGGCCAGCATGAAGTAGGCCTGCTGGTTCAAGCTCATCCCCACGGTATACATGTGGTGCGCCCAGACGACAAAGCCCAGAACGCCGATTGCGATGATCGCCCAGACCATTGGCAGATAACCAAAGACCGGCTTGCGTGAGAAGGTCGCAATCACGTGGCTGATAATGCCGAAGCCGGGCAGGATAATGATGTAGACCTCAGGGTGACCAAAGAACCACAGGATGTGCTGATAGAGCACAGGGTCGCCCCCGCCTGCCGGATCAAAGAAGGTAAAGCCGAAGTTCCGGTCCATCAGCAGCATGGTGATCGCACCGGCCAGAACGGGCAGGGAGAGCAGGATCAGCCAGCTTGTGACAAAGATCGACCATGAGAACAGCGGCACCTTGAAGAGCGTCATGCCCGGTGCGCGCATGTTCAGGAAGGTCGTGATCATGTTGATCGCACCGAGGATCGACGAGGCACCCGAAACGTGGACCGCGAAGATCGCCAAATCCATCGAGTAACCACCTTCATTCGTGGACAGCGGCGGGTAAAGGACCCAGCCAACGCCTGAACCTGCCTGGTCGTTGCCACCCGGTGCCAGAACGGAGCAAACGGCCAGGGTCGTGCCCGCCACATACATCCAGAACGACAGGTTGTTCATGCGTGGGAAGGCCATATCGGGGGCGCCGATCTGCAATGGCATGAAATAGTTGCCAAATCCGCCAAAGAGCGCCGGGATCACCACGAAGAACATCATGAGAATGCCGTGACCGGTAATCAAAACATTCCAAAGATGCCCGTTGGGCGTACAAACGGCGTCACTCGCCGCCAGTCGTGCGCCTTCCATGCACATGTATTGCACACCCGGCTCCATGAGCTCGAGCCGCATGTAGATGGTAAAGGCCACTGATACGAAACCGACAAGTGCGGATGTGATCAGGTAGAGAATACCGATATCTTTGTGGTTGGTGGACATGAACCAACGGGTAAAGAACCCGCGCTCATCGTGGTGGTCGTGCCCGTGAATGGCTGCGTCTGCCATGCGGTGCCTCCTGATTGTATGCGTTATCCGGCCGAGGTTCCCGTTTCAGCCAGAGATTCACATCGGTTTTAGAGGCAGTTGACCAAAGGAGCAATGGACCACTTGCCGCATCCTCTGGATAATTTGTGTATTTTTTCCCAAAGTATGCGTCGAGTTGTCGCCCAAAGGCCGAGCCGGGGGTGCCCACGTCTGTTGCGCAGTTTGTCCAAAGTGACCGCACCACGAATGAGCGCATGATCGGCAGCGTTGTGGCCTCCCTCGATGACGGGTTCGGTTGCCGGTCGGCTGTCCGCGATCAACACCCTCGACTGCATTATCCATCAGGAGGCTCGGCGCTGCAGGAAGACCGCGACGAGGCATACGGACCTTGTAGCAAGGCAGTCCGGTGCAGAACGCCAGTTCAAATTGGTCAGAGCAATGATTTTCGATGTGCAAAATCAACGGGCCGCCCGAATTCTACAGTGAAAAGCATGCCTGAAGCGTCACGCGAAGCGCAAATCGGTCCATCTAAAGCACTTCGATCACGTCCGAAAACGAAAGAATCGAACACCGAGCGGGCATCCTTTCAGAGCACCTGCTCATCTCTTGCGCTTTGTGATTCGAATGGTGCGGTCGAACAGACAAAGTTCGAACGCTGCTGCCTCCGAATTTGATGAGGTGTCGGGCGATACAGAACCAACCCTTGATGACGTGTTCGAAGAACTTGAGCGTTGGCACGATGTCTTCAAACCCCATGCTGATGAGTTGCGGGGACCGCGCCCATGACAAATCAAGCGAAGAACCAGTCGAAGAAACGCCCCGCACCACTGTCGTTGCGTTTGACGAAAGATGAACGTGAGCGTCTGGAACAACAAGCTGGGAGTTTAGCATTGGGGGCTTACGTCAAGTCCGTGGTTTTTGACGACGCGGCTCCCACATACCGCAAGCGGCAAAAACCACCTGTTGCGGAGCAACAGCTCTTGGCAGAAATGCTTGCACGTCTAGGACAATCTCGGACAGCGAATAACCTCAACCAAATTGCCAAGCATCTCAATCAAGGCACGTTGGTACTGGATGAAGAGTTGGAAGCGGATTTGCACAAGGCGATAGCCGAAGTCGCATGGATGCGTGTGACCTTGATGAAAGCGCTTGGGATGAAGCCATGATTATCGTTGCGTCTCAGCGTTCAGGTGCTCGAGCCTTGGCAGATCATTTGATGAATGATCGCGACAACGATCATGTAACACTGGCCAAGGTCGAAGGCTTTGTTGCGAATGATCTGCATGGTGCATTGGATGAAGCCCACGCTATTTCGAAGGCTACGCGGTGTAAACAATTTCTGTTCTCAGTCAGTCTCAACCCGCCTGAAGATGCTCATGTGTCTGATGAAGGTTTTGAGCAAATGGCCCAACGTGTCGCTAAGACATTGCAACTTCAAGATCAGCCGCACGCGATGGTTGTCCATGAAAAACAAGGACGTCGTCATGCACATGCTGTGTGGTCTCGCATCGACACCAATGGCATGAAGGCCGTCAACCTTCCCCATTTCAAGAACAAGCTAAGAGATTTATCTCGTGAGACATTTCTGGAAAACGGGTGGGAGTTACCAGACGGCCTTGCGACCCACGGTAAAAAATCCCCCCTGAATTTCACTTTGGAGGAGTGGCAACAAGCCAAGCGTTCAAAAGTCGATCCACGTGAGATCAAACAGATATTTCAGAAAACTTGGGAGCGCACTGACAATTTGAGCAGCTTTAAAAATGTGCTCGAAGGAAGTGGATACTTTTTAGCTAAGGGTGATCGTCGTGGCTTTGTAGCGCTGGATGTGGATGGAAACGTTTATGCCATTTCAAAGTGGACCGGATTAAAGGTCAAAGATGTTGAAGCAAAGTTGGGCCACCCCAAACACTTGAAGTCCGTGGACGAAACCCAAGCGGACATTCGGTCCAAAGTTTCACTTCAAACGCGAGAGTTCATTGCTGAAACCAAAAACCGACACTTCCAAGAACTTGATCCACATCGTCAGGAACATCGCACCCTGACCCAAGCTCATCGCGATGAACGTATGAAGCTACAAATCGGTCAGGAAAAGCGTTGGATTGCGGAAACCAAAGTTCGGTCCAGTAAGTTGAATAAGGGTCTTCGTGGTTTGTTTGATCGGTTTTCGGGAAAGGCAAAAGTCATTAGATCACAGAACGAATTAGATGCCCGCGTTTGTGCTATCCGCGATCAGAAGCAACGGGATTTTATGGTTCGTGAGCAGATCAAGGAGCGTCGCGCCTTGCAAGAACGAGTCGACAAAATTTTGCTTGAGCAGAAGCGGGAGCGGCAACATCTTGCACAGACTATTGCCCGCACGATGCGGCAAACGAAGTTGTTCAAACACTACAAACGAGCCAAGCTGAGAAAACTGGAACTATAGGTTCTTGCCCGGGACTAATTTGGTCGCCTTTGGGCGGGATTTGCGGTGACAACAGAGCAGGCAGGTAACATAGTTGCCAGAATAGGAATGTTAGGATTCATTAAATGGATTTTTCGCAGTTGCCGCGCGGTTTACCGGGAACAGATCAGGCGGTCGGGTTCGCCCCGAGAGCACTTTGGATGGACCCAAATGTGCTGCAAGAGAGTGATTTCTGGCGCTACCAAGAAGGGAAGCTGTTCATCGGAGAATCTCTCAGCGGAGATTTACTTGGCATTGCTGATAATCGGCATTTGCTCACAATCGCTGGTTCACGTGCTGGCAAGGGGACATCCGCGATTATCCCCAATTTGCTTATGTATCCCGGTTCTGTTCTGGTGGTTGATCCCAAAGGCGAAAATGCAACCTTCACCGCCGAGCGCAGGGGAGTGGGTCGCAACGTCCCGAAAGGTGGGCTCGGTCAAGACGTATTTGTCATCGATCCATTTAGGGTTGCGGATGTTGATGCATCCTATCTGTCCGGATTCAATCCCCTCGCCGGGCTTGATCCCGCTGCAAACGACTTCGTTGACGAATGCGACGCCATCGCTGATGCGCTGGTTGTTGAAGACTCGGGCCGCGAAGGTGGAGATCATTGGACAAACTCTGCCAGATCAGTGCTCCGTGGTTACATCGCGTGGGTTGCTGCTTCCCCAAACATTGCCAAACGGGACCTAAATGAAGTTCGTCGTCTTATCTTCTTACCAACCGGCATTGACGAACCCGGTGAATTTGAAACGCAACTATTCGAAATGCTCAATGATCCGCACGATGATTCACCAGCCATTGCCCACGGAGTTCCACACGAAGCCGCATCCGCAATAATTGGTATGAGTGATCGGGAGCGCAGCGGCGTCTTGTCCACGGTTCGCGAGAATATTGCCTTCTTGTCATCACCGCCAGTTGCCGAAACTTTGTCAGCTGGCAAACGATCCCCGGATTTGAAAACATGGAAATTTGGCAACAGTAGCGTCTATCTATGCCTACCCGCCTCACGACTACATCGACACTTTCGAATTTTCAGGCTGTTCATTAACCGATTGTTGGGAGCCGTTGAGAGTTCGGGGAAAATTCCCGACATCCCTGCTCTGATGATCTTGGACGAAATGCATGTGTTGGGTCATATGAAAGCTCTGGAGACCGCAGCGGGATTACTCGCTGGCTACGGCGTAAGGATTTGGTCAATCTGGCAAGACATTGCCCAACTCAAGCAGATTTATCGTGACCGATGGGAAACGTTCCTTGGAAATGCTTCGATCTTTCAGACCTTTGGCCTTAACGATCTTAGCACGCTAAAATATGTCTCCGAGAGACTTGGGGTTTCTTCGATAAAACAAGTCAGCCAAGGTGAAATCAGTATGTCACAGGCGGCGAGCGGGTTTTCAGGGCAATCGACTTCAATCCAAGCCTCCCCACTTCTGAGCCCAGATGAAATCGCCTATTTCTTTTCCAGACAATCTGGCAACCAGTTGATTATCTACCCCGGGGCCGATCCAATGATGATCCGAAGGATGTCTTTTCTGGATGACCGTATGAAAGAACTAAGAGCCGTAACATGACGACATTTGAGCCCGTTGACACCAATCCTCCATATTCCGTCAAGCTGCATCATCATGATGGTTACACCGCTGATGCATCATTCCGCTCTCAATCACGATCTATTTGGTTAAAGCTTCTCTGTAAGCGGTGTTTTGACCCGACCTTCCCCTTGAGTTTTTGATCTGCGATTCCGGCCCTTGTATTTTTGCGAGGGAGTTTCTGCATGGAGATATCCGATGAGTTTCTCACGGACGGCGGGCCAGATCGTCGGAGGTGTC
>JBCCUU010000027.1:0-47127 GCA_039196345.1 Pseudomonadota bacterium | reverse complement strand
GCCAGATCGCGGACTGGATCATCGAGGTGGTCGACGGGCTCGCCGCCAACGGCGAAGACAACAACAGCGCCGTCGAGCAAAAGGTCAAAGCCGAAGTCGCAGACCTCTGCAAACGCTTCCCGATGTATCCAAACCTGTAGAACAAGGCGCTTACCGCCCGCAGGCCCTGCACCACCTCGTGCAGGGCCTTTTTTTGCCCTGGCGCGGCTTCTGATGCGGTGACACCACGTTGTGGGGAAATAGATACCAGGTGACCGCTCAGCCTTCGCGGCCCGCGCCTCCCTGTGATATCCTGATCCAATGACACACTCCGGGCCTCAACCAGCGTCGGCCGCGCCGCGCACCGTGCCGCTGCGCTACTTTGCGATCATTCTTGTCCCGATCACGATCTTTCTGATGCACAAGGGCATCAGCGATCACATGATGACCGATGATCTGAATGTCTCCACTGAAATCCTGAAGGACGGGTTTGCCTGGCTCGAAGCCGCGGGACGGTACCGGTTTCTGGCCGCCACCTGGTTTTATGCCGCTTTGACGATTCTCGCCGTGGCCCTGCTGGTGCGCACATTGCTGCGCCCGACAGCAACGGCAACCCGGTTGGCCGCTATCGCCACCTGGTCTTTCGTGATCTTGATGGCGGGCCTGTCCACACTAGGGAATTTTGGCGAACCAAGGGAGACCCACGTCTTTGACCGACTTGGCGCGGCGGTTTTCGAGGCAGCCATGGCGCGGGGCTCGGTCCCCGGCTGCACCCGCCCCGAGGATCCCTGGCTTTGGGGCCAATGCGGTGAGAACCCGGTGGTGACGCTCTTTGAACGGGTCATGGAAGTGGTCGATGTGCTTGCGGGTCTGGGGGTCGGTGCCTTGATCGTCGGCATGATCCTCTGCCTTGCGACCAGCGACAGCGACGATATCGAAGAACAGGCAAACCTTTTGGCCGAAAACCTCAATCAGATGCGCCAGCAGTTGTACCTCTCGGGGCTGGTCCTGACCTTCGGCATGTTCTTTGCGACAAGCTGGATGTACTGGCCCATGCAATTGGTGCAGGATACCGCGCGCGCTGAATATGGGGCTGTTCTGCTCTCGGCCGCTTTATATACCGGCACCTTTTTCAGCCTGCTGATCCTGAGCTTTTATCTGCCGGTGGCGCTGCTTCTCGATGGGCGGGTACGCGCGCTGGCCAGAAAAGCGGGTATCGACACCCGGACAGCGGACCCGCTTGACGTTGATTCGTGGAAAGCCACCCACGGGCTCAAGGAAGGGGCGAGCGACTATCTGCGCGCAGGTCTGGCCCTGACTGCGCCGATCCTGACGGCCTTTGCGGGTGGCATTTCCCCGCTGGCGATCTGAGCGCAGTTCAACGCGTCGGTTTGCGCAAGAGCGGGGCCGCTCAGACCAAACCGCGCCAACGCATGACGGCCAGGACGACGCCCCCCACCAGCAGCAGGTTCAATGCCAAACCGGCTGCGATGTTCAGGGCCCTGGTCTTGCGCTGCTCGGTCAGATCCATCTGGATCAGATGCGCTTCGAGCGCATCGTAAGCAGCGGCGACTTCCTCCGGATCAACCCGCCGCATCAGTTTTGGATGGACAGCCATGTGCTGGGCGCTGATCAACACCTGCGCCTTGGCGCGCAACCCTCTTGGCAGCCGTCGGCCCGCGCGTCGCACGGCTGCTTCAAAGGTCTTGCCCCGGGTGCCCATGTGTTTCTCAAGAAGCTGCGTGAGCCTGTGCGTTTTCTCCGTGATGTCATTCTCAAGCATCTTGACCACGTTACAATACCCCCGACCATTGTTCTGGCAGAACCGGATTATTTACGCTACCCCTTGCCCATGCTCAGTTATTACGAATTTGGTGAGAAAGACCTGGCGCCTGTCGTCATTGTCCACGGTCTCTATGGCTCAGGGCGCAACTGGGGTGTCATCGCCAAGCGGCTCTCGGACACCTATCGCGTCTACACGGTCGATCAACGCAACCACGGGCTCAGCCCGCGGACAAGCACGCACAGCTATCCAGAAATGGCGGAGGATCTGGGAGAACTCATCGCGCACCTTGGCGGCCCCGTGCAACTGATCGGCCATTCCATGGGGGGCAAAACCGCGATGACGCTGGCGCTCACGCAACCGGAGCTGGTCAGACGCATGGTTGTGGCGGATATCGCACCGGTCGCGTACAGGCATAGCCAGCTTCCCTACATTCATGCCATGCGCTCGGTGGACCTCAGCCGCGTGACCCGCCGCTCGGATGCAGAGGCGCAGCTGGCCGCACAGGGGGTTGAGCCTGCACTTTGCAGCTTCTTCACCCAGTCGCTTGACGTTCAGGAAAAGCGCTGGCGGCTCAACCTCGACACGCTGGAGCAGGACATGGACAAGATCGTGGGATTCCCAGACCTCTCCGGACGGTTCGAGGGTGCAACGCTCTTCTTGTCCGGCGCCAACTCGGACTACGTCCAACCGGATCATCGCAACACCATCAAGGGGTTTTTCCCCAACGCGCATTTTGCCAAACTGAAGGATGCAGGCCACTGGCTGCACGCGGAACAGCCCCGCGCCTTTGAAGCCGCATTGCGCGGTTTCCTCGCCACGTCCGAACGGTCATAGCAGGCAGGCGCGGGCAGGAGACCCGATGCTGTGACGCCAGCACGCATAAATACCACCCGCACACCTGATCCCCGCCCTTTGCCTCTTGCGCCGGACGGCGCGATGCCTATAACGCAGGACAATTTGGACGCATGGGGGCGTCCAAGACTAGAAGGGGCCGATCATGCCGAAGAGAACCGACATCAATTCCATCATGATTATCGGTGCCGGCCCCATTGTCATCGGTCAGGCCTGCGAGTTCGACTACTCCGGCGCGCAAGCCTGCAAGGCGCTGAAAGAAGAGGGCTACCGGGTCATTCTGGTCAACTCCAACCCGGCGACAATCATGACGGACCCGGAACTGGCAGACGCTACCTATATCGAACCCATCACGCCCGAGATGGTCGCCAAGATCATCGAAAAGGAACGCCCCGACGCCCTCTTGCCGACCATGGGCGGGCAGACTGGGCTTAACACCTCGCTGGCGCTGGAAGAGATGGGCGTGCTCGACAAATTCAATGTCGAGATGATTGGCGCAAAACGCGAAGCCATCGAGATGGCCGAGGACCGCAAGCTTTTTCGCGAGGCGATGGACCGGCTGGGGATTGAGAACCCCAAGGCTGCGATCGTCACCGCGCCAAAGGATGCAAACGGCAAGAAAGACCTTGCGGCTGGCGTGGCGCTGGCGCTCGACACGCTGGAAGAGGTGGGACTGCCCGCGATCATCCGCCCGGCCTTTACCATGGGCGGCACGGGCGGAGGTGTGGCCTACAACCGCGACGACTACGAGGCGATCTGCCGTTCTGGCATGGATGCCTCTCCGGTCGGGCAAATCCTCGTGGACGAGTCGCTGCTGGGCTGGAAGGAATACGAGATGGAGGTGGTGCGCGACACTGCCGACAACGCCATCATCGTCTGTTCCATCGAAAACGTGGACCCGATGGGCGTGCACACGGGCGACAGCATCACCGTGGCCCCCGCGCTGACGCTCACGGACAAGGAATATCAGATCATGCGCAACCACTCCATCGCGGTGCTGCGCGAGATCGGGGTGGAAACCGGCGGCTCCAACGTGCAATGGGCGGTGAACCCGGTCGATGGCCGCATGGTCGTGATCGAGATGAACCCGCGGGTGTCGCGCTCCTCTGCGCTGGCGTCCAAAGCCACGGGCTTTCCCATCGCCAAGATCGCCGCCAAACTTGCGGTGGGCTACACGCTCGATGAACTCGACAACGACATCACCAAGGTCACGCCCGCAAGCTTTGAGCCCACGATTGACTACGTTGTCACCAAGATCCCGAAATTCGCCTTCGAGAAATTCCCCGGCTCCACCCCCGACCTGACCACCGCGATGAAATCCGTGGGCGAGGCCATGTCCATCGGGCGCACCATCCACGAATCGATGCAGAAGGCGCTGGCGTCGATGGAGCAGGGTCTGACCGGTTTTGACGAAATCGACATCCCCGGCGCGGGCGATCCGGCGTCGGGCCGTGCGGCAATCGTCAAGGCGCTGTCCCAGCAGACGCCTGACCGGCTGCGCGTCATTGCGCAAGCCATGCGCGAAGGGCTGTCGGATGATGAAATCCAGGCGGTCACCAAATTTGATCCGTGGTTTCTCGCCCGTATCCGGGAGATCATCGAAGCGGAACAAGAGGTGGAATCCAGCGGGCTGCCCCGGGATGCCAAGGGATTGCGCGCGCTCAAGATGCTCGGCTTTACCGATGCCCGGCTTGCAAAGCTTGCAGGTCTCTCCGAGGCCGAGGTGCGCGACGCCCGCCTGCGCGAAGGGGTGACCGCCATCTTCAAGCGCATCGACACCTGTGCTGCCGAATTCGAAGCGCAGACCCCCTACATGTACTCGACCTATGAGGCCCCGGTCTTTGACGAGGCCGAATGCGAAGCGCGCCCGACCGACCGCAAGAAAGTTGTGATCCTGGGCGGTGGACCAAACCGGATCGGTCAAGGGATCGAGTTCGATTATTGCTGTTGCCACGCCTGCTACGCGCTCACCGACGCGGGCTACGAAACCATCATGATCAACTGCAACCCCGAGACGGTGTCGACCGATTACGACACCTCGGACCGGCTCTATTTCGAACCACTGTCCTACGAGCATGTGATGGAAATCCTGCGGGTTGAGCAGGAAAACGGCACCCTGCACGGGGTGATCGTGCAGTTTGGCGGGCAGACGCCCCTGAAGCTCGCCAACGCCCTGCATGATGCTGGCATCCCGATCCTCGGGACAACACCGGACGCCATTGATCTGGCCGAAGACCGGGAGCGTTTCCAGCAGCTTGTGCAGCAACTGGACCTCAAGCAGCCGAAGAACGGCATTGCCCACTCTGACGCTGAGGCGCTCGAAATCGCCGCCGAAATCGGTTTCCCACTTGTCATTCGCCCGTCTTACGTGCTGGGTGGCCGCGCGATGGAGATCGTGCGCGATCAGGCCAGCCTTGAGCGCTATATCTCGGACGCGGTTGTTGTGTCGGGCGACAGCCCGGTGCTGCTCGACAGCTACCTTGCAGGCGCGGTGGAGTTGGACGTGGATGCGCTTTGTGATGGCACCGACGTGCATGTGGCGGGTGTCATGCAGCACATCGAAGAAGCGGGCGTACACTCGGGTGACAGCGCCTGTTCGCTGCCGCCCTACTCCCTGCCCTCAGAGGTCATCGCGGAAGTCGAAACCCAGACCCGCGCGCTGGCACTGGCGCTGAATGTGGTCGGGCTGATGAACATCCAGTTCGCGGTGAAGGACGGCGAGATTTACCTGATCGAAGTCAACCCGCGCGCGTCACGCACCGTTCCTTTTGTGGCCAAGGCGACAGACTCCGCCATTGCCTCGATTGCCGCCCGCATCATGGCGGGCGAGCCGCTGTCGAACTTCCCCATGCGCGCGCCCTACGATCAGGACGCCGCCTATGAAGACGTGTTGCCCTTGGGGGATCCGATGACGCTGGCAGACCCGGCGATGCCGTGGTTCTCGGTCAAGGAAGCCGTCCTGCCCTTTGCGCGCTTTCCCGGCGTGGATACGATCCTTGGCCCAGAGATGCGCTCCACCGGAGAAGTCATGGGCTGGGACCGCGATTTCCCGCGCGCCTTTCTCAAGGCTCAGATGGGCGCGGGGATGGTGCTGCCCGCCAAGGGATGCGCGTTCATCTCGATCAAGGATGCGGACAAGACACAAGACATGCTGGACACCGGCAGGATCCTGCTTGAGCAGGGTTTCACGCTGGTCGCGACAAGAGGCACCGCCGCCTGGTTCAATGACCATGGCATGGCCTGCGGCGTGGTGAACAAGGTCTATGAGGGCCGCCCGGACGTGACCGACATGATGAAAGACGAAGCCATCCATCTGGTCATGAACACCACCGAAGGCGCGCAGGCGGTGGAGGACAGCAAGTCGATCCGCTCCATCGCGCTTTATGACAAGATCCCCTATTTTACGACCGCCGCGGGGAGTTATGCCGCAGCGCTCGCCATTCAGGCGCAGGCAGAGGGCGACGTTGGCGTAAAGGCTCTGCAAGCCTGAACCCACGCAGCCACGTCTGTGGGTCGAGCCTTACGATCATCGCCCTTTGCCAAAGACCGAGCTTTCCAGATGCTCGTTTTGGGGTAGTCTGATTGGATCGCACCTTTTTGAAGGGATAGATCATGCGCCTCGTTCTGACCTTTGCTGCTCTGCCGCTGCTCGTTGCCTGCACGCCCACCCCCTTGCCGGATACGTCCTTGCCGTTTTTTGGCGACGGCTACCGCGCGGAGGGCGACCAATGCCGCAGGCTTGGAGAATCCGAGGAAACCTCGGAATACCTTGACGACATGGCCGACCTTGTTGGCTGCCCCGAAGACATGGAGAACCTGGGCGTCTTTGTTGCGGACACCGGCGCGGTTGAGGTCTTCCGGCAGGATGGCTACGTGGTCTATTCAGTGCCGCAGGGCTGAACCACCGCCCGACGCTGCGTCACCTTACCTCGCGCTGCTTGACCGAGCGGCCTATATCCGTTCACAACGGCGCGGAGTGAGAGGACCTGATATGCATACGCCAGCGATCACCGGAACAGGCGTTTTCACGCCGGAGCATGCCATCAGCAATGCGGAGTTGGTGACGGCCTTCAACGCCTATGTGGATCTTTACAACGCCGAGAACGCTCAAGAGATTGCGAACGGCAAAGTGATCGCGAAGGAGTATTCATCAGAAGAGTTCATCCTCAAAGCCTCCGGCATCGAACAACGCTATGTCATCGACAAGTCGGGCGTGCTTGATCCTCAGGTCATGCACCCCCTGTTGCGGCAACGAACTGATGACGAACCTTCACTGATGGCCGAGATGGGAGTGGACGCTGCCCTCAAGGCGCTTGCGCAGGCAGGCAGGCAACCGGGTGAGGTCGATCTTGTCATCTGTGCAGCCTCCAATATGGAACGCGCCTACCCCGCCATCGCCATAGAAATTCAACAGCTTCTGGGCGCGGCGGGCTTTGCTTTCGACATGAACGTGGCCTGTTCGTCGGCAACCTTCGGCATTCAGGCGGCGGCCGACATGGTGCGCTCCGGCAGCGTACGGCGCGCCCTTGTGGTTAACCCCGAGATTTGCTCGGCCCATCTGGAATGGCGTGACCGGGATTGTCATTTCATCTTTGGCGATGTGGCGACGGCGACCCTGATCGAGCGGGCAGAAGATGCGGCAGGTGCCTATTTTCAGATAAAATCCACCCGCTGCGCCACCGAGTTTTCGAACAACATCCGCAACAACAACGGCTTCCTGCGCCGCTCACGCCCCTCAGGAACCGTGGATCGCCGGGATATGCAGTTCATGCAGAATGGGCGGAAGGTCTTCAAGGAGGTGCTGCCGATCGTCTCGCGCCATATCGCTGCGCATATGGAGGAGGAGAACATCTCTGCCGCGGACCTCAAACGTCTGTGGCTGCATCAGGCCAACAAGACGATGAATGACTTTATCGGGAAAAAGGTGCTGGACCGGACACCCGCGCCAGACGAACAACCCAACATCCTCCAGGACTATGCAAATACGTCCTCGGCAGGGTCGATCATCGCCTTCTCAAAATTCTCTGAGGACCTGGCGGAGGGCGATCACGGTCTGATCTGCTCCTTCGGCGCGGGATATTCGGTTGGCTCCGTTGTGCTCCGGAGGCACGGGTAGGAAGATCAGGCCGCGCCGTGGTCATTCTCCAAGTGCAGTTTCATGTCGATCAGCACCTGTTGCAGCATTGTTGTCTCTTTCAAGAGCCGCTTGGCCTCATTGACGGTGATTTTCCCATCTTCCATGGACTGCTGGTATTCGGCCATGAGCATCGCGAACCGCTGGCTTAGGGCGATCACATCCGCATTCACACCGCCCGGGCGTTCCTGATTCGGTCGACGCTCATCATATTGCAGCGACGTGCCTGACAACTCGGCCAGTGCGCCCGTGACATGCGGATAGCTTGCAGCCTGCTCGAGCAAGGCAACGGCCTCGATTGGCATGAAGCGATCAGCATGCTCGTCATGATCGGAATAATAGCGCCCCAAGGTCGCCTTGGATTTGCCCGTGACCTCGCAGGCCTGCTCGACCCCGACGTCCTTTACCAGCGCTTCGGTGTGTTTTTTCAGGTATCTGCCGATCGCTGTCATCTTAGATCTCCGTCTACCAATTGGAATATCCCGAAGCGGGGGAAAACAATAGCTTTTTACCCATTAATCAGATGTTGGGGAAATGTCATTTATAAAAACACTCCCACCTGTTTGGGGGATGATGAGTGACCGGCGCCCCCGACGTCGGTTTTGGTTAAGGGCCGTGCCGCGCTCCGCTGGTGGGGAACGGCGGGTCAGCTTCGGCTGACAGTCGCGCGGAGGCCCTCGTCTATGCGTCAGGACCGCTTGCAGGGCCAGAGCGTGCAGCCTATCAAAACGCATGGCGAAGCTCTATTTTCATTACTCCACCATGAACGCCGGCAAGTCGACCGTGCTCTTGCAGGCCGCGCATAACTACAAGGAACGCGGGATGACACCCTATCTGCTCACCGCGCGTTTTGACAACCGGGCGGGCGACGGGCGCATCGCCTCGCGCATCGGGATTGGCGAAGCCGCCGACACATTCGATACGCAGGACGACCTTTTTGCAAAGCTGGACCAACGGATTTCCGAAGGCCCGGTGGCCTGTGTCTTTGTCGACGAAGCCCAGTTCCTGACCGAAAGCCAGGTCTGGCAGCTTGCGCGCGCGGTGGATGACCTGAAAGTGCCGGTGATGTGTTTCGGGCTACGGGTCGATTTTCGCGGCAAACTCTTTCCCGGGTCCGCCACGCTGCTCGCACTTGCCGATGAGATGCGCGAGGTCAGAACGATCTGCCATTGCGGCAAGAAGGCCACGATGGTCACCCGGCAGGACGCTGATGGCAACGTGCTCAAGGACGGCGCGCAAGTGCAGATCGGCGGCAACGAGACCTATGTCTCGCTCTGCCGCAGGCACTGGCGCGAAGCCGTCGGGGATCGCTCACCCTAAACCGCGTTCGGCAAGGGCTGCCCATCAAAGAACGCATGCAGGTTTGTCACGGTCATCATGCCCATGTCCTCGCGCACTTCGAGCGCGGCCGTTCCCAGATGCGGCAACAGGGTGACGTTCTCCATCGCGATCAGGGCCTCGGGCACCGCCGGTTCAAATTCGTAGACATCGAGCCCCGCGCCCGCGATTGACCCCGACTGCAACGCGGCGATCAGGGCGGCCTCATCAACGACATTGCCGCGCGCGATATTGACCAGATGCGCATGCGTCTGCATCGCAGAAAGCACGTCTGCATCAATCAGGTGATGTGTCTCCGCCCCTCCGGGCACGGCGAGAACAAGAATATCCACGCTGGCCGCAAGCGCCTTCAGGCTCGGTTTACGGTCTGCCGGGAAATCCAGATCCTTCTCGGACCTGCTGTGATAGGCAACCTGCATCCCGAAACCGAAATGGCACCTGCGGGCGATGGCCTGACCGATCCGGCCCATGCCGACAATGCCAACCGTCTTGCCGCTCATGTGCATGCCCAGCAATTGCGTCGGATGCCAGCCTTCCCAGTTACCGGCACGGAGCAACCGCTCCCCTTCGCCGGCGCGCCGGGATGTCATCAACATCAGGCACATGGCCGTATCCGCGGTCGCATCGGTAACGGCACCGGGTGTATTGCTGACCGCAATGCCCGCGCCCTTGGCAGCATCCACGTCGATGTGATTGTACCCCACCCCGAAATTCGCCAACACGCGGCAGCGCGCGTCCGGAACATCGGCAAAGACCTCCGACGAAAACATGTCCCCCAGCGTCGGCACCACCCCATCATAATCGCGCAGCGCCACGCGCATCTCGTCACCGGTCAGCGGTGTCGTGATCTCTCGCACGGTCAGGTCGTATCGGGCACGGGCGGCCTCTTGCACCCGCTCGGGCAGCGGGCGGGTCATAAAAACTTTTGTCAATGCATTCGTCCTCCAACAGGTACGTCTTGATCGGGGCTGAGCAGCACCACTTCGCCATTCGCGTCGGGCAGCCCCAACACCAGAACCTCCGACATAAACGGGCCGATCTGGCGCGGCGGGAAGTTCACAACCGCAACCACCGTCTTCCCGACCAGCAAGTCCGGCGTGTAATGCGCTGTCACCTGTGCGGAGGACTTTCGCTCTCCGATCTCGGGGCCAAAGTCGATCCACATCTTGATTGCGGGTTTGCGCGCTTCGGGGAAAGGCTCCGCCCTCTGTATGACGCCACAGCGGATGTCCACTTTCATGAAATCGTCGAAGCTGATCTCAGCCATTCGCCAGCTCCCTCGCCCGGTCGGTTGCCGCCTTGACCGCCCTGTCGAGCAACGCGGGAAAGCCGTTGTCCGCGTCCATCAACACCTCAAGCGCGGCCTGGGTGGTGCCGTTGGGCGAGGTCACGTTGACCCGCAGTTGGCTGGGGCTTTCCTCTGCTGTCATGGCCAGTGCACCCGCCCCGGCCACAGTCGCCTTGGCAAGTCGCATCGACGTCTCCGCATCCAGCCCCTGCCCCTCGCCCGCCTGCGCAAGCGCCTCGATCAGGTGGAAGACATAGGCCGGCCCGGAGCCGCTCACCCCGGTGACCGCGTCGATCTGTGCCTCGGTTTCAACCCGGACCACATCGCCAACCGCGCCCAGCAGATGCGCTGCCTCGTCAAGTGCCGCCTCGCCTGCTGCGCCATTCCCGACGATTGCCGTGATGCCTTTCGAGATCGCCGCTGGCGTATTGGGCATTGCCCTCACGATGGGGGTTCTATCTCCGACCACGTCTTCCAGAAACCCCAGGGATATCCCTGCCGCAACGCTCACGAACAAGGTTTCCCCATTGCCCATGGCGACGAGCCGGGGCAAAGCCTCGGCCATCATTTGCGGCTTGACGGCGACCAGCACGATGGCGGGGCGCTCCGGCAGGTTGCCGCTAAGGTCTGTGCCGGTGCTTTTCAGCCAATCCGATGGATACGGATCCACAACCCAGACCGAGGATGCAGGCAGCCCGCTGTCCAACCAACCTGACAGCATCGCGGAGCCCATCTTTCCGCACCCCAGAAGCACCAGCCCCTGTGACGCAATCCTGCTGTCCTTCATGATGTCCCCCAGCCCTGCCTCGCTTTGGGGGACAGTGTTACGCGCGTCCGAAAGCCTCTGCAATGGCGACTTGCAAGGCTTCTTTCGGCGTTTGATCCCCCCAGACCAGAAGCTGCAGGGCCGGATAGTAGCGCTCGGCACTCATGACCGCCGCGCCAATCATCGTGTCAATCTGCTCGGCGCTTGCCACATTGCCGCCCGCCAGAACCAGACCGTAGCGGTAGACCATCAGCTTCTGTTCGTCCCAGTAGGTGAAAGCACCCGCCCAGCACTGATCGTTGACATGGTTCAGAAGCTCAAAAAGTTCCGCCTGTTTTTCAGCCGGTGGCTCCATGTCGAAGGTACACACCAAACGCAACGTCTCATCATATGCCGACCATGCCAGCGTCAGAGAGTAGGTGCGCCACTGCCCCTCAACCGCCATTGCGATCTGCTCATCGGAAATACGATCGAAATCCCATTCATGGTGTGCCGCCAGATGTTCAACGATGTCGATCGGGTGAATGTCGTCTTCCAGATACTGCTCGGATAAGGCCATGTGTCACCTCTCTTTTCGCTCTAGCGATTGGGACCCTTCCCAGCCCCCAATACTAGGTGCCTGCTCTAGAAGGCGGGGCGATCCCCCGCGCCTCTACCAAATATGGTGCGGTGTCAAAACCCATCTGGCAACCCCTATTCTTGGGGAAAGACACAATAAGTTGTGGATATGGTGGGGCGAGGCCCAATTCTGGCGCAAAGGTTAACAGGAGTTCGGAAGCTGGCATCCGGCATTAACCAGATGTTCACGATCTCAGGGGCCTGAAGGCGAACAATCGCCTTCCCGCGACAATTCCAGAATGGCGTGGCGCGTCAGCGCCTCCGCTGGATCAGCCTTTGGATTCGAGCGCATCCAGCCGGGATTTGAGCGCTTCGTTCTCCTCACGCGCCTTCTGAGCCATCGCGCGCACAGCATCAAATTCTTCGCGCGTCACGAAATCACGGTCGGCCAGCCAGCGATCCATCATGCTTTTCATCGCTGTTTCAGCTTCATCCCGTGCGCCCTGCGCCACTCCCATCGCGTTGGTCATCAATTGGGAAATATCGTCAAAAATCTTGTTGCGCGTCTGCATTCGAGGTCTCCGCATTGCTTTGTCGTTATATGGAGGCAAGACCCCCTCCGCGCAAGGTTGACTTCCCGTCGCAGCCGGGGGCATGCATGCGACATGACCGCACTGATCCCCTTTCCAGACATCGCGCCAGAGATTTTTTTGATCTCGGTGTTCGGGTTTGATCTGGCCCTGCGCTGGTATGCGATGGCTTATATCGTCGGTATCCTGCTCGGCTGGCGGCTGGCGGTTCGTGCCGTAAAGACATCTTCGCTCTGGCCCGGCAATACACCTGTGATGAAGCCTGCCCAGATCGAGGATTTGCTCACATGGATCATCATCGGCGTTATCCTCGGGGGGCGACTGGGCTATGTCTTTTTTTACCAGCCCGGTTACTATCTCACCAACCCGGGCGAGATACTGGCCGTCTGGCACGGTGGCATGGCCTTCCACGGCGGGCTGATCGGCGTGATCCTGGCCGGATGGTTCTACACATGGCGACACCGGATTTCGCGCCTTGGAGCCGCGGACATCATGGCCCTTGGCGTACCACCCGGGCTCCTGCTCGGGCGTTTGGCAAATTTCATCAATGCCGAGCTTTGGGGGCGGCCGACGGACCTCCCCTGGGGCGTCGCTTTCCCCGGAGAGGCCGCCCAGAACTGTCCGGGCATCGAAGGGCTTTGCGCCCGGCACCCATCGCAGCTTTATGAAGCGGGATTGGAGGGGCTGCTGCTCGGTCTCCTGCTGATCTGGCTGGTCTGGGCGCGCGGCGCTCTCAAACGACCCGGGATCATCGCTGGCACATTTTTCGCGGGTTACGGTGCCTCGCGCTTTCTGGTGGAGTTTTTTCGTCAACCGGATGCCCAATTTGTCACCCCCGGCAACCCCTTGGGGCTGGCGTGGCAGGTGTCGGGCTGGGGTTTGACCATGGGGCAGGCACTGTCGCTGCCGATGATCGCCCTCGGCCTCTGGCTGATCGCGCGGGCGCGACGCATATCGTGAGCCTTGAAGACCAAATCATCGCCCGGATCGCCGCAAATGGGCCGATCAGCATCGCCGACTACATGACGGAGTGTCTGCTGCATCCCGAACTGGGCTATTACACGGCGCAAAACCCTTTCGGCCGCAGCGGGGATTTCATCACGGCCCCGGACATCAGCCAGGTGTTCGGAGAGCTTATCGGTTTGTGTCTTGCGCAGGCGTGGCTGGATCAAGGCCGGCCCGACAGGTTCATTCTGGCGGAACTCGGCCCCGGACGCGGCACGTTGATGAAAGATGCCCTGCGCGCCACGGCGACGGTGCCCGGCTTTCTTGAGGCCAGTCACCTGGTGCTGATCGAAGCCTCACCCCGACTACGGCAAATCCAACAGGAAACACTGGCGGGGCATCCCGTATCCTTTGAGGATCGCGCAGAAGACCTGGCTCAAGCCCCCCTTTTCTTTGTCGCAAACGAGTTTTTTGACGCTCTGCCCATCCGTCAGTTTCAACGGAGCGGGAACGGTTGGCGCGAAAGACAGGTTGGCCTCGACGGCGAAATACTCGCGCTTGGTCTGGGGCCGATCATGGCCCAGCCGGCACTGCGCCACCGGCTGGAAGACACGGCGGAGGGGGACATCATCGAGGACTCCCCCACCACAGCGCCAGTGATTTCAGAGCTCACCTCCCGCATCCGGCAAAACGGCGGTGCGGGGCTTGTCATTGACTATGGTGACTGGCGCAGCAAAGGCGATACGCTGCAAGCCGTTCGCGCCCACAGTTATGTGGACATTCTTGAAGCGCCCGGCACCTGTGATCTCACGGCCCATGTGGATTTCGAGGCGCTGGCGCTGGCCAGCCGCTGCCCCCACAGCAAACTGACACCGCAAGGAGTATTTCTGGAACGCCTGGGCATCACCGCGCGCAGTCAGGCGCTGGCCAGACATCTCTCTGGCGAAGCCTTGGATACGCATGTCAGCGCACATCGACGCTTGACGCATCCTGATGAAATGGGAAACCTGTTCAAAGTCTTCGGGTTCTTCCCCGACGGGGCCGCACCGCCTGCCGGATTGGATTTATGACACTTGAGATACTGACCGCTGACGGACTGTCACCGCTGCGCCATGGGTTTTTCACGCGCAAGGGCGGCGCGTCATCGGGCGTGTTTGCAGGGTTGAATTGCGGCTATGGCAGTTCAGACCAGCGTGAGATTGTGACCATCAACCGGGCGCGCGTGGCATTGGCCCTGGATGTGCCGGCTGAGCGGTTGACCGGGGTTCATCAGGTCCATTCAGCAGATGTGGCTGTCGCCGATGCGTCCATCTCAGAGCCCGTGCGCGCGGACGGCATCGTGACAAAGACCAGAGGCTTGGCAATTTCCATCCTGACAGCGGACTGCCAGCCTGTGCTTTTTGCAGACGCGACTGCGGGCGTGATCGGTGCGGCGCATGCGGGATGGCGCGGCGCCCTGGATGGCGTCCTTGAAGCGACCCTTGACGCCATGGTGACCCTCGGCGCCCAACGCGGTGCGATCACGGCGATCATCGGTCCCAGTATTTCCCAGGCCGCCTATGAGGTCGGCCCCGAGTTCTTCGAGACCTTTGTGGCCGAAGATCAAAGCTATGCGCGCTTCTTCGCGAACGGGTCGGGAGACCGGTTGCACTTCGACCTGCCCGCGTTCGGGCTGCATCGATTAAGGTCTGCCGGGGTCGGCCATGCAGAATGGACAAGGCATTGCACCTACTCAGACCCCGATCGGTTCTATTCTTATCGGCGCACCACCCACGCATCCGAAGCAGACTACGGTCGCCTGATTTCCGCCATAAGGCTGTGATGGCATCGCCGGGCTGGCCGAAGGGAGGCGGGCGCGCGCGGGTCTGGTAGAGACCGGCGGCTTCCACGATTGTGGCCTGCACAAAAGCGTTCCGGAAACAATCCCCATGTCTTTCTGGTTACTTTGCCATTCCCGCGACAATGGTCCCGTTTTTTTGACAAATCTGCGCTCAGAGGCCATTTTGTTCGCGTGCAAGACTGTAGACCAACGTGTCCTGTCTCGTGCTCGTCGGTGGGGGCCGACACGATCAGGGCCCAATTTGACGAGTGTCCTATGAATTCGATGTTGCCCCAAGCCCCCAAAGCCCCTGTCGGGTCCGGTTCCGTTCGATTTGCCGGTCCAAGACCGGGGTTCAGCGTGCGTCTGACGGAGATTGCGGCCCTCAGAGAGGATGGCAGCACTATCTTCGGGCAGCGCAGGGCCCCGACACTGCCGGAGTTCGATCACGCTTTCGCGGCCTTTGCGCAGGGCACCGTTTTCAAAGCCGAAAACGGATTCCGCGCGGTCGAAGACATACAGCCGGGCGATTGGCTCATGACGTCAACCGGGCGCCTTGAACAGGTCACGTGGATCGGCAGCGCGGTTTTCTCGCAAGCCGATCAGGGCGGTCCATTACCCCTTACCCGCATCATGACGGACAGTTTCGGCATCAACCGTCCGGACAGTTTCGTGAGCTTCGGACCAGCCGCGCGGCTCTTGCAGACCCCACCCGATATGCGCGGCAGCACTGTCACCGCGCGCCTTGTGACGCCCGCCAGCCGCTTCCTTGATGGCGTGAGCGTCGTTGAGGCCTTTCCGCCAACGCCTGTCCGGATGTTCCAGATTGCGATGAGGCGCCATGTGGCGCTTGTGGCAAATGGTCTGCTGGTGGAAAGCTATCATCCGGGCCCCAATCCCGTAGCGCATATGACACAGACCTTGCGTGCCGCGTTTCAGGGGCTGTTTCCGCATCTCGAAGACCTCTCAGGCTTTGGCCCGATGCAGTTCGCGCGGGCGCCCGAGGAACAGACAGCTGCTAACGAGAATTAGAGCACCGGCCTGAAAATCTGAATCTCTTTCCCTTACCGAGTGTGCCCGGCCAGCCCTGACCCTCCCCCCGGGAGGGGGCGTCACCACCCGGGCTCGGGGACCGGCCTCTGCTGTAAGGGGTCGTGTTGCAGATTGAGCGGATGCCGCTCTAGAGATCAGGCGATGGCCGCGAGCCTCTCTTCGAGCACATCGAAAGGAACACCCGGATCGTCCTTGGCACCACGAATGACAAGCGACGTTTTCACACTCGCCACGTTGGGGGTGGTCAGCAATTCACCGGTCAGAAAACTCTGGAAGCTGGACAGGTCCGGGGCCACGCACTTCAGGATGAAATCCACCTCGCCGTTGAGCATGTGACACTCGCGCACCAAAGGCCATGCCCGGCACCGGTTTTCAAAGGCGGTCAGGTCCGCCTCGGCCTGGCTGGCCAGGCCGACCATCGCGAAGACCTGCACCTCGAATCCCAATTCGCGCGTATCGACATCCGCGTGATATCCCTTGATGTAGCCCGCTTCTTCCAGCGTGCGGACCCGGCGCAGGCACGGCGGCGCCGATATCCCGACGCGTTTTGCCAATTCGACATTGGTCATCCGACCATCTGCTTGCAATTCCGCCAGAATCTTACGATCAATTGGATCCAGACGCATCTGCTGTCAGCCTCCCCAAATTTTCCTATTATTATAACAGAACCAGAATTCTGCGCAATAATGTTTCGCAATCACGCAATATTCTTTCTCGTCGCTACAAGCAATAAGGGAATGGTTCTGATTGCCATTAGATACGGCAGGGGTTTAAGCCCGCTGCCGGTGCCTGTATATCGCTAGGCACTGCTCACTTTCGAAACTGGGGATTCTCATGGGTGAAACTCGTCATACGCGCGTCCTTATCATCGGCTCGGGCCCGGCGGGCTACACTGCTGGCGTCTATGCAAGCCGGGCGATGCTGAACCCGATCCTCGTGCAGGGCATTGAACCCGGCGGCCAGTTGACCACAACGACCGAGGTCGAGAACTGGCCCGGCGATACCGAAGTTCAGGGGCCTGACCTCATGGTCCGGATGCAGGATCACGCCAAGGCGATGGGTACGGAAATCATCGGCGACATTATCACCGGCGTGAACCTGGAAAAACGCCCCTTCGTGGCGAAGGGGGACAGCGGCACGACATACATCGCGGAAGCCGTGATTCTGGCAACGGGCGCGCGCGCCAAATGGCTTGGCCTGCCGAGCGAAGAAAAGTTCAAGGGGTTTGGCGTTTCCGCCTGCGCAACCTGTGACGGGTTCTTTTACCGCGGTCAGGAAATCGTCGTGATCGGCGGCGGAAACACCGCCGTGGAGGAAGCGCTGTTCCTGACAAACTTCGCATCAAAGGTGACCTTGGTGCACCGCCGGGACGAATTGCGAGCCGAGAAAATCCTGATCGACCGGTTGATGAAGAACCCCAAGATCAAGCCGCTCTGGTTCCACGAACTGGACGAGGTATTTGGAACGGAAAACCCGCTGGGCGTGGAAGGGGTCAGGGTCAAGCACACGAAAACGGGCGAAATTACCGAAATTCCGGCGAAAGGCGTTTTTGTGGCGATCGGACATGCGCCCGCCAACGAGTTGGTCAAGGACGTGCTGGAGACGCATATGGGCGGGTATGTCGTGACCAAACCGGACAGCACGGAAACCTCGGTTCCCGGCGTCTTTGCCGCTGGCGATCTGACCGACCACAAGTACCGGCAGGCGGTCACATCTGCTGGCATGGGGTGTATGGCAGCTCTGGAGGCAGAACGTTTCCTCGCAGAGAATGAGACGCCGCTTGCAAGCGAGGATGTCGCAGCCGCCGAATAACGGCCCGGTCTTGACTGCCGTTGCGTGCGTACGGTCGGTTAAGAAGCCCCATACCGTCCCTGACCGATAACGTTTGGGCTTTTGCGCCACTCCTCCTGTGGTGCTGCTCCAAACGAGGTGTTTCATGCCAACCAAAGCCGCGCTGGCTCACATCCCCGGCCCCCCGACACCGCTGTTTCTGGATCACACGCTTACAATCGCGCGGGACAGCTACGGCACGCAACAGCACTACATCCGCCAGTACGGTGAGGTTTACAAAACCAAGATGCTGGGCGTCTGGCGGGTTAACTTATGCGGCCCGGATGCGTTGCAATATGTGCTGTTGGACAAGGAAAAGAACTTCTCCTCCGCTGGCGGATGGGACGCGCTGCAACGGATTTATCCAGGCGGGCTGATCCTGCAGGACTTTGACGGCCATCGACAGAATCGCCGGATCATGATGACGGCTTTCCGGGCGACGGCCATTCGTGATTATCGCCGACGTATGAGCCATATCATGCGGGACCTTCTGGGTGGCTGGCCCGACGACCAGCCGTTCGACTTCTATGCGGCGATCAAGGACATGACCCTGCGCATGGGCGGCGCGGTTTTCATGGGGCTGCCTCTGGACGGCGGCATGGCCAAGAAGATCAACCGGGCGATCACGGACGAAATCCGCGCTTCGACCACCCCGCTCCGGCAGGCAATCCCGTTCACGCCGATGTGGCATGGCATCAGAGGCCGTAACTTCCTGCGCGAAACCTTTCGCACCATGATCGCCGAGCGCCGCGCCAAGGGCGGAGAGGATTTTTTCTCACAGATGTGTCTGGCCAAGGATGATGAGGGTCAGGGGTGGAGTGAGGAGGAAATTCTCAATCAGTTCAACCTACTGATTATGGCCGCCCACGACACCACCGCAACATCAATGACCGTGATGATGGCCGCGCTTGGCAGTCACCCGGACTGGCAGCAGCGTCTTGTTGATGAGGTTGCAGCGCTCGGAGACGGTGAGCTGGACGAAGCGTTCCTCGGACAAATGACCGAAACCGACAAGGTCTTTCGTGAAGCCCTGCGGCTGGTGCCGCCCGTGCCGTTCATCCCCAGAAAGGCGCTGCGCGATTTCGAATGGCAAGGATACAAGATACCCGCCGGAACGTCGCTTGCACTCAACCCCGGTGTCACGATGTTGTCGCCTGAACTTTTCTCAAACCCGAATGCGTTTGACCCGGACCGCTTTTCACCGGAGCGCGCGGAGGATCGTGTTCACCGATTTGCCTGGACGCCTTTCGGAGGTGGCGCGCACAAGTGTCTGGGCATGCATTTCGCCTCCATGCAGGTAAAGCTCTTCATGGCGACCCTTCTCCGCGAGCGGCGTATCGCGCTGCCAAAAGGAGCGCCCGAATGGCAGCGCATGCCAATCCCGAAACCAAAGGGTGGGTTGCCGGTTATCCTGTCAAAGGCTTGAGCCCCCGGCGATGTCAGACGATCAATGCACCGCCACCGGTGCGTAGTCGTTCTGGCGTGCCAGTTGAAAGGCCAGCTTGCGGTCCGCGACAAGGGCCAGTTGCTGGCCCTGACTGTCATGCACCGCATAGAGCTGTTCCAACCCGTCAACCTTGCCCTGCACTTCCGTCGGCAGGTCGGTCACATCAATCGTTTTAACGTAAACGATACGGTTGTCATTTGGTGCTGTTTCAAACGGTTCTTGCATCTCGTTACCCCTTCTTGATGTTGATCGTCTGTACGACGGATTGCGGTTTCTCGCGGCTCAGATCCACATGCAGCAGTCCATTCTCCATGATGGCTTCACCCACATCGACGCCATCGGCCAGCACAAAGCTGCGCTGGAACTGGCGTGCGGCGATGCCACGGTGCAAAAAGACACGGCCCTCCGAGTCGTCCTTTTGACGGCCCCGGATCACAAGCTGGCGATCCTCGACCGTGATCGACAGGTCACCTTCGGCGAAGCCCGCGACGGCCAGCGTGATGCGATACGAATAATCTGAGGTTTGTTCGATATTGAAAGGCGGGTAGCCTTCGTTGCCGGATTTCGCGGTGCGTTCCAGCAATCTTTCGAGCTGTTCAAATCCCAGCATATGGGGATAAGAGGCAAGCGTCATCTTTGTCATGCGACACGTCCTTATTTATCAAGCGACAGTCCAGTTCAGGCCCCGTTAAGGCGACCCTGCTAGGGAATATGGGGAGCCAGCGCGGTCTACGCAAGGGCTTTGCGGAAAACCCCTCATCCACTATTATTAACTTACCGGAAACAGCGGAATCACCTTATCATGAATGCACCTACTGATCTGTCGATGAAAACGGATGAAGTGCTCAGGGTAGAATTGGCCGTCTTCAAGCGGGAGCACCGGGATCTGGACGATGCGATCCACGCCTTGTCCGAAAAAAGCACCGCGGACCAGCTGACCCTTCAAAGGCTGAAAAAGCGAAAACTGCGCCTGAAGGATATCATCGCGCAGATCGAAGACAGGCTCACCCCCGATATCATCGCCTGAGACGCCGCCAACCCATTGCCAGTGCGACCGGTTTGACTATAGTGCCGCTCTCCTAGGGTCAGGCTGAAGGGGCCTCGTTTACCATGACCACTCCTCCCGTTGGCATCATCATGGGCAGCCAGTCAGACTGGCCGACCCTGCGCGAAGCGGCTGCACTCCTTGATGATCTGGGCGTTGCATATGAAAAACGGATTGTGTCCGCTCATCGCACACCGGACCGGCTTTGGAACTACGGCAAAGAGGCCGCAGAGCGTGGATTGCAGGTCATCATCGCGGGTGCCGGGGGGGCGGCGCATCTGCCGGGCATGATGGCGTCAAAGACGCGGGTGCCGGTGATTGGTGTGCCGGTTCAGACCAAGGCCCTTTCGGGGGTCGATTCGCTCTACTCCATCGTGCAGATGCCGCGCGGATACCCTGTCGCGACAATGGCGATCGGTGCCGCCGGTGCGGCAAACGCGGGGCTGATGGCCGCTGGCATTCTTGCATTGCAGGACCCTGATCTGGCCAAACGGCTGGACGATTGGCGCGCGGCCCTGTCCGCTTCGATCCCCGAGGAGCCGCAAGATGACTGACCCTTTGCGCACGGGTGCGACCATCGGCATTCTGGGTGGCGGGCAATTGGGCCGCATGCTTTCCGTGGCAGCCTCGCGGCTCGGCTTCAAATGCCACATCTTCGAGCCCGGCGCCGAACCCCCGGCCGGACAGACGGCCCTTGACGTCACCACCGCTGGCTATGAAGACCGTGAGGCGCTGGTTGCCTTTGCGCAACGGGTCGACGTGGTCACTTACGAGTTCGAGAATATCCCCACCGCAGCACTGGACATCATCGAGAAAATTGTGCCGATCCGGCCGGGGCGGGAGGCGCTTCGGGTAAGCCAGGATCGGCTCACCGAAAAGACTTATCTGCGAGACCTCGGGCTGCGCGTTGCGCCCTTTGCCGACGTCACGGACCTCGCCTCCATGACAAAAGCCGTGTCGGACATCGGTACACCCTCCATCCTCAAGACCCGACGGTTCGGATATGATGGCAAGGGGCAAGCGCGTCTGACCTCCTCGGCGGATACCGCACCAGCGCTGGCGGAGATGCAGGGCGCGCCTGCCCTGCTGGAAGGGTTCGTGGATTTCAGTCACGAGGTGTCGGTTATTGCTGCGCGCAGCAGCTTGGGCGAGGTCGCCTGCTTCGACCCCGGCGAAAACGTGCATCGTGACGGGATTTTGCACACAACCACGGTGCCAGCCCGACTCAGCGCCAGCCAGCGCACGGATGCTGTCCTGATCGCAGCCAAGATACTGAATGCGCTTGATTACGTCGGTGTGTTGGGCGTTGAACTCTTCGTCACGCCATCGGGACTGATCGTGAACGAAATCGCGCCACGGGTCCATAATTCAGGCCACTGGACCCAAAACGGTTGTGCCATTGACCAGTTCGAACAGCACATCCGTGCCGTTGCCGGATGGCCCCTGGGTGACGGCACCCGGCATTCGGACGTGACGATGGAAAACCTGATCGGCGATGACATGAACCGCGTGCCGCAGATCGCCCGCGAAGCCAATGCGGCCCTGCATCTTTACGGCAAGGCCGACGTGAAACCGGGACGCAAGATGGGCCATGTGAACCGCATCACCGGCTAAGGTTCAGGCGGTGATGAACCGCTCCGCAACCTCGCCCGTCATGTAGCTGAAACGCCCCTTGACCATGGTCGCCGCAACGCGTTCGGTCTTGCGATCGAGGATCAGTAGGTCCGCGCGTTTGCCCACGTCAAGCACCCCGCGATCTTCCAGCCCGAGCACTGCTGCGGGGCCAGCGGAGACCAGTCGCCATGCGTCGACAAGAGGCAGAAGCCCGGTCTTTTCCAGCATCAGCGCGGCACGCCGCGGGCTGGGATAGTGGTAATCCGATGCAATCGCATCGGCCAACCCGAAGGTAATCAGGTCAATGGCGCTGACGTTACCCTTATGGGAGCCGCCGCGCACCACGTTGGGCGCGCCCAGGACCACCAAGTCCCCTTGAGCCTTTGCCGCTTCGGCAGCCTCCGATGTCTCCGGGAATTCAGCGATGTGCACACCACGGCGATGCCAGGCCGCGCGCGCCGCGTCGGTCTGATCGTCATGGCTGCCCATGCGAACCCCTGCCGACCGGAGTTGCGCACAGAGCCGGTCAAGTGCGGCGGGGACCTCCTCGCTGCGGTCATGCATGTCCATCAGCAGCGCGAAATGCGCCTCCGGGTTGCGGCCCGCCTTCAAGGCCTGACCGACCATCCGGGGTGGATGCTTGCCTTTCGCCAACCGGTCATGCGGCAGATGATCGTTGAAGACCACATATGGGATGCCCCATTCGTCCACGAGGTCCGGCACCCGGTTGTAAAGATCCAGCAGATGCGTCTCCAGCCGCATTTGCGGCTGCACGTCCGTTGTCAGTTGGGAGGCCGTCTGACGCAGGCAGGTAAAGACCTGATCGGCGAAATCCAACCCGCGCAAGCCCCCTTCCCAACTGACGAATTGTGCCAAAACTGCCGTGGTGATGCCATTGGCGGCAAGCTCGGCCTCCGTCGCCACCAGACCCTCCGCCATTTGTTTCATCGCACCCCGACGCGGCGCGAGATGACGCTCAAATCCGTCACCATGCACATCCACGATACCCGGCAGCACGAGGAACCCGGAGAGATCAACAACACGCCCGGGGCCATCCTGAACAATGACGCCCGCCTCGATGGAAAGCCCTTCCCGGTGCAGACCGGCGGGGCCGAGGATCTCTGCCCCGGTCATTTCAAGGTCGGCCAATTTGTGTCTCCATCCCCGGCACGCAGCTGCCATCCGGGCAGCCGATCTGTTCCAGAATCGCATCGAACCACGTCAGGTCACGATCAAATGATCCGGTCTCCAGAAAGGTCATGACCTGGGTAATGACCCTCGGATTGTTCATCATGAAGGTATGGGTCACCGGCAGCACGATGTGGTCTTTCATCCCGGTCACGCGCGTCGAATAGACCGCGACCTTGCCATCATCCGGCCCCGGCAGCAGCGAGGAAAAATAGGGATTGAGGGACTGATCCCCTGCGATCACCCCCAGCTCAAACCGCACCGGCGGCAGGCTGCGCGGCAAGGACTCCGGCCCGGTCCCCAGTTGAGCGCCCGCGGGTCCGTTGATCCAGTCGAAGGCCTCAATGTCGTCAAGGGCATCCACGATTTCGCTGCCCTGATTGGGGGGGCCCAACATCACCACCCTGCCGATCCGGTCGGTGCCTGCTTGCTCCGCCCATTTGCGCAACAGGATACCCCCCATGGAGTGGGTGACGAAATCGACCTTTTCAAAGGGTAAACAGGCCGCAACGGCATCCGGCAGCGTTCTGTCCACAAGATCGCCAACCGGTGCCTCTGTCGACGGATAGCCGGGCCTCACGACGTTGTACCCTTCGGCGGCGAGGGCTGCCTCCATCAGGGCAAAGGACAGCTCTGTCCGCGCCAAGCCATGCAGCAGCACGACACAGCGGGCCTGCGCCGGGACCGTCAGGGTCAAAAAGGCAACAAGTGCCGCCAGGAGAAGCATGACGCGTTTCATGAGGTTGAGATAAGCGCATCCGCCGTCCTAAAAAAGAAAAACGTTACGCAGTTTTACTGGAATATCGCGAAATGTCCTTGAAATCACCTCGTCTCGCCGTGCGTGCTGTCATCCTGAAGGACAAGCGTCTGCTGCTCGTCAACGCCTGGGCAAATAGGCGCAGCAAATTGCTCTGTGCGCCGGGGGGCGGGGTCGAGCCGGGCAGTTCCCTGCCCGATAACCTTGTCCGTGAAATTTACGAGGAAACCGGGCTGACCATCTCGGTCGAGGCCCCTTGTCTGGTGAACGAGTTCCATGATCCGCGCAGCGGGTTTCATCAGGTCGAAGTGTTCTTCCGCTGTCAGCTCACCGGAGACGAAATGATCGATCCCGCTTGGCAAGACCCGGAGCGGATCGTGACAGAGCATGTCTGGGTGACGCGGGAAGAATATGCAGCGCGACAGGTCAAACCGGACGCGCTGGCGCATGTGGCCTTTGATGCCGATACCGGGATCAACTACGACCCTCTGGAACCGATTGTTTTGTGACCGCCATGGCGACGCCGAGAATGACCAGTGCCGCCGCCAGCAGGACGGCGGGGGTCAGCGGCTCGCCGAGCAATAGTGCGCCCGCCAGAATGGCGATGATCGGGACACTCAATTGAACGACCGCTGCCACGTTCCGCTGAAGGTCGGGCAACACCCGATACCATAGCGCATAGCCAAGCCCCGAGGTTACCGCCCCGCACAAAACAGCGAGCAGAACACCGGGAAGCGTGACCCGGTCCACAAAGAACCCCGTCAACAAAAGCAGCATTGGCAGACAGATGGCAAAATTCGCCGCCGTCTCCGCCAGTGGGTTTCGTGCGTTCTTCCCGACCAGACTGTATCCGGCCCACCCCAGCCCGGCGACGACCATGAACAAGGCCCCGCTGACCGAATGGCCCGCGCTTTGGTCCGGCCAAAGCGCGATCATCAGCCCCAGGAACGCGATTGCCGCGCCCGCCAGTTGACGCGGCCCGGGGCGCAGGCCGATCAGCGCGCTAAAGGAGAACATCGAAATCTGCACCACGCCAAAGAGGATCAGCGCACCCAACCCAGCATCAAGCGTCACATAGGCAAGCGAGAACCCGATCATGTAGACCGCAAGGCTCGATGCCCCCAAGAGTCGCCCACGACCCGTCCACGGCAGTTTGCCCGCTTTCAGCAAGACCATGAGACAGAGAAATACCGCGCCTGCGAGCACACGAATGAGCGCGAAACTGATCGGATCAATAAAGCCCGGCTCAATCGCCATGCGCGTCAGAATGGAGTTCGACGCAAAGGCAATCATCGTGAAGCTGGTCAGCAGGAAAAGGCGCATGGTCCGGCCATACCCCCATGCCCGTCGGCATCCAAGCGGTAGTTCAGGCCCTGACGGGGTTTTTGCTCAACTGTGACCGGCCCGTCTGTATATGCGACGAAAAAAGGCCCTCCGCGTGGAGGGCCTTTTCCGTCTCTATGCCTGTGGGAGGCTCGATTACATCATGCCGCCCATGCCGCCCATGTCGGGCATGCCGCCGCCGGCAGGGGCCGCGCCTTCCTTGGCGGGCTTGTCGGCAACCATGGCTTCGGTTGTGATGAGCAGACCCGCGATGGAGGCCGCATCCTGAAGCGCTGTGCGCACAACCTTGGCCGGGTCGATAACGCCGAACTTGAACATGTCGCCATATTCTTCGGTTTGCGCATTAAAGCCGAAGGACGCATCGTCGCTCTCGCGGATTTTGCCCGCAACAACAGAGCCGTCAACACCGGAGTTCTCGGCGATCTGGCGCAGCGGCGCTTCGATGGCCTTGCGGACGATGTTGATACCAACGTTCTGGTCGTTGTTGGCGCCTTCCAGACCGTCGAGCGATTTCGCACCCTGAACCAGAGCAACACCACCACCGACGACGATACCTTCCTGAACCGCGGCACGTGTCGCGTTCAGAGCATCGTCCACACGGTCCTTGCGCTCTTTCACTTCGACTTCTGTCATGCCACCGACGCGGATCACGGCAACACCGCCTGCCAGTTTGGCAACGCGCTCTTGCAGTTTTTCACGGTCGTAGTCGGAAGTTGTCTCTTCGATCTGCGTGCGGATCTGTGCAACGCGGGCTTCGATTTCCGCTTTTTCGCCAGCACCGTCGACGATGGTTGTCTCGTCTTTGGTGATCTGGATTTTCTTGGCGGAACCCAGCATGTCCATGGTCACGGATTCAAGCTTCATGCCCAGATCTTCGGAGATGACCTGACCGCCTGTGAGGATCGCGATGTCCTGCAGCATGGCTTTGCGGCGATCGCCGAAACCAGGTGCCTTGACAGCTGCGATTTTCAGGCCGCCGCGCAGCTTGTTGACCACGAGGGTCGCCAGCGCTTCGCCTTCAACATCTTCCGCGATGATGAGGAGCGGTTTTTGCGACTGGATGACTTGCTCCAGGAGCGGCACCATGGGCTGGAGGGAGGACAGTTTCTTCTCGTGCAGCAGCACGATGCAGTCTTCCAGCTCGGTTGTCATCTTGTCAGGGTTGGTGACAAAGTAGGGTGACAGGTAGCCACGGTCGAACTGCATGCCCTCGACCACGTCTGTTTCTGTTTCCAGACCTTTGTTTTCCTCGACGGTGATAACACCTTCGTTGCCAACCTTTTGCATCGCGTCCGCAATTTGCTGACCGATTTCGGCTTCACCGTTAGCAGAGATCGTGCCGACCTGCGCAACTTCGTCGCTGTCGTTCACGTCACGCGCTGCGGATTTGATCGCTTCAACCACTTTGGCCGTCGCGAGGTCGATGCCGCGCTTGAGGTCCATCGGGTTCATGCCCGCCGCAACGGATTTCATGCCTTCGCGCACGATGGCCTGCGCCAGCACGGTCGCGGTTGTTGTACCGTCACCGGCTTCGTCGTTGGTGCGCTGAGCCACTTCCTTGACCATTTGCGCGCCCATGTTCTCGAACTTGTCTTCCAGCTCGATTTCCTTGGCAACCGATACACCGTCCTTGGTGATGCGCGGTGCGCCAAAGGATTTGTCGAGGACCACGTTGCGGCCTTTGGGGCCCAGGGTCACTTTTACCGCGTCAGCAAGGATGTTCACACCCTTGAGCATACGGTTGCGGGCATCAGTGTCGAATTTGACGTCCTTAGCAGCCATTTTCTATTCTCCGTAAATTTGATTGTTCGACGTAAAGATCAGACGATCCGGGGCGTTCAGGCAGCTTTTGCAGCAGCGGACGCTTCGATGATCCCGAGGATGTCGCTCTCTTTCATGATCAGCAGCTCTTCACCATCAATGGTGACTTCAGTGCCGGACCATTTGCCGAAAAGGATCTTGTCACCCTCGGCAACCGCCATTTCGATCAGCTCGCCGCTGTCCTTGCGCGCGCCTGCGCCGCAAGCAACAACGATGCCTTCGGCAGGCTTTTCTTTCGCTGTTTCGGGGATGATCAGACCGCCAGCGGTTTTTTCTTCGCTTTCAACGCGGCGGACCAGAACGCGGTCATGCAGTGGTTTGAATGCCATCTTTGCAGCTCCTTAAGGCTCAAAGTTTCTCCCTAAAGGTCTTGGGCAAACCGCCCTCAATCCTTATTAGCACTCACTCTGTCCGAGTGCTAACGGCGCATAGCTAGGGATCAGAGCAGGATGTGTCAAGCACCGGAGTCGCAAAAACTTCGCCTATAGGTTTTAGCTGCTGATTGTCTGGGCTTCGGACTCTAGGAACCAAGCATCTTGGCGCTGCCCTGCACTGCTTCCGCACCGCTCTGCGTCACCCCATAAATGCCCGTGTCAATCTTCTCGAACCAACCGTAATGGTTGTCCCGCATCATGCGTGTTGCCTGCGCGACCCCGGTTTCACGCGCTACGACCGCGCCACGGCTTGCGCCTGCCTCAAAGAGGAACAATGCCAGTTTCAGGGCGTCCTGCCGGTAAGCCGTGACCAGACCCGCACGCGCCTGCCCGCCCTCATTCGGGTCGCCGGTCCGTCGCGCGAACTCACGCAAGAGAGCAGCCTGCCGTTTCTTGGATTTGCGCGGCGCGTAAGGGCCGGGGTCGCATTGCACCTGCACCAACCCGTCGGAAAGACGAACCGTCATCACCCCGATGCCCAGACGCCGCGCCAGCGCAACTGACTGCTTGACCGATCTGGCAAAACGCTTTCCGGGACGATGCTCAACCGCGATATAGACATCATCCGACACCTTGAGCCGCGCAATCGCCTGATGAAAGAGCGTCAGCGAAAACGCCAGTTTCAACTCGATAACAACCGGCGGCTCACCGCCGCGCAGGGCGACGACGTCCGCAGCGCCGATCTCGGATTTCACCACATAGCCCTGTTCTTCAAGGAACGACTTGATCGGTGGATAGAGATCCGTTTCTTGCTGGCCTGTCATGCGGCCAACAGTTACGCCAGCACCAGGCGGGCTTCAAACAGGAAAAACATGCTGCTCCGCGGCAAAGCGACAGGTGACATCTTCAGGGTACCTTTTTATAAGGGCCGCGATTCTGATGCACATAATGGAACGCTCGAATGACAACTCTGGTACTTGGTCACAAATCCCCCGACACCGACAGCACCGGCTCCCCGATCATCTGGGCCTGGTATCTCAACCAGATCAAGGGCGTCGACGCCAAACCCGTGCTGCTGGGAGAGCCGAACACGGAAGCCCTGTTCGTGCTCGACCGCTGGAACCTAGAGAAGCCCGAAATCATCAGCACTCTGAACGACGATGCCTCGGTCGTGATCGTGGACACCAACAATCCGGCGGAACTGCCGGACAACATCAATGACACGGATATTACCCAGATCATCGACCACCACAAGCTTGTCGGCGGGCTGGAGACCAAGGGGCCCATCGACATCCGCATCGAACCCCTGGCCTGTACCGCCACAATCATGTGGAAAATGATCGGCCAGCACATGGCGCAAATGCCCGAGAGCGTGAAAGGCGCGATGCTGTCTTGCATTCTGAGCGACACGCTTGAATTCCGCAGCCCCACGACCACTCAGGAAGACAAGGCGATCGCCCATGATCTGGCCAAGGACCTTGGCGTCGATATCTCCGAATACGCGGCGGAAATGTTCGCGGCGAAATCCGATGTCTCCGCCTTTTCCGAGGCCGAGTTGCTGCGGATGGACAGCAAGGAGTATGAAGTCGGCGGCAAGCAATTCCGTGTCTCGGTGCTTGAGACAACCTCGCCCGGGCAGGTGCTGGACCGCAAGGATGCGCTGATGGCCGCCATGCCCGGCGTGGCAAACGAGGATGGCGCGGATCAGGTCCTGCTCTTCGTGGTGGACATCCTGAACGAGGAAGCCACGCTGCTGGTCCCGAATGATCTGGTCAAATCCGTCGCTAAAAAGAGTTTCGGTGCCAGTGTTGACGCAGACACGGTTGTTCTGCCCGGCATCATGAGCCGCAAAAAGCAGATCATCCCGAATCTCAAGGTCTGATATTTCCGGTCCCGTGGCCCCGAAAGAGGGGGTTGCGGGACCGGGCCGCTTTATGATCTGTCGCTGGCAACTCCCCTGTTTCCAGCGAGGCACCATGACACAGATCATCAACGCCCTTTCCAACATCGAAGGCCAATACGATGCGCTGTTCGTTGACCTTTGGGGGTGCGTGCACAACGGCGTGAAAGCGCTGCCCGAGGCCGTGGCTGCGCTGCAAGCCTATCGCAAAACGGGCGGCAAGGTTGTCCTGGTCACCAACTCCCCTCGGCCCCGCGCTGGGGTCAAGAAGCAACTGGCACATTTCGAAGTGCCCGAGGACGCCTGGGACACCATCGCCACATCCGGCGACAGCGCGCGGTCGGCCATGTATCGCGGTGTTGTGGGTGAAAAAGTCTGGCACATAGGTCCGCCCACGGATCTGAAGTTCTTCGAACCGCTCAACGTGGTCGAAGACCCCGTGCGCATCGAGCGCGTGGCGCTTGAAGAGGCCGAGGGCATGGTCTGCACAGGCCCCTTTGACAGTCTTGCGGACCCCGATGTCATGCGCCCGCAGTTTCTGATGGCCAAGCAACTCGGTCTGAAACTGCTTTGCGCGAACCCTGACATTGTCGTGGACCGCGGCGATACGCGTGAATGGTGCGCGGGTGCCCTGGCCAAGCTCTATACCGAGATGGGCGGTGAAAGCCTCTATTTCGGCAAACCGCACCCGCCGATCTACGATCTTGCCCGTCGTCGCCTCGCGTCTTTGGGCGTCGATGTCCCGGATCACCGCATCCTCGCCATCGGAGACGGTGTGCTGACCGACATTGCAGGTGCCATGGGCGAAGATATCGATTCCCTGTTTATCTCGGGCGGACTGGCTGCGACCGAGACCAAAACACTGCGGCAACCTGACGCAGCCGCGCTGAAATCCTACCTGAGCAAGGAGAATGTCGCGCCACAATTCACGATCGGTCATCTTCGGTAGGCAGTTTTTGCTTGATTTTCTGCGCCTGCAAAGTAATAAAGTTTCAAGCTTTTGCATCTAGGCGTTAGAAAATTACCGGAAGGGTCATCATGTTGGACAATCTGCCGCGCGGAACAATCTGCATCGAAGACATCGAAATGGGCATGACCCGTTACCTGCAAAAAGTGGTAACGGACGATGACATCGAGATGTTCGCCCAGATTTCGACGGACAGGAATCCGGTGCATCTGGATGACGACTACGCGCAGGACACGATCTTTGAAGGGCGCATCGCCCACGGCATGCTGACCGCCGGGTTGATCTCTGCAGTGATCGGAGAGCAACTGCCAGGTCATGGTACAGTCTACCTTGGTCAGTCCCTCAAGTTTCTGGCACCCGTGCGCCCGGGCGATCTTGTCCATGCTGAGGTGACAGTGGTCGATATCGAACCCGCGAAACGGCGCGTGAAGATGGATTGCCACTGCTCCGTCGACGGCAAGAAGGTGCTTGTGGGCGAAGCAACGGTGATGGCACCATCCCGTAAGTTCGACTGATCCCTCTCGCACCCACGCACGCTTGCACGTCACGCCGCTGAACGCTACGCAGGGCGCATGAAAATCCTGCGCGACTATCAATACGTTGAAGACAGCGACCGGGGGGCAAGTGCTGCCATCGGCAATTTTGACGGTGTGCATCTTGGCCATCAGTCGGTGATCGATCTGGCGCGACGGGTTGCTCCTGATGCGCCTCTCGGGGTCCTGACGTTCGACCCTCACCCGCGCGCCTATTTCGCGCCCGATGCGCCTCCCTTCCGCCTGATGAGCCGTGAAGCGCGCGCCAGCCGGTTGGAAAAACTTGGGGTCGAGGTGCTTTTCGAGCTGAATTTCAACGCAGCCCTTGCCGCCCTGTCGCCGCGTGAGTTCGCGCAACGGGTTGTGCGGGATGGCTTTGGCCTCAGCCACATCATCGTGGGCGCCGATTTCTGCTTTGGCAAAGGCCGCAGCGGCACCGCGGAAGATCTTGTTCGCTTTGGCCAGGAAATGGGCTTTGACGTAACCATCGCGCCTTTGATGTCGCACGCGGACGTGACCGTCTCGTCCACGGCGATCCGGAGGGCGCTCAGCGATGGCGACCCGAGAAGCGCCGCTGCGATGCTGGGTCATTGGCACCGCATCGAGGGGCCAGTCATTGGCGGAGAGCAACGCGGACGCGAGCTGGGCTACCCCACGGCCAACATGTCCATCGACGGGCTGCACCCGCCCGCTTTCGGGGTCTATGCGGTTCTGGTGGACGTGCTCGAAGGGCCCCACGCCGGCAGTTATGAAGGCGTGGCATCGCTTGGGGTCCGACCGATGTTCGGGGAAAACCAAGCCAACCTGGAGACCTTCATCTTTGATTTCTCGGGCGATCTTTATGACACGCCCTTGTCCGTTGCTTTGGTGGAATACCTGCGCCCGGAACAGAAGTTCGACGGGTTGGACGCGTTGATTACGCAGATGGACGCAGACAGCCGGCAGGCCCGCGACATACTGGCTGCCCTATGAAAGACCCCATCGACCGCGGCGGGCTCTCACCCCGTTTCTGGGAGCGCAAGCCGCTGAGAAAAATGACCCCGCAGGAGTGGGAAGCGCTTTGTGACGGTTGTGGCAAATGCTGTCTGAACAAGCTGGAAGACGAAGAGACAGGCGCCGTGGCCCTGACCCGCGTGGCGTGCCGATTGCTGGATGACGAGACCTGCCGCTGCGCGCATTACGACAACCGCCATCAGTTCGTGCCAGATTGCATCGTGCTGCGCCCGGACAATCTGGATACCCACGCCTACTGGATGCCGGAAACCTGCGCCTACCGGCTGTTGTGGCAGGGCAACCCCTTGCCCGATTGGCACCCGCTGATTTCCGGCACGCCGCACTCGGTGCATGCGGCCGGTATCTCGGTGCGTGGCATCACACTCAGTGAATTCGACGTTCCTGAAGAGGAATGGGAAGAACACGTGATCGAGGAGCCCTCCTGATGTTTCTGGCCTCTGACAATTCCGGCCCCGCGCACCCTCAGGTCATGGATCATGTTCTGGCGGCCAATGCGGACTACGCCATGCCTTATGGGGCTGATCGGATCATGGACAATGTCCGCGCGCAGTTGCGCGACATATTTGAGGCACCGGATGCGGCCGCCTATCTGGTGTCCACCGGGACGACGGCAAATGCGCTGGCACTGGCCTGCTATTGCCAGCCCTGGCAGACGGTTTTCTGTTCGCCTGTTGCGCATATCCACGAGGATGAGTGTAACGCGCCCGAGTTCTACACCGGGGGTGCCAAATTGACGCTCGTTCCAGGCACGGACAAGATGGACCCCGCGGCATTGAAACGCGCCATCGACAATGAGGAAACCCGGGGCGTGCACGGGCCTCAGCGCGGCGCTGTCTCCATCACGCAGGTCACGGAGCGCGGCAACCTCTATTCCCTCGCGGAGTTGCAGGCCCTGACCGACGTCGCCAAAAGCCACGACCTGCCGGTTCATCTGGACGGCGCGCGGTTCGCCAATGCGCTGGTGGCGCTGGGGTGCACGCCCGCCGAGATGACATGGCGAGCGGGTGTCGATGTGGTGAGCTTCGGCGGCACCAAGAACGGCTGTATGGCAGTCGAAGCGGTGGTCTTCTTTGACCCCGAGAAAGCGTGGGAGTTCGAGTTGCGCCGCAAACGCGGCGGGCATCTCTTTTCAAAGCATCGCTATCTTTCCGCCCAGATGCAGGGATATCTGACCGATGGCTTGTGGCTGGAAACGGCGCGTCAGGCCAATGACCGTGCAGCCTTTCTCGCCGAGGGGCTGCGCGCCCGCGGCGCAATCTTCCTGCACGAACCACAGGCGAACATGATCTTCGCAGGGTTTCCGCGCAGTATTCATCAAAAGCTGCATGATGCCGGGGCCAAGTACTACGTCTGGGAAGGCGCGCTTGAAGGCGATGACCCGGATGAAATCCTGTCAGCGCGGCTTGTCTGTGACTGGTCCATCACGACAGAGCATCTCGACCTCTTCCTCAGCCATTTCTAGAAAGGAACCAACCGCATTGGCCACATCCTCCGCGTGGGTGACCGGCCCCATGTGACCTGCCCCCGCGATCTCTATGCGCTGTGCAAGCGGCAAGCGGGTCACCAAAGCCTTTGCAATCGCGTTTACAATGCCCGGGCTCTGCGTACCGGTCATCAGCAAGACAGGCATCGCGACACGCGACAAGGACGCCGGTTTCAGCATCCCTGCGCTGTCATCGATCAAGACATCCTCCTGCGCTTCGATGCAATGCATCCGGTCTGTGATATAGGCCCGTGTCTGCGGTGAAATCTCCTCCCATGGCCGGCCATCCCCCCATATGCGATTGAAGAGCCGCGCGGCAGTTCCGGAATCGCCGCGGGACAGGGCCGCCATGACCGGTTCAGTATCCGCTATGTGCCGGGCCAGGACGCCCGGGTCGTCCAGCGCACTCGCCGCGAAGAGCACGGGCTCAAACAAGCACAACCGCCGGATACGCTCCGGCCAGCGCTGCGCCAGCCGCAAGGCGACAACTGCGCCAAAGGAATGACCGATGAGGTCCACGTCTTCGCTCAGTTGTTCAAGGAGTCCGGAAACGGCCGTCTCAAGCATGTTGGCAGAGCTGTCCAAGGGGTCGCTTTCGCCATGCCCGGGCAGATCACAGGCAGTGATCGTCCATTGCTCAGCGCGCAAGCGCGCCATCCGGTGCCAGGCCCCGGCGTGGCTCAGCGTGCAATGGACGGCCAGAACTTTGCGCTGGCCTGCGCCAAAACACTGGAAATGCATGTTGAAGGGCAGCGTCACAGTGCTCCGGCGAGTGTCGCATCCAGATCGTCGAGGCGGTCCTGCCCCCAGAAGCGCTGATCCTGATCGGTGATGTAGAAGGGCGCGCCGAAAACACCGCGCTCGACCGCTTCCTCCAGATTGGCAGCATAGGTCTCGGCCCCTTGCAAAAGGCCACTGTCCGCAAGCGATGGATCGAACCCGGCGCTTTCAAGGCAGGCGCGCACGACGCTGTCCTCTGCGATGTCTTTCTCCTCGGCCCAGACCGCGCGCGTGATGGCACACATCAGATGTCCTAAATCACCGCCGCCTGCACCTTGTGCCGCAATGAAGGCATAGGACGAGGGGGCCGCGTTGGTCGGCCAATGCGCAGGCGTCAAATTGAAGGGTAGACCCAGCTTTTTCGCCTGCCGTACCAGGTCCTGTGCGCGGTATTCGATACGGCTGGGGTGGCGGTCCTTGGGCGGTGTGCCCCCGGTGCGCCCAAAGAGGGCCACGATGTCGAAGGGCTTGTAGGTGATGGTCGCGCCATGCTTTGCGGCGATCTCTTCTGCGCGGTTCCCGGCAAGGTAGGCATAGGGCGACAGGGTTGAAAAAAACAGATCGATATGCGCCATTTTAGGGGTCCTTCCGGGGCTTGTGTTCTTTGCCGATTGATACGGGCGTGGTAGGTGGTGTCAACATCACGAATCTGTCACATTTCTGTTCCTCTGCTCCCGGAAAATCCTCTCATGCCCAACGTCCAAGAACCCAAACTGATCTCTGGCAACGCCAACATGCCGCTTGCGCAGGCGATCGCAAGACGCATGTCGATGCACCGTGGCAAACAGGTTGGGCTGGTCGATGCGCGCGTCGAACGCTTCAACGACGGGGAGATATTTGTCGAGGTTTTCGAGAACGTCCGGGGCGAGGACATGTTCATCCTGCAGCCGACGTCAAACCCGGCCAATGACAATCTGATGGAACTGCTGGTCATGGCGGATGCGCTGCGCCGTTCCTCTGCGGCGCGGGTGACGGCGGTGCTGCCTTACTTCGGTTACGCCCGACAGGACCGGCGCACCAAAGCCCGCACCCCCATCACCGCAAAGCTTGTGGCCAACATGCTGGTGGGCACAGGCATCGAGCGTGTGTTGACCATGGATTTGCACGCGGCACAGATACAAGGCTTCTTTGATATCCCGGTGGACAACCTCTACGCCTCGCCGATCTTTGCCCTCGACATCAAATCCGAGTTCAAGGACCGAATGAGCGAGTTGATGGTCGTCTCGCCGGATGTTGGCGGTGTGGCCCGCGCACGGGAGCTTGCCAAGCGGATCAACTCCCCGCTGTCCATCGTGGACAAGCGGCGCGAAAAGCCCGGTGAGGTTGCGGAAATGACCGTTATTGGCGATGTGACGGACAAAATCTGCCTCATCGTGGATGACATGTGTGACACAGCCGGGACGCTCTGCAAGGCGGCTGAGGTCTTGATCGAGAACGGTGCCAAGGAAGTGCACTCCTACATCACCCACGGTGTGATGTCGGATCCTGCGGTGGAACGGGTCACCAACTCCGTCATGAAATCGCTCGTCCTTACGGACACGATTGCCCCCACCAAGGACGTCAAGGAGGCACATAACATTCGTATCGTGCCAACAGCACCGGTCTTTGCGCAAGCCATCCTGAACATCTGGAACGGCACGTCCGTTTCATCACTCTTTGAGGCAGATACCCTCAGCCCGATCTATGATGGGATGTATGCCGCGGAATAGCGCGCGGCCTAACCCTGCCGGGCTTTCAGGCGGCGCTGGTATTTCCGATGCAACACCTCCATCTGCGGCTCCCAGAAGTACTTTGAATCCTCAAGCGTTGGCGCCCAATAGAGCAACCCGCCATAACGCCAAGGGTCCAGAACAATGCCCTCTTCGATACTGTCGCCGCGTCTGCTGATGATCGCGGTGCTGTGGTCGATGCGGAATTCATTGCCCTCCGCGATAGCCCGATGCACCTCCAGCGTTTTGAACCCTTCGGCGTTCAGGCGCTTCTCGATATCCTCCGCCCAATGGACGCAAATGCCGCGTTCCCGCAGGCCATTGTTGACCTTGGCATTGTGGATGATCGGGTTGTCGGTGACGTTGTACTCCTCGGCAAGCTGCAAGGAATAGGTATAGGCGATCTGCGCGGCAAGACCTGCCTCCTCCGGGTCTACACCTGTGCCAAGACCGCTGATCTGCTGCGCGAGACCGTCAATCTGGGTCTGCGTGACCGTCTTTGGGGGTGCGGCACAGCCACAAAGCAAAGCGACCAGAATAACGATCAAGGCACGACCAAGGTTTGTCATCAAATGGCCCCCTGCACCCTCTTCTTATTCGCGAGGCATATCACCGTTCTTGCGACAGTACACTTGTTCACGCCAGCAAAAAAGACACCCGCCCGAAATGCAAACAGGCGGCCCCATCGCAGAGCCGCCTGGAATCGGAAATTGCTCGGCGACAATACCCGGCAAACAGGCCGCGTCAGGCCGCGCGCTTTTTCCGCCGTTTGAGGGCCGCCACACCAGCCAACCCGGAGAGCAGCAATACACCACCCGCAGGCAGCGGAATGGGCGCCGGCGTCGTATCCACATAGACATCAATGCTGGTACTTCCGATGAGTGCACTGCCGGAGAAGGCGCTCAGTTCAACCCGGTATTGTCCCGCACCGATAGGCGCACCCAGAAAACCCATATTCACCGAGTTCTGCGCCACGTTGAACAGGCTGAAGTCTTCATCTCCACCGCTCTCGAACGCAGCACCGCCATTACCGGACGCGTTTGTTCCGAGGTAATAGCCGGTGCTGAGCGCAGACAAGGGGTCATAGCTCAGCATGTTTTCCGCCGCCGAAGGATCGAAATCCACCGCAATTTGATAGGAATAGGCATCAAGTGCGGTCGTACCGTTCGTGATGTCGGAGTTGATGCTCCAGTCAAAGTTCCAGACGGATAGCCCGGCAGGGGCGATTTGACCCGTTGAGTCAATCAGATAATTGCCCATTGCATCCTGCACGATGCCGACACCAAGTGCGTCATTCGGGTTCGTGTAGCGCTGCTTGGCCCGAAGCCCCAGTTCGAGATCCCCGACCGTCGCTACCGTGAAGCCGCGGTTTGAATTGCCGGACCCAAAAATGATGTCAGGGGTAATTGTTCCCGCGTAGGCTGGCGTCAAAAACCCGGTAATGGCGACTGCGGCATAGGCTAGTTTCTTCAAGTGCATTCAAAATACTCCGCTAATAAATTTCGTTAATTTGTTCACATCAAGAAGAGGGGGTCAAGCCGAACGGCTATCCTTACAGAACGTTCGGCTTCACAAGCACAGTTCCTGAGGCAACCCCTTCGACATTCGGTTGGCATTGGAGCATCCTTCGCGCTCCGCGTAAAGCGGCAGAAGCCCGGCCTTCAGGCAGAAAAAAAGCCCCGTGTGGAACGAGGCTTTTTCTTGGTTTTGGGATTGCGCCACGAGATCAGACCGAGATGTGGTCCCCTACAGCGATCATATCGGCGAGCAGCTTGGCTGCGTCATCAACAGGGCCGGGTTCGTTCTCGAACGCTGCCTTGGTCTTGGCCAGTGCTTCTTCGGCCTCTTTCACCATGGCATCGTGATCGGCCTTGGTGACTTCGCCTTTGGGTATCGCGCGTTCGGCGAGCACCGAGATGCCCCGTGGGCTGATCTCGGCAAAGCCGCCCGTGACGACATACTCCGATGTGCCATCGGGACCATCCGTGATGAGCAGGCCCGGACGCAGCGTGGTGATGGTGGGCGCGTGGTCCGCCATCGCCGTCATGTCGCCATCTGCCCCGGGGATCTGCACCGCCGTCACCTGCGCGGAGGCAAGCAACCGTTCAGGTGACACGAGGTCGAATTGGACTGTATCTGCCATGGGTCAGGCTCCTTAAGCGGCGTCGGCCGCCATTTTCTCGGCTTTGGCTTTTACTTCCTCGATGCCGCCAACCATGTAGAAGGCGCCTTCGGGCAGGTGGTCATATTCGCCGGCCACAACCGCTTTGAAGGATTCGATTGTCTCGGCGAGCGGCACCTGAACACCGTCAGAACCCGTGAACACCTTCGCCACGTCGAACGGCTGGCTGAGGAAACGCTGGATTTTCCGGGCACGCGCCACGGTCAGCTTGTCCTCTTCGGAAAGTTCGTCCATCCCGAGGATCGCGATGATGTCCTGCAGCGATTTGTAGCGTTGCAGGATCCCCTGCACGTCACGGGCGACCGCGTAGTGCTCTTCACCCACAACCGCCGGGTCCATCAGACGCGACGTGGAGTCGAGCGGGTCCACCGCGGGGTAGATACCAAGCTCCGAAATCGCACGGGAAAGAACCGTTGTCGCGTCAAGGTGCGCAAAGGAGGTCGCAGGGGCGGGGTCGGTAAGGTCGTCCGCAGGCACGTAGACCGCCTGCACGGAGGTAATGGAGCCCGCTTTGGTGGATGTAATCCGCTCCTGCATGGCACCCATGTCGGTGGCCAGCGTTGGCTGATAGCCCACCGCCGAAGGAATACGACCCAATAGAGCGGACACCTCGGAACCCGCCTGCGTAAAGCGGAAGATGTTGTCGACAAAGAACAGAACGTCTGTGCCGGACTGGTCACGGAACTGTTCGGCCAGTGTCAGGCCGGTCAGCGCCACACGCATACGCGCTCCGGGAGGTTCGTTCATCTGGCCATACACCAGGGCCACCTGAGATTTTGTCAGGTCGTCGGGGTTGATAACGTTGGATTCAATCATCTCGTGATACAGGTCGTTGCCCTCACGGGTCCGTTCCCCCACGCCCGCAAAGACGGAGAAGCCCGAGTGCACCTTCGCGATGTTGTTGATGAGTTCCATGATGAGAACGGTTTTGCCCACGCCCGCACCGCCGAAGAGGCCAATCTTGCCGCCTTTCGCGTAGGGTGCCAGCAGGTCGATCACCTTGATGCCAGTCTCCAGCACCTCGGATGTGGTCGACTGTGCGGCGAATTCAGGCGCGTCCTGGTGAATCGAGCGTTTTTCATCCGCGTTGACAGGTCCCTGTTCGTCAACAGGCTCGCCCACAACGTTCATGATCCGGCCCAGTGTCGCGTTACCCACCGGGATGGAGATCGGGCCACCGGTGTCTGTCACGCTTTGTCCGCGTACGAGGCCTTCAGTGGAGTCCATCGCAATCGCACGCACGGTGTTTTCACCAAGGTGCTGAGCGACTTCCAGCACCAGACGGTTGCCGTTGTTGTCTGTTTCAAGGGCGTTCAGGATCTCCGGCAGGTGATCCTCGAACTGGACGTCAACGACCGCGCCGATGACCTGTGTAAGTTTGCCGACTGCTTGTGCCATGTCGTTTCTCCGGTTTGTTCTACAGCGCTTCCGCGCCGGAAATGATTTCAATCAGCTCGTTCGTGATAACGGCCTGACGTGAGCGGTTGAACTCGATGGTCAGGTTGTCGATCATCTCGCCCGCGTTGCGTGTCGCATTGTCCATCGCGGACATCCGGGCACCCTGCTCGGACGCGCCGTTCTCCAACAGGGCGGAGAAGATCTGCGTTGCCACACCGCGCGGCAGAAGATCGGCCAGAATGGCCTCTTCGTCCGGTTCGTAGTCAAAGAGCGTGGAGGCTTCGTCCCCTTCCTGCTCTTCGAACGTCGCGGGGATGATCTGCTGGGCGGTCGGGATCTGGCTGACGACGTTGACAAACTTCGCGTAGAAGATCGTTGCCACGTCAAACTCGCCCGCATCAAAGCGGTCAAGCACGTCCTTGGCGATGCCTTGTGCGTCGCTGTAGCCCACCCGTTTCACTTCCGTCAGATCCACGTGGCCGATGAAGAAGTCACCCAGATCGCGTTTGAGCTGGTCACGACCCTTCTTGCCCACGGTCAGGATCTTGATCTCTTTCCCCTCACCTTGCAGCTTCTGCGCGTGGGTGCGCGCCAGCTTCGCGATGTTGGAGTTGAAACCGCCGCAGAGGCCACGTTCCGACGTCATGACGATCAGCAGTTGCACCTTGTCGCTGCCGGTACCCGACAACAGACGCGGCGCGGAGTCAGAGCCGCCGACCGACGCCGCGAGCCCGGCCATCACGGCATTGAACCGTTCGGCATAGGGGCGCGACTGCTCGGCAGCTTCCTGTGCGCGGCGCAGTTTCGCCGCGGCAACCATCTGCATCGCCTTGGTGATCTTGCGGGTCGATTTGACCGACTCGATCCTGTTTTTAAGGTCCTTAAGACTTGGCATTGCCGTGTCTCCCCCTTACGCGAAGTCGGAGGCGAATTCGCTGATCGCTGCTTTGAGCTTGTCCGCCGCGTCACCCTTGATCTTGGGGTCCTCAACGGTGATCCACTCCAGCACATCGTTGTGCTTTGTGCGCATATGGTTCAGGAGCCCCGCTTCAAAACGGCCCACATCGCTCACGTCGACCTTGTCGAGGAAACCGTTGGTGCCTGCAAAGATCACGCAGACAATCTCCGCGTTGGTCAGGGGCGAATACTGCGGCTGCTTCATCAGCTCGGTCAGACGCGCGCCCCGTGCCAGCAACTGCTGGGTGGAGGCGTCAAGGTCGGAGCCGAACTGCGCAAAGGCCGCCATCTCGCGATACTGCGCGAGTGACAGTTTCACCGGACCGGCAACCGACGACATCGCGGATGTCTGCGCGGAGGATCCAACCCGCGAAACCGACAGACCTGTGTTCACCGCAGGGCGGATCCCCTGGTAGAAGAGTTCGGTTTCAAGGAAGATCTGACCGTCGGTGATCGAAATCACGTTGGTCGGAATAAAGGCCGACACATCGCCGCCCTGGGTTTCAATGATCGGCAGCGCCGTCAGAGAGCCGTTGCCCGCGTCGTCACCCAGCTTCGCGGAGCGTTCCAGCAAGCGGGAGTGGAGGTAGAAAACGTCACCCGGGTAGGCTTCGCGTCCGGGCGGACGGCGCAGCAGCAGGGACATCTGGCGATAGGACACGGCCTGTTTGGACAGGTCATCATAGATGATGAGCGCGTGGCGGCCATTGTCACGGAAATGCTCGGCCATCGCAGTCGCCGCATAAGGCGCGAGGAACTGCATCGGCGCAGGCTCGGAGGCGGTCGCCGCCACAACGATGGAGTAGTTGATCGCACCGGTTTCTTCGAGCTTCTTGACAAGCTGCGCCACGGTGGAACGTTTCTGACCGATGGCCACGTAGACGCAGTAGAGCTTTTTGCTCTCGTCGTCGCCCGCCGCATCGTTGTAGGACTTTTGGTTCAGGATCGCGTCGAGCGCCACCGCGGTCTTGCCGGTCTGACGGTCGCCAATGATAAGTTCCCGCTGGCCCCGGCCAATCGGGATCATGGAGTCCACGGCCTTGAGGCCAGTCGCCATCGGCTCGTGTACGGATTTACGCGGGATGATGCCCGGTGCCTTCACGTCGGCCACGAGGCTCTTGGAGGCGTTGATCGGACCTTTGCCATCAATCGGGTTGCCCAGACCATCCACAACGCGGCCCAGCAACTCGTCACCAGCAGGGACGGACACGATGGAGTTCGTGCGCTTGACGGTGTCGCCTTCCTTGATGTCACGGTCGGAGCCGAAAATAACCACACCGACGTTGTCGGATTCCAGGTTCAGCGCCATGCCCTGAATACCACCGGGGAATTCGACCATCTCACCGGCCTGAACATTGTCCAGACCGTAGACCCGTGCGATACCGTCACCGACAGACAGCACACGGCCCACTTCGGCCACTTCAGCTTCTTGACCGAAATTCTTGATCTGGTCCTTCAGGATCGCAGAAATCTCTGCTGCTTGGATACCCATTTATCCGACCTCTTTCATTGCATTCTGGAGGGAATTCAGTTTCGAGCGGATCGACGTGTCGATCATGCGCGAACCAACTTTAACGACAAGACCGCCGATGAGGCTTTCATCAACGGTCGCATTCAGTGTCACGGTTTTGCCTGTGGAGGCTGTGAGCGTCTTGGAAAGCTTGTCCGACTGCGCCTTGGTCAGTGCCTTGGCCGATACCACATCCGCCGTCACCTCGCCCTTGTCTTCCGCGATCACCTCGCGCAGGGTCGAGAGCAGATGCGGCAGTACGAACAAGCGGCGCTTCTGCGCCATCAGGGACAGGGTGTTCGCGACGGTGCCGCTCAGCCCCATTTTCGCCGCCAGCGCAGAGATTGCGCTCGACTGTTCTTCACGCGTGTAGACAGGGGAGTTGATCAAGGCGCGGAAATCGTCGCTCTCGGCCAACGCGGATCGAAGCGCGTTGATATCATCTTCGAGAGCTGGAACGGCGTTCTCGTCCTTGGCGATCTCGTAGACTGCGGTGGCATAGCGCCCGGCAATACTTGTGGAAATCGAAGCTGTCTCTGACACGTCCACCCTTCCGATGTTATTGTCCTGGCGCTGCGCAACCTTCGCGAGGCCGAGGAAGTTGGTGCGGCGCAGACAAGCCGCGCCGACGAAATCAGCGGTGATGTAACAGAGCAAATGCCACCCCGCAATATTTGATGACGACATGGCGTCAGAGCGGTTTTTCCATGTTTTCAGGGGCTTGAGCAAAGTGCGACGGTTTGGCCCGACAAAAAGTTTAATTTTTCAACCGTCTTGGAAGCGTTACGCCGATTCTGCACCGCCGAAAGTCGCCCAATTTCTGCGCATTGCGGAGCGGCGCCGGGTCAAATCGGCTTCGCGGAGGGGTTGAGCACCCCAACGGCCTGCACGGAGCGCTGCGGCAGCACCTTTCCCTTTGGGGGGTAGACCAGCTTGGTGGCCTCCACCATGAAGGCTCCGCTGGCGATGAAGGTTGGCATCCCCCGACCGATCCGTTCCAGCGCCGGCCCGGACTTCATCCAGAGGCGTTTGGCAGACGGCACCTGGTACAAGGCCCCCAGATGGCGTTCCGGCAGGAACTGGTGCTTGCGCAACTGGGTTTCTAGCTGCCCTGTCGAATAGGGGCGTCCATAGCCGAAAGGGGTTCGGTCCCGTCTTGCCCAGAGCCCCGCGCGGTTGGGCACGATGAATAAGGCTCGCCCGCCCGGTCCCAGCACCCGCCAGCATTCTTCCAGCAGATCGGAAACTCTCTCTGATGTTTCCAGCCCGTGCAACAGCACCAGCTTGTCCACATGGCCCGTCTCAATCGGCCACAAAGTCTCTTCAGTCAGAACGGACACATTCGGCATGCCCGAGGGCCACGGCATGACGCCCTGCGGCCCTGGCATCAAGGCGATGACCCGGCGCGCGTCAGCGAGATAGGGGCGCAGCAGTGGCGTGGCAAACCCGTAGCCCACAACCGTCTGCCCCTTTGCCTCGGGCCAGAACTTCATCATCCGGTCCCGCAAGGACGCCTGTGCCGCCCGCCCCAGCGCACTTCGGTAGTAGAAATTTCGCAAATCCTGCACGTCCAGATGCATTGCAGTCAGCCTCGCGATGCGTCACTCTTGTGCGCAGTGTTGCAAAGGTTCAGGAGAATGACCATGCCCGTTGAAATCGTCACCATCCCCTGCCTTTCGGACAATTACGCCTTTTTGCTCCATGACGATCAGACAGGCGAGACAGCGCTGGTTGATGTTCCTGAAGCAGCCCCTGTTTTGAAGGCCCTCAGGAACCGCGACTGGCACCTGTCAGAGGTCTGGATCACGCACCACCATGCAGATCATGTCCAGGGGCTGGGCGAGGTTTTGCAGAAACACACCGCGAGGGTGCGGGGGGCGAAGGCCGATACCCACCGCCTGCCCGATCTCGATGTCGCGCATGCGGATGGGGACCGGTTCACTTTTGCGGGCCACGAGGTTGAGGTCATGGATGTCTCGGGCCACACGCTTGGGCACATCTGTTATTACGTGCCAGCCACCAAGGCCGTCTTTACCGCAGACAGTCTGATGGCACTCGGGTGTGGACGCCTGTTCGAAGGCAGCGCCGATCAAATGTGGGGTTCTCTGAGCAGACTGGCGAAATTGCCGCCGGAGACGATGGTCTGCTCGGGTCATGAATATACCGCTGCCAATGCTAAGTTCGCATTAACCATTGATCCGGATAATCCCGATCTTATATCGCGAACGCAGGAGATTTCCGCAGCGGCCGCCTCCGGCACGCCGACGGTCCCCTCCTCCCTTGCTCTGGAATTGGCGACAAATCCGTTCCTCAGGGCATCCAACCCACAAATTCGCGCTCGGTTAGATATGGAAGAAGCGCAGGACGTAGACGTATTCGCAGAAATTCGCGCCCGCAAGGACACGTTTTGACGCTCAGATCGTAGTCAGGCACCCTTCGCTCACATAAATTGTGACAGGAAATATGAAGAAAAAACTTGAAGCCGCGCTACGATCAACCAAACTCTAATAGTATGAGGCTATGGTCGGAAGGCGGGTCGATATCGTTTGGCCCGGAAACCGACCCCGATCAGAAGGAGCACGCGCCGTGCCTTCATTTTCGACCACACTGGAACAGGCAATCCATTCGGCTTTGGCCCTCGCAAATGCGCGGCGCCATGAATTTGCAACGCTTGAGCATCTTTTGCTGGCATTGATAGACGAACCTGACGCCTCGCGCGTCATGAAAGCATGCAGCGTTGATGTGGAGGATTTGCGCAAGACGCTGGTGGAATTCGTGGACGAGGATTTGAGCAATCTTGTCACGGATATCGACGGATCAGAGGCTGTCCCGACAGCGGCCTTTCAGCGGGTGATCCAGCGCGCCGCGATCCACGTGCAATCGTCTGGCCGCACGGAGGTCACGGGTGCCAATGTGCTTGTCGCGATCTTCGCCGAACGCGAAAGCAATGCCGCCTACTTCCTTCAGGAACAGGACATGACCCGCTATGACGCGGTGAACTTCATCGCGCATGGCGTTGCAAAAGACCCCGCCTTTGGCGAGCAGCGCCCCGTCTCCGGCGCGCCGGAGGCCGAGGAAGAGACGCAAGGCGTGACCGAAGGCGAGAAGAAAGAGAGCGCGCTTGAGAAGTACTGCGTTGATCTCAACGAAAAATCCCGTGAAGGCGATATTGATCCGCTGATCGGGCGCGACAACGAGGTGGAGCGCTGCATCCAGGTGCTGTGCCGTCGGCGCAAGAACAACCCGCTGCTGGTGGGCGATCCCGGCGTTGGCAAAACCGCAATCGCCGAAGGGCTGGCCAGAAAGATCGTCGCGGGCGAAACACCGGAAGTGCTGGCGGAGACGACCATCTACTCGCTCGATATGGGCGCGCTGCTGGCGGGGACCCGCTACCGCGGTGACTTCGAAGAGCGCCTGAAAGCGGTCGTGGCCGAATTGGAAGGCCACAAGGACGCGGTGTTGTTCATTGACGAAATCCACACGGTCATTGGGGCGGGGGCCACCTCCGGCGGTGCGATGGACGCCTCGAACCTGCTGAAACCTGCCTTGGCGGGCGGCAAGCTGCGCACCATGGGGTCCACGACCTACAAGGAATTCCGCCAGCATTTTGAGAAGGACCGCGCGTTGAGCCGCAGGTTCCAGAAGATCGATGTGAACGAACCCTCTGTCGAGGATGCGGTGAAAATCCTGCGTGGCCTCAAACCCTATTTCGAGGATCACCATTCAGTCAAGTACACGGCGGATGCGATCAAGACGAGCGTCGAGCTTGCCTCGCGCTACATCAATGACCGCAAACTGCCGGACAGTGCAATCGACGTGATCGACGAAGCAGGCGCGGCGCAACATCTCGTCGTGGCCGCGAAGCGCCGCAAGACCATCGGGACGAAAGAGATCGAGAATGTGGTGGCCAAGATCGCCCGGATCCCACCAAAGAACGTGTCAAAAGACGATGCGGAAGTACTGAAAGACCTCGAAGGCTCCCTGAAGCGGGTCGTCTTCGGGCAGGACAGCGCCATCGAGGCCTTGTCATCGGCGATCAAACTGGCGCGGGCTGGCCTGCGTGAGCCTGAAAAGCCGATTGGCAACTATCTCTTCGCCGGTCCTACAGGCGTCGGCAAAACGGAAGTCGCCAAGCAATTGGCCGATACGCTGGGTGTGGAACTGCTCCGGTTCGATATGTCCGAGTACATGGAGAAACACGCCGTCTCGCGGCTGATCGGTGCGCCTCCGGGCTATGTGGGCTTTGACCAGGGAGGCATGCTCACCGATGGGGTCGACCAACACCCGCATTGTGTTCTTCTGCTGGACGAGATGGAGAAGGCGCATCCGGATGTCTACAACATCCTCTTGCAGGTGATGGACCATGGCAAGCTGACCGATCACAACGGCCGGACAGTCGATTTCCGTAACGTGGTTCTCATCATGACATCCAATGCGGGCGCGGCGGAGCAGGCGAAAGAAGCCATCGGTTTCGGGCGTGAGCGTCGCGAAGGCGAAGACACCGCCGCCATCGAGCGGACCTTCACGCCGGAGTTCCGCAACCGGCTTGATGCGGTCATCAGCTTCGCGCCATTGCCGAAGGATGTGATCCTGAGAGTGGTGGAGAAATTCGTGCTCCAGCTCGAAGCCCAGTTGATGGACCGCAATGTCACCATTGAACTGACCAAACCGGCTGCCGAATGGCTTGCCGAGCGTGGCTATGACAGCAAGATGGGCGCGCGTCCGCTGGGGCGTGTCATCCAGGAGCATATCAAGAAGCCGCTGGCCGAAGAGCTGCTCTTTGGCAAACTGGCAAAAGGCGGCGTGGTCCGCGTTGCGATCAAGGACGGTGAAATCGACCTGCGGATCGAAGGTCCGGATAACCCCAGGCTCTCGGGCAGCAAGCCACCGCTTCTGACTGCCGAATAGGTCGACTGCGGCAACTGAACCAAGGAAATCCGTCGTGCCCGGCACGGCGGATTTTTTATTTGCTTCCGGCCTTGGTTGGGGACGCGCCCCTACCGGGCACGGCAAATGCAGCCATCAAGGTGAGCGTCCGTTGAACCCGACCTAACGGGGCCGTGCGTGGTGCGCTAAGTGTCCACTAAAATAAGTGGACACTAAGGGGCGGGTTTTATGGGTAAGCGGCGGAAGCGTCGAAGCTGGTCAGATGACGAGAAGCGGGAG
>JBCCUU010000026.1:0-51753 GCA_039196345.1 Pseudomonadota bacterium | reverse complement strand
TGGACACCTCCGACGATCTGGCCCGCCGTCCGTGAGAAACTCATCGGATATCTCCATGCAGAAACTCCCTCGCAAAAATACAAGGGCCGGAATCGCAGATCAAAAACTCAAGGGGAAGGTCGGGTCAAAACACCGCTTACCGCAGTACTACAATGGGCGTATCAACGCCTGCTACGCGTCAGCCACGATCTTGCCCTCGTACAAAATGCTGCGCCGCCGCCGATGGCAGGTGGGAGCCGAGAGCTTCATGCTGCACGATACACAAACGGCGACAGATCGCAGTAAGTGGTCTATGCAAAGTCAAAGGTGCGGATCACAGCGCGCCAAATCGGAACCCGATCTGTGCACCAGTTCGCTTTCACGAAGGGTGAAGTTACCGGCCAAGAGAGCGTCAAATTTACCTGCTATTCGTTGATACTCCGACGGCTGCGAAGCATAGTCCAACTTATCTGCTCAACTTATTGCCATTTCTGATGACCTCATGAAACTTGACAAAGATCATTACGCTTGCGCCATCGACCATGTTACCAGCTATGGCGACACGGACATCTTTCCCTTTCCATTTGAGATCAAGTTCCTCGCCGATCGCAGAGACCGGGTTGTAGATACCCTTGCAGGGATCGATCTCACTCAATATCATCCGATGAGCCTGGTGGAAACTCTTGTACCAAAATCCAAATTCGGGTTTCGCACGGCACATCAACCCTTTCCCTTAGACACAGTTGTCTACACAGCTCTTGTGCTGCGCATCTTTGATGCCGTTGAGGCGGGACGCGACCCCAAAGAAAACAATCGTGCATTCTCTTACCGGAAGACACCGGGCCTCGACCCAAGCCTTTTTCACCCAGAACGAAACTACCGAAACTGGCTTAATGTCATCCAAGGCAAAATTTTCTCAGAGGAGTACAGTCATGTTATCAGAACTGATATTTCTGACTACTATTCAAGGATTTATCGACACAGACTTGAGAATATTTTGGAAAGTCTTTCCGGCGAACGCAGGGTCGTGAAAAAAATCGAGGGCTTCATATCTGACTGGCGAAGCCGCCAATCCTTTGGCCTTCCTGTTGGTAGCAATGCATCACGACTGCTTGCGGAAGCAGCGCTCAACGACACTGATATGGGTTTGATTTCAGAAGGATATGAGCATACCAGGTACGTTGATGACATGGTCATCTTCATAAGAAAGGGCCAAGACCCTTACGCAGCACTCGGCTATCTGGCAAAGCAACTGTCTGAAAACGAGGGCCTCAGTCTCAACATACAAAAGACGAAAATTCTATCTTGGGACGACTTCATAAGTTCTGTTAATGCACCTGAAGCTGGAGACGAGGACGCCAAGGAAGAGTTCGCCACCGAAAGGCTTTTCTGGGCGGCCTACGGCCAAGACGAACTCGATCAAGACGCGCTAAACGCACTAATGCTGAAGGATCTGAGAAAGGAGCTTGAAGAGCTTCTGAACGAGCCGTTTTGGGACATGGGACAAATCCGTATTGTCCTCCACGCCATGAGGTTGGTAAAGAATACTGATGTCGCGCAGTACATTCGTGCCAATCTTGCAGAACTTGTCCCTTTCGCGAAGGACATTTGCCTTGTGATCGACGAGTTCGTGACCTCAGGCGTTGGCGGCTTCGAAGACATGGGCGCAGAAATCACTGACCTACTTTTATCATCCAGAATGCAACCATTAGATGGTGCACGAGCGTGGTTTCTTGAGCTTGGGGTACGTAAGCATGTCGCCTTTAGCGCTGCGCAAATTCGAAGGCTTGATATGCTGACTGGCACTCTGGACCTTCGCCAACTTCACCTCGTTCGTTGGCGGGCAAACGATCTGAATTTCTTTAGGTCGCGAAAAACTCGAGTACACGAAATTCAATCTTGGGCGCAGCCGAGCTTCATCTTCGGAGCAAGTTGTTTGCCTAAAGATGAATACGCTCACTGGCTTCGCAGTATCAAAAGTCGCTTGCAGTTTCCCCTCGGCAATGAGTTCGCGGATTGGTGCGCATCTGTCCAAGATACGCAGCCACTTGGCTAGGGTGAGCTTGCGTCCGTAAGCCGCCCTTGGAACCACCAGGTTAAATGCAGCTTCGTCTCTCAAAGTGTGAGTTTGGGTCTAGCTTGATCTTGCGGACGCAGCGAAAGTCCGGTCTGGCGGGCCGCTTCGCAGCATGCGGATCTGGGACGAACGGCAGCAACGGGCCGAAACCAGGAGTGCCGACACAGGCGAAAAACCAGATTTGGTTGTATGGTAGTGGTGCTGCTGCGGAGATTTGAACTCCGGACCTCTCCCTTACCAAGGGAGTGCTCTACCCCTGAGCTACAGCAGCCTGCCAATTTCGGGCTTTCGGACAATCGCCCTACTAATGCCCTATTAGTTTTTCCTCCGCACTGCCAACTCACTGATCGAGCACCCAATTTTGGAATGGACCCACCCATTACCAAGGGAGTGCTCTACGCTGAGCTGCAACAGCGCCGATGGGCGTGGTGATTAGACGCAAACCCGGACCGGCGCAAGCCAAATCTGGACCCTTTGGTGGCACTGCGGTAGAGAGCTTGCATGACAGGCAAAAACGGCTCTACTCGGACCAAGGCAGCGGCGCAGTCGCGCGAGGATCGCTTGAAAGCGGCGCTCAAGGCGAATCTGGCCCGGCGCAAGGCGCAGAACCGAAAGCGCGCGCAAGACGTAGGGCAAGCAGAAACCGCACCGGGCAAGGCCGGGCAGGATAAGGACGCGTAAGCGCATGGATTCGATTCTCGTTAAGGGCGGCGGGGTTCTCAAGGGCCAGATCCCTATTGCAGGGGCCAAGAATGCCTGCCTTACACTCATGCCCGCGACCTTGCTGTCGGAAGAGCCGCTGACCCTCACCAATGCCCCGCGGCTTTCAGATATCCGCACCATGACGCAGCTCTTGCAGTCCCTGGGTGCCGAGGTCGCCGCTCTGCAGGAGGGCAAGGTGATCGCCATGTCGAGCCATGGCAGGATCAACACCCGTGCCGAATACGACATCGTGCGGAAGATGCGGGCGTCAAACCTTGTGCTGGGGCCATTGCTGGCGCGCGAAGGACATGCCGAAGTCTCCTTGCCGGGTGGATGCGCGATCGGCGCGCGCCCGATGGACATTCACACCGATGGGCTCAGCCAGATGGGGGCCGAGATCGAGTTGAGGGACGGTTACCTGCATGCAAAGGCGGAGGGCGGCCGCCTTCATGGTGCGGTCATCGAATTCCCTTTTGCCTCCGTCGGAGCGACGGAAAACATCACCATGGCCGCAACCCTGGCCAAGGGTACAACGGTCATCAAGAACGCCGCGCGGGAGCCGGAAATCACCGATCTGGTGCAGTGTCTGCGGGCGATGGGGGCGCAGATTGAAGGGGAGGGCACATCGACCCTCACCATTGAAGGGGTGGACCGCCTCGGCGGGGCGACCCATGCGGTTGTGACAGATCGGATCGAGCTTGGGACCTATATGCTGGCACCCGCGATCTGTGGCGGAGAGGTAGAACTCTTGGGTGGCCGAATTGGTCTGTTGAAGGCGTTCTGCGACAAGCTCGAAGAGGCAGGCGTCAAGGTTGCCGAAACCGACAATGGTATCCTCGTCAAACGCAATGGCGGTGACATCAGGGCCGTGGATGTGACCACGGAACCTTTCCCCGGGTTTCCGACGGATTTGCAGGCGCAGATGATGGCGTTGATGTGCACGGCCAAGGGTACGTCGGTGCTGGAGGAGAAGATCTTCGAGAACAGGTTCATGCATGCGCCGGAACTCATCCGGATGGGGGCGGATATTGATGTCCAAGGTGGCACCGCCACGGTGACGGGTGTCAGCCAGTTGAAGGGCGCGCCGGTGATGGCAACCGATCTGAGGGCCTCCGTCTCGTTGATCCTTGCGGGGCTGGCGGCAGAGGGGGAGACGCGGGTGTCGCGGGTCTACCACCTTGATCGTGGTTATGAACATGTGGTGCGCAAACTCTCGGGCGTGGGCGCTCAGATTGAAAGGATTTCAGACGCATGACCGATGCCCGTTTCGAAGACGGCCGCGAAGCGCCGCTCAATCTCGGCGCCCTGGATGCAGAGGACTTGAAAGTCCTTGCTACCCTGACCCAGGATGCTGTTTTTCCGGTGACGGAAATGCGATGGGATCGCGCTGCCAGCCGGTTCGCACTGCTGTTAAACCGGTTCCGCTGGGAAGAAGGCCCCGCGCGCGCGGTCTCGCCCGAACGGGTGCAATCTGTGCTTGCCTTTGACATGGTTGCAGCGGTGGCGAGCAGCGGGTTTGATCGCGGGGACAAGGATTTGATCCTGTCTGTGCTGGATATCTCTTTTGAAGAAAGCGAAAGCCCCTCCGGCCATATCCTGCTGACCCTTGCCGGGGATGGCGCCGTCCGGCTGAAGGTCGAAGCGATCGAGGCCACGCTTCGGGATGTGACGAAACCCTATCGTGCGCCATCGGGCAAGACGCCCCATCACCCGGACTGATCTTGGTCTGATCCAGAAAATGCCGCAGCTTCTGCGCTTCGAACTCCCTTGCAAAGGTGCCTTATGCCCGTTTTCCTGAATGCTAAATCGCCGGATTTTGAAGCTGCCTTCCAGAAGTTATTGTCGGCGAAGCGCGAGGACAGTCCGGATGTGGACGCGACGGTCGCGGCGATCATCGACGATGTGCGGACGCGGGGTGATATGGCTCTGATCGAGATGACCCATAAGTTTGACCGTCTGGCGCTGACGCCCGAAACGATCCAAATCTCTGCCAGGGAGATCGACGAGGAGGTACAATCCGTATCGCCCGAAGAGCTGGCAGCGCTGGAACTGGCGGCGGAACGCATTCGCGCCTATCACGAACGGCAACGTCCGCAGGATGCGGAATGGACCGACCCTGAGGGCGCGACCCTTGGCTGGCGGTGGACGCCGGTTGGGGCTGCGGGGCTTTATGTGCCGGGGGGGCTGGCATCCTATCCGTCTTCTGTGCTGATGAACGCGATCCCGGCCAAGGTCGCCGGGGTGCCGCGTCTGGCCATGGTCGTGCCTGCGCCGGATGGTGTTCTGAACCCGCTGGTACTCGCGGCAGCGCGCCTTGCCGGCGTCGATGAGGTCTACCGGGTCGGCGGGGCGCAGGCTGTTGCAGCGCTTGCCTATGGGACGGAAACCATCCGCCCGGTCGACAAGATCACCGGCCCGGGAAATGCCTTTGTCGCGGCGGCAAAGCGGCGGGTCTTTGGCAAGGTCGGGATCGACATGATCGCCGGACCTTCCGAAATCCTGGTGATCGCGGATAGCGACAATGACCCCGACTGGATCGCGCTTGATCTTCTGAGCCAGGCGGAACACGACGAAAGCGCGCAATCCATCCTGATCACGACGGATGCCGAATTCGGGCAGGCCGTGGCGGTGGCTGTTGAAAAGCGGCTTGAGACACTGGAGCGGCGCGCCATCGCCGGGGTGTCCTGGCGCGACTTCGGGGCCATCATCAGCGTGCCGGATCTGGAGGTCGCCGCAACCCTCTGTGACCGGATCGCGCCGGAACATCTGGAGCTCTGCGTGGCCGACCCGGAAGCGCTCAGCAACCGCATCACACATGCGGGCGCGATCTTTTTGGGGCAATGGACGCCTGAGGCCATCGGCGACTATGTGGGCGGGCCGAACCACGTGCTGCCCACCGCGCGGTCGGCGCGGTTCTCATCGGGGCTCTCGGTGCTGGACTTCATGAAACGGACGACCCTTGCGCGCATGACCCCGGGCGCGTTGCGCGCCATTGGCCCCGCAGCGGAGGCACTTGCGCAGACCGAAAGTCTTGAGGCGCATGGTCTTTCCGTGACGACCCGTTTGCGCAAGCTGAACGACGGGACCGCTTGACCCTGTTGCTCCCGCACGCCAAACCGCGCTATGGAATGGCGATTGAAACCCAGCCGATCAGAAATAGCCCAATGACCCGTATCTCGCAGATTGACCTCGATGACAGCGGCCTGCCGCCGCCAACCCCGGAAATCGAGCAGGAGCGCAAAGTCGCAATCTTCGACTTGCTGGAGGACAACACCTTTGTTCTCCCGACACGTGAAGGCAGACCCGTTCCGGACGGCCCCTACCACGTGAACCTCGCAATCCGCGACAAACGGCTGGTGTTTGACGTGGCCACGGAAGCCGCCGAGAAGGCGGCAGAGTTTCATCTTTCGCTGGGTCCGTTCCGGCAGGTTGTCAAAGATTACTTCCAGATTTGCGAAAGCTACTTTGATGCGGTGAAGAAACTTCCACCGAGCCAAATTGAAACCATCGACATGGCCCGCAGGGGCATCCACAACGAGGGCAGCCGGGTCTTGCAGGAGCGACTGGAGGGCAAGGTCGAGGTGGACACCGACACCGCGCGGCGTCTCTTTACTCTCATTTGTGTTCTTCATTTCGGCGGTTAGATGACACAGGACCTGCCACAGTCGGTTCTGTTCTGCTGCGACCACAACGCCGTCCGATCTCCCATGGCCGAAGGCATGATGAAAAAGCTTTATGGCACCGGGACCTATGTGCAGTCCGCTGGCGTGACGAATGACCTGGAGATCGACGGCTTTTCCATCGCGGTCTGTCAGGAGCTTGATGTGGAGCTTTCACGCCACCGATCCCGCAGTTTTGACGAGATGGAGAACTGGGGCGATGATCTGGGGTCGTTTGATCTGGTCATCGCGCTCAGTCCGGCCTCGCAGCGTCGCGCCCTTGAACTGACGCGGTTTTACCACCTTGATGTGGAATACTGGCCGATCCTCGACCCCACCGGGTTGGGCGAGACGCGCGACGCCAAGCTCGCGAGTTATCGGCAGGCCCGCGATCAGATCAAGCAACGCCTGATCGACCGTTTTGGCCCGCCAACTGAAATCATCTGAAGCACCGGTCTGCTATTCAGGCACCCACTCCTTGCGGGTGAAGCCGACAAAGGTTTCTCCCACGCCGCCGGATACATTGCGATCCACCACGTCCCGCATGGTTGAGGTCTTGTTGATCGCCCGCCATCCGGGTGTTGAAAAGGTGCTGCGCTTGAACACATGCTCTGACAGCAGCGGGTTGGTGAGCGCCTGGCTGAAAGCATCGAGCGCCACGAAAACCAGCACAAGGTTCGGCAGCGGACTATTGGGCACGCGATCCTCGCAAAAGAGACCTACGTGAAAATCCACGTCCCTCGGATGGGCATAGTGTTTTTCCAACTCGCTCGCCACCTCCGGGTCGGAGGAAATCGCCTTGAAGGAGGTCGGACGATCCTGGCTCATGTAGTTGCAATAGTCCGAGAAACTCGCCAACGCGCACATGCGATCCTGCTCGATGGAGGCCACCTCGATATGCAGCAGCGCATCCGCCGTGTTTCGGGGCCCGAGTTCGGCGGCCTGAGTGTTGCAGACACCCGCAAATCCCTCCAGCAGGCCCACGTCCAGCAGCAGGCGATTGTCCATGAAGCTCTTGTGCACCGGCACCTCGGCATCGCCCCAGGTGATCTGGTCGGGGATCAGCGCGTGCCAGCGGTAAAGGAGGCTGAATTCGGTCGTGATCCAGTTCGGCTTGTTCCAGGTGGCCGACCAGGCAACGGATGGGTCCGCGCGGAGCCTGAAGGGCAAGGGCGAGATGTGGTTGATATAGTCTTCGACGACGATCTTGATGAAGATCACGATCACCGTGTTGCGGGCGGTCTCGAAGACGCGGTCATCGTCCCATTCGGGATGTTCGGCCTCGATCTCTCCGGCCAGCCGGTTGTGTTCGCGCAGAAACAGCGTGTTGAGCATGGCGACCTGCGGCACGGAGTTAGCCCTGTCGCCACCGAATGCAAAGAGGGCGTCGCGCCGCCCCTCGTCGGTGCTTTCTACCCCGAGCGGCGGGTCGAGCGCTTCGAACTGCGGATCGACCTTTCCGTCCTTGTAGAGAAACGGCGCGTATTCCTCGCCTTTGATCTTCTGCGACTTGAGGCGCCCTTTTTTCCCTTTGGTTTCGGATTTCAGACGCAGGGCATCGGTCTGTTCTACCGTGCGGCCATAAAGCGGGCAAAGGTCAATCTCGTGGTTCGATGTGTTGCGCTTGAGCCGGGCGGCGGGGTCTTCGCCTTCGGGCGTCAGGTGTTCTGACTCGGTGCGAATGAAACCGTCGGTCAGGTATTGCGCAAAGGCCGGAAACAGGCAGGTCGATTTCGGGCAAAGACGTTGCTTTCCGTCACGGCGGGCAAAAAGGCCCGACAAGGCCCGCGGGTCAGGCGCATTGGGCCGTGCGCGTGGCGGCAGGTGTCGCCCGCTCCACCTGCGGTCCGTCAATCCCGGCCAGCACACGTAGTCCCGCGCGGTACTGAGCGGGTGCGGACGGGGCCGCGCACGGTTCACCACGCGGTTGATCGCCCATTTGTTGGCCCAGGCCGCAAGCGGCGGGATCGCCTCGACAATGGAAAAAAGAAACTGCTGCGTGGAATAGGGAAGGAAAGACATGGGGAGCCCCTTAAATCTACGTTTTCAAAAATACCAGGATTAGCAACTATGCGTTGAGCATCCCGCAATTCTGCGCGCATTTCTAGCCTTAATTGCGGAAACTTCCGACGGTTTGCGAGAATCTGACGCGGCCCATCCGGGTCCGCAAAAACAGGCTGACTGGCCTGCCTGCGCGCATTATTCCCTTGCGTCGGCACAGCGAAAATTCCAAGTTGCGGGGGAAAGGGAGCTTTGCCGTCATGCTTGAAATCAGCACCAGAAAAGTCGCGCGCGTGATCCTTCTGACCCGCGAATACGGACCGGAGAGCCCGCATCTTTTTGACTACATTTCCGGTTTGAATGACGATGAGAAAGCCAACCTTGTGGCCCTGATGTGGATCGGAAGGGACAGCTTTTCTGCCGAAGAACTTGAATACGCGAAATCCGAAGCCAAACGGGAGGCAACGGCACCAACCGAGAATTACCTGACGGGGATCCCGGGGCTTGCCGAGCATCTCGAAAGTGGGCTCGAAGCGTTGGGCATTGACGTGACGGATGTGGAAGACAACCTCTAGGGGAAAGCAACCGCGAAGATCCATACCTCTTCACGCAGTGCTGAAAAGGAGCACCCCTTGTCTCATATCGTCGAACGTTATTTCGATGCCTTCAACGCGGGCGATGTATCCGGCATGCTGGATTGTCTGACAGAGGATGTGGCGCACCACGTCAACGAAGGGGACGTGCGTCACGGCAAGGCGGCGTTCGAAAGCTTTTGCGTGCACATGAACCGCTGCTACAAGGAAACACTGACAGATATCGTTGTGTTCGATGCACCGGACAGGGGGCGCGCGGCGGCTGAATTCGTCGTTCACGGAACCTATCTCGCCACCGACGACGGGTCGCCGGAAGCCAGAGGGCAGCAATACGTGCTGACCGCCGGGTCGTTCTTTGATATCACCGACGGCCTGATTTCGCGGGTGACGACACGGTATAACCTCAAGGACTGGATCGCACAGGTCTCCGCTGCCGATGGCGCTTGATATCCGGGTTCTGGCGGGTGACGAACTGAGGGCGGCGATCCCGTCTGTTGCCGCACTGCGTATCGAAGTTTTTCGGGATTTCCCATATCTCTACGATGGTGATCTGCTCTATGAGGAACGCTACCTTGCGCCTTACACGGAAACGCCGCAGGCGGTTCTGATCGGCGCCTATGAAGGGGATCAGCTTGTTGGGGCGTCAACGGGCATGCCGCTCAATGCCCATGCTGATGATTTCTCGGCAGCCTTTGCCAATTGCGATATTCCGCAATCCGAGGTGTTCTATTGCGCCGAAAGCGTTTTGCTGCCGGCGTATCGAGGGCAAGGTGTAGGGCATGTATTTTTTGACCTGCGTGAAGCCGAAGCCAAAGCGCAAGGCTTGACGTTCAGTGCCTTCTGTTCGGTTCTGCGTGCCCGCGATCACCCTTTACGCCCAGCGTCGTATCAGCCACTGGACCGGTTCTGGCGCGCGCGCGGATATGCGCCCCTGCCCGGGGTCATTGCCGTCTTCGACTGGAAAGACATCGGAGAGACCCGCGAGACACCAAAACAGCTGCAATTCTGGGGGCGTCGCTTGTAATCAGGGCTCAGGTGCCGTGACAGATCGCTTCAGCGGTCTCAGCAAACCGCGCCCAACTCTCCCAGAACCTCTCATTCGCCGCGCTGTCCGACAGTTTCATGCGTTGAAGGGCTTCGGGGTCATGAAAGAACCCCGCGCCCCGGCGCTGCTGATCCGGCGAGAGGGTCATATTGGCCGCCGCCTGAACGCAGCCACAGCGGGCGGAACTCGCGCGGGTTCGATGGTTGGCCTTGCAGGCGGACTGGATCAGCCCGGCGGCAAAGGGCGCAGGTCCGCTGAGCGCGCCGCTCGGCAAACTGCGCACTGGTGCCGGACCGCCGCCGCAGGCTGCCAGCGCAAGGAACGCGAAAGCCGCGACGCCCATGCCCGTTCTGCGGAAAAGCGCTGATTTGAACCCACCGATCATGGGCCGACTATGGCCCATCCGGACCTCCGGTGCAATTGACTGTCCGACCTCAGAACTTCCAGCGCGCGCCCAGGGCAATGACATCCACATCCTCGAAATCGGGCCCCGCCGCATCAAATTCATGCGTCCGCCAGGCGGCATATATTTCCAGATTATGGGCGTCGATGTTCTGCACGACGGCCACCCCGACCGAGGAGGACTCCGAGCCATCAATCGCGTAATTGTTGCCTTCGTTGATGTCGATCGACAGCGCGGTCGTGCCATAGCGTAGCCAATCCTGCTGCCAGCCAAGCTTGGCGTAGACGTAGTCGTCATTGCCATCCTGTTGTGCGCCCGCGCTCAGGGCAAGGCTCAGACCCGTGGGCTTGTGCAGGGCCGCAAAAGAGCCGATCAGCAGTTCGTCACCGCCGCTGACCCAGGAATAGCCGACCCGAGCGTCCACTTTCGTGTCGCCGTAATCTGCGGCGTATCTTGCGCCGGCGTCGTAGTATTCATTGTCATCGTCCTCGGCCAGGATCTCCTCACCTGCTGAGACGCTGAAGACCAAGCCGTTCAGAGATGGCGTGTCATAACGGACCCGGAATCGGCGCGCGCCGTCAAAGGACTTGAACGTATCGCCGATGCGGGTCCCGGTGAACCCACCTGCGGAGTCACGATACTCGATACCGCCCGCAAGATCCGAGATGCCCGAATATGCGATTACACCCGTGCCGGACAAATCCGCCTCCGCCGAGCCATCGGTGGCAGTGCCGCCCTGGCCAAAGCTGAAGGTGCCTATATCGGGCGTTTTGTAGATGAACTCGAACTTCCGCAGTTCCCGGCGGCTGAAATCCGGGTCAAGGTCGGTGTCGTCGATGGACACCGCGCTCGATCCGTTCAAACCGAGACCGGCCTCAAAGTTGAACCGCAACGACCGCCCGTCCCCGAAGTCATTGGTCCAGGTAAAGCCGATCCGGTTATTGGAGTTGTCGTTGTCAGTGAAATAGGTCTCACTCTCGGCACCGTCGTCCGTATTGAAGATGCCAAAGTTCAACTGACCATAGAATTCGAACGTGGGGTTGGCGGAGACCATGGCAGGCGCGGCCAGCACCGCCAGGGACAGGGTCCAGGTCTTGGATGTCGGGAAACGGGTCATGATGCCACCTATCTTGCAAATGGGGTATCCGTTGCAGGTTCCTCAACCTTACCGCGTATCCGGCCCGGATGTAATCCGTTAACTTGTCGTGCGTCCGGGTCTGCCTGCGGGAGTCGCGCGATTTGGTGTCAGGCGCTAATCCCTGATCTCCACCTCGTGCAGGGTGCCCACGGAACCATCGGCGTTCATGGTCTTGTAGCGGAGGGTCGCGCGCTCAAAGTCCATCGCGATCTCTTCTTCCAGCAAGAGATCGGCCATGTCGTCGCGGTTGGACGCCACCTCGTAAGAACTGATGACGACATTCTCCAGAGTGATGGTGAGATAATCCAGGTGGGACTCGCCGCTGTCCTTGCGCAGAGTCAAGGTCGCTTCGGCGAAGCTCCGACCCTGGCTGGCGGTACGCGCCAGATAGGGCGAGGCGGCATCGTAGTACTTCTGCACCACAAGCGGCTTGACCTTCGCCCGGGACCGCACCCGCCCGCGCCCGATGCTGGCGGGCATGGACCGCTCGATGCCCCAACGGATGTCATGCACGTCAATCTCGTCCTCGTGATCCGCCCGCTGGCTCTCTCCGGGGATATCTTCGATTCTCAGAAATCCTGTGATGGGCACCAATACGCCTCCCATGTTTCTAGAATAGCGGGAGGATAGCAGATTTGAACAAGTCTCCAAAGCGTTTCACCGGGCGACATTGGATGGAAAGCGCAAACGACCATGATACTGATATGGATGCAACTGACCGTTTTGTGCGTCACCGCGCCCGAACCGAGGGGCAGGAAGCGAAGCGCCCGCGTCACGCCGGAGGCGTGCTTTCAGCATCACGAGGGCGGTTCGGGCGCTGCTCAGTCTCCAATTCGGCAAAATCCAAAGTATCAGTCCTTATTTAGCGCCCGCGACAGCAAGCCCGCGACACTTACGTCAATTCCTCCGTCATCCTTAATGATGCCATCTTGTGTCGGCCTAAAGAGCGATTGTAGCACTACTGCTTCGTGTTCGTTCGTTGTCCGTCGGCAACATCCCGGCATACTTCTTCTTCCAATTGAAGTACGTCGCATGGCTGATCCCAGCCTTCCGACAAATCTCGGCAACCGGTGTGCCTTCTTCGCCTTTCTCGATGATGAACGCCTTCTGCGCGTGTGAATTTGGATGCCTTCATCGCTGTCCGCTCCTCTCCCAGTCAAGGAAAGTCTAGCGGAAAACTCTAGCAACAAGCGAGGACGTTTCTAGGGATCACAGCACTGAGTATGTGTCGGCTTTCAAGCACCCGAATGGGATCGTGATCTCGTATTTTGCCAATTGGTGTTTTCCTTTGGTTGCAATAGCGCGAGTCAACTTGACCGCCCTGCAAATCCCCTACATATCCCAAGCATGACACCGCTTTCGCATATCCGCAATTTCTCCATCGTGGCGCATATCGACCACGGGAAATCGACGCTTGCCGACCGGCTCATCCAGTCCACCAACACGGTGGCTGATCGGGACATGAAGGAGCAGATGCTCGACAGTATGGACATCGAGCGGGAGCGCGGGATCACCATCAAGGCGCAGACCGTGCGGATCAATTACACCGCGCAGAATGGCGAGGATTACGTCCTCAACCTGATCGACACGCCGGGTCACGTGGATTTCGCCTATGAAGTCTCTCGCTCCATGCGCGCGGTGGAAGGCTCGCTGCTGGTGGTGGACAGCACCCAAGGGGTCGAGGCGCAGACGCTGGCCAATGTCTACCATGCCATCGAGGCGGATCATGAGATTGTCCCGGTGCTCAACAAGATCGACCTGCCTGCGTCAGACTGTGACCGCGTGGCGGAGCAGATCGAGGATGTGATCGGCATTGACGCCACCGAAGCGATTCAGGTTTCTGCCAAGACCGGCCAGGGGATCGTGGAGACGCTGGAGGCCATCGTGCACAAGCTGCCAGCCCCCAAAGGCGACGCGGATGCCCCCTTGAAGGCAATGTTGGTGGACAGCTGGTATGACAGCTACCTCGGCGTGATCGTTCTGGTGCGGATCATGGACGGCAAGCTCAGGAAGGGCGAGCGCATCAAGATGATGCAAACCGGTGCCAACTACCACGTGGACCGGATCGGTGTCTTCCGCCCCGAGATGACGGTGATCGACGAGCTTGGGCCGGGAGAGATCGGCTTTCTCACCGCCTCGATCAAGCAGGTGCGCGACACCCGTGTGGGCGACACGATCACCCACGAGAAGAAGGGCTGCGAGACAGCGCTGCCGGGCTTCAAACCCTCGCAACCTGTGGTGTTTTGCGGGCTCTTCCCGGTGGATAGCGCGGAGTTCGAAGACCTGCGCGATGCGATCGAGAAACTGGCCCTGAACGACGCGAGTTTTTCCTACGAAATGGAGACCTCCGCCGCCCTTGGGTTCGGCTTTCGCTGTGGGTTCCTCGGGCTTTTGCACCTCGAAGTGATCCGTGACCGGATCGAGCGGGAATACAACATCGAGTTGATTACCACCGCCCCCTCGGTGATCTACCACATCCACCTCAAGGATGGTGAGATGATGGAGCTTCACAACCCCGCCGACATGCCAGACCTTACGCTGGTGGATCACCTGGAAGAGCCGCGCATCAAGGCGACGATCCTTGTGCCCGACGGCTACCTTGGCGATGTGCTAAAACTCTGTCAGGACCGGCGCGGCATTCAGCTTGACCTGACTTACGCGGGCAGCCGCGCGATGGTGGTCTATGACCTGCCGCTCAACGAAGTGGTTTTCGATTTCTACGACCGGCTGAAGAGCGTGACCAAAGGCTATGCGAGCTTTGATTACCAGATGATCGGCTACCGCGAGGACAAGCTGGTGAAGATGTCGATCCTCGTGAACGACGAGCCCGTTGATGCGCTGAGCACGATGGTCCACCGCGACCGTGCCGAGATGCGGGGCCGCGCGATGGTCGAAAAGCTCAAAGACCTGATCCCCCGCCACATGTTCAAGATCCCGATCCAGGCGGCCATCGGCGGCAAAGTCATCGCCCGCGAGACGCTGAGTGCGATGCGCAAGGACGTGACAGCAAAGTGCTACGGCGGCGACGCCACGCGGAAACGCAAGCTGCTGGACAAGCAGAAGGCGGGGAAGAAGAAAATGCGCCAGTTCGGGAAAGTGGATATTCCCCAAGAGGCGTTTATTTCGGCGCTGAAGATGGATGGGTGACCATGCAAGGCAAAGATCTCCTGAACCTCATTTCATTTGGGACATCCGTCGCGGAGTTCGACAAAGATCTTGAGAAATACTTTATCGAAACTGCTACGTTCCGAGACGTAATCTCCGATAGTGGAGACATTATTTCTGGAGATAAAGGAACCGGAAAGACTGCCATCTACAGGATTCTGAAGCAAAATTATCGAGCGTATGACGTACTAGAGGAAGTAGAGATCATTGATGCTTTCAATCCAACCGGCGACCCGGTTTTTTAAAGGCTCACTTATGGCCCTGACCTTTCTGAGGACCAATACCGCACATTCTGGAAGGCGTATATTTTCTCGCTTGTTGGCAATTGGTTACTTGACATTTACCCACCTAATTACGCTTCGGAATTAAGAAAACTAAAGCGTACACTAGACTATCTCGGACTATCCACCACTGACGTATCTCCTGAAACTATATTTGGGAATCTGCACTCGCTGGTAAAGCGTTTTACGAAGCCTGAAAGCGTGGAAGTGGGGTTGACGGTAACAGAAACGGGGATGCCGGTTGTTACGCCAAAGGTTGATTTAGGCCCTGATCGTGAAATCGGAGAAGAGATATATAATGGTGACTTTCTTAAAGTATTGAACGACGCTATATCCTCTGTAGGGTTAACGTGTTGGGTCTTATTTGACCGTTTGGACGAAGCTTTTGCGAGCCGCCAAGACGTCGAAGTTCCCGCGCTTCGGGCTTTGATGCGCTGTTATTTGGACCTCAACACATTCGAAAATATCAGGCTAAAGCTTTTTCTGAGAAAGGACCTATTCAGAAAGATTACAGAAGGCGGGTTCGTTAACCTAACTCATATTAATGCTAGGCGCATAGATATTGTTTGGGATGAAGAGGATTTGATTGACTTAATTGTTCGGAGAGTTACGCAGCGTAACGAACTCAAGGAATTATTGTCGGATCCTGAAAATAATGAGAGTGTTTTTGCAGTGCTCTTGCCATCGCAAATTGATGTGGGTGACAGAAAGCCATCGACGCGAAATTGGATCATGAGTCGTATTAGGGATGGCAACAATAACCGGCCACCCAGAAACATTATTGACCTTTTGAACAAGGCCCGTGACTCCCAGATCAGGCGAGAGCAAAGAGATGAACGTGATATTGATGCGAAAATTGGGCCTTTCATCGAAACCGACGCAGTAAAGAGAGCGATAACGCAACTCTCGGAGCAAAGAGTGCAAGACACGCTTTTAGCCGAGGCCAGCGAACTCTCAGAAATAATTCAGAGTTTTCGAGATGGGAAGTCAGAACACAGCCGTGAGACGATCTCGCAGACTATTCCTGATGCGGAAAACCTTGATGGCGCTATAAAATCCTTGGTGGACATTGGGTTTCTTGAAGAATTTGGGCAAAACTTCAAAATTCCGATGCTTTATCGCGATGGATTGAGGATTAAACAAGGGAAGGCGTTCGACTGATCGCGCACATTCTTCGAATGTGCCGCGCCCGTGTCTGGGCTTCGCCCGTTCGACCCTGAAACTGTCCACTGGACAGTTTCCAAGACGGGTCTCACCCACCCCCACGGGGCGGGCGCTTCGCTTTCCGCCCCTCGGTTCGGGCGCTGTGCTCCGTATTGAGCGTATTGCCAGTTTCACGAGTGTCTGTCGCCCGACCGATCCTCGCGGATCGTGCATTCGAGACTTCAGAAGGTCCCCTCGACGGTTCGATCCGGATGGGCCGGGCCATGCCACACCCGGCGCACACAAAAATAGACCCGCGTGGATCAGTCTCCACATGGGTCGGATCGGTCAAAATTTGAATCTCCAAACGCACTCGGCTCAACAAGCACACCACAAAAACCGTCGATTATGTTCATTTGCGTTAAATTTTCTGTCGATGACCCCGGACACCATGCGTCAGAAAGAGCCGATGCGTCTGCAGCCAGGTTCCTTCCACAAGCCGCATGAACTAAACGATAAATCACAATCTTCCCCAGCTTATCCACAGAGGAAACCGCAACTAATTCAATATGTTATCCCCAGAAAACTCCGTCCCGCAGTCAGTTTTCTGTTGCGCGACTCAGCGACAGGGCGCAACCTCAACTTACCGCTTCAGAGGTCGCAAGATCGAAGGGGTGGACGCGAAAGCCCCGGTGGCACACGGGCACCGAAAGACGGATCAATGATGCAGCTTTGGGTGTAACGGGTTACCGGATGCAGGTCGGATCGTGTGGAGGTGAAAGCCTCGTGACGAAGGGGCGTGTGGAGGCTGGAACGGCTCTTATCACGTGGGCTCGCAAGGGTCGTGGTGGACGAGACGGACCGGCAGGGATGAGCGGGGAGTGACGCGCTTTCGGGTGCGGGACTTCGGCAGAGGGTGGTGACGCTCTCTTGCAAGCTGGGCCTGCTGTCGCCCTCTGGGGGGATGATGAGGTTCAAGAAGGCGTCGGGATGTATCCGCAAGGATACAATGGCGAAGGCTTCGGTCTGACCCCCCGGCGCCTTTCGCTTGTTCAGCACAGCCTCTGCGAGGTGAAAGACCTTCAACGCCGGCACTTCAACTGTTCCATTGACCGAAATCAAGGCTCTGGCCCGCGTTCTCCGCTATGCTTTGCATAACTGATCTGGAAAGGAGAATTCGCTGTGTTTCGCGTTGCCAGCATGCTTTACGGGATCGTCGCGACGACGCTCGCGGGTACGGGGGTCATCGCCGTATTGTCGACAGGCGTGACAGAGGTGATGCCTCTGATCGCGGCGGCAGCCGCCGGGGCCATCCTCGCCCTGCCAGTGTCCTGTTTTGTTGCCAGTCGAATGGTCCGATGACCTGACATTCCGAGGTCCGAGAAGGAGGAGAAGTGAAATGGACGTCACTCTGCAGCAACAGACACTTTTGAAGCGTCGTGCCGCTTTGGTCGGTGAGCTTTCGGATATCGAACAAGCCCTGGATGCCCCGATGCCCAGAGACTGGGAGGATCGATCCTCCGAGCGTCAGGGGGATGAGGTGCTTGAGGCGTTGGGTCAAGTCGAACTGGCTGAGTTGAGACGCATCGATGCGGCATTGAAACGCATAGAGCAGGGGCGGTATGGAATCTGCGTCAAATGCGAAGATCCTATTTCAGACGCACGATTGAATGCCGTCCCGGATGCAGCGCTTTGCAAAACCTGTGCGCGGTAAGCGGCAGCCCTTTTTTCGGGCAGAAATCATAAAACCTGAGTCGAAATTCACCGTCTCTCAGTCAGCAAAGTGCTGATTTTGAGAGAGATTTTTGACTCACCTTGTTGCAGATTTTAACGATTTCGCCCTAGATAGCTCTGTCCAGCGCTTCGCCTGCGTTCTGCACGTCGCGTCCAAGGCCTTTGGTTGTTTCGCATGCAGCCAATGCCAACACTATGCTCAGTAGAACGGCTACTCTCATCATCAGGTGAGTCCTTCTGGTTTTGATCTTGCCCCGATCTATACCGCAACAGGGCCAGGTTTCATGCAAAAAAAGTGGGCCTCGGTCTTCTTCGCAGCTCTATGCCAATCGTATCGGCTGACAACGCGCAGAGCATTCTGCGTGCGCACAAATGGCGGTGGCCTAGCTTGCGACGCGATAAAACAGATAACGCTCCGGATCGATGGTTTCAGGGCCCGGAATCTGCTCAAACCCCTGCAAGGGTTGTTGGCTCACAACCAGCCCTCCCAGCACCATCAAAGGGGCGATCAGGGGTGACAGACGCGCCCCTTCGGCGACGTCCTTTTCCTTGACGCCGAAGCCGAAATCGTAATGGGCCAGAGCCATGCGCGCGCCCTTTTCGGCGAGTTCCTTCAGCTTGTCGTCTGCTTCGCCCTGCAAGAAATTCTCTTGCGGGGGCACGCAGGAAGGATGCGGTTGCAACAGGCGGTCGATGACCCAGATGCGCCGCTCGGGCAGGTTTTCGCGAAGGTGGTCATAGGTGCGCCCGTTGCCCAGCCCCAGTTCCAGCACGTCGCCCTCAAGCGGTGCGATATACTCTGCGGCCCAGTTCAGGCCATCAATCTGGGCGGTCAGCCTGCGGCGCATGGATTCAAGTCGGCTCATCAGTCGTCTCCAATAGCGGGGCGATGGGTTGTGGGGTAGCGCCTGCGTCCAGAAGTTCCGTGAGGAACTGGCGGGAGAACGCCCAGAGCCGCTCGGAATGGATAAGGTGGTGGGTCAGATAGCCGAAGGGTTCCGTTTGATCCACCTCGCCCTGCAAGCGCCGGTTCAGAAGGTCTGCCGTCTCGTCAATGAGCATCGCCGGGTCCTTCAGGTCACGGCTGCCATGCCAGTCGATCGGGTCGATATGGGTGTTGATCTGAACAAGCCCGGGGGCGGCCAGTCTCGCGGTCCGGGGCGAGAAGGTGGAGACCCCGCGCACACCGGCGTCCGTCAGGGCGGCGAAGAAAACAGGGTCGATCCGGTTCCAGGGCGGGACAAACAAGGGGAGCGATTTGTCTCCAAAAAGGTCTCGGATCCGGGCGACACCGTCTTTTAGTTCTTGGAGCGCGCCCGCGCGGTCATGCCCGAATTCCGATTTCTTGGTATTGGGGGAGGCGTGGTTTTCGTGACGCCAGCCGTGGATTACCGGCACCAGTTGCCTTGTCTGCGCAACGGCCGTTACCAGATCGGGTTGGGCAAGGCCGGGGATCACCGCGATATGCACCGTGAGATCACATGCGTTCGACAGCGCGGTGAGGCGCTCAAGCGCGCCGGTATTTGCGACCGCGTCATCGTCGCGCCACCAGAGGGGCAACGGGGCGTTCTGGCTGCGATACTGGGCGAGTATGACCCGCAGCGGAGTCCAGTCGGTTGTCATGCGCTATGCTCCGACAGAAGTTGCGTGACGATCCTGACGGTTTCGGCAGCCCCATGAAAACCATCTGTTCGTTTCGGGCGGGGCGGTGCCGCGATCGCCGTTCTCAGCTTTTGCAAGAGGGTATCGGCGGAAAGGTCCTGCGTTCTCAGGACCTCGATGCCCGGCAGGTTGGAGAGCGTGCTGGCCCGCAGGCTCTGTTCCACTTCGCCACCGTCATCGAACGGCACAAAGACTGCCGGGGTTCCGGCTTGCAGGATATCAAGCGCCGTATTGTATCCGCAGAACGAAACCGACGCCGAGGCGTGGTTGAGCATCTGGCGAAAACCGGGCGAAGTAGAGCAGATTTCAGCATTTGGAGGCGCATCAGATCGCAGCCGCGCAATACGCGCGGGCGCATCATCGCCGCCCACCAGAACACGCCATCGGTGCTCAGGCGCAAGTGCCGCAGCGGCAATTGCCGTTTCAAAGAGCTGCATTCCAACACTGCCCCCGCCAGAGGTCACAAGGATTTCACCCTCGCCCAGTGCATCGGGATGCGGACCCGCCGCGCCGGGGGCCACAAACCCGGTGTAACGCAGCTTGTCCGCCCATGCCGCTGATACGGGCCAACTGGTTGCCAAAGGGGTGATGGCGGCATCCGAGTGCACAAGGATTGCGGTGTAGAACCTTTCAATCAGATCATCCGCCATCCGTGCCTTGGCCGGTTTGGAGGGCGGTGCCAGAATATCCCTGACCGAGGTGCAAATCACTGGTGTCAGCGCCTGTGCTGCCGTTAACAGGCTTGTGAATTCCTCTGCAAGCACCCGGCGACCGAAGGGAAACAGCTCGGTCAGCAGGACGTCGGGCCGAAACTCATGCAGGGTATCGAGAAGTTTTTCTTTCCTCTCTGCCAAAAGAGACCCTGAGACAGGTGCACCTTGCCGATCCAGCAAGGTACGAAAATTGACACCATCTGACCGAAGCGGCGGCAATTGCAGCAGCTCCACCCCGTCCGACTTCAGATGTGGCGCGGGCATGCCCCCGGATGCGACGATGACCCGGTGCCCCGCGGCGCAAAAGGCGCGCGCCAGAACAAGCGCGCGGGCCAGATGTCCGGTGCCCAGAAGATGTGTGACAACAATCAGGGTTTTCATGGCTCTCGCGCCTCAAGCCGGACCGGTTCGGGGTCGGCCTGCCAGGTGCCGCCATCAAGCGTCAGCAGATACAACCTGTCCCGCTTGATGCGGAAGGGGGCGGGGCCTTCGAATTCCCACCCATGGGCGCGGGCAAGAAACACTCGCATGATCCCGATATGGCACACGGCGATCGTCGGGCCCGACAGACCATCGGCCCAGGGTTTGATACGGTGGAGAACATCTTGGGGGCACTCGCCACCCGGGGGGCGGTAGGACCACCCCCAGTCTTCGATATGGCGATAGCCCGATTGCGGGTCTGCCAGAAGGACCTCCCCTTGCGCGCCTTCCCAATCGCCCCAGTCCATCTCGATCAACTCCGGCACGGCCACCGGCGCGCGGCCCGACACGATCCGGGCTGTTTCAGCGGCGCGGGCCAGCGGGCTTGAGACCACATCCGCGTCTCTCCAGGGGGCGGGCAGCCGCAAGGTTGCCAAATACTCTCGGGCCTCCTCATCCAATGGAATATCCGTGCGCCCCTGTATCCGACCGGCACGATTCCAATGCGTATGCCCGTGGCGCAAAAGAGCCAGTTGGATCATGAAAGCACCTCGCTCAGCACGGATTTCAGGCGCGCACTGGCCGGTCCCAGCAAGTGATGTTTCGCAACATGCGCCCGCGCGGCTTTGCCAAGGCAAGTGGTAAGCTTGGGCGAGGCGAGCAGCAAATCCAGCCGCGCGGCCAACGCCCTCGGGCCTTGCTCAACGGCGGGGTAACTTGCGCCTGGAGCCAGCACATCCCGTACCCCGGGCCGGTCCTGCGCGACAACTGTCAGCCCGGCAGCCTGCGCCTCAAGATAGGCCATGCCAAAGGCCTCGTTGACTCCGGGCCAGAAAAACAAACCCGCCGATCCATAGGCCTGTTGCAGCGCCTTGCCGGACAAGGCACCAAGGAAACGCACGCGCGTTCCGAACCTTGCCATCAGCTGTTCTACTTCTGCGCGCGCCGGGCCGTCGCCTGCGATCATGAGATGCCAAGCCTCCTTTTGGACGTATGCCATCGTCTCCGCAATGAGACCATAGGATGCCGATTTGTCACCGGCGCGCATCATCCCGACACTGAGCAGGGCGCTTTCCCTCGTGGTCTCGGGCGGCAGCGCTTTCACCGGCAGGAAGGGGTGCAAAGGGGCGATCACCTGACCTGCGGGGCGGTATTTGTGCAAAGCTTCCGCGTCATGCTCCGTGAGGCAGAAAACGATGGCGGCCGCATCGGTTGCCGCTTCAGCGGCGCGGGCAAAACGCGCCCACGGCCCGTCAAGTCGTTTGCGCGCGCGGGTACTTTCGATGAGGACGTAAGGAATACCCAGTGCTGCCGCCGTTGCGGGGCCCAGCAGATCGGGTGCCTTGTAATAGTTGTGGTAGCTGATCCAGAGCTGCCAGCCTGCCGCGCGCCCCTGCTGCACGAGCCTTTCGCGCTCCAGTTTCGCCAGGGCCATCAGTTCCGCCTGTCGGGCCGGGTTGCCTTTGCTATCTCTGGATCGAAGTTCGGAGGCAAGCGTTGTGTCCAGTCCCGCCTCCGCCAGGGCCTGCAGCAAGGCGCGGGCCATCGACCGGTCCCCGGAAGGGACGGGATCGTTCGGCGATTTCATGGGGGCATAGAAAGCCGCCGAAATCATGGAGTGGCCTCCAGCATTGACCTGAGCCGTTGTGCCAATTGCGCGATGCCCGGATCCATCGTGAAGTCGGATGTCAGGCGCTGATAAGCGGCCTCTGCCAGCGCGCTGGCCCTCTCCGGGTCCTTCGCGACTGTCACGATGGCCGCCGCAATTTCCCGAGGTGAGTCACCGGCCAGCAGACCATGAACGCCGTTCTCGATGAACTCGGGGATGGCGGAGACCGGGGTGGACAGCATGGGGAGCTTCTGGCTCGCGGCTTCCATCAGGACATTGGGCAAGCCGTCCCGGTCACCGTCCGCCGCGATCCGGCTGGGCAGGACAAAGAGATCAGAGCGGCGCATCTCTGCGATGACTTCCGGTTGATCGCAGGCCCCCCGCCACGTGATGCGCTCGGCAATGCCAAGCCGCGTGGCCTGTGCGTGCAGGGTGTCCTTGAGCTCCCCGCCTCCGATATGTGTCCACCGCCAGTCGAGCGTTTCGGGCAACAAGGCGAGCGCCTCCAGCAACCGGTCAAACCCCTTCTTTTCGACCATGCGCCCGACGGACATGAGCCTCAGCGGTGCGGTCACACTGCGCGGGCGGCGCTCGGGCGGGGGGGGGAAGCGCGCAAGATCGAGGCCATGATACACCAGATCGACGCGGGTTGGCACATCGGCAAGGTTTCTCAGGTGTTGCGCACCAAAGGCCGTGCAGGTTGCTCCGAAGGCCGCGCCAAAGTGGTCCGGGTGCAGCTTCTCGCGCAATTCCCATTCGGGCGAGGTCCAGATGTCCTTGGCATGGGCCGAAAACGACCATGGGATACCACGCAGGATCGACGCATAGCGCGCAACAGAAGAGGGCGTGTGCAGAAAATGGGCGTAGAGCCCGTCAAACCCCGGCGGCAATTCACGCGCCAGGACACAGGCCTGGCCGAAACGGCGGAGGCGGTTGGGCGTCCGGTCGCGGGCGTAGTCCTTGCGCAAACACCTCATGGCGTTCCTGAAGCCGGGCAGTCTGGCGGCATGAAGAAACCCCCGCAGCACGCGCAGCGGTTCCTGACGGAGGTATTCGGGCAGATAATGAACCGGTGCCTGCAATCGCTCATGCAGGGGGTGCCGCTTGACGTCGGTCGGGTGCCGCAGGGACCAGATGTCGAAAGCGATGCCTGTCTCTTCGAGGGCGACCAGTTCCTGCGCGATGAACGTCTCGGACAAGCGCGGCCAGCCCTTCACGATCACCGCCAGACGGCGTGTCTTTGATGTCATAGGTGGGCCATCAGAGCGTCGGCGCGCTCCTTTACAACCTCCAGACCGTCCAGCAACCCGTCTGACCCGGCCTGGGACGGCTTTTGCTGTTCTGGCAGCGTGCGGATCGCCCGGATCATGCTGTGAGGGGTCATGCCATCGCGCTTTTCATCGAGCATCCGGACCAGCCCCAGCTCCTCCGCACGCGCCGCTCTGATCCATTGCTCAAGGCGTGGCATTGTGCGCGGCACGATGACAGCACGTTTGTCAAAGGATAGCACCTCACAGAAGGTGTTATAGCCGCCCATGCAGATCACACCTTGCGCGTTGGTAAAGAGCGACTCGATGCGCCCGTCAAACCCGACAGCGGTCACACGACCCCCCAGCTTGGCCACGCGCTCCTCGAAGGCGTCGCGGACCTCGCCCGACAAGAAGGGCCCGTAGACCAGCACGGCATCAGGTCCCAGGTTCGGGTCCTGCTCATAGGCGCTCAGCACCAGATCAACCATGCTCTGTCCATCTCCGCCGCCGCCCGGTGTAATCAGCACATAGGGGCGGTCGGGTGTTTCCGCTTCGTCTGAAACCTCGCGCCGCAGGTATCCTGTCCAGTGGAGGCGCGCGCGGGTTGCATCGGACAAGGCAAGCCCTTCGGTCGGGTCATAGACGGATTTCGGACCATAGACCCAGATTTCGTCATAGAACTGCTCTGCCGCCTCAACAGCGCCTTTGCGCTCCCATTCCGCGGCAAGCACCCTGGGGTCGTCCAGCACGTCGCGCAGGCCAAGCACGAGCCGCGTTTTGCCGTCGTTTGCCAACCACTCCAGCGTCGGCAGCAACTCGCCCCGAAACCCCGTGGGTTCCTTGTCCACGATCAGCAGGTCCGGTTCGAATTGTTCCACGGTACCTTGGATCAGGGCTGACCGCAGAGCCGTGGTCTTGTCGATATCAAGCCCCAGTGTCTGACTGACATACGACCCGTCAGGCAGCTTGGTCACACCGGGGAGACGGACATGATCGACCCTTTCGGGAAAGGTGAACCGACCGGCAACCGGGGATCCCGTGAGAATAATCGCAGACGCATCCGGATCGCTCGCGGTCAGATGCGATGCAATCGCGCGGGAGCGTCGCAGATGTCCGAGGCCAAAGGTGTCGTGGCTGTAGAACATGACACGCGTGCCGGGGTGCCGATCTTCGGCCCGCCGCGGAGAAGACCTTTCCGTGCTGCCCGGATCAACAGTCTGATAGTTCATAGATAAAGCGCCTCATCCATGCGCTCCCTGTGATTTTTTCGCACAAATGCAATTGATCCCGACATTCTTCGTTTCCCCGGCCCCGGTCGCTGCAACACCGTGAAGGCACAAGCGCATTGTTCTGACCCTTGCTTCGCATATATCTCTTTACTGTGCAAAACACGAAAGGGCGCGAGAGGTTGAACTGATGTGCAATTGCAATATCGGTTAAGCTCACCTACCGTTCTCCGGCGTTACCCATTTTGGAAGAAGTTTGTGACACGGCCTATTCTGTTTGTGCTCTCCCTGCTGATTTCGGTGGCATTTCTGACCTTTTGGCCGGGGGCCGCACAGGCGCAGGGTGTGGGATCGCTGTTTTCTGCGGGCAGTGCAGAGGAAGAGGCCCCCTCGGACGCCAAAATCGCCGACATCATGTCCGAAGCGGCAAGAAACGGTGTTGGCGTCATCGTTATCGATACCGATGGGAATTTTGTCTCCAGCACCGGAAACGGCGTCCCGCAGCCCCCCGGGGACGCGCCGCCCGCAGCGGATGATGCCTCATCCGCGATCATGGATGTGCAGGATCAGATCCTGCAGTTTCGATCAGCCCTCGTCAAACGCATTCTTGATTTGCCGAATGATTTCAATGAGGTGATCTACATTCTGCGGGCAACGAGCCCAACCGGTGAGATTTGGGCCTTTGTCGAGGCGCTGCTCTTCTCTGCCGTCCTTTTCGTGATCGGGATGGTCTTTGAAAAGCAACTCTACGGCAAACGTTTTGCAAAAAGGTTCGTCGTTGCGCGCAGCAAGCACAACCCGGTTGGCTATTCGGAAAAGATGCCATGGCTCATCTTTCGGTTTGTCATGGGGGTGGGCGGCATCCTGTTCTCGATGGCCGTGGCCTACATCATCGGCTTTCTGGTCTTTGGTCCGCTCGATGACCCGGCGATGCAGTTCACGGTGGGTATCATAAACACTGCCTATTTCATGAGCAGATCTGTCGCCGTCATCTGGCGCATGATCCTGTCGCCCTTCCTCGCTCAATACCGCATTCCGCTCTTGTCGACGGCGGATGCACGACGGCTCTTTTACTGGCTGGTGTTTCTGGGCACGCTGGATATCTACCGGTTGCTCTTCAGTCTCTGGATCAGGGAGCTGGGGCTGAATTACGATGTCTATGCCTTCATGACATCACTGCTTGCCGCGGTGGTTGTCGCGCTCAACATCCTGATGGTTCTGGTCAACCGCAAAGCGCTCAGCGACGCCATCAGGCAGGGAAAGCCCCGCGAAGACAGCAGCTTTGTGGTGCGGATGTTGTCGATTGTCTGGGCTCCTCTGGTGATTGCCTACATGCTCTATGCCTGGGTGCAGGTCACTTATCACCTTGTCGTCGGCATCCCGTTGAAAGTGCCTCTGATCGCAGGCGCCTACGCTATCCTGCTGTCGATCATCGTGGTTTACGGAGTCATCAACTTCTTCATTGAACGTAGCTTTGCCCGCGCTCGCGCCATCCGCGAGATGAACGAAGCGAAAGCGGCGGATGGTGAGACACCGGACGACGCCGATAGCTTGGGCTCTGACGCGGGACCAATGCACCCGCCAAAGGCCATGAACACCTTCGAAGCGCTGGCGCGCCGGGTCGCCGGTATTCTTGCCTTTGTCGCCGGCACCTATGCCTTCTTCTACATCTGGGACAACGACAGCACAGAAATGGTGGAGAGCTACACCAACCGCCTGCTGGACGTCATGGTGATCCTCTTTATCGGCTATATCGTCTATCACGCTTTCCGCATCTGGATTGATAACAAGATCGCCGAAGAACAAGGCGACGCGGAAGAAGGCGAGTTGGGCGATGAGGGTGGCGGCAGTTCCGCGTCCCGGTTGGCAACGCTGTTACCGCTCTTTCGGAATTTCATCCTGATTGTCTTGGTGGTCACCATTGGCCTCATCATCCTGATGGAGATGGGCGTCAACGTTGGGCCTCTATTTGCTGGTGCGGGTGTGGTCGGTGTCGCGGTTGGTTTCGGGTCACAGGCGCTTGTGCGCGACATCTTCTCGGGTGGGTTCTTCCTCTTTGATGACGCGTTCCGCAAAGGCGAATACCTCGATGTGGGTGGGGTGAAGGGAACGGTCGAGAAGATCTCTGTCAGGTCCTTCCAGTTGCGTCATCACCTTGGGGCGTTGCACACCATCCCCTTTGGTGAGATTCAGGTCATGACCAATTATTCGCGCGATTGGGTCATCATGAAACTGCCGCTGCGGGTCACCTATGACACAGACGTCGAGAAAGTGCGCAAGCTCATCAAGAAACTGGGTGTTGAATTGCTGGATGATCCCGTCATCGGCGACAATTTCATCCAGCCGCTGAAGTCGCAGGGCGTCATCGAGATGCAGGACAGCGCCATGATTATCCGGGTGAAATTCATGACCAAACCGGGAGACCAGTGGTTGGTGCGCAAACGTGTCTACGAGGAAATCCGTATCCTGTTCGAACGCGAAGGCATCACCTTTGCCCATAAGGAAGTCACGGTCCGGCTGGCCGACGGCAAGGTTGACGATCTGTCAGCGGATGAAAAGAAAGCGCTCACCGCTGCTGCGCAGGCCTCTATTGAGGAAGACATGATGGAGGCTCCGGACAACAGCGATGATCGGTGATGGTCCAGTACCGATAACGCTTGCCAGCCGGGTTCTCCGAACCAGCGCAAACCTTTGACACCAGTGTGCGGTGTTGTAGCGGGGATGTCATTTGGAACATCGCGCGCGTATGTTTTGCGGTTAACCAAAAGCTAACATCCTCATATTCGTTTCAAATTCTACATAATATAAAGAGATAATTTTAATCGTTTGCTATGTGAATTGGAGCGACAAGTGGCTGCGACACCGGAACACGCTGCACGAGTGCTTGGGTTGGATGACCAGGCGACGCTCGAAGAGATCCGTGACGTGCGCCGTGCTCTGGCGTTGAAATATCATCCCGACTGCTCTGATGATCTGGAGCGTTCGACCCGGCACATGGCGCGTATTAATGCAGCTGCGGATTTTCTGATTGCGCATCTGAAAGGTCTGGGTGCGAAACCGAAGCGCCCGGCCTACAAGGATTTTTCAAATCAATACAAGGCACGCCGGCAGCGTGCAGAGGCGAAGACCTCCTCACAAGCGCGGAAGGAAAATGCTTCGTCGCGTGGTGAAGCGAGCGCCAAAAACACCCGCGCCCGGCAGTCGATGACCGTCACAGCACCTGAGCCACAGATGCCGCCACAAGATCGTGAGTTGATCCAGTTTGCGGTCAAGTCCTACCGGCGGGTGCTCGATCAGATCGCGAAAGCCGACAGCGGCCCCACGGTTGATGTACGCGCGCTTGCCGAGCCTGTTTCAGGCTGAGGCGACGGATTTACAACTCGGCCAGAGACACGCAGAAATAGTTCGCCTCAAGCTGTTTGCCCGTTGTCCCGTGCCGGATCGTCGCGGCATTGGGGTCCCAAATCCAATCCTCGAACCGAAACAGATCAGCTTCGGTCGTCGGAAGCTGCACAACCACAAATGTACCCGGAGCCAACCGCGCACCGGGCGACCCGATCGGGCGTTGGTCGAACCCGAGGTCAAATTGCTGAACGATGCTGTTACTGCTCTGTTTTGCGGACCATTCCACGAGCGACCGCATCATTTTCGAGACCTGACCAATTGCCGGCCCCGCGGTTTCCAGCACAGCCAACCCCTGCTTGAATTCCTTGGCGCTCAGCACTTTGAGGACCGACGTGTCAAAGCTGCTGGACAGGTTGATCGACTGGAACGCGAAATGCAGGCCGTTGCCCGGCACCATGAGTTCCTGAAAGAGCGGCCAGCCCGCAACAGAAGCAGTGCCTTTGCTCACGTTGAGGGATTTTGCGATATGCGCCGCCTCATCTGATGCGCCTGCCATCGTGGCTTCGAACAGGATCTCGTGTTTTCCCCAGCCCGGATAGCGGTGCACATAAAGCCGGTCCAGCAGCAGGGAGATTTTGGCCCCCGGCTTGAACGGGTCCTTGGCGTTGGCGGCTCCCGTCAGCGGGCCCGGTCCGTTAAAATGTCCAATCACATTGGAGACACTGAGGAACGGATAGAGGAGCCAGTTCGACAGGCCACCCGCAATACTGAAGTCATCAAGGTCATCGCCGCTGCCGAAATCCGAGGCATGGGCCGTCAGTTGGCGCGCTGCGTCTTCCTCACCGATGTCGAGTAGCTTTTGTTTCAACGCCTCGCCTTCCAGATCGGAAAGCTGTTCCATGTCTCCAAAAATACTCTGCGCCATATCCTGCGACCTTTCAAAACGGGTTTGCCATGGGGCAATTTCCTAAAATTGTGTTACCATCGTGCCTTTCTGATCCACGGGGCGTCAAGCGATGAAACAAGTCGATATTCACATCACTGGTGATCTGGATCGTCCCATGGTCGCGGCGAATGACGGCACGCCGCACCCCTTGCCGATGTTCACAAATCCCTTGCGCGGGACCCTCCGGTGGCTCATCGAAGACTACCCGAGGCTTGCGTCAGGTGTGGCGGACACGGCGTGCGCATTGGCCGAACAGCAACTCCGGGACTATGGGGCGGCTCTTGGGCAGGCCGTTTTGGCGAGCGCGCCGGGGCTTGAGGTCGACGATGCCGAACTGGCCTTCATGATTAGAGACCCCGAAGGGCTCACGCGGCATTGGCCGTGGGAGCTGTTGATCGCATCGGGCCATTTTGCGGCGCAGTCAGCGGCGGGGGTCTTTCGAACAACGGCGCATGAGCACTCAGAGGCTCCGGCAGAAACCGAAGCCTCACAAACGCTCCGGATACTCTCCGTGATTTCGCGCCCGATGGGGGTCTCGGACGTTGGGTTTCGCGCTGTGGCGCGGCGCATGTTGTCCAACGTGCAGGATGGCGCGATTGAGCTGTCCGTGCTGCGCCCGCCCACCCTGAAAGCGCTTGCTGAGACCGTCATGCAGGCGGCAGAGGACAATCGCCCCTTTGACGTTGTGCATTTCGATGGCCATGGAACGGTGATCGAAACGATGGGCGGAGAGGTCGGCGCCATTCTCTTCGAGAACACGGCGCGAGACGGTGCGCGCCCGGCATCGGGCCGCGCGGTCGCCAAAGCGCTGAGTGCCGGCCGCGTCAAGATGCTGCTGCTCAATGCCTGCCACTCCGCCCAAGCCCCCTTGGTACAGCCGGTCGAGGGTCTGTCCGAGCACGCGTTTGGCACCAAGGCCCTCGCATCCTTCGCGGAGGAGGTCGCCACGCACAGCAGGACCTGCGTCGTTGCGATGTCCCATCAACTGTCCGTGTCGAATGCCGTCCATATCGTGGATGATCTTTACCGGTGCCTCTCCATCGGCGGGACGCTGGCCGAAGCCATCCGTTACGCGCGCCGCCGCTGGATCGAGGGCGCGCCGTCGCCCGGATCGCATCTGGCCCATGCCATCATCCGCGCGTTTGTCAATCATCCGACGCGCTCGGGCCTCCAGACACTGCCGCCCTATGCGCCACCCCGGCTGTCAAACCTGACAACCGCGCCAATCGCCGGGATGGCCCGCGCTTTTGCAAACCCTCCCGCCCTCTTTGGGACGGACGACACGATACTGACGCTGGATCGGGTTTTTGACGCGCCTCCGGCCATTCTACTGACCGGATTGCAGGGGGCGGGAAAAAGCGAAACCGCCTGCGAATTGGCCCGCTGGCTGGTGGCGAGCGGGCGGCTGGGGCCATCCGATGCGGGCGTTCTGGACCTTGCTCAAGCATCAACTGCCGAAGAGGCGATCAGTCGGATCATTGCCGACGATCACGGCCTGCTGGTGATTGAGCACGGTGAGTTCATTCACGGCGACAGTTTTCAGGATCGGCCCGGCTGGACCGACGATCAGGTCGCCGGGCTTTCGACCGCCATGAAGGCGCGCAGCGAGAACGGAAAACAGACGCTTCTTCTGGCGCATGCGCCGATCCCCGGTCTGGATGATGTGCGTGAGATACCGCTCAGGCCGCTGGAACTGGAGGACTTGCGCGAGTTCGCGCGATCAGAACTGCAAGCGGATCTGTCTGATTTGCTGTTGCTCTGGACAGCGGGAAACCCCACTGCCGCCAGGTTGCTCTTTGAATATCAACAAAAGGGGTTCGTGGCAGATCATGCCAGCGCGCAATCCGTCCTGCGCCAGTTGCGCAACGGGCAATTCACCGATGAGACCCTGCCGCAGGATGTTCTCGCACCGATGATCTTCAAGACTCCGGATATTCAAAGCGAGGAAATCGCGCCGATGTGGTTCCTGATGCAGTTTCAGGGACGATTTGTTTTCCCGGTCCCGGAGCTTTTGTCGAGCGTCGACGAGATCGCGCATGGGTTCAGACGTCCCTATTTCGCGATTTTTTCGGAAGCGTCGCGCCCGGAGGCGTTGATCGGAAAGCTGAAAAAAGCAGGTCTTGTCGCTGAACCCACGGCTGGAACGCTGCTGCTGCACCCGCTTTTGCCCGCGGTGATCCCGCATCCTTACAACTGCGACCCCTACCGGCGCGAGGATGCGGTCAACCTGCTGCATGCGGCCAAGAGTTTCATGGCGCAATACGTCTGGCTGACCTCCGGGGAGACGTCGAAATTCGTACCGGAGATGGGACGGTCCCATCCGGCCTGGCGTCTGCATCTGCACAGTCTGCACAACGCATGGTATTCGATCGCCGGTGATGATGTGGTGATCCCCGAGTATGTGCTAAAGCTCGGTCGCAAGCTGCGGGTCATGCTGGAACAGTTGCCCGACCCGGACGCGCGCCAGCACCTGATTGACCGCATGTCGAAGGTGTTTGCCAAATACCCTCCGCAGGAGACGGGAGAGGGGCAACGGCTGGCTCTCGACTGGGCCAACGAACAACTCTCCATCGCTCTGGCCGACCATGATACGGAAAAGGCAAAGGTGTTGTCGCGACAGGTGGCGGATATGCAAGGCGCGCTCGAAGCCGTGGCGGGCGATGATGCACCGGCGAGCGAAGACTACGCCCGCAGGCTCAACGCGGAAGCTTCCTTTGACAGCCATTGGAAAGCGGGCAAGGCGCTTGCGCAAGACGATCCGAAAGCGGCGGCGCAAGCCTTTGCCAGTGCATTCGAGGCGGCGGGCAATGATCTCTCGCGGCAGGCTTTGGCTGCCTTGGAACTTGCCCGGCTTTTGAGCACACGCAAGGAGGTGCTTGATCTGGATACCGCCGAGAAATTCGCCACATTGGCCTATAACGGCTTTGTTGATCTGTCCAAGGCAAACCTGGTCGAGCGGGGGCGGGTCAGTGAGGCGGCTCTGACGGGATCAAGGATCGCTCTTGAACTTGCGCGGCGCGACGACAGCCTCGAGGAAAAGCAGAGCGATGGCCTCGCCTTTGCGATCATGGCGCGGGACAACGCGTCAAACAAGAAGGAGCAGGCGCTTGCCGCCTTCAACTTCGGCAACTGGTTGCGTCAGCTTCGAAAGCATGGTGCGGCGGACGAGTTCATCAAGGCGTCGAGCCTCTTTGAAGAGATCGGGGACACGCGCAACAAAGCCAGAGCCTTGATGTTCTACGGTGTTGCCTTGTTCGAGAGTAAAGGGACCGCAAGCGCGCTTGACCCCATCAACCGAGCGCGAGCGCTTTTTGAGCAGTTGAATGACCGCGAAAGCCTGGCGCTGACGGATGTCTACCTTGAGCATATTACGGCGGCCCTGGACCAGAGCGTCTGACGAGATTTTTCACTCACCCCTTATCACTTAGAGCGGCATCCGTTTCATCGGCAACGCGCCCCTTGCAACTGAGGCCAGCCCCCTCCCGGGGGGAGGGCCGGTGGCTGGCGGGCGGTGCCGGCCGGGTACACTCGGTTAGGGCGGTTACTCAGATTTTTCGGGACGATGCTCTAAGGCGCTGAAACCTCGGATTTCAGGCCGCGTTTGAAGCGCGCTCCGGTGTCGTGACCGTTGGCTTTGTCAGCTTTTGTAGGGGTCAAGCGAGGCCCGCAGCCCGTCGCCAAGGAAGTTGAAGGCCAGAACCACGAAGATGATCGGCAGCATCGGGATCGCTGTCCAGGGGTAGATCTCGATCGAGGCGAGGTTTTGCGCGTCGTTCAGCATGACACCCCAACTCACCGCCGGGGCGCGAAGGCCCAATCCCAGAAAGCTCAACGCGGTTTCGCCGAGGATCATGGCGGGGATCGACAACGTGGCCGAGGCGATGAGATGCGACATGAAGTTGGGCAACAGGTGTTTTCGGATGACTCGGCCGGGCTTTGCCCCCATCATCTCGGCGGCTCGCACGTATTCCTCTTCCCGAAGTGACAGGAACTTGGAGCGCACGGCCCGCGCCAATCCGGGCCAGTCCAGAATACCCAGGATGATTGAGATGATGAAAAACACCGAGACAGGGCTCCAGTTCGACGGTACCGCTGCCGACAGGGCCAGCCAAAGCGGCAGCTCCGGCAGGGAGCGCAGGATCTCGATCATCCGGTTGATGACCCAGTCGGTGCGCCCGCCAAAATACCCGGCAATCGAGCCAAAGAAGATGCCCAGCACAAAGGACACGGTGATCCCTATCAATCCAACTGTCAGGGAGAGTTGCGCGCCATAGAGGATCCGGCTGAAAATATCGCGGCCCAACCTGTCAGAGCCCCATAAGAACACGGTGGCACCCTCGGGCGCACAGAACAGATGGGTTGTTGAGGGGATAAACCCGAAGAGATTGTATTGGCTGCCCTCGCAAAAGAACTCGAGCGGCATTGGCGTTGTTTCGTCACGCTCATAGGTCCAGCGAAAGTTTACCAGGTCCGCCGAGGCGGTCAGCGGATATACATAAGGGCCGATGAACTCACCTTCGTGCCACAGGTTGATCGATTGTGGCGGCGCATAGAGGTAGTCGGCGCTGCGCTCATTGGGCGTATAGGGGGCAACAAACCCGGCGATGGGCAGGATCAGGTAGCACAGCAACAGGAAGATGCCCGAGATCAGACCGAGCTTGTGGCGTTTGAACTTGCGCCATACCAGCACCCAATTGGGCGCGTCCATGTCCGAGCGTTCGAGCGCGCTGAGGTCCACCTCGTCGGTGTAGGGTGCGTCGTCTACAAAACGTCCGTCGGGCAACCGCGTCATGAGCCACGCGCCCCATAGCGGATGCGCGGATCAAGCAAGACCAGCAGCAGATCAGAGATCATCGTCCCGATTAGTGTCAGCAAAGCGACAAACATCAGGATGAAGCCTGCAAGGAACTGATCCTGGCTCTTCAGCGCGGTCAGCAGTGACGGGCCGATGGTTTGCAGCCCCAGCACAACGGAGACGAGAACGGAGCCGGAAACCATCGCCGGAAGCAGGTTGCCGATATCGGCGACAAACGGGTTGAAGGCCATGCGCAGCGGGTATTTTGACAGCAGCTTTGACGGCGCGAGACCCTTGGCTTTTGCGGTTTCCACATAGGGTTTGCTCAGCTCGTCCAGCATATTGGCGCGCAGCCGCTGCATCATTGCCGCAGCCCCGGAGGTGCCGATCACGAAGGTCGGGACAATCAGGTGAATAAGCACCGATTTCACCTTTTCCCACGACATGGGCTCCCCTTCGAACTGCGGGTCCATCAGCCCGCCGATGGGCAGATCGAAGTATTTATTGCCGTAGTAAAAGAGCATCAAGGCCAGCAGGAAGTTGGGTGTCGCAAGGCCCAGATAGCCGACAAAAGCCGCTGTGTAGTCGACCCATGTCTCTGATTTGGCCGCGGCGATCACGCCAAGCGGCAAGGCCACGAGGTAGACGAACAAAACAGCCGCCAGATTAACCAGAACCGTGAGCCAGAGCGCGTCGCCGACAATCTCGCTGACGGGGCGGTCAAATTCGAAGGACCAGCCGAAGTTGCCTTGAATGAGCCCATACCATCCCTGCGGGCCGGGGGCCATGCCGACCCAGATCAGGTATTGCTCCCAGAGGGGGCGGTCGAGCGCGTATTCGGTGCGCAGAAACTCCGCCTTGGCGACCCCTTCCGCCTGACCCGTGGCGCGCAGCTCGGCGATCTGGTTGCTGAGATAGTCGCCCGGCGGCAGGTTGATAATCACGAAGATCAGGATCGACACCGCCCAGAGCGTGAGCAGCATCGTAATGAACCGGTAAAGGGCGTAGCGCAGGAACATCATTGGGTGAGCTGCTGAAACGGGTCTTCGTAGTAGAATTCATCAATGCGGTGGATGCCGAAATGGGCACCGGGATCCCAGGCCCATTTCCCGCGTTCCGGCACGTTCATGAGCCGTTCAGAGACCACAATCGGCTGTGGTGCCTGCGACAGGATCCCTATCCCGAATTGCTGGTCTGCGTGAATGGACAGCATCTCCCGCCAGATCTGCTCGCGCCGCGCGCTGTCCTGCGTGTGGCTCCAGTCATAGCTCAGGTCCATCAGGCGTGCCGCTTCGGGCATATCGGGGGCTTCGCCGACCTCTCCGCCGGTCTGGTAGTACTGGCCCCACTTCGGCCAGGCAAAGAACTCCTGGTGTTTTGGCGCAAGATATTCCGGCGAGGTATAGGGTTGCGGCAGACCGTTGTCCCAGCCAAACCAGACCGCCGCCATGCTCAGACCGGAGTAGACGCGGTTGCGCAGGATGTCCCGGTCGAGAGGCCGCATGATCAGCTTGATGCCGATTTCACGCCATGTGTCGGTGACGATTGCAAGCGCATTTTCGACCTCTTTGCGCTCGCCCGCCGTTTCGATGATGAATTCCATCGGCCTGCCATCGGGCAGCAGCCGAATACCGTCGGCGCGCCGTTCCGTCAGGCCCATCTCGTCAAGCAGCGCATTCGCCTTGGCCGGATAGTAGACCGACCACCTGTAAAGGTTGGCGGTGTCATGAAACGGGCTTTGGGGCAGGGCGGTCATGCCCCCTTCCGTTGCCAGTCCGAAGTAGAGCGCGCGGTTGATCATCCGGCGGTCGATGCCAAGCGACAACGCGCGCCTGAACCGCACATCGCGGATCACCTCCCGCCACATGGGGTCGGCAAAATTTAGGTTCGGGTAGATGGTGATCTGGTTGGCGGCGCCATTGGCCCAAAGTAGCGTCCTGTACCCCGCGCCATCCATCTCGCCCTTTTTCAGGATCGAGATATCGGGAAAGTCGAGGCCGCGCGCCTGCAAGTCGACCTCCCCCGCGTTGGCCTTGGCCGCGATCAGCCCGCCGCCCACGATGGTCATTTCCACGATGTCGATGTAGGGGAGTTGCACGCCCCTGGCATCAATGCGGTGATAGTAGGGGTTGCGCACGAACAGATTGCGGCTGGATTTGCCGGTTGAGGCATTCATCCAGGGTTGCAGCGTCGGCAGCTCCGGATTGTCGAATTTGTACATATTGTCCAGACCGTTATGCAACGCGGCCCAGGTGCGCACCCGGGCTTTCTTGATCGCGCGCCTCAAGGTCTTCTTGTCGGTGAAATCCGCGTGGAACTGCTTGAGGTAATGCGCCGGTCGGTAGATGAAAAACGGGCTGGCTTGTGCGAGCAATTGCAGAAATCCGGGGTTGGCATAGGGCCATTCGATGATGACGGTATGGTCGTCGGGAAAAGACATCTCGGCCAGGACGCCATCGACAAAGAGGTTCTGCGGTGGCCCCGAGGGGCTGAGCTCTTTGTTCAGGGCGACGTGTTTCCAATAGTACTCAAAGTCGGCGGAGGTGAACGGGTGCCCGTCTGACCATTTGTGGCCGCGGCGCAGGTGGAGCGTGAATTTCCGCCCCTCCTCAACTTCAACGTCGCGCAGGATATCGGGGTAGATTTCATAATTCTGGTCATAGCCAACCAGTCTTGCATAGCCGTAAACCACCATCTGCCGAACGTCTTTTGAGCGTGACACGAGCGTCCGCAACGTGCCGCCTTCTTGGCCCAAACTGCGCCCCTTTGCTTCGAGGTCGACAACAAGTGGATCGAGAGGGAGCCGTTCGGACAAAGGCGGCAGGGAACCGCTGGCAACTTCCTGCCCCCAGAAACTGCTTTCTTGAAGCTCCGGCAGGTCCGTCGCGAAAACGGGCAGGGTCAGGGCGGCGCTGAAGGCGAGGGTGAGGAAAGCTCTAAACATGGCAACGTACCTTATGGCCGGGTTCCAGCTCTTGCAACGCGGGGGCTGAAACGCCTTCAAACCTGAATTCATCCGGCCAGCTTGCAGGGGAACCTGCGCCTTTGGCAACAAGATTGAGGTCAATGGGGCGCTCGATATCCGGTGTTGGCTGGGCTGCGATCAGGGCACGGGTGTAGGGATGCCGGGGATTGTAAAAGAGCGTGTCAGGTGCGGCCTGTTCGACGACGACGCCCTGCCGCATCACGGCCACCTCATCCGCGATGCGGGCGACAACGGCAAGATCGTGGCTGATGAAGAGATAGGAAAGCCCCATACGGTCCCGGATATCCTCCAGCAATGTCAGGATTTGCTCCTGTACGGAGACGTCCAGCGCGGACGTCGGCTCATCACAGACCAGCAACACCGGATCAAGGGTCAGCGCCCGGGCGATGGACAGCCGTTGCCGTTGACCACCGGAAAAGGCATGCGGGTAGCGGGAGAGCATGGAGGGATCGAGCCCGACCCAGCGCAGCATTTCCTCGGCTTTTTCCCGGCGCTCGCGCCGCGTCCCGATGTCGTGGATTTCCATCGGCTCGGTCATGGTCTGGTGAATGCGCATGCGCGGGGACAGGGAGGAGTAGGGATCCTGAAAGACCATCTGTGCCTGACGCTGAAACGCCACGCGCTCCGTCGGGGACATCGCATTGATCCGGATCGGCTCCTGATCCCGCGCGGGCCGGAAGAGCACTTCGCTCCCGGTATCGGGCACCTCCGCCCCCAGGGCGATCCGCGCGCAGGTGGTCTTGCCCGAGCCACTTTCGCCCACAACGGCGACGGTTTTGCCCCGCTCGAGCGTCAGGTTCACCTCGTGACAGGCGGTGACAATCGTCGGCTTGCGCCACCCGCCCGCGCGCATGGTGAAGGTCTTGCAGACGTTGTGCATCTCCAGAATATGGTCGGTGCCACGCTCGGTACGGGCGGGTTCAGCAACCTTGGGAATGGCCGGTGCCGCCGCGAACAGCTTCTTCGTGTAGCCATGCGCGGGCGCCCCGAGCACTGCTGCCGCCGGGCCGCTTTCCATGATGCGACCCTTGTTCATCACAACCACGGATTCGGCCATATTTGCGACGACCCCGAGGTCATGGGTGACAAGGATCACGGCCATGCCCGTTTCCTGCTGCAAATCCTTGATGAGGCCCAGCACCTGCGCCTGCGTGGTCACGTCAAGCGCCGTTGTCGGTTCGTCGGCAATCAGCAGATCCGGTTTTGCAACCATGGCCATGGCGATCATCGCGCGCTGGCGCATGCCTCCTGACATCTCGAACGGATAAGACTGCCAAACGCGTAGAGGATCCGGAAATCCGACACGGTCAAAGGTCTCCAGAACCGCCGCCTTTGCCTCCCGTTTGGTCATGTCCCGGTGCAGCTTGAGAACTTCAGAGACCTGATCCCCCAACCGGTGGAGCGGCGAGAGAGAACGCATAGGTTCCTGAAAAATCATCGAAATCTGATCGCCGCGAATGCTGCGCATGGCGCGTTCGTTAATGTCCAGCAAATCCACAGTGGGCCCGTTCGGCGATGCAAATGTGATGCTGCCACTGCGGATTTGTGCAACCTCCGGCAGGATACGCAGGACGGATCGGCAGGTGATGGTCTTGCCGGACCCGCTTTCGCCCACCAAAGCGAGGGTTTCGCCCGGCATGACCTGAAAATTCACATCCCGCACAACAGACTCCGCCGTGCCAAAGCCAATGCTGAGATCTGACACATCAAGCAGCGGGGTTGTCACAGTCAGGGTCTTCCCTTTCTCCGGCGCGTGTTTGCCTCGCCCTTAGTCAACGCGATTTCCGCCGTAACGTCCAGCGCCGCGGAATGTGAATAGCAAACCACTGTCAATTTTGTGATAACCCGGTCAGGCGAATTCCGCGACATAACAAGAAAGAGTGCCATGAGCAGACTGGATATCTTTATCAACCGTATGGTTTCACAGCGCGCCTGTCTCGATCATGCGGCAGCGATGACAACGCATCTGCCCGGCCCGGTTTTCGAGTTGGGTCTGGGCAACGGGCGGACCTATCACCACATGTGCGAAATCATGCCCGGACGGGATATCTATGTCTTCGAACGCGCGATTGCCTCGCACCCCGACAGCACTCCGCCGGATGACATGGTGTTCCTGGGAGATGTCTTCGAAACCCTGCCCGCTGCGCTGACGCGGTTCGGGGCCGCTGCGGGTGTCATCCATGCGGATCTTGGCGGGCACAATGCGGAGAAAAACGACATCTTAGCGCGCCAGGTCTCGCCGCTGATAGAACCGCTGTTGGCCAAGGGCGGGCTGATGGTTTCAAGCGACAGGATGTATTTTGACGCGTTGCGTGAAATAGACTTGCCGCCGGATGCGGTGCCGGGGCGCTGTTTTATCTATCAGCGTGCCCCCTGATGATGCGCTGTTCTGGAGGGCGCGCGCTCTGGCGATGATCCCAACGGGGTCTGCGGTTCAAACGGTCGTTGTCAGCACCGCGTCGCGAATGGCCTTGATGTTTGCCCCGTAAGGTGCCGGGTTCGTGACCGACCCGCCGCGAAAAACAGCAGAACCCGCGACCAGAACATCCGCGCCTGCTTTTGCCACAAGAGGCCCGGTGGTGGGGTCCACCCCGCCGTCGATTTCAATGTGAACGGGGCGGTCCCCGATCATTGCACGCAGTTGCCGCACCTTGTCGATCTGGCTGTGAATGAACTTTTGTCCGCCAAACCCCGGGTTGACGGTCATCACGCAGACCATGTCCACCATGTCCAGAAGGTTTTCCACCGCCGAGGCCGGTGTGCCGGGGTTCAGGGCGACGCCTGCTTTGGCACCGGCGGCGCGGATCGCCTGAAGTGTCCTGTGAATATGCGGACCTGCCTCCACATGCGCAGTGATGAAATCTGATCCCGCCGCTGCGAAAGCTTCGATGTAGGGATCAACGGGTGCGATCATCAGATGCACATCCATGATGCCTTTGATATGGGGGCGGATCGCGGCACAGGTTGCCGGACCAAAGGTGATGTTGGGTACAAAGTGACCGTCCATGACGTCAACATGTACCCAGTCAGCCCCCTGGGCCTCAACGGCTTCGCACTCCGCGCCGAAATTGGCGAAATCCGCCGACAGGATGGACGGGGCGATTTTCAGAGACCGGTCAAAACTCATCTGGGGTGCCTTTGCGCAGGAGAGGTATGACGCGTTGTATCGACCCATCGGCGTCCAAGGGCAAGAGGCTGTTTTGTCCTATCCAGAGAACGCTTTGGCCCCGGGCGCGGCCCGAACCAGGTCCAACAGGGGCACAAACATGTGACCGGGCGTCAGAGGATCCCGGCGCGTCTTCCAGCGTGCTACGACTCTTTTGAGAAAAGGCGCGGCTGCGCCGCACGACATGTCCCTTTCCCTACCCTTCGGGGCGGGCAAGGTGCTGGTGCCCGATTACTGCCGTCATGCGTCAGATCAGGACGCTGCAAGTTCTTTGAGCATTTGATCGCGCATAATGAATTTCTGGGGTTTGCCGGTCACGGTCATCGGCAGTTCTGACCGAAAGGAAACATGGGCAGGGGTTTTGAAGTGTGCGATATTTTTGCGGCAGAACGCTTTGATGTCGTCCGGCGTCACAGCGCTGTTTTCACGTTTCACGATCCATGCGCAGACGATTTCGCCCAGTATTGGATCAGGGATGCCGAAGACCTGCACCTGGGACACATCCGGATGCGTGTATAGGAATTCTTCTATTTCACGCGGATAGATGTTTTCTCCGCCGCGCAGGATCATGTCCTTTACCCGACCGGTGATCGCGCAGTATCCGTTTTCGTCCAGTGTGGCGAGGTCGCCGGTGTGCATCCAGCCGTCGGCATCTATCGCTGCTTTGGTCTGCTGGTCTTCGCCCCAATAGCCCTGTATGACCGAATAGCCGCGCGTCAGGAGTTCGCCTTGTGTGCCGACAGGGACAGTTTCTCTCTCCGCATTTACGATTTTCACTTCCACATGCGGATGGATGCGGCCCACGGAAGACACGCGTTGCTCCAGCGGATCGTCCACATTGCTTTGAAAGGACACCGGCGAGGTTTCGGTCATGCCATAGGCGATGGTGATCTGCCGCATGTTCATTTTCGCTTCGACCTGGCGCATCACCTCAATCGGGCAGGGGGCGCCCGCCATGATGCCGGTCCGCAGGCGGGACAGGTCGAAGCTGTCGAAATCCGGCAGATCCAGTTCATTGACGAACATAGTGGGCACGCCGAAAAGCGCGGTACAGGCCTCGTCAGAGACGGCGCGCAGTGTTGTGCGGGCATCAAAGCCTTCCCCGGGCACGACCATGGTTGCCCCTTCTGTGACGCAGCCCAAGGTGCCCATCACCATACCGAAGCAGTGGTAGAAGGGGACGGGGATACAGAGCCGGTCTGCCTCTGTAAACATCATGGCGTCGGTGACAAAACGTGCGTTGTTGACGATGTTATGATGTGTCAGGCATGCGCCTTTCGGGCTGCCGGTCGTGCCGGAGGTAAACTGGATGTTGATCGCATCGTAGGGCGACAGGCTTGTGGTGATCTGGTCGAGGGCGTGCCGCTCGGTTTCCGACGTGGGGCGGCGCAGTGCTTCAAAGGCGTAGGTGCCGGGGACCGGGGTCTCTCCCATGACGACCGCGCTGCGCAGGTACGGCAGTCGATCCGCTTGCAAGGCACCCGGCGCACAGGTTGACAGTTCCGGTGCAAGCTCGTGGAGCATTCCCACATAGTCCGACCCTTTGAAGGCAGGTGCCATGACGAGCGCCTTGCAAGCGACGTTACCCAGCGCAAATTCAAGCTCGGATATCCGGTACGCCGGATTGATGCAGACAAGGATTGCACCGATCCGGGCTGTTGCGAACTGGGTCAGTAACCACTCAACGCGGTTGGGCGCCCATATGCCGACCCGGTCGCCCTTTGTGATGCCGATGCGCAGAAACCCCTGTGCCAAAGCGTCAACTTGCCGAGCAAGATCGGAATAGGTCCACCTGATATCTTGCGCGGGAAAGACCGCAGCCTCGTGATCCGGCAGCCGGGCGGCGGTTTGCGCCAGCAGCGCGGGTATGGTGATCTCCATCAGTGGCGTGGTGGTATCGCCCTTTACATGAGAAAAGCCATCCTCTGGGATGCGTCCGTTGCGCGTCATCATACTCTCCCTGTGCAAATCCGTTGCGACTTGATCTCGCAAAAGTGTTACCCCAGCACTTAAGTTCTTTGCTCACGTGTACCAGATCGCGCGGCGGATAAGGTTCACGCCCAACACCAGAAACAAAAGGAGCAGCGCGTTTCGAAACGTCTCGACCGACATGCGCCGGCGCAGCAACTCCCCTGCTGTGAAACCCATCAGCGTGGGGATGAGCATCGCGGCAGAGATCACAGCGAGTTGGTCGCTCAGAAACCCGACTTGTGCGTAGGCGATGACCAAAGGCAGCGTTCCCACGGAAATCAGGAAACCTATCGCCCGGATGAACTCGTCCTTATCGACGCCCTTGGCGTGCAGATAGATCGCCATCGGGGGACCCCAGGCGGCTGTCATTCCGCCGATGACGCCCGCTATAAGAGCAAAGCCCACCTGTGCAAAGCTGTCGTATTTGTCCGGCAGCGGTGGGATAAGTCTCCGCCAACTGAGCGCCACGAAGATCAGGATCGCAACGCCAAGGATCGCAAGCAGCGCCCTGTCAGAGGCATTCTGGGTCGCAAAAGCGGTCCCGCCCACGCCCAAGAAAAGCACCACGGCGAACAGCCGGTAGCGCTGCGCGGTGCGCATCAGCTCTCCGCCGCGGAACATCTGCCAAAGGTTGGACCCAAGCATGGGGAACAGCACCAAAGCAATTGCTGTCCGCGGGTCGAGAAACAGCGTCATGAAGGCGATGGATGCGGTCGGTAATCCGATGCCAGCCACACCCTTTATTGTGCCAGCCATCAGGAATGCTGCAGTGGCAATCAGGATGAGCGTTGCAAGGTCCAAGGGGGCTTTCCACCGGTGCAGTTCTGTCCGCTGACGGTTCTGCCAGCAGGTGTTTCGTTTTTGGGCCTCTTGTCAATCCAACCCGCGCGTGTCGGTGCAGGAGAAGTGGGCCACTGCCTGACTGTCCTAATCTGCACCGCCCGACTTCAGGAAAAGCTGATCTGAGCCTTCATCGACCGGGTGCGGTCGCTCGCCAGTTCAAACGCGGCGACCGCATCCGTGAGGGGCAGGGTTTGCGTAATCAGGGGCTTCACGTCGATCAGACCTTTCTGCATCAGCGTCACGCCGGTGAAGAACTCCTCATGGAACCGGAAAGAACCGCGCAGTTGCAGCTCTTTGGCGGTCAGCATCTGCACCGGCAGGGTCATGTCACCGCCGAGTCCCAGCTGGACGATCACGCCGCCCGGACGCATCACGGCAATTGCGCCGGTAAGCGCCGCAGCCACGCCGGTGCATTCGAACAAGACATCGAAGGTGCCTTTCCCGGCCTGATACTCGTTGAGGCCCTCTGGCTCTTCGCGCCCGTTAATGGTTCTGTCTGCGCCCTGCTTTGCCGCCATATCCAATGTGAAATCAGTAAGATCCGTCGCCACGATCTCGGTGGCACCGGCGCGGCGCGCAATCAGGATGCACAAAAGCCCGATGGGGCCGCATCCGGTGACAAGTACGCGCTTGCCCAGCAGCGATCCGGCCTGACGTGCTGCATGCAGGCAAACGGCGAGCGGTTCGGCCATGGCTGCCTCGCCCGTACTCAGCCCGTCTGCCGGGGCGCATTGTCCGGCGTCTGCCACAAGCATCTGCCGAAACGCGCCCTGAATATGCGGGAAGGGCATGGCGGATCCGTAAAACCGCATGTTGAGGCAATGGTTGTGGCGACCCTCCTGGCAAAATCCGCAGTCCCCGCAGGGCCGTGACGGCGATACCGCCACAAGCTGCCCAAGGCTCAGCCCCGAGACACCTTCGCCCAAGGCAGTAACCCGACCGGAAACCTCATGCCCGAGCACCATCGGTTCTTTCAGCCGGACCGTGCCAAAACCGCCGTGGTTATAATAGTGAAGATCAGACCCGCAGATGCCACCGGCTGCAATCTCCACCTGAACCTGTCCGGGACCGGGTGTTTCTGGTTTCTGATCTTCGATGCGCAGATCCTTGGCCGCGTGGATGACAAGCGATTTCATTGAGGTTTCTTCCCGTTGGATGGTGCGCGCGATGCTGCCGCGCTTGACTTTAAGGGCATGGGGCAAAATAAGCGGGGCTGTTCATCATTGTCGAGCCGAAAAGAGAGAACCATGAGCCTGAAGCTGTTTGACCTGAGCGGGCGTCGCGCCCTTGTTACCGGATCGTCGCAGGGCATCGGCTTTGCTCTGGCCAAGGGGCTGCGGGATGCAGGTGCAGCAGTTGTGCTGAACGGTCGGGATATGGGTAAGCTGGCGGCAGCGGCAGAGGATCTTGGCGGCGATGTGCACCAGTTGGCATTCGACGCAACAGATCACGACGCGGTGCGCGCCGCTGTCGATGGTTTTGAGGCAGAGGTCGGCCCGATTGATATTTTGGTGAACAACGCGGGCATGCAGCACCGGACGCCGCTGGAAGACTTCCCGGCCGATGCCTTTCAACGGCTGATGCAGACCAACATCGCAAGCGTGTTTCACGTCGGTCAGGCCTGCGCGCGACATATGATAAAACGCGAGGCGGGCAAGATCATCAATATCGCCTCCGTGCAAACCGCGCTCGCCCGGCCCGGGATCGCGCCTTACACGATGACCAAAGGGGCCGTGGCCAACCTGACCAAGGGCATGGCGACGGATTGGGCCAAATACGGGTTGCAGTGCAACGGGCTGGCCCCGGGGTATTTCGACACGCCCTTGAATGCAGCCCTTGTGGCGGATCCGGAGTTTTCGGCCTGGCTGGAAAAACGCACGCCCGCAGGCCGCTGGGGCAAGGTCGAGGAACTGGTGGGGACCTGTATCTTTCTGGCCTCCGACGCCTCGTCCTTTGTGAACGGCACGACCATCTTTGTGGATGGCGGCATCACCGCATCGCTCTGACGACCTTTGGCCTCAGGCGTCCACTGTCAGGATCCGTTTGTGCTTGCGCGCCTCCGTGCGCAAATCGGCAAATGTTTGTAGTCCGCGGGCTTCCAAGATCGGGATCAGGGCCACAAGCACCTCTGCCGTTGCCACCGCGTCCCCAAGTGCGGTGTGGCGCAGATTGTCGGGGATTTCGATGCTCAAGCGGTCGCATAGCGCGTCAAGTGTGTGCTCCGCTGACCCGCCAAAGACAATTGCCGAAAGATGCACCGTATCCAGCACGGGGTGGTCAAAGCTGATCCCCGTACCCTCGGTCTCGCGGCGCAGGAAGGCCATGTCGAAGGGCGCGTTATGCGCGACGATCACGGCCCGGTCCGCGAACCGGTGAAAGGACTTGCAGACCGCGTCAAACCCCGGGGCGCCCGCGACCATGGCATCATCGATATGGTGCACCTTGGTTGAGCTGGGCGGAATGGGCCTGCCGGGGTTCACGAGCGTGTCAAAGACCTCTCCCGGCACGATCTTGCCATTGACCACCCGGACCGCGCCCAGTTGCACGACCTCGTCACGTGAAGGGTCGAGACCGGTTGTTTCGCTGTCAAAGACCACAAAGGTCAGATCGCGCAGGGCACATTGGCTAAGGTCCTGCGTCACCTCCTTGTCCAGCAGGTCAAAATCGTAAACCAGCGGGCGCGCGGCGTCCGGGGCCAGCGGCTCCAGCATCAGCGTATAGCCCGCATCTTCGCCGAAAAGGCGGATATGCCCACTGTAGACCGCACCGGAACGCCCCTTGACGTTCACCTCCTGCCGGTTGGCGCCATGATCCTTGAGCACTTTGAGCGCCTCGGTGATGGCGCCTGTTTCGAGGTAATCGGAGACCGGACCGTTCAGGCGCGCAGGACATTCCCGTTCCATCAGTTCGGCGGCCTGGCCGTCATAGAGCACGATCTGATGATCCTGTCGCGCCACGATGACCGCAACGGGGATATCCGACAGGATCTGCAAAAGCTGTGCGCGCTGCGCCCTGAGCCGCGCCGTTCGCTCGATCACGGCATAGGAAGAGGCGCGGGCCTCCTCGTTCAGCTTCTGGTGGATCGCCGCGACTGCCGGGGCCAGATCGCCAAGGTATTTCGCGGCCTCGGCCTCGATCTGGTCGTCGATATTGGCATGGGTCCGGACGCGGACACCGGCGGCGAGCGCTTCGATCGGTTTGCAGACGTTCTCGTCAAAGAGCAGCCAAATCAGCACCACCAACCCGGTCAGGCCCAGCCCGCTGACGATGCCTGCGGTGATGAAGGAGGATAACGCGTTGCTGTCGCCAAGCTGTCGATACCCCAGGAAAAGGCCCAGCCCGATCAGGACCGTCCCGCCTACTGCCAAAAGGCAAAAGAAAAGGAGAACCCTGATCCGCAGGCTGAGCGATTGCACGTCACACCTCCTCGCAGGCGACCCTGAGCACCGGATCAGTTGCTTTCACCGGCATCCAGTCTGCGCCGAGGATTTCACCGTCTGAGCCGAACTCGATCCCATCAACGATGTCGGCCCGTTGGTTCGTGCCGCAGTCAAACAACATCGGAACCTTGGCAGTCCGCGTCCAGCGCCCGTAGAACACCAGATCGACGATGCGCTGATCCGGCTGGGCGGGATGGGTCCGCATGGACGCCTGATCGACTGCCACAAAGCGGGTGACAAAGGGTTTTGCATAGGTCCATGGGCGGTAGAAGACCTTCTCCTCCACGGTCTGGGCAACAACAAACCCCTGCGGCATCGTTGCCGCGGTACGGTCGAACCAGCCATATTCGCTGGAAACCGTCGCGATCAACATGGCCAGGCCCGCGGAGGCGGGCATGAGCCAGGACGGCAGACGGCCCTTCAATAGGGTCCGGTTCACGGCCCAGAATATGAGCGCCATCGCGGCGCCTGCCATGATCGTCCCGATCAGTTCAAATAGCATGTGCCCACTCCTCCCAGAGGTTTTATCGTTACCTTACCCCAAAACACCCCGGCCCTGCATCAGGGCAGATTGCATTGTCTTGATGACGACAAAGGCATCCCTGAGATGGCTGCGCTCGAAGTCTGACAATGTGTCGGGCGGCAGGTAATTGTCCGGTGCCTTGCCCTGTTTGATGAGGCGCGCCTGATGCTCCAGCCGGGTCTGCGCGACCAGATCATAGGCTTCCAGCAGGTCGCGCCCGCCGCGCGCGCTGGTGATGGATGCGTTGAGCGCGGCCTTCAGCCGGGCACGCGTGTTCACTTCGGTCAGTTGCCCCTGCAAGGCATACATCCGCCCAAGGTCCACAACCGGGACAACGCCGTTCAGCTTGGTATCGATGGTCTTGCGGTGATCGCCCGATGAAATTGTCGCAATCCCGCGCAGCAGGCCCAGGGGCGTCTGATGGGTCAGCGAGTTGCTCGCCATATGGGCGGTGAAAATCGAATTCTTCGAGGCTTTTTCCAGCGTGCCGAGGTTCAGCCCGTGGAACAGCGAGACATCACCGCCGATCGGACGCAGATCAAACATCACCGAGGCAAGCATCTGCGCCTCTTTGCTCGGGTGATTGATCCAGCTGGTGAAATACTCCTTCCAGACGGACAGAGGCTGACACCAGCGTGGATTGGTCGCCATCATATCGCCGGGGCAATAGACATAGCCGCAGGTGTTCAGCCCGTCGCTGACGAATTTGGCCAGTTTGGCGAAGTATTCCAGATCATGGTCGCTCACGTCGTCATCGAGAATGAGGCAATTGTCCTGATCCGAGACGCCGGTTTGTTCCTGCCTGCCCTGAGACCCGCAAGCAAGCCAGAGATACCGTGCGGGGGCGGGGCCCAGTTTTTCCTCGGCCAGCGTCAAAAGCCTGCGGGTCACCACGTCCGCGACATCGGTAATCATGCGGGTGACCACATCGTGGCGGTTGCCGGAGGCGACAAGCTGCACCAGCAAATCGGGGATGCGCGCGGTGACGCCAGCCAGATCTTCCGCTGTCTCAGCGCGCGCCGCCTCGCCCACCAGGCCCGCAGCCGTGGTGGCCTGAAAGCGCGTCAGATCAGTTTGCGTGACAATGCCGATAAGCCGCTGTCCCTCGACAATGGGCAAATGCCCCAGACGGTATTCCATCATCATATGGAGCACATCGGAGCCGATTGCGGTGGGGGACAGGAACCTCGGGTCCGGCGTCATGATGCTGGAAATGGGAGAAGTGTCGGAGAGGCGTTTGGCCAGCGCCTTGCTCACCAGGTCACGCAGGGTCACGATGCCCATCAACCTGTCGTTGTCGGTGACGCAAAGGCAGGAAATCCGCCGCTCGGACATCTGCTTGGCAGCCTCGACGATGGTGGTATCGGTTCGGCAGGTCACGGGGTTCGGCACCATCAGGGAAGAGACGGTCACCTGTGCAAGTGTATTCTGTTTTGAGGCGGGTTTCTGGGCCTCTGTGCTGCGGGCAAAGAAGCGCTGGAACGGGGCCTGTTCATCGCGCAGCGTGTGGAAGAGCGGGACGGGCAGGCGGATCAGCAAACTGTCCTGCACCGCTTTGGCGGAAGTCGCAGCGGTTCCGTCCGCCAGCAGACCGCGTTCCCCGAATGAGTTGCCGCGCTCCAGCAGGGAGACCGGCGCACCGGCCTGATCGGTCACCGAAACACGACCGCTCTGCACGATGTAGAGCCCGGTCAGGTCTTCGCCGAACGTGTAGATCTGCTCGCCTTCCGCAAAACTCATCTTTTCCACCCGATCTGCCACGTCATGCAGGACGGGCGCAGGCAGGGCGTCGTAGGGATGCTGTTGGGACAGGAATGTGAGCGCGTCTTCGTTCATCGAATGGTCCTTGAAAGAATGAACCTGCCCCGCATGCAGCGGGACAGGTCTTTTGCTTATCGTGGCCGTCGACGCTTGCTGAGTGTCGGCCACCTCTAAGATCAGTGGTCGACAGCCGCGCCAGCACCCTTGGGTGTGCGTACGCTTTCGACAAGATCCTTGATCTCTTGCGGGGTTTCCTTGGTGATCGAAGAGACACCGAAGGCAACCGCGAAGTTTATCAGAGCACCAAGCGCACCGATGGCAGTGGACTGGATGCCGAAGAGGCTGCCGTCAACTGTATCGGGGAAGGAGTTGGTACCCGGGATGAAGAACCAGCCCTTGTGCAGGAAGATGTAGAGCAGCGTGAAGACCAGACCGGCAAGCATACCGGCGACAGCGCCCACGTTGTTCACCTTCTTGGAGAAGATACCCATCATCAGAGCAGGGAAGATCGACGCCGCCGCCAGACCGAAGGCCAGAGCCACGGTTTGCGCAGCAAAGCCCGGAGGATTGAGCCCGAGGATCACGGCAACCACAATCGCCGCTGCCATGGAAATCCGGGCCGCAAGCAGTTCCGACTTCTCCGACATGTTCGGCGTCAGCTGACCTTTGAGAAGGTCGTGGCTCACCGCCGAAGAGATCGCCAGCAACAGACCCGCCGCAGTGGACAGGGCCGCAGCCAGACCACCCGCCGCCACCAGACCGATCACCCAGCCAGGCAGGTTTGCGATCTCCGGGTTGGCCAGAACGAGGATGTCGCGGTTGAAGTTGGTCAGCTCATTGCCTTCCCAGCCGTTCGCCGCCGCTTTTTCGTTCATCGCGTCGTTCTTGTCGTTGTAGTACTGGATCTTGCCGTCGCCGTTCTTGTCTTCCCAATCGAGAAGGCCGGTTTTCTGCCAGGTTGCCATCCAGTCATAGCGCGGATCGTTTTCGATTGTCTCAACCGAAACCGCTTCGCCGTTCACGCCGTTTGGCCACATCATCTCGGAGATGTTGAGACGTGCCATCGCACCAACCGCAGGGGCCGTGAGATAGAGAAGCGCGATAAAGACCAGCGTCCAGCCAGCGGACCAGCGGGCGTCAGACACGCGCGGCACGGTGAAGAAGCGCATGATGACGTGCGGCAGACCCGCAGTACCGATCATCAGGGACAGGGTGAAGAGCACCATGTTGAGGCTGTCCTTGTGGGCTTCGGTGTAGCTCGCAAAGCCGAGGTCGGTCACGATCTGGTCCAGCTTGGTCAGCAGGTAGACGCTTCCCTCACCGCCTGTGGCAGTGGTTTCAGAGAAGAGACCCAGCGCCGGGATTGGTGTGCCTGTCAGTTGCAGCGAGATAAAGACAGCCGGGATCGTATAGGCCGTGATCAGCACGCAGTACTGCGCCACCTGCGTATAGGTCACACCCTTCATGCCGCCGAAAACGGCGTAGGCGAAGACCACACAGGACCCCAGAAGCAGACCCCAGAAGGCGTCGATTTCCAGGAAGCGGCCAAAGGCGATCCCCACGCCCTGCATCTGACCGATCACGTAGGTGATGGAGGCCACAAGCAGGCAGATCACGGCCACAAGCCGCGCGGTGGAGGAATAGAACCGGTCGCCGATGAATTCGGAGACGGTGAACTTGCCGAACTTGCGCAGGTAAGGCGCAAGCAGCAAGGCCAGCAGCACATAGCCGCCTGTCCAACCCATCAGGAAGGAGGAGTTGTCATAGCCGGTAAAGGCAATGAGCCCCGCCATGGAGATGAAGGAGGCCGCAGACATCCAGTCGGCAGCGGTGGCCATACCGTTGGTGACGGGGTGTACGCCCCGGCCAGCGGCGTAGAATTCAGACGTGGATCCCGCACGGGCCCACACCGCGATGCCGATGTAGAGCGCGAAACTCCCGCCAACAAACAGCAGATTGAGTGTAAACTGATCCATGGGTTATTCCTCTACGCCATGTTCTTTGTCGAGTTTGTTCATCCGCCAGGCGTAGAAGAAGATCAGCACGAGGAAGATGAGGATGGAGCCTTGCTGGGCGAACCAGAAGCCAAGGTCCGTGCCGCCGACCGCAATGCCCGAGAGCATCGGACGCAGCAGGATGCCAAAGCCAAAGGACACAAGTGCCCAGATGACCAGGCTGATGAGGATCATGCGGACATTAGCGGACCAATACGCCCCGTTATCCTCCGCTGCCCTCGAGTCTGAATTTACTGATTGTTCTGCCATGTTGGCGTTCCTCCTATGGTGTCAGAATGCAGGCGGCGCGTCGCCTGCAGGTTTTGTTAAGCTGTTACCGTGGTTACGATTTGCGCGATTTCATTGCCGATATTGTCGATGTCGCCCATCGCATTGACCTGACGCAGCGATCCCTTGGCGTCGTAATATGCAATCAGCGGTTCGGTCTGTTCTTGATATGCATCAAGGCGTGACATGACGGTCTGGGCATTGTCGTCGGCCCGCCGTGTCATGTTGGTGCTGCCGCAGCCGTCACAGACACCCTCGACCCGGGTCGGCTTGAAATTGTCGTGATAGCCCTCTCCGCAATCGCCGCAGGTGAAGCGACCTGCGATCCGCAGGACCATCTTGACGTTGTCGACCTCCAGCGAGATGGCGGCATTGATGCGCTGGCCGGAGGTTTCGAGCAAGGCATCTAGCGCCTCGGCCTGGCCTGTCGTGCGTGGAAAACCATCCAGCACGACGCCCTTGGCGCAATCTGTCTCAGACAGTCTGTCGGAGAGGATTTGCAAGACGATCTCGTCGCTCACCAGCCCTCCTGCCGCCATGACCGTCTTGGCCGTTTTTCCTGCCGGCGTGCCCGCAGCGACGGCGGCGCGCAAGAGATCACCGGTGGAGAGTTGCACAAGACCGAACTGCTCTTGCAGCATGCGTGCCTGTGTGCCCTTGCCCGCCCCGGGAGGGCCAAGCAGGATCAGGACAGGGGCGACTTCGGGATGGGTTGAGCCGTCCATTCTACGCGTCCTCCCTGTTCATTCTGTTCTCAATCAGGTCGTTGACGACGGAGGGGTCGGCGAGGGTTGAGGTGTCTCCGAGGGCGCCGAAGTCGTCTTCTGCGATTTTGCGCAGGATTCGGCGCATGATCTTGCCGGAGCGGGTTTTGGGCAGGCCGGGGGCCCATTGG
>JBCCUU010000025.1:0-55722 GCA_039196345.1 Pseudomonadota bacterium | reverse complement strand
GCAGCTTCCGAAAGGATGAGCTTGTCCAGCGTCAGATCCGACACGGCTCGACGCAGCCGGTCATTCTCCTTCTGAAGTCGCTTCTACTCTTTAAGTTGGTCGGTCCCCATGCCGCCATATTGCTTGCGCCAGCGATAGAATGTCTGTTCGGTTATCTGCACCTGCCGGATGGCGTCGACGCGTGCCATTCCCTGCCCACACAGCACCTCAACCTGCCGTAACTTCGTGACAATCTCTTCTGGTTTGTGCCGCTTGATTCCCATGTTTGATCCTCCGTTTCCTGACTATAGGGGCGGACCACTTCTGTGGGGGAGGATCACGCCGGCAATGGCGGCAATCACAGAGCCATTTGCCGGGTTCATCGTCTCGATCAATGGTCCGCGCCCTGCACGCCAATGACCGTTCAGAGAAATCAGCCGAGTTGTGCTCATACCCGTCTCCTTTGCTTGCTGTTCGTGACCCCGATTCACACGCACTCCGGCGTTTCACCCGGAGGTGCGCAGGCTCTTCTTCACCCCCGGTCTCATTGTCGCATTTTCTGTGCATCGCGCATGAGCGAGGCCAGCCGGAAAAACCCGTGCATCATCTTGGAGTAGGGCGTGAGCAGGAAAAACGCCAGCACCAGCCCCAGATGAACGGCCAGCAGCCCGCTGAGCAAGGCCGTCCCGCCAAGGACGTAAAGCAGCAGCCCGGTGGTGCTGACCAGATGCAGCAGCACGATAAACCCCATATCGCCGCCCCAGCTCCGCGCATCGGTCAGGGCCCGGTTTGATTTCAGCTTCAGCCGCGCCAGCTCAAACGTGCCCAGGCTCAAGAGCAGCCCGCCGGGAAGGCCAAAGAGCTTGGGTATGCTGAACGGTCCGTAAGGAGCCTCCTGCCCGAACCCGTAATGCAGGACCGTCCCCGAGGCGGTTGATGCAAAGCAGAGCACAAACCCGTACATCGTCGCCTGATGCGCATAGCAGCGGGCGTTCGAAAACCGGTCTTCATCTTCGAAGTTGCAGCCCTCGCCATGGCCGCCAGAGAGGTTGCGCATCCTTGCCGCCGAGGCAAAGGCATCCGTGATGTCGGCAAGGCGCAGCCGCTTACCGCCGATGGTGCGCCAGTATCGCCTCAGGCTGACGGCAATGATCACCATCGGGGCCAGGAAGGCCGGGGCGAAGATGGCTACCATGGCCGCATGCGAGAGCACCGCGTAAAACCCTTCTCCGGTCTCCGGCCGAAATGCCTGCACGATCCAGAACAACAACGCGATGCCGAGGCCCAGGGCCAGCGCAATCGCCGTACCGCTGCGCTGAAACAGCCGCGCAAAGGGTGCGGGCCAGGCGTGGTCCTGCCAGCTGTCCGCGCGCACCTCCGCCAGTACCCTGGGAAGGTTCAGCGCAAACTCATGCGGGTCGGTATACTGGCAGGCATAGTAGCAGCCCTGGCAATTGTGACACAGGTTTGCCAGTTGCGTGATATCACCATCAGGAAATGCCCGTTCGCGGTTGATCGCCGGGAACACCGCACAGAAGCCTTCGCAATAGCGGCAGGCATTGCAGATATCTATCTGACGCCGGGCCTCGGCGATTGTCTCATGTGGCATAGGCTGCGGCCTCCTCGCCCGCCTTGCGTCCGAAAACGGTGCCGATGGTCATGCCGAACCCGGCAAGGTAGCCTTGCCCCAGGATGCTGCCAGCCATGGTTTCCCCGGCGGCCCAGAGGTTTTCCATCGGCCCGTCGGCGGTCTGCACCTGCGCCGTGTCATCCACCTTCAGCCCTAGGTAGGTAAAGGTCACGCCCGGACGCAGACTGTAGCCATAAAACGGCGGCTCTGTGATCGGCCGTGCCCAGTTCGTCTTGGCAGGCTCGATGCCTTCCGTCGCCAAACCGTCCAGCTCAAAGGGCTCAAACGGTCTGTCCCGGCAGGCGGCGTTGAAACCCTCAATCGTGGCGCGCAACTGCTCCGCCGGAAGCTCCAGTTTCCCGGCCAGTTCTTCGATGGTGTTGGCAGTAACGGGCGGAAAGACAGAGGGCATGAACAACTCAAGCGACTTGGCATCGATGATCGAATAGGCCACCTGATCGGGCTGCGCCGCCACCAGCCGCCCCCAGATCGCATAGCGCTTGGGCCAGACATCTTCGCCCTCGTCATAAAACCGCTCGGCGTTCTTGTTCACCACCACCGAAAACGGCACGCAGTCCAGCCGGGTCACGATCCCGCCATCATATTTGGGCGCGCGCCCGTCAATGGCCACGGCATGGCATTGTGTCGGGTCGCCCACGGAGGCGCAGCCCTGATCCAGCAGGTCTTTCAGCACAACGCCGCGGTTATAGGGCGTCCCCCGGATCAGGAAATTCCTGGCCGCCGGCCCCCAGGCCCGCGCCAGCCAGTCGATATCACCCTGAAAGCCGCCAGAGGCCACCACCACCGCGCGCGGACAGAGGACATGCTCTGCCCCGTCATGGGTGAAATGCACCGATGCGATGCGGTTATCATCGCGCTCCAGATGCGTGACCTGCGCGTCATAAAGCACATCGACGCCCAGCGACCCGGCGGTTCGGTAATAGGCGTTCACCAGTGCCTTGCCACCACCCAGAAAGAACGCATTCGTCCGGCTCAGGCTGAGCGTGCCTGACAGCGATGGCTGAAACCGGACGCCATGCGCCTCCATCCAGGGCTGGCTTTCCTCGGACCCCCGGATCGCCATGCGCGCCAGATGCGCGTCGGTCTTGCCTTTGGTGACCTTGAGAAGATCATCGAAATACTCGTCTTCCAGATAGTCCCCGGTCAGCACCGAGAGCGGGCCGCGATGCATGCAACGAAAATTGCGCGTGTGGCGCGAATTGCCACCGCGGTAGGCTTTGGGCGCGCCTTCAACGATCAGTACCCTCGCACCGGCCTCCGCCGCCGTGATCGACGCGCAGAGCGCCGCGTTGCCGCCGCCGACAACGACAATGTCATACTGGATCATACTGGCATTTCTCCGGCATCTCGGGTGCCCGCGCTTCATCACACGAAATGCCCGAGTTATCCCGGATATCGAACACGTTGATAAATGAAACTATTATCCTTATTGTTTCATTATGTGCATCAATTATGACTTCACTGATCTCGAAGCCTTTCTGGAACTGTTTGAAACCGGGTCTTTTCAGCTTGCCGCCGGGCGGCTCAACATGTCACAGCCCACGCTGACCCGGCGTGTGCGCAAGCTCGAAGACGCGCTCGGGACCCGCCTGTTCGAGCGGACCACGCGCAGCGTCAAGGTGACTCTGGCGGGCCGCGCATTCCACGCCCGCGCCCAGAGCCTTCTGGAAGACGCCCGCGCGGCCCAATCCGCACTGCATGACGGCGACAAAGGCAACGCCGCGCGGAGGCCGACGGTGGTCACCATCGCCACGGTCCCCTCCGCCACGCATAACCTTCTGCCCGACGCGATCCGGGCGCACATGCGGCTTGGGCACCCATCGCGCTACCGGATTCTCGAAGGTCTTGCCAGCGAAACACTGGATCTCGTGCGCGACGGCGCGGCCGATCTGGGGATCAGCTTTGGCGGGCTGGACGACCCGGTGCTGGATTTTCGCCACCTCCGGACCGACAGGTTCGTGCTTGCCATGCCCGACACACATCGCCTCATAGACAAAGACCGGGTCAAGTGGTCAGACCTCACCGGACAGAACCTGATTGTGCCCTTGAAGGGCACCGGCAACCGGTTGCTGATCGACAATGCTCTCGCCGGGGTCGGTATCTCGTTGAGCTGGACATTCGAGATCAGAAACACCGCGACAATGCTGGGCATGATCGAGGCCGGACTCGGTATTGCTCCGATGCCGGTCACAGTGCTGCCCACGCAAGATGGAACAGGGATCACCTACCGGGAACTGGCCGAGCCGCAGATCAGCCGCAGCCTTGGCATCGCGACCCGAAAGATCGGTGGCCACGCACCAGCAACCCAATCCTTCTTGGACATCTTGTTCACCGTTGGGCAGGCACCCGCCGCAACGCCCTGACGCGCCAATTTCCATGGCGTATAGCGGTTTCTCTGCCGGGTGCGCTGACCTATCGATCAACTCACCAGCGATCTCGCGATCACCATCTTCTGAATATCGCTGGTGCCCTCGTAAATCTGACAGACACGCACATCACGGTAAATCCTTTCAACCGGAAAATCCTTGCTGTAGCCATAGCCGCCCAGGGTCTGGAGTGCATCCGAACAGACCCGCTCGGCCATTTCCGAGGCAAAGAGCTTTGCCATCGACGCGTCCCGCAGGGCCGGTATGCCCGCGTCTCGCAGGCTTGCTGCGTGCAACACCATCTGCCGTGCGACTTCAACCTGCGTTGCCATATCGGCGAGGCGGAAGGCCACGGCCTGATGATTGATGAGCGGTTGCCCCATGGAGTGCCGGTCTTTTGCGTAGTCGACGGCGGCTTGCAGGGCGGCATCGGCCATACCCACGGATTGCGCGGCGATTCCGATCCTGCCGCCTTCCAGGTTGGACAATGCGATGCCATAGCCCTGCCCCTCGTCACCCAACAGATTTTCATAGGGGATCTCCACGTCTTCAAGCGCGATTTGCGCTGTGTCCGAGAGGTGTTGGCCCAGCTTCTCTTCGATGGAGGCGACGCGATAGCCTGCGGTGTCGGTCGGGACGATGAAGGCCGAGATGCCCTTCTTGCCAGCCTCCCGGTCTGTCACCGCAAAGACGATGGCAACCTGCGCGTTTTTCCCGGATGTGATGAACTGCTTGGCGCCATTGAGCACCCAGCCCGCATTCGTGCGCTTTGCCTGTGTGCGCAAGGCGGACGCATCCGACCCCGCCTGCGGCTCGGTCAGGCAGAACGCCCCGAGCCATTCACCGCGCGCCATGGGCCGCAGGAATCTCTCCTTTTGATCCTCCGTTCCGAACCGGAGGACCGGCATGCAGCCGACAGAATTATGCACGCTCATGATCGTCGACATAGCCCCGTTGCCCGCCGCAATCTCCATCAAGGCCACTGCATAGGAGACATGGTCCGCGCCAACGCCATCGTAGTCTTCCGGCACCAGCATCCCCATCAGTCCAAGGGCCCCCATCTCGGCGATTTCCTCTTTCGGGAAGGTGCCGCTGCGGTCCCATTCGGATGACTTCGGGGCCAGTTTTTCTATTGCGAAACGGCGGGCCATCTCGCGGATCATGGTCTGGTCTTCGTTCAGATTCATTGACTTGCCTCACAGAATTTCGATGGCGATGGCGGTGGCTTCTCCACCACCGATGCAAAGGGATGCGACCCCACGCTTCAGCCCGCGGGCGCGCAGGTTTTCGATCAGTGTCACCAGGATGCGCGTGCCAGAGCAGCCGATCGGATGACCAAGCGCACAGGCCCCGCCGTTCACGTTGATCTTGTCGTGCGGGATATCGAGATCGCGCATCGCCGCCATGGCAACAACCGCAAAGGCCTCGTTCACCTCGAACAGATCGACCGAGGCCGTTTCCCAGCCGACCTTGTCCAGCACCTTTCGAATGGAGGGCGCCGGCGCGGTTGTGAAAAGGTTGGGCGCTTGGGCATGGCCCGCGTGGCCCCGGATGATCGCCAGGGGTTGCATCCTTTGGGTTTCGGCGTGGCTTCGCGTTGTCATGACGACCGCAGCGGCCCCGTCCGAAATCGAAGATGAGTTGGCAGCGGTGACAGTGCCGCCCTCCCGGAACGCAGGGCGGAGCGTCGGGATCTTCTCAGGCCTGGCGCGGCCGGGCTGCTCATCGGTGTCTATGCCGTCCACGGGCGCAATCTCAGCCTTGAAAGCACCCTCCGCAATGGCGCGGTTCGCGCGTTCCAGGGAAGTGATGGCATAGGCATCCTGCGCGTCCCGGGTAAATTGATAGGCATCCGCACAGTCTTCCGCGAAAGTACCCATGGACCGACCTTTGTCATATGCGTCTTCCAGCCCGTCCAGAAACATGTGGTCGAAGGCTTCGGAATGTCCCAGCCGATAACCGCTGCGTGCCTTGGAGAGCAGGTAGGGCGCGTTTGTCATGCTCTCCATTCCGCCTGCAACAATCGTTTTGGCACTGCCCGCGATCAATTGGTCGTGCGCCAGCATGACGGTCCGCATTCCCGATCCGCAGACCTTGTTCAGCGTCGCACAGGGCACTGACAGCGGCAAACCCGCCCCCAAGGCCGCCTGCCGGGCCGGGGCTTGGCCAAGGCCAGCCGGCAACACGCACCCCATCAGAACATCATCGACAAGCTGGGGCGCGATGGATGATCTTTTCACGGCAGCGTCGATGGCGACGGACCCCAGCTTGGTTGCCGGCACCCTCGACAGAACGCCCTGGAAGCTGCCCATCGGCGTGCGTGCAAAGCCGGTGATGACAATTGGATCTTTCTCTTGCATGGACGGTTTCCTCATCGGTTGACCCGGACTATTCGACCGGGTAAGTTTTTTACTGATCGTTCAGTTATCTGGTATTACGTATGACCCCTGCCATCGAAGAATCCCCCTGGGCCACGCGTGCGGACAAGGAAAAGGAACGCGCGACCAAGCGGGACGCCGTGCTGCGGACGGCGGTTCGTTTCTTTAACGAAAAAGGGTTCCACTCGACATCCCTTGATGATGTGGCGAGCGCCTTGAACGTGACGAAACCCACGATCTACCACTATTTTTCGAACAAGGATGAGATTCTCTTTGAATGCATCAACATGGGCTTTGAGGCCATTCGGGAGGCTGCGTCCAAGGCGGCGCGCCAGGGCGGGTCGGGCATGGTGCGCTTGCAGGCGTTGATGCTGGAATATGCCCTCATCAAGACCCGTCCCTTTGGCATTTGCGTCACCCGGACCACGGACGATCAGCTCCGGCCGGACAGCCGGAAAAAATTCCGCGCAGGCAAGCGAGAGATCAACACGATCATCGAAACGGTGCTGGCCGAAGGGATGGCGGATGGGTCGATCCGCAAAGCTGACCCCCGCATCGTCGCCTTCACATTGGCAGGCTCGCTCAACTGGATAGCGCGCTGGTACGACCCCGAGGGCGATCTGGACGCACAGGAGGTTGCCAATGGTGTGGTTGACACGCTGGTAAACGGGCTCCGCCCGCAGTGATCGCCGGTCACCTGTGCGTCCGGAGCCTTGCGCGTTGGCAGCTGCGATGGTCGATGTCATAGGGGCGGCTCTTTCGACCGCCCTGAGCATGTGACGGCTCAACAGTCCCGTTTGATACAACAGGGTGGACCGGGCGGCGCAGGCAAAGGTCATGCTGGCGCCCCCCGGACAAGCTGCGACGCCTCACCGCGGGCCAACGCGTTTTCCTGCAACGCCAATGGCCCCCCGGTCCACGCGGGGAACCCCCAGCCAATGATGGCATCCAGATCCGCGATGGCAGGATCGACATCGCCTCTGGCCTCAGTTGCGGCCCGCACCTGTGCCGAGATCAAACGGTCCTGGACATCTGCAACGTCGGGCGGCGCATTGTCAGATGGGCCAGCCGCAAGGTCATGCCCTGCTTCGCGCGCCAAGGCAATCGGACCCCGCGCCATGCCAAACGACAGCGCCGCATTTTCAATGAGCACTTCGGGAGTGCCCTCCCGTAACATCGCAAGTCCCTCCGCGATGTAAGCCGCCCGCCCTGCTTTGACGAAGGCGCTGGCGGGATCACCCGGCGTGCGCCCGGCTTTCTCTGCCGCAAGACGGCCAAAGAAAAGGGTCCGGATCATGGCATGCGGAACCTCTGCCATTACCAGTGTCGCGAAATACTCCCGCTCCACCTTGAGCGCCTTGTCCATGGGCAGTCTCGTGCCTTCGTAAACGCAGGAAAGGATCGCCTTTGGCGCCGGGTAATTGCCTTGGGTTTTGGCAAGGACCGACGCATTTTTCATGGCAAAGAGGTTGCCAACCTCCAGGCTTTGCGGCGCAGGCCCCGGCGGGGCGAACCCCTTTTGATCCCAAGGCACAACCGGCGATACCCTGCCGTCTTTCAGGGCCGCGCGCGCCGCGTCCAGCAAGGCATGTTCCGGGACAACCTCGTCCAGAATTCCCGCTCTCAGCGCCTCCGTCGCCGACAGGGATTTGCCACTGAGCAGCAACGGCAGGGCTTCGGCAATCCCGATCATGCGGGGCAAACGCTGTGTGCCCCCTGCCCCGGGCAACAACCCCAGTTTGACCTCGGGCAAGCCAAACGCCGCCTTTGGATCGTCTGCCGCGATCCGGTAATGACAGGCGAGCATCAGTTCCAACCCGCCGCCCAAGGCAGTCCCGGGGGCCGCAGCAACGACCGGTTTTCCGCCCGTTTCCAGACGGCGCATCATATCGCCCAGAGGAGCGATCCGCTGCGCGGCGGAACCCGGCGTTTCATCCGGGGCCTGGAAATCCGCCATGATTGCAAGGTCTGCCCCGGCAATGAAAGTGGGTTTGGCCGAGGTGATGATGATCGCCTTTACCGTGTCGTCACCGAGCAGGTTTTCAAAGGTCTGGTCCAGCGCCTTCCCGGCGTTCCAGTCCAGAACGTTCATCGACCTGTCGGCCATGTCGAGGGTTACAATCGCAAAGCCATGTGCATCGATTTCTGTCGTCAACATCTCTTTCACACCCGCTCGATAATGGTTGCAACGCCCATGCCCGCACCAATGCATAGTGTGGCGAGCGCGGTTGATTGTCCGGTACGTTCCAACTCATCCAGCACCGTTCCCAGGATCATCGCCCCGGTCGCGCCCAGAGGGTGCCCCATGGCAATGGCACCGCCGTTCACGTTGACCTTGTCCGGGTCGAGATCGAGTGCATCGGAAAACCGCAAGGCCACGGCCGCAAAGGCTTCGTTGATCTCGTAAAGGTCAATATCCGCTGCCGTCATGCCTGCGCGTTTCAAAGCACGTTCCGCGGCAATGGAAGGAGCGGTCAGCATAATCGTCGGCTCCGACCCGATCTCGGCAAAAGCCCGAATAAAGGCGCGAGGCTTGACCCCTCCGGCGTCTCCGGCCTCTTTGGTTCCGATCAGCATGGCTGTCGCGCCATCCACGATGCCCGATGAGTTCCCTGCATGATGCACATGGTCAATCTCGCCGACGTCCGGGTAGCGCATTCTGGCGATGGCATCGAAACCCGCATCTTTGCCCATACTGGCAAAGGAAGGGTTCAGTTTTTCCAGATCAGATACGCCGGAGTTTCCGCGGATCGTCTCATCCCGGTCCAGCAGCGTTTCACCAACCCGGTTCTTGACCGGAACGATACTGCGGTCAAAACGCCCTTCCGACCGGGCGCGCGCGGCGCGGCGGTGGCTTTCAACTGCAAAGGTATCAACCCTCTCCCTGCTGTAGCCGTACTTGGTCGCAATCAGGTCGGCACTGATCCCTTGCGGTACAAAGTAAGAATTGAACGAGGCCTGCGGGTCCGAGCTCCAGGCGCCGCCGTCCGACAGGATCGGGATTCGGGACATGCTTTCGCACCCGCCAACCACTGTCAGGTCAGACTGCCCGGCCATCACCTTGGCCGCGCCGATATTGACGGCCTCCAGCCCGGAGCCACAAAAGCGGTTGACCTGGACCCCCGCTGTTTCTTCGGCATAACCGGCATGCATCGCGGCAATGCGGGGCAGGACCTGACCCTGTTCCCCAATGGGCATCACGACGCCCATGACCACGTCGCTGACATGGGACGTGTCGAGATCATTGCGGTCTCGCAGTTCGCTCAGAACAGTTGTGGCAAGATGCAGAGGGGTCGCCTCATGCAAGGCCCCGTCCGGTTTTCCCTTGCCGCGCGGCGTGCGGACATGATCGAAGATAAAGGCGTCTGGCATCGTTTGTCTCCTGCCTATTTCGGGGCCATGCGGATCGCGCCATCCAGCCGGATGGTTTCGCCGTTCAGCATCTGATTGGTGACGATATGCAGCGCGAGACCAGCGAACTCTTCGGCGCGGCCCAGCCGTGGCGGGAAAGGCACCATCTGGCCAAGACTCTCGCGGGCCGCTTCGGGAAGTTCCATCAACATCGGCGTCTCAAAGATACCTGGCGCGATCGTGCAGACCCGTATGCCGACCTGCGCCAATTCCCGCGCCGCCGGAAGGGTCAGGCCGATCACCCCTGCCTTTGACGATCCATAGGCGGTTTGTCCGATCTGGCCCTCATAACCCGCTACGGAGGCCGTGTTTACGATCACACCGCGCCCGCCGCACTCCAGCGCATCCAGCCCGGCCGCCGCGTCCGCAAACAGGCGGATCGTATTGAACGTACCGATCAGATTGACCTCGATTGTCCGGCGGAAGACCTCAAGCGGCATGACACCGGACTTGCCAAGGATCTTCTGAACAGTGGCGATCCCTGCACAATTGACAAGAATGCGTGCTGTCCCGACCTCTTGAGCAACAGCGGCAAATGCGGCCTCGACACTTTCGGCGCTGGAGACATCACAAGCAAGCCCCAGGCCACCGATATCGGCGGCGACGCGTTCGGCCCCTTTGGCGTTGTGATCGAGCACAACCACCTTGGCACCCTGTGCACCCAGGGCACGCGCCGTGGCCTCCCCGAGGCCAGATGCGGCCCCTGTGACAATGGCAACCTGTCCTTCAATCTTCATCGTTTTGCCTTTCATTCTTTGATACATGGCGGGGTATACTTTGTAAGATAATATATACTCATCAGTAAATTCGAGCGTCGTAGAGCACTGCCATGAGTACCGAACCAACTCTCTACAGGGCGGAAAATCCGTTGATGGTCCGTTCTCCAGCCCGACCAGATCGGCAAGGCTGAAATACAGCAACAGATGGCACGCGTATCGTGTCCTGCACCTTGGGTGCCGAAGCGTCGACACAACATGGTGCGCATGTGACAGAAACCTTCATATCAGCCCTCCTTTGCGTGGCTTTCCGCAGCAACAGGCTGCAATATTTCTAAAGGGTAGTTACTATACCTGTCAGTATATTGTCAACCGGCATGTTTCTTATGCCCCGTCGAAATCGTGGTAGCCCGATTTCAAGGCCACCATGACCGGTTTGAAAACTATGCGTTCGCTCGCAACCGTCGCACGCTTGTTTGCGTAGGTTTTGCCCCGCGGGGCGGAGCAACCCGCGCGCTTTGCCTAGCAATTTCCAATTTTGATAGGTACACTCATGCCAAGCAAAACCTGAAAGTGATTGGCATGAGCTCTCTCAGCAGCATCGCAATGAGCGCCTACACCGATCTGGTGCGTCTTTTGAAAGACGACGCCCTTTCTGGCGTGGAAGGGAAGCCAACGCTCAAGGAACGGGGTGGGAAGGCCTATTGGTACGCCGCGCGCCGGGTCGGAACGGCGATGCGCTTCATCTATATTGGCGAAGACAACGACGAGACGCGTGTACGTATCGACCGTATCGAGGACCTGCGGGCAACGGCCAGAGAGCGCCAGGCTGAGCGGTCACGGCTCGTTCGGCTCTTGCGGGCGGAAGGCATGACACCCACCGACCGGGCCACCGGGTCCATCCTGTCGGCCATGGCGGCAGCGGGGACCTTCCGTTTGGGTGGCACCATCGTTGGGACGAATGCGTTTCGGCTTTATGAAGGCGAGCTTGGCTTGCGTCTGCCTTTGGGTGGCATGGCCAATACCGGTGATATCGACATCGCGCAGTTCGAAAAGCTCAGCATCGCCTTGCAGGATCAGGTGGACCCGGGGCTCGCCCAGACCTTCTCCGCGCTGAAGTTCGATCCGGTCCCCGGGCTCGACAAGGGACGCACGTGGCGATGGGTGCAGGGCGGAAGCGGCCAGCTGGTCGAGTTCCTGACCTCGGCCTTCGGGGATGAGGGTATACGCGATTTGCCCGCCCTCGGGGTCGGAGCGCAAGCGCTGAACTACCTCAACTTCCTGATCGCGGAACCGATCCACGCAGCCGCCATTTACCGGTCGGGCATTCTTGTGCAGGTGCCGCGCCCGGAGCGCTACGCAATCCACAAACTGATTATCGCCGACCGGCGACGCGAGGGCGCAGGCAGCCTCAAATCCGCGAAGGACCGGGAGCAGGCCGCATTCCTGATCGAGGCAATGGCCGAGGATCGGCCCGATGATCTCGCGCGCGCCTATGCCACCGCGCTGGACGTCGGACCCCGCTGGCGAGAGCATCTCGGCAACGCGCTGAAGCGAATGCCCGAGACAAAGACAACCCTTGAAGGTCTGGGCGCGTGACTGCGGGGGCAAGGCCCGACGCCTTGGATCGGCCTCAAGTCACCGCAACGAGAGCTTCTCCGCGCGAACTCGGGCCTTTCATGAGCTTTCCACGATCCAGTTTTCCAGCGTCGTGGCCTCCTGAGTAAGCTTCACGCCCGAACGCTTCACCAGAAAATATCCGCGACCGGTTCTGAGGGACATATCGAGCGGCACAACCAACTCACCACTTTCCAGATACCGGTCGAACAATCTGTCCCAACCAAGTGCAATCCCCTGACCGGCACAGGCCGCCTGGACAAGCAGGGGCAGATTGTTAAAACCCAGTGACCGCATGTCATCTGACAGGGGAATGTCTTTCTTGGTCAGCCACTGGTGCCAATCCACCCAGTCCCATCTGTCCCCGCGCAAATCCAGCAGGATGTGTTCCAGAAAACTCACGGGGTCCGAGATAGGGCCATTCTTTTTCAGATATTCCGGCGTGCATACCGGATAGATTTCTTCGGCCACCAGCAGTCTTGCATCAAACCCGGGCCAATTCCCATCACCGTACAACAAGGCCATGTCAATCCCGGGTTTGAGACAGTCCTCTTCGGCGTCAGAGGCTTTGATATTCACGGAAATCTCAGGAAACCGCGCCTGAAAATCGGGGAACCGCGGCATCAGCCACAAGTGCGCCATGGACAGATCAGCCCCCAGCGTCAGATCATGCGCCTTGTCTTCCGCCCGAATAGAACCCGCCGAATTTGCAAGCAAGTCCAGCGCCACGGAGACAGCATGCTGGAATTGCTGGCCCGGCTCGGTCAGTTCGATCCGCCTGTGGGTCCGGTCGAACAGTTTGACGCCCAGGTGATCTTCGAGGATGCGGATTTGCCGACTGACAGCCGCCTGGGTGATAAAAAGCTCTTCCGCCGCGCGGGTAAAGCTCCTCAGCCGTGCCGAGGCCTCGAACGCCGCGAGCGTCGTCATCGGGGGCAGTTGGCTTCGAATTTGACCCATAACGATTCCTGATGATGTAACCAAAGTTATTATCGTTTGATCGGCGTTAACCACAACTATACGTTATGTCATCAGGAATACTGGGCCTATCGCTAGAGTTCTGTCCACGAATTTCTTCACAGCCCCATGTTCTGGCAGCACAGGCATCTGCCTGTCGATACTCACGAACGGGGAGCCCCAAACATGACCGATCCGGTATTCTTTCAGTTTTCCACTACGACCGTCCTTATTCTGCTGGCCTTGTTCTATGGCGGCACGTTTTACATGTCGACATACGTCAATGAAAAGGACGAGAGCGTTGACGGCTTCATGGTGTCAAGCGGCGAGGTGGGGTTCGGCATCTCTGCCGCGAGTATGACCGCCACCTGGATCTGGGCGGCTTCCTTCTATGGCGCGGCAATCTCCGGCTACAACTACGGTCTGTCCGGGCCCATGCACTACGGGTTCTGGGGCGCCTTGATGATCCTCTTTATCTACCCGTTTGGCCTGCGCTTTCGACAGCTCGCGCCGCATGCACACACATTGGCCGAGATCATGCACGCCCGGCATGGCTCGGGCAGTCAGTTGATCCTGGCCATTTCCAACCTGCTGGGCAGCGTCATCAGCCTGATGGTCAACTTCACGGCCGCGGGGGCACTGGTGTCGGTGCTGTCACCGCTGTCTTTCCAGACCGGCGTGCTCATCGCGGGCATCGGTGTCCTGTCTTACACACTCTGGTCCGGGTTCCGCGCGTCAATCCTGACCGACTTCGCCCAGGTCGTTGCGATGATGTCAATCGCGGTTGTCATTATCCCCTGGGTCTATTTCAGCGCAGGCGGCAGCGAAGCCCTGAGCGCCGGGCTGACCCGGGTGACAGAGCAGCAGGCTGACTTTTTCTCCACGACAGCGATTCTGGAACAGGGGGCCCCCTTCTTCGTGGCGGTTCTGGCCTATGCCATCGGCAACCAGACCATCGCACAGCGCCTCTTTGCCGTGCGCCAGGACCTCATCAAACCCACCTTCATCACCGCAACGCTCGGCTACGGGTCAATCGTGATCGGGCTGGGCATGCTGGGGTTGATGGCGCTGCTGCTCGGCGTCGCACCCCATGAGGGCGATCTGAACAACATCATCCCGCAGATGGCATCGGCCTATCTGCCCCCCTTCATGATCGCACTGTTCTTCATCCTGGTCATCGGGTCACTGTCATCAACGGCCGACTCTGACCTCTCAGCCCTCTCGGCGATCATGATGACCGACATCTATGGCCGCAACATCGCCAAGGGCAACCCGAACACCCGCAAGATGCTGCTGCTGGGGCGCCTGACCATGATCGCAGCCACCGTGGCGGGGCTGATCCTGGCAAGCTTCGCGCTGGATATCCTTGTGATGCTGGTCTTCGTCGGCGCACTCTGGGGGGCCATCGTGTTCCCGGTGATCGCCAGCTGCTACTGGAACCGCGTGACCAACGCAGCCTTCATCTGGGCCGTCGTCGGGGGGCTGGTCCTCTTCACGATCGTGCGCTTTGAAATCCTGCCCCTCACGGGCGTGGTTGGCGGGTTCTTCGAACTGATCGCAGCAGTGGGCGGGGGCGTCGTGCTGGGGCTGATGGCCTTCGGCTTCTTTGGCCGCACCCTCGGTCTGATTATCGGCGCCATTGCCGCCGTGGTCTGCGCCTACTACTTTACAGGCTTCCTGCGGGACTACGCCGTCCTGCTGGGGTCACTGACCGCCTACGGCGCAAGCACGATCATCTGTGTTGCCTTGAGCTTGCTCGCCAAGCAAGAGTTCGACTTCGACCTCATCAACGAGCGGGTGACCAGCTTTGATGACGACGCCGCCTTGGCGGCTGTGCGCAGCGAAGACGAACAACTGAACAAGGCCTGAAAACAGGAAAGGACCTTAGACATGCTGACACTCTATATTCTCATGTGGCCACTTATTTCTGCGGTTGTACTGGCCTTGATCGTAACGACGTTCATGCGCGAATTGCGGCAAGCCAAGAAAGACGGCAAGAAGATCGTGTGAGGGGCGTTCCCGCGCCCCTGAAAGACCGGTGACATCCGACTAGGGCCACTCTTGGGGGTTATTCGGAAACAATTGCCCCAACCCGACCCCTGCGCGCCAATGCACTTTCAGCCGACGGGCTTGACGGCTATGGTGTCCCTGAATTCACGATGACAAAGAGTCTTCAAGCCAGGGCGCAATGAACAAGACTATGGATAAAGCGGTTTCCCGCGGTGACACGGCACAGTCCATCGGTGCCACGGTTCAGATTGTGGTCGATACGCTGTTTGCGCGGATCATTTCCGAAGAATACCCGTTGGACTCCCGCTTGCCGTCCGAGCGAACACTGGCATCAGAACTTGGCGTTGCGCGCAACACAGTCCGCGAGGCGCTGGATGTTCTGGAGGCGCAAAAGGCGATCCACCGGCGTGCAGGCTCGGGCAGCTTTGTCACCTATCAATCGGGCGCGTCCGGCGCAACCGCGGCCACCTCTGTCGGCGAAGATGCCAGCCCGCTGGATCATCTGGCCGTCCGAAGCATTCTTGAACCGGAAATGGTGCGGCTGGCTGTCATCAACATGTCCCCGAAGATGATTGACGAGTTGAGCAAGACGCTGTCGCAGATGGAGGCCATCCAGACCAAAACCGATCAATTTATTGAACTGGAAAGAAAATTCTACACCCAGATCGCGAAAGGTACGGGCAATCCGTTGCTGGCCTCCTGCTACGAATCATCTGTTGAAACCTATCGGAAAAACTTTCAGACCAATCTGCGGCGCAGAAAGCTGACGCCCAAACAGATTCAGGATTATCAGAAACGCTATAATACGCTCTTCAATGCCGTTGCATCCCGCGATATCGCATCCGCGGTCGAGTTCGTTAAGCTGCTTCTCGTTGAAGAGCAGCAGTTGCTGATGCAGCCGTACTGAGCGCGGCACTCACTTCGCCAGCCTCGCCGCAAGTTCCAATCCGGCGTGGGGGTGGTTGAGCCGCTGCTGCCAAAGCTGCCCCAGATCCAGCATTTCGGCCTTTAGCGCGGCGCTGTGTTTGCGCAGCCAGTCGGGCACCGATCCGAATTCGACAATGCCGGCCTTGCCGTTGCGCACAACCACAACCGGCCATTTGCCGACCAATGCGTTGTCGATCCCGAAGATATCCCGCCCCCACCATTCCGCATGTCCAAAGGCATGCGTCACATGCCCCAATTGCTTCATGGCGGCGAGCACCGATGTCGGATGCACGGTGCCGGCCTTTTGCACGGCGGCATGCCAGATATCGAGGATCGCCGCGTATTCCCAGCTCACCGCACTCCAGCTGCCGGGGAATCTGGCGTTGTATTCCTCGTAGAAGGCATTGGGCCGATTGAAGAAAAAAGCCTGTTCAGCCAGCGCGGGATCATCAAAATCGGGGAACTGAAAGACGACACCATCCATGAAATTGACGTCGGTGCGCTCTATCAGGCGCTCGTAATTGTCCAGGGTGCAGGAGAGTATCTGCCCCTCGAAGCCTTGCTGATAGGCGTATTCCGTCATGGCGTGAACCATGGGGGCATAGCTGGTGCACCAGCACAGGATATCAGGCTTTGCGTCCAGCATCGGTTGCACAATGTCACGCGCATCACCGCCTTCAGCCGGGTACTGCACTTCCTTGACGATCTCGATGCCCCGCGCCTTGAAGGCGGCGCGATAGGTCGCGAGCGACGGCAGCCCCATCCCGTCCTTCTGGGCACAGAGGGCCACGGTGCGCAGGTCCGGACGCTCCCGCGCCAGCCATTCGACCCCGGTGACGACATACATGGGATGCACTTCGCTGGGCGCGATGAGATAGGGCGTGTCGGGCGAGAGGTCACTCGGCAGCAATGTCGAGGTCAGGATGCGCCGGTCCGCGAGGAAACCAGCCGTCGCCGCGAGCGTGTCGCCCCCCAGCATCATCAACAGTTTAACGTCGTGTTCGAGCACCAGTTTCGCAGCACCACGGCGTGCTTCTTCCGCATCCGTTCCGCAATCATGCGCGTGAATGCGCACCGGGTGGCGGCGGCCGCCGATCAGCAAACCGCCCGCGCGGTTGAGCCAGTCTTCCCAGATGCGGCAGCCGTTCAATCCGGGCGCGCCCCAGGACTGGGCCTGCCCCGAGAGCGGGGCCAAAAACCCCAGATCGACACTGGTTGACATGCCCACAGTCAGATTTGGCATGGCACCAGCAACCAAAATGCGTTGGGCGAAGCTTGACGTATCCATATGGTTTTATAGCGAATTTTTCGGGTCAGGCAAAGGAATCCGACATCGACCCCCATTTTTGGTTGACAGAGTGGCATTATAATTGGTTCCTTGCACGGAACCAAAAGTACCAAAAATAAATTTTGGTATAGCCAAAGCCAAGGAGCACATACAATGGGGAATAAACGCGTTGCAATCATCGGGGCCGGTCCGTCCGGGCTGGCGCAATTGAGGGCCTTTCAGTCCGCTGCCAAGAACGGCGAAAGCATCCCGGAAATCGTCTGTTACGAAAAACAGTCCGATTGGGGCGGCCTGTGGAACTACACCTGGCGTACCGGTGTTGACGAGGATGGTGAGCCCTGCCACGGCTCGATGTATCGCTATCTTTGGTCGAACGGCCCCAAGGAAGGGCTGGAATTCGCTGATTACACCTTCGATGAACACTTTGGCCGCGAAATCGCCAGCTATCCGCCCCGCGCCGTTCTCTTCGACTACATCAAGGGACGCGTCGAAAAGGCCGGTGTGCGCGACTGGATCAGGTTCAACACACTGGTGCGTGATGTGAGCTTCAACGACGAAACCGGCACCTTCACGGTCACGGCCCGCGACACCAAGGCAGACAAGGAAACCGTGGAAGAGTTCGATCACGTCATTGTTGCATCAGGCCATTTCTCGACACCAAACGTGCCGCATTACCCGGGTTTCGAGACCTTCAAGGGCCGCATCCTGCACGCGCATGATTTCCGCGACGCAGAAGAGTTCAAGGGCAAGGACATCCTGATCCTCGGCACCTCCTATTCGGCTGAAGACATCGGATCGCAATGCTGGAAATACGGCTGCAAGTCAGTGACCGTCGCGCATCGCACGGCACCTATGGGCTTTGACTGGCCGGACAACTGGGAAGAGGTGCCTGCGCTGGAGAAGGTCGAAGGCCGCACCGCGCATTTCAAGGACGGCACCACCAAGGAGGTGGACGCAATTATCCTGTGCACCGGATACCGCCATCACTTCAACTTCCTGCCCGATGATCTGCGTCTCAAGACGGCCAACCGGCTGGCTGCGGCTGATCTTTACAAGGGCGTCGTCTGGAACAAGAACCCCAAGATGTTCTATCTTGGCATGCAGGACCAATGGTTCACCTTCAACATGTTCGACGCACAGGCCTGGTGGGTACGCGATCAGATCATGGACAAGATCGCCCTGCCGGATCAAGCCACCATGGAAGCGGACCCCAAGCGCCGTGAGGCCGAGGAAGACGCGCTTGAGGATGATTACGCCTGCATCGCCTATCAGGGCGCCTACGTGCAGGAACTGATTGCCGAGACCGACTACCCCAGCTTCGATGTCGAAGCCGCCAATCAGGCCTTCTACGAGTGGAAGAAACACAAGAAGCAGAACATCATGGAGTTCCGCAACCACGGGTATGTCTCTCCGATGACAGGCAAACGTGCCCCGGCGCATCACACACCGTGGAAAGATGCGCTTGATGACAGCCTCGAAGCGTATCTGCAAACCTGACCTCGACGGGCTTCAGCCAAAATAATAATACCACAGGGAGTACCCCCTAATGTCACTCGACTTAAACGCTGTTTATGCCGAACAGGTCACGCTCAACTCACTGACGCAGAACCTTGTCTATGCATCCGGCACCGTTGGCGCCATTCTTGTTGTCGTCGGCCTGTTGCTGATCGACGCGGGAACGGCGCGCCGCAAGAACCTGTTCAATTCCACCATCGAAAAAACCTTGGGCTTCTTTCTGGGGTTCGCCACCTACTTTGTCGTCGGTTTCGGGTTCTGGGCCGCGCAGTATTACATCATGGAAGGGGCGACCATGATGGATTCCATCCGCGACTGGTGGATCGGTGGCGCGATGACAAACGGCATCGCCCATGAAATCGACCCAGCCGTCTTCCCCGGCCTCAACACGTTCCAGATCTTCGTCTTCTTCCTTGCGGTCTTTGCCGGGATCATCAACATCCTGTTCCACTTTGCTGTATCCGAGCGGATGAAAGCGTCTGCCTACTACGTGACCTGCGTTGTGGCGGCTGTTGTCTCCTCGGCGCTGAGCTGGGCCACCTGGGGTTCGGTCGGGCCACTGACGAATGCAGGCTTCCACGACTTCTTCGGCGTGGGCTTTGTCTACATGTTCCCCGCGGGCATGGCGCTTGTCTTCACGCTGATGATGAAGCCGCGCCCCGGCATGATGTCCGAACACCCGCGTGTCAGCGCCTATCTGGCCCCGAGCATCGGGCTGGCTGCCCCGGGTCTTTTGCTGATCTTTGCAGGCCTGCCGATGGTGATCCTGTCGTGCCTGTTCTACTTTGACCCCGAAGCCTTGGCCGTCAGTGTCACGATGGCCAATACCAGCGTTGGGATCTCGCTGAACAACTACGGGCTGGTCTGGGCAGGTGGTGCGATTGGCGGCATGGTGCTGGCCTACGCGTCCGGCAACTACGCCTACACGCTGCTGGGGCCGTTGGCAGGTTACGTCGCGGGTGCATCAGGGCTCGACGTCTATCTGCCGTGGCAGGCGTTTGTTCTGGGCCTGCTCGCCCCGATCGTGTCCTTTGTGATCTACGAGTTCACGCTCAAGCGTGGCATTGATGAACACAAGCTCTTCCCGCTCTTTCTGGGCGCCGGTACGTTCGGCATGGTTTTCCTCGGGATATTCAAGGCAGGCACGCCGCGCGGCGGCTACCTTGGCTTCGAAGAGGGGCCTTACGCCTTCCAGCATGGCGAAATCTCATTGGTGATGCAGCTTGCCGGTGTCGTTGTGTGTGTGGGCGTCGGTGTCGTGACGGCCCTCGTTCTTTCGTTGATCTTCAAGGCGACCATTGGCCTCGAAAACAGCGAAGACGATCAGATCAATGGTCTCGACAAGAAGATCTGGGGCCTTGAACCAGATGTCATGACACACGCTGATAGCAAATAGGGGTGCTCTCGCCTCAAGCTGCCCGGCTCGGACGTCGCCATGTCTGAGCCGGCAGACCGCAGACCATGGGGGAGGTTCTCCTCTGAGAGCTGAACTGGGGCGCTTCGGGATCATAAATTCCGTCCACGTTCCGAAGCCAGCTTCTGCCTCCAAGCCTGTTCCGCAGGCTTGGAGGTTTTTTGCGGGGTACGCGGGACGGTGATCGCCAGCGTCACGCTTGAATCCCGACCCGGTGGATCGCTCTAAACGAACTCAAAGCCCAGGTCGATCAGGGACTCCATGAAGGCAGTATCCTGCGAAAGTACGTTGTTCCAGCCGTCTGCATCAAGATTGGCCAGCGACAAGTCTTCGGCCTGAACCCCGACAAGGGCCGTGCTGTTGCCGCCATTGCCCACGACTTCGAAATACAGGTTTCCATCCGCCTCGCGCACCGTCACCTGCCCATCCATCAGTGCGTTGAGGTCCACAACGTCATTTGCGGTGTCAAAGCCCGTGATGGCGGTCTTCTTGGCCCAGTTCCAGGTGATCTCGGCCCGGTCCGCCACGGCATCGTTGAAGACAAAGCTGTCATAGCCGTCCAGACCGCTGCTGCCCGATCCACCGCCGTTGCCACTGCCACCCGAACCGCTGCCGCCAGAGCCGTTACCACCGGAGCCGCTACCGCCGGACCCCGAACCACCCCCATCGGAGCCGCCGGAGCCGCTGCCGCCGTTTGACCCGCCATCGCCATCGCCGCCGGACCCACCGTCACCGGATCCATCGCCCGCGCCACCGCTGGCGCCGGTCAGATCGCCTGTCCGGGTCTGGAACCCGTCAGTGCTGGCACCGGGAGGCGCATCCGGGGTCAGAACGCCTGCGCGCGATACCAGCGTCACCTGCTCAGCGGTGAAACCGAAGGGCACTTCAAGATTGTCTTCCACGACCTGATCGTGGTGGAACTCGATCAGCCCGGGGATAAGGTCGGCCTTCTGAACGCCCGTCAGGATCAGGGTCTGGCCGCTTGGCAGGGACGAAATGCTCAGACCGTCTGCCGTGTCCTCGACCACGAGGCGTTCGCGGGTGCCGAAGTAGAGAAAGCTCAGCTTCATGGAGGTGGGATCGAAGTTATCCACGGTCTCGCGGACGCCGTATTCATGGCTGCGGACATAAACCGTATCAGCATCGCGCGGGCCGACACCAAGCTCCCAGCTCATCACCCCGCCAAGGTCCTGGCGGAAATGCTCGTTCCCGACGGTCGCGAAATTTGCCATCGTCAGGTCGGCGATCTGCACGCCCTGGACAATCTGCATCGCATTCGACCAGGGGCTGTCGATGGCCAGTTCCCCGTTCGGTGTCTTGGTGATAATCATACCGTGCACCGAGGTGCCGCCCACGTCGATCTGGTCCCGCGCGATGTCAAAGCCGGTGATGTCATCCGCGTTCACATCGGCGCGGAACTTTGTCCCCCCAGCCGGAGACGCGCCGGTACTGGCGGCCGGATTTGACCCATCGCTGTCGTAAATCACCTCATAGCCGCCTGTCGACCCACCCGGTGTAGTTATGACCGCGTTGATCGCTGTCGTCACTTCATTCAGCGCGGATTGCTCGGCGATGGAGAAATTGGCCAGCGACAGATCGTCAAGGCCCACCCCGACGAGGATCGTGGTCGACAGGATCTGACCGGCGGCATCGGTTACGGCAATCCGCGTGGTCAGCCCAAGGGCATCGCCGCTTTCCTCAAAAATCTGGAGCCGCTCTGCCGTGATCCCGGCCTCGATATGGACCATGTCGCGCGCTGCATTGAAGTTCTGCACAAGCTGGTTGCCGGAGGTCAGCGTGATGGTTGTCATCACCCCGTCCATGCCACCATGGCCGCCGCCGTGACCGCCACCACCGCCCGAGCCGTCTCCGGACCCATCCCCGTTGCCGCCGTCTCCGGACCCGCCCCCGTCTCCCGAACCGCCGCCATTACCGGTGTCGCCCCCGTCACCGGTGCCGCCGTCGCTGCTGATCAGCGAAGCAATTTCGCTGCGGGTGGAGGCCTCAAGTGCCTGGATCCGACTCGAATCCAGATCAGCGAGGGTCAACCCGGTCAGTGTCAGGCTTTGCTGGTTGGACGGGACGGAAAAAACCACCCCCTCGGCGGTTTCCGTGATCTCGATGAAATCTGCACCGATCCAGGCAATGAAAATCGTATCACTTCCGGGGTCAAAACTGTCATCGACCACCTGCCGACCCCAGGCCCAGTCGATGACATGGGTGGCATTCTCAGCCGTGATGCCCGGATTGCTGACCCCCGCACCGCCGCCATTGCCACCGCCGTCACCGCCGTCACCGCCGCCATTGCCACCGCCGTCCGGCGTGCCAAGCCCTTCGTCCCCTGTGACGCGGTCGTTGAAATAGGCAATCGCGTCGGCGATGGCGGGCGCCTCGTAGTTCCCGAACTGCTCGATATACCGCAGAATGGACGTCCCGAACTCATCCGTGGACACATTGCCGCCCTGCAAGAGATTGAGCGTGCCATATGCACCCCTCAGATGCGCGGCTGCCATGATCCCGGTCAGCGACAACGTCACCGTAACGGTCTGACCGTTTTCGACATAGCTGCGCGTCGTGCCAATGTAATCGGACAGGCTTTCACCTGCGTTGCCCAGCCCCTCCTCGATGATCTTCAGGTTGAAACCGACTGCCTCCCGGATCGCGATCTCCTGCGCTGCTTCGGTCTTGAATTCGGCAAGCGAATTGACGCCGTTCTTGCCTGTCCATGTCCCGTCCCAGGTGTTCGTGGCGGCACCATTGCCGTAAAACACATCGTCATCGTAGTAGCCCAGGTCGATCAGCAGCGCCTCACCGAACTGATAGCCGACAAACCCCAGCGTATTTGTCGAGGCATATGACATCTGCTTCCATTGCGCGTCGGTCAAATCGCCCCAGGAGTCATGTTCAGGAAAGAAGTCGGCAACCGTGCCGCCAGCCCATTGATTGAGTTGGGCATCCACGATCCGACCCGCTTCGTAGCGCTCGCGATCCCAGCCACTTTCGAAAGCACGCAGCGCGTCGAAGAATTCCTGATATGTTCCTTTGATCATGATATATTTCACCTGTTTTCAGTAATTTGGCACTAAAGGTGCATACTATTGATCGTGGAATCTGCGGCAAGAAAAATGCAACCTATAGGCGATTTTTTGCGCGTTCATTCCGATAAGGCAAGAAACCGCCTGAGCCTTTGATGTCACGAGATTCAGGACTTGTTCAGGCTTTCACCGGAACATTTTTTCCGTGACGCGACACTGGCAAGCCCCGGGCCGATCAAGCGTTGATCCGCCCGTTCAAAGCCCAGTCTGCATCATTACCTGGTCGACCCGTCATCGTCGTTCGAATCCGCCCGTCACCTCACACTGGCCGACCTCGGTGATTTCACCCGGTAGATGAGAGGCGATATTTCAGGTATTTCGTCAGACGCGCGAATGGGCCCGTGGCGCGAGACCCATCTGGAACCATGTGACAAAGCTCTCAATACTGAATGTCGGCAGACCTGTGGCGGCCCGGATGTCTGCGGCGTAGGGCACCATGTTCGTGCACTCAAGCACGATCGCGCCGATGTCCCTGTTGTCTGCCACAAGTGCGCGCGCTCCGTCTATATTGTCTTGCCGCGCAAGTTCGACATCCAGTTCGGTCTCGTTGTTCAGGATTGCCCTCGTGAACGCCCGCCCGCCTTCCGTGGAACCGATGGGGGTGTCCAGTGGAACACCCGCAGCCTTCAGGTGGGCATCAGTCAAGGTGCTGCCACTGATCGTCAATACCCCCGCGCGCCTACCTTTCGGCAGCAATGCGTTGACCATGCCGACTTGCATGAGCGAAGAGGTGGCGACCGGGACAGGAACCGCTGCCTGCAACTCATCCTGGATCAGCGAAAGGAACCCGCAGTTTGTCGTGATCCCGTCAACGCCATCAGCGACCATTTCCTGTGCTGCCGAGACAAAACGATCAAGCAAGCCTTCTGCACCCTTGCGCACGACAAGGTCGGGCGACGCCCCGCGCACCACTTTATAATGCACGGGAAAAGGCCAGGTCATGGCATTGCCCATGTCTCCGGGAATACGTGGAAATTGAGCCTCCAACATCAATATGCCGACGCTGGCACCGTAAATGGCTTTGCCGCCCTGCACTTTCATCGTTTGTCCTTCGTTAGGTGTTTTCGCCTTTTGCGCCCTGGCCCATCACGTCGGAGCAGATCGCGGCAACGCCGAGGCCCGATCGCATGGGCTTGTCCTCACTCCAACACGTTTGCCGCGGCGAACCGGGTCAGTTTTTCAGGGTTTACAGTCACGCCAAGGCCAGGGCCCCGGGGCACGATCACACGGCCACCCTTTGCGGGAAACGGCTCCGTCAGGATGTCTTCACGGGCGTAATAGGTGGCCATGTAGAATTCGCATTCCAGTTTCAGGTCCGGCACGGCAGCCATCAGGTGGGTGCCCGCGGCATGGGCCAGCCCTGTCTCGAACATGCAGCCGCCATAGACTTCGATGCCAGCGGCGCGGGCAATGGCGGCGACCTCCAGCGCGCGGCGGATACCTCCGGATTTCATGATCTTGAGCGAGAAGATATCAGCAATCCGGTCCTGCGCGCCCAAAAGCGCGGTGCGGGGATCAAAGACACTTTCATCGGCCATGATCGGCAGATCGACAGCGCGCGTGATCTCTGCCAATGCAGCGCGCTCGTGCATCTTGACGGGTTGTTCCACGAAGGTGGGCCGGTAAGGTTCAAAATCCTTGATCCGGCGGACCGCGTCATAGGCGGGCAGACCCTGGTTATAATCGATCCGCATATCCAGCGCGTCCCCGTAAACCGCGCGCAGTTTTTCGACGCGCATCAGATCAAACTCATGACCTGCAAAGCCGGTCTTCAGCTTGAGAATACGCACGCCGTCATCCCAAAGGGCGGCGATGTCATCGAGGTCGGCCTCAAAATCGGGGTTGGCCACGGAAAAACTCATGCCGATGCTGTCACGCATCCGCCCCCCGACCAACTCGCACACCGAAAGGCCGGTGATTTGTCCGGCAAGGTCAAGCAAGGCCATCTCCAAGGCCGCCTTCGCCTCCGGATGCCCCACAAGGACCTGATCGGCCCGCGCCATCAAAGGCGCCACCTGGATCGGATCCGCGCCGATCAGGAAGGGTCGGAAATAAACGTGCAAGGCGGCGGCGTTGCCTTCGGCCGTGCCGGTGAAGACAGGCCAGGGAGAGGCCTCACCCCAGCCGGTCAAGCCGCTCTCCGTGACCAGTTCCAGAACGACCACATGGATGCCCGCCACATCGCCGCTGCCATGCGAGTGCACCGCCTTGGCCGGGATGTTGATGCGGTGAACCCGCAGCCTCTCGATCTTATGCGCGCTCATCAGGGCCGCGCCATCATCTGTTCGGGCAGATACAGCGCAAGGCCCGGGAACCAGATCATGATAAAGACCATCAGCACCATAATCAGGAACAGCGGCAAGGCCGTCTTGGCGATATAGCCCATGGAATGATTGGTGATCCCCTGCATTACGAAGAGGTTGAACCCGATGGGAGGCGTGATCTGCGCCATCTCGACCACGACAACGATGAAGATACCGAACCAGATCAGGTCAATCCCGGCCCCCACCACCATCGGCTGAACGATCGCCATGGTCAGCACGACCGAGGAAATGCCATCAAGGAACATCCCCAGCAGGATGTAAAACAGCATCAGCGCGATCAGCAGCGAGAACTGCGACAGCTCCAGCGCCTCGATGTATTGCGCCAGCGCACGCGGCAGACCGGTAAAGCCCATGGCCAGTGTCAGCCCAACCGCCCCCATCAGGATCAGCGCGATCATGGCCGAGGTCCGTGTGGCACCCAGCAGGCTGTCGATAAAGGAATCCCTTGTCAGTGATCCCTGCGCCGCCGCAAGCACCAGAGCGCCGATGACACCGATGGAGGCCGCTTCGGTCGCTGTGGCCCAGCCTCCGTACATCGAGCCGATGACCACGAGGATCAGGAGGATGATGGGAATGAGAAAGCGGCTTTCCTTCAGCTTCTCGCCAAAACTCATCTTGTCGGCGATCTGCGGCACCTCACTGCGGCGCACAAGGGACCAACCGGCCACGTAAGCCATGAACAGCCCTGCCAGGACAATCCCCGGCAGGATGCCCGCCATGAACAGTTGCGAGATGGATTGCTCCACTGCCACGCCGTAGACGATCAATGTCAGGGACGGCGGGATCATCAGGCCGAGCGTCGCCGCGCCCGTCAGTGTACCGATGGTCATGTATTCGGGGTATTGGCGCTTGCGCAACTCGGGGATCGACATCTTGCCCACGGTGGTCAGCGTGGCCGCAGACGACCCGGAAACAGCGGCAAAGATTGTACACCCCACGATATTCACATGCACCAAACCGCCGGGCAAACGCTGCATCCAGGGCGCAAGGCCGCGGAACATATCCGAGGACAATCGACTTCGAAACAGGATTTCGCCCATCCAGATGAAGAGCGGCAGCGCCGTCAGCGTCCAACTGCTGGACCCCGTCCAGATGCGCGTCAGCATCGCATCGCCGGCAGGGCGCGTTGTGAAAATCTCCAGCCCGATGAAGGCCACGCCAAAGAGCGCAAGACCAACCCAGACACCAGTGCCGAGAAACAGGAAAAGGATGAACAGAAAGATCGAAACGAGATAGACCTGATCCATGCCGGTTACTCCGCGTTCATATCAAGTGCAGCGGCATGAACGTTATCCTTGCCGGTCATCAGATGAGTGACGAGATTATCCAGCGTGCAGACCGCGAAAAGCACGGTGCCCACAGACATCGCCACTTGCGGGATCCAAAGCGGCCAGGCATCCTGACCGCCGCTGATATCATTCCAGGTATAGCTCTCGATCGTCAGCTTTACGGCGAACCACGCGAACAAAACCGTGCAGATGCTGGCCACGATCCAACACCACGCTGCCACATGCCACTTGAACCGTCCTGCGGCATTCAGCAGCAAACTCACCCGGATATGGCTGCCATTGTTGAGCGCATATGAAAACGCCAGAAACGAAGACGCGGCCATGGAATACCCGGTGATATCAGGCGCCCCTGCCGCGCTGATACCGATCCAGCGCGCAACCATCTGAAAGGCCACGAGGCAAAGGATGAGAACCAGGAACAACGCGGCCAGATAGCCTGCAAACAGGTAAGTCCGGTCAAGCGTCTTGCGCAGCGTCAAGCCCATTGTTTTCTCCTGCAAAGGGAACCCCCGGCACGTGCAGTGCACCGGGGGTCAGTGGTGTGGTTACTGATCGGCCAGAAAGGCGTCGACGATCGCCTTGCCTCTGTCGCCCGCGCTTTCGAGCCATTCGGCGGTCATCTGTTCTCCGATTGCCTTCAACTCCGCTTCGAGTTCCGGGGACACGCGACCCGTGGTCATGCCGTTCAGAGCCAGTTGGTTCACGGTAAACTCATTGTACTGGACAGAACGCCAGTCACCGGCATATTCCGCCAGGACCGCACAGCCGTTGATGACGTTCTGCGTGGCCTCGTCGAGACCATCCCAGGCCTCCTTGTTGACCAACATGTGGTTGCGCGGCAGCCAGGCGTCAGCTGCATAGTAGTGCGAGAGGCTCTCCCAGACTTTCCGATCATACCCGGTGGAGCCGGACGACACCATGCCGTTTGCGACACCAGTGGCAAAGGCCTGACTGATCTCTGCCGCTTCAATCTGCACCGGCTGCATGCCTGCCAGTTCGGCCATCCGGCCGCTGGAAGAGTTATAGGTACGGAATTTCAACCCTTTGGCATCCGCCAGCGTGTTCACTTCACGGTCAAAATACAGCCCCTGCGCAGGCCATGGCACCGAATACAGAAGGTGCAGGTTCTGCTCTTCCAAAAGCTCTGTGAGCGGGCCTTTGGTGTGCTCCCACAGTTTTTCGGAAGCCTCGAAGGAGGTTGCGAGGAACGGGATGGAATCCACCGCAAACACCGGGTCCTCGTTTCCGTGACCGGAGAGCAGCCGCTCACCGATATTGACCTGACCGGACTGGATGGCACGCTTGATTTCCGCGCCGGAGTAGAGCGAGCCGCCAGGATGCGTCTGAATGGTCAGGGCACCGCCGGTGCCAATCGTTACACATTCGGCAAACTCGGCACCCGTTGCCGAATGGAAATTGGTGGCGGAATACGCCATGGGAAGGTCCCACGTTTCGGCTTGCGCAAAGGCGGTCGTCACACTTGTGGCGGTGATCGCAGCCACCATGGTTTTGGTCAATCTGGACATTGTATCCTCCTTGTTGGTGTCCTTGTCTTTTATTTCCGTGCTGCCGCGAAACGGTCTGGCCTGTAGGGAGACAGATCGAGGTTTTCGCGATTGTTGGTAATCAGGCCAGCCAGGATACGGCCGGTCTTTGGTCCTGCGGTCATGCCAATGTGGTGGTGGCCGAAACCCGCGAAGACGCCGGTCTTTCCGATCTCACCCAGGATCGGCAGGCTGTCGCTCGGCGCGGGCCTGTGGCCCAGCCATTCCTCTGCCTCCCCAAGCTGCACATCGGGAAAGGCTTCGCGAACTCTCTTGCGCAGCAATGCCAGTGGCGCTTTGGACGGCCCGGCCTTCAAACCGCCAAACTCCACCACACCGGCGCAGCGCAGTCCATGGTCCATCGGGGTCGCCACAAATTTGCCGGTTGTAATCATCAGTGGGACCCCGGGCATCACACCGGGGTTCTTGATATGAAGGTGATAGCCGCGCTCGCTTTCCAGTGGCACATGCACGCCCAGCTTTTGCGCCAGGGGTTTCGACCAGACGCCCGTGGCCAGAACGGCAGCATGGCAATCGTGTCTTTCCTGTCTGGTGATGACCGCCGTGATCCGGTTTTCCTTGATCGCCACGTCGACAACCTCTTGTCGCAGCACCTTGACCCCTAGCGCCCGCGCTTCCCGGGCCAGCGCCTTGAGGTATTCCGAAGGGTTGCGCAGCATGCCGTGGTCTCTCACGACCGCCAGACAACCAAACGCGTCAGACAGCCCGGGCTCCCTTTCCTTTACGGCTTTGCCCTCAACCACCTCGGGCAGAAATCCAGCGTCACGCCGCAGGTCCCAGACATAGCGATCCGCCTCAAAAGCGGCACGGTCCGGGTAGGCAAAAGCATAGTCAGAGCTTCGGATCCAGTCATCGGCCGCTGTGCCTTTGGCAAGCGCCCGGTGCTGTTCGACGGAATCGTGAATCAGTGGCGCTATGCCACCGGCAATACGGCGCGTGTCCTTGTCGTTGGCATGAGACAGGTAGCGCGCCAGCCAAGGCGCGAGTTTCGGAAGATACGACCACCGCACGAACAGCGGAAAATCCGGGTCCATCAGCAGCTTTGGCCCTTTCAAGGCCAAACCCGGCCCTGTCACCGGCGCCACTGAACAGCATGCCAGAACGCCGGCATTGCCGAAAGATGTCGATCCGGCGCCACCGATGTCGTCACGGTCGATCAGCGTCACGGCCTGCTGTAAACGCGCAAGCCAGATCGCCGTCGAAAGCCCGACGATCCCCGCACCAATCACAACGACCGGATGTTTTTCAGCTGCCACCACGCGCACCCCAGATCAGATTTCGCCGTCGCGAATCGCGGCTCGGATAAAGACTAACAGTCGCACCCAAACCTGTATACAACCACGCATACGGTATGATATTCAGTTTTCTTCCCATCAGACATCAAGACTGCTAGCGTACCCGGACAAACCTGAATGAACGGGCAGAGACTGTGAACAGACCGGCCAGTATCGTTGATCAAGCTTACGCAACCCTGCGGGACAAAGCGATCAACTTTGAGTTCAAGCCAGGCGGCAGGATCAACGAATCCGCCCTCACCCGGGAACTTGGGGTGAGCCGGACGCCAATGCGTGAAGCCTTGAACCGGCTGGCCGCCGAAGGGTTTCTGACCCTTTCTCCCGGTCACGGGTTCCGCTGCCGGGACCTGCAACCCGAAGCAATATCTGATCTTTACGAGTTGCGCTGCGCTTTGGAAACCGAAGCTGCGCGTCGCTTGATCGAAGCCGGAAAACAAGGGACGATCGATGGCCTCGTAAGCCATCTGGACTTGACGCAGCCGACCTATCGGGCGTGCGAGGACGCGGCGGAACTTGCCCGCATGGACGAGGCCTTTCACATCCTCATTGCCGAAGGCTCCGGCAACCGCGAAATCGTAAATGCTCTCACCAACGTCAACGAACGGATTCGATTCGTAAGGACGATCAACCTCAGGCAGTTGCGTCACTCTTCGACCCCCAGCGACCACGCCGGGTTGAATGCGCATCGGAAGATCGTTTCGGCCATCCGGGATCGCAACGTCGAAGAGGCTGTGACAGCACTCCGCCGCCACATCGAACGGCGCAAGGAAGAAGTCATCGACTTGGTCAGGCTCGCCTATTCAGAGATTTACGTGCCCTGATCGTCCCCTTCTGCAAGACGCCAAAGCCTCCAGAAACAGCTGAAATCCGCGCCGCGCCTGCCCACGCCACGCAAGGTGAACCGTGCCAAAAGGACGATCAAGCACCGCGCGCGAAACCAGCATCTTGCTGACTGAGAGACATCGAATTTCTGTTCGGATTCAAAGCGTTCTGCTTCACGAGGCGCTCTTTCTCCTGGCCCGAGGGTTCACCGTCGGCACGGCATCCAGCAGGGCCTTCGTGTATTCATGCTGCGGTGAATTGAACAGGCTCAGCCGGTCACCCGTCTCAACCACCTTGCCCATATACATGACGACAACCTTGTCGCTGACATGCTGCACCACACCCAGATCATGGCTGATGAAGAGGTAGGTCAGGCCGAATTCCTTTTGCAGCCTGCGCAAAAGGTTCAACAGCTGCGCCTGGACCGCAACATCAAGCGCCGAAACCGGTTCATCACAAATCACGAGCTTGGGACGTGTTGCCAGCGCCCGGGCAATACCGATCCGCTGCCGCTGCCCGCCCGAGAACTGATGCGGGAAAAGGCGCTGCTGCTCTCTGCGCAGACCAACCGCCTCAAACAGTTCATCGACGATTTCGCGTTTTTCACGGTCGCTCTTGTCGGTCAGATTGTCGAGCGGCTCACGCACGAGATCCTCCGCACGTTTACGCGGGTTCAGACTGGAATAAGGATCCTGAAAGATCACCTGGACCTTCTCGCGCAACGCTCGGAGCGCTTGCCCTTCCAGCGACAGCACCTCCTGACCTTCCAGTCTCACCGACCCGGCAGCCGCCTCGACCAGACGCGCAACGGCCAGGGCTGTCGTCGTTTTGCCAGAGCCGCTCTCCCCGACAATTGCCAGAGTCTCTCCCCGGCCGACTTCAAAGGATACGTCATTCACGGCCTTCAGGACCGGTCTCGGGCCAAGAAGGGTTTTGCGCGGCATGGCAAAATGAACGCTCAGGTTTTCGACTTTCAAAAGGGGTTCAGACATGTTCAGGCCTTTGCATGCCAGCAATCGACGTCATGGCCGTTACCGAAATCCATTGTCGGCGGCCGCGCAGAGGTACATTTCGCATCGCGTTGGGAACACCGGGAGGCAAAAAGGCAGGCATCGGCCCCGAATTCATCCAGCGACGGAACAATGCCAGGCACTTCTGTCAGTTCCTCGCGGACCTCGGTCAGCGGGGTCTGGATATGCGGCACACAGGAAATCAGCCCCTTGGTGTAAGGATGATGCGGCGCGGCGATGATCTGCTCTACCGGGCCGATCTCGGCCTTGCGGCCCGCGTACATCACGATCACCTTGTCCGCCATTTCGGCCACCGCCCCCATGTCGTGCGTAATCATGATGATCGAAGTGCCGATTTCCTTACGCAAATCGCGCAGCAGATCGAAAATCTGGGCCTGAACCGTCACGTCAAGCGCCGTGGTCGGCTCATCCGCGATCAGGATCTTGGGCTTGCAGGCCAGCGCCATGGCGATCATGACCCGCTGACGCTGCCCGCCCGACATCTGGAACGGATAGGTTCCGACCCTGCCCTTCGGATCGGGGATGCGCACCGCGTCCAGAAGCTCAATCGCTTCATTCCAGGCCGCCTTGCGCGACAGACCCTGATGGACCCGCAGTACTTCGGCGATCTGTTCGCCCACGGTGTAGACCGGGTTGAGCGAGGTCATCGGCTCCTGAAAGATCATGGAAATCTCGTTGCCTCTTATATCGCGCAGCCGGGCGTCGCTTGCCGTGGTCAGCTCCTCACCCTTGAACGCTATCGAGCCGCTGGCAATGCGCCCGATCCGGTCGGGCAGTAATCCCATGATGCCAAGCGCGGTCATGGATTTGCCGCAGCCGGATTCCCCGACAAAGCTGATCGACTCGTTCTCCATCAGTTCGAAAGACAGATCGTCAATCACCGGGGCAACACCCGCGCGTGTCGTGAGTTCGATGCGCAGGTTTTCGACTTTCAGGAGCGGGGCCATCAGCGCTGCCTCAGTTTGGGGTTGAGAGCGTCGTTCAACCCATCGCCCACCAGCGAGATGACAAGAACGGTGATGAAAATCGCAAAGCCGGGGATCGTGACGGTATAGCTGGCATCCAGAATATACTGCCGGTTCGATCCGATAATCTGACCCCAGCTAACGACGTTGGGGTCTGTCAGCCCCAGAAAGGAGAGGCCCGCTTCAAACAGGATCGCAGACCCCACCATGAGCGCAGACTGCACGATGATCGGAGGCATGGCGTTTGGCAGGATCACCTGGAACATCAGTTTACGTCCGCTCGCACCACTGGCGCGCGAGGCGTTCACATACTCCAATTCCCGGATACGCAGAAACTCCGACCGTGTGATCCGGGCCACAGCCGTCCAGCTGACAACGCCGATGGCGAAGGTTATCATTGGCAGTGATGCACCGAAAAGCGCCACCAGCACCATTGAGAACAGCAGCGTCGGCAGCACCTGAAAGAATTCGGTGATGCGCATCAGCAGTTCTTCGACCCAACCGCGATAGAAACCTGCCAGGGCCCCCACCGTCACGCCGATAAAGATCGACACCACTGCCGCGGCCAACCCGATCAGGAGCGACACGCGGGCCCCATTGATCAGCATCGCAAGAAGGTCGCGGCCCAGATAATCCGTCCCCAGCAGGAAACCCTCCTCTCCCGGTGGGGAAAACGGCGCCCAGACCATGTCAAACGGATCCGTCGGGTAAAGGATGGGGCCGAAAACCGCGATCAGGACGATTGCGACCAGAACGACCAATCCGGCCACGGCGGCATGGTTGCCGAGGAACATGGACCAGGCCTCTGCCATTGGTGATCGGGCCTTGACGATGGTGTGTTCGGGCATGTCGCTCATGCGCCCCGCCCTCGCAGTCTTGGATCAACCATGCGCAGGGCCATGTCCGTGAGCAGGTTGCCCACGATCACCACCAGCGCCGAAAAGAAGAGGATGCCGAGGATGGTCGGTGTATCGCGCGCGATAATCGACTGGAACGCAAGTGTGCCCAGGCCGGGCCAGGAAAAGACGGCCTCGACCAACACCGCGCCGGACACCACGGCCGAAAGCTGCAGGCCCGCCAGTGTGATAACCGGCGAGAGCGAGTTCTTCAGGGCGTGCTTGTAGACCACCTGCCGTTCCGTCAGACCCTTGGCCTTGGCCGTGCGCACAAAGTCAGAGCCCAGGACCTCCATCATCGTGGCGCGGCAGAGCCGCGAGTAGAGCGCAAGGAAGATCGACGAAAGCGTAATGCAGGGCAGCACCAGATGCCGTGTCACATCCCAGAAATGCACCCAGAAGCCGCCTTCGATCGTGACATCCCGCATGCCCGCAACCGGGAACCACTGTATTTTCAGCGAAAAGGTAATCAGCAGCAGGATGCCGGTCCAGAACACGGGGGCGGAGTATCCAAAGAGTGCGATCAAGGTAACGAAATGGCTGGCCAGCCCATTCGGTTTTCGGGCGGAAATGACGCCCAGCACGACACCGACGCCAAGCGCAAGGAGCTGCGCGCTGAACACCAGCAGCAACGTGGCCGGAAGCCGTTCAAGGATCAGCTGTGTCACCGGTTGATTATAGAAGAACGAATACCCCAGATCGCCCTGCAGAACTCCCCCGACATAACGTCCCAATTGCACGACAAAGGGCTGATCCAGCCCATAGTCAGCACGGATCTGGTTGAGCAGCTCTTCATCCGCCCCCCCCATGGACTGGCTGATCGTGTCAGCCACGTCACCGGGCGCGAGATGCATCAGCGAGAAATTCAACACCAAGACCGCAATCAGCAGCAAAATGGCATAGAAAATCCGGATCATCGTGGATTGCAGGTACTGCATGATGTGGATTCCCGGGTGATGCCGCGGCGAACCCGACCGCCGCGGCATGGATGGGTCTACTCTTTGAGGTAGGTCATATCGATGGGCGAGGACGTCGACCAAATGCCCAGTGGCGGATTGCCGACCTTGTCGGAGTAGACAGTGTGATAGGGCAAGGTGTTGATGTGATAGACAGGAAGCTCATCAGCAATGATCGCCTGGAATTCCGCGTAGAGGGCCTTGCGCTTTTCCGGGTCGTTCTCGGTTGCCGCCATCTCCATCAATTCGTCGACACGGGCGTTTGCATAGCCTTGTGTATTGGACCAGACACCTTTTGCGATGTTGGTGCTGTCATAGGTGCGGTGCACCCCGATCACCGGGTCGCCCCAGTTGAACACCGTGTCCATCGACAGGTCGAAATCCATCGTTCCCATGCGCTTGGCCCAGGTCGGGAAGTCGGCGCTGGCGCGCACCTGTACGTCAATGCCGACCTTCTTGAGTGCGGCCCTGACATACTCCGCCTGTGGCTTCATCTCTGCCCAGCCGTAGTCGATGGTAACCGTAAAGCGGCTGTCCCCGTCCATCGGGTAACCGGCCTCGTCCAACAGCGCGGCGGCCTTGTCCAGATCGACGTCATAGCCTTCGACATCCGCGTTGTAGAACGGGCTGTCGGGGTGAATGCCGGTCCGGCTGTCCGCCGCGGTGCCCCGCATCAACGCCTTCTGAATAAAGTTCTTGTCTACGGAATAGGCAATCGCCTTGCGGACCCGCACGTCGGCCAGCGGCCCCCTGGTGGTGTTCATCGCCAGCCAGTCAAGCGGGCCGATCCCACCATAACCCTCGGGTGTCACGGTCAGACCATCGACTTCTTTCAGACGGTTGATGATCTGCGGCACCACCTCGAAAGCGCCCAGATGCACTTCGCCGTTCTCATAAGCGATGGCGCGGGCCGACGGATCGGTAATGATCCGCATCACGATCCTGTCGAGATAGGGACGACCGTCGATGAAGAAATCGTCAAAGCGCTCAAGGATGACGTGTTCACCTGACTTGTATTCGACCAGTTTGAACGGGCCTGAACCAACCGCATTTTCACTGTTGCGCGGATGTGTCTTGACCTCTTCGATGGGCACGTCGCCGTAAATATGCTTGGGGATGATCGACATCAGTTGCCCCGACATCGCCAGCATCAGGGCCGGGTGCGGCTTTGACAGTTTCAGGACCGCCGTATGGGCGTCGGGCGTTTCAACGCTTTCGACCGGCGCAAACATCGACTTGAAAGGGTGGTTCGCCTTTATCACGTCAACAGAGAAGGCAACGTCTTCCGAGGTCAGCGGTTCACCATCATGAAACTTGGCGTTCTTGACGAGGTTGAGCGTGACGGTCAGCCCATCCTCACTTACGTCCCAGGATTCAGCCAGATAGGGCTGAGGCGTCCAGTCGTCATCATAGCGCAGCGGGGCTGCAAAAAGCTGGGCACCGGGGAAGCCCGTGACAATGCCCGACTGCACGGCAGAGTTCAGATTGCGGACGTTCGACGTCAGAACGGTCACCAACGTGCCGCCGCGCACCGGTTCTTCTGCGGCCAATTGGCCGCCGGCAAGCATCGCGGCCATGGCTGCCGAAGCGACCAGACCCTTCATTACGTGTTTCATGGATTTCCTCCCTTTATCTTGTGTTGCGTCACCTTAGCGCGGGCTCATTCCAACAAAAAACAGATTTAACAGACCTCAATGGTACATCTTTTGCATTTTATCTACGCTCCGCAAGCGTGAGCCTGTCAAACGCGCCGTGGTTGAGCAGGTTTTGGCAGCTTTCGATAAACGATCGGACAATCCTGGGCTCCCGCTTGCCCGCCAGCGTGGCAATGCCAAAGCTCTGCTCCGACGGCGCATCGCGGATTGGCAAGACCAGGTACTTCGGGGTCCGGGTGTCGTAGTCGGGCGGCAGGATGTTCAGGATCGTGTATCCAAATCCGCCCGCCACAAGAGCTCGGGCGATCTCGACCGACCGGGTCGTATGCGCGATCACCGGGCGCAAGCCACGCCTCTCGAACAAACCCACAAAGTATTCTCGCGTGTGCGGCAGATCCAAGAGCACCATCGGCTGATCCGCCAGGTCAGCAAAGACGACGCTCTCCTTGTCGGACAAAGGACCGTCCGGATTGACGAGCACATAGGGCGGCGCGCGAAACAGCGGTTGAAAGTTGTGGTTCCCGAACAATCCGTCGGTGTAGGTAAAAACCAGATCGACCTTGCCGTCATCGAGAAAGCGGGCAACGGTATCCAGATCGCCCTCCATCACCTGAACAGATATGCCGGGAAAATTCTCGGTGATGTTCTTCAGGATCGGGGGCAGAAAGGCGGGCGCGGCAGTGACGTAGCAGGCGATGCGCACATGGCCGGATGCTTCCCCCCCGACAGATTGCAGCTCGGTTTCAAAATGGCGCGCCTGATGAATGAACGACCGGATCAGGTTCAGCGCACCTTCGCCCGCGGGCGTTGCCTGGATGCCCTTGGCAGGGGTGCGCACGAACAGATCATACGAGAGCGATCTTTCCAGCGCATCAATCGCGGCGGTGATCGAACTTTGCGAGATTGCCTGTTCATTTGCCGCCCGCGCAATTGATCCCAGCCGCCCTGCGGCTTCTACGTAACGCAGTTGTTTCAACGTAAAATGCACGCGTCACTTCCATTAAAATTAAGTGGTTCTAGGCAAGTAAAAAATATTTTATCAATCAAGTAAAGCGTCCTACCTTCGACCAATCACTTCACCGCAGGGGGCCATGACAGGATGTCGGACATTACAATTTTTCAGGCTGAGTCCATCCTCACGATGAACCCCAGCCGCCCGCGTGCAACCCATGTCGCCGTGCGCGACGGCCGCGTTCTGGGCACCGGTTCGCTGGATGAACTGGAAACATTCGGCACCTACCATCTGGATACAACCTTTGAAAACAAAGTCTTGATGCCGGGTTTCGTCGAAGGGCACGCCCATGCGATGGAAGGAACGCTCTGGCAGTTTGTCTACTGCGGGTATTTCGACCGAACTGATCCGAACGGCAAAAGATGGTCGGGCCTGACGTCCCTGGAGGCGGTTCTGGACAGGCTGTCAGAGGCGGAACAGGAACTCAAAGATCCCGACGCACCGCTGACCGGGTTCCAGCTTGACCCGATCTACATGGACAACATCAAGATCACCCGGCACGATCTTGACAGGGTATCCGCAACACGCCCGATCGGCATCCTGCATGCCTCGGGCCATATCATGAACGTCAACACCAGGGCGCTGGAATTGGCCGGGATGCTCCGGCAGGGTCTGAACCATCCCGGCATCGAGTTGGGCGAGGATGGTCTCTCCATCGGTGTGCTGAGCAGCCCGGAAGTCTACATGCCGGTCGGCCCGCATGTGGGCATGAAACGCGCAACGACAGATGCGGATGAGCCCGGTCTGCGGGATTTCGCCAAGCTTTGCGTGCGCACCGGCACGACAACGGTAACGGATCTGGCGGCCGGGCTGGAGGATGATGCCGTCGACATGATGCTGCGCGTCACCGGTGAAGAGAGTTTTCCCGCACGTGTTGTGCCCTTGAAATTCTTCATGGGGCTTACGCCAAAAGACCTCATCGACCGCGCCTTGTACCTACGCAGCCAAAGCACGGAAAAACTGCGTCTGGGGCGGATCAAGATCGTCGCGGATGGGTCCATCCAGGGGTTTTCCGCGCGCCTGCGCTGGCCGGGGTATCATAACGGGGCGGAAAACGGCATCTGGTACATCACGCCGCAACAATTGACCGAGATTCTTCAAGGGGCTCTGGTCAATGATATCCCTGTCCACACGCATACCAACGGCGATGAGGCAACCGAGCTTGTGCTCGACACGCTCGGCCCGGCATTGGCAAAGCATCCGCACAGCGATCACCGCTTTACCCTGCAGCATTGCCAACTGGCCGATGCCGCACAGTTCAGGCGCATCAGGAAACTGGGGATGTGCGTCAACCTTTTCGCAAATCACCATTTCTACTGGGGCGACGAACACTACCGGTTGACAGTCGGGCCAGAGCGTGCGGCCCGCATGAACGCCTGCCGGACGGCGCTGGATACAGGTGTGCCCATGGCGATCCACTCCGATGCGCCCGTGACACCCCTCTCCCCCCTGTTCACCGCCTGGTGCGCTGTGAACCGCATCACCGCCAGCGGGCGCGTGCAAGGCGAAAGCGAACGGATCAGCGTGGATGAGGCCCTTTACGCCATCACCATCGGCGCGGCCTACACGCTGCACATGGACGATGAAATCGGCTCTATCGAAACCGGCAAACGCGCCGATTTCGCCGTGCTCGAAACCGATCCGACCAAGATCGAGCCCGCGAACCTCAAGGATGTCGAAGTCTGGGGCACCGTCATGGGCGGCAGAAAATTCGCGGCCGCGGCTCTATGAGTGCGCTTCCCGTCACGATCATCGGCGGGTTTCTGGGCGCCGGGAAGACCACCTTGATCAACGCCATGCTCCGGCATGCGGACGGCACAAGGATTGCCGTGCTGGTCAACGAGTTCGGCGAATTGGCCATCGATGAAGACCTGATCGAAGCCCGCGATGACAATCTGATATCCATCGCGGGGGGCTGCATCTGCTGTTCTTTCGGCAACGACCTGATCGGCGCTCTTGATGCGCTGGCCGATGTGGACCCAAAACCCGATCACATTGTGATCGAGACATCAGGCGTGGCCATTCCCTCGTCCGTCGCCTCCACCATCGGGATTCTCCCGGGCTTTGACCTGAATGGCGTCATCGTCCTCGCCGACGCTGAAACGGTAAAGACGCAGGCGCAAGACAAATACATGGGTGACACGATCCTGCGGCAGCTGCGTGATGCCGATCTCACCGTGGTTACGAAATGCGACTTGGTAACCGGGGCGGAAGTCGATGCGGTCAAGGCGTGGCTGGGTGACTTGGCGTGTGACCCGGTCATCATTGATGCCTCGCAGGGGGCGGTTCCGAATTCGGTTTTGCTGGGTGCCGTCCCAAGGACCGGCACTCTGCCAGACGATCCGGCAGAGAAAACCTGTTTCAAGAGCGGCGTTCTTTCGGTGCCGGAGCCGGTGGATGCCACCGCACTGGCCGCACAACTCGCCACGTCAGGTTTCGGAGTGGTCCGCGCCAAGGGCATCGTGGAGGATTTCTCCGGGCAACGCATGGTCATTCATGTGGTGGGTGCGCGATACCAGGTCACCCCAACGGAACAGCGGCTTTCGCGTGGCATTGTCTGCATCGGCCCCAGCCAGACCCTTACGCTTGAGGCGCTGCAAAAGCGCATTACGAAAGCCTCACAGGTTATTGTGACAGAGAATTTCAACGCAGTTCGGGAATAAGGGAGGCCTACTGTGAAAGTTGACGGAAAACACTATCGTTCCCTGTGGTGGAATGCAGACGCATCCGTTCTCGAAATCATCGATCAGCGCAGCCTGCCCTACGCGTTCGTGGTCCAGCCGGTGCGCACCCTGCAGGATTTTGTCGATGCCATTGTCGAGATGCGGGTGAGGGGCGCGCCTCTGATCGGCGCGACGGCTGCCTATGGTATGGCCCTTGCCATGTCACAGGACCCTCGCGATGCAAACCTCGATGAAACATGGCATGTCCTGAACAAGACCCGCCCCACCGCCATCAACCTGCGGTGGGCGCTCAACCGCTGCCGCGACGCGCTTGCCGGGGTGGCACCCGAGGACAGAGCCACAACCGCCTTGTCCCTTGCCCACGAGATTTCCGACGAAGATGTAGAGATCAATCGCCGGATAGGGGAGCATGGGATGCAAATCATCCGGGACCTTGCAGCCCGGAAGAAGGACGGCGCCCCCGTCCGGCTTCTGACCCATTGCAATGCCGGCTGGCTTGCAACGGTTGACTGGGGCACCGCGACCAGTCCCATGTATCAGGCCCATGATGCGGGCATTCCCCTGCATGTCTGGGTGGATGAGACGCGACCGCGCAACCAGGGCGCGCTGACGTCATGGGAACTGGGAAGCCACGGCGTGCCCCACACCTATATCACCGACAATGCGGGCGGGCATCTGATGCAGAAGGGTCTGGTCGATATGGTCATTGTCGGAACAGACCGGACCACCCGGCGCGGCGACGTCTGCAACAAGATCGGCACCTATCTCAAGGCGCTGGCAGCCCGGGACAATAATGTGCCCTTCTATGTGGCCCTGCCGTCCCCAACCATCGACTGGACGGTCGAAGACGGCCTCGCAGAGATCCCGATCGAGGAACGCGACGCGCGCGAAACCACGCATGTGCAGGGCACCCGGGACGATGGAACACTTGGCGTCGTGCAGGTGACCCCGCCGGGCACCTCAGGCGGAAACCCCGCCTTTGATGTCACGCCCAACCGGCTTGTCACGGGGCTCATTACCGAACGTGGGGTCTGCGCGGCAACCTCTGAAGGGCTGGCCGGGCTGTTCCCTGATCTGTCCGCAATGGGTTCCGGCTAACCGGCGAAAACCGGGCGGCGCGCCTGGCACATCCCCGCTGCGGCAGGATCGCCCATGCGCGGGGCCGGAGGGCCGCTCAGGCCCGCGCCACCTTCACCATTTCACGGAACACGGCAGACACCCCGGGCCTGCCCGCCACCCCGCGGTTCAGCATCAACCCGATATAGGCCGTCAGCGTCGGCCGGAACGGGACGATGGCAATACGCGCGCCATCGGCTTTGCGCTGCTGGGCCGAGTAGGAATCGACGATTGCCACGCCCAAAGCCGCGTCCACAAGGGCAATCGTGGTCTCTTCCAGTTCGATCTCCGCCTTGAGTTTGGGGCTGACACCGGCATTCGAAAACGCCGAGAGAATATCCTGACGCAGGGGTGATCCATCGCCGGCAAGCAGGAAGTCCTCGTCACAGATATCCCCGGGCGAGATGCTGGGCCTTGAGGCAAGGGCGTGACCCTCGGGCAGAATAACGACCGCGTTGGAGGAAAACAGGACTTCCATGTTCAACTCGACGTTCAACCGGTTGAGCATGCCGATCCCGATGTCCGCCTGATTGTTGAGGAGTAACTCGCTGATCCGCTCGCTGCGTGCCACCCTGATCTTGAATTCCGTGTCCGGCGCCTGCGCAAAAAGTCTGCCGATATGTCGCGGCAGCCAAAGACGCGCCACCATGGGCATGGCCACAATGCGGATCGGGTTCTGACCTTCTTCGCGAAGTTTCAGCGCGTCGCGCTCCAGCGCTTGCATCGCCTCAAAGGCGCCAAGGGAGCTCTTGAACAACGCCTGCGCACGGGAATTCGGTTGCAAGCGGTGACCCTCGCGGTTGAACAACTCGACACCCAGATGCAGTTCAAGAGCCTTGATCTGCTTTGTCACCGCCGGTTGCGTCAGAAAGAGCTTTCGCGCCGCCTCGGTCAGCGAGGCAGAGGTCATGACGGTTCGAAATACATGGATCTGTCTGAAAAAGGACATCGGCACCCTCCCAAATCATTCCTATAGGTTATCAAAATAAAAAATGCATTCATTATTATTATCTGTCGCCTTGGTCTAATGTTTGGAAAACCAGGGAGGCTTCCATGATTCGAAACAGATTTTTCACCGGCTTGGCGTTGGCGGGCGTATTGGGCACATCGGCTCTTGCCGACAGCTGGCCCGAAAAACCGATCACCCTCGTGGTCCCGTTCCAGGCGGGCGGTATCACTGATGTTGTTGCCCGCAAGCTTGAGCCCGGTCTCTCCGACAGGCTGGGGCAGAGCGTGGTCATCGTGAACGTGGGCGGGCATTCCTCGGTCGGCACCCGTCGCGTCGTTGATGCCGCGCCGGACGGGTATGAGTTTCTGGTCCATGAGGCCGGTCTGCTGACAGCCGAGGCGTCAGGCGTTCAGGATTTCGGATATCGTGACATGGAACCCGTGGCCGCCGTCACCGAAATCTGCCTTGTCGCGGTCGCGCGCGCCGACAGTGGCTGGACCTCGGTGGCCGACATCGGTGCGGATCGCGGGGACAAGCCGGTTGTCGCCGGTGTGACCATCGGCGGTGCCAGCCACATGGGCCTCGTCAAGGCGGCTGAACTCGGTGGGTTTACCATCCGGCCCGTGCAGGCCGGAGGCTCTGCTGCAGCCTATGCATCACTGATCGGAGGACAGATCGACCTGATGAGCACAGCTCCCGCGGCGGCGGCGTCCTATTTCTATGATGAAGACGGCAACAAGCTTGCCGACCCCGAGGCGGTCCCGGTCCTGTACCTGGGGCAGGAGCGTCACCCCCGCTTGCCGGATATCCCGTCGATGGCGGATGCGGGCTCCGATGAAAAACTGTGCATCCCGCACTTCATCTTTGCGCCCAAAGGTACCCCGGAGGATATCGTTTCAAAAATGGCTGAAGCGGTGCAACACGCCTACAAGCAACCCGAAGGTCTTTACGACTTTTTCGCGGGGTTCGGGGCGGTGGAACTCTTCCTCGAAGGTGAGGATCTGGATGCCTATCTGGAAACAAGCTGGCAACAGCTTGAGCCACTCGCGGCCACCGCGGCGGGCAACTGACCTAACCCGTGGCAGGCATGGCCAGAAGACTTGCCGGGGAGCTCGCCTTTTGCGGGTTCCTCGGTGGTGTCGGGGTCCTGGCCCTGTCCGGTCTGCAAGGGCTGACCAAATCGCCCTTCGACTACATGGGCTCTGCCGAGGTGCCCCGGGCGCTGGCCTGGATGCTGATCGTGCTCGCGGTGCTGGTGGCGCTCAACGTCATCCGCGCGGCAATCAATACGCCAGACGGTGCGGCGCAATCAGACGCGGACCCGGATGACCTGGCAGACCCCGATCCCGCAGAGGGCAAAACCGGTCCGCGGCAGCAGGGGCAAACCGCTCTGGTGACCCTCGCGACCCTGCTTTACATCCTGTCGATCCTGTGGTCCGCCATTCCCTATTCCCTATCCACCACGGTTTTCCTGAGTGTCGCCATGATCGCCCTGACACCCGCCCGACATCGCAGGATGGCCATCATCCTGCCGCTTGCCGTTTTCATCGGCGCATTGGGCGAATACGTGTTTGTCTCTGTCCTGCTTTTGCCTTTTCCCGGGTGGTAGCGCATGGCTGATCTGCTCTTTGGCTTTGCTGACGCGCTCCGGCTGATCCCCTTGCTGATGATCCTGTCGGGCACACTGGTCGGCATGTTCATGGGAGCCATCCCGGGGCTGAGCGGTGCGATGCTGATCGCCCTGCTGTTGCCCGTTACCTTCTACATGGACCCGTTTCACGCCGTCTGCGCCATCGTGGGCGTCTATGTCGGAAGCGTCTCAGGCGGGCTGGTGACGGCGATCATTCTGCGCATGCCGGGCACCGTCTCGAACCTGATGACGATCCTCGACGGGCACCCGATGGCGCAGGCGGGCCGCGCGCGCCGGGCCATCGAGCTTTCGGTCGGCGCCTCCGTGATCGGCGGTGTGTTCTCCTGGATCGTTCTGGCCACCCTGGCCGAGCCGCTGTCCCGCTGGGCCACGCGGTTCACCCCCTTCGATTACTTTGCGCTGGTGGTGCTGGCGCTGGCCTTTGTTGTCACCCTCAGTGAGAAAGCCCTGCTCAAAGGACTGCTGGCCACGGTTCTGGGGTTCCTCTTGGCATTGCCGGGGATTGATCCCACCTCCTCGCAGGCCCGGATGACCTTTGGCCTGCTCGACCTGAACGCCGGAATTCAGGTGCTGCCGTTCTTTGTCGGTGTCTTTGCCTTCGGCGCGGTGCTGAGCGACATCTACAAAGGGGTCTGTGATCGCACGCCGGGCAAAAAAGGCGTTGAAAACGACCATACGAGCTTTTCCCTCAAGGACATCCGCACCCACGGTGGCAACATGGCACGGTCCTCGGTGATCGGTACGGGCGTCGGGATCCTGCCCGGGATCGGCTCGAACATCGCCTCGGTGGTCTCCTATTCGCTGGCCAAGGCGTTTTCCAGAACGCCAGAGAAATTCGGCAAGGGCGCAGAAGAAGGCATCGTTGCCTCCGAGACAGCCAACAACGCCGCCGTCGGCGGTGCGCTCATTCCGACGCTTGCGCTGGGTGTTCCGGGTTCGCTGGTGGATGTGCTGCTGCTGACGGCGCTGACGATCCACGCCATTCAACCGGGCCCGCTTCTCTTCGTGAACAGCGGCGATCTGGCCTATGGGATGATTGCCGCCTACCTGATCGCAACCCTTGCCATGGCAGTGTTCATCCTGCTGACTTCCTCCTGGATCGCGACAATTGCCCGGGTCGGGCTCTACTATCTGTTGCCTATCATCGTGGTGGCCTCCGTCGTGGGGGCCTTCGCGCTGGACGGCACGTCGATGTCGCTCTGGGTCATGCTGGTCTTCGGAGTGCTGGGCTTCACCATGGAACGGTTCGGCTACCCGCTTGCCCCTTTCGCCATTGCCTTTGTCCTCGGACCCATTGCCGAGGCCAAACTGCGCACCGGGCTTCAGATTACCGCAGGCGACTGGAGCCCGCTCTATACCGATCCCGTGCCCGTGGTGCTCTTTGGATTGGCGGGCGTTGTCCTCTGCCTCCCCCTCATCAGCCGCAAACGGCAGAACAGGAACGCATGATGATCGAAAGACTTTTGAACACCGCGATTTCCAACCTCAATGACATCTGCGATCTGGGCGGGCGACTGGCGGGCACGGAGGCGGAACGGCGCGCCCTTGAACTGGCGGCGGCGAAACTGCAGGCCGGTGGGGGCGAGATCCGGAAACATCCGGTGACATATGACGGCTGGTCCTGCGACCACGTCGGTATCCTGATCGACGGATCACCCCACCCCGCCGTCGCCCTGCCCGGCAGCATCGCCCTGCCCGGCGGTGCCGCAGACCTCGAAGTGGTTGATGCAGGGCGCGGCACGATGGAAGAGATCGAGGCCCTGGCCCCCGTCATCCCGGGGCGGGCGGTCATGGTGCGGCACGAGTACATGTTCGCCCCCGACCACATTCACCGCTGCAAGAAATCCAAGCGGATTCTGGAGCTTGGCGCCGCGCTTTTCATCGTTGCCAATCCCGACCCCGCCAGCGGCCCGGTGACAGGCGGGATCATGCCGGCCATGCCGGGGATCGGGGTCGACCATGCCACGTCACTTGTACTGGTCAACGCCGCCGCAAGCCGGAAGCCTGTCCGGTTCGAACTGTCGGCAGGGCGGCGCGCCATGCAGACCGAAACGCTCGATCTGCTGGTCCCGCCAAGCAGCGGTGCCGCAACGCAGGAGATCGTGATCTGCGCCCATATCGACGGGCACAGCATCTCCGAAAGTGCGATGGACAACGCCAGCGGCGCAGCCGTTCTGCTGGCCCTCGCAGAGCACTATCAGCAAAACCCGCTTGAGACGCTCGCCCTGCGGTTCCTGGTTTTCTCAGCCGAGGAAATCGCCTTGTGCGGGTCGGAAGCCTATGTCGCCAATCTTGCGGCGGAAGACCGTCAAAAGATCAGGGCCGTGCTGAACCTCGATTGCGTGGCAGGTGATCTCAACTTCGGCGCCATCACCAACGGGTTTGACTGCATGGCGTCGCTGGTCACCGGCGCGGCAGAGGCGCTTGGCCAAAAGGTCAAACTGTTCAACCAGCTTGTGCGCAACTCCGACCACCACGCCTTTGCCGCGGCCGGGATCCCGGCCTTGCGGCTGACCGCAGGCTTCGGACAGCGCGAGAGCCGCCTGCGTTATGTGCTGACAGGAGGTGACATGCGCGATCTGATCGGTACCGAAGAGGTTTCCCTCGCACTTCGGTTGACCCGTGAAATGGTCCGGCTTCTGGCGTCAGAACCGGCCCGCAAGGAGGGATGAAGCCGCCCGCGACAAACGCCTTGTGCTTGTTGTCCCCGCCACCGTCAGCATGCCCTTGGCATCGCCCGGGGCGGGGGCGCACCCTTCGGGATGGGTGGTTTGCGGCTTCAAGCTGAAACTTCCATGAGTTCCTTGATCCTGGCGCGCACGGGCCCGGGCCACGGCACGGGGCGTCCCTCAGCGCCGACGCATACGAGCGTCTGATCGGCCTCGAAACAAAGCGTGTCCTGACGCATGGCCCGGGTGGTCAGGGACAGGCTGCTGCCGCCCAGACGTGTCAGCTCAAGGCGCAGGACCAGATGATCCCCATGCCGGCAGGGCGCTTTGAAGCGCACGTTGAACGCCGCCGTGGGCACCCCGGCCTCGGGGTGGATCTCCTCAAAGGGCCAGCCAAGCGCCTCGCTGAACATCGCCTCGACCGCATCGTTGATGATCTCGAAGAAACGCGGGTAAAAGACGATGCCAGCCGGATCGCAATGCTTGAAGAGCACCTTTTGCGGATAGGAAAAGTGCATCAGGTCACTTTCGATCTGGTCTGATACTCAGGCTTGTCCCAAAGCTTGTCGGTCATGACCTCTTCGAGGACTTCCGCGGCAGCAATCACATCGGCCTTGTCGAGATAAAGCGGCGTGAAGCCGAAACGCATGATATCCGGTGCCCGGAAATCGCCGATCACCCCCCGGTCGATCAGGGCCTGAACCGCAGCATACCCGTGCTCAAAGGCAAAGGAGACCTGACTGCCCCGCTGCTCCGCCCTGCGCGGCGATGCGAGGGTCAGCGCCGGACAACGTGCCTCGACCTCCGCGATGAAGGTTTCGGACAAGGCGATGGAGGCGGCGCGGATCTCCGCCATATCGACCCCCTCCCAGACGTCCAGCGCCGCGTCCAGAAGGGAGAGTTGCACGATGGGCGGCGTGCCCACGCGCAGACGCTCTGTCGACATCGCGGGCCGGTAGCGAGGCTCCATCGCAAACGGCGCGTCATGGCCAAGCCAGCCAGAGAGCGCAGGCTGCACCGCCTCGATGATATCGGGGCGGGCGTAGATAAAGGCCGGGGCGCCGGGACCCCCGTTGAGATACTTGTAGGTACAGCCCACCGCAAATTCGGCCTTGGACCCCGCCATGTCCACCGGCACTGCCCCGGCGCTATGGGCCAGATCCCAGATCATCACGGCCCCCACGGCATGGGCCTTTTCCGTGATCGCTTTCATGTCGTGCATCCGGCCCGACCGGTAATCGACCTGCGTCAGCATCACCACGGCCACCTCCTCCGTGATGGCTTCCATGACCTCCTCGGGCGCGGGCGTGCGCAGCGCATAGCCCTTGTCGATTGTCTGGATCAGCCCCTGCGCCATGTAAAGGTCCGTCGGAAAGTTCCCATCGTCCGACAGGATCACCCGCCGGTCCGGGCGCATCTTCAAGGCGGCTGCCAGCGCCTGATAGACCTTGATCGACAGCGTATCGCCCGTGGCCACGGACCCGGCAGGCGCGCCGATAAGGCCCGCGATCCGGTCGCCCACACGCGCGGGCAAGTCCATCCATCCGGCTGAGTTCCACGCCCGTATCAGCTCCTGCCCCCATTCCGCCGTCAGGACCGCGGCGGCGCGCGCCGCAGCGCCCCGTGGCAACGGCCCGAGCGAATTGCCGTCAAGATAGATCACCCCATGAGGTAATTCGAAGAAATCCTTGCGCGGCAGGGTCATAGCTCACCTCTCAGGTGCCAGAGTTCGGGAAAGAGTTCGACATCGAGCATTCTGCGCAGGTAGGACACACCCGCTGTCCCGCCCGTGCCACGCTTGAAACCGATCACCCGTTCCACCGTTGTCACGTGGTTGAAGCGCCAGCGGCGAAAGTAATCCTCAAGGTCCACCAGTTTCTCGCCCAGTTCATAAAGCTGCCAATGGGCGTCGATGTTCTCATAGACGATCTTCCACCGGGCCTGTATCTCGGGCACAAGCGCGTGCGGTCTGTCCAGCTGCGGGGCAGGCAGGTTGTCTTCATGGCCGTCGAGCGCGCGGAAAAGAAACCGGACCACCTCATCGTAAAAGCTTGGGCGCGCGAGTTCAGCCTCAAGCAGCGCGTGCACCTCCGGCACATGCGCATGGGGTTTCACCATGTTCGGGTTCCGGTTGCCCAGCACGTATTCGATCATCCGGTACTGGTAGGACTGAAACCCCGACGATGGCCCAAGTGCCGCGCGAAAGGTCGTGTAATCCGCGGGCGTCATGGTGCGCAGAACGTCCCACTGGTTGTTGAGCTGTTCGAAAATACGGCTGACCCGCGCGAGCATCTTGAACATGGTCGCAGTGTCACCGGATTTCAGCGCCTCCCGCGCGGCCCCCAGTTCGTGCAGGATCAGCTTCATCCACAACTCGGACGTCTGGTGCTGGACAATGAACAACAGCTCGTCATGCGCCGTGCTTTGCGGGGCCTGCGCGCTCAGGATTTTCGACAGATGCAGATAGTCGCCATAGGACATCGCATCCTTGAAATCCATCTTTGCGCCGCCCGCACCGGGATCATAGGCCTCAGGTGCCATCACGACATCTCCCGCAGTTTGAAGCGCTGGATCTTGCCGCTCTCGGTCTTTGGCAAGGCCTTGGTAAAGACAACCGAGCGCGGGTATTTGAACGGCGCAATCGTCGCCTTGACGTGATCCTGCAAGAGCTTGACCAGCGCATCCGACGGCACCTCGCCCGCGCCCAGCACCACATGGGCCTCGACGATGGACCCCCGGTCGTCATCCGGCACGCCGATCACGGCGCATTCCGCCACGGCCTCATGGGCCAGAAGCGCCGCCTCCACCTCCGGTCCCGCGATGTTATAGCCGCCCGAGACGATCATATCATCGTTGCGGGCGGCAAAATGGAAATACCCGTCCTCGTCCTGCGTGAAGGCATCGCCCGTAATGTTCCAACCCGCCTGCACGTATTCGGACTGGCGTTCGCCGAACATGTAGCGGCAGCCGGTCGGGCCGCGAACCGCCAGACGCCCGACCTCGCCGCGCGCAAGCTCCGCCCCGTCGGGACCAATCACCCTGGCCTCATAGCCACCCACCGGCCTGCCGGTACAGGCGGGTTTGTGGTCCTCGAACCGGTTGGTGACAAAGATATGCAGCATCTCCGTCGCGCCGATCCCGTCGAGCATCGGCTTGCCGGTCTTGGCCTGCCACTCCTCATAGACCGGCCCGGGCAACGTCTCTCCGGCAGAGACCGCCGCGCGCAGCGACCCAAGATCAGCGCCTGCGTCCATCGCCCGCAGCATCGCGCGGTAGGCCGTTGGGGCGGTGAAACACACCGTCGCCTTGTAGGTCTCGATGATGTCGATCATGTTCGGGGGCGATGCGTTCTCCAGCAGAGTGGCAGTGGCCCCGAAACGCAGCGGGAAAATCGCCAGCCCCCCAAGGCCGAAGGTGAAGGCCAGCGGCGGCGATCCGACAAAGACATCCTCCGGCTGAACGTTCAGAACCTCCTTGGCATAGCCATCTGCGATAATCAGCAGATCACGGTGGAAATGCATCGTCGCCTTCGGGTTTCCGGTCGAACCCGAGGTAAAGCCGATCAGCGCAACATCGTCCTGCGCGGTCTGGACCGCGTCAAAGCGCACGGGTTTGGTCAGGGCAAGACGGTCCAACTCCGCGTCATGGTTGGCGGTGCCGTCAAACCCCGCGACCGTCCTCAGGTGCGGGCTGCCCTTGGCGCAGGCGGTCATCTCATCCATCAGCCGCGTGTCGCAGAGCGCATGGGTGATCTCCGCCGTCTCGACGTATTTGGCAAGCTCGCCCGCCCGCAGCATCGGCATCGTGTTGACCACCACCGCGCCGGCCTTTGTCGCCGCCAGCCAACAGGCCACCATGGCGGGATTGTTGGCCGACCGGATCAGGACGCGGGTCCCCGGTTTCACACCCAGATCATCCACCAGGGCATGGGCCAGCCGGTTGGTCCAGTCGGTCAACTCCTTGTAGGTGCGCCTGCGTCCGTTCCCGATCAATGCCGTGTGATCGCCAAAGCCCTTTTCAACCATCGCGTCGGTCAACTCATGGGCCGCGTTCAACTGATCCGGATAGTCAAAGCCGTCCAGCAACAGGTCGGGCCACTGACCGGGCGGCGGCAGGTTGTCACGTGTAAAGGTATCTTTGTGGGCGGATGGTCTCAGCATCTTCATCTCCCCTGAAATGCGTTGAGGGCCTGGCGCGCGATCACGACGCGCTGCACGGCCGGGGCCCCTTCGAATGTTCGCAAGGCGCGCATTGCGCGGTAGAACCTCTCGACAGTCTCGTTCGGTCCGACACGATCACCGCCACATCAGTCCGCATCCTCGTCCTCCCCTTGCAAGGTCTCGGTGAGCCGCTCCAGCCGGTCAATTACACCGCGGACATCATCCGCATCGAGCCCGCTCAGAATCTCGTCGATCCAGCCTTCGTGCTCTCGCGAATGACGGGCAAACACCTCCTGCCCCTTCGGCGTCAGGCGCACCCGTTGCGCGCGACGGTCGCCCGGAATGGCCTCGCGCAGCGCCAGCCCCTCTTCGCTGAGCTTGTCCACGATGCCCGTGATATTCCCGCCCGAAACCTTCAGCATGCGCGAAATCTCCCCCATCTTCATCCCGTCGGGCGATCGCGACAGGGCCGACATTACGTCAAACCTTGGCAGGGTCCAGTTATGTTCGCGTCTCAGGCGGCGGCGCACCTCATCCTCGATCGACCGGCTGGCCTTCAGCAATTTCAGCCAGAGTCGCAGCCGCTCCTTTGACAAAGGCGCCGATGATGATTGAGGGCGCGGCGTCATAACCCGCCCGCCGACAGGCGCGCCCCGCCCTTGGCCCGCGCGCCGTAATGCGTCAGGTGCCAGTCGTTGGGGCTTCCTTCCCGAGCCATATATTGCGCCATGGGAAAGACAGCGATCCGGTTCTGCAACCTCATGTCCCGCAGCTTGGGGGGCACAAACATCGGCACCCGGACCGGCGCGTCAGCAGGCATCCCTGCGCGGTCCTTGAACCAGCGTTCGGCACTTTCCATCCATTCGGGATCGCGCATGCGCAGGTTTTCACGGCTGATCCCTTGCGAGCGGGTCAGCAACGAATAGTTCAACCGTCCGGGATCAAGTCCCAGATACCGCTCCACCTGCTCGAACCATTCCGGAGCGTTCCGGGCCGCCGATTGCAGGCGCAGTACCTCAAGCCGGCGTCCCTCCTGATAGCGGATAAAGGCGGCATGCAGACTGTCTTCGGTATGGATGTACCCGGCGAGGGCAATGGCGCTTTCAAACGCAAGTTTGGTTCCCGACCCGATGGAGAAATCCGCGGTGGCCGAGGCATCCCCCAGCAGGACAACGTTCTCATGGTGCCAGGTCTCGCACAGCACACGCGGAAAGCGCAGCCACGCCGAACCACGGATATGGCTGGCATTGGTCATCAGCGCGTGGCCACCGAGGTGCCCGGCAAAAATCTCCTCGCAGACGGCGATGGTTTCCTGCTGGCTCATCTCTGCAAAGCCGAAACTGTCGAAAGTCCCCTGCGCGCATTCCATGATGAATGTCGCCGTGTCGTCATCGAACTGACAGGCGCGCACCCAGATCCGGCCATGCTCCGTCTCTTCAAGGATGAAGGTAAAGGCATTGTCGCGTTTCTGATGCCTGCCCAGCCAGAGAAACTGGCACAACCGCTGGTCACTCTCGGGCTTGAAACTGTCGGCATAGAGCGTGCGGGTCTTTGAGTTCAGGCCGTCGCTGGCCACAACAACGTCAAAGTCTTTCCGGTAGTCCTCGGCACTGCCCACTTCTGTCTCAAAGCGGAGTTCAACGCCAAGTTCCCGTGCGCGCTCTTGCAAGAGAAGCAACAGCTTCCTGCGCCCGATCCCGCAGAACCCATGGCCTGACGAGACATGGGTTTCGCCCCGAACGTGCAGCGCGATGTCATCCCGATAGGCAGAGTTCTCGCCAATGGCCTTGGCGCTGACAGGGTCATTCGCGGCAAGGTTTTCAAGCGTTTCGTCCGACAGGACAACGCCCGAGCCAAAGGTGTCGTCCATGCGGTTGCCTTCGATCACGACCACCTCAGCCGACGCGTCGCGCAGCTTCATCGAAATAGCAAAATAGAGCCCCGCAGGTCCTCCACCCAAACATGCAATGCGCATGGCGATCTTCCTTTCACGCGCCGCTCGTGCGGTTGCGGCCCATTCGCCGGGACTGTAGTGGGACTGTTTTATTATTTCAAGCTTGAACCATTGAACCCTAAATTTTACAAGTATTGGAACTGTCCGCGATACCCCTGCAGGAGACTGAAATGGTTGTAAGCCTGACCCGCGACGCTGAGGTCGCAATCGTGACGATCGATAATCCGCCGGTGAACGCGATCAGCCTTGCCGTGCGGCAGGGGCTGTCGGATGCCATCGACCAGACGGAGGCCGACCGCACAATCACGGCAGTTGTGCTGCGCTGCGCCGGGCGCACCTTCATCGCGGGCGCCGATGTCCGGGAATTCGGCAAACCGCCGGCGCCACCGCACCTGCCTGACCTGCTGATGCGGATCGAACAGGCGTCAAAGCCCTGGGTCGCCGCAATTCACGGCACGGCACTGGGGGGCGGGCTGGAAACTGCCATGGCCTGCCACCACCGGATCGTGAACGCAGGCGCCAGACTGGGGTTGCCCGAAGTGACCCTGGGCGTGATCCCCGGCGCGGGCGGCACCGTGCGCCTGCCCCGGCTGGTCGGGGTAGAGACGGCGCTTGAGATGATTGCGACGGGCAAGCCGATCCCGGCACAGAAAGCGGTCAGGACGGGCTTGGCCGACGCCCTGTCCGACGGTGATCTGCACGCGGATGCCCTTGCCCTGGCGCGCAGGGCACCCGCGCCCTCGGCCCTGCTGGAGCGATCCGTCAACCCGCCCGCCGACCCCGAAAGCTTTGAGGCCACGGCGACCCGGATCCTGTCGAAAGCCCGGGGGCAAAACGCCCCGAAGGCGGCTGTTCAGGCCCTGCGAAATGCCTATGCCCTGGCTCCGCATGAGGCCCTTGCCGAGGAGCGCGCGGCGTTCCTGACGCTCAGGTCTGATCCGCAATCGGCGGCCCTGCGCCACATCTTCTTTGCCGAACGCGCCACGACCAGGATCGACCGGATCAAGGGCGTGACCCCCCGCAGGCTGGCACGGGTCGGTATCATCGGCGGCGGCACCATGGGGGCCGGGATTGCCGCCGTATGCCTGCTCGCGGGCTTCACGGTACAGATGACAGAGCGGGATGCCGAAGCCGCGGCGAATGGCAAGGCGCGCGTGCTCGCCACCCTGGACGGCAGCCTGAAACGCGGGCTGATCGGCGCGGAAAAACACCGGCAACTGAAATTGGCCTTCGCCGCCTCTGACAGCTACAGCGACCTCGGTGACGCTGATCTGGTGATCGAAGCGGTGTTCGAGGAAATGGACGTCAAGAAAGAGGTCTTTGCCCGGATCGAGGACGCCGCCAGACCCGACGCCATTCTGGCGACCAACACCTCCTATCTCGACGTCAATGAAATCGCGGCGGGCACCAGCTCCCCGGCGCGGGTCATCGGCCTGCATTTCTTCTCGCCCGCGCATATCATGAAACTGCTGGAGATCGTGGTCCCCGACAGCACCTCTGACGAGACACTGGCAACCGCCCTCGCCTTTGCCAAGGGCCTGCGCAAGATCCCCGTCCTCTCCGGGGTCTGCGACGGTTTCATCGCCAACCGCATCATGTCGGCCTACCGGCGCGAGGCGGAATACATGATCGAAGACGGCGCCATGCCCTGGGATGTGGACGCAGCAATGGTCGATTTCGGCCTGCCGATGGGGATCTTCCAGATGAGCGATCTGGCCGGGCTCGACATCTCCTGGGCGATGCGCAAACGCCAGGCGGCAACCCGGGACCCGAAGGAGCGCTACGTGGACGTGGGTGACAAGCTCTGCGAACAGGGTCGCTTCGGACGCAAGACGGGGCGCGGCTACTACCTCTATGAGGACGGATCGAAAGGCGTACCTGACCCGGAGGTCGAGGCGCTGATCCGGGGCGAATCCGACCGCAAGGGGATCACCCGCACACCGATCTCTGCCGAGGTCATCATGGAAAGGATCATCGGTGCAATGCAGGCGGAGGGGCAGAAAATCCTCGCCGAGGGCATTGCCCGGAACGCGGATGACATCGACGTCGTCATGGTCAATGCCTACGGTTTCCCCCGTTGGCGGGGCGGGCCGATGTATATGGCCAATGCGTCCGGCAGCTGACCCTATCCGGCCTCCTCTGACCCCACGATGCCCGCATCCTCCAGTTGCTCCGGGTCGGGGAGGTCGTCAAGGCTTTCCAGGTCGAAGGTAAGGAGAAACTTTTCGGTGGTAACAAAAGTATAGGGGGCGCCGCGTCTCGGGGCGCGGGGGCCGGTGCCGATCAGGCCCTGTGCGTGCAGACGCCCGATCAGGTCGCGGCTGATCTCCTTGCCAAAAATGTCCTTGAGCCCGTCGCGCGTGATCGGCTGGTGGTAGGCAATCGCGGCCAGCACCGCCACATCAAAGGCGCGCAGGTCGAGGTTCTGGTCGCCTAGGTCCGCCGCCGCACGGATGGCGGGCGCATAGGCGTTCCGGGTGCGAAGCATCCATCCGCCGGAGGCGCGCGCGACTTCAAAGGACCTGTTTTCGAGATCAGCCGACAGGTCTTCGATCAGCAGTTCTACCGATGCTCCCTGCCCCACCACGCGGGCGAGGTCTTCGCGCGGCACCGGCGTGGCGGAGGCAAAGAGCACCGCCTCGATCCGGCGCATCCAGGTCAGCCAGCGCAGATCAGCAGGCAGACAGGCCAGCTCGCGATCCAGATCGGTGTCGGTTTGATCCTGCGCCATGTTCACACCCCGTAAAGCCTGAAGGTGTCGCGTCCGGTCAGCTCGCGCGCGACACCCAGTTCCACCAGCCGGTCACAGAACCGCCGCGCGGCCCGGGGCGACCCGAGCGACGTCAGCGCCGTGGCAGCCACCGCCTCGCGCGTCAGAAACACCGCCACGGCCTGCGCCGCCCCTTTCGCCCGCAGTTTCGGGGCGACCGCCTGCAGCTTTCCCGCGCGGCGCGTCAGCTCCGCCGTCCTGCGCAGGATGTCCGGTACAGCAGATACAATCGCCCCGTCGCAGGCCCTGCGCAGGGTCGGGTCGGTTGTGTGCAGGTCGCGGCGTTTGAGACCGAGCGCCAGAATTGGGATCAAATGGGTCCAGCCAAGCGCTTGCGCGAGGGCCGCATCCGCGAGGATCAGCGCCGCCGCCAGATCCCGCGGGCGGGCGTGCAGCACCGCCTGCAGGACGGTGGCGGCGCGCGGCACCGGCGCCCCCTGCCCTGCATCCAGCCATGTCGCGATCTGGTCTGCGTCGACCTCCGGCAGGGCGCGGTGCAGCGCCTTGATTGAGACCGGCCGCGCCACTGCGCGCTGCCAGCACAGATAGACCTCGCCCGCCGGGCCGGGGCGGTCGCCGGGGTGCAGGAAGGCGATGGCATCCCGCAGGTCGGCTGCACGTTCGGGGCGTCCCTG
>JBCCUU010000024.1:0-59154 GCA_039196345.1 Pseudomonadota bacterium | reverse complement strand
CGTGAACTCATCGGTGTGGCAAAGACCCGTGGCCTTGATCTCCACCAAAACCTCCCCCGCACGCGGACCCTCAAGGTTCACCTCCATAACCTCCAAAGGCTTCCCAGCCTCCAAAGCAACCGCTGCGCGCGTTCTCATCATGACGTTCGTCCTTTCCTTTTGTATTCCGGACCCAGTGAAGTCTGACAGGCGCAGATGTCAACCCTCGGGCGCAGCGACGAGAGAGGCGCGATGCAGGAACGCTGTCTCGAAGGTGGTGGACGACAGCCCCGACTCCCCGGCAATTTTTGACAGCAAAAGCCGTGCCGCCGCCTGGCCCATTTCGATCTGGGGCACGCGGACGGTCGCAAGCGGCGGCGTCAGGACCCGGGCGAGCCCCACGTCGTCAAACCCGACAAAAGACATGTCATCGGGCAGCACCATCCCACGTGTCCGCGCCTCCATCATCGCCCCGGCGGCCAGCGCGTCATTGGCGCAAAGCACGGCGGTGGGGCGTTCCGGTCGCTCAAGAACCTCGGAAAAAGCGGCGGCCCCATGGTCGATCAGGTAGGGCGCTTCCACCTCGTGGGTCAGCCGCGCACCCTGACCGAAGGCGGCCACAGCGGCCCTCACACCATCCCGTCGCGCCCTCGCCCGGTCATTTTCCGCGGTCCGACCGCAAATCAGCGCCAGCCGACGGTGACCAAGGCGCATCACCCGATGTGCCGCATCGCCGGCGGCCGCGGCGTTGTCAAAGCCGACATAATGATGGCCGGGTCGCGTGCTGTTGCACCAGGCCACCACATGGGCCACCCGGCGCTTGTCGATAAAGTCCCAGGTGGTCTCCGGCCGCGCATTTCCGATCAGCAGAAGCCCATCCGCGCCTTGACCCACCAGGGACTTGATCTGCCGCATTTCCTGGTCCGGGTCAAAGCCTGTGGTTGCCACCAGAAGCGTCACACCCTCTTTGTCCAGCTCTTCCTGAAACGCCTGTAACCCGCTGGCAAACATCGCGTTGGCCATGGACGGGATCACGGCACCGACCGTGTTGGTGCGGCTGGACGCAAGCGCCCGCCCGCCGAAGTTGGGTGTGTAGCCAAGCTGATCGATCGCCGCGTCAATTTTTTGCCGGGTCGCCGCCGCCACCTTTGCGGGATCATTCAAGGCACGTGAAATACTGGCCGTCGACACGCCTGCCAGTTTCGCCACGTCTTCTAATGTCGGAGCATTTGGCTTGGTCATGACTGCAACGGTCCATCAGCTGAATGCCAGATCGGTTATCTACGGCACTCCGAATGTAAGCGCTTGCATTGATTCATGCAAGCGCTTACACATTGCAGAAACGAAGAGAATCTGCACGACATTGGAGCGGCAATCCCGCACCTGGATCGTGTTGACCCCGTGACATGTGGAGGCGCGCAATGGCTCGTGAGTACCTGAAAAAAGCTGAAAAGACCGCGATGACGGACGCCGGAGATGTGCGGGACACTGTACAGAGCATTCTGAATGACATCGAAGCCGGCGGCGATGCGGCAGCCCTGCGGTATGCGGAGAAGTTCGATAACTACAAAGGCAACGTGATCCTCACCAAAGAGGAAATCGCGGCGGCGGGCGACCAGGTCAGCCAGAAGCTGAAGGACGATATCGCCTTTGCCCACGACAACGTGCGACGCTTTGCGGAAATCCAGAAATCCACGATGTCGGACGTGGAGCTTGAGATTGTGCCCGGCCTGATCGCCGGTCAAAAGGCGATCCCGGTCCGGGCCGCGGGATGCTATGTGCCCGGTGGTCGCTACAGCCACATCGCAAGTGCAATCATGACCGTGACGACCGCAAAGGTGGCCGGGTGCCAGCACATCACGGCCTGCTCGCCCCCGCGCCCGGAGGTTGGCATCAATCCGGCGATCATCTATGCTGCGAACCTCTGCGGTGCCGACAAAATCCTCTCCATGGGCGGCGTGCAGGGTGTGGCCTCCATGACCTTTGGCCTCTTTGGACTGCCGCAGGCGGATATTCTCGTGGGTCCGGGCAACCAGTTCGTTGCGGAAGCCAAGCGCATTCTTTTCGGCAGGGTGGGCATCGACATGATTGCCGGTCCCACCGACAGCCTGATCCTGGCTGACAGCTCTGCTGATCCCTTCATGGTCGCTACCGATCTGGTCAGCCAGGCAGAGCACGGCTACAACTCGCCGGTCTGGCTGGTCACGGACACCCGCGCGCTTGCCGAAAAAGTCATGGAACTGGTGCCCACGCTGATCGCCGATCTGCCGGAACTGAACCGCACGAATGCCGAAGCGGCCTGGCGGGATTATGCTGAAGTGATCCTCTGCGCGGACCGTGAAGAGATGGCCGCCTGCTCGGATGACTATGCGCCTGAACATCTGACCGTTCAGGCCGAAGATCTGGACTGGTGGCTTGCGCGGCTCCAGTGCTACGGGTCGCTTTTCCTCGGCGAAGAGACAACCGTCTCCTTCGGCGACAAGGCATCGGGGACAAACCACGTCCTGCCAACGTCGCGGTCAGCCAAATACACAGGGGGTCTTTCGGTCCACAAGTACATGAAGATCGTCACCTGGCAGCGCGCGACGCGGGACGGCGCCAAACCCGTCGCCGAAGCAACGGCCCGGATTTCCCGCCTTGAAGGGATGGAAGGCCACGCGCGCGCGGCGGACGCGCGGTTGCACAAGTATTTCCCACAGGAAAACTTTGATCTCTCCGCGGTAGACTGAAATGCTGCCTGCGCTCTTTGACGTCTCCGGAAAGACCGCCTGTGTGACCGGTGCCAGCAGCGGGCTGGGCCGTCAGGCAGCCACGCTCTTGGCCGAGGCCGGAGCGCAGGTGGTCGGTGTGGCCCGCAGGGCCGAAGAATTGCAGGCGTGGTGCGCAAACACGCGCGGAGACACGGAGAGCCTTGTTGCCGACCTCGGCGACCGGAGCGCGCTGAGAGAGGTGGCGGAAGCGGTCAAGGCGCCCTTCGGGCCGGTCGACATTCTGGTGAATGCAGCCGGGATCAATACGCGCCAGCATGCAGACGAAGTGACGGATGAGGGATGGGACATCACGATGAACCTGAACCTTGCCGCACCCTTCTTCCTCGCGCAGGCTCTGGTGCCGGAGATGAAAGCCAAAGGCTGGGGTCGCATCATCAATTTCGCCTCCCTGCAGTCCCGCCGTGCATTTCCGGCAGGCATCAGCTACGGTGCCTCAAAGGGTGGAGTGGAACAGATGACCCGCGCCATGGCAGAAGCATGGTCAGAGACCGGTGTGACGGCAAACGCGCTGGCACCGGGGTTTTTCCGAACGGAGCTGACGGGTCCGGTTTTTGCCGACCCGGTTCTGGCAAAGCGCAACGCCGATCAGACATGTGTGGGACGTAACGGCGAACCCAGTGACCTGGACGGCCCGCTGATGTTCTTCTGTTCGCCCGCGTCTGACTACGTCACCGGGCAAACCCTTTTCGTCGATGGAGGTTTCACCGCAAAATGAAGGCCCTCGTCTATACCGGTGTTGAAGAGCTCACCTACGAAAACCGGCCCCTGCCGAAACCTGTCGAGGGTGAACACCTGATCCGGATCATGGCCTCTGGCATTTGCGGCTCCGACATGCACGCCTTTCTCGGCCATGATCCGCGCCGCCCCGCCCCGCTGACACTGGGCCATGAGGCGGCGGGCATCATCGTCGGTGGTGCTGATGACGGACGTCGGGTCACGATCAATCCGCTGGTGGCCTGCCAGACCTGCCGCGATTGCCGGCAGGGTCGGGAAAACATCTGCGCCGACCGCCAGATTATTTCGATGCCCCCCCGCGAAGGCGCGTTTGCCGACTTCGTCTCCATGCCGGAGCGCAATCTGGTGACGGTGCCGGATCATGTGGACCTGAAGAAAGCGGCACTGGCTGAGCCTATCGCTTGTGGTTGGCACGGCGTCCGACTGGCCCGGTCTGTCCTTGGCGGCCCGCTCGCCGGTATGAAATGCGCGGTGATCGGCGGCGGAGCAATTGGCGTTGGTGCGGCGCTCTCGCTCCGCGCGCAGGGCGCATCGGACATCACACTCATTGAGCCCAACGCGATCCGCCGCGAGACGCTTGCGCGCGAAAGCGGATTTGACGTCTGCGGCCCCGAGGACGATCAGTTTCCGGCAGACGGCAGCGTGGACTGCGTGATCGACGGCGTTGGATACGCGGCGACCCGCGCCACCGCAAGCAAGCTCGTACGGCCCGGCGGCGTCATCACCCATATCGGATTGGGCGAAGCCACCGGTGGGCTCGATATTCGCCGGATAACGCTGCAAGAGATCACATTTATCGGCACCTACACCTATACGGCACAGGATTTTGTCGAGACCGCAAACGCGATTTTCAACGGCAGTCTCGGCCCACTCGACTGGATCGAGACCCGCGCGCTGGCGGATGGCCAGTCTGCCTTTGCCGACATTCGGGCCGGGCGCGTCGCCGCGCCAAAGATCGTTTTGCTTCCCGAACACGCTCATTAACGCGGACACCCGCAAACGAAAGGATCAGCCATGTACAAGAAGATCATCGTCGCCCTTGCCCTCGACCACGGCATCAGCGAAACGGCCCTCGCAAAGGCGAAACTTCTGCTTGATCCCGGTGGCGAGATCATTGCCCTTCACGTCTACGAAGCGCCCACAGGCATGGCCGGTGCGTATATTTCTGAGGATGATCTGCAACGTGCACGCCGTACGGCACAGCAACGGCTGGAAGAACGTATTAGAGACATCTCAGGTGCCCGCGCGGAACTGGTGAACGGCCACTCCGGTCGGGAAATCGCCGACTTCGCCCGAAAGAGCAATGCTGACTGCATCATCATGGGCTCTCACAAGCCCGGATTGAGCGACTACTTCCTGGGCTCGACTGCCGCGCGTGTTGTGCGCCATGCGCCCTGTTCGGTTATCGTACTGAGATAAAACATAAAAAACAGCCCCTTAACCCATTTGAGGAGAATAAACTGGTGTCCATCAGTTCTAAAATCGTGGACGATTTTGTCGCTCAGGGCGTCAATTTCGTCACCACAGTGCCCTGCAAACAGCTTGCGGGTGTGATCGACGAGGTCGAGACCAGACCGGAGATTCACCACATCCCGTCCAATAAGGAAGACGAGGGCATGGGCCTCTGCGCCGGTGCTTTCATGGGCGGCAAGAAGCCCGCCATCATCATGCAGAACACCGCAATAGGCGTCACGATCAATACGCTTGCCACGCTGACCCAATACTACCGGATGCCGCTGCCGATGCTGATCTCCTATCGCGGGGAATTGCGCGAACCCGTGGCCTGCCAGGTCGAGATGGCAGTGCACACCAAGGCGCTGCTCAACCAGATGCTGATCCCCACCTTCCACTTTCACAAGGAAGCGGATGCAGCAGAGCTCCCCGAAATCCTGAAATACACCTTCATGTGCAACAAACCTGTGGCCATCCTGACGGATGCGTCCTTCTGGGGAGGCTATGGCGACCAATGATCCGTTCTGAAATCCTGAAAGAAATCGCGCCGATCCTCCGGGATCAGCTTGTTGTGTGCAATATCGGCATCCCCAGCCAGGAGCTGCACGCCATCGACGACCAGCCCAGCAATTTCTACATGCTGGGCACGATGGGTCTGGCGTCCTCCATCGGTCTGGGGTTGGCGCTGGCGCAGCCGAAAACCGTGGTGGTGATTGACGGTGATGGGTCCGTGCTCACCAACCTCGGCACCTTGCCCACGATCGCCAATAATGTGGCGGACAACTACATCCTGATGATCATCGACAACGGGTCTTATGGCTCCACCGGGGATCAGCCGACCTACACTGGCAAGAAAACCTCACTGGCTGGCATGGCCCGTGCGGCGGGCTGCGAAAACGTGGTCGAGGTACAGGACGTGGATACCGGCGAGGCGCTGCAAGCCGCCATAGACGGCGGCAGGATGACCGTAATGGTCGTCAAATGTGACAGCGGAAATGCCAAGATGCCGGTAATCACCATGGATCCCGTGGTCATCCGGGACCGCTTCATGAAAGCGGTTCAGGCCTGATCCCATGGGCGGCGCGCAGGCCATCCACAGCTATGACGACGCCCGGCGCCTCGCCCGGCGCCGCCTGCCGTGGATGGTGTTTGACTACATCGACGGGGCGGCGGGACATGGCGTGGCAGAGGCCCGCAACCTCGCGGCCCTGCGCGACATTGACCTGCAACCGCGCGTTCTGGTGAATGTGGCGGACCGGGACCTGAGCGTCGAGGTGTTCGGCCAGACGGGCAAGGTGCCCTTCGGCATCAGTCCGATGGGCATGTGCAACCTCTCAGGCCCCGGCGCGGATGTGATGCTGGCCCGGATCGCGGCCCGGCATCAGGTGCCCGTGGGCGTATCAACCGTTGCCTCCACATCTCTGGAGACCATGATCGAAGAAGCCGAAGGCCACGCGTGGTTTCAGCTTTACTTCAGCGGCGATGGCGGTGGCACCACCAAACTGGTGGAGCGGGCAAAGGCCGCCGGGTACAAGACGCTCATCATGACCCTGGATGTCCCCGAAGTCGGGCGACGCCCGCGCGAATTGCGGCGGGGGTTCAAGATGCCGTTTCGGATCGGCCCCATGCAGTTTGTCGATTTCGCGCTTCACCCCCGCTGGTCACTGTCCACCCTGATGGCGGGTGCGCCGGATCTGGCAAATTTCCAGGCCCCGGGTTTCACCTTTGACCGCACCGAAAGCAGGGCTGCCGCTGACTGGGACTTCCTCAAGCGCCTGCGCGACAGCTGGGACGGCAATCTGGTCGCAAAAGGGGTCACCGATGTGAGCGATGCGCTGAAACTGCGTGATGCCGGGGTGGATGCGATCCAGGTCTCGACCCACGGTGGGAGGCAGCTGGATTCAGCCCCCGCCCCGATCCTCGCGTTGAAGCGGATTCGCGATGCCATCGGCCCTGACTATCCACTCTTCTACGATACCGGGCTGCGGTCGGGCGAAGATATTGTCAAAGCCTACCAGATGGGGGCGAGCTTTGTCTTTTTCGGTCGGGCGATGCAGTTTGCGATTGCCGCGGGCGGTCGCGAAGGGCTGGCGCGGCTCTGGTCCCTTTTGGCCGAAGAGACCAGCCTCACGCTGGCGCAAATGGGCCGCACCTCGATGCCGAAGCCCTGACATCTCAGCGCATGATCGCCGCAACCCGTCCGGCGATTTCGCGCGTGGCCTTTGGCGAAGGGTGGATCATGTCAAAGCTGTGGTAGGATCGGTCGCCATAAGGCACCATATCGGCCAGCGACACGAAATGGACGCCGGGGTCTTTCCGCGCCATGGCGGCCAGCCTGCGTTCGAATTCATCGCCTTCGTTCCTGCAATGCTCGATCAGTGAGCCGACACCGGGACTGCGCAGGTAGCCCAGATAGATCACCTGAGCGCCCGAGCCGCGAATCTGTCTGACAAGATCAGGCACGCTGCCCTCTTGCCCGTCAGGGCCGATCATGCGGGTCATTCGACGCTCGCACGCGCGGCAGCCGCATCCAAACCACAGGTCATTCCCGCCGCCGTTCAGGATGACCCAGTCCCATGCGCCGGGCCGGTATTGTTGCGAGATATTCATCCCCAGGGCACCGCTTACGGGCAGGTGATAGAAAATCCGGGCGCCGACGACAGAACGGTCGACCACGGGTTCGCCAAGGATGTTTTCGATGCGGTCCGAAACCCGGGCGCGCGACGGCGCGTTCCACGCCATCAGACTGTCGCCCATGGCGAGAATTCGGGCACTGTTGTCACGCGGCACAGGTTCCGCACATCCCGAAAGCAGTGTGAGCCCCAAGAGCAAAACCACCAGTGCGCTGCGTGCCATCCGCCATACCTCCCCAAAGCCGCGGTGATGACCCTGCGGCACGACCTGCCTATCCATGGACCGCTAAATTGACGTTAATGAGTTGCGTGCAACGGCGGCAAGTCAGGCCGTCAAGTCTTTCACCAAAGCGGAATTGATCCATGTCAATTAAAGTTTACACCTTTGATGTAATACTGAATTGACACAATGGGGAGGTCGCCATGCGGATTCTGTTTGTCCATCCCAACTATCGCTCAGGTGGTGCCGAAATCGCGGGAACCTGGCCACCGGCCTGGGTCGCTTATCTGACCGGGCATCTGCGCCAATCCGGTTTTGACGATGTGCATTTCATCGACGCCATGACGGATAATGTCACCGATGCGGACCTCGCCCAGCAGATGGAAGCGCTGAAACCGGACGTCGTGGGCGTCACCGCGATCACGCCCTCCATCTACCGTGCCGAAGACGTGCTCAAGATCGCGCGGGAGGTTGTGCCGGATGCGGTGCGCGTCATGGGCGGCGTTCATGCGACCTTCATGTACAAACAGGTGCTGACAGAAGCCCCGTGGGTCGAAGTGATCGTTCGTGGCGAGGGCGAAGAGATTTGCACCGAACTTATGCTCGCAATCGAGGACGGTCGTTTTCCGGCGGACCGCCACAGCATCAAGGGGCTGGCCTTTGTCGAGGGTGACAAGATCGTGGCGACACAGGCGGCCTCCACCGTCAAGGACCTCAGCAAGATCAAGCCGGACTGGTCGGTGCTGGAGTGGTCGAAATACATCTACATCCCGCTCGGTACGCGCGTCGCCATTCCGAACCTGGCCCGTGGCTGTCCCTTCACCTGCTCCTTCTGCAGCCAGTGGAAATTCTGGCGGGACTACCGCGTGCGCGACCCCAAAGATGTCGTTGATGAGATCGAGGGTCTGGTGGACAACCATGGGGTCGGCTTCTTCATCCTCGCGGACGAAGAACCTACCATCAACAAAAAGAAATTCGTGGCCTTCTGTCAGGAACTCATCGACCGTGGCCTGCCCAAGCGCGTGAAATGGGGGATCAACACGCGGGTGACAGACATCTACCGCGACAAGGATCTGTTGAAGTTCTACCGCAAGGCCGGGCTGGTGCACGTCTCCCTTGGCACCGAAGCTGCCGCGCAGATGAAGCTCGATACCTTCAACAAGGAAACCAAGGTCGAGGAAAACAAGGAGGCCATCAGGCTCCTTCGGAATGCCGATATTCTGGTCGAGGCGCAGTTCATCGTCGGGCTGGACAATGAGACGCCCGAAACGCTCGAAGAGACCTACCGCATGGCCTGGGACTGGCAGCCTGACCTCGCGAACTGGTCGATGTATACACCCTGGCCTTTCACGCCGCTGTTTCAGGAACTCAAGGACCAGGTCGAGGTCTTCGACTTCAGCCGCTATAACTTTGTCACCCCGATCATGAAGCCCGCGAAGATGGAGCGGGGCGAATTGCTCGACGGGGTGATGAATAATTACCGGCGCTTTTACATGAAAAAGGCGCTGTTCCACTATCCGTGGCGCGGCACCGGGTTTCGCAGGCGGTATCTGCTGGGCTGTCTCTTTGCCTTCCTGAAAGCCGGTGTGGGGCGCACCTTCTACGATCTGGGCAAGGTCGGCTACACGGGCCCGCAATCCAAGAACCGGCTGGATTTCCACTTCGATGAAACCCGCACCATCGCCGAGGCCCAGATGGAGGATTGGGAAGCCTCCGCCGACAAAGCAGCCCGGGCGGCAGAGAGACGCGAAGCGCTGAGGGCGCAGGGCAAGGAACGCGCGCAAACCCGCGCCCAGGCCTTCAAGATGCCCAATGGCGCCGAGGTCAAAGCCTGCGGCGGCGGCAGCCAGCAGATGGAAGATGTCTGACAGCCCCGCGCAGGCCGAGGGCCTGATCGGCCCGAATGCGATCCTGCAACTCCTGCCCGTCCTGGACCGGTTGGGCGGCACCGAAAGGCGCAGTCAAATGCTGGCCCGGGCGGGGATCTTTCATCTCCCCGATGGCACCCGCATGATCCCGGAAACCGAAGCCGCGCGCCTGCATCGCCAACTGCGGATCGAAGAGCCCGCGATGGCACCGACACTCGCCAGAGAAGCGGGCACAAGAACGGCGAATTACATTCTGCAACACCGCATCCCCGCGCCCGCACAATGGGTTCTGAGGGCCCTGCCCGCCGGACCGGCGGCGGCGTTGCTGTCACGCGCCATTGCGAAACACGCCTGGACCTTTGTCGGATCGGGCACCCTCACGGTGCGGGGTGCGTGGACCTATTCGATCGCAAGGAACCCGCTTGTCGCCGGCGAGACCAGCGAAACCTGCCTCTGTGACTGGCACGCGGGCGTATTCTCCCGCCTATATCAGGAATTGGTGTGTGTTTCGGCAACCTGTCACGAAACCCGTTGCTGCGCTCAGTCGACCGGGGGCGCTTGCCTGTTCGAGATCAGCCGCTAGCCCGTGCGAGCCGGAAAACGACCGCCAGCTCAGTCCATGCCGCTCAAACGAGGGGCAGCCACCAGTGGCGGGGCACCATGTCAGACAGCGCGGCAGCCCAATAATGACCCTGACCCGGCTGATCGTATTCTCGGCTGATCGGCAACCCCATGAGCGCAGAATAGAGCAGCGTTCCCACCGCTCCATGAGAGACAACTGCAATATCCCCGCCCTGATGCGCACCCGTGATGTCCTTGACGGCCCGATGGATGCGATCCTGCGCATCCACCGCGCGCTCCCAGCCCCTGAATGACCTTGCGGGTTGGGCGAAAAACCGATCCGCCGCCGCTTCGAATGCAACCGGGTCAAGAAACCCCGTGGCGGAGCGGTCGTTTTCCCCAAGCCGCCCATCCGTTTTGACCGGCAGCGAGTGCGCGGCAGCCAGACAGGTCGCTGTTTCCATGGCCTTCACCTCTTCACTGGACCATATCGCCGTCACCTGTGAAAGGGTCGCGCTTTCCGCGAAACGCCGGGCGCGGTCACGCCCTTTTTCACTCAGACCCCAGCGGGTCACATCCCTGTGCGGATCGACGATCACCTTCGGGTGGCTGATGAAGAGAAGCGACGCCATCAGTCGCCCGAGGGCAACAGGACCGGCCCCTTTTCCGCGAAGGACATCATCACATCCGTTCCCACATCAAGCGGTGCGTCGACGTCCTCATGCACCGCAAAGACCTGCCCGAAGACGCCGGTCAGGGTATATTCCATCCGCACACCAACGTAAGTCGCTTTCGCAACCGTTGCGGGGAGGCCGGTCTGGCCGCCGATCACAATACGCGACGGCCGCACCGCGAGCGTGGCCGGGCCAACCGGTAAACCGCGAGCCGGAAGCCTGTGCTGGAAGCCGCCAATACCTATCGTCGCAATCTCTGCGTCAACGCTCTGAATGTCACAGGCGATGAGGTTCGCCTCGCCGATGAAATCGGCAACAAAGCGATCATTCGGCGCGTCATAAAGCTGTCTCGGCGTGCCGATCTGCGCGATGGCCGCGTTGCGCATCACGACAATCTCGTCCGACACCGCAAGCGCTTCTTCCTGATCGTGGGTGACATAGACCACCGTCAGGCCAAGGTCCTGCTGAATGGCCCGGATATCCTCGCGCACCTGCCGCCGCAGCTTGGCATCGAGGTTCGACAGCGGTTCGTCAAACAGCAGCACCTGCGGCTCCAGCACCAATGCGCGTGCGACTGCAACCCGCTGTTGCTGGCCGCCAGACAACTCGCTGGGCAGGCGGCCATCAAACCCCTTGAGCCCCACCAGTTCCAGCCCCTTCAGCGCCCGTGTGCGCGCCTCCTCCTTACCAAAACCGGAGAAAGTTAACCCATACATGATGTTTTCCAGAACACTCATATGCGGGAAAAGCGCGTAAGACTGAAACACCATCGAGACATCACGATCCGTCGCGGGGAGTTTCGTGACATCGCGGTCCCCGATGAGGATCCGTCCAGAGCTTGCCATCTCCAGCCCCGCGATCATCCGCAGGGTCGTGGTCTTCCCGCAGCCGGACGGCCCCAGCAGCGTCACGAGCTTTCCGGCCTCCACATGCAGGTTGATGTTGTCGACGGCCACAACGTCCTTGCCGAAGACTTTCGATACCGCATCGAACCGGACCGGTGCGGCCTTGCCGGTGATTGTGATGTCGTTCATGACGATCTCCCTGCGCCAAAGCTGGTCCTGCGGCCAATCTGTACCCGCCCGACGAGGAACTGAAGCAATCCCACAGCGGCCAGCATGACAAAGATCAGCGTGGTGGAATAGGCGATGGCCAGCCCGTAATCGTTGTTCTCAACCCGCCCGATGATGTAACTGGTCGCCATGTCGTACTCTGCCGAGACGAGGAAAATCACAGCGGAAATTGCGGTCATCGCCCGCACGAAGCTGTAGACCAGCGCGGCAAGAATCGCCGGTCTGAGCAGCGGCAGGATCACGCGGCGGAAGGTCTGCCAGGAATTCGCGCCCAGGGTCAGCGAGGATTCATCCAGCGATTTGTCGAGCTGGCTCATGCTGGCAATCCCGGCGCGTACCCCCACCGGCATGTTCCGGAAGATGAAGCTGACAACAAGGATCGCGCCCGTGCCGGTGATCTCGATCGGGGGGACGTTGAAAGCGAGGATGTAGCTGACGCCAATGACGGTGCCGGGGATGGCGAAGGAGAGCATGGTGCCGAACTCGAAGGCGTTCTTGCCGGCAAAGCTCTGTCTGGTGAGCAAATACGCCGTGACCAGACCAACCGCCGCTGTCAGCGGGGCCGCAATCGCGGCAATGGTGATCGTTGTCCAGAAGCTATCCCAAGCCGCACCTGTCCAGCGGATGCCTTCCTCTTCAAACCGGACGGAGAACGCGGTCACGTAGTGCTTGAGGGTGAGGGAATTGTTCACGCCCCAAAGCTCCACAACGCTGCCGTAGATGATCATCCCATAGACCACCGCGGTGAAGAGCGCCCAGCCCAGGGCAATCACCATCACCGGAACAGCCAGGCCGTTCGGCATCAGAGGGTGGACGCCGGAGTCGCCCTTCCCGGAAACCGTCGTATAGCTCTTTTTCCCAAGCCAGGCGCGCTGCGCGTAAAACGCAGACAGCGTAAAGAACAAGAGCACCATGGCAAGGACCGCCGCGCGGCCCTGGTCATATTGCGCCCCGACAATGGCAAAGAAAATCTCGGTCGAAAGCACATCGAAATTGCCGCCGAGCACCAGAGGGTTGCCAAAGTCCGCCATGCTTTCGATGAAGCCCAGCAGGAAGGCATTGGCCAAGCCGGGGCGCATCAGGGGCAGCGAGACGGTGCGAAAGGTCTGCCAGCGATTGGCCCGCAGGGTCTGGGCGGCTTCCTCCATCGAGGGGCTGACCCCTTCGACGACGCCGATCAGGACGAGAAAGGCGATGGGCGTGAATGCCAGCGTCTGGGCGATCAACACACCGGGCATCCCGTAAAGCCAGCGCGTCGGCTGTGTGCCAAAGAGCTCCGCGAAAAAGACGGTGACCGTTCCGGACAGACCAAAAAGGAGAATGAGCGCCAGCCCGATCACGAAGGGCGGCGTGATGATCGGCAGCACCGTCAGCGCCCGGACGGCGCGTTTGTAGCGAAAGCCTGCGCGCGTCACGACCAGAGCAAAGCAAAGCCCCAGGACCGTGGTGATCAGACCCACGAGAATGGCCAGGAAGAGCGAATTCCAGGCCACACCGCATCGCGCGCCTGCAAGGCACCCCAGCCCCCACAACCGGTCGTCAAAGAACTTGGAGGCAAAGACGCCCAGCGAATAAGCGCCGTCTTCGGTGACAAAGGCGGCAAAGAGCATCTTTGCGATGGGGAAAAAGACAAAGCTGGTGACAATGGCGATGACACCGCCAATTGCGCTGACGACAAAGACATCCCCGTTGATCGCACCCCGCGCGGCGATCCCCTGGGTCAGGATGAAAAGGAAGGCGGAGGCGGTGATCATCCCGCCGTACCCCATGCCAAACTGGCGGTCCCCAAGCTCTCCGAAGAGCGTTTCCAGCCAGTCAAAGGTAAACCCGCGAATGCCGATCCCGAACCCCTGCGCGATCAGCCAGGCAAAACCCAGCGCCCCGGAAAGCACCAGCAGTCGGGCATAGGCAGGATCAGACTTCGGCCTGCGGATCGCGAGCAAGGGCAGTGCCAACGCCACCAGCAAAGGCGCCAGCCAAAGCTTCTCGCCCTGCCCGATCAGAAACAGCGCCGGGGCGTAATCCTCGTCAAACGGGTAGCCGTCGACCAGCCATTCAAAAGACAGCAGACCGTCTTCCAGCATGTACCATGGCAGAAGACAAAAGCCGACCCACCCGGCGATGATCCAGAAGATCAGAACCGAGTGGGACGCCTTGGGGTTCGTTCTTTCCGTCAAGTTTTACTGTGGCAGAACAGAGACTTCTTCATCCCACTTCTGCAACAGCCGCTTGCGTTCGTCGGATGAGCCGTATTTCTTGAAGTCGTAGTCAATCAACTTGATCGTGCTCATATCAGGGGCGGATGGCGAGGTTTCGGCACCCTTGTTCGAGGGCACCTGAAAGGCATTGACCTGCAACGCGAGGTTCTGCGCATCCGTGCTGAGCGCCCAGTCATAGAACTTCTTGGCTTCCTCTTCATTGCGCGCGCCGTCTATGATCGACATGGAGCCGATCTCGTAGCCGGTGCCTTCACAAGGGGCCACGACCTTTACCGGAAAGCCCGATACCGCCTGTTTCACCGCGTCATGCATAAAGACGATGCCGATGGTGTTTTCCCCACGTCCGGCAGCCTTGATCGGCGCGGAGCCGGATTTGGTGTATTGGTTGATATTGGCGTGCAGGCCTTTCATGAATTCAAAGCCCTCGTCCTCGCCAAAGATCTGCACCATTGAGGCTAGTGTCGTGTAGGCCGTACCCGAGGAGTTTGGGTTCGCCATCTGGACATGACCCTTGTATTCCGGCTTCAAAAGGTCCTTCCAGCAGGATGGCTCAGGCAGGTTGTTGGCGGCCAGAAGCTCGGTGTTGTAGCCGTACCCCAAGGCGCCGGAGTAGATGCCAATGGTCCGGTTGCCGGCACTTTCGGCCTGGCTGATGGCCCAGTCGTGCAACTGGTCGCGCATGGGCGAGACATACTCCATCGTCAGCCCCTCTTCGGCCGCCTGAAGGTGCGGGTCACCCGTTCCACCCCACCAGACATCGCCTTTCGGGTTGGAGGATTCCGCACGGATCTGGGCAAATGTCTCACCGGACGATTTGCGCGTCATGTTGACGTCAATGCCGGTCGCATCCTCGAAACTGCGCGCCATCAACTGGCACCAGTCTTCCTGCGCGCTGCAATAGAACGTCAGCTTGTCGGCCTGCGCAGCTGAAAGCGATGCAGAAAGCGCCAGCACCGATCCTGCGACAGTTGTTGCAATTCTTTTCATTGTTGTTCCTCCCAGGTTAATTCAGACCGGTTCGAGCCGGTTCTAAAACGCATCGCCTCACGAGGCTTTGCGCAAATTCTCTATTATATCAAGCCGTTCGGACCGACCAGAAAGCGTCTCCAGTATCTCGGCAAGTTCCGGTTCCGCCACCAGTCTTGCGGCTTTTTTGGGTGAAAACCAATGCCGTTTGCGTTCCTTGCGCTCTTTCCAGTGCGCTTTCAGCTTCTCGACGATCATCGGATAGACTGTCACGGTGCACGCAACCGTTTTCCGCGCGCTCAGCCGTTTGGAATAACGATATGTGCCGATGGGCTGATCCGAGATGAAACCAATGGCACCCGCTTCCTCCAGTGCTTCGATCTCTGCCGCGCGCCAGGGCTTCTTGCCATCCATCAGCCAGCCTTTCGGCATGACCCAGCGCCCGGTATTGCGTGAGGTCACCATCAAGACGCGGACTTGTCCATTCTTGTCCCACCGCACCGGCAGCGCCGCGATTTGTTTGGCATCCTCGGCTCTCATGCGCGCTCTGCCTGACCGAAAACGCGAGTGAGGCGATACCGACCAAAACCATCACGCCGCCCTAAACAAAGACCCACAACTTGCTGGATCTTGGCTGGATCACGAGAAACGCTTTTTGAACCAGACAGGGGTTGTCTCACCTTCAATAAATCCTGACAATTTCCCAATTTTGACCATTGCTTTGTGGTTTAAGCAACAAAATAATTGCAAAAACGACCGCAACCCCTCAATCATGCGCAGGACAGGAGAGAGACCCGCTGCTTGATGGCACTCAAAACGCAAATTTCAAAGCCGGGGAAACGCCCCGGCAAACTCAAGAAAGCCGAGCGGCGCGCCCAGATCCTGCTGGAATTGAAACTCCGGCCCCATGTGCGGATCAGCGAGCTGGCACGGCGCTTCCATGCCTCGCCTGAAACCCTGCGCCGTGATCTGGACGCGCTTGCCAAGGACGGGCTGATCGAACGGGCGCACGGCGGGGCATCGGCCCCTGCCCAAGGGCATTATCCGAGCCTGCATGAACGTACTTCGGAACGCCTTGACGAGAGGGAACGCATCGCAGCCCTCGCCGCGTCCCAGGTGCGGGATGGCGAAACGGTCATGATCGATTCCGGGTCAACGACAATCGAGTTGGCCAAGGCGCTGTCCTATCGTGGCGTCTGCTGCACGGTCATCACCAATTCCCTGCCCATTGCAATGACGCTTGGGCACGGCGCGGCCAAGGTTCTGCTCTGCCCCGGGGAATATCAGCCCTCCGAAAGCGCTGTGACCGGCACTGAAACGCTCGAATTCCTGCGCGGCTACACGGTGGATCGCTGCATGATCGGCGCTTCCGGCTTTTCGGCGGACGGGGTTTCGGAAACGGTCCATGGATTTGCCGCCATAAAACGCGAAATGCTGCGGCGGTCCGGAATGCGCCAACTCCTGATCGGATCGGAGAAATTTGGCCAAGACGGCGTCGCCCGGGTGGCCGGGATCAACGCCTTGAGCACTATTTTTACTGACGCGCAGCCAGACCGCGATCTGCGCCACGCCTTGGCCCGCGCCAATGTCGCGATACAAGTTGCAGATCAATCGAGTGCGGCAAACTATCCAGAGAAATGAAAACCAGGGAGGAACCAACATGAAACTGAATTGGAAACTGATGATCGGCGCATCCGCAATCGCATTCCTGTCGATTGGCTCGACCGCCTCCGCACAGGATTGCCCGCGCGGCGATCTTGACGACAGGTTCTGTGATGTGGACGGCGATCTCATCGCCGACATTCCGACGGATCCCTCACAACAACTCGATCCCGATACGCTTATCTTTGCCTATACACCTGTGGAAGACCCTGCTGTCTACAAGGCCGCCTGGTCCGATTTCCTCGAACACCTCGAAGCGGAAACCGGAAAAGACGTTGTGTTCTTTCCCGTGCAGAACAACGCAGCCCAGATCGAGGCGATGCGCTCGGGGCGTTTGCATATCGCCGGGTTCAACACCGGATCAAACCCGCTGGCTGTGAATTGCGCGGGCTTCCGGCCGTTTACCATCATGGCGTCCAAGGATGGCAATTTCGGCTATGAAATGGAGATCATCACCTACCCGGGCTCCGGCATCGAGAAAGTCGAGGACATCAAGGGCAAGCAGCTGGCCTTCACATCGCCCACGTCCAATTCGGGCTTCAAGGCGCCTTCGGCAATCCTGAAGGGCGATTTCGACATGCTGCCGGAGCGTGATTTCGAACCTGTCTTCTCAGGAAAGCACGACAATTCGATCCTCGGGGTCGCCAACAAGGACTACATGGCGGCGTCCATCGCAAACTCGGTCAAGTTCCGGATGATCAGCCGCGATGTGATCAGCGAGGACGATGTGGTGACGATCTACAAGTCACAGACCTTCCCGACCACCGGGTTTGGCACCGTCTACAACCTCAAGCCGGAGCTGCAGGAAAAAATCCGCAACGCCTTCTTCAGCTTTGAATGGGAAGGCACAACGCTTGAGGCGGAGTTCTCCAAATCCAACGAAGGCCAGTTCCTTGAGATGACCTATCAGGAGTTCTGGGATGTGATCCGCAAGATCGACGCGGCAAACGGTGTGTCTTACGCCTGCGAATAATCAACACGACAAAATCAGCAGGCCCGCTTGCGTGGGCCTGCGTTCTTTTGGCAGGGACAGGGCATGCTGCAACTCAGGAAACTCACCAAGACGTACAAGACCGGCGATCAGGCGCTCAAGAGCATTGATCTGGAGGTGCCGAAAGGTCAGGTCCTTGCCCTGATTGGCCCGTCCGGCGCGGGCAAATCCACCATGATCCGCTGCGTCAATCGTCTGGTGGAGCCAACGAGCGGAGAGGTCTTGCTGGACGGCACGGACCTTGCGCGGCTGGGGTCGGGTGCCTTGCGCAAGGCCCGGCGCGAGATGGGCATGATCTTTCAGGAATACGCGCTGGTTGAGCGTCTGACCGTGATGGAAAACGTTTTGTCCGGCAGGCTCGGGTATGTCGGTTTCTGGCGCGCCTTCCTGCGGAGATACCCGCAATCCGATGTGGACGAGGCGTTTCGGCTTCTGGACCGTGTGGGCCTGTTGCATATGGCGGACAAGCGCGCCGATGAACTGTCAGGCGGGCAGCGCCAGCGTGTCGGGATTTGCCGCGCGCTGATCCAGAATCCCAAGCTCTTGCTGGTCGATGAGCCCACCGCCTCGCTCGATCCAAAGACAAGCCGCCAGATCATGCGGCTGATCACGGAGCTTTGTCGCGAACGCGGTCTGGCGGCCATCATCAACATTCATGACGTCGCCCTCGCGCAGATGTTCGTCCCGCGCGTGGTCGGGCTGCGGTTTGGCGAGATTGTCTTTGATGGCCCGCCCGAGGGCCTGACGCCGGAAAAACTCACCGAAATCTATGGCGAGGAAGACTGGGAGGCGACCATCGAAAAGGTCGAGGACGAGGACACTGACATCGAGGCTGCGGAATGAGTGACATTCGGCTGGACGACAAGTTGGGCACGGCGTGGCGAAAGCCGCACTTTGTCAGGAATCCGATCCTGCGATGGAGCCTGATTGCCGGTTTTGTGGCCTATCTGAACGCAGCATTCATGACCATCGAAGTGGACTGGGGCCGCGTCTATGAAGGGCTGGACCGGGGGGCGGCCTTTGTTCTGGCCTTTACCAGCCCGGATTTCATCTCGCGGGCCAGTGACATCTGGGACGGGCTGCTCGAAAGCATCGTGATGACGGTCGCGGCATCGGTTGTAGGCATCCTGATTTCCATTCCAATCGGTCTCGGGGCGGCCCGAAACATCGCGCCGCTGCCGGTCTATGTCGTCTGTCGCGGGATTGTCGCCATCAGCCGGGCCTTGCAGGAAATCATCGTTGCGATTCTGTTGGTCGCGATTTTCGGTTTCGGCCCGCTGGCCGGGTTTCTCACCTTATCCTTCGCGACAATCGGGTTCCTGTCCAAATTGCTTGCCGAAGACATCGAAGCGATGGACAGGGTGCAGGCCGAAGCCATCAAGGCCTCCGGTGCGCGCTGGACACAGTGGATCAACTACGGTGTGCAACCGCAGGTCATGCCCCGTCTGGTCGGGCTCTCCATGTACCGCATCGACATCAACTTTCGGGAAAGCGCAATCCTCGGCCTTGTTGGCGCGGGCGGGATCGGAGCGACGCTCAACACCGCCTTTGACCGCTATGAATATGACACCGCCGCGGCCATCCTGATCCTCATCATCGGTATCGTGATGGCCTTGGAGTATCTCTCCGGCATCATCAGGGCAAAGGTGCAGTAATGCCGGTACGGGAAGAGAATGGAACGCAAATCTGGCGACGGCGCACCGGGCGCGAGAGCTTGGTGCGCTGGTTCGGCTGGCTGCTGGGCGTCGCGGTCTTTGTCTACTGCTGGCAGATCATCTCCGCCTCCACCACATGGTTCTTTGTCTGGGATGCGCCGCGCATCGCAAATGATATCTGGACGCGGGCGACGCCGCCAAAATGGGACTATATCACCCAACTCGGTCGCCCGATCTGGGATACGTTGAACATCGCCACGCTCGGCACATTGATCGCCTTGTGCCTTGCGGTGCCCGTGGCCTTCCTTGCCGCCCGCAACACCACGCCATCGGCGCTTTTCGTCCGCCCGATTGCGCTCCTGATTATCGTGTCGACCCGGTCGATCAACTCTCTGATCTGGGCCCTCTTGCTGATCGCGATCATCGGGCCCGGTGTCTTTGCGGGCGTTATCGCTATCGCAATCCGGTCCATCGGGTTTTGTGCCAAGCTGCTTTACGAGGCCATTGAAGAGATCGACCAGACACAAGTCGAAGCGATCACCGCGACGGGTGCGTCGCGCTGGCAGGTCATGGCCTACGGCATCGTGCCACAGATCATGCCCGCCTTCGCCGGGATTGCCGTGTTCCGCTGGGACATCAACATCCGCGAATCCACCGTCCTGGGGTTGGTTGGCGCGGGTGGCATTGGCCTGCAACTCTCCGCCTCGCTGAACGTGCTGGCCTGGCCGCAGGTGAGCCTGATCCTTCTGGTCATCCTGCTCGCGGTGGTTATCAGCGAATGGGTCTCGGCGAAGATACGCGGCGCGATCATATGACCTGCCTCACAACGGCTGAGGCCTTCGCGGCCTATGAGGCTGCACGCGCTCGGATGCCGGAGGCAGCCATCGGCAAACCCGCGCCCCGCTATATCCGGTCACTGGAGGAAATCGCGGATCAATTCGATGTCTTTCTCCTTGATGCGTTCGGTGTCCTGAACATCGGTGAAACAGCCATATCAGGCGTGCCGGAACGCGTGCGGGACCTCAAGGCCGCGGGCAAACGTGTCTTTGTGCTGTCAAACGCGGCCAGCGTGCCGCGCGAGGCACTGCTGACGAAGTATCGCCACCTCGGATATGACTTTGAGGACAAGGACGTTATTACAAGCCGAATGGCGGCAATCGCGGGCATGAAAAGCGCACCTGACCTGCGGTGGGGAGTGATGGGGCTTGCCGAGGTCTCGATGACTGACTTTGGGCCCATGGACTGGCAGCTTCTGGGCGACGATCCCGAGCCGTATGAGAGCGCTGAGGGGTTCCTGCTGGTGGGCAGCGGCGATTGGTCTGAGCAAAGACAGGCGTTACTTGAACGCAGTCTGAAGAATACCCCCCGCCCGGTTCGAATCGCGAACCCGGACATCATCGCCCCCCGGGAACGCGGGTTCACGACCGAGCCGGGGTATTTCGCACACAGGATCGCGCAGCATACGGATGCCGAACTGGAGTTTTTCGGCAAACCCTTCCCGTCGATCTATACCCTCGCCTTTGAACGGTTGGGAGCGACGGACCGCTCCCGCATCGTGATGGTAGGTGACAGCTTGCATACGGATGTGCTGGGCGCGCAGAGCGCTGGTATTTCATCGGTGCTGATCTCGGATTTCGGCTTTTTTGCTGGTCAGGACACGGCCAAAGCGATCCGGCGCTCGGGAATCATCCCCGATTTCATCGCGCCAAGACCGTAAGGTCAGCGCTTCGTCGGCGCAGATGAGGGATGCGCCGATCATCCCGAAACGAAAAAATCTGATTTTGAGCGAAGTGTTTGATCTTGGTCAAGGAAGCGCGCCGCAAAACAGCTATCCTCTCGCCACGCAATCGGGAAGATCAGCGTGCGGAAGTGTCTACAAACCTCTGTTTTTCGGAGATCAGCAGCGGTCTCGCGTTGGATCAAACAATCCGATTGCGGGGTAATGAAAGACACGAACCTGTCGGCCGTGCCTTTGCCCGTCTTGTCAGTTGTTGAGTGTTTGCCGGATGCCTAACGCACATTCTGTTTCCCAGGTGGTTTCCAGACGGCGGCTGGTGCCGACGGCGGGCGAGATGTTTCGTCCGCCATGGTCATCGGAGCGTTCCGTTCGCGCAAACTGCACCTCTTGCGGTGATTGCATTGCAGCCTGTCCCGAGGCGATCCTTGTGCCCGGCCCGGCAAAAACGCCGGTTGTCAACTTCCAGCAGGGAGAGTGCACCTTCTGCGAAGCCTGCGCCGACGTCTGTGCCGAAGACGTCTTTGCGCCCACAAGTGATGTACCCTGGTCCCTCGTTGCGCGACTTGAACCTTCATGCCTCCTGAGCGCTGGCGTGGCCTGCCGCCTCTGCACCGATGTGTGCGAGCCCGAAGCGCTGCGGTTCAAACTGCGCGCAGGATCGGTGGGGGACATCCATGTGGCCCCCGACAGTTGCACGGGCTGCGGGGCCTGCGTCGGCACCTGCCCGGTATCGGCGATCACTCTTACCCCTTTCAGTTCAGATAATCTGGAGCCAACCAAATGAACATTTGCGGATGTCTGATCCATATAGCACCCGGTCAGGAAAGCGACGCACGCGCCGCGATTGAGGCTTTCGACGGCGCCGAAGTGCATGCCGCCAGCGAAGACGGCCGCTTTGTGGTTGTTGTCGAAGACACCCCCGAGGCGCGCGCCTCCGAAACCATCATGGCGTTGCACCAGATCCCCGGTGTTCTGTCGCTCACATTGAATTTTCACCACTTCGAGGAGTTGTCGGAAAGCCGTCCGCATCTTCCCTCCAAACTCCAGCAAACCAGCCAGAGGCCCAACCTATGACACAGTCTGAATCGCGCCGTACTTTCCTCAAGGCCACCGCCGCCGCCGCAACAGCGTCCGCCGCGGGCATTCCACTCGCCAGCGGGGCCGCCACATCCTCCCCCGCCCAGATGGCGGGCATTCGCTGGGACAAGGCGGCCTGCCGGTTCTGCGGCACCGGCTGCTCGGTGCTCGTGGGCACCAAGGAAGGCCGCGTTGTGGCCACGCAAGGCGACCCGGACGCGCCGGTGAACCGCGGCCTCAACTGCATCAAGGGCTATTTCCTGTCCAAGATCATGTACGGAGAGGACCGCCTGACCACACCGCTCTTGCGCAAGACGAATGGCGCATATGACAAGAACGGAGAGTTTGAGCCTGTCTCCTGGGACGAAGCCTTCGACGTCATGGCCGCCAAATGGAAAGAAGCTCTGGCCAAGAAGGGGGCGACCAGCGTCGGCATGTTCGGCTCTGGCCAGTGGACGGTCTGGGAAGGGTATGCCGCCGCCAAGTTCATGAAGGCGGGCTTGCGCAGCAACAACATCGACCCCAATGCGCGGCACTGCATGGCCTCTGCTGTGGTCGGCTTCATGCGCACCTTCGGCATTGATGAGCCGATGGGTTGCTATGATGATCTTGAGCACGCGGATACTTTCGTGCTCTGGGGCTCGAACATGGCCGAGATGCACCCGATCCTTTGGTCCCGCCTGACCGATACGCGGCTGACCAAGCCGGGTGCAGAGGTCCACGTGCTATCGACCTACACGCATCGCTCCTTCGAGCTTGCGGACAACGGCATGATCTTCGCGCCGCAAACCGATCTCGCGATCCTGAACTACATCGCGAATTACATCATCCAGAACGGCGCAGTGAACGAGGAGTTCGTCAAGAACCACGTCAACATCACCAAGACCGCCACCGATATCGGCTACGGTCTGCGCGACAACCACCCCTTGCAGGAAGCGGCGGCCAATCCGAATGTGGGCAAGCTGGAACCGATCAGCTTCGAGGAATATGCCGAGGCGGTTTCGGAATACACGGTGGAGAAAGTGTCCGAACTCTCCGGCGTGCCCGCCGAGCAACTGGAACGGCTGGCGCAGCAATACGCGGACCCGAACCGCAAGGTGATGAGCCTCTGGACCATGGGCTTCAACCAGCATACCCGCGGCTCCTGGGTGAATTCGCTGATGTACAACGTGCACCTGCTGGTCGGCAAAATCTCCGAGCCCGGCAACTCGCCCTTCTCGCTGACCGGGCAGCCTTCGGCCTGTGGCACCGCGCGCGAGGTCGGCACTTTCGCCCACCGTCTGCCTGCGGATATGGTGGTAATGAACGACAAGCACCGCGAGATCTGCGAAACCGCCTGGAACATCCCCGAAGGCACTATCCCCGAAAAACCCGGCTTCCACGCGGTCTTGCAACACCGCAAGCTGAAGGACGGTGATCTGAACGCCTATTGGGTGCAGTGCAACAACAACATGCAAGCCGCCCCCAACATGAACGAGGAAGGTTTCCCGGGCTATCGCAACCCCGAGAACTTCATCACCGTCTCAGACCCCTACCCGACCGTGACCACCATGTCGGCGGACCTGATCCTGCCCACCGCCATGTGGGTAGAGAAAGAGGGTGCCTACGGCAACGCCGAGCGGCGCACGCAATTCTGGCACCAGCAGGTCAAGGCACCGGGTGAGGCCAAGTCAGACCTCTGGCAGGTCATGGAGTTCTCCAAACGCTTTACGGTGGAGGAAGCCTGGGGCGCGGAACTGATCGCCAAGAAACCCGAACTGGCGGGGAAAACCCTCTATCAGGTGCTTTTTGCTGAAAGCGACGTGGCGAAATACCCGCTTTCCGAGACTGCGGAAGGATTTGACAACGACGAATCCAACCACTTCGGCTTTTACGTCCAGAAAGGACTCTTTGAGGAATACGCCGCCTTCGGACGGGGGCATGCACATGATCTGGCCGATTTCGACACCTACCACAAGGCGCGCGGTCTGCGCTGGCCGGTCGTGGACGGCAAGGAAACGCTCTACCGCTTCCGCGAAGGCTATGACCCCTATGTGCCCGAAGGCGCTGGTGTCAAATTCTACGGCAAGAAGGACGGCAAGGCGAATATCATCTTTGCGCCCTATGAGCCCGCGGCCGAAGCCCCGGATGAGGAATACGATCTCTGGCTCTGCACGGGCCGGGTGCTTGAGCACTGGCATTCAGGCTCCATGACCCGCCGCGTGCCCGAGTTGCACCGCGCCTACCCCTCCGCCGTTGTCTACATGCACCCCGAAGACGCCCGGGCCCGTGGCCTGCGGCGCGGACAGGAGATCAGCATCGCGACACGTCGCGGCTACATGCTCAGCCGGGTCGAGACACGCGGGCGCAACAAGGTGCCGCAGGGCCTCGTCTTTGTGCCGTGGTTCGATGAAGGCCAGCTTATCAACAAGCTGACGCTCGACGCGACCTGCCCGCTCTCCAAGGAAACCGACTTCAAGAAATGCGCCTGCAAGGTCGAGCGCGCCTGAGCCCATAGGTCAGCCACGAGGTTATGATGCCCGCAGCCGGATCCCCCCTATCGACCGAGCGTCGCCGTTTCCTGACGGATACGGCGCGCGCTGCGGGGGCCTGTGCCATCGCAGGCTCCGGGCTGGCCTATCTCGCGCGGGATGCCCGGGCGCTGCCCGCGGAAGCCTTGCGCCCACCGGGGGCGCTGCCCGAGGACCAATTCACCTCTGCCTGCATTCGCTGCGGCCTTTGCGTGCGCGATTGCCCCTATGACACGCTGGAACTGGCGGATCTGGGCGCGGATGGTCCCGCGACGGGGACGCCCTTTTTCACCGCCCGCAACGTCCCCTGTGAGATGTGCGACGACATCCCCTGTGTCGCCGCCTGCCCCACCGGCGCGCTGGACCCCGGGCTGACCAACATCGACGATGCCAAAATGGGCGTGGCGGTTCTGGTCGATCAGGAAAACTGCCTCAATTTTCAAGGCCTGCGGTGTGACGTCTGTTACCGGGTCTGCCCGGTGATTGATGAGGCGATCTCACTTGAGCCGCTGCACAACACACGCTCTGGCCACCATGCGCTGTTCATCCCAACGGTTCATGCGGACAGATGTACCGGCTGCGGCATGTGCGAAAAGAGCTGCGTGCTGCCCGAAGCCGCGATCAAGGTTCTGCCCGCGCGGCTTGCACGGGCCGAATCCGCCGACCACTACCGCAAAGGCTGGGAGGAGAAAGACGCCAACGGTGCGCCCCTTGTCGACGGTCTGATCGACCTGCCCGACAGGCTGCCCGGACCGGGCACCGACAACCTTGCCGCACCGGGCGGGTTCGAACCGGTGTTCCAACTGCCGGAGGTCGCCCAATGAGCAAAAGCCACGCTCTTGTCGGGCAGGAGGCCATCGAGGCCAAAGGCTGGCTCGGTGCGCACCGCTTCCTGTTTTTGCGCCGCGCCAGTCAAATGGGATTCCTGCTGCTCTTTCTGCTGGGGCCGTGGTTCGGCATCTGGATCATCAAAGGCACGCTGGCAGGATCCATGACGCTGGGTGTCTTGCCGCTGACCGACCCGCTTGTCCTGCTGCAAAGCCTCGTTGCCGGATACTGGCCGTCGCTAACGGCCCTGATCGGCGGCGGGATCGTGCTTGTGACCTATGCGCTTGTCGGGGGCCGGATGTATTGCTCCTGGGTCTGCCCGATCAACCCCGTCACCGATGCCGCGAACTGGCTGCACCGCAAACTGGGGCTGTCCAAAGGCTGGCAACCCAAACGCGCCACACGGCTTTGGCTACTCGCGGGCATTCTGATCGTCTCGGGCGTGACCGGCACCATAGCCTGGGAAGTGGTCAACCCCGTGACGATGCTGCATCGCGGGCTGCTCTTTGGCATGGGGTTTGCCTGGGCCATGGTGATCGCGATCTTCCTGCTGGACACATTCGTTGCGCGCCACGGCTGGTGCGGACATCTCTGCCCGGTGGGGGCCTTTTACGGTGCCATCGGTTCAAAAAGCCTCATGCGGGTCAGCGCCCCTGCCCGCGCCGACTGCGACGACTGCATGGATTGCTATGCGGTCTGCCCTGAAAACCACGTGATCTCGCCTGCCCTGAAAGGCAAACCGGGATCCTCCCCCCTCATCCTCGCACCGGACTGCACGAACTGCGGCCGCTGCATCGACGTCTGTGCTCAGGACGTCTTTCATTTTACCCACAGGTTCGACGACAGAGTAGCCGAACCGTCCGACAAAACGCTTGCAGCGGCATCACAAACCGCCTGAGCGCGCATAAGGAGTTACGCGATGAACAAGATGTTGAAACTTGGATTGGCGACAGTCATACCGGCAATTGCCGTGGGTGGAATTGTGCTGGCACAATCATTGACAGTCACGACGCTCCGTGGTGCCGAGGTCGACGATCCGGTCGCGGTCGATCAGATCCACGGGCAGGTGCAGGGGCGGATGCAAAGGAACTACCGCCAGCAGCCGCCGCTGATCCCGCATTCCATCGAACAATACCAGATTGATCTGCGCACAAACCAGTGCCTGTCCTGCCACGACTGGACCAAGGCGGGCGAACGCAATGCGCCCACCCTGTCGATGACCCACTATCTGGACCGGGACGGCAACGAACTCGATCAGATCGCGGGCACGCGGTATTTCTGCAACCAGTGCCACGTGCCGCAGGCGGACGCACCCGCGCTGGTCAACAACCTTTTCCAACCATCCACCGGCAACTGATCCGGACAGCAGGGAGCATTTGATATGGCAAATTCGCCTGATGATCGTGGAAGACTGCGTCGCCTGTGGGATTGGTTCTGGGGACCAACGGCTGTCCTGAGCGTGGGCTTCACGCTGCTTGCCGGGTTCCTGGCGGGCATCATGTTCTGGGGCGGGTTCCACTGGACGCTAGAGGCGACAAACTCCGAAGAGTTCTGCGTCGGCTGTCATACGATGGAAACCAACCTGGGCGAATATCGCGAAACCATCCACTACAACAACCACTCGGGCGTCCGCGCGATCTGTTCGGACTGCCATGTGCCCAAGGAATGGAACTTCAAGGTGAAGGCCAAGATCATGGCCGTCAAGGATGTCTACCACGAAGCGGTGGGCTCCATTTCAACGCCCGAGAAATACGAGGACAGACGTTTGCACATGGCCGAGGCCGTCTGGGCGAAAATGAAGAAGTCCGACAGCCGCGAATGCAGGAACTGTCACGAGTTCGAATACATGGACTTCACCATTCAGGAGACCCGCGCGGCCTCTGAGCACCAGCGTGCCATTGACACCGGAATGACCTGCATCGACTGCCACCAGGGCATCGCTCACAAGCTGCCCGCCGGATGGCAGGAAGCCTATGAGAACATGCTCGATGACTTGGACGCGCCGCGCGCCACACCGAATGAAAGTGTCATGCTCGATACAACTGAAACGCAACAATACCTCGACGGGGTTCGCAATTAACGGCAGGAAACCAAATGCTTGAAATTCTGGGAACAATCGGTGGCAACATCCTCAGCCTGCCGGGCATCCTTGGCCTCGCGCTTGGCATGATGACACGCAATGTGCTGCTGGCAGGGATCATGGGAGGGGTGGTCGGTGTTGCCGAAACGCTCATCTTTGCGAAGATGTCCTTCGCGAACGTCGAACCCATTGAACTTGTCGTGGCGATTATCGTGGGCATCTTTGCGGGCTGCGTCGGCTGCGCCATACGTCGAAAGGGTACAACCGTCTGAGAAGACCAGACGCGCAGAACCCGCCAACTGCGGCCTTTTCCTGTAAAGGGTCGCTGTGCAGAGGGGCATCGCCTGACATCAGTGCCGCCCTGTCGTGCGGGTGGCACACCCCGGAACCACGCCTCCTTTCAGCACCGATCATGATCTGTTTGCCGAAAGGCCCAGACAAGCCGGACCCGGGATTGATCGTTCAGCCGCTTGAGGCGGCCGCATTCGGGGCCGCACGTTCTTGCAGGAATTCTGCGATTTTCTCCGCGTTCATTGGGCGCGCCAAACCATAACCCTGCAAGAAACAGCATCCCATCTGCTGAAGTATCTCGATATGCGCTGCCGTTTCGACACCTTCAGCCACCACCTCGATCCCCAGCATCCGCCCGATGCCGATAATTGTTTTCACAAGTTCGCGTTGGCGCGTTGATTCGACAATGGGTTGCACCAGGCAACGGTCAACCTTGAGACGGTTCGGCTTGATCTCAAGAAGGCTTGCGATCGAGGCATGGCCGCTGCCGAAATCGTCGATTTCAATGTCGACCCCCAAAGCGCTAATCAGGCGCAGATTGCGGTCGATCACATCATTTCTGGCATCAAGGAAAGCGGATTCGAGCAGTTCGAAGGACAACTTGTCCCGGGGCAGGTCCAGCACCCGCAATTGATCCCCCAGCGCGGGATCGTTAAGGCGGTGGGCCGAGACGTTGACGGAAATACGCGGTACGCAGATTCCCTGCTGTTGCCATTTTCCCATGTCATAGAGCGCGCGCCGCAGGACCAGCTCATCGAATTGCGGCAACAATCCCATGTCTTCGGCGGTCTGCAAAAACTCCTGCGGCATCAGCAACCCGAACTTCGCGCTTTCCCACCGAACGAGGGCTTCAAGTCCGGTCACCGCCAGCGTCCGGGCATCAAACTGGGGCTGGTAGTGGCAGGTGATCTCGCCGTTATCGAAGCCGGCAGACAGCGCGTCGAAGGAGTTTTTGCGTTTGCGGGCCTCTTCCTTCATCGACGCTGTGAAGAAGCGATATCGCCCGCGCCCCGCCTTTTTTGCCTCGTAAAGCGCGAGATCGGCATCAATGAAGAGCGCGCTCCCTTGATCGCCGAGGCGCGAGGTCGTCGCCACGCCTATGCTTGTGCCGATATTGCACTCCTGCGCGTTGTAGAAAAAGGGGCGGGACATTTCACGGATAAGCGTTTCGGCAAGGCGCTCCAGTTCCGGGTCGCCGGGGGCGTCCAGCAAAAGAACGACAAATTCGTCGCCGCCCACCCGAGAAACAATCGACGCATCCGGCGTGTGTCTTTCGAGAATGCCTGCCGCATGCTTCAGTGTCGCATCCCCCGCATCATGCCCGAGCGTATCATTGATCTGCTTGAAATGGTCTATGTCGCAGTGCAGCGCCGCGACCCGCCCAGTGCAGTTTTTCACGCAGTCCGACAAAACCTCGTCCAGCTTCCTGCGATTGGGCAAGCCGGTCAAGGCATCGTGCCGGCTTTCGTGCTCAAGCAACGCGCGCGCTTTCTCCAGCTCCTGCGTTTGCAGCTTATCCTTGGTGATGTCGAAGTTCACGCCGTAGTACCACGCATCATTTTCCGGATGGATGACATATTTTCCGCGCGTTCTGACGTGTTTGATCTGGCCGTCTTCCGTCACCATGCGGTAGTCGTAGGCCACATCTTTTTGCTCCTTGAGACAGCGTTCGGTATAGCTGAGCGCGTCGGCGCGGTCATCGGGGTGGATGTAGCGCAGCCAATCGTCCTGGGGTCTGATGTTCTTCCCGTCGGTGATGCCGGCCATTTTAAGAAGCCTGTCATCCCAATACGCTTCTTCCTTGTTCACACTGAACTCCCACCGGGCCATTCCAGCCGCCTCCATCGCAACATCGAGCCGCTTTGCCATCCGCTGGCTTTCCAGTTCTGCGGTCTTGATCTCGGTCACATCGGTATCGGTTCCGATGATGCGTAAAGGCGTACCATCCTCCCCCCGGCGGACCACCCTGCCCCGGCTCAAGAACCAAACCCAATGACCCTCTTTGTGTCGCTGGCGAAATTTGTAGTTGATGACGTCCGTCGCGCCGGTGTCGATCTTGCGTAACTCTTCCTCGATATGGGCGACATCCTGCGGATGAATTGTCTTCAACCACTCCTCCGTGGAATGTGGCAATTGCTCGTCAAGGCCCAGGCCGCGCAATTGGCGCCAGGTTTCGGACACGTAGTGCTCATCGCGCTCGAAATCATGATCCCAGACCGCCTGGTTCGCACTCAGGATTGCCGTTTTCCAACGATCTTCGTTATCGAAGTAGCGCTGGTTGCGCTGGATTTGAAGGTCTGCCGAGGTCGGGGTCTGCGCGATCGCCTGGCAAAGATAGCCGCGGCATCGGCCATTCGCTTCGAAAAGGGGCTGGACCGCGAAGACCTGCGTGCGCGTTTCGTGCCGCAACCGTGCCTTGGCAAAATCGAGCCCGGTCTCGCCTGTCTCGACCTCTTCCAGATGCGCCCAGAATCCCTCCCCCTGATCGGGGCACAGGAAGGACGTCAGCCCCTGACCCAAGACCTGGCCTGCGTCTACGAGCCCAAGTGCCGCAAGTGCGGAATGATTGATGGCGGCAATCGACTTTTCCGCGGAAACAAGGATTGCTGGCTCTGCAAGTGCACTGACAAGCAGATTCTCAAGGCCCCTTTCAGGCCCCGCACTCACGTTTATCGCGTCCCGTTCAGCCATTAGAAACGGGGTAGGACGGTCCGTTTAAATTGCCGTTATCAGATAAAAATCGAACCTAAATGTCGGCATAATTCTTGCTGACAATATCTGCACGTGATCCGGCATTGGTGCGGCAAGAACCGATTTCACTCTGGGGCGGCATCCGTTTGATCTGCAACACGACCTCTTAGAGCCGAGGCCAGCCCCTTCCCAGAGGGAGGGGGCTGGAGGGCGGTGCCGGGTAAACTCGATAAGGGCGGCGGTTCAGATTTGCAGGCCGATGCTCTAGATGATGTTCAGCGCAGCAAATCCAGGCGCTTCACGCAGCGGCGTCTCCTGACTGTACCCACCGAAATGTACAACCGGCGAAACATAGGCGACGTCACCGACCGCCCCTGTTGGCCGGAACACCACGACGAATTCGCCGGACCCATCCGGGTTCGTCACAGTCTCAACGAGCCCCTCACCGTTGACGGCCACATGTGAGGCCTGCATCTGCACATCACGGTTCAAAGGCTGACCGGCAATCATGGCGCGGAATTGCAGTGTTAGCTCCTTGTCCCGGCCGGCCTGCACGACGGAGCCGATCAAACGCTCTTCGCCTGTTTCATTGTCAAAGGCCCCGATCAGCTTGACGGAGATTTCCCCCGGCACGATCAGGTGTTTTTCAGCGACAAGCGGCGTTCGACCGGAGTGCGCCGCGATGTCAAGCTCCAGATCAAACCAGCCCGCAAAACGGTGGACGCCGTCAAACCCGGCGGGCGGCACACCATGGTTGATGACAAAGCTGAACCGCCCCTCCACATCCGCGCTCGTGCGCTGGTGCTCCTGCAATGTCGGCTTTGAGGTCAGCGAAACCTCGGCCCCGATGGCGGGCACCTTTGTGCCATCCGACAGGCTCTCCATCACACGTCCGGTGATGGTGATCTCTTCACCACCCGTGACCTTTGCAGGGACAACGACGTCTTCGATGGCGATCTCTGCGCGGAGCATGCCTTGCAGATCGAAACCCGCGCCATTTATCAGGGTCGGCAGCAGGGCGCGATGGGCGTCCAGCTCCATCATGCGATGCACCGCGTCATGATCGCCGGCATTGAACCGATCCGCTGCCCGCAAGACAGCGGCTTTCCAGCCATTGTGTAGAGCGTCTCCGACAGCCTCCAGAACGGAGGTATCAGAACCTCCCGAAAATTGCGCAAATTCAATCAGTTCGAGGGTTTTCTCCAACAGGGCGTCATAGTCGCTGTCGGCGCGTGTGGCGCGGGTCACCAGCGGCTTCAACTCCGCATTTACGCGGTCTTGCAGCGATGATCCTGCGTCGCCATCCTGTTCGGCGCGACGACCTGAACCACCATGGCTGCCGGTCTGAACGCCGGTGGCGCGCTTGATGATTTCGGATGGTAAGCTCTGGCTGCCGTCGCTGGCATATTCTGACAGCAACGCGTTTCCGGACGGGCCAGAACCGCCTGTGGCGCCTGACCCCGCGAAGTTACCACCAAACTTGCGGGCCTCGTTCAACGCGCCGCCGATGCCGGTCGCACTGCCGGTCAGTCCACCACTGACCACCCCCGACGTGCCGCCGGAAACGCCCGCGCCGCCCCGCGCGGCGGATCCTGACCCGCCGCCAGAGGTGCCGGGCGTGGACATCGCGCCGCCTGACGCCCCGCTCATCAAGCCGCCAAGCCCGCCCGATGATCCCAAGGCGCCGGAGACACCGCTATTGAGAACGTCAAGGCTTTTCTCCGCTACCATCGTGCCGAACTCTCCCACCATCTTGGAGGCCTGTTCGACAATGCGGCCCGTCTGCTCCATCCCCTTTTGCAGGTTCTCGGAAACCGCATCGCCGGTTGCCACCGACGCGGTCGCTGCCTGTTGCAGAGCGGTTTGCGCAACCTGCGCGGTTTCCAGAATGCCGCTCATATCCTCGAAGAGACGCTGCTGGATCGTGTTCAGCACGGCCAGCGTGCCTTGCGGATCAGGCAAGGCCCGCGGGTCCATGTTCTGCACGAGGGGCGCGTCGAGCCGCCCCGGAATCAGATTGACCGCCTGCGCCCGGGACCCTGTGGCCACCGGCGAGATTTCCGGCGGTGTGAGCGGTATCGGTGAGTCCTGCCAGTTCCAGAACCGCGTGAGGTCGATCTTCTCCGCCGAATTCGCCCGCCCGAGGACAGCTTCAGCAAAAACCCCGCCTGTCCCCACGGGGACAACCTCCTGCGTCGCGACTGTTTTGGCTGGCCTGCGCGGGCGAAACTTCGCGCTCTGCAATTTGAAGACCAGACGATCACCGTTGATCGCGACCGGTTCGGGATCAACATGTTCGCCCAGAACCGAGCCGCCAAAGGCAAGGTTGTCAACCAGCGCGCGCGCCAATGCCTTGTCCTTGCGCCGCAGGATCTGACGGGAATACCACTCCGTGTTTTCATTGAGGTGATCCAGCGCCTTCTTCAGCGAGACCGCCGCGCCAATCTCGACAATCGGGAAGACGATCGCGCCGCGCCCGCCGCGCCCCTGCCGCACGATATGAGAACTGTCCACCATACCATGCGCATGAAAGGCGATGGTGCCGCTTTTGCCGGGACATTTCATGTCAATGCGGAAGGAAACCCGGATCGGCTCTTTGAGGAGTTTCTCAAGATCTTCCGTTTCACCGGGACGCAGCGTCGCCTGAAACTCAAGACCCCGGATTTGACTGAGCGGCAAGGCTGGCTCAAGCCCCGCCACCTTGATCTCTTCGCGCGTCCTCTGCCCGCGCATCAGGGCATAGACCCGGTGGTCAAATTTCTTGTCGATCGAGGCATCAAACAAGGACCAGCCGTTATAAAGGTTGGTCCCGAGAATCGAGACGATCTCTGCGTCATCGGGCAATCGCCAGTCATTGTGCGGGTTTGCGCCGATGAAGGTATCAAGGACGTGCCGCGCGTTCATCAACGCCTCATCGGACAGGGTCCGCAGCTCTTCGACCGGCATCCGCGCAAAGCTGGGCGCATGCAGGCCAACGGTCCCGTAGGCCGCCAGCAGATGAAAGGCAAAATCCGGCGACAGGGCAGCGGCCAGAAGCTGACCACGATATTTGCGGATCAATTCAGGCGTCCAGCTCCGGACAGGGCCCACGGGCACATAGACGCAAGGGTCGCTTTTGAGCAGGCGCGTTTCCTGACGATATATCTGGACAACCTCGAAATACTGCACGGTCATCGCATGCATGTGGTTGTAGTTCGCAACGACACGGGTAGAGACATTTTCGGATTCGGACTGGCTGACCTCCTGCACGATCGACGCGGTGCGGCTTCTGGCGCTGCTGGCCTGTTGCTGGGTCTGGTCGGAGACCGACTGCATCATCTCGCTTTCGACCTCCCGCGTGCCATCGGTGCTGGTCACGGTCACGCTTTCGAGCGTGGCATTTGTCGTACTGTCGAGGTCGGAGCCGAAATTCGCAGCCCCCATGAACCCCATCGCGCCACCCGCAGCCCCGCCGACCAGCGCGCCGGAGCCTATGCCGACCGCGCCGCCCGCGAGCGCGCCGATACCCGCGCCCGCAAGGATGCCACCGCCGGTGCCGATCCCCCAGGATCCGGCAGCCGCCGCAGCGCCTCCTATGATCGCGCCGCCTGCGCCCCCGATCCCCACACCGGCGATGCCGCCTGCCTGCGCACCGGCAATGCCCCCGGCGGTGGCACCCGCTGCCCCCGCGGTCAGCGCCTCTTCGGAATTCAGCAGGCCGTAATTGGTGGTGCCGGAATTGGCCACGTTCGTGTTGTTGTTCATGCTGGAGAAACCCTCGCTGGCCTCTCGGGCCACGGCGCTCGTGATCTCGCTGATTGCACGGGCGCTGGTCGACAGGTTCGACAAGGCTTCGTTTTGGGCGATATCCTCGGAGGTCGAGGCGGACTGCTGCCGGCCCCAACTGGTGATCGCGACACGGGTCGCCTCACCGGGGGCCAGTGCCAGCGAATGCAGCAGATTGCCCAAGGTCAGCCCGACGGGTGTCCAGGACTGCTCATAGCGCAGGATGTGACCAACCGTTGCCTCGCCCTGCGCCTGCCTTGTGGCGATCTGGTCGAGCGACACAGCGCCGGTCAGCCCGCCGCTGCCATTTGCTTCCCTGGTTTCGGAATAGACCGTGTAAAAGACTTTCTCACTGGCCTGATCGTTCATCGTGGGCAAAAGCTCCGCCGGCAGTTCTGGGTCTTCCCCGACCCGACCTGTGCCATCAAGATCAATCCCCGCCAAGGCACGCGCCGCAAGATAGCTGGGCCAGACCGCCAGTTCGCCAATGGTGTTCACAGCCAGATGCACCTTTATCAGCGCGGCCTTGCGGGCGGAAATCTGCATCAGGTCTTCAATGCCCAGGTCTGCAACATCGGCCCCGGCTTTCACGTTCCGGTTCAGCAGGTCGTTTGGAAAAAGGTCATGCGCGCGCCATTCCCGCTCGTCGACCGTAGGGAAGACGAGCCGCCTGGCATCCGCAAAAGGCCGCGATGTCGCCAGATCAAAGATGGTTTCGATGCCAAGCGTGGCGAGGGTTGTCTTTTGCTCTTCCGTGACGCCGATGAGCGCCTGAACAGGGGCACGCAGAATATCTGCCTGTTCGAGGTCGTGATACGCCCCTCTGAGGTGTTCAATACCGGTCAAAGCCGCATCCTCCAATTTCTTAAAATATCGACCAGCCTACACAAACTTGAATTGTTTGCAAAACAAAGCCACCCGCGAGGATTGCGCCGGGGCCTTCTGTGCTGCGCGCGTAGACTTGACCTTGCGGCAGCAAATCCTGCCGGATGCAGCGATGTGCCAGACGCCCGAGCCCCGACGAACGCGCCTCCCCTATGGCCGTTCTGGCCGAATATGCGAGGTCGCTCACAACCGACCGGAAACCTGCCGCCCTCAATGATGCAGCGGCCGGACCAAAAAGGGATCCGGGCCGAAAGCCTCCCCCGACGCGTCGTGAAACCTCGCCTTCTCGACGCATGTGTGCTTTGGTGAAGGGCGTCAACATGGTGGAGCATGACCAATGGCCAAGATATCCAATGCTGTCTATGAAGCTGAACTCGCCCGACTACAGATCGAATTGGTAAAGCTGCAGGAATGGGTCAAGCAAACCGGGCACAAGGTGGCAATCATATTTGAGGGCCGGGATGCGGCAGGCAAAGGCGGCACGATCAAGCGCATTACCGAAGCGATGAACCCGAGGATTTGCCAGGTCGTCGCCCTGCCCGCCCCGACCGAGCGGGAAAAGTCGCAGTGGTATTTCCAAAGGTACGTCTCTCACCTTCCGGCAGCGGGAGAGATCACGATCTTTGACCGGTCATGGTACAATCGCGCGGGCGTCGAACGCGTCATGGGGTTTTGCTCCGACGAGGAATACAAGGAATTCATGCGGAGTTGTCCGGAGTTCGAAAGGATGCTCGTGCGCGCGGGCATTCAACTCATCAAGTACTGGTTCTCCGTCAGCGACGAGGAACAGGAGCGGCGGTTCCAGAAGCGTCTCACCGACCCCACGAAACAGTGGAAACTCAGCCCGATGGACCTTGAAAGCCGCAAGCGCTGGGTCGATTACTCCAAGGCCAAGGACGACATGTTCTCCCATACCGACATCAAGCAGGCGCCCTGGTATGTGGTCGAGTCTGACGTGAAGAAACACGCAAGACTGAACTGCATCAGTCACCTGCTGTCGCTGATCCCATACGAGGAAATCCAGCGTGACCAAGTGGTGCTGGAAGAACGCCCGCCACAGCGTGGCTATGTCCGCCCGCCCATGGCCGATCAGACCTTCGTACCCGAAGTGCACAAGACGCTATCCTAGAGCGTCTGACGAAATACCTGAAACATCGAGTATCACGTAACGCGCCCCAATCTTTGATTTCAGGCGGCGTTGCGTGATTGGGGGTTTTTCGCATGACGCTTCAGGCGGCGGTCGAACACCTGGCCGGGTGATCTTCCGCGCGCCCGTGTGGCTGCACGGTGTCAGGACTTAACCGGCGAGCGGGTAGCGCTCGATCAATTCGAACCGCCTGTCTTCCCGCTCGCCACAAAGGGCGATCTGGTCCACGGCAAAGGGCCTGTGAAGGTCTGGCAGAAGCTGTGTCACCCGTTCCGACCATCTGGCGATGTCGGCCCTTGGCATCCGGCCAGTCAGGGTCATGTGAAACCGGAACTCTTCCAGGACGTGAGGGTAGCCCCATTGCACCAGCATCGCCTCTTGTCGCACGGTCAGATGCGGTGTGCGGCGGCGGGCCAACTCCTCAGCGCTTGGTGCCGCGCGGAAGGAGTCGAGTTCCTTGACGCAGTCCGCGGCGATCTGATTGATGCCATGAGGGTCGCCCCGCAAGGTCAATGCCAGAAAACGACCGAGGGTCGTTAGATCGAGCCCGTCACATCTCGCCGGGGGCAGCCGTGCCGCCAGTGCAGAGGTAGCCTGCACCAGAGCCTCTGGCGACTGGCCCTCAGCCAGAAAAAACGGCGGTTTGAGGGTCGCATGAAACCCGTATTTGCCCGGTTCGCGCGTAACGCCAGGCAAACCGGGCAGGTCAAAGGACTCCGCAATGCGCCCTTGAATAACGTCCCAGCCCAACCATGCAGCCCCGAAATCCGCCAGAGGACCTTCTGGCGGCACGTAGTAGATGGCAAATCGGGTGTGGGCCATGACGTCTCCTTTCCGCTTCATCACGGGGCGTTCGCTACGCGACCTGGTCTGGCGACCCGCCTTGCACAACCACGCTGCGTTGGTTTTCCTTTCCCATACCGCCATCGCCGCCAAAGCGCTGTTGTCAGAGGTGTGACTTGCCGCGAAGGTCACGGCGGACGCCCTTCGGAATTGGATCTCCGGCACAGCGAAAAGCGGAGCGTCTGCACGCTCCGCCAAGCTGCTATTGCAGGGCTTTGTCTGTGATGCTGTGTGTCCAGGCCCCCTCCGGCGCTTTTGTAATGACCGGATCAGAGCCACCGGCGAGCAGGGATTCAACCGTGCGCTCGTAATCGACAGGGTCCAGCGCACCGTTCGAGCCTGCGGTCAGCTTGGCAATCTCGCCCATCATCCTGACCTGATGCGCCTCGGTTTGAGCGCCGGTTTCGTCATAGTCGAGCACAATCATCGCCGCATCTTCCGGGTTTTCCTCGGCCCACTTCCAGCCTTTCATCGATGCCCGGACAAAGCGCACCATCTTGTCTTCAAAGGCCGGGTCCGCGAGGTTTTCCTCCAGAACATAAAGACCATCCTCCAGCGTCGCCACGCCCTGGTCTTCGTATTTGAACGTCACAAGTTCCACAGGGGTCAGGCCCGCGTCGATCACCTGCCAGTATTCATTGTAGGTCATGGTCGACACGCAGGCGGCCTGCCCGTTCAGCAAGGGGTCTACGTTGAAACCCTGCTTCAGAACTTCGACACCCGCGTCAGAACCATCCGTGGGCAGGCCAAGCTGGCTCATCCAGCTCAGGAACGGGAATTCATTGCCAAAAAACCACACACCGAGCGTTTTGCCCGCAAAGTCGTCAGTGGTCGCAACACCCGCATCCTTGCGGCACGTCAGCATCATGCCGGACGATTTGAAGGGCTGTGCGATATTGACCATCGGCAGGCCCTTTTCGCGCGCAGCAAGCGCTGCGGGCATCCATTCGACGGTGACGTCCGCGCCACCACCGGCAAGAACCTGCGTGGGCGCGATGTCAGGTCCGCCGGGTTTGATGGTGACATTCAGGTCTTCTTCTTCATAAAACCCGTTTTCCAACGCCACGTAGTAGCCCGCAAACTGCGCTTGCGTGACCCACTTGAGTTGCAAGGTGACATCATCCGCAGCATTTGCCGCCCCCGATGCCAGACCAAATGCAAATGCTAATGCCGTCGTTGTTTGTTTCATCAGTTTTCTCCCTTTGTTGATCGTCCGTTTTGTTCTTATCGTTGCGATGGATGCCAGAATGTCACGCGTTTTTCGATCAGGGCCACGATCCCGTAAAGCGCCGTTCCCACCATCGCGGCCACCGCTATTTCAGCCCACACAAGGTCAATAGACAAGCTGCCGACGCCGGTCGATATGCGAAACCCCATGCCTCGTGTGGGTGAGCCGAAATATTCAGCGACAATCGCCCCGATCAGGGCAAGTGTCGTCGCGACCTTCAAGCCGTTGAACACAAAAGGCATCGCAGCCGGCAGGCGCAGCTTGAAGAGGGTCTGCCTGTAGTTTGCCGCATAGGTGCGCATCAGGTCGCGCTGCATAGCGTCAGTTGCGCGCAAGCCCTGAACCGTATTCACGAGGATCGGGAAGAAGACCATGACCACCACAACAGCCGCTTTCGACTGCCAGTCAAACCCGAACCAGTTGACCATGATCGGCGCCACCCCAACGATGGGAAGCGCCGCAAAGAAGTTCCCGATCGGCAGCAGTCCACGGGTCAGAAAGGCGGAACGGTCAATGGCAATGGCACAGAGGACGGCGGCGACAAACCCGATGGCAAACCCTCGTAGTGCGCCCTTTATCACCGTCTGGACAAAATCGACCCAGAGGATATCCGTCGAGGCCGCAAAGGTCTGCGCAACCACGCTTGGTGGTGGCAGAATGACCTGACTGACACTGAGACCCCGGACAGCCCCTTCCCAAAGCACCAGCAGTGTCAGTCCAAAGAGCACAGGCACGGCAATGTGCACCGCTCTACTGTTTCGCCACCGACCGTTTGCCAACCAGATGTTGAGACCCCAGGCGGCCATCCAGAACACCAGTGCAAGCCAAAGCCCGCTCATGGCTGCATGCCCATGCGCCGGAGGGCCAGACGTTGCACGACGTCGAGCACGGTCACAAGCAGGCCCGCCAGAATTGCAGCGGCAAAGAGCGCGGACCAGATGGCAAGCGGCGTGCCGAACTGATCCCCGATCAGGATGCGAGCGCCCAGCCCCGAGATCGCGCCGGTAGGCAATTCGCCAACGATTGTTCCAACAAGCGCTGCCGCAATCCCAACCTTCAACGAGGTGAAAAGATATGGCATGGAAGCAGGCAACCTCAGTTTCAGAAAGCTCTGCAGCCCTGTCGCATCATATGTCCTCAGCAAGTCCAGTTGCGACAGCTCTGGCGCACGCAACCCTTTGACCATCCCGACAAGAACAGGGAAATAGCAGAGATAGGCGGATATGATGGCCTTGGGCACCCCTCGGCTTTCCACGCCCAGCTGGCTTGAGACAACGATGATCATCGGGGCCAGCGCAACAATGGGAATTGTCTGGCTGATGATGGCCCAGGGCATCAGGCTCAGATCTGCCACGCGCGAATAGACAATGGCCACCGCACCGATGATCCCGAGCGATGTGCCAAGCACGAAGCCCCAGAGAGTAGATCGCAGTGTAATCCACCCATGATAAATCAGCGACCTTTTCGACCATGCGCGCCCCTTCAGGGCCATCGCGCCGGTGGTTTTCCAAAGCTCCTGTCCGACTTGTACGGGCGTCGGCAAACGCGGTCGGTCGAGGTCATATCCAGCCCTGATGTGTGAAGCATTGTCAGCCATCAGCCGCCAGACCGGGACGGCATGTCGCTCCACCGACCCCTTCGGTTGAATTGCGGCACCGCTGCGCTCCGCCTGGTCCAGGGCCACACGAATGTTCAGCGGCGCAACGGCGAGATGCCATATCGCAACCAGTACACCGAGAACCGTCAGAACAGGAATCACAGACCGCATGATGCGATCCCTCCCTCTTCATTGTTCCAGAAATACTCAAATGGAAAGATGGCTGCATCTCGCCGGATCTTGAGTATTTTAAGAACAATGAAAGGAATTTGTCGTGAACTGAACCTACGGTACAGGCTGGAGAGCCGATGACCGTGAACGATGAAAGGGGGGACCGCGCCCTTAAACAAACGGCGGATTGGTTGCGGGGGGAGGATAAGGTCGTCTCCCCGCACCGACATCGTTTTGCGATTACTCATAGGAATGCCCCGCCCGAAGCCCTTCACGCACCCGATGCGCCACTTCGAGAAATTCCGGGCTTTCCCGCAAATCCAAGGGCCGTTCCTTGGGCAAGGGGCTTTCGATCACGTCGGTGATCCGCCCGGGGCGCGGGCTCATCACAACAATCCTGGTCGAAAGGTAGACCGCCTCCGGAATGGAGTGGGTCACGAAGGCAATGGTCTTTTCCGTACGCGCCCATAGGTGCAGCAATTGTTCGTTGAGGTGATCTCGTACGATCTCGTCCAATGCGCCGAAAGGCTCGTCCATCAAGAGAATGTCTGCATCAAATGCGAGGGCTCGCGCGATCGATGCGCGCTGCTGCATGCCGCCCGACAATTGCCAGGGGTATTTCCTTTCGAACCCGGTCAGCTCTACCAGGTCCAACACCCGCGTCACCCGTTCCGCGCGCTCGGCCTCTGTATAGCCCATGATCTCAAGCGGTAGTCTGATGTTGCCGCCAATGGTGCGCCATGGGTAGAGACCCGCGTGCTGAAAGACGTAGCCATAAGCGCGGGACCGGCGCGCGTCGTCCGGCGTCATGCCGTTGACGGAGAGCGTGCCGCCTGTCGGCGTCTCCAGCCCTGCGATGCAGCGCAAGAAGGTTGTCTTGCCGCACCCTGATGGCCCGATAAACGAAACGAAATCACCCTTGTTGATGGAAAGATCAACATCGCTCAGCGCGTGAACGGGTCCATCACCTGTCTGAAAGACCAGATTGAGCCCCTTGGCCTGGATCGTAGTGGCTGGCGCGTCTTCAGAGACGAATTGCTGGCTTTGCATTTGCGCGGTACCGTCCGAAATTGCCCTTTAGTTCCTTACATCGGGTCCAGCGTCAATCTGCTATTGACCAGAAGAGTTGTCCCCGGTTTCAGACGCCGGTCGCCGGAATGCCACTGCGTTCCACGGGGCGCGGCGCGGTGAGTTCCTTCCATGTGCTCAGCGCCTTGTTCGTCACCCCATTGCCCTGTCGGGACACGAATGTTCCATGGCCCTCCTCGGTGCGGACCTCTCCATCGTGGATGGCGACCTTGCCCCGTGTCAGCGTGAAGCGCGGCAATCCGGTCACGTCTTTTCCCTCGAAGACATTGTAGTCGATGGCCGATTGTTGCGCCCCGGCGGTGATGGTCTTGGACTTGTTCGGGTCCCAAACCACCAGATCCGCATCTGCACCGACCGCTACCGCACCTTTGCGCGGGTAGCAGTTGAGTATCTTGGCGATGTTCGTGGAGGTGACCGCCACGAACTCGTTCATGGTCAACCGCCCGGTCATCACGCTATGGGTCCAGAGCATCGGCATCCGGTCTTCGAGGCCTCCCGTGCCGTTCGGGATCTTGGTGAAATCACCCACACCGTAGCGCTTTTGTTCGGTGGTGAACGCGCAGTGATCCGTTGCGACAACGGAAAGCGATCCCGCCTGTAGCCCGGCCCAGAGACTATCCTGGTGCTGTTTGTTGCGGAAGGGTGGAGACATGACACGGCGTGCCGCGTGATCCCAGTCGGGATGCGCATATTCGCTGTCATCCAGGGTGAGATGCTGGATGAGCGGCTCCCCCCAGACCCGTTTGCCCTGCTGGCGCGCCCGGCGGATCGCCTCATGCGCCTCTTCACAGGAGGTGTGGACGACGTAGAGCGGGACACCGGCCATATCCGCGATCATGATCGCGCGATTGGTTGCCTCCCCCTCGACCTGCGGCGGGCGGGAATAGGCATGCGCCTCAGGGCCTGTGTTGCCTTCTGCCAAAAGCTTTGCGGAGAGTTCTGCCACCACATCGCCGTTTTCGGCATGGACCATCGCAATGCCACCCAACTCCGCCAAGCGGTTGAACGAGGCATAAAGCTCATCATCGTTCACCATCAACGCGCCCTTATAGGCGAGGAAATGTTTGAACGTGTTGATGCCGCGCTCTTCAATCACGGTTTTCATGTCGTTGAAGACCTGCTCCCCCCACCATGTCACCGCCATGTGGAAGGAGTAATCGCAATTTGCGCGGGTCGATTTGTTGTCCCAGCGCTTGATCGCGTCGAGCAGGCTTTCCCCCTGATTGGGCAGGCAGAAATCCACCACCATTGTGGTCCCCCCCGCCAGCGCCGCCCGCGTGCCGCTCTCAAAATCATCCGAGGAATACGTTCCCATGAACGGCATTTCCAGATGCACATGCGGGTCAATCCCGCCGGGCATCACGTAGCAATCGCTTGCATCAAGCGCCTCATCACCCGCGAGGTTTTCGCCGATTTCGATGATCCGCCCGCCCTCGATCAACACGTCGGCCTTGTAGGTCAGATCATGGGTGACGATTGTGCCATTCTTGATGACTGTGGTCATTTAAATTCACTCCCCGAATAAACATTGATTGAATTGAAGAATACGGGAACCTCAAAAGTGATCTTATGTGCCCTTTGAGAGGCACGTGACGCCTCGCCTGAGCCGAAGGAAAGCACGTTGATCTTGCCTCCACCTTCCGACGTTGTCGCCACCTCAACTTCAAGCTTTACCATCTGGGCTTCCAGCAACGGTTTACCTTCGACAAAGCCGGGCGCAATTGTAACATGAGCTTTTTCTTGGGCTTCTTTGACGCCCTTAGAAATCGCGACCAGTGACTTTTCGATGTACTCCGCCAAGTCCATTGCTGACCTCACTCTACAATCTCCGCCGTGTTCAGCACCGCGTGCAGAAGCACGTCCGTGCCGGCCTGGGCCCATTCGCGGGTGATTTCTTCGGCTTCATTGTGACTCAGGCCATCCACGCAGGGGCACATGATCATTGCGGTGGGGGCCACGTCGTTGATCCAGCAGGCATCGTGGCCCGCGCCGGAAACGATGTCCATATGGCGGTAGCCAAGCTCCTTTGCCGCATCGCGGACCGCTGCAACGCAGGCCTCATCAAAGGCGGGCGGGTCGAACTGGCCCACGATGTGACAGTCGAAACCGACCCCGATCTCCTCGCAGAGTTTCGGCGCGCGTTGCATAAATTCATCGACCATACCGTTGAGCTTGTCGAGCAGATGGGTGCGCATGTCGACGGTAAAGACGACCTTGCCGGGAATGATGTTGCGACTGTTGGGGTAGACATCAATGTGGCCGATGGCCCCCACCGCATTCGGCTGGTTCCGCATCGCGATCTCATGCACCAGCTCGGTCACCAGTGCCAGACCACGGCCTGCGTTCTTGCGCATGTTCATGGGGGTCGAGCCGGTGTGGCTCTCTTTCCCCGTCACGGTGCATTCGATCCATCGCAACCCCTGCCCGTGAGTAACAACACCGATGTCCTTGCCCTCGGCTTCGAGGATCGGACCCTGTTCGATATGCAACTCAAACATGGCGTGCATCTTGCGGGCGCCAACCTCTTCGTCGCCAACCCAACCGATGCGTTTGAGCTCATCGCCGAACTTCTTGCCCTCCGCGTCCACCCGGTCATAGGCCCAGTCCTGCGCGTGCTTTCCGGCAAAAACACCCGATGACAGCATGGCAGGGGCGTATCGGGTGCCTTCCTCATTGGTCCAGTTGGTGATGACAATCGGGTGTTTGGTGGTCACATCCAGATCGTTCAGCGTGCGCACGACCTCAAGCGCCCCAAGCACGCCGAGCACACCGTCATATTTCCCGCCCGTGGGCTGGGTGTCGAGATGCGAGCCCATGTAGACGGGCAGCGCATCCGGGTCCTCGCCCGCCCGGGTCGCGAACATGTTGCCCATGGTGTCCACGCCCATCTCGAGCCCGGCCTCATCACACCACCTTTTGAGAAGCGCGCGGCCTTCTGCGTCTTCGTCCGTAAGGGTCTGACGATTGTTCCCACCTGCAACGCCCGGGCCGATCTTTGCCATCTCCATCAGGCTGTCCCAAAGGCGGTCCGGATCGATACGCAAATTCTGGCCGCGTTCCATTTATCTACCCCCGTTGCCCACATCTTTCGGATCGCGCGATTCCGCACCTCGGCTCAGCGTGGGCTGATCTTGCACCAAGGGTCAACATTTTTTGACCAATTGGACAGAAAAATGCACAAGCCCGCCCGTAAAGAGTTGAAACCTGCACCTCCTGCGGGCAATGTGACGGTCAGGCCCCAGCAATGGGAGATCCGTGTCATTTGACCAGATCACCCCGCCAGAGCGCCGTGAGTTAAACTGGAAGCAAGTCACACTCATGACATTTGGCGGTGCAGAACAGTGACGATGGTGGAAAAGGCAGCAAGCGGCAGGCGGGCCGATCCCAAGAAGCAAAAGCTCACCCGCATCCAACGTGAAAAACGTCAGCAAATCCTGCGGGCCGCGCTTGATGTCTTCGCGGTAGACGGGCTGCGCGGGGCGACCCTCGCCAAGATTGCCGATGCCGCAGGCATGTCCAAGCCACATGTTGTCTATTATTTCGGCAGCAAGGATGCCATTTATACCGATCTGCTGGAAAGCCTTCTGGAAACCTGGCTCAGCCCCCTGCGCGAACTCTCCGAGGAAGGCGAACCGCTGGCTGAAATCCTGACTTATGTCCGCCGCAAGCTGCGGATGTCACAGGAGATGCCGCGGGAAAGCAAGCTCTTCGCAACCGAAATCCTGCACGGGGCCCCTCGGACCGTGGACCAGCTTTCGGGCGCGCTCAAATCACTGGTGGATGAGAAAGCCGCCGTCATCGAAAACTGGAGCCGGGAGGGGAAGCTGGCGCATGTGGACCCGCATCACCTGATTTTCTCGATCTGGGCCATGACCCAGCACTATGCGGATTTCGACGTTCAGGTTTGCGCGATCCTCGGTGAGCCGCGCGCCGAACGGCTCTTTGACGAGGCGGACGCCTATCTTACGGACTTCTTTGTGCGGGCGTTGCGCCCGACCGTTGAATGATCTGCGCCCGGGGCGCAGCTTACTCGGCTGCGGCAGCCGACGGGTTGTTCGGATGTGTTGTCCAGTCGGCAAAGGCATCCTCGACCACCGCGCCGGTGCGCTCGTCGACGGTGCCGGGCGCAAGCGTCTCCATCGTGATGCACGCCTCCACCGGGCAGACGTTGACGCAGAGATTGCAGGCCACGCACTCATCATCTTTCACTTCAAAGACGCGCTCGGGTGACATGGAGATCGCCTGATGGGATGTATCCTCGCAGGCGGCATAGCATCTGCCGCATTTGATGCAGAGGTCCGGATTGATCCGCGCCTTGGTCACATAGTTCAGGTTGAGGTACTGCCAGTCCGTCACATTCGGCACCGCGCGCCCGACAATGGCATCAAGCGATGCGTGGCCCTGATCGTCCATCCATTGCTTGAGGCCCGAGATCATCTCCTGAACCACCTTGAAGCCGTAGGTCATGGCAGCGGTGCAGACCTGCACATTTCCCGCGCCAAGGGCCATGAATTCAGCCGCATCCCGCCAGGTGGTGATGCCGCCAATCCCTGAAATCGGCAAACCCTGTGTCTCTGGACCCCTCGCGATTTCGGCAACCATGTTGAGGGCAATCGGCTTGACCGCCGGGCCGCAGTACCCGCCGTGTGTTCCCTTGCCGTCGATCATCGGTTCAGGCGACATTGTGTCGAGGTTCACCGAGGTGATGGAGTTGATCGTATTGATGAGACTGACCGCATCCGCGCCGCCCTTTTTTGCCGCCTCCGCCGGATAGAGGATGTTGGTGACATTTGGGGTGAGCTTCACGATGACCGGCAGGGCGGTGGCTTCCTTGCACCAGCGGGTCACCATTTCGATGTATTCTGGCACCTGCCCGACTGCTGAGCCCATGCCGCGCTCGGCCATTCCATGCGGGCAGCCGAAGTTCAGCTCGAACCCGTCGCAGCCGGTCTCGGCGATCCGGGGCAGGATCTCTTTCCAGGCCTGTTCTTCGCAGGGCACCATGACCGATGCGACAAGGGCGCGATCAGGATAGTCCCGTTTGACGCGGGCCATTTCCTGCAGGTTCACATCAAGCGGCCTGTCGGTGATAAGTTCAATGTTGTTGAGCCCCAGCAACCGGCGATCCGCCCCCCAGATGGCACCGTATCGCGGGCCGTTGACGTTCACCACGGGGGGGCCGTCCATCCCCAGGGTCTTCCAGACCACGCCACCCCATCCCGCGTCAAAAGCCCGCCGGACGTTATATTCCTTATCGGTCGGGGGGGCGGACGCCAACCAGAACGGATTGGGAGATTTTATGCCGCAAAAGGTACTTGTCAGATCGGCCATCAGCCTTCTCCCGTCAGTTTGGAATGGATGTCTTCGGCGGCATCGCGACCCTCGGCCACAGCCGTCACGGTGAGGTCATCCCCCCCGGAGGCACAGTCGCCACCTGCCCACACGCCCCGGGCGGAGGTGCGCCCCGCGCCATCGACAGCGATCTTGCCGCGCTCCAACCCGATTTTCTCCGGGAGCGGTCCCAACCTTTGTCCGATCGCCTTGAAGAGCTGATCCGCCGGTAGGGTGAAGGTTTCATCAGACGTCACGAGCTGGCCGTCCCGCTGCTCTGTGTAGGCAAAGCGCACGGCGGAGAGGCTTCCGTTCCCCTCGATGCCAACGGGTGCCGCGTCAAAGATCAGCCGGACGCCCTTCTGCTGCGCGAGGTCCTGCTCGAACGTGGAGGCCGGCATCGCCTCCCGTCCACGCCGATAGACGATTGTGACCACCTCGGCGCCCAGCAGTTTTGCGTGAACGCCGGCATCAATCGCGGTCATGCCGCCGCCAACAATCACGACCCGCCTGCCGATGGGAACCGTGGTCAGGTCCGTGGCTTGACGCAGTTCCGCGATAAAACCGACGGCATCCTCTACATGGTCTTTTTCTTCGCCCGCAAGCGACAGCGCATTCACGCCTGAAAGGCCCATGCCAAGGAAGACGGCATCGAACTCCCCTATCAGAAGGTCCATCGAGATGTCCTGGCCCAGTGACTGGCCATAGCGGATGTCGATGCCGCCGATCTGCAAGAGCCAGTCGACCTCCTTCTGCGCAAAGTCATTCGTCGATTTGTAGGCGGCAATCCCGAATTCGTTCAGACCGCCCCCCTTTGCACGCGCCTCAAAGATCACCACATCATAACCATGGATCGCCAGGCGGTGCGCGCAGGCCAGACCGGCTGGCCCGGCCCCCACGATGGCCACGGTCTTGCCCGTCGGTGCGGCCCGCGTGAACGGGTGTATGCCCCCCGACATCAGGACGTCAGTCGCATGGCGTTGCAGGCGCCCGATTTCCACCGGTTTGCCTTCGGCAGCTTCGCGCACACAGGCCTCTTCGCACAGGGTCTCGGTCGGGCAGACCCGGGCACACATGCCGCCAAGGATGTTCTGATCCAGTATGGTTTTCGCGGCGGACTCAGGTGTTCCGGTTGCGATCTGACGTATGAACAAAGGAATATCAATCGACGTCGGACAGGCTGTAACACAGGGAGCGTCATGACAGAAGTAGCACCGATCCGCCGCCACAAGGGCTTCGTGAGCGTCGTAGGCGGGATGCAGATCGGAGAAGTTTGACTGAACCGCAGCAGCATCCAGACGCCCCGACGAGACGCCGCTTTTTCGCATAGAAGAGGTCATGGCTGATTCCCGATGGTTTCCATGGTCTAAAATGGAGCACAAATTCAGAATTCTGACCAGATGGTAAAAAATGAAATGCGTAGTCGCCGTATTTTTCCTGCCGATCCGGCTGGGATCTGCTGAAATGGGAAGCAGTTTCGGGAACGGTGGGTGAAGCGACATCTGCGGGTGGAGCGCTGAGCGCGCGGGTGCCCGACCACTTCTAAGGGACGGCTACGGCAAGACCGGACCCTCTGCGCGGTCTCGATGCTTTAACGCCGCCGCCTCCTCCCGGAGGCCGGTCTTTTGGCTTGCGTTGCGGGCAGCGCCGTCCGATAGGTCCGTATGTTCAAGAACCGCGCCATCCTCTTTATCCTGATTACCCTGATGATCGACGCTATCGGCATTGGTATCGTTTTCCCGATCATGCCCGATCTGATGGCCCGGGTCGGTGCGGGCGACACGGGAGAGGGCGCGTTCTGGGGCGGGCTGCTGATGGCCGCCTACGCCGGAGCCCTTTTCCTCTTTGGCCCGATTGTGGGCAGCATTTCTGATGCGGTCGGGCGCAGGCCGATCCTGATTGCGGCACTCGTCATGCTTGCTGTTGATTATGTGGTCATGGCGCTGGCCGACAGTTTCTGGCTGCTTTTGCTGGGGCGAACGCTCGCGGGCATGGCCGGAGCCACCTATATCACCGCAACCGCCTATATCGCGGATATCTCGTCACCGCAGGAGAAAGCTGCAAACTTCGGCCTCATCGGCGCGGCCTTTGGGATCGGTTTCGTGCTTGGCCCCGCCATCGGCGGTCTTGCCGCCGAGATCAGCCTTTCCGCTCCTTTCTGGATCGCCGCTGCCCTGTCCGCGGTCAATGCGTTATTTGGCTTCTTTGTCCTGCCCGAAAGCCTGACACCGGACAAGCGCCGCCCCTTCGGCAGACGTGATCTCAACCCCTTCAAATCCATTCTCGACGCTTTTCGATTGCCGGGGCTTGCGGTGCCACTGATGTGCATCTTCATCTTTGAATTCGCAAACATGGTCTACCCGACGCTCTGGGCATTCTGGACCCGCGAGGTGTTTGACTGGCCGACGCTCTACATCGGGTTGTCGCTCGCCGCCTATGGCGTGTTGCTGGCGCTGGTACAGGGGGGCCTGATGCCGATCTTCATCCGGTGGATCGGGGACTTCCGGACCTTGATGCTTGGCATGGTTTCGGCATTGATCGGCATGATTGGCTTTGGCTTCACCGGGACGCTGGTAGCGCTTGTCGTGTTCCTTCTGCTCGCCGCCTTGTCTGACCTCGTGCCGGCGCTGATGACCGCCATGGCCTCAAATCAGGTGGAGGACGACCGGCAGGGTATCGTTCAGGGTGTGATCGCGTCACTGTCTTCTGTTGCCGCGATCCTGTCACCGATTGTCATGACCGGGTTGTTTCAGGTTTCCGTCGATGAAGAGGGCCTTTATTTCCCCGGCGCGCCCTTCCTTTTTGCGGCTTTGCTGGTCTTGGTGATGATGCCATTGGTGATCCGGTTAAAGGGTCATGCATCAGTTTAGGGACGCAGAGGGGCAAAGCGGTATCGCTCGGAGGTCCGGGATAATGACGGGCCTGATACACCTCCCACCGTGGCACCAATGGAAGACAATGTCAGGACCAATGAAGCGCCTGAGCCCGAAAACACCATGAAGGCAGTACGATCACGGCGTGAGGTGCGCCTTCGTGCGACAGCAAGCTCTGGCACCCCCGGGAAATCTGATCCAAAGTCGGCCCGGGCAGATCAACAAAGAAGTCGCTGAACATGATAAGAGACCTGACCGCATCGTCACTCTACATGGGCCTGCTGGCGGCCTTTGTCGGATACGCCGCCTCCTTTGCCATCGTTCTGGCGGGCGTCACGGCCGTGGGGGCGTCAGAGGCGCAGGCCGCGACCGGATTGTTCTTTGCCACTCTGGGAATGGGCATATGCAGTGTGTGGGTGCCACTGGTCACAAGGATCCCCGCCGCTGTCGCTTGGTCAACCCCCGGAGCGGCCTTCCTCGCGGCAACGGCAGCGCTTCCCGGTGGGTTTGCCGAAGCAGTGGGGGCCATGGTCATCTGCGGATGCCTGATCCTCGCAACCGGGCTTGTCCCTGTTCTGGGCAGGATCGTTGGCGCGATCCCCAAGCCGATTGCCACGGCACTGCTGGCGGGCGTTCTCCTGAAGCTCTGTCTCGCCCCGGCGTTGGCGCTTGGCACCGTCCCTGCCCTCGTCTTGCCCGTCCTCGCCGCCTGGCTCATCGGTCTATCGTGGCACCGCCTTGCGGCCATGCCCGCCGCGGTGGTTGCCTTCCTGCTTGTGCTTTTTTTCGCGGTCGACAGGTCCGGCGATGACGTCTTGCGAGTGGAGGGTTTGTTGCCTGAATTGGCCCTCATCGCGCCCCTGTTCACGCTGCAATCCGCCTTCTCGATTGCGTTGCCGCTCTACCTTGTGACCATGGCGGGCCAGAACATTCCCGGATTTGCCGTACTGGAACTCAATTCCTATCAGGTGGACCGATCGTCGATGATCCGGAAGACGGGGCTGGTCAGTGCCCTGATCGCGCCCTTCGGCGCGATCCCTGTCAACATGTCCGCTATTACCGCCGCCATGATGGCCGGGGAAGATGCCGGGCGCGACCCGGCGGTGCGCTACTGGGCCGCTCTCATCTCGGGGCTTTCTTATGTCGTATTGGCCTTTGCGGCTGCGAGCATCACATCGCTCGCCAGCCTCGCCCCTAGCGCATTGATTACCGCCGTCGCCGGACTTGCCCTGATCCCCGCCTTCGTGGCGTCGGTCTCCGCAGCTTTCAGCGACCCTGAACAGCGCGAAGCACCCGCGCTGACCTTCCTCATCGCGGGCAGTGGCATGACACTCTTTGGGATCAGCGGCGCGTTCTGGGGCATCCTGACGGGCGTGATTGTCTGGGTTGCCAAGGCCAGACTCCGTCAGTGACACTGTGCCTCTGACCCGCGCCCGCCGAGACCTTCAGCGACGTGGTACGACCCTATCAGCTGTCTTTCTCAACCGCCTGCGGCCCATAGCTCTCGAAGGATTTTGCCGCCTCTGCAATCTCTGCCTTGGACAGAATGTGCGGCGTGCCTGCCAGCAAGCTGTGATAGTACTGGCGCGCCAGCAGTTCCAATTCGCCCGCCAGCCACATTGTCCGGGTCAGGTTTGGCCCTGCAACCACCATACCATGGTTGGCCATCAGGCACCCCTTGGCACCCTCCATCGCCCCGATCACTGCTTGGGACAGTTCAGGCGTACCATAGGTTGCATAGGGCGCCACCTTGATCTCGGTGGCGCCGAACGCCGCCATCATGTAATGCACCGCCGGGATCGGTTTGCGCAGGATTGCGAGGATGGTCGAAAATGGCGCATGGGTATGCACGATGGCCCCCGCGTCAGGCCGCGCGTGCAAGATATCGCGGTGGAAGCGCCATTCAGACGAGGGCTTGCAGGGCCCCTTATAGCTGCCGGACTTGTCTTCGATCCGTAGTTTCGCCACCTGTGCGGGTTCCATCTCTGACGACGGAATGCCGGACGGGGTAATCAGCATGTGCGCGCCCAGACGCGCCGAGACATTGCCCGAAGCACCCTTGTTCATCCCCTGCCGCTCCAGTTCCCGGTAGGCGGCAACAACATCGGCGCGCAGGTCCTTTTCGCTCATGTGCGTGTCCTTGGCATTCATTCAGATGTCTTCAGGATCAGAGTAGTGTCCTTCAACCGGATCGACAATGCGCCCCGTGTGCATACGCCCCGCGCGAATCCGGCGCGGATCATCGCCCGACCGCCATTGTTGACGCGCATGGAGAATCCCAATATGCAATATATTGCACGTTAATGCAGGTTTTTGCATGAATCTGAATGTTCCCGACACCCGGCAATCTCTGCTCGCCGACAGGCTGGAGGCAGGCCAACACATCGTGGCGATTGAAGCGGCACGTGAATTTGGCGTCTCCGTTGACACCATCCGGCGGGACATCCTGGCCATGGAGGCCGCCGGGAAAGCCCATCGGGTCAGAGGTGGTGCGATCCCTGTTGCGACACCCGCCTTGCCGCTGCATGAGCGTCTGGAAGGCGCTGCCGCGATCAGTGTGGACATGGTGGAAGCCGCATTGCATGAGATTGGTCAGGCCTCGACCATTCTTGTGGACGGGGGAACAACGACCCTGCGCATCATGGAACACCTGCAAATTCTGCCGGATCGCCTCGTCATGACGCCGTCTCCCTGGATCGCGATTGCCTGCCAGGCCCGGGGGATCGAGGTGTTCCTGCTGGGAGGACGGCTGCGCCCGCAGGGGGGCATTGCCACAGGGGACAGCGCATTGGAACAAATCGGCAAGGTCGCCGTCGATGTCGCATTGCTGGGGGCCTGCGGGCTGGATGCCAAATTCGGGCTGAGTTCGGACGATCACGATGAGGCGCACATGAAACGAGCAATGCAAAGAGCCGCAAAGAGGGCGATTGTCGTGACGCTGGGCGACAAGATCGGCCGGAAAGCCCGCCATCATACCTTCGCGGTGCATCAGATCGACACGGTGGTCACCGACGCGCCCTCCCATCAGACCGCGCGCCTCGTGGCCGCAGGAACAAGAGTAGTGACACCCTGATGCAGCAAGACGATACTCCACCGCTCACCGCGTCCCACGCGGCAAAACCGGATTACACGGCGACCGCACAAGCCCGGTGGGGCACCCGGCTCGCCTTCTTTGCTGCCGGGCTTGCCATGGCCAGTTGCGCCCCGCTGTTTCCCTTTTTCAAGGCAAACGTGGGCGCGGACAAGGCCGAGTTCGGCCTTGTTCTTTTGTGCCTCGGGCTGGGGTCGATCATCGCAATGCCGGTCGCCGGGTTCCTTGCCGCGAGACGCGGCGCGCGGTCAATTGTCCTGATCGGCGGATTTGGGTTGGTTGCATTCCTGCCCTTTTTGGCGCTGGCTCAGACGCCCCTTGCCCTTGGGGCGGGCCTGTTCTTTTTCGGGGCCTCGCTGGGCACTATTGATGTCGCCATGAACGTACATGGCGCTGAGGTTGAGCGCCTTGAAAGGCGGCCCCTGATGTCGAATTTCCATGCGCAATTCAGCATCGGAGGATTATGCGGTGCGGGTCTTGTGACGCTCTTGCTCTCCGCCACCGTCCCGGTGCTCCATGCAGCCTGCATCGGGGCCGTGATTACGTTGATCGCCGTGCTCTGCACGCGAAGCCGCCTGCTTGTCGTAAGCGGCACTGCACCCGAACCCTACGCTCTGCCAAAAGGCATCGTATTGCTCTTGTCGGTACTTGCCGGGATCTCCTTTCTGGTCGAAGGCGCGGTTCTGGACTGGGGCGCACTGCTCATCATCGACCGGGACCTGACGGCGCCGCAGAATGCGGGGATCGGGTATATCTTGTTGTCAGTCGCAATGGTCATTGCCCGGCTTTCGGGTGATTACACTGTCGCGACCGTCGGAGAATTCCGGGTTCTGATCCTCGGCGGTCTCGTCACCATTGCCGGGATCAGCGCGGTACTTGTCCTCCCTGGCACGCTGATGGCTCTCTTTGGTTTTATCCTGATCGGGCTTGGCGTCGCCAATCTCGTCCCGATCCTCTTCAGCGCGGCGGGTCGGCAAAAGGTCATGCCACCGGGTCTTGCCATCGCCTCTGTCACCACCACGGGATACGCCGGCATCCTGCTGGGACCTGCCATCATAGGGTTCGTGGCGGATGCATCCAGCCTCATCACAGCCTTCTGGATGCTGGCGCTGTTGATTGCCTGCGTTCCGCTGACTGCTAGGTTTGTTGTGCGGGCCTGATCACACAGGGTTTGCATACCGCCCTCAAGCGCAGCATTCTGGCCGGTAACACACCGCACAGTACCTTTGCGATGACTACAGCCGGGAGACCCGCCATGCCAGACAAATTCCAAGAAGGCATAAACACACGCCGCACCGTTCTGGGCGATGCACATGTGGATCGGGCCATGGCCGACCAGACCGATTTCGATGCGCCGTTCCAGCACCTGATTACCGAAAGCGCATGGGGCACCGTCTGGGCGGATGAGACGATCTCGCGCCGGGAGAGGTCCATGTTGACCCTGGCCCTTCTTGCGGCCACTGGAAACTTCAGCGAGATTCCAATGCACATCCGTGCCACCGCCAATACCGGCGCCACCAAGGAGGACATCATGCAGTCCTTCCTGCACGTGGCGATCTACGCGGGCGCTCCAAAGGCCAACCATGCGATCAGGCTTGCCAAGGAAACCTTTGCCGACATGGAGGCCCCCGAATGAGCAAGCGGTCTGCCTATTTTCCGCGCGACTGGGATCTGCACCCCCCTGCCCTGAGCCGCGGTTACAAATCCTCGGTCACGCGCAGTCCGAACGCGCCGCTCTTGTCCTTGCCCGCCTCGGTCAGTGAATTGACGGGGCCGGTCTTTGGACATCACGATATCAACGAGGGCGACAACGACCTGTTGCACAACTTCGCGGCAGCAGGCGAAAGCGCCATCGGCGAACGCATCCTCCTGCACGGGCAGGTGCTGGACGAAAACGCTCGCCCCGTCCCCGGTACGCTGGTCGAGATCTGGCAAGCGAACGCAGGCGGGCGCTATCGCCACCGCAACGACACCTACCTTGCGCCGGTCGATCCGAATTTCGGGGGCTGCGGCAGGACCCTGACGGATGAGGCCGGTTACTACGCGTTTCACACCGTCAAACCCGGTGCCTACCCCTGGCGCAACCACCAGAACAACTGGCGGCCCGCGCATGTTCATGTCTCGGTTTTCGGACATTCCTTTGCGCAGCGGCTTGTCACGCAGTGCTATTTTGAAGGAGACCCGCTGATCCCGCTTTGCCCGATTGTGCAGACCGTCCCGGACCCCGGTGCCATCGAGCAGTTGACAGCAGCGCTGGACCTGAACGCCTCTCTGCCCTTTGATTCCATCGCGTATAGATTTGACATCGTGCTGCGCGGGCGGCGTTCGACGATGTTCGAGAACCGGCGGGAGGGGAACTGACCATGGCACAGAAGCTCAGATACCTTCGGCAGACCGCTTCCCAGACAGCGGGGCCTTTCGTGCACATCGGGCTTGCCCCCGCAACAGCGGGTTTCGAGATTTACCACAGTCAATTGGGGCAGGACATTACCGGCCCCCATGCCTCTGGCGAGCGCATCCGGGTCGAAGGAACCATCACCGATGGGATCGGCAACCTGGTCAAGGATGCCTTGATCGAGGTCTGGCAGGCCAATGCGGAAGGCCACTATGCGCATCCGGACGACGGCGGGCCGATCGAGGATGGTTTTCAGGGATGGGGGCGGGCCGTCACGGATTTCGAAACGGGCCTCTGGCGCTTTGACACCCTAAAACCCGGGGGCTGTGACGGGCAAGCGCCGCATCTCAATCTCTGGATCATTGCACGCGGGATCAATACCGGGTTGAGTACGCGGATGTACTTTGAAGATGAGAGCGATGCCAACGCCTCCGATCCGGTGCTCAACATGATCGAGGGAGAGCCGCGACGCCAGACCCTGTTCGCCAGACGGTCTGAAACAGACGGCATTCCCGTCTACAGGTTTGACATCCGGTTGCAGGGTGAAAACGAAACGGTGTTCTTCGATATCTAGAGCGTCCGGGCCCTGTCAGGCCGCCTGTCCGCAGCGCTTGACCGGGCTGCCAGTAGGGTGTCATCTGCCTTGGAGCGAGGACATGCCGGGCCGGGATGCGCGCCCACAGTTCAAGGGGTAACGTGCCGATCAGGGCATTGGTCAAAAGGAGCAGCGAATGGCACTGACACGTCGGGTTTTCAGTCTGGGGCTTACGGGCCTGATGCTCAGCGCCTGCGCCGCGCCAACAACAATCGCACGTCGCGGCACGACACCCGATGATCTCAGACCGATCCCCAACAGCGCCTATGACGCCTGGGTCGCGGCGTTCAAGCCCCGAGCGCGGGCTATGGGCATCTCGGATGCGACCCTGACCCGGGCGTTTCGGGGCACCGGGTATCTGCCCGGTGTCGTGCGCCGCGACCGTAACCAGACCGAATTCAAACGCAGCCTCGAAGACTACCTTGCCATCGCCGTCTCAGACGAACGTGTGGCGCGCGGTCGCGAAGCCTTGTCCCGACACGGGGCCGTCCTCGGCTCGCTGGAAAGCACATACGGCGTGCCAAAGGAACTCATCACCGCGATCTGGGGGTTGGAGAGCTTCTACGGGGATCGCCGCGGCACCATCCCGGTGGTGTCTTCCACCTCGACGCTGGCTTTCGACGGGCGGCGCGGGGCGTTCTTTGAAAAACAACTGATCGCGGCCCTCCGGATTGTCCAGAGCGGTGACATCTCACCGGAGCGGCTGGTCGGCAGCTGGGCCGGGGCCATGGGCCATACCCAGTTTATTCCAACGTCATATCAAGCCTTTGCCGTTGACTTCACCGGCGACGGGCGGCGTGATATCTGGTCGGACGACCCAAGCGACGCGCTGGCCTCCGCGGCAGCTTATCTGCAGCAGAATGGATGGGTGCGCGGGGTGCGCTGGGGCGCGGAAGTGACCGACGCCGGCGCATCCGGCACCGTCATCCAGCCGCAGCCGGGCGGGCCGCGTTTTGCCGTCACCCGGAATTTCAACGTCATCAAACGGTACAACAATTCCGACGCCTACGCGATTGGCGTGGGCCACCTCGGTGACCGGATCGCAGGCGGCCAGCCCTTGCAGACACCCTTTCCACCGGATGAGAACGGCCTGACCAAAGCAGACCGGATTGCGTTGCAGGAAAAGCTGACGGCGCGGGGCTTCGACACCCAAGGGGCGGACGGTGTGATCGGCCCCAACACCGAAACTGCGATACGCGCCTATCAGGCCAGTCGCAGCCTGCCGGTCACCGGCAAACCGTCAGTCGCGCTGTTGAACGCACTATAAGCTATTGACTAACGCGTTCGCGTATCGCGCCAGAGCGAAACCGAATAGATCGCAAGGGCCAGCCAGATAAGCGGGAAGGCAATCATCCGGGCGCGCCCGAATTCCTCGCCAAAGACGAAGACGGCGATCAGAAATATCATCGTGGGCGCGATGTACTGGAGTATGCCAATGGTGGACAACCGCAGGAGCTTCGCGCCATTCGCGTAGAGCATCAGCGGCACGGCGGTCACGATACCGCACCCCATCAGCAATGCGGTGTCCAGCGGGCCGCCGGTCGCGAAATGACCGCTGCCCGATGCTATCAGGACGCCGAAGTAGACCAACGCTGGCGGCGCGAGCAAGATCACTTCGAGCAGGAACCCCTGGTTGGGGCCGATCGGCAGTGACTTCTTGAAATATGCGTAAAAGCCCCAGCTCAGCGTCAGGCCCACGGCCACCAGAGGTACGGTGCCTGCATCCAGCGTCAGGATCACCACGGCGGCCAAGGCCAGAAGAATCGCGATCCATTTGAGCCCGTTCAGCCTTTCCCCCAAGAACACAGCACCAAGAAAGACGCTGAAGAGCGGGTTGATGTAATACCCCAACGCCGCCTCAAGCGCCTGGCCGGACATGATGGAATAGATGTAGATGCCCCAGTTGAGCGAGATCAGTCCGGCGGTCACCACCCCCATGGCAAGCGTCCGGGGAGACCGCAAAGCAGCCGCGAGATCACTGGTGCGCCGCAGGTAGACCAGCACCAGACCCGCTACCGGGATCGACCAGAGCACCCGGTGCATCAGCACCTCGACCGGCCCCATGTGAGACAGCGCCGTAAAGTAGATGGGCAGAAAGCCCCAAAGGAAGTAAGCGCTGATCGCGAAGACGAACCCGCGCGGGCTATCGGTATTTGGTCGGGTCAAGCCTCGGCTCCACGGGTCATCAGGCACCACTGCCTGACGCTCCTAACCACGAATTTCCGGACAGGGCAATCGCGCGTCTTCCGATCCTACGACTGGGGCCGCTAGCTCGATTGTGGCCCGCCAAGCGGGTAGAGAATGACCCGTGTGTCCATCGGGACGCGATCATATAAGTCGATCATCTGGTCGTTGATGAGCCGCGCACATCCGTTTGACACCCGCCGACCGATTGTTTTGGGATCATTGGTGCCGTGAATGCGCAAGAAGGTATCGCCCCGCCCCGGCTGAAACAGGTAGAGCCCGCGCGAGCCCAACGGGTTATTGATCCCCCCCGGCATGCCGTCAGCGAACTGCGCATAGCTTGCGGGGTCACGTTCGATCATCTCCGGTGTGGGCGTCCAGCTTGGCCAGACCTTTTTGGCACCAACATAAAACTCGCCGGATTCGTAAAGGTGGGTCCGCCCGATCCCGACCGCGTAGCGGATGGCCTTCTTTTTCGGCAGCGTCCAATAGAGCGCGTATTGACCTGGATCGACATGAATCTCGTAAGGCGCAAAGTCGTTCTTGATCCGCACCTCGCGCGGCAGGAATTCCTCCGGCATGTTGTAGTCTGGCAGCTGATCGGGGATGCGCGCAACAACCGGGGTGGATGCGCAAACCACGACCCCGCATGCAGAACCTTGCAAAAACTCACGACGTTTCACTTCTGATCTCCTGTAAGTATGCTTTTGAGAATAGTTACACTCAGGCTGTGTAGCACGGGGTATTTAATAGACCCCTTCCCCCTCACAAATCCGTGACGTCCCCTGCTTTCCGACCTCAGTGAGAAGCAGTTTGACGGCGCAAGTCCCTGCGCCGAGGGTACCCAACCCGCGGTCGGGCAATGCATCAGCATCTTCTGATCGGCTTGAAACCCTGCACGTCCACTCCACCGGAAAACTGTCAAGGCCACGCCTGGGTCGTTAACCGATAATTAACTGAACTTATTCGGTTTTGACGGATTGTCGCAGCAAAAATTTACAAAAATCGCTGACACCCCAAAATAAATTTACAAGATAATCTATGAATTTCAGTATTCTAATTACATGTTTTCAATAATCACGTATTCGTAATCACGTACAACCACCGATTGGCACCGTTCTACCGACCGGCGTCTGAGAGAATTTAGAGGGAGGAGCCTTCATGTCTGATAGCCCGACACCGTCCACCACTTATCCGCCGTCGCAGGAGATGGCGGCGCGTGCGCATGTTGATGCGGCGCGGTATGACGCGATGTATGCGGCCTCTGTTTCGGACCCGGACGCGTT
>JBCCUU010000023.1:0-60114 GCA_039196345.1 Pseudomonadota bacterium | reverse complement strand
TCCCGCTTCTCGTCATCTGACCAGCTTCGACGCTTCCGCCGCTTACCCATAAAACCCGCCCCTTAGTGTCCACTTATTTTAGTGGACACTTAGCGCACCACGCACGGCCCCGTTAGGTCGGGTTCAACGGACGCTCACCATCAATGTACACACCGATGAAGAGATCAGTCCAAGTACTGCCTTAGGTCTTGCCAATCGTTGCGTCAGACGCGGCTTCTCTAGCGCGGATATGGCGGCCTATGGGACACTAATGTTGTCGGCAAGATGGGCTCGACGTGAAGTGCATAGAAATTTTGCGTCCATCACACCCTATCTCCGGTCGGCAGGTGAGCACGAAACTCTCGACGGACTTGAGTTGCGCGTTCAGTTGGCATCAGATGAGGAACTCAACAACAGAAGTTTTCCCGATCCGTTCCAAGACGGTTGATGACGGGCAAAACAGCAACGTGGGTTCCCTGTGGGTTGCTCGGAAAGAACCGTCGAATTGAACAAGCGGGTCAAACCAGAGACTACCAATTGAGCGTCCGCTTTCTTGCGGTAAAGGTAATTGCTGTGCAACTGCCGCGAATGACAGCTTTCCGTCCCTGGGTGCCGAATCTAGGCCGGGAACGCTCCACTTATCGGGGGCAGTTCTTGGAAAGGAGGCAACCAGCCACCTAGGCGAGGAGTTGAACCCAAAATCTGCCAAATTCGGTGGAAGTTGCGTTCTTACCCGACAAAAGTTGCACGTCTCGCCGGACAAGTTCCGATTCATACCGGACGCCAAAAGTGGACGTATGTGGCTGGGATGGTAGGATTCGAACCTACGGTACACTGTACCAAAAACAGTTGCCTTACCACTTGGCTACATCCCAACGTGTCGCGGTAAATAGAACTATGGGGCGCGACGTTCAAGACCCGTTTTGGACAAAAATGCCTCTGAAAGGGTTAATCTGCGGTGTGGTGCCCGAGGCGTGTCTCAGGATCTTAGGTCCACCAGGATGGCGCCGCGACGCCCGCCGGACTCTACCGCCGCATGGGCCCGGGCGGTTTGGGCCAACCCGAAAACCTGCGCCACCGGGCAGGAAAGAGCGGTGTCCTCAAGCGCCGCATGCAAGTGCGCGATGGCGTCAAGCCGCTGTTTTTCAGGCAGGATATAGATCAGGGCGATGTCGATGGTGACGGCCTTGAAGAGCAGGGGGCCAAAGGGCACCGTAGGGGCCATCTCCTTGGCCGATCCGTAAACGGCCAGTGTGCCGTTCGGCGCGATGAGCTCCGCATTGGCGCCAATGTTCTGGCCGAACTCCACATCGATGATTCGGTCGAACAACCTGCCGCCCGTGGCGTCCAGCAGGCCTTGAGCCATGTCTGGCGCGCTGTAGTCGATCACCGCCTTGGCCCCCGCCTTGCGGCATTTCTCGAATGCGCGCGGCCGGGCCGTGGCAAAAACCTCTGCACCGCCCCAGGCGGCAAGTTGCACGGCGAGGTGCCCCACATTGCCGTTGCCACCATGAATGAGCAGGGTTTTGCCCTCGACACTGCCGCCACCAAAGACCACATGGGCCGCCGTCAGGCCGGGAATGCCGAGACTGGCCCCGGTTTGCAGGGAAACGCCCTCCGGCAGCGGCACGGCCTGACCCGCTGGCAGTACGATTTTCTCTGCCGCAGTGCCCATTGCGCGTTGCCATTGGCCATTCCAGATCCAGACCCGTTGCCCGACCCGTGCAGGCTCAACACCGGCCCCCACCCGGCTGATCGTGCCGGCCCCGTCGCTGTGCGGGCAAATGACCGGAAAGGGCGGTTCGGTCACCCCCGGGCGGGCCCCGGCCCGGGCCTTGACGTCCGAAGGGTTCACACCGGAATAGGCGAGGGTGACCTCAACCTCGCCCGGTGCAGGGTCCGGGGTGGGCAACTCCTTCAGGCGCAGAACCTCCGTTGCCGGTCCAAACGAGGAGTAGGTGACTGCGCGCATCGGAGCTATCCTTCTGTCAGAGGTTCAACAGCTTTTCTGCGGGGCCGCGCGCCCGTTTGCAAGACGGGGCCGTCATCCCCCCGCAGCCTTCAGTCGCGCAACTCATCCTTGCCCACGCCCCAGAAGGTCGATTTGGGCGCCCATCCGCGAAACCCGCCTGACCGGAGCTGGCACCAGTCCGGTCCGCATTTGCCAAGGCGCGCGATGACGCCCGCCTCCAGTGCGGCGTGGATGGGCGAGGCGGGGTCGGGCCTGGAGTGGATGTTGAGCATGTTCTCCTCGACGATCACGGTGCGCACCCCGGAGAGCAACGAATAGTGCACCCATCCGCCCTGGCCATCCCGGTCCTCGACCCGGCGCCAGTGCCCGTGTTCTGCCGTGATGCGCAGCGGCATGTCGCGGCGCTGGAATACCCAGTCGATGCGATGGGTGAGCGACGGCCCGCGCCGTGCATTGCCCTCAGCCGCTTTCATCGAGACATAGCGCGGCAGGGGCAGGTTCGTCACCGGGCCAACGGCGGGTTTGCCATCAGCGGCATGAAGCGGCGCGGCCATGAGGCCCATGCAAAGCGCGAAAACCATCACCCCATGCAGCAAATCTCGCGGAACTCGTGTCAACTTTTCGCCTGTACTTGTCCATTTTGCTCATTTGCCGCCGCGAGGTTCTTGTGCCTCGTCGCCAGTTCCGCCACCATGCCAAAAAATCTGAACTGCGCCAAGTCCGGGGAGAAGCAAATGTCCAAACCCAAGCTGAGTGTTGTCGTCACGCGACGCTTGCCCGAAGCGGTCGAGACACGCTTGTGCGAATTGTTCGATGCAAAGCTGCGCGACGCGGATGCCCCGATGGCGCGTGGCGAACTCGCCGAAGCGATGAAGAATGCGGATGTGCTTGTCCCCACCGTTGGCGATGAGATCGATTCCGCCCTGATTTCCCAGGCAGGCGACCGGTTGAAACTCATTGCCAACTACGGTGCGGGGGTCGATCACATCGACGTCGCCACCGCGCGGCAGCGCGGCATCCTTGTCTCCAACACGCCCGGCGTGCTGACCGATGATACGGCCGACATGACAATGGCGCTCATGCTGGCGGTGCTGCGGCGCATGCCCGAAGGGTTACGGGTGATGCAGGATGACAGCTGGTCAGGCTGGGCGCCCACGTCCTTTCTGGGCGGTCGGATCGGCGGTCGCCGGCTCGGCATCCTCGGCATGGGGCGGATAGGCCAGGCGGTTGCACGGCGGGCGTCGGCCTTCGGGATGCAGGTGCATTATCACAACCGGCGCCGTTTGCGTCCGGAGGTGGAGGCCGACCTGCAAGCCACCTACTGGGAGAGTCTCGATCAGATGATCGCCCGGATGGATGTGGTCTCGGTCAACTGCCCGGCCACGCCCTCGACCTTCCATCTGATGAACGCGCGGCGGCTGAAGCTGATGAAGCCCGAAGCCGTGATCGTAAACACGTCACGCGGCGAGGTGATCGACGAGAACGCGCTGACACGCATGTTGCGCGCGGATGAGATCGCGGGGGCCGGTCTTGATGTCTACGAGTACGGCACCGACGTGAACCCGCGCCTGCGCGAATTGAACAATGTGGTGCTGCTGCCGCACATGGGCTCTGCCACGCGGGAAGGCAGGATCGAGATGGGCGAGAAGGTCATCATCAATATCAAGACGTTCGACGACGGGCACCGCCCGCCGGATCAGGTGGTGCCCTCGATGCTCTAGGGCGCAGGAAACCGACTTCAGGGAGGAACTGGCATGAAAAGATATGTACTCGCGGCGCTGCTGGCCACAAGTCAGGCGGCGCTGGCGCAGCAGGCCGCCGATGCGGTTCAGCCCGAAGCGGCGACGCAGGGCGCTTTTGCCTCCATCTCGGAACGGGTCGATGCGGCGCTGGCGGCCAAAGGGGCGGGGCAGCCGGTTGAGGCCTCCAACTGGATGGTGGCGGCAGCAAACCCATGGGCGGTCGAAGCGGGCGCGGATGTGCTGGCGCAGGGCGGGACCGCTGCCGATGCGCTGGTGGCCGTGCAGGCCATTCTGGGTCTGGTGGAGCCGCAGTCCTCCGGGATCGGGGGCGGGGCCTTTCTGGTCTACTACGATGCAGCCTCGGGCACGCTGACCACACTGGACGGGCGCGAAACCGCGCCGCTTGCCGCGACGCCGCGCCTCTTTCAGGATGAGGCGGGCGAGCCCTTGGGATTCTTTGATGCTGTCGTCGGCGGGCTCTCGGTCGGAACGCCCGGCACGCCCGCCCTGATGCAGGCGGCCCATGACCGCTGGGGCGCGCTCGAATGGGCCGACCTGCTGGCGCCTTCCATCACGCTGGCAGAGACGGGTTTCCCGGTCTCGCCACGGCTCGCAGGGCTGGTCGCGCGGGATCAGGAACGTCTGTCGCGTTTTGAAACGACCGCCAGTTACTTCCTGCCGGGCGGCACACCGCTTGAGGCGGGTCAGACGCTGGTCAACGCCGACTACGCGGCAACCCTGCGCAGCATGGCGACGGGCGGTGCCGAGGCCTTCTACATCGGAGACATCGCGCAGGACATCGTGCGCACCGTCCAGAATGCCCCGGGAAACCCGGGCGTGCTCTCCGAACTTGACCTGAGCATCTACCAGATCAAGGAACGCCCGCCTGTCTGCGCGACCTTCCGCGCGCACGACGTCTGTGGAATGGGGCCGCCGTCCTCGGGCGCGCTGACCGTGGGGCAGATATTGGGGATGCTCGACGGCTATGACCTCAGCGCAGGCCCTAACGATCCCAACGTGCGGCGTCTGATCGGCGATGCCTCGCGGCTCGCCTTTGCGGACCGGGGCCGCTACATGGCCGACAGCGACTTCGTGCCCGTGCCGACCAAAGGCCTTGTGGCCCGGGACTACCTGGCGGAGCGCGCAGCCCTTCTGCAGGGGGAGACGGCGCTGTCCGACGTCGCGCCCGGCGCGCCGGCGTTCGACCATGCGCTGAACTGGGCCGATGATGCCTCCATCGAACTGCCGTCCACCTCGCACTTCGTGATCGTGGATGCGGCGGGCAACGTGGCCTCCATGACCACGACGATCGAGAACGCCTTTGGCAGCCGCCTGATGGTGCGGGGGTTCCTGCTCAACAATGAGCTGACGGATTTCTCCTTCCGCAGCCACCGCGACGGCCTGCCCATCGCCAACCGGGTGGAGCCGGGCAAGCGTCCCCGGTCGTCCATGTCCCCAACCATCGTGATGAAGGACGGCGCGCCGGTTCTGGCCATCGGCAGCCCCGGCGGCAGCCGCATCATCGGATACGTGGCGCAAAGCATCATCGCGCATCTCGACTGGGGGCTGGATGTGCAGCAGGCGGTGTCAGTGCCGCATGCGGTGAACCGCTTTGGCAAATACGATGTGGAGGAAGGCACGTCAGCCGAAAACCTCACCGGGCCGCTGACGGACATGGGGTTCGAGGTCGGCGCGCGGGCGCTCACCTCCGGTCTGCACGCCATCTCGATTGGTCCAATGCTGCTGGGAGGCGCGGACCCGCGCCGCGAAGGCATCGCGCTCGGGCAATAGGGAACGCCCCGGGATGGTGAGACAGGCGAGCCTGCCGCGCAACGAGGATGGCATCCGGACGGCAATCGGCGTGCTCAAGCAGCAATTCGGCGACGCCTTGCAAACCGGGCAATCGGTGCGCGAGCAGCATGGCCATACCACCACCTGGATCGAGAACCAGCCCCCCGACGCGGTGGTCTTTGCGCGCTCTGCCCAGCAAGTGTCAGATATTGTCACCGTCTGTGCGGCGCATGGCGTGCCGGTCATCGCCTATGGTACGGGCACTTCGCTTGAAGGGCATGTCAACGCCCCGGCGGGCGGCATCTGTATCGACGTGAGCCAGATGGACCGGGTGCTGGAGGTCAACGCGGGCGATCTTGACTGCCGGGTCCAGCCCGGCGTGACCCGCGAGGACCTGAATATCCACCTGCGCGATCAGGGGCTGTTCTTCCCCATCGATCCGGGCGCCAATGCTTCCCTTGGCGGCATGGCCGCCACCAACGCATCGGGCACCAATGCGGTGCTTTACGGGACCATGAAGGACAACTTGCTGGCGCTGGAAGCAGTCATGGCCGACGGGCGGATCATCCGCACCGGGACACGTGCCCGAAAGTCATCCGCCGGATACGACCTGACGCGGCTGCTGGTGGGCTCTGAAGGCACGCTCGGTATCATCACCGAGATCACCCTGAGGCTACGCGGCATTCCCGAGTGCATCCATGCCGCCCATTGTTCCTTCCCGACGGTCGATGCCGCGTGCCAGACCGTCATATCCGTCATTCAATATGGCCTGCCGGTGGCCCGCATCGAGCTTCTGGACGAGACGATGGTGAAGGCCCTCAATGGCCACGCGGGCCTTGGTCTGCCCGAAACGCCGCTCTTGTTGCTGGAGTTTCACGGCACGGAGGCCGGCGTGGTCGAACAGGCCGAGATATTTGCAGCCCTGTCGCAAGAGCAAGGCGGCTTCGGCTATCACGCGACGACGACAACCGAGGAACGCAACCGGCTCTGGAAAGCCCGGCACGATGCCTATTGGGCAATGTTGCAATACCGACCGGGCGCGGAGGGTGTGGCGACCGACGTCTGTGTCCCGATCTCGCGGCTGGCGGAATGCGTGACCGCCGCGCAGGCGCGTGCGCAGGAATTGAGGCTCATCACCCCCATCATTGGTCATGTGGGGGACGGCAATTTTCACGCCACCCCGCTGGTCGACATGACGGATGCGGAGGAGGTCGCGCGGGCCTCGGAATTTGTCTCCTGGCTGAACGATCATGCGATTGCCATGGAAGGCACCTGCACCGGGGAGCACGGCATCGGTCAGGGCAAGATGCCCTATCTTGTCCGCGAGCTCGGGGACGCCACTGACATCATGGCCGACATCAAACAGGCGCTTGACCCGCAAGACATCCTCAACCCCGGCAAGATCTTTACGCGCTAGAGCAGCATTCATTCACTCTGCAACATGACCCTTGAAAACTGAGGCCAGCCCCCGAGCCTGGGTGGGGGGTGAAGCCCCCTCCCGGGGGGAGGGCCGGGGAAACCCGGCAAGGTAAGCGATTCAGGTTTTCAGGCCGATACTCCAGGGGGAAGGGACATGCAGGCAATCACCGCCGGGTGAAGAGGTCTGCGGGGCTCTGCCGGTTGACGCCGTGCCGCGACGCCACACCTATCTAGGTATGACAGACCTCATGTGCGCGGTTAGAGTTATGAAACATGCCATCATTGCGTCTGCCCTGACGGCAGTCGTCCTGCTTGCCGGATGCTCGGTGCCCTCCGAGCCACGGACCACTGTCATCTGTAGCGGTGACGAACATATGACCCCCTACGGCTGCCGCCGGAAAAGCTGACGCCCCCTCAAAGGGTGGGACGCGGCAGATGTCGCTTTCCCGCCATGACCGGTCGGGCGCGTTTGGCGCGGCTTTTGGCTCTTGGGTAAAGCTGTGTCCAGAATTCGGGACAGGGAGTCGTGGCCCATGAAAACGCAAGTGAAAGCTCTGGTTGTGGGCGGCGGTGCCGTCGGGACGTCAATTGCCTATCACCTGGCCCGCGCCGGGTGGGACGATGTGATGCTGCTGGAAAGGGATGAGTTGACCTCCGGCTCCACATGGCATGCGGCGGGCTTGCTGCCCTATTTCAACATGTCCTATGCCACGACCCATATTCACGACTATTCGATCCGCTTTTACAAGACGCTGGAGGAAGAGACCGGCCTCAACGCGGGCTTTGCGGTTGTGGGCAACCTGCGCATGGCGCAGACGCAGGAGCGGATGGATGAGTATATGCTCTACGCCTCCACCGCCGAGACCTGTGGCGTGCCGTATCAGTGGATGACCCCCGATGAGATCAAGGCGAAATGGCCGCTCATTCGCACCGAAGACCTCAAGGGCGCGCTTTACCACCACACCGATGGCTACATTAACCCCGCCGATGTTACCATGGCGATGGCCAAGGGGGCGCGGCAGCGCGGCGTGATGATCGAACGCAAGTGGCAGGCGGATGCGTTTCACTGGACCGGCACCCACTGGGAAGTCACCGCGACCAATATGGTGGAAAAAGGCGGCAACCTCGTGCCGTCCGACGAGCAGGTGGTCATCACCGCCGAACATGTGGTGACGGCTTCGGGCAACCACGCGCAGCGCACCGCGAAAATGCTGGGCATCAAGATCCCCGCGATCCCGGTGGAGCATCAGTTCATCGTCATGGATCAGGACCCGGAGCTGGTCAAGTTCCGCGCCGAAGGCAATGTGGAACACCCGGTGGTGCGCGATGCGGATGCGCAATCCTACGTGCGCGAGGAACGCGGCGGCTGGATCCTCGGGGTCTACGAGAAAAACGCGCCCGCGCGGTTCGAATACGGTGTGCCCGACAGCTTCCGCGCGGACCTCTTCCAGCTTGATCTGGAGCGCATCGAAGAGCAGTACCTCGCCATGATCCACCGCATTCCGTCCTGCGAGGACAGCGGGCTCAAGGATGATTTCAACGGCCCGATCTGCTACACCCCCGACGGCAACCCGCTGGTGGGGCCAGCACCCGGCCTGCGCAACATGTGGCTGGCCGAAGGCTTCTCCTTCGGGATCACGGCGGCGGGCGGCACGGGGTATTACCTCGCGCAGCTGATGGTCGAAGGCGAGGCGGAGATCGACATGGCGAGCCTCGACCCCAAGCGCTACGGCGACTGGATGACCACCGAGTTCGCGGCCCGCAAGAACGAGGAATGCTACGACCACGTCTACATCCTGCACCACCCGGACGAGGAGCGCCCGGCCTGCCGTCCGCTGCGCACCGCCCCGGCCTATGACCGTCAGGCGGCGCGTGGTGCGCAGTTCGGCTTCGTGAACGGATGGGAACGGCCGAATTATTTCGGCCCGCTCGATGCGCCCGAAAACTTTGACCACGACAGCCGGTCCTTCCGCCGGGGTGGCTGGTGGCAATACGCGGTCGAGGAAGCGAAGGCGATTCGCCAAGGCGTCGGGCTGATTGACGCCACCGCCTTTACCAAACATCTGGTAAAAGGGCCGGGGGCCACGCAGTTCCTGGATTGGTTCACCTGCAACAAGCTGCCGAAGGTCGGGCGCATCAATCTGACCTACGCGCTCACCGGGCATGGCACCACGCGCACCGAATATACCATCGTGCGGCTGGCGGAGGATGAATACTATCTCGTCTCCGCCGGGGCCTGGACAGCCTATGACGCCGATTACCTGCGCAAGGCTGTCGAGGATAAGGCGCCTGAGTTCGGCTACATCGAATGCCACGATGTGACCACGCAATGGGGGGTCTTTGCCATCGCGGGGCCAAAGTCGCGCGATGTGCTGAACGAGATCGTCAAGGATGCCGACCCTGCGACCGTGCTGTCGAACAAGCGCTTTCCATGGCTCGCCATGCGCAACATCGAACTGGGCATGTGCCCGGTGCGCGCGATCCGCGTGGCTTACACGGGCGAGCTTGGCTGGGAGTTGCACCACCCGATCGAGATGCAGAACTACCTCTTTGACCAGCTTGAGAAGGCCGGTGAAAAGCATGGGCTGAAGCTGGTGGGCGCGCGGGCGCAGAACTGGTTGCGGCAGGAGAAGAGCTACCGCGCCTTCGGCACTGAACTGGGGCGCGATGCAACGCCGCTGGAGGCGGACCTGCCGCGCTTCGTGGATATCTCCAAGGAATTCCACGGCAAGGCGAAGCTGGAGGAAACCGGCGTGCGCTCCAAATGCGTGACGCTGCTGATCGACGGACCTGACGATGCGGATCCCTGGGGACGTGAGGCGCTTTATCACGGCGAAACCCGTGTCGGGCGTCTCACCTCTGGGGGCTATTCCGTGGCCTTCGGAAAATCCATCGGCATGGGGTATGTGACCCCCGATCTGGCGGTGCCCGGGACCCGGCTGAAGGTGAAGATGTTCGATCAGCTTTGGGATGCGGAAATCACCGAAGACAGCCCCTATGACCCGAAGAACGAAAAGATCCGCATCGACGGCTAGGGCATCGGCCTGAAAATCTGAATCACTGCCCTTACCGCGTGTACTTGGCCGGCACCGCCGGCCAGCCCCCGACCCTCCCCCCGGGAGGGGGCTTCACCCCCACCCAGGCTCGGGGGCTGGCCTCAACTGCAAGGGGTCGTGTCGCAAATTGAACTCATGCCGCTCTAACGCGCGGCAATGAAGGCGAGGTTATTGGCGGGCATCTCGACGCGGTGGAGGCGGGCGGCACCCACCTGCCGCAGCCAGTCTTCGACCTGCGCGTCGTCCTTGTAGCCGATTGCCGGGTCCGCGCCGGAAAGCTGGGCATGAAAGCGCGCATCGCCGTCGCTGGTGAAGGCACCGCTGCGCGTGAAGGGGCCGTAGATCAGAAACCGCCCGTCCGGTCCAAGCGCGCTGACCGCTTCCGCCACAACGGTGATCGCCTGTGGCGTGGGGATGAGATGCAGCAGGTTCACCAGCACGATCAGCGACATCCCCGCATGCGCCGCCCCCCATCCCGCGCGCGTGGCGTCAAGGAAGCGCGCTGGCCTGAGATTGGGCAAAGCTGCCTCTGCCCGGTAGGCGTCGATGCTGGCGCGCCGCTCCGCGCTCACCTCGCTTGGGTGCCAGATCAGCCCCGGGCAGGCGCGGGCAAAATCCACCACATGCTGGCCGGTTCCGCTGGCCAGTTCCAGCGCTCTGCCGCGCTTTGGCGCATGATCGCGGAGCAGGTCACAGAGCGCGGCAGCGTTACGCTCCGCCGCCGGGGCAAAGAGCTTGCCGCCTTGGCTCTCATGCGCGACGCTGGCGGTTTCGGGCAATTTTCCTGTCATCTCAAGCGATCCGGTTTGAGGGCATCCACCACCTCCGCTGGCAGACCGGGCGCACGGTCAAAGACAAGGCCCGCCAGCAATTGAGACGCAGCCGGCGCGGTCTGAAACCCGTAGCCGCCTTGCCCCGCGCACCAGATGAACGAGGGCGCGCCCGGCTCTGGCCCCAGAACCAGCGTCCGGTCCGGGGCAAAGCTGCGCAGCCCCGCCCAAGTGGCAAGGGGGCGGGTCACCTCCTCGGTGACCACCTCCTGATAGCGCGCCAGACCCTCTGCGAGTGTCATGTCATCGGCCCAGGCATCATGCGGGGCGACAGGGTCCTCATCCGCTGGTGACACGAGCAAGGCCCCCGCATCCGGTTTGGCATACCAGCTTTCGCCCACCCCGAAAAACAGTGGCCACGTGCCCACGTCATGGCCGCCGGGGGCCGCGATCCGCGCCATGGAGCGGCGGTAGGGGATTATGCCCATGGGGGCGATCCCGGCGCATCTTGCGATCTCATCCGCCCAGGCCCCCGCCGCGTTGACCAGCAGATCACAGCGGTAGTCGGCGGTATCCGTGAACACTTGCCACCCACCATTGTCGCGGGTGATGGCGCGAACCTTCTGACCCGTCAGGAGGGTCCCGCCGTTCTGCCGCACCTGCCGGGCAAACCCTTGCAGCAGCTTGTCCGTGTCGATGTCCTGCGCATCGGCGTGATAGGCGGCGTAGCGGATGTCATCGGTCTTCAGAATGGGCACCATCGCAGCCGCCTCCGCGACGGAGATCGCGCTGAGCCCCAAGGTGGCGATATCCGCGCGGAGAGCCTCTTTTTCGTGCTCTCGCGCCACGATCATCAAGCCGCGCGGGCTGAGGACACCGCCATTGTCATGGGCAAGGTATTCGACGCTCGCGCGGTTGAGCGCCTGCACGCTTGGAGCGCCGTAGTTCTCTTCGATGAGTGCTGCGGAGCGCCCCGAGGCGTGGTAGGCCAGAGCGGTTTCGCCTTCCAGCAGGGTTACATCCGCATCCGTCGACAGCCGGGCGGCGGCTGACACGCCTGCGATGCCGCCGCCGATGACGACGATCCGGGTCATGCCTGCTCTTCGATCCGGTCCGTTGCAGGGGGCGGCGTCGGGCTGAGGGCGGAGAGCGCCCGGTATAGTTCGGGCGTCATGTCAAAATGCAGTGCGGCGAGGGAGGGCGCAAGCTGGCTCAGGGACCGCGCTGAGATGATCGGCGTCGGCCGGGTCGGGTGCGCCGCAGCCCAGGCCACGGCCAGCGTTGCTGCATCGGTCCCCTGATCCCGGGCAAGACGCGTCAGGTTCCGCGCGGCGTGATGCATCCAGTCCAGCCCATAGCGCGTGGCGTAGCCCTTGTCCTCTATCAGCCGCCCGGAGCCGCCGTCGGCATATTTGCCGGTCAGCAGCCCGCCCCCCAGCGGCGAATAGGGCGCACAGGTCACGCCCATATCGGCGCACATGGGCAGGATTTCCACTTCCGCCTGCCGTTTTACAAGGTTGTACATCGGTTGCAGAATATCCACCGAAAGGTCGAAGGCGGCCGCGACCATGATCGCCTTGACCACCTGCCAGGCGGCAAAATTGGACAGGCCGACATACCTGATTTTGCCCTGCGCTTTCAGCTCCGCAAAGCACTCCATCGTCTCGTGCAGATCGGTCTCGGGATCAAAGCGATGCAGGTAGAGGATATCGACCATGTCCATTCCCAGACGTTGCCGGGAAATGTCGAAGGTCCTGGTCATATTTGCTTTGCCAGCCCCGCCAGCAAACCCGACTTTCGTCGCGATCAGCAGGCTGTCGCGATGCCCGGCAGCAAAGCGCCCGAGCAAGGTTTCTGACTGACCATCGGTATAGAGGTACGCGGTGTCGAAATGCGTGATGCCCGCCTGCCGGCTGGCGTCGAACATGGCCCGCGATGCGGTTTCATCGGCGCGGCCACCGAACTGCATGGTGCCAAAGGCAAAACGGCTGGCGGGGGTGCCGTCAAGGCTGGTCAGGATCCGTGTCATGACAGCAGGCTGGCATGGCGTGACGGCCCGTGCAACGGTCAATCACCTGCGATGCCCGCGACCCCTGCGGCGCCGTCAGGGGCAAACCCTTCCACAAAGCGGATCACCTTGCCACGGCTCATTTCGCAGGGGTAAAGCCGCGCTCCGCTGGTGAGACGATAGAGGTTGAGGCTGATGTAGTCCTGCCCGCCGGTTTCTTCCGCCACCAGTTTGACCGACTTGCCAGCGGCATGGAGCGTCTTGCTCACCACGTAACGCTGCCCGGCGAAGGTTCCCGAGGTGGTCCCGACGGGCAGGGCGGTCAGGGCCTGAACAAAACGCGCCGGTGCGGAATCGCTCAAGACTTCTGGCCGATTTTGGGCTCCGTCCCTGCTTTGATCCGCGCGATATTGGCACGGTGCCGCCAGTAGATCAGCGCGCAGAGTATCGCGCAGAGCGCTGCCGTACTTGCCGCCCCCAGCACAAAGGCCAGCGGGATAGAGGCGGCGGAGGCCACCAGCGCGCCCATGGAGGAGATGCGGGTGGTCAATGCACCTACCAGCCATGCAAGGCATGCGCCCACACCCACCGGCCAGGCCAGCGCCAGCACGATGCCGAGGAAAGTGGCCACGCCCTTTCCGCCTGCAAACCGCAGCCAGACCGGATAGCAATGGCCCAGCATGGCGGCCAACCCTGCGATCTGGGCGGCGTCCTCGCCTGCTGCCGCGCGGGCGGCCAGCACTGCGACAGCCCCCTTGCCCCCGTCGAGGATCAGCGTCAGCGCCGCCGCCAGCTTGCTGCCGGTCCGCAGCACGTTCGTCGCGCCGATGTTGCCCGACCCGATATCCCGCAGGTTGCCCAGCCCCATCAGTTTCGCCAGCACCATGCCAAAGGGGATGGAGCCCAGCAGGTAGCCCGCAAGAGCCCAGAGTGCCAGTGCGGCGGCGGTGTTTTCGATCACGGGCATCAGGGTCTCTCGTATATCCGTTGGCCCGCCACATAGGTGGCCAGCACCCGGCCTTGCATGCGCGCGCCATCAAAAGGCGTGTTGCGGGATTTGGAGTGCAGGGTTGCGCGGTCCATGAGGAAAGGCGCATCGGGGTCAAAGAGCACCAGATCGGCAGGGGCCCCGACGCTCAGCCGCCCGCAGGGCAGGCCCAGCCGGTTGGCCGGGTTCAGCGCCATGGCCCGCCAGAGCGTTGGCAGGTCGATGAGGTCCGCATGGTAGAGCCGCATCGCCGCGGGCAGCAGCGTCTCCAGCGCCACGGCCCCGGAGGCGGCTTCCTCGAAAGGCAGGCGTTTGCTTTCCTCGTCCTGCGGGGTGTGCATGGAGGAGATGATGTCGATCAGCCCCGACTTCACCGCTTCGGCCACCGCGATACGGTCGGTTTCATCGCGCAGGGGCGGCTTGAGCTTGAAGAACGTCCGGTAGTCGGCCACGTCGAGCGCGTTCAGCGTCAGGTGATGGATCGAAGTGCCCGCCGTCACGTCCAGCCCGTTGGCCTTGGCGCGTTCCAGCGCGGGCAGGGCGCGGGCGCAGGTGATCTGATCCGCGTGATAGCGCGCGCCGGTCATCTCGATCAGTGCAAGGTCGCGATCCAGCGCCATACGCTCCGCCATGGGGGAGACGGCGGGCAGCCCGCGCAGGCTCGCAAATTTCCCCGAGCTTGCCGACGCCCCCTTGCTGAGGCCCGGGTCCTGCGGATGCGCGATGACCAGCGCGCCCAGGGCGCGGGCATAGCTGAGCGCCCGTGAGAGCACCTTGGTGTCGGTGACAACCCGGTCGCAATCGGTGAAGGCCACGGCGCCCGCATCCATCAGGAACCCGATTTCTGTCATCTCGCGGCCTTCGCGCCCCTTGGTGAGCGCGGCCATCGGCAACACGTTCACCGGGGCGGCCTCATTGGCGCGGCGGGTGACGAATTCCAGCGTCTCAGGGCTGTCGATGGCGGGTGTCGTGTCAGGGCGCGTGACCATGGTGGTGACGCCGCCCGCCGCAGCGGCCAGCCCGGCAGAGCGGTAGCTTTCCTTGTGCCGCTCGCCCGGTTCACAGACCTTGACGCCGATGTCCACGATGCCCGGTGCGAGGTGCTTGAGATTGCAGTCGATCACCTCTCCGGTTTCGCCGCGAAACGGATTCGTTTTGTTATCAAAGACTTGTCGGATCAATCCTTGAGAAATCGTAACCTCACCGACCGTTACCGTTCCGGCTTCGGGGTCGACGAGGCGGGCATTCACCAGATGCAGATCGGTCATCAGCTACCGACCCAGAACATCAGGGCGACCACAAAGAAGGCCACCAGCAAGGCCACCATGGCGATGCGGCCCGACATGGCGGCATCGGAGGGGCGCTTTTTGGCGGCGGGCTCTTCCGGCGGTGGCTGCTGCGGCAGGGCGGACGGGGTGCTGAGGTCCACCGGGGCGCTCCAGTCGGTGCCTTCTTCCGCATAGGTTCCGATCAGCGTCAGTTGCGATGAGGGCGCCAGGGTTTGCGCGGCCCCCTTGAAGGCGCGGGAATAGACAACCATGACCCAGCCTTCCAGGGCAGAGAGCTTGCGCCGGTCCGGCTCGATCATCGGAGGCTCCACGCCTGGCCCCTGCAAGAGGTAGTCGGCCAGCGCCATATCTCCCAGATCGGTGAGGGGGAAGACTTCGACAAAGGCGTCGTTCAGCGCGATGGCACCAAGGGCCAGTTCCTGCAGGGTCGAGCCGCCGTTGCTGTCGGAGTTTGCCTGGAACGCCCGCGCTTCCTCTTCGCTCATGGAGAGCGAGAAGACGCGCACGACGCCGCTTTCATTTGCGGGTATCTCGATTTTCATGCAGCCCCCCTTGTCAGGCGCAGGTTGCGGGCCAAAAGGTCCATGGCCGCCATGCGCACGGCCACGCCCATTTCCACCTGATCCTGAATGACACTTCGGTTGATATCATCGGCCAGTGTGCCGTCGATCTCCACCCCGCGGTTCATCGGGCCGGGGTGCATGACGATGGCGTCCGGTCTGGCGTGGCGCAGTTTCTCGGCGTCCAGCCCGTAGCGGTGGTAGTACTCCCGCTCGGACGGGATAAAGCCGCCGTCCATCCGTTCCTTCTGAAGCCGCAGCATCATGACAACATCGACGTCGCGCAAGCCTTCCTGCATGTTCTCGAAGACCTCGACGCCGAACTCGGCAATGCCGCCGGGCATCAGCGTCGGCGGGCCGATGAGCCGGATGCGGTTTTCCATCTTGCCCAGCAGCATGATGTTGGAGCGCGCCACCCGGCTGTGCGCGATGTCGCCGCAGATCGCAATCGACAGCCGGTGCAGCCGCCCCTTGGCGCGGCGGATGGTCAGCGCATCGAGCAGCGCCTGCGTGGGGTGTTCGTGCCGCCCGTCGCCCGCGTTCAGGACCGCGCAGTTGACCTTTTGCGCCAGCAGATCCACCGCGCCGGACTGCGGGTGGCGGACCACCAGCAGATCCGGGTGCATGGCGTTGAGCGTCAGCGCCGTGTCGATCAGCGATTCGCCCTTTTTCACGGAACTGGCCTGCATCGCCATGTTCATCACATCCGCCCCCAGCCGCTTGCCCGCGATCTCGAAACTCGCCTGCGTGCGGGTGGAGTTCTCAAAGAACATGTTGATCTGTGTGAGGCCGGTGAGCGCATCCGCGTGTTTGTCTGGCTGGCGATTGAGCGCTGCGTAGTCATCCGCCAGATCCAGCAATGTGGTGATCTCTTCGGGGCGCAGGGCCTCGATACCGAGCAGATGGCGGTGGGGGAACGACATGGGCGGGAACCTTTGGCGATTTGCCACCTTATAGGGAGCGGGCGGAAGCGGGGCAAGATGCAGCGCGCCCCGCGCAAGTTGCGGTTCAGTTCACTGGCGGAGCAGCCTAGAGTGGCGGCATGGAATCAGCCGAGTATCATCAGGCCCTGGCCCTTCTGGAGTGGCAGATCGAATTGGGCGCGACAGAGGCGATCTGTGACGCACCGGTTGACCGCTATGCGCTGCCCGAAAAGCTGGCCCCGGCAAAGAAGGACAAATCGCAGGGGGCGGATGCTCCGGCGGTGGCTGCCCCTGCATCGGCAGCGCCTGATCCTGTGCAGGAGGCGAAGGCGGTTGCAGCCGGTGCCGCTGACCTTGAAGCCCTGCGTGCGGCATTGGCGGCGTTTGAGCATTGCCCGCTGAAACGGGGCGCGCGCAATCTCGTCTTCAGCGATGGCATCGCGGGCGCGCCGGTGATGATCGTGGGCGAAGCGCCCGGGCGGGACGAAGACCGCGAAGGGCGCCCTTTCGTCGGGCGGGCGGGCCAGTTGCTGGACCGGATGCTGGCGGCCATCGACATGGGCCGTGCGGAAGACGAGGCCCCCGTCTATATCACCAATGTCCTGCCCTGGCGGCCGCCGCAGAACAGGGACCCGAGCCCCGACGAGATAGCCATGATGCGGCCTTTCCTGCTGCGGCACATCGAACTCGCCCGCCCCCGCGTGCTGGTCATCATGGGCAATATCTCGGCGCAGGCGCTTTTGGGCAAGCGAGGCATCACCCGGCTGCGCGGCCATTGGACCGAAGCGGCTGATCTGCCTGCATTGCCGATGTTTCACCCCGCCTACCTGCTGCGCAACCCTGCCGCAAAGCGCGAGACATGGGCCGATCTGCTGACCCTCAAGGCACGGCTCTCTGATGGTTGATCCGCTGGTTCTGGCCGCTTTTGTCCCGGCGGCATTGGCGCTCAATGTCACGCCCGGGGCGGATATGATGTTTTGCGTGGCGCAAGGGCTGCGCTCCGGTCCGCGTGGCGCATGGGCGGCAAGTGCCGGGGTCTCCACCGGGACCATCGTGCATGTGCTGATCGCGGGCGCGGGGCTCAGCGCGCTGCTTCTGCGCTGGCCATTGGCATTTGACGTGATCCGCTGGGTGGGCGTCGCCTATCTCTTGTGGCTGGCGGTGCACGTTTTGCGCAAGACACCCGACCGGCAGGCGGACGCGCCTGTGGCCCGGCAAAGGGCTTATAGAACCGGCTTGATCGTAAACCTGACCAATCCGAAGGTCATCCTGTTTGTGCTGGCCTTTATCCCCCAGTTCATCAGCCCGGAAGCGGGCCCGGTTCTTTTGCAGTTTGCCGTCTTTGGCGCGGTCATTGCGCTGGGCGGGTTTTTCGTCAACGGGTTGGTGGGCGTCTCCGCTGGTCGCATGGGGCAGAAGCTGGCGCAGGGCAGCAGGCTGCTCGATCGGATGACCGCCGGCATCTTCGTGGCGCTCGCGGTACGGCTGGCCGTCTTTGAAAGGAGTTGAGAATGAGCAGGATTGACACGGAGATGGCCTTTATCCCCATCCGGATCGCGGTGCTGACGGTGTCGGACACGCGCGACGCGTCACAGGACCGGTCGGGCGATGTTCTGGTGGATCGTCTGTTGAAAGCGGGCCACGAACTGGCGGATCGCCGGATTCTGCGGGACGAGCGCGACGAGATCGCCCGGCAGTTGCGCGACTGGTGCGAGGACAGCGGCATTGATGTCGTGATTTCCACCGGGGGCACGGGGCTGACCGGGCGTGACGTGACCGTCGAGGCGCACCGGGATGTCTATGAGAAGGAAATCAATGCCTTTGGCACGGTTTTCACAATGATATCAATGCAGAAGATCGGCACCAGCGCGGTGCAAAGCCGCGCGACCGGGGGCGTGGCCAATGGCACCTACCTCTTTGCCTTGCCGGGCAGCCCGGGGGCCTGCAAGGACGCCTGGGACGAAATTCTGGCCAAACAGCTCGACTACCGCCACCGGCCCTGCAACTTCGTCGAGATTCTGCCCCGTCTGGACGAACACCAGCGACGGAAATAGCGCGCAGCACCGTTTCAGAGCAGACCCTTTGGTAAAATCTGGCACTTGGCCGGAGAACGCCCTATCTTGTGAAGGGGATAAAGGACTGCACTGCAATGCGTTTTTTGCGGCAAAGCATCATCGGGCTGTTTCTGGCCTCCGTCACGCTGGGGCTGTTGCTCTATGCCGGGCAGATCGTGAGCGGGGCGATCCGGGAACGTCTGAGCAACGAGCGCCCTGCGCCTGTGGCGCGCGAGAGGGTCTATGCCGTTGATCTGATCCCCGCCACTGCCTCCGATGAAATCCCGGTTCTGGAGGCCTTTGGCGAGATTTCCGCGCGCCGGACGCTGGAGCTGCGCGCCTCGGTGGGTGGACGCGTCATTGCGCTTTCCCCCCGTTTCGAGGACGGGGGCCGGGTTGCGGCGGGCGAGGTGCTCGTCTCCATCGACCCGGCGGACCTGCAGGCGGAGGTTGATGTGCTGGCCGCCGATGTCGCGGATGCGGAGGCAGAGGTGCGGGACGCCGACCGCGGGCTTGAACTGGCGCGGCTGGATGAAGAGGCCGCCCGCGCGCAGGCCACCCTGCGCAGGCTGGCCTTTGACCGGCAGGTGGACCTTGCCAACAGGGGCGTGGGCTCTGCCGCGTCGGTGGAGACGGCGGAACTGGCCGCTGCCGCGGCGGAGGCGGTTGTCATCACGCGCAGGCAGGCCGTGACCCAGGCCGACGCACGCATCGATCAGGCCGCGACCCGGCTGGTGCGGGCAAAGATCGCGCTGACCGAAGCGCGCCGCGATCTGGAAGACACCACCATCGAAGCCCCCTTTGACGGCACGCTGGGTGAAACCTCGCTTGTGCAGGGCGGGTTGGTGGCGGCAAACGAAAGGCTCGCCGTGCTGATTGACCCGGGCGATCTGGAAGTGTCCTTCAGGGTCTCGACCGCGCAATACGCCCGGCTGATCGACGCCACGGGTGAACTCATCACTGCGCCCGTTACCGTCACGCTGCAAGCGGCCGGGTTCGATCTGACCGCCGAAGGGGAGATCAGCCGGGTGAATGCCGCCACCGGCGAGGGGCAGACGGGGCGGCTGGTCTTTGCCCGGATCGGGCGGGCGGCGGGCTTCCGCCCGGGCGATTTTGTCACGGTCGCTGTGCAGGAGCCGGTGGTGGAGGATGTCGTCAGGCTGCCCGCTTCCGCCTATGACGCGGACGGTCATGTGCTGGTGCTGGACGCGGAGGGCCGGCTGGAAGTGATCCCCGTTGATCTTGTGCGTCGGCAGGGTGACGCGGTGCTGGTGCGGGGCGCGGCGCTTGAAGGGCGAGAGGTCGTGCGGCAACTCACCCCGCTGCTGGGGCCCGGGATCAAGGTGCGCCCGATCCGGCGCGGCACATCCGAGGCCAGCGCCGCACCGACCCTGCTGGAACTCACAGAAGAACGCCGGGCACGGCTGATGGCCTTTGTGCAGGACGATCGCGCGATGGGGGATGACGCGCGGGCGCGCATTCTCGCGCGTCTGGCAGAGCCGCGCGTGCCTGCGCGGATGGTGGCGCGGATCGAAAGCCGCATGGGAGGATAGCGCCGATGCCGCGCAGGATTCCGAACGCGGCAGGCGGGGTGCTGTCATATTTCACACGTCACCGGACGCTGGCCAATCTCTTTGTTCTGCTGATTGTCGGCTTGGGTCTGGCGACGCTGCCCAACATGCGCACGCAGTTCTTTCCCGATGTGGTGAATGACGAGATACGCGTGTCGGTCGTTTGGGAGGGGGCCGGCGCAAATGACATAGACGAGGCGATCATCCAGTTGCTGGAACCGGCGCTGCTGGCGGTAGACGGGGTCGAGACAAGCTCGGCCACCGCGCGCGAGGGGTCAGGCAGCATCAACCTGGAGTTTCAGGCAAACTGGGACATGCCGCGCGCCGCGGTGGACGTGCAGAACGTTGTTGACGGCATCACCGGCTACCCGGCAGAGGCGGGAGAACCCGACGTGCGCTGGTCGGCGCGGTGGGACGGGGTCACCACCGTAATCATCACCGGGCCGGTGGATCACGAACAACTGGCGCGGTTTGCCGATGAAATGGTCACCAAGCTCTTTGCCGCAGGGGTGACGCGGACCTCGGTCAATGGTGTTGCGGCACCGCGCATCCGGGTTGAAGTGCCGACCATGCAACTGATCGCACAGGACATCACGATGGCAGAGATCGCCTCGGCCATCGCGGCGGAGGTGGAGGCGGACCCGGCAGGGGATGTGAGCGGTGCCAACACCCGCGTGCGGACCGGCACGGCCAAGCGCGGTGTGGAGGAGATCGAGGACATCGTGCTGCGTTCAGACCTTGATGGCGCGAAGCTGCGGATCGGTGACGTGGCGACCGTCACCCGTGAAGGGACCGCGCGCCAACGCAGCTACTATGTGAACAACCAACCGGCGGTGCGCATCTCTGTTCAACGGTCGATGGAAGGGGATGCCATCGCCATCCAGCAGCGCACCGAAGAGGTTGCCGCCGCGCTGGAGGCGACCTTGCCCGAAGGTGTCACCGTCGATCTGATCCGGTCGCGGGCGGACGAGATTGCCAGCCGCCTCTCCATTCTGGTGGACAACGGGCTGATGGGGCTTGGCCTTGTGCTCTGTGTCCTGTTTCTGTTTCTCAATGCCCGCACGGCGCTCTGGGTTGCGGCGGGCATTCCCGTGGCGATGCTGGCGGCGGTCAGCATCATGCACCTGGGGGGGCTGACGCTCAACATGATCTCGCTTTTCGGGCTGATCATCACGCTGGGCATCGTGGTGGACGACGCGATCGTGGTGGGCGAACACGCCGACTGGCGGGCCCGTCATCTGGGGGAGCCGCCTTTCGTGGCCGCCGAGAATGCTGCGCGAAGGATGGCGATGCCGGTGCTTGCCGCGACGCTGACGACGGTGATTGCCTTTTCCGGCCTTGTGGTCATTGGCGGGCGGTTCGGGGCGCTGATCGCGGATATTCCCCTGACGGTCATCGCCGTGCTGGTGGCCTCCCTGATCGAGTGCTTCCTGATCCTGCCCAGCCACATGGCCCATGCGCTCGCCGCCAAGGCGCGGGAACCCTGGTATGACTGGCCCAGCCGACAGGTCAATCGCGGGTTCACCCGGGTCCGCGAGAGGCTCTTTCGCCCCTTCATCGCAGGCGTTATCGCGGCCCGATACGTGGTGCTTGCGGGCGTCGTGGTGATCCTCGCCAGCCAGGTGGCGCTGTGGGTGCGCGGCGATGTGAACTGGCGATTCTTCAATGCGCCGGAGCGAGGGCATGTGACCGGCAATTTCGCGATGATCGAAGGCGCCACCCGCGCGGATTCACTGGAAATGATGCGTGAGATGCAACGTGCCGCCGAAGAGCTGGCAGCGGAATATGAGGCGGAGCACGGCCGTATCCCCATCGCCTATGCCACCACGCTCGTCGGTGGCACCAACTGGCCCGGGCTGCGCGGGATCGGCGACCGGGACGCCGATCTGCTGGGCGGCATCTCCATCGACTTGATCGACGCGGAAGAGCGCCCCTATTCCAGTTTTGCTTTCGTGGCCGATCTGCAGGAGCGCGTGGAACAGCACCCGCTCGCCGAAGTTGTCATGTTCCGGGGGCAACGCTCCGGTCCCGGTGGCGAGAGCCTGAACATCCGCCTTTTCGGTGCCGGGGCCGAGACGCTCAAAGAGGCGAGCCTCGCGCTACAGGATGCGTTGATGCAATATCCCGAAGTCAGCGGCGTCGAGGACAGCCTTGCTTATGACAAGGAGGAACTGATCCTTGATCTGACGCCACAGGGTCAGGCGCTGGGGTTCAGGATTGATGACCTGGGCCGCAGCCTGCGCAACCGTCTGGGCGGGATTGAGGCGGCCACCTACCCCGACGGGCCGCGCAGCGCGGACATCCGCGTGGAACTGCCTGAAGGCGAGTTGACGGCGGACTTTCTGGAGCGGACGCAGATGCGCTCTCCGGCCGGGCTCTATGTGCCGCTTGCCGATATCGTGAGCGTCGAGCGCCGGACAGGCTTCGGCACGGTGCGGCGCGAGAACGGCGTGCGGGTTGTCTCGGTGTCGGGGGACATCTCCGAAGATGATCCCGCGCGCGCCACCGAGATCGAAGAAACCCTGCGCGAGGACATCCTGCCCACAATTGCCGCGGTGCATCAGGTTGAATGGTACATGGCAGGCCAATCAGAGCAGGAGAACACCTTTCTCAGCGATGCGCTGACCGGGTTCATCCTGTGCATGGCGGGGATCTACCTTGTCCTCGCCTGGGTCTTTGCCAGCTGGTCCCGGCCCGCTGTGGTCATGGCGATCATTCCCTTCGGTCTGGTGGGGACGATCTACGGGCATTGGGTCTGGGATGTGCCCTTGAGCATGTTCACGGTTGTGGGTCTGCTGGGCATGACCGGCATCATCATCAACGATTCGATCGTGCTGATTACGGTGATTGATGAATATGCCGAGGAGCGGGGCCTTATTCCGTCGATCATCGACGGCACGGCGGATCGTCTGCGGCCCGTGTTGCTAACGACGCTGACGACCGTGCTGGGCCTGACGCCGCTGCTTTATGAAACCAGCCAGCAGGCCCAGTTCCTGAAGCCCACGATCATCACCCTTATCTACGGGCTGGGGTTTGGCATGGTGTTGGTGCTTCTGGTGCTGCCCGCGCTGGTGGCCGTGCAGCATGACGTGGCGCGGCAGATCACGGCGATGCGGCGGGCGAGCACCGCCGCCCTGCGCGGGTTTCGCGCGGGTTTCATGCTGCTCTGGGCGCTGGTGCTGGCGTGGTGTGCGGCAACCATGGGAGCGGTGTTCTGGACGGGGCAGTTGCCGGAGACTTTGGCCGGTCTTGCCGGGGTCGCCGCAGGTGCGGCCCCGCTGAGCGCAGCTCTGGCCCTCTTCATCGCGGGTGTCGCGGTGCTTTGCTGCGTTGCCTACGTCGTTTTTGCGCTTGTGTTGCGGCGGCAATCCGTGACCCTGGGGGACTGACCCTTTAGAGCGGCATCCGTTTATAGCGTGTTGCGTTTTATCTGGTTCCGATCAAACGCAACACGCTCTAATCTGCAACACGACCCCTAACAACTGAGGCCAGCCCCACCTCCGGTGGGGGTGAAGCCCCCTCCCGGGGGAGGGTCGGGGGCTGGCTGGCTCTGCCGACCGGGTATGCTCGGTCGGGGCGGTTACTCAGATTTTCAGGCCGATGCTCTAGCCGGGGTGACAGCCGCGAATGTCCACGGCGTATTTGCTGCCCAGCACCGTGATCCGGATGGCGGAGCGATCCAGCGCGATGGGGCCACCGGACACATGCACCATGTCTGAAGTTGCGACAATCTCGCCGCCAAGGCGTTTGGTGTCGGCTTCACTGACCCAGATGTCGCCCGGTCCGGGCTCGATCACGACGTGTTCCGGGTTGCCCGCCGAGGGCATTGTCACCCGGGCCTCGATCTGCAACCCGTCGGAGGTCGGGCTGACGTTGCATTCGGCGTCCCGGACCCCGGCCTCTTCCGCGCTGTAGGGTTGCTGGGCAAGTGCGGCCACGATGGCCGGGGTCGGGCGGGTATCGCGGTCGCCGATTTCCAAATCGAAGGAGAGCGCATGGGGAATGCAGATATCGGAGCATACCCCAAGCTCCATATCCGCCCGAAGGCGGACCGGCGCGTCACTCTCTGCGGGGTTGATCTCAAGCGGGATCACCAGTTCACCCTCATAGCCTACCGACCGCATGCCATTCTGGTCAAACACCTTGGGCGCGGGCCAGATCACCGCGACGGAGGAGAGGTTACGGGCTTTGGACCAGTCGAATTTCGGCGGTATCCCCGCATCACCCGGCGCGCGCCAGTAGGTTTTCCAGCCCGGTGCCAGGCTGAGCCGCAGTGCGGCCATGCGGGTGCCGTCCTTTTGCACCCAACCGGGCAGAACATCCGCCGTCACGGGCACATCGAACCCGTCTTGCGCGGAGGCCGCGCAGGCGGCAAGGCAAAGAGCCGAGGCGGTTAGGGCTTTGATCAACATGGTTTGTCTATGCGTCAGTCCCATCCAAATGCCAAGTCACGTTATGGTCAGCCATGTTTCGCTGTTTCTGCTGCCTTGGGGCTTGCGTCATACCCGGTGGCGGGCCATCTTTGAGGGGTCTTCGCGGCGTATCAGGGGGGCCGAACGTGCAGCTTGAAGGAAAACTGCTGATCGCCATGCCGTCCATGGGGGATCCGCGCTTTGAGCATTCGGTGATCCTGATGTGCGCCCACTCCGACAAGGGGGCGATGGGCCTCATCATCAACAAACCCAGCGCGGATATCCGGATGGGCGATGTGCTCGATCAACTGGATATCGAAGGCTCCAACGAGGCGCAGACCATGGTGGTGCATTATGGTGGCCCTGTCGAGACCGGGCGCGGCTTCGTGCTGCACAGCAGGGATTACGTGTCGAGCCTGCACACTTTGAACGTTCAGGGCGGTTTTGGCATGACCGCGACGCTGGACATTCTGGAAGAGATCGCGCGGGGCGCGGGGCCTGACAATGCGCTGATGATGCTGGGCTATGCGGGCTGGGGCCCGGGGCAACTTGAGGGCGAGATTGCGCGCAACGGTTGGCTCACGACGGACGCGGCCCCTCAGCTGGTGTTTCAGGTGCCAGCGGCAGAGAAATGGTCAGCCGCTCTGGAAAGCCTTGGTGTGGACCCCATCTCCCTGTCGGCAACAGCGGGGCGCGCCTGACCCTAGCGTGGTGCGGCGGCGCGGCGCAGGCGATCATTGATTGCAGCGCCCAGCCCTTCCTTCGGGATCGGTGCGACAGCGATTGGGCGCGCTCTGGCGTCGAGCTTGTGCAGGCATTCAAACAGCCGCGCTGCCGCCTCCCTCAAATCCCCGGCAGGAGACAGGTTGATGTCGCCCTGCACCGGCCCGAAGCCAAGCAGGACCTCGTTGCCCTGCCGGTCGGTCGCCTCAAGCCGCACCGGTGCTTTGGGCGCATAGTGCGAGGCCAGTTGACCCGGCGCCGAAATCCGGCCCTGCACCGGGTCGCGCAACGGCTTTCCCAGAACGGTTGTGATGTCCTCACGCGGGACGCCTCCTGCGCGCAACAAGGTGGGCGTGCCCGTCAGACCGACGATTGTGCTTTCAAGCCCTACCGTGCAGGGGCCGTCATCCAGAATCGCCGCGACCTTGGCCCCCAAGCCTGCCGCCACGTGGGCAGCGGTGGTGGGGCTGATCCGACCGGAGGGATTGGCCGAAGGGGCCGCGACTGGGCCGCCGAATGCCTGTAACAATTCGCGTGCCGCGGGGTGCGCGGGCACCCGCAGCGCCACGCTGTCCAGCCCGGCTGTCACAAGGCCAGACAACCCATGGCCGTCCTTCAGCGGCAGAACGAGGCTCAGCGGGCCGGGCCAGAAGGCCTCTGCCAGCAGCTCAGCCGCCTCCGACCATTGGCCATAGGCCTTTGCGGTCGGGGCGTCGGGCACATGCACGATGAGCGGATTGAACGCGGGCCGCCCCTTGGCCTCATAGATCGCCGCCACCGCCTCACCCATGCGGGCATCCGCGCCAAGCCCGTAGACCGTCTCGGTCGGGAAGGCGACAAGCGCCCCGTCCCCCAGCAGCGCGGCAGCGCGGGCGATCCCCTCCATGGACGGTTGCAATATTCGGGGGGCGGGCGTGGTCATCAGGCTCCGTGACGTCGCGTTCTGGTTGCCGGGGACGGCGAAGCGCCGCATGGTCTGCCCTGCCTTATATGCTGTGCTCGCCCGTGCCAAGCCTGTGCCGCGCCCGCAAGGAGACCTGAAATGCCCTATCAGTCACCCGTCGAAGAGTTCCTGTTCCTGCTGCACAAGGTCGTCGGTCACGACGCCCTGAGCAAGACCGCCCGGTTTTCTGAGGCCACGCCCGAGATGACCGGGGCGATCCTGACCGAAGCCGGGAAGCTTTGTGACGAGGTGCTGAGCCCCTTGCAACGCGCAGGCGATCTGCATCCGGCACGGCTGGAGAATGGCGTGGTGCGTACCCCGCCGGGGTTTGATGCAGGCTGGCGGGCGATTGCGGAAGGCGGCTGGGTCGGCATGGCGGCGGACCCCGCGCACGGTGGCATGGGCCTGCCCATGTCGATCACCTGCGCGGTGAACGAAATGATAAGCGGCGCGTGCCTGTCGCTTCAGCTTGCCCCCCTGATGAGCCAGGGCCAGATCGAAGCGCTGGAAAATCACGCGAACGACGCGATCAAGGCGCTCTACCTGCCCAAGCTGATCTCGGGCCAATGGACCGGCACCATGAACCTCACCGAGCCGCAGGCAGGGTCGGATGTGGGCGCGCTCTCGACCCGGGCGGAAGACAATGGCGATGGCACATACGCGGTGACCGGCCAGAAGATTTACATCAGCTGGGGCGATCATGATGTGGCGGAGAACATCTGCCATCTGGTGCTTGCGCGTCTGCCGGATGCGCCTGCGGGCACCAAGGGGATCAGCCTGTTTCTGGTGCCCAAGACCCTGCCCAAAAGTGACGGCAGCCTCGGCGCGGCCAACGCGGTCAAGGTTGTGAGCCTGGAGCACAAGATGGGCCTGCATGGCTCCCCCACGGCGGTGATGCAGTACGATGGCGCGACGGGCTGGCTTGTCGGCCCGAAAGAGGGCGGCATGGAAGCCATGTTCACCATGATGAACAACGCCCGCCTCGGCGTGGGCGGGCAGGGGGTTGGGGTGGCAGAGGCCGCTTTTCAACATGCTTTGGCCTATGCGTTGGACCGCAGGCAGGGCCGCACGCAGGGTCCTTCCGGTTCGATCATTGACCATGCGGATGTGCGCCGGATGCTGATGACCATGAAGGCGGATGTCTTTGCGGCGCGCGGCATCGGGCTGAGTTGCGCGGTGGCGACAGACATGGCCCATGCGACCGGTGATCCGAAGTGGCAGGCCCGCGCGGCCTTTCTGACCCCCATCGCCAAGGCCTTTGGCACGGACACCGGCATCAACGTCGCGGAGCTTGGGCTTCAGGTGCATGGCGGCATGGGCTACATCGAGGAAACCGGCGCTGCGCAATTCTGCCGCGACGTGCGGGTCACCGCGATCTACGAAGGGACCAACGGCATTCAGGCCATTGATCTTGTGGGGCGCAAGCTGATGGATGGCGGCGATGCGGCACACCGCCTGCTGGACGAGATCGAAGCCTTTGCCGAGACCGCGCGGGAGCATCTGCCGGACCTCGCGGAACCTGTCTGGCAGGCCAGCGAGAGCCTGCGGGAGACCACGGAATGGATGGTGGCGCAGCAGGATATGGAGACGCGCTTTGCCGGTGCGGTGCCCTTCCTTGGCGGGTTTGCGCGGGTGCTGGGAGGATACCTGCATCTGAAAGCCGCGATTGCGGCACCTGATACCGCACGGGTTGCCCTTGCGCGATTCTACATCTTGCGTCTGCTGCCCGAACACGCTGCATTGCTGGCGCATGCACAAGTGGGGGCAGAGGACCTCTTTGCCCTTGATGCGGAGGAGTTGGCCGCCTGATGAATGAACATTCCCCGTCGGGGCTGCGTTACCCGTGGGAGGCCCCTCCCTCGGAGGGAGAGGTGATTGAGATCGCTTCCGGTGTGCTCTGGATGCGCCTGCCCCTGCCGATGAAGCTCGATCATGTGAATATCTACGCCCTCGACGATGGTCCGGGCTGGACGGTGATTGACACGGGCTTTGCCTCGCGGCGCAGCAAGGCGATCTGGCAGCGGCTTCTCGATGGACCTCTGGGCGGCAAGCCCGTCACGCGGGTCATCGTGACCCATCACCACCCCGATCACATCGGGCTGGCCGGGTGGTTCCAGTCCGAGATGGGGGCGGAACTGGTGACGACGCGCACGGCATGGCTCTTTGCGCGGATGCTGACCCTTGACGAGCAGCCGGTGCCAGCGCCCGAGACCATCGCCTTTTATCAAAGTGCTGGCATGGATGCGGCGATTCTTGCCGCGCGCAAGACCGAACGGCCCTTCAACTTTGCCGATGTGGTGGCCCCGCTGCCCTTGGGGTTCACCCGGGTCAAAGACGGCGATCAGATCAAGATCGGCGGACGGCTGTGGGACGTGCATACCGGCAACGGCCACGCGCCCGAACATGCCACCTTCTGGAGCCGGGATGACAACCTGGTACTTGCGGGCGACCAGATCCTGCCCTCGATCAGCCCTAACATCGGCGTTTATGCCACCGAGCCCATGGCGGACCCGGTCGGCGACTGGATGGCAAGCTGCACGCGTTTTGCCGCACTTGCGCGCCCCGATCATCTGGTTCTGGGCGGACACAAGCTGCCGTTTGCCGGCTTGCCCACGCGGATGCGCCAGTTGCTCGACAACCATCACGGCGCCCTGGAGCGTCTGCTGGACCACCTCGATACGCCCAAATCCGCCGGGGAGTGTTTTGCCCCGCTCTTCAAACGGCCCATCGGCGAAGGCGAATACGGGCTGGCGCTGGTTGAATCCGTCGCGCATCTGAGCCACCTTCACCAGCAGGGCCGGGCCACGCGCGAGAAGCGCGCGGACGGGGCCTGGGTGTATCTGCGCAAGGGGGCGTGACGTGACAGAGGAGATCAAGACCGCAGCCGAGGCCGTGGAGGCCGCGGCTCTGGCCGGGCTGCATGAGGTCCATTCGGACCCCAAAGCCCGCAATGCCGCCGCACAGCCGCTGCTAAAGGCGATGGGCGCGACGCCTGCCGAGAAGAAATCCCCTGCAAAATGGGCCTACGAGCGTCTGATCCTCTACATCCGCAACTTCGAGGAACAGCTTGATGCCTCTCAGGAAGTGGCGATGGGGTTTACCGGGGGCGATGCGGGCGTGTTGCGGATCGAGGGGATGGGATATTTCGACCCTGATATCATCACCTTCTACGGTGTCGACAGTGCCGGAAGCCGCACGCAACTGGTGCAGCATGTCAGTCAGTTGAACGTGCTCTTGCGCGCCTTGCCGAAAGCGGCGGAAAAGCCCGAGCCTACCCGGATCGGGTTCCGGCTGGCGCAGGAACTGGACAAGGGCAGCTGACCCTGGGCCTTGATCTGGGCCTTGCTCTGGGCCTTGATCTGGGCCTGTGTCGAATTTTGTCTGTCTTGCGGGTGACATGCGCCTTCAAATCCAGTAGGGCTGATGCGAAGGCGACCTACAGTGCACAAAAGAGGGCTGCGGCAATGGCAGAGCACAAACACGGTGAAATGAATATCGAAACGCAGGAAAAGATGTTTGCCGGGTTCATGACATGGACCACGCGTATCGTCATTGGCATTATCCTGCTGCTGATCTGGATGGCGATCTTTATCACTTGACGGCGAGACCGGAGAGGGTCTGGATGCGCCGGGTCATTGTCTTTCTCGCGGTGCTGGCGACGCTCGCGGCATGCGCCGGCGGGTCGTTTGACGATGCAACCGTGGAGGAAGCGGCGGCAGCGGCTTATGTGCCCCCCGGCCCCCCGAAACTGACCTTGGTGACGGTTGTGAACAACAAGACCGGGTCAGGCGGGCACACCGCGCTGATCGTCAGCGGCAGTCAGCAGGTAATCTTTGACCCGGCGGGGTCGTTCCGCATCCCCGAAGCGACCGAGCGCGGCGATGTGCTTTATGGCATGTCACCGGGGTGGGTGAAGGCCTACAAGAGCGCGCACGCCCGCAGCACTTACCACGTGGTCACGCAGGAGATCGAGGTGAGCCGGGCGCAAGCCGAAACCGCCTTGCAGCTTGTGCAGTCCAATGGCGCGGTGGGCAGTGCCTTTTGCGCCAATGCGACTTCGTCCATCCTGCGGCAGATACCGGGCTTTGAGAGTATCTCCGTCACCTTCTATCCGGTCAGGCTGATGGAGCAATTCGGCACGTTGCCGGGGGCTGCGACGGACCGGTACTACGAAGATGACGAGGGCAACGTGGTCGATGGCATCCGCGCGGCCATCTGACCGGAGTTCAGCCCAGCAGATACAAGAGCGCGTAGAGCGTCGCCGCGCCTGCGAAAATCGCGCCGAACACGTTCCGCGTGGCCAGTCCGACCCCAAGGGTCACAAGCGCGGCGGTGAGCCGGGCGGGGTCCAATGCGCCACCCGTTGCCGCAGGCCAGGCCACCAGAGGGGCGACCAGCGCAGGCAACACCGCGACGGCGGTGTAGCGCAGATGTCTGAGCAGCCAGTCAGGCATCTGACGTCCGCCCACCAGCCCGATGAAAGTGAACCGCAGCAGGTAGCTGCCCACGCCAAGGCCGACGATGATGATCCACAGATGGCTCTTGTCGATCATGGGCGGGGTTCCCTGTTTTCGAAGTAAACCTCTGCCCGGGCACCGGCCATCATGGCGAGGACACCGGCCACGAGCAGCCCCAGCGAATAGGGCAAACCGGCGGCGAGAAGGCTGACGAGGACCGAGACAAAGGCGGCAATCAGGTGCGCCCGGGTCCGCAACATCGGGGCCATGAGCGCCAGAAACGTAATGGGCAGCGCGAAATCGAGCGCCCAGCTCTCGGGCACACGGGTGCCGATCCCGGCGCCGAGGTAGGTGCACAGGTACCACGCAGGCACAACCGGCGCAGAGGTGCCTGCAAAATAGGCGATCCGTTCGGAGACGGTCATCTCGTGGCGCTTTTCGAATTCCACCGACGCGCAGGCATAGGACTGATCGAGGATCACATAGGCGATCAACGCCCGCTGCCACAGCGGCGCGGCCCCAAGGTAGGGGGTCAGTGACGCGGAGTACATCGCCATGCGCAGGTTCACCGCCAGCGCCGAGGCGAGCACGATCAGCGTCGGCGCGTCTTCGGTCATCAGTTGCAGGGCGGTGAACTGCGCGGCACCCGCGACGACGACCACTGAAAAGGCAAGTGTTTCCAATACATTCAGACCAGCTTCGGTCGCCAGAACCCCGAACAGCACGGCAAAGGGCCCCACAACGAGAACGAAGGGCGCGCCGTCGCGGCAGCCGCGCCAGAACGCGCCTCCGGGGCGGGGTGATTTCATTGTGGTGGCGGACATGGGATGCTTATATTAGAACGGCTCAGGGGTACATCAGCAGCAAGGGGGATGCAATTGTCGAGACTGGACAATACCGGGGACTACCTGATCGCTCCGGACCCTGAGGCCGCGCGCTTGACCCGCGCCGTGACCGGCACTGACCATACCGGGGCCGAGGTCGAGGCCCGGGTGGTGGAAGAGCGCCCCCTGACGATCTTTCTCAACGCGCAGGAAGTCGTGACGGCCATGACCATCGGCGACTATCCCGACTATCTGGCTTTGGGGTTTTTGCGCAATCAGGGCATGTTGCGCACAGAGGATGAGATCACCGGCGTCGATTACGACGAAGAGCTTGAAACGGTGATCGTGCGCACGGCCCGCAAGACCAACTACGAAGAGAAGATGCGCAAGAAGACCCGGACAAGTGGTTGTGCGGTGGGGACCGTCTTTGGCGACATGATGGAGGGTCTTCAGGACGTAACACTGCCGCAAACGGAGGTGCGGACCTCCTGGCTTTATGCATTGAGCAGCAAGATCAACCGCACGCCCTCGCTTTATCTGGAGGCGGGGGCGATCCATGGTACGGTGCTTTGTCAGCAGGACAGGCCGCTGGTCTACATGGAGGATGTCGGCCGCCACAACGCGGTGGACAAGATCGCGGGCTGGATGCTGTCTGAGAGCGTTCAGGCAGATGACAAGATGCTCTACACAACCGGTCGGCTCACGTCTGAGATGGTCATCAAGACCGCGATGATGGGCATCCCAGTGCTGGCGTCGCGGTCGGGGTTCACGGCCTGGGGGGTCGAGATTGCCCGCGAGGTCGGGTTGACCCTGATCGGCCGCATGAAGGGCCAGCGCTTTTTGAGCCTCAGCGGTGAGGACCGGCTGGTCCGCGACGCTGATCCCAAGACAGTGCCGGAGGAGCCACGCCGCGCCGGGCGCAAGGGGGCCGCGTGAACCAACCGCTGGGGGTCATTCTTGCAGGCGGTCTGGCGACCCGCATGGGCGGTGGTGACAAGGGGCTGTTGCCGCTGGGTCAGGGCACATTGCTGTCGCATGTGATCGACCGGCTTACGCCGCAGGTTGGCGGGTTGGCGCTCAATGCCAACGGGGATGCGACCCGCTTTGCGCATCTCGATCTGCCCATTCTCCCTGACAGTATCCCGGGCTATGCCGGACCGCTCGCCGGGGTGCTGGCGGGGCTCGACTGGGCGGCGGCGCAGGGGGTCGATGCGATTGTCACCGCTGCCGCCGACACGCCGTTCTTTCCCGCTGATCTGGTGCCCCGGCTTTTGCAGGCCGGGCAGGGTATGGCGCATCCGCTGGTGCTTGCAGCAACACCTGATCCGAAGCGCGGACAGGTGCGGCACCCGACTTTCGGGTTGTGGCCGGTGGCCTTGCGTCATGATCTGCGCGACGCTTTGGAAGGAGGCTTGCGCAAGGTGGTGCTCTGGACAGATCAACATAGAGGCCGCGAGGCGGTCTTTCCCGCAGACCCGAATGACCCGTTCTTCAACGTCAACACGCCGGATGATCTCAAACAGGCTGAGGCGCTCTTATGAAAATCTATGGTGTGGTCGGCTGGAAGAACGCGGGCAAGACCGGGCTGATGGAGCGTCTGGTGGCGGAGATTTGCGCGCGCGGTCTCACAGTCTCCACCGTCAAACACGCGCACCACGTGTTCGACGTCGACCAGCCCGGCAAGGACAGTTACCGCCACCGCGTTGCCGGGGCGACGGAGGTTCTGCTGGCCTCGCGCAAGCGTTTTGCCCTGATGCATGAATTGCGGGAGGCGGAGGAGCCTGCGCTGGGTGATCTGCTCCAAAAGCTCTCTCCGGTCGATCTGGTTCTGGTGGAGGGCTACAAACGGGACGGCCACGACAAGATCGAAGCGTTTCGGGGCGAGACCGGCAATCCTTTGATTGCCACCGAGGACCCGACGATCAAGGCAGTGGCGAGTGATACGCCGGTAACCATCGACCGCCCGTTGTTCGACTTAAATGATACCAAAGCGATTGCGGATTTCATTCTCTCCGAGGTTGGGCTGTGAGCGGTTTTGACACCGTTCTGATGGTGGATTGGTCGGGGGGCAATGATCGCGGGCCGCGCCCTGTGCGAGACGCCATCTGGGCCTCAGTGGCCCGAGAGGGCCGGGCGGAGGAACCGGTTTACCTGCGCAACAGGCAGGTCGCAGAAGACTGGATCGCGGATCAGATCGAGCAGGAACGCGCCGCCGGGCGCCGCGTGATGGTGGGGTTTGATTTCCCCTTTGGCTATCCCGCCGGGTTCGCAGAGGCGCTGACGGGTGATGCATCCCCCTTTGCGGTCTGGGAGTGGTTCGAGGCGCGGGTCGAGGATGACCCGAAATCAAACAACCGTTTCGATCTGGCGGGCGAGATCAATCGCAGGTTCCCCGGGCAGGGGCCGTTCTGGGGCAATGGTTTGGCGCGCGACATCGACGGCCTGCCCCGGACCAAGGAGCGCTATGCCAACCCGTTCCCGGAGCGCCGCGCGGCCGAGAAACAGGCCAAAGGAGCCTTCACTTGCTGGCAATTGGCCGGAGCGGGGGCGGTTGGTTCGCAGGTCATCATGGGTCTGCCGGTCCTGTCGCGTCTGCGCCGCCGGTTCGGGGCCGCTGTCTGGCCGTTCGAGGCGCTCGCCTCTGACGTGGCCTTCGTGGAAATCTGGCCCTCGCTGACCCTTGGCACAGCCCCTGAAGGCCGGATCAGGGACGCCTGGCAGGTCGAAGAGGTGGCGCGGAGTATCTCGGCGCTCAGCCCCGGGCAACTCTCCGAGATGCTGGCGGTCGACGCACCGGAGGAAGGGTGGATTTTCTGCCTGGGCTTCGAAGAGGACCTGAAACGCGCCGCCGCCCTGCCGCCGCGCCTCAACAACAGTTGCTTCGCGCTCCCGCCGGGGGTGCATTGGACGCCCGTTGACGAGGCGTTGTCCGATCTGCGTGCGCGGCTCGGGCCGATCACCGCCATGGAGGATTTGCCGCTCTTGGACGCGGTGGGCCGGATCGCGGCGCGTGACATCACGGCAGGGCGCAGCAACCCCGCTTTGCCGAACACCGCTGTCGACGGCTACGGGTTTGCCGGGGGGCGGCCGGAGGGGGTGCACAGCTTACCCTTGGCTGAGACGCGCGCGGCTGCGGGGGATGCGCCCGCTGCCCTGCCCGACGGCAAGGCCATCCGGGTGCTGACCGGGGCGGCTTTGCCCATTGGTGTCGATACGGTGGTCTTGCAGGAGGACGTGACCCTGCACGACGGGCAGATTTCCTTTCGCGGCCCGATCCGGCAGGGGGCGAACACACGGCAGGCAGGCGAAGACGTGACCGCCGGCGATGTGGCGGTGCCAGAGGGCGCACGCATTGCTGCTGCGGAAGTCGCGTTGCTCGCCGCGACAGCTGTCTCGACCGTGCCGGTGCATGCCCCGCTGAAGGTTGCGGTCCTCTCCACCGGGTCGGAACTTGTCGCCCCGGGCGCGGTCGCGCGGGACGGCCAGATCTACGACGCGAACCGACCGATGTTGCTGGAGCTGTTGCGGCGATTTGGGCACGTACCCGTCGATATGGGGATCGTGCCGGATGATCGCGCGCTGCTGTCGGATGCCTTTGAGCGGGCATCCCGAGAGGCCGATGCGATCATTACCAGCGGCGGGGCCTCGGCGGGTGATGAAGATCACGTCTCGGCCCTGCTGAAAGAGGCTGGCAACATGAGCCTGTGGCGTGTGGCGGTGAAACCCGGTCGCCCGCTGGCGCTGGGGATGTGGGATGGCGCGCCCGTCTTCGGGCTGCCCGGCAACCCGGTTGCCGCCATGGTGTGCGCCCTGATCTTTGCACGCCCCGCCCTTGCCCGGCTTGCGGGTGCTGCATGGCCCGAGCCGCAGGGTTTTGAGGTGCCAGCGGCATTCTCCAAAAACAAAAAGCCCGGGCGGTCGGAATTCCTGCGGGCGCGGCTGCGGGATGGCCATGCGGAGGTGTTTCCGTCAGAGGGATCGGGGCGCATCTCGGGCCTTTCCTGGGCGGAAGGGCTGGTGGAGCTGCCACATGAGGCGGCAACCATTACGCCGGGAAGCCCTGTGCGCTTCATCCCCTACGGCAGTTTCGGGCTATGACCCTAGAGCAGCTTCCGCCTAATCTGCAACACGACCCCTGAAAACTGAGGCCAGTCCCTCCCGGGGGGAGGGTCGGAGGCTTGCCGGCGGTTCGGGCCGGGTACAGTCTGTAGGGTAAGTGAGTCGGCTTTTCAGGCCGGTGCGCTAGAGACGAAATTGTCAAATCAGACTCAGAATTCGCTGTCTCTCAATCAGCCGAGCGCTGATCTAGAGAGCGATTCTCGATACTCCCTGCTGCATATGAAAACGATTTCGCTCTAGTCGAAGGTGCCGGCCACGCGCCCCAGCAGCATGAAGGCTCGCGCCGTGCGGGTGTCCGAAAGGGCTGCGATATCCGCATCGCTGGCGCGTTGTTCAAATTCGGCGAAGGTCTTGTCGAAAAGCCGCAGGAAGTGATGCGCGGCGTCCCGGAAAATCGGGTCCTGCTTCATCCGGCCAGCGGTCAGGGCAAGGGACGAGCGATCCCTGATCCCGCCCAAGGCGGCGATGGGACGTCCGCGCATGCCCTGCCCGAAGTGACGCCAGATCTCCGGCCGGGCGCGGTCGGGGATCAGATCGTCCATGTAAATCCCGTCCTGGCTGAGCAGGGTCAGCACGTCCTGAGACGCCTGCACCAGTTGCGCGGAGGGGCGATCCTTGAGCGCACGCCTGAGGGAAGCAAAGCCCACCTCGTCCTCGGCGGTTTCGGGAAAGTTGAGCGCGCGGATGAAATCATCGGCTGCGAGCGGCGGTGCGAGGTCCTCCGCTTGGGTTCCGAGCGCCAGCGCAGGCTGGTCTTCGGCCGGTGCAGGGGCCACGGGCTGGGGCGCGCTTGGCTCGGCACTGTCGCGGCGCGACGAAAATGTCGCCAGCACCGTCTCCGTCTTGCGTGTCGCGGCGGCGATCTCGTCAAGCTTGCGCGCGACAGAGGCGGGTTCGGTGCCTACGGCGGAGCTTTGGCTTTGGGCGATATAGCTGTGCCGGATCGCATCAATCGAGGCTTGCAGGCGCTGGCTTTCCTCGCGCATGACCCTGGAGGCCCGCGCGGCAGTGGCGGCAACCCAGATCATGCCGATGGGCATGAAGACCGCGATGATGGTCATCAACCGGCGCAAGGCGGCTGATCCGTCGCCGCCCGCCTCCGCCTCACCCGGCAGGGCCATAAAGAAAACGGCGGCACCAATGAGCCAGATCGCGGACAGGGCGATGGCGATCACTTCGATATTCGTGATGATCTCGGCCTTGGGCCGGTCGTAGATGCCCAGGGAGGTCGTGCGTGGTCGGTGCTCGGGCGGAGTGTCTTCTGCGGCGGTATCGGACATAACAGCCCTTCCTGTCAGGCGTAGACGATCTTGAGGACCTCGTAGGATTTTTCACCACCGGGCGTGCGTACTTCCACGCTGTCGCCCTCATCCTTGCCGATCAGGGCGCGGGCGATGGGTGATTTGATGTTGAGCAGGCCTTTTTCGATATTGGCTTCATGCTCGCCGACGATCTGCCAGGTTTTCTCTTCATCGGTGTCTTCATCCACGAGGGTGACGGTCGCTCCGAATTTGACGGTGCCCGACATCTTGGCCGGGTCGATCACCTCGGCAAGCCCCAAGACGCCTTCAAGCTCCTTGATGCGGCCTTCGATGAATGACTGTTTCTCCCGCGCGGAGTGATACTCGGCATTCTCGGACAGATCCCCGTGCTCGCGGGCCTCGGCGATGGCCTTGATGATGGCAGGGCGTTCCACGGACTTCAGGTGTTTGAGTTCCGTCTCCAGGTCTGCGTGGCCCTTGCGGGTCATGGGTATCTTTTCCATCGGTGTCATCCACGAATTGCTGCGGCCCGCCGGGACGTTCCCGGGGGCCGCTGAGTTGAACGCCCCTACCTGACCCAAACGGCGGCGGGATTGCAAGGGGCTTCCCTCTGGTGACACAAGCGCAGGCGGCGGTCTCTTGCCCGCCGGTACGCGATCAGTCGTATTGCACGACTTCATATTCGATGTTGTCGTGGTCGTGGAAATAGAACCGGCGACCCGGTTCGTAATCGCCGTGATTGCCGGGCGTGAAGCCATAGGCGGCAACGCGACGCTCCATCTCCTCGATGTCATTCACCACGACGGCGATGTGGTTCAGCCCGCCCCTTGTGGCATAGCTGGAAGATTTGGGTTCCGCCGGTGTTCTGGGCTGATAAAGCGCCAGATATTGCGTGTCTGTCCCGATGTGAAGCGAGCGCCCCCCATCCAGGGACGGGCCTTCCCATCGGATATGCCAGCCAAAAAGCTGCTCCATCCACTGGGCGGTCTTGCGGGCGTCGCCGACCGTGTAATTGGCGTGTTCAAGCGTTGCAGTCATCGTATTTCTCTCTTCCAAAAATTGCTGATTGTGATAGTTTAATTCCTCAAGTTAACTTTAGATCAAGCGGAAAATACCATGAATGACGGGCTTCCCATCGGGGTGCTGGCAAGACGCACAGGCCTCGCAGTTTCGGCGATCCGTTACTATGAGGATCAGGGGTTGGTGCGGCCCTGGCGCAATGCGGGCGGGCAACGGCGGTTTTCAAGGTCCGACCTGCGCCGGTTGAGCTTTGTCATGATCGCCCAGCAGTTCGGCTTTACCCTGCCGCAGATCAAGGCGGAGCTGGACAAGCTGCCGGGCGGGCGGACGCCGACCAAGGCGGATTGGGCGCGCATCAGTCACAGTTTTAGCAAAGCCCTTGATGAGAAAATAACCGCTCTCGTGCGCCTGCGCGACAATCTCGACGGCTGCATCGGATGCGGATGTCTGAGCCTGAGAAGCTGCAAGCTTTACAACGCAGAGGACCGGGCAAGGGAAAAAGGACCAGGACCGCGCTATTTGCTGGGGGATCGCCCGGAGTGAGGAAAAGACCGGCCAGATGCGTTTAGATGCCGCATTTGCCTTGCAAAACCGCATTTTGACGCTGTGTAGCGATTGCAATGCGCGCGGTCGTGGTTTAGCCCCTTTCGAAGTTTTTTGACAGGTCCTCCGGGAGGGGGCGAGACTCAATGAGGGGGAGTTTTCCCATGACGGATACACAGCGCGAAGCAATGGAATACGACGTGGTCATCGTTGGGGCGGGGCCTGCCGGTCTTTCCGCGGCCATTCGCCTGAAGCAACTTGACGCGGACTGCAACGTTGTCGTGCTTGAGAAAGGATCCGAGGTCGGGGCCCACATCCTCTCCGGCGCAGTTCTGGACCCGGTTGGTCTTGATGCGCTGATCCCTGACTGGAAAGAGAAGGGCGCGCCTTTGAACGTGCCCGTCAAGGAAGATAACTTCTATGTTCTGGGCGAGGCTGGCAAGCTGCGGATCCCGAACCTGCCGATGCCGCCGCTGATGAACAATCATGGCAACTATATCGTCTCCATGGGCAATGTGTGCCGCTGGATGGCGGAACAGGCGGAAGAGCTGGGGGTCGAGATTTTCCCCGGCATGGCCTGTTCGGAACTGGTCTACGGTGAAAACGGCGAAGTAAAGGGCGTTGTCGCGGGCGAATTTGGCAAGAATGCCGATGGCACAGAGGGTGACAGCTATGAGCCGGGCATGGAGTTGCACGGGAAATACGTGTTCCTGTCGGAAGGGGTGCGGGGATCGCTCTCCAAGCAGGTGATCGAGAAATACGACCTCAGCGAGGGCCATCAGCCGCAGAAATACGGGCTGGGCATGAAGGAGATCTGGGAGATTGACCCGGCCAAGCACCACGAAGGCAGGGTCACGCACACCATGGGATGGCCGCTGGGCAGCAACGCCGGGGGCGGGTCCTTCATCTATCACCTTGAAAACAATCAGGTCTATGTCGGGTTCGTTGTGCACCTGAACTACAAGAACCCGCATCTCTTCCCTTACATGGAGTTCCAGCGCTTCAAGCATCATCCGATGGTGGCTGACCTCTTGGAAGGCGGTAAGCGCGTGGCCTACGGTGCCCGTGCGATCAGCGAGGGCGGCTATCAGTCCATGCCGAAGATGGTCGCGCCCGGTGCAGCCCTTCTGGGCTGTTCGGTCGGCATGGTGAACGTGCCGCGTATCAAGGGCAACCATAACGCGATGCTGTCCGGCATTGCGGCGGCAGAGGCGGCGATTGCGGCGATCGCGGCGGGCCGTGCCGGCGATGAACTGAGCGACTATGAAACCGAAGTGCGCAACGGCGCCATCGGGAACGACCTGAAGAAGGTCCGCAACGTCAAGCCGCTTTGGTCAAAGAGCGGCCTGCTTGCGAGCCTGACCGTCGGGGGGCTGGACATGTGGACCAACACTTTCGGCTTTTCGCTGCTGGGAACCTTGTCGCATACCAAAACCGACGCCGAAGCGACCGAGCCCGCCGACAAACACACGCCCATCGACTATCCCAAACCCGATGGCAAACTGTCGTTTGACCGGCTGACAAACGTGGCGTTTTCCTTCACCAACCACGAGGAAAGCCAGCCCGCGCACCTGACCCTCAGGGACCCGGAGGTGCCGGTGTCCAAGAACCTGCCGACCTATGCCGGCCCTTCGGCACGCTATTGCCCGGCAGGCGTCTACGAGTTTGTCGAGGAAGAGGGCAAGGACACGCGCTTTGTCATCAACTTCCAGAACTGCGTGCACTGCAAGACCTGCGACATCAAGGACCCGGCGCAGAACATCGTCTGGACCACGCCGCAAGGCGGTGACGGGCCAAACTATCCGAACATGTAACGCGGCGCGTTCCTGTGCCATGACATAACAACTGTGTGAAAAAGGCGGGGTCTTCCCCGCCTTTCTGTTGCCAGCCATTGCGCCACGGCGCGAACCTGATAGCCTGCATCCGCAGGCAGTCCAAGAAACATAAAAAGGGGCAATTGATCGTGAAGCGCACTCTTCTGACGTCGATGGTCGCCATGGCGACATCCATCGCGCTGGCAGCACCACTGGCAGCGCAATCCATCGCGGGCCCTTATCTGGCCGCGCGGTCGGCCGCTGTGCAAAACGATTTTGAGCAAGCCGCGAACTACTACACGCAGGCCCTGGCGCGGGACCGGAGCAATGTCGAGCTGATGGAAAACGCCATGATCGCGCAACTGGCGCTGGGGCGTCTGGATCGTGCCTTGCCCATCGCGCGGGCCATGCAGAACGCGGGCCCGGTCAGTCAGGTCGCACAACTGGCACTGAATGCCGATATGATCCGGCGCGGCGCGTTCGAGGAACTGCTTGCACAGAGCGGTGAGGACCAGCGGATCGGCCCCTTGGTCGACGGCCTGTCGATGGCCTGGGCCAAACTGGGCACGGGGGATGTCTCGGCGGCCTTGGCGGAGTTTGACAGGATCGCGGCACAGCGCGGGTTGCAGGCCTTTGCGCTTTACCAGAAAGCCATGGCGCTGGCTTCGGTGGGCGACTTCGAAGGCGCGGAGGCGATCTTTGCCGGTGATGAGACACGCTCGGTTCTGCAAACGCGGCGGGGGGTGCTCGCCCGTGTTGAAATCTTGTCGCAGCTAGAGCGCGAGGACGAAGCGCTCAGACTGCTTGAAACCAGCTTCTCGGGCGGCACCGATCCCGAGATCAATGCGATTATCGAGGAACTCGCGGCGGAGGAGCCCATCCCCTTCACCCATGTGAATTCGGTGCAGGACGGCTTTGCGGAGGTATTCTTTGCGGTGTCGGCGGCCCTGCGCGGTGAAGCGACCCCGGAGTACACGATCCTCTATGCGCAGGTAGCGCGCATCCTGCGCCCGGACCATGTGGACGCCATCCTACTCACTGCGGAACTCTTTGAATCCCTTGAGCAATATGACGCGGCCATCAATGTGCTGAAGGCGGTCCCGGCAGATCACGCGGCCTACCACGCGGCGGAGCTTGGCCGGGCGGCAGCGCTGAGGCGCTCTGGCCGGACCGATGCGGCGATAGAGGTGCTTGAGCAGCTTGCCCGCAGCCACGGCGAGATCGCAACGGTCCATTCTGCTCTGGGCGATGCCATGCGCCAGCAGGACAGATTTTCCGAGGCCGTCACGGCCTACGACCGCGCTCTGGAGATCATGGAAACCTCCGGCAGGGGCAGTTGGTTCCTGCTGTATGCGCGCGCGATTTCATACGAGCGTCTGGGCGAGTGGGACAAGGCCGAGGCGGATTTCCGCGCGGCACTTGAGTTGAATCCGGGTCAGCCGCAGGTCCTGAATTACCTCGGCTATTCGCTCGTGGAAAAACGGGTCAAGCTGGACGAGGCACTGGAGATGATCGAACAGGCCGTCGCGGCAAGCCCCGACAGCGGCTACATCATCGATTCGCTGGGCTGGGCGCTCTACCGGCTGGGCCGCTACGAAGAAGCGGTGCCGCATATGGAGCGGGCGGTTGAACTGCTTGCGGTGGACCCGGTTGTGAACGATCACCTTGGCGACGTCTACTGGGCGGTCGGACGCTACCGCGAGGCAGAATTCCAATGGTCACGCGCGCTGTCCTTCATTGACCAGTCCGAATCCGGTGAGGATGTCGACCCCGAGCGGATCAGGCGCAAACTCGAAGTGGGGCTCTATGTCGTGCTTGAGGAAGAAAGCGCCTCGTCAGTGGAAGTGGCCACCGATTAAGCCTCCTGATGCCCGGTATTGATACTGTCCACGCCTTTGCGCCCGCCAAGATCAACCTGACGCTTCATGTGACCGGCCAACGAACTGACGGGTATCATCTGCTCGATTCGCTGGTGATGCTGACGGATGTGGGCGACCATTTGCGCGTGCGGCGCGCTGACCGCCTGACCTTGAGCGTCACCGGGCCTCGGGCGGCGGGTGTGCCCACCGATCACCAGAACCTTGTGATGCGCGCGGCGGCACTGCTGGGGGTCACGGCCGAGATCACGCTGGAAAAGCACTTGCCCGCAGCGGCGGGAATTGGCGGTGGCTCCTCGGATGCGGCGGCGACCCTGCGTGCGCTTGCGACGCTATACGGGGTGCCGGTTCCGAATGATGCCACATTGACGGCCCTTGGGGCAGATGTGCCGGTCTGTATGCGCAATGCGGTTGTGAGAATGCAGGGCATCGGGGATGAGCTGGAGGCCGTCGCGGAGCCACCGGATTGGCCGATGATCCTTGTCAACCCGGGGGTGGAGGTTCCGACAGGCCCGGTTTTCGCGGGGCTTCAGCAAAAAGAAAACCCGCCCATGGAAGGTGTCTGGCCCGGGCAGCGCGCAGCACAGGTTGACTGGCTCTTGCGGCAAAGAAATGACCTGCAAACCCCGGCCATTGCCACCCAGCCCGTCATCGGCGAGGTGCTGGCAGAGCTGACCCGGTCCGAGGGGTGTTTGCTGGCGCGGATGTCCGGTTCGGGGGCCACCTGTTTTGCCATCATGGCGGATCAGATGGCGCGGGACGCAGCGGTCACTGCCTTTAGAGTAACCCATCCGGACTGGTGGGTCGTGCCTGCGCAACGATGCGGGGACGTATTTACCTAGAGCGTGTTCAGTTTGATCAGATTCATCCCGTTTCAAAATGCCCGTTCGAGCCAAAGGCGAGAGGCAGGGTGTTTTTAATGCGATTGAACGGAACACGCTCTATGGGGACGAGGGGCCTCAGTTGATCCGTTCGACCACGTAATCGGCAAGATCGATCAGCATCTCCTTGACCGGGTGACCGGGCAGCGGGGCAAGCGCCTCTTTGGCGCGGGCGGCCTCGGCGCGGGCGACGCGGCTCGTATCCGTCAGCGCACCGTGTTTGTGCAGCAGATGGATCGCATGCTCCAGATCGCTATCGGTCTGTTTGCCTTTCTCTATGGTCCGCACCCAGAAAGCGCGCTCTTCCGCGTTTGCTTGTGCCACCGCCTTGATGATCGGCATCGTCAGCTTCCGTTCGCGGAAATCATCGCCGATGTTCTTCCCGATGGCCCCCTGGTTGCCCTGAAAGTCCAGCAGGTCGTCGACGATCTGGAAGGCAATGCCCAACGCGTCGCCGTACTCAAAAAGCGCTGCTACGTGGTCCTCAGGAGCACCGGAAACCACGCCGCCGACCTCTGTAGCTGCTGCAAAAAGCGCGGCCGTCTTCCCACGCACAACCTGCAGATAGATCTCCTCCGTTGTCTTGAGGTCCGTGCTGGCGGTCAATTGCAGCACCTCGCCTTCGGCGATGGTGGCGGAAGCGTTGGAGAGAATATCCAGAACCTTGAGCGAGCCGGTTTCGACCATCAACTGAAAGCTGCGCGAGAACAGGTAATCCCCCACCAGCACCGAGGATTTGTTGTCCCAGAGCAGGTTGGCCGTTGGTCGGCCCCGGCGTTGGCCGCTTTCGTCGACAACATCGTCGTGCAGCAGGGTTGCGGTGTGGATGAACTCCACCGTCGCGGCAAGGTGGACGTGGTACGGACCCTGATAGCCGCACATATGCGCGGCTGCCAGCGTCAGCATCGGGCGCAGACGTTTGCCGCCTGCCTCCACCAGATGGGCGGTCACCTCGGGGATGCGGGGGGCGTGCTTTGAGGCCATCCGCTCGCGGATCAGCCGGTTCACCTCCTCCATGTCGCTTTGCAGGTAAGCGGCCAGGCGGTCGTGGGGTTTCTGTGTAAACTCGCTATTCTGCATCAACTTCCCGTTTGCAAGGCTCGACATCGCCGCCGCCTTGCCCTTACATCCCTGATATGAAGGAACTTTTGCGCAGCACCGACCCGACGATTATCGCCTTTGCGACGGCTCTCCTTCAGGGTGAGGATATAGACTGCTTTGAAATGGACGTAAACATGAGCATTCTCGAAGGGGGCATCGGCATTTTCCCCAGACGGCTGATGGTGCGCACAGACGATCACGCCGCCGCCACGCGGGTGCTCAGAGACAACGAAATCCCCCTCGGGCTATGACCGGGGATCTGACACGGGATGCGTTTCTGGGCGGCAAACTCCACCTGCTGCAACCCAGAAAAGGCTACCGTGCGGGGGTCGACCCTGTCTTGCTTGCCGCCACGGTCGAGGCGCAGCCCGGAGACCGCGTGCTGGACCTGGGATGTGGTGTGGGGGCCGCTGCCTTGTGTCTGGGCGCGCGGGTTCCCGGTCTGTCCCTCACCGGTGTAGAGGTGCAGGAGGACTACGCCGCCCTGGCCCGCCGCAACGGCGGGCACGCGTTTGAGGTGGTCACGGCTGATCTGGCGGATCTGCCGCTCCATATCCGGCAACGCCAGTTCGACCATGTGCTGGCCAATCCGCCCTACTATGACCGAGCGGCAAGTCTCGCGTCAGACAATACCAGCCGGGAAACCGCGCTGGGAGAGATGACGCCGCTGTCGCTCTGGGTGAAGATCGCCGCCAAACGGCTCGCTCCGAAAGGCTATGCGCATTTCATCCACCGCGTGGAGCGGCTGCCTGAAATCCTCAACACCATGACGGGCCGATTGGGCAGCATCGAGGTCTTGCCGCTGGCCCCCCGGCAGGGCAGGGCGACCGAGCTTGTCATCGTGCGGGGCCGCAAGAACGGCAGAGGTGCCTTTCGCCTGCACGCCCCCTTGATTCTGCATGAGGGGTCCGTACATCAAATAGACGCAGACAGCTATGTTCCGCATGTCAAAGCGGCATTGAGGGACGGCGCCGCCCTTGCGTTTACAAGGCCGGATTAACGTTTCGTTAAAGCTTTGTTGGCGCATAATGCGACTGCGGCGTGACTTGTGTCACATGATGTGCTCAAGTTGGCGATGTATACGAGCAAACAGGAGGACTTGATGAGCGTGAATGCACATGTAGAAGAGCTGAAGAGAAAACACGAGACTCTGAGTGAAGCGGTGGAAGCCGCACAACGTGCACCTGGCATTGACGACCTTGCGATAGCGGACCTCAAGAAGCAAAAACTCCGACTTAAGGAAGAGATCAATCGCCTGACCGCCTAAAGCGTCATGCGAAAAACCTGAATCACGCAACGCTGCCTGAAATCAAAGATTGGGGCGCGTTACGTGATACTCGATGTTTCAGGTATTTCGTCGGACGCTCTAAAACACCAAAAGGCTGGCGCAGGCAGCTTGTGCGCCAGCTTTCCTCTTAGCTGTACCCGCCCTTCACATCGAGTTCCTCGGTGACATAGGCGGTTTTCTCGATCTCGGCCAGCATCCATTCTCTGAAGGCCTTGACCTGCGGCCTGTCTTCGGTTCCGTGGGGGCACATGAAGCGGAACTTGCCCGGCGACATCAACGCCTTTTTGAAGGGCAGTGCCAACCGGCCATCGTGCACATCCTTGACCACAAGCGCCCTGCGCCCCAGAACCACCCCGACCCCGGCCAAAGCCGCGTCAATGGCGTGATCGGCCTGGCTGAACCGCGGGCCATGGGTGGGGGCATGGTCGATCCCCACGAGCGCAAACCACGCTTCCCAGTCACATTTCGGTCTGAGAAAGCTGATGCTGTCATCATAGATGAGCGGCGCGCCCGTCAGGCTTTGCGGCGTGGGAAACCGTTCGGCCAATGCGGGCGTCATGACGGGTGCAACCCATTCATCGACCAGGGGCAGCGACCAGAGCGCATCATCATCGGTGGCGCTGAAGCGGATCGCCACGTCAACGGCATCGCGGGCAAAATCCATCAACCTGAGCGAGGCCGAGAACCGCAATTCGATCTCCGGATGGCTTTGGGCAAACTCGTAGAGTCGGGGTGCCAGCCACTTGGCGGTGAAGGCCGGGCCTGCGGTGACGGTCAGGGTCTGGTCGTCCAGCAGGCGCTGCGCGGTTCGCCAGGCGCTGGACAGCGTCTGAAACCCCTCTGCCGCACCGGGTGCCAGCGTCTTGCCCACATCCGTGAGTTCCACCGCGCGGTTCAGGCGTCGGAACAGCGGCGCCCCCAAGTGCTCTTCAAGGGATTTGATCTGAAAGCTGAGTGCCGCGGGCGTGACCGACAGTTCATCCGCAGCTTTGGCAAAGGACATATGGCGGGCTGCCGCATCAAAGGCCCGCAGGGCGGTCAGGGGAGGCAGGCGGTCACTCATATCAGTTAAGTATAACTTATGTGAAGCTTTGAAAAGTCTCGTTTGTCAGCGGTGCAGGGGATGGCCATATTGACTTCAGTTCAAAAACACTGATGCAGCCCAAAAAGGAGCCCCGCCATGATTGAAGCACCGACAAATGAGAATGCCCGCCGGGCAATACAACGCGCCCATGAAGAACGCAGCCAGGCGCTGCGGGATGCGTGGAGCTGGTTGTTTTCGCCAAAGATTTCCCGCTGATCGACTGCAGCTTTCTTACGGGATCAAAAAAGGGCCGGTTCGCAGGAACCGGCCCTTCTTTTTAAAAGCTGTTACGAGCGTCAGACGAAGAACTGCGCCCCGTTTGCCGAGATGGTGGAGCCGTTGATGAAGCCCGCGTCATCAGAGGCCAGGAAGACAACGCAGCGCGCGATCTCTTCCGGCTCGCCCAGACGGCCTGCGGGGATACCGGCGACGATGCTGTCGCGTACTTTCTCGGGGATCGCCATGACCATTTCCGTCGCGATGTAGCCGGGGCAGATCGCATTTGCGGTGATGCCCGCGCGGGCCCCTTCCTGTGCAAGCGACTTCACGATGCCCAGATCGCCCGCTTTGGTCGCTGCGTAGTTGACCTGCGCGAACTGACCTTTCTGGCCGTTGATCGAGCTGATGACGATGACGCGGCCAAACTTGCGCTCGCGCATGCCGGGCCATACCGGGTGGACGGTGTTGAAGACACCAGTAAGGTTGGTGTCGATGACCTGCTGCCATTGCTCGGGCGTCATCTTGTGGAACGGCGCGTCCCGCGTGATGCCGGCGTTGGCGACAACCACATCGATGGGGCCGAGGTCCGCTTCGACCTGCGCGATGCCCGCCTGGCTTTCCGCGTAATCGCCGACGTTCCATTTGTAGGTCTTGATGCCGGTTTCTTCTGTGAATTTGGCGGCAGCTTCATCGTTGCCTGCGTAGGTGGCGGCAACGCTGTAGCCTGCATCTTTCAATGCGTTCGAGATGGCGGCGCCGATTCCACGGCTTCCTCCGGTGACAAGTGCGACACGGGACATGTTAGTCTCCTCCAGAATTCTGGATTGGTATTAAAGTAAACGGCCGCTTCAGGCGACCGCATGGGGTGAGAGGGGTCTAGGCGGCATCGGAAGACGCCGCCTTGATTTGGATCAGGCGCGTTCGAGACACATGGCGACACCCATGCCGCCGCCGATGCAAAGGGTGGCGAGGCCTTTCTTGGCGTCGCGACGCTTCATCTCGAAGAGAAGCGTGTTCAGGATGCGTGCGCCGGAAGCCCCGATCGGGTGGCCGATGGCGATTGCGCCGCCGTTGACGTTCACGACCTCCGGGTTCCAGCCCATGTCCTTGTTGACGGCACAGGCCTGTGCGGCGAAGGCTTCGTTTGCTTCGACCAGGTCCAGGTCTTCTGCCTTCCAGCCCGCTTTCTCCAGCGCCTTGCGGCTGGCGTAGATGGGGCCGGCGCCCATGATCGACGGGTCAAGGCCAACAGTCGCGTAGCTGGCAATGCGGGCCAGTGGTTCGATGCCGCGCTTTTCAGCTGCATCGGCGGACATCAGCAGGGCACCCGCCGCACCGTCGTTCAGGCCGGAGGCGTTCCCCGCGGTCACCGACCCGTCCTTGGTGAAGGCCGGGCGCAGCTTTTGCATGGCTTCGACGGTTGCGCCGTGGCGGATGTACTCGTCCTTGTCCACGACGATATCGCCCTTGCGGGTCTTCACGGTGTAGGCAAAGACCTCTTCATCAAACTTGCCCGCTTTCTGAGCCGCTTCCGCCTTGTTCTGAGAGGCAACCGCAAATTCATCCTGCTGTTCGCGACCGATCTGCCATTTTTCAGCAACGTTTTCAGCAGTTTGCCCCATGTGGTAACCGTTGAACGCATCCCACAGGCCGTCGCGGATCATCGTGTCGATGTATTTCATGTCGCCCATCTTGTGACCGGCGCGCAGATGTGCGGCGTGGGGAGACAGGGTCATGTTTTCCTGACCACCGGCTGCGACGATGTCTGCATCCCCAAGCTGGATGTGTTGCGCGGCCAGCGCCACGGAGCGAAGACCGGATCCACAGACCTGGTTGATCGTCCAGGCCGATGACGCTTGCGGCAAGCCTGCGTTGATATGAGCCTGGCGGGCAGGGTTCTGGCCCTGGCCTGCGGTCAGCACCTGGCCGAGGATCGTCTCGGACACTTCTGAGGGATCAACGCCCGCGCGCGCCACGACTTCCTTGAGCATGGCAGCGCCAAGATCATGTGCGGGGGTGTTTGCGAAAGACCCGCCAAAACTGCCCACGGCAGTTCTTGCGGCGGATGCGATTACGACATTCGTCATTTGGTATGGTCCTTTGCCAAATCTTTGAAAAGACCAGCTCCGTGCGGCAACATGGCAGGACGGCCCCTTCGTCAATGTCGGCAACCATTAACTTATCTTAAAATATGCGGCAACAGGGCTTACCTGTGACACAGCAGCGCGCCGGAAAATAAGGTTTAATTGTTAAACTGCCTCACTGACGGGCTGTCTTTTGGCCCAGCTCGGTCGGGTCGTGGCGGCGGAAAAATAATATCCCTGAAGACAGTCAACCCCAAGCTTTACAAGGACTTCGGCGTCTTCCTTGCTTTCTACATACTCCGCGACGGTCAACATATCGAAGTGTTTCGCAATCGAGATCAGCGCTGACGTCATCGCCTGGTTGTCCCGGCATGTTGCGATGCCCTGAATGAACTGCCCGTCAATTTTGATGACGTCAAAACAGAATTCCTTGAAGTACCGCAGGGCCGTGTAGCCCGCGCCGAAATCATCCATGGCAAAGCAAATGCCCTGCATCTGCAGCCGGTCCATGAAATCAACGACAAGCTCAGGCACCATCATTGCGGAGCTTTCGGTGATTTCGAGAATCAGGCGCTCACCGATCAGTTCGTTCTGTTTCAGCCACCGCTCCAACGTGCGGTTCCATGGCTTGTACCCGATGGACCGGGCGGACATGTTGATCGACAGTCGCAGTTGCGGGTTTTCATGCAGGGCGCGCAGGCCCATCGCCAACGCCAGCGTATCAAGTTCCCGCCCGAGTTCTGTCGTCTCGATCGTATCCATGAAGGCGCCCGCCGGAATGACCCTGCCGGTCTCATCCAGCACGCGCACCAGCCCCTCGTAAAACGCGACCTTGGTCTGGGCGCGTGCCTGCATCACCGGTTGATAGGCCAAAAGAACCTGTTTGTGCCGAATAGCCGCCGTCACCATTTCGGTGGTCTTTTGATCCCGCTGTGCTACGGCAAAGTTGAGCGGGCTGTCGCCACCATGCGGAAGGTCTGCCATTATTCGTTTATCGGGTCCGGGCATCGGCGTCCTCACTAACTATCACGCTGTCACACTGGCACCGGATGTGCTAAAACCGGGTTAATATTCCTATTTTGTTCCAATTTTAGAACAGATGAGAACATCGTAAACCCTTTGAAAGTAATGATAAAAAGTGACTTCAAGATGTGAGTGGGTGGGCCCCGAGCCGATCTATCTGGACTACCACGATACGGAGTGGGGCGTGCCGGAATACGACAGTCGGGCGCTTTGGGAAAAACTGATTCTCGATGGCTTCCAGGCGGGATTGAGCTGGATCACGGTTCTCAGGAAACGCGACAACTTCCGGGAGGCCTTTGCCGGGTTCGACCCGCATGTGATCGCGGAATGGACCGACGCGGATGTCGAGCGCTTGCTCAAGAACCCCGGCATCATCCGACATAGGGGCAAAATCGAAGCAACAATTTCAAATGCGCGCATCTGGCAGGAGATCGACGCGCGCGAAGGGTTCGACCAATTCCTGTGGAGATACGTCGAGGGCAAACCCCTGCAACCCGCATTCGCGGCGCAATCCGAGGTCCCGACCGAGACACCGCTGTCGAGGCAGATATCAAAGGACCTCAAGACCCGAGGCTTCAGGTTCTGCGGGCCAACGATTGTCTATGCCTTCATGGAAGCGGTCGGAATGGTGAATGACCATGTGACCACCTGCCATCGGCACGGGCCGGTGGCTGAAATGGGTCGTTGACTCTGCGCAAAGGCACAGTATAAGCGCGGCTTCATTGGTGTTGGTGGCCCCCGCGAGGGGATGCCTGTCGGATTTTCGGATCAGAGGACAACGCCCTTCATGCCCTTTCCGGGCAAACATTGGAAGGAGAACAGCCGTGACCAAACGCACGTCTGCCAAGTACAAAATCGACCGCCGCATGGGCGAAAACATCTGGGGCCGCCCGAAATCCCCGGTCAACCGTCGCGAATATGGCCCCGGCCAGCATGGTCAGCGCCGCAAGGGCAAGCTTTCCGATTTCGGGATCCAGTTGCGCGCCAAGCAGAAGCTCAAGGGCTACTATGGCGACCTGACCGAAAAGCAATTCCGCCGCATCTACGCCGAAGCAGAGCGGGTCAAAGGCGATACCGGTGAGAATCTGATTGGTTTGCTGGAGCGCCGCCTGGACGCCATCGTCTATCGCGCGAAATTCGTGCCGACCGTTTTTGCGGCGCGCCAGTTCGTGAACCACAAGCATGTGCGCGTGAACGGCAAGATCGTGAACATCCCGTCCTACCGCGTGAAAGAGGGCGACGTGATCGAGGTCCGTGACCGCTCCAAGCAGATGGCAGCGTTGATCGAAGCGACGCAGCTGCCGGAGCGTGACGTTCCGGACTATATCGAAGCCGACCATTCCAAGATGACCGCCAAATTCGTGCGCACCCCCGCTTTGGGCGATGTGCCTTATCCGGTGATGATGGAACCCAACCTCGTGGTCGAATTCTACGCGAAGAACTAGGGCTGACAGATCAGTCGCATGTATTCGGGGCCGCGCAGGGAAACCTTCGCGGCCCTTTTTCGTCTTTGGATCAGAGAATTAGCTGTCAGGCCAAAGGCTCGGATCGCGCCAATTGGCACTGGCACAGGGCAGAGCGCGCCGCTAAGGTCCGCGCGACAGGAGAGGATCAGATGACCGCACCCATTCACCCGCAACCCGGGATCATGGAGATCGCCCTCTATCAGGGTGGTGCGTCCAAGATCGAGGGGCAGAGCAATCCGCTCAAGCTCAGCTCGAACGAAAACCCGTTCGGGTGCAGCAAGATGGCAAGCGACGCGATCAGGGACGCGGCTCTGAACGTACACCGCTATCCTTCCACCGATCACGCGCCCTTGCGCGACGCGATTGCCGAGGTGCACGATCTTGATCCGGCGCGGATCATCTGTGGTGTTGGATCGGATGAGTTGCTGACCCTGCTGGCCATGGCCTACGCAGGACCCGGCGATGAGGTGCTCTATCCCGAGCACGGCTTCTCGATGTATCGCATCTTTGCGCTGTCGGCGGGGGCGACACCGGTTGTGGCACCGGAGCGGGACCGGATGGTCGATGTTGATGCGCTTGTTGCGCGGATCACCCCGGCCACGCGGCTGATCTACATCGCGAACCCGGCAAACCCGACGGGCACGGCCATGGCGGGCGACGCCTTGGCGCGCCTTGCGGAGGCGGTTCCAGAGAGTTGCCTGCTGGTGCTTGATGGCGCCTACGCCGAGTTCTTCGACGGCTATGACGGTGGGGTGTCGCTGGTCGACGCCCACCCGAATGTGGTGATGACCCGGACGTTTTCAAAGCTCTATGGTCTTGGCGGGTTGCGCGTCGGCTGGGCCTATGCGCGTCAGGAGGTGATCGACGTTCTCACCCGTATCCGGGGACCGTTCAATCTTTCAACTGTTGCGCTTGCGGGGGCCGAGGCCGCGATGCGCGACAGGGATTTCGTTGAGCACTGCCTGACGACCAACGCCGAACAGCGGGTCCGGCTTGTGGGCGGGCTGAACCAGCTCGGGATCGCCTGTGACCCCAGTCATGCGAATTTTGTGCTCGCCCGTTTTGCCGATGAGGCGGTGGCCCTGGCCGCAGATGCACATCTCAAACGCGCGGGGATCCTCGTGCGCCTTGTCAAGGGCTACGGGTTTGCCGAAGGCTTGCGCATCACGGTTGGGTCCCCTGACGATGTCTCGCGCGTTCTGGCGGCGCTTTCGGAATTCAAGGGGGCGACATGAGTGTGATTTACGAGCGCGTGGCACTCGTCGGGTTGGGGCTGATCGCCTCATCCATGTTCTGGGCGATGAAGCGCAAGGGGCTGGCCGGGCAGGTTGTGGGATACGCCCGGTCTCAGGAGACGCGGGACACTGCGCGCCGGATCGGGCTCTGTGACGAGGTTGCCGACACGGTGACAGAAGCTGTCGAGGGGGCCGACCTGGTTGTCTTATGCGTTCCTGTTGGTGCCATGGGGGCGGTTGCCGAACAGATCGCGCCGCACCTCAAACCCGGGGCCACAATCACGGATGTCGGCTCGGTCAAACGGGAAGTGATAGAGAGTGTCGGCCCGCACCTGCCCTCAGACGTGCATTTCGTGCCGGGCCACCCGATCGCGGGCACCGAGCATTCCGGGCCCCAGTCAGGCTTTGCGGAACTCTTCGACAACCGCTGGTGTTTGCTGGTCCCGCAAAAGGATGGCGACCCGGCGGCGGTCGCCCGGCTCCGCCGTCTTTGGGAGGAGATTGGCAGCAACGTCGAGGAAATGGAGGCCGATCACCACGATCTGGTCTTGGCAGTCACAAGTCACGCGCCCCACCTGATTGCCTATACGATGGTCGGGGTGGCAGATGACCTGGGCCGGGTGACCGACAGCGAAGTTATCAGTTATTCTGCCGCCGGGTTTCGCGACTTCACGCGTATTGCGGCCAGCGATCCGACAATGTGGCGCGATGTTTTCCTGACCAACAAGGAAGCAACGCTGGAGATTCTGGGGCGATTCACCGAAGAGCTCTTTGCCCTGCAACGCGCGATCCGCACCGGGGACGGCGACCATTTGCATGACTATTTCACCCGGACCCGCGCGATCCGGCGCAGCATCATCGAAGCGGGTCAGGATACCGACGCGCCGGACTTCGGACGGGGTCAGTCGGCTTCATGAGGGCGTGGCTCGCGACCCTGTTTCTTTGGGCGGGCGTGGCCTCTGCGGCCCCTGAAACCTCACTCAGACCGGTCGAACGCGCGGGCAATGCCGTGAGTGTCGCGCCATCGGGAGCGCTTGTGCAACCACGCCGGGATGCGGCTGCGGTTGCCGCGGCAGATCGCGGGCAGGGGCTGGCGCACTCCCTGCGGCCTGAACTGCGCCCGCGCAAATTTCGGCGGATCGCGCGGGAACAGGACCGTCTGCGCAAGCGCGGCGCTGTCTGCGGTGATCTCGACATCCAGGGCGAGGTCATTGGTCGCGTTCAGGGGACAAAGCGAGGCTGCGGCGTGGAAAATGCGGTGCGTGTGAAGTCGGTCAGCGGGGTCGGGTTGAGTCTGAACTCGGTACTGGATTGCGGCACGGCCAAGGCGCTCAAGACCTGGGTGGAGGACACCGCAAAGCCGGCTCTGCGGCGTCAGGGTGGCGGGTTAAAGCGGCTGCGGGTTGCGGCGCATTACGCCTGCCGCACGCGCAATAACCAACCGGGCGGGCGCATTTCAGAACATGGCAAGGGGCGTGCCATTGATATCTCTGCCTTCAGGTTGAGGGATGGCAGCTTGATTACCGTCCAAAACGGATGGAACGGGGCAAATACGTCGCAGATCATGCGGCGGCTTCACCGGGGCGCCTGCGGCCCGTTTGGCACAGTGCTTGGCCCGAGCGCCGATCGGTTTCATCGCGACCATTTCCATTTTGATACAGCGCGATACCGATCCGGTCCCTACTGCCGCTAGCGCAGGATGATCCGGGGGGCGGGCCCCAGAGGGATGAATCCCAGAAATGCCCTCCCGTCCCGCAACGACAGGGTGACGTCAATCGTGTCGGGGTTGCCCGTGCCCTGCGCCAAAGCCTGCAACACGCTTTCGATCTGCGGCAAGAGGGCAGGGGGGACCGTGCCCGCTGCATCCGCGAGGTCGAGCAAACCGCGCCAGTTGCGCGCTTGCAGGGACAGATCACCGGTCAGCCTGCCGTCGGGCGACACGTTCAGGTCCGTTGAGGCGCGCAGGAGCAAGGTGCCCCAGACCGCCTCCAGCACCCGAAGGTCCAGCCGCGTGGGCTGCGGGCGGGCCTCTTCGATGATGGCGCGATCAATGACGCGGTCAAAGACAACCGTCGCGTCGAGCGACAGCGTGTCAAAGGCAAGGGGCCAATCCGCAGGGATCCGCAGGGCGCTGCGCGGGATCGTGCCGGGCTGAAAGGCGGGTGCCTCAAAGGTGAGATCGTAGGCCAGCGCCAGATCTTCGTTTTGGCGCAGGCGCAGCGTGAGACCCTGCGCGGCCATCAGACTGCCTTCGGGAGCGGTAAGCGACCAAGCGCCGGAAGTCAGGGCCATTTCCTCAAGCTCCAGCGCGGTTCCGGGCTTCAGCCGCAACTCCGCGCGCGCACCCTCTGCGTTGATCGCCTGCTGGCCCTGCGGGCTGGCCAGAACGATTTCATCAGGCGGGAAGGACAAAGTCACGTAGCCCGGCCACAAGACCGGGGCGCGGAGCTCCAAGGCGCTGGTGGAAAAGGCAACACCGGTTTCGGGGTCGGCGAGGGCGGGTGCGACAAGTGTCTTTTGCAGGAAGAACGGAAAGCCGGAGGATTCAATGCCGGAGGTCTCCGCTTGCCAGCCCTCGGCGCGTCGGTCGCTGAGCCACTGCTCCATACTGGCCTGAAGGCTGTGGGAGGCAAAGACCCACCACCCGGCCCAAATGAGCGCAAAAACCGTGACACCTCGGATCAGCCGCCGCATCACTCACCTCTTCCGTTCGACGCCAAATTGAGGTTTACGCAATGCAGACAAGGAGAACCAGTGCAATGACGATGTGGGTTTTTGGATACGGCAGCCTGTTGTGGAATCCGGGGTTTGAGGTTGCCGAGCAGGTCGTGGCGACCTTGCCGGGCTATGCACGGTCGTTCTGCATGCACTCGATCCACCATCGTGGCACCGAGGCGCATCCCGGGCTTGTGCTGGCGCTGGATGAGGACCCGTCCCATGTCTGCGAGGGTGTCGCGCTCGCGGTGAAGGCGGGCAAGGAAGCGCAGACACTCGCGTATTTGCGTGAACGGGAGTTGATCTCTTCCGCCTATCTCGAAAGGGAGCTGGACATTGACCTCACGGACGGGCGCAGGGTCACCGCCTTGGCCTATGTCATCAACCGCGATCACGTGCAGTATTGCGGGGGCATGCCGTTGGAGGAACAGGCACAAATCATCGCAACGGCCGTGGGCGGGATGGGCCCCAATACCGAGTATCTCTACAACACCGCCGAACATCTGGCGGAAATCGGTCTGCACGATTCTGACCTTGAATGGCTCAGTCAGCGGGTTCGTGCGCTGACCGCATAATTCCTTGGTGTTTGGTGGTATTTTCTGTGTAAACTGCGGCCAGAGCAGAGCAATAAAGGTCAGGAGCGGGGACGTATGGCGTTACCAGACCACGAAGTAAGGCCAGTATTCTCGCAGCCGGTTCGGCAAATCTCCCTGATGCTGATCGTCCTGGGCCTCTCGGGCTTTGGGATATTTCTGGCGCTGCCAAGTGTGTTGCCCGTGTTCAAGGCGAATTTGTACCTGAACGGGTTCATCATCTTCGTCTTCGCAATCGGGGTCATCGCCTGTTTCTATCAGGTATTGCAGTTGATCGGCTCGGTGCGCTGGATCGAACGATTTGCCACCGACACGCTGGATTCAAGCATCAAGGCGCCACAACTGCTGGCCCCGCTTGCGACCCTTTTGCGCCAGCGCGGCGCGCGGATGCAGGTGAGTGCGACCTCCACACGCTCGATCCTCGAATCCGTCGGGACCCGCATCGAAGAGGTCCGGGAGATCACGCGCTATATCGTCAGCACATTGATTTTCCTTGGCCTTTTGGGCACGTTCTATGGTCTTGCCACCACTGTTCCCGCGATTGTGGAGACGATTGGCAGCCTTGCGCCACAAGACGGTGAAGGCGGCGTGCAGGTCTTCAACCGGCTGATGAGCGGATTGCAGGAACAGCTCGACGGGATGGGCGTCGCCTTTGCCTCCTCTCTGCTCGGGTTGGCGGGGTCGCTGATCGTGGGGCTCTTGGAGCTTTTTGCGGGTCATGGCCAGAACCGCTTTTACCGCGAGTTGGAAGAATGGCTCAGCTCGTTCACGCGGGTGGGCTTCAGCATCGGGGAGGACGCCACGGCAGAGCAGAACCTGATGGCGGGGGTTGTCGATCACATGTCCGAACAGATGGACAGGTTGCAGCAACTGTTCATCGATGCGGATGCGGGGCGAGCCGAGGTCAACGAGTCGTTGGCAGGGCTGGCGATCTCGATTGAGCGGATGACGGACCGGATGCAGGGATCGGACCCGTCAAGTGCTGCGTTGGAGCGGGTTGCCGCTGGTCAGGAACGGCTGATCGCGCTGATTGAATCGCAAGGACAAGGCGACGGCATTGACGCGGAAAGCCGCATGCGGTTGCGGTCAATTGACGTGCAGATGTTGCGCATCCTCGAAGAAATCTCCGCCGGGCGACAGGAGAGCCTTGCGGAACTGCGCGCAGAGATCAGTCGGCTTGGGGACGGTCTCAAACAACGGCGTGCACCCTCGCCTGTGGGCAGATTTCCGCCCGGAGACGGCTAATGGCGCTGTCGCGACGCACCGGTGCCCGGTTTCAGGCCGCGATCTGGCCTGGGTTCGTGGATGCGATGACCGGTCTTTTGCTGGTGTTGATGTTTGTTCTGACCATCTTTATGGTGGTTCAGTTCGTGCTGACCGAGCGCATTACGGGCCAAGAGACGGAGTTGGACAAGCTGTCGGGGGAGGTCGCAGCCCTTGCGGCGGCTTTGGGCTTGGAAGAGCAAACATCTGCTGAGTTGCGCGACCGTGTTGGGGCATTGGACGCGACGCTGGGAGATGCAGAAGCCCGGATCGCCGCCCTGACGGCAACCCGAGATGCCCAGGCGGAAGCACTGGAGGAAGCTGCAACACGGATCACCAGTTTCGAAGCGCAGGTGGCTGCATTGATCGCGGAGCGGGATGTGGCGCTTGGCACGGTGTCCGATCTGGAAGACCAGCGCGCTGCACTAGAGGCTGCTCAGGCGGAACTTCTGAGCGAGCAGGAGGCCCTGAACCTCGCGCTCGCCGCGTCACGGGACGAAATCGACGTCCAAGCGGAAGCGGCTCGCCTTGCCGCCGCGCGTCGTGAAGCGCTTGATGCCTTGGTGGCGGACTTGCAGGCACAGAATGCAGAGTCCCAGGGGCAATTGGCAGCGGTGTCAGAAGAATTGGACGCCACCAAAGAGGCGCTGAGCGCGCAGCAGGCGGCAAATCTGGCGGAGGCGGCAGCTGCCGAGATGTTGCGCGCGCGTCTGCGCGACGCGGATGCCGAACTCACGGCCATGACGCTGGCGCTGGAACGACAACGTCAGGAAGCCGAAGACACGCTGACGCTTCTGGCCGCGACCCGCGCTGCCGAGGCTGATCTGGACAAACGTCTTGCGGCGGCTTTGCTGGAGATTGACGCGCTTGCGCAGGAGGCGGACGCAAGGGCGCAGGCGCAGGACGCACTTTCCACGCTGCGCGCGGAGCAGCAAGCCCTGGCGGCGCGACTGAGCGAGGTGTTGGCCGACCTCGACGATGCCCAGACGGCAGCCGCGCTTGAGGCCGCGGCGCGCGCGGCGGCGGAAGCGCAGGCTGAGACGCTGGCAGCCGATGCAGAGGCCCAAAGCACAAGCTTGCGCGAACAACTCGCCGCGGCGCTGGCCGCTCAGCGGGCGGCTGAGATTTTGGCCACGGACACTTCATCAGAGGCGGAACGCCGGGCGGCATTGCTTGCCGAGGCCCGCGCGGCATTGGCTGCGGAGGAAGAGATCAGCGCTGAAGCGCAAAGGCAAACCGAGTTGCTGAACCAGCAGATCGCCGCCCTAAGGTCTCAATTGGGCAATCTGCAAGCGCTTTTGGATGACGCAAAAGAGCGTGATGCGGCGCAGCAGGTGCAGTTGCAGTCGCTCGGGTCTGAACTGAACACGGCGTTGGCCCGGGTTGCTGCGGAGGAACGCCGCCGGGCCGCACTCGAAGAGGCCGAACGCATTCGCCTGGAAGAGGAGGCCGCGAGACTGGCGGCGGAGGCGGAGCGGCTTTCACAGGAAACCAAGAACCTTGAGCAATACCGCTCCGAATTCTTCGGGCGGCTGCGCGATCTGCTGGGCACGCAGGAGGGTGTGCGCATTGAAGGGGACCGCTTTGTTTTTTCCTCGGAAATCCTCTTTGAGCCCGCCCGCGCAGACCTCTCGTCCGAAGGGCAGGCCGAAGTCGCGAAGGTGGCTGAAATCATCTCAAGCGTTGCCGGTGACATCCCGCCCGAGATCGACTGGATCATTCGTGTCGATGGGCACACGGACAATCTGCCGCTGTCCGGGGCCGGGCGCTTTGCGGATAACTGGGAGCTCAGCCAGGCGCGGGCCCTCTCGGTCGTGCGCTTTATGTCCGAGACGCTTGGGATTCCGCCGAACCGACTTGCCGCCAATGGCTTTGGCCAGTATCAACCGGTTGCACTGGGCGACACGCCGGAAGCCCGTGCGCTAAACCGGCGCATCGAGTTGAAGTTTACCGAACGCTGACCGTGCGACCGCGCACTGGGTGTTTGATCCGAGGTTTTGCTGGTGTGATCCTTTCTTTGGAATGGAAGCAAGCATGATCGGACAAGTTCGGTCATTGCAGCGCCACGTAACGTTACCCGCAGGCGATTTGCAAAGCAAATCTGCCGGGAGGGCACGCCCGCGGTCAGAGCGGCACTACGGCGAACCACTGTCCGGCAGTCGAAACGCAGTTTCGATGAGAGGGGCAAGCTTCGATCGCACAGCTGAGCCGGGAGCTTGGGGTCAACCCTAAGGCGGTGGCGAAGCGGCGCAAACGCAAGACGGTTGCGGACCGGAAGTCGGGGCCGAAAGAACCACGCTCCACCGTTCTCAGCGAAGAAGAGAAAGCGATGGTGGTTGCGTTCCGGCGGCACACTCTATTGCCGCTGCACGATTTTCTTTGTGCCTTGCAACCCACGATTCCGCATCTGACGCGCTCTTCACTGCATCGCTGCCTTCAACGGTACGGGATATCTCGGTTGCCCAAACCCGATCACCCCTGGACAATCGAACAAGTCGAACGGATGAACCGCACGATCAGGGACACGACGGTGAAGCGGTATCATTACGAAAGCCATGATCCGCTTCGCAGCCATCTCGACGCCTACAACTTTGCACGTCGCCTGAAGACACTCAGTCGTCTCAAACCTTATGAATAAACCTGCAGAATCTGGACATCAGAGCCAGAGCGCTTCACCTCAAATCCGATCCACCAGATGCCGGGACTAAACAGCTAGAGCAGCATCCGTTTCACCTGCAACAAGACCCCTTGCAACTGAGACCAGCCCGCGAGCCTGGGTTGGGGGTGAAGCCCCCGCCCGGGGGGGGGAGGGTCGGGGGCTGGTTGACGGTGCCTGCCGGGTACACCGGGGCAAAGGCGGCGGTTCAGATTTTCAGGCCGATGCTCTATCCGACTGGCACTTGATGGGTGCCCGTCCGGTGAACCCGCCCTGTTGCGCATGAGTGGTGCCTGTTACGCTGCTTGAGCAGCGTAACGCCAGGGGAGGAGCTCGTCGAGGCGTGTGATCTTGTGGTCGGCGATCTGGGCAAGGACCCATGTGAGCCAG
>JBCCUU010000022.1:0-64421 GCA_039196345.1 Pseudomonadota bacterium | reverse complement strand
GCGACGTCTTTGAGTACATCGAGCTGTTCTACAACCCGAAACGCAAGCACACGAACAACGGCATGCTGTCACCCGTTGACTTCGAAGAACGAAAGCTCAAACTGGAAAAGGCTGGTGTCTAGAAAACTAGGGGCACCTCACAGCGAGGGAGTCAAGCCTGCATCTTTAAAAAGGTTTCGGAACCTCGCCGTCGCAAATTCTAGTTCAATCAGTTACTTGCAAATTGGGCGACCTGAAACGATCTTGATCCACCCTGAAGAAGACGGTGAAGACCTTGCAGACGCTTTGAGTTCCTGACGCCATTTTTAAGGTATTTGGATAGAACGGCAAATTGCAGCACTGAAGATTTTTGCCGTTCAATTCGGCGTTATGAGCCGCAATATCAAAAAGGAACTGCGGCGATCTCTTCAGCAAATACTACCTGCTCCTCTAGCGTCAGTTGACGAAGTCCCGCTGTTTCAGCAGCAAGGCGTTCCGAATTGAGCCGGAATGCTTTCGCACGTTTTTGTCGGATCGAGTTCATCTCACTAGAGAGTTTTTGTCCACGTGGGGATGCTTTTCCAACATTGTGACGTATCCCGCCCAGATGACCAAGAAGCCTAGCTGATGCGGTATCCAATTCATCAAGTGATGCTGCATTTTTGAACTCTCGCCATAGTTCTCTCGACTTTAGCTCGGCTCTGTTGGGTACCACCAAGTTGCTTCCGACAACCCCGACACCTGTTATGAAAACTGCCTTGTTTCCGGTCCGGTAAGCCAATTTATGAGACTGCAGGCCATTTGATGCGATAATCTGACGAAGCTCTGAGACAAACTGTCCAGTTATTGCGTCTCCCGAGAGGGTTAGATCATCGACCCACACAGTATGTGCTAAGTTATGTGTTTCACATAGGTCTGAAATTGCGTTGAACATAGGTCGATGGACAAGCGATGCGAGAACTGGCGTAAGCGGCGAGCCAAAGCAAGCCTTGTCGTCAGCGGTCGCGATATGGGCAATTAATCCAGCGACGTCTCCTGCTATGCCAAACTGCTCAATGAGAGATTTTCGTATCTTGCTGCGAGAAGTTGATGGATAGAACTGCTTGATATCCAGTGTGAGGTATTGGATTGCCTCAAGGTGTGCGGCAGCATTGTCACGCTGTGACCGGTGTTTCCTCGGGCTCATCAAGTAGCTTGGCTGAACAATCTTATTGAAATGAAATTTAAGACGCTCATGAACCGCGCGTAATCGTCCTTCTGGATACACAAGGTTGCGTGTTTTCCCCCCGGTTTCGATGGTTCTACGAACAATGAAGGTTTCTTTAAAACGCGGTGTCGCGAGCTTTTGTAGATCGCTTTTGGTTTCCTTGACCAGAGCGGCAACATCACGTTGTGTAGGATTTTGCGCGAAGGGGGACCGTTTTAGTTCGTACCGCTCGTGGGCCTTAAGAGTTCGACGCTTGGGCATGATCTGGTTCCGCTGGCTTCATCTTTTCCAATAGGTCCAAAGCCTTTCGAGCAACAATCAAACGACCCCGTCTAACAGGTGCATCCCCCTCAATTTCTTCGGCAAAAAACATCAACTGCGATTTTTTCACACCTAATGCTTCGCTATATCGCTCTAAGGTTTCCAAGGTTACAGACTTAGTGCCGCGCTCGATCTCTGAGACCATAGCTTGGGACATTCCTAGCGCCTTCGCCATGTCCATTTGCGAGTATCCCCAATACAAACGGGAAAGCGTGAGCGCTTCGTTGATCATTGCTTTTTGCTCGTTACGCATCGGCCAATCCTAGGGCTGTGAAGGGGTCACCGCCGCCAACCTTCCAAGCGACGGCGATCACTCGCCGAAGTCCCAGTCCAAGCTCAGTAGTCGAGCAATGGTCACGACGGCGGTCCAAACGAACCGCCATTTGGAAGGTTTCTTGCGATGCCGCCGCTGGTGCTGAACTTTTTTCTTTCGCATGGTTTTTACTCCTCGATCCCGGCCGGAAATGGCCCCCGTAGGAATGAGGAAGAAGATCAGCGGCGTTTGACCCCTTACATGCCGCACCCAGTCCCGGATGGGTGCGGCGCGCGGCCAGCTCCCGTGTCGAGACGCAGATGAGAGACGAAGGCAATAAACCTTCACAGGGCCTCTGGCTCCAGTTCTCGTCGGGTTCTGCATACGTAAGGTTCATCACAGGGGTATAGGTAAGTGATATTGAATTCCGGCGCAAGTAAAATATTGCTTTTAGTAATATTCTACTTGCGCAAGACAGAAACCGCATCGCCCGCAGATGGAGTAGAATTTCGAAACCATCAAACAAGTGTTCTCAGCATATCTGATGTCGATGTGGAGCAAAAAGTACGGCTGAAAAGATCCCCATGGCAGAACCATTGATCAGCTGCCGTAAATTTGGCCACGTGGTTCGCGAAGTCTGCGCCTATCTTACTCGCGGAGATTGCTCGCGTTATCGAAATGCTAACGCAGAAAAGGAAAGAACCTTGTCGTAAAGGAACGATCAGGTGTCATTTGTCACAATATGTGTGACGAGTCACCAATGTTGATCACCGTTCTCTCCTAACCCATTGAAATACTTAGCGCGGATTTCGGCGAGAGTCATCGTTGATGTCACTCGACTCATCAACTTTGACCATTCTCGAGGCGAAAGAAAGCCGGCGAAGCCGGTTCTCTGATCATTCGTTTGTGAAAACTATAGTAAACTGTCAGGTAAATCGCTTCGTCGGTAGATCACACTCATATTCCGCTCGACAGCCATTGGTTCTATACCCTCTTGCTTTAGCTGTTTCACAAGATGAGATGATCTCTTGGTCAACCGGTGGCTCAAACGGCCGATAGTCTCATATTCTGCGAGGAACTTGTTGATCTCATCGTATCGGAAGAGTTGAACCGACTTTCGCGTACGCGGATGAAGAGCCTTCTTGGGTGTGAGAAACCCCTTCGAAACAAGCCATGGAATGGTTAAAAAATTGATCCGCAGATGTTTGCGGAGCTCGCCGCTGCCAAGTCCTGGAAGTGGTGGCCCTTCCAACTCGTCCAGCAACTCCTCTTTGGCCACACATATCCCGCTGATCCCAGCGTGATCTTCTAACCTTCCAACTGTTTTCAGCCGCTTATCCAGAAGTAACCAGAGCAAAGCGCTGATGCTCGTTTTGCATGAACTCTGAACTGAGCCGATTTTCACCATGCCAAGTGGGATTTCGGTCAAGGGCATGGCGTCCTTTGTTACCGCCATAACCAAGTTTTCGATCTCAAAAACTGAGTAGCGGGGGGCTGTTTCGGGAACGGACGCAAGGGGTTTGAGCAAGCCGCTAGAAACCAATCGCGAGAACGTCGATGAGCAAACGCCCAATTGACGAGCGGCAGGCTTCAATGTGATTGCGCGCCCAAAGTCGTCGAGCCATGCATCCCAATCAGCCGTCTTAACCCAAAGATTCCGGTTTGGGCGCGCGAGGTTCTTGAGCGCTCGTCCTTTGTGTGCAGCGTACAAAACCTTCCGCATTCGTGGGAAGGCAACTTTTGCTTTCTCAGCAGCACTTGAAATGGAATGCACTTGCCTGTGATCGACCCGTTGTCCAAATACCACTTCACCAGCGGCACATGGATAATTATTAACAACGAATTTATGCACTACTTCACGTAGTGGAGCGCAACCCGGTCGGTGCTGGATCCGATCAATGCACTGTGAGAATGGGAAAAAGTCGGCATAAAAGCTACCTTTGGAGCGTGCCGGTTGAAGCCCAGCGAGCTCCTTAGCGAGCCGCTTTGGCCCACCAGATAGCGCGTCGAAACCCTTGGAAGCCGCGTTGATCAATATCCTCTCGTCGGCAATCGTTTCGCCGAATCCCAACGCAACAAGCCCGAGCTGCTCGCTCGCTCGGATGACAGTTGCTAGATCAAGGTTGTCGACCCAGCGAGGCGACTGCGATGCACCGTATTTTAAGCGGTTGATCACATAATGCTCAAATGGACCCGCTGACAATCTGTCCTCACGTTCCCAGGCAGAGTTGATTTGCTTACCACTATCCCTGACCCGTCCGGCATAATCATGCTTGCAACGTCCCCGCTCGGGTGGAGGCAGGCGAAAGAGCGTTCGGTTGTGAATTGGGCAAAGCCTTACGCCCTCCAAGTACCACCAAACCGGCGCGCCCGTTTTCAGGCAACCGTCGCCTTCGCTCTTTGCCTCAACAATGCAACAGGGACAGACACTAAGGGTGTCAAAACGCATCAGTTTCGGTGCAATCCACTCATCCACAATCCACTTTGAGGTAGCCAAGTTACCGCTCCGGTACGTGAACTTGAGCAGCTTCTTGGCATCCACTCTCGTCAGATCGCACAGAGTGGCAATTGTCGACTGATCGCCCGTTCGAAACGCCGTCCACGAACGCCCCATATCGTGAATGAGATCTTGTACCGCGGCACAGCCATTCTTCTCAGCAAGCCGAGATGCCCAAGAAGTTGCGGGTTCGCACTCTGAAGGTTCAACCCGGAGAGCAAGACCGCTCATGATGCAACCCCTAGCGCGATCGTACCCGATCCAGCTCCATCAAGAAGTTTGCGTGCATCTATGGCGCGCCAGTCGTCAGCCATCAGGGGGTTACCTACGTGTGAGCAACCGGATCGTCGCGCAAAAGCCCTGGCGAATGCATCCCTGTCAAGTTCATCGGCCTCTCTCGCAAGGGCATCTTCAATCGCTGCTACAATAAGCTCGATGACCAGTCCCAGTTCGTTGGCGGCCGCGTGGATCAAGCGCCTCGCGAATTCGGCGCTGTTCAGATGATCATGGTTCACCTGCAGCCCCGCAATTTCGGCGTAGTGTGTAACGATCCCCCTGATTTCCTTGGAATGTGTCGTCGTGTGTATCGAAGGAAATTCTACGGGCGTCAGACGCCGACTGAGCTGCGCGTCCATGTTGACGAGGGATTGCAGCTCCCTGGTTCCGGACAAGATCAGACCAGTTGGCCAATCAGATCGCTGCATAAGCGATTTCAAAGTATTTACGACCGCCTGCGAATCCCGATTAGCCTTCTCGTTATAGAGGTGCTGGACTTCATCCAGGTGCAGGAACAAGACCCTGCGTTCGCTCAGGAGCTTCTGTACCTTTGACCAGATGACTGCGGCGGTTCGGTCGCGGTTCAGGGGATAGCCAAGGCTCCTGAGGCAGTCGAACCCGACAGACTTCAGTGTCGCCGGAGCTGGTACCAGGAAACTAACGACGTCTGCCTGCTCCAAATCAGGCTGCGGCAGGAGCAGGTCCGGGTGCTTTGCGAAAAGTCGGCGGATCGCAGTTGTCTTGCCGGAACCTGACGCACCGATCACAACCAAGCCCCGCGCTTCGGAATGCAGACCTCGCTCGATCTCAGCGCGCCGTCGATAGAGTAGCAAATCGAATTCTTCCGCAAGGTGCAGATACCGCTTGTGTTTGACGAAGCGCGTACGCAGGTCGGCTGTCACACGCCCGATTTCTCGGGCGCGTTCCAGTTTAAGCTGGGGCTCAGTCATCCTCGACCTCCCAACCCGAGGCGTCATCATCGTCCTCGTCGTCCGATTCGGACCCAGCATCGGTATCGTTCCGCGGCCAAGGCGAGGTAAGCGACGACCCGAATGGATGGTCCTGAAGGTCGTCGCCGGTCGTATCCGCAGAGCGCCAAGTCTTATTCTGAAACAAGGTGTTTTCGAGTCTGTTGAGCGCCTTGGCGTCCACGCCTTCTGCACCGGGTAGGAGCTGGTCCAAGCGGGTCTGCACGCTCTCGCGAATGCTGCGCAGCGCCTCTGTGCGCAGTTCCTGCCCAAGCTTCGCCACTGTTTGGTGCTCTCGAGCGATCCTGGCGAATTCCGCCTTCCAGGCTTCAAGGGTTATCCCATCAAGATTGGCGTCACGCGCTGGCGCGTCATGCCAGGTGCGATCTTTAAGATATGCGACTCCACCGATATCGTCAGGATCGATCCGTACCCGGAACTTCCTCTGGGACGAATGCGCATAGTGCTTCTGCAAGTCCTCAGACGTGTAGAAATTACTGAAGATTCGCAGTCCGTGCTTCGTCAGCTTTCGCTCGACCTCAATGCCGGTCGCGACCCGACGCGTCAGTCGGTCCGGCGGGCTTGGAACGAACCTTTCCGCTGCAAGCTCCTTCCACCGTGCAGCAGGAGTCTGTCCCTGAAGGCCGGAATGCGGTTCATGATGATAGAGGTCCACGATCCATCTGATGATGATGCGAAGCAGGTCCTCATCATCCAGTACGGCCCTTGGATCCGCTTCATAGTCGCCGCGATCCGTGACATTGGAGAATGTCCGGCCGGGCAGAAGGGACGCAAACTTGGTCGCAAAAGTCCCGAATGTACGCTCCACTGTTGCCCTGAGTTCTGGCACCCCGACAGGACCGAAGTGCAGATGACCGCCAAGGTCGGCGACAGCGGTCTGGAACTCGGTCGAGATGAACGCAGGACCGGTGTCGCAAGAAACCGTGCAAAGCCCCCCGTAGTGAGGCCACACCGCTTGCGCGCCAACAGCACGCGCAAACTCATTCTTATCCGTGACGGCCATCCCTAACGTGCGAACGGCGTCGTACGAAGAAGGATTCTTTGCAATCCGAATGCCAACGATCACCCTCGTCGCCACATCGATAGCTACACAAATCCATCTGCGAGTTTTCGGCAGGGCCGCGACGGCATGAGCCGGTAGCTGATCAATGACACCGAGTCGGGTCAGGAATGTCCGAACGTCGACCTTCCACTCATCCATCTCTATCCTCTGCATCGGATAGAGTCTGGCCAAGCCTCCAGAAGATGATGATGCCAGCGCGCGAGCACGTTCCGTACCAAATCGTCCAGCATTCACGAAGAATGGGTCCAGGCCGTTAATATGCCGGAGAATTGTCGAGTAGCTGAAAGCCTTTATTTCCGGCCGCCCCTCCAGCAGACGTTTTTCGTTTTCCTCCCTGACATCGTCTTCGTGTCTTTCAAACACTTCCTTTTTGCTTGGGCGTTCAGGCGCTGCAAACCTGAGCACAGACTGCCTTAGGAATTCCTGGGAGTCGTAGTCAAAATGTACGGGTCTCCGCGCGAAGCCCGTCTTGGGCATAAATGGCTGCATTGACCGCCCTGTGTTGCGGTACTGACGATGCTTGCGTAACAACACCGAGTTCGACGGAAGTAGGTGTACTTCTACCCTCGTACCTCCACGAGGTTTCCCCTTGAGGTTCTTCCTTTCAATATCTCTCTGATTGACGAGCGCCTCGAGCTTCAGACGATTGGCGGCAAAACTCTCATGGCTGTAAGACAGCTCTCCTGCCTCGTGCATCTCATCGATTGCGCCGAAGACCATCCTTAGCCAGGCGAGCCGCTCCCGTTCTTCCGGAGAAAGAGCTGACGTCGTCGCCTCCGAAACACTTGGTGCCTCGATTGGGGACGAAATCTCGGCAAACCACCCCTTTTCGTACCTCCATCCCGAACAATGCCGCATCTTCTCGATATCGGCATAGCTGAAATCCTCGCAGACGCCCGAAGAATCCAAGCGTTGAAGTCGAACAATGTGGTCAGTCTGACCAATGGGTTGATAGAAGACCCCGTTGCTGGTGATCCGGTCGAAGCGGGAGAATTCAAAGCGGGGGGCGTTCATTGCATCACCTCCCGGCTGCCTGGACAGAGGTTTCGAGCCCAGCTTCATGGGCTAACCCAGCCTAGGTCTTTGACACCAATACCGTCACGAAACGGCAAGCAAGCAGCCGATCAGCCGCCGCTGCCTCGCTTTTCCAGCCAGCTCATCATTTCGCAGAACCACTTACCGTCTTCGCTTCGCAGCATCGCTGCGACCAACACTTGGACGTTCTGCTGAACCTCCATGTCGCCGGGGCCGTTCGAAAAGACAAGCTCCAGCCCACCATCTGCTGTCGCAACAAGTGCTGAAGCGTCGGCAGGAAGGACCGTATCCGACTGCAGTTCGGCGTCTGTCATTTGCTTTCCGCCCCTTCTACTTCAGTATGATCTCGGGAAAGCGCTTCTCTCCATTCCTCTTGGTGCTATCGCCAATGAGTTTGCTGCGGTTGGGGCCGGCCGTTTCATATCTCCGCGTTGTGTTCGACATCCCGCCAGTGCTTGTTCTCTGGTAGGGTTTTCGCTCGTTGAGCGACTTCCCGGATCGTAACTGGCACAAAGCCCCAAACATCGACACCGACATTTACGGCGTTGCGGCTACCCATCCACTGATTATGAACATGGCCAAAAAGGTGTAGGGCGCCCTTCCTTGCTCTGTGCCACGTGATCATTGGGTAGTGATTGAGAACCGTGAGAGGACCGCTGCCGTCAGCGACTTCGGCCATGTTGCAGATTGAGGTCCAAGGCAACTCTTGGGTCGTCTCACCGTCGTGATTGCCAACGACCAGGTGCTTCTCTTTGCCGGGTACGCGGGCAAAGAGGTTAGAGAGCCACTTCTTATCCTTTGCTCTCGGTCCGAAGGCGAAATCGCCAATGATCCAGAGTGTGTCTTCTGGACCGACCCTCGCCGCCAGATTGGCGAGCAGCATTGCGTCCATATGGTTTGCGGACTCGAACGGCCGTGAGCAATGCTTGATGATGTTCTCATGGCCAAAATGTGTGTCGGCCGTATACCAGATGGTCATTGTCTTGCTTACCTTAGAGCACGCCTGCAGAATTACCGCGTCAGTCTTGCTCCCTGTCCATTTGTCCTCTCACTCGATCTCTGCCGCGCGCATCAATAGGCGGTCGATCTCTTCCCGCAACGCGCCCGAGCGTTCGCGATAGCCTTTAGACCAAACCCTCAACCCAGCATAGACGCTGGCGATCAGCACCAGCGCGTAGATCTGGAATCCAACGCTGGAAAAGGCGTAGTCACCAAGGCCGATGGTGTTGAGCAGTGCTCCCCATACCAACGCACCAGGCAGGGCAAGCAGGACACTGAAGCCAAGCGTGCTGATCAGGGTCGAGCCCGTGGACGTGCTAACCGTCAGCTCGTCGCCATCGTGAACCACCCCGGTTGTAAAATTGGCAAAGGCGAGAGGTTTCCCGGAGCCCGGCCGCGATATCACTGCCACTTCATGCCCCGGCTGCGCAACGGTGAACAGGACGCCATGATATCGGTGTTCTTTTCCATCCATGTCTCGTATCCACAGCTCCGGCGTCGAATTGATCCGCCCGTAACCGCTCTGTCGATCCACGCGGACAGAGTGCATCTGTTCTCGCGCGGTCGTGACCGTGCCGCGAACAACTAATAATTGATTATCATTGCTGTTCATCTCGCTATCAGCCCAACATTGGTCTGGGCCGGATATTCATCCGGACGCTCTACAAGCTCAGCAACTTCACGTGCTAAGCTCAAACAACCTGCATTCCATTTCTCGTTTGATGATGGCGCAGCTACGTCAATACTCGACGATACCACTGAATCGCAGAGTTCGGGTTGGTAAGGTATTTCCGTTTCCAGCACAGGCAAAGGCGCAAACGCTTGGCGAACCAAACTCGGGTTGCTTGAGCCCGCCACGATGGATCGCAGTGTGTGGTAGCCATCCAAGAATTCCTCTGGAAGCGTCTGGCTGACCACACTTGCGTCAGCAGCATCTCGTACTGGAACAAGCAACAGTGATGATTGAGCCACTGCTTCAAATACGGATGCAGTAGGATGAGCGGGTGTATCGACAACCGCAAAGTGCCACGCCTCCCGCCACAATTGTCCCAGGACGGCATCAAGATGTGCGGCCGTTGAAGCGCGGATGTACTGAATTCGAGCACCAGACTCGCTGAGGTTCGCAAGTTTTACTGCCCATTTGTGAAGAAGGCTTTCATCAGGCGGAAGCCCGCGGCCCTGCATCTTCGACAGTACTTGTTCTTGCAACGGAACAGCGTGACCGGCGTCGATCAGGGCAACACTGTGCCCAAGCGCAGCCAGACCATGGGCAAGCGCGGCGCAACCGGTTGTGCGACCAACACCACCCTTGAAACCCATCAGATTGATCGTATGCAGTCTTGCTCCCATTTAGCCTCGCTCTTTTGGCAGCGGTCTCCTTTGCCGTGCCAGATGGATGACCCTCCAGCACGTTCGTTGCGCATCATCCGCCTGAAAATCTTCGTTTCAGCCATGACTATAGTAAACTGTTACTATAGTCATTAGAGATATTTTCTCCGTTCCCCGACAGAGTTGGGATGGAACGGAAAAACCAAGCCTTGATGGCGGCTTATGCACTGACACTCCGCAAGAAGCGTAAGGCCGCGAACCTTTCGCAGGAGGAACTTGCGTTCCGCACAGAACTCTCCACGAGCTATATCTCGTTCCTAGAGACATGTCGGAGGCAGCCCACACTGACTGTGATGGAGGCAATCTGCCGGGAACTTGGTGTATCGCTGACAGAGTTTGTCGGTGAAGTGGAGCGTGCAGCAGAAAAAAGTCGGTGATGTCGTAAAGGTCGGGGTGGTCTTCTGACTCGCCACATAATTTGAGGTGGGGGCCGAAATCGTCTGGTCCGTCACAACGAGCGGGACGCAGTTATCGGCCTGCCCTAGAAAACCTTTTTGGTGTCGGCAGTCTTATTAGAGTCATTCGAAAGAAACGAGCTTACGGCACGAACACCTTCATCGCCATATTAACAAGGTCTTGCGTGCGTTCTTTGACCTTGCCGTCCGTCCAACCCGTATAAGCCCCGATATCGCGGTTCAGCTTCAGGTTAGAGGCCTGCAGAACTGGTCGTTTATCCGCAAAGGACTTGTTTGCCGCTGCGTCATTATCGTTCGGTCCGAAAATAGTCAGATTTCCGAGGGAATGCTTGACCTTTTCCAGAGCGTTTACTTTGTCCGCACCTTTGGCTGAACGCGGATAAACGTGCTCAAGCGTCGTGTTGGAAAAGTCGAACACGCGTGTTTTGTCCTTACACTTCGGAACGCCGTTCGCACCGTCCTCATACCATTTAGCGTAGTCCTCAAGCGTAATGAGGAGGTAGCGAATATGACCGTTTCCGCTTCTCGGTGAATACCGCACTTCTGACAGATTGGCTTCGAAGACGCTATCAGGCACGACTTTATCGATCAGCGTTTGCAGATCTTTCCGAAGGTCCTTGATCGCATAGCTCGCATCATCCCGTATCTTCTTTGAATGACGCAGATATATTTCCGTCATCGGCGCGATATGGGCGTTCCCTATCGTCCTGAACCTGAAGATGAACCGCTCGAGTGTCGCAACAGCCTCGGCAAATCTTTTCGGCTCCAGCTTCATGAGGGAGAGCAGTAGCGGCATTGCGTTGGTATGCTTCAGGTGGATAACGAGCATCCTCAAGCGCTCACGATCCCAGCTCACAACCTTGCTATGATCTTCATACGGCCATTCGCCGTCACCGAGGGTTTGCAGCGAAGCAAAATCCGTGTCGATCCTCTCGACCTCTTCCAGAACTGCTTGAGCTTCGCCCTGACTCGCCGTTGTTTTGTCCTTGCACTTAAAGCGGTGTTCAATGAACTGATCCGCAAGGTTTGAAGACTTCGGACGTTTTCCTTGATGCGAAGAATAGTACCAGCGCAAGTAACTGTCGATGTCGCCGGGATCATAGGCCAGAACGCTGTCCCATTGCTCGGAGAGTTTGTTCTGGATGGACATCAATTTCTTGCTATCCAACAGTTCCAGCGTGCTAGCCCGCAGCAAATCTCCGTCGGTCAGGTGAACACCACGGTCATTCAGCACCTGGAAAATCTGATACGCCTCGCTGCGGGTTTCCGAGCACATGAAGATCACGCTGCAATCGGTCGCCAGCACGCTGTTCACGAGAAGTTGCAGCCGCTTCGCCTTTTCCCATGGAGACCCTTCCTTGAGCAGGTCACTCTCCACAAACTCGACAAGCCGATCCCATGCGGCGCGGATACGGTGATGAGATGCTCTTTTCGAAACAGCCTTTTTCTCGCCAATAATGTTCTGGAAAAAATCATCATCTGCATTCGACAGTTTGAGCTTGGGAACCTCAACATATTCGAGATCAATCTCGTCGCGATAAATCAGATATATGGTTCGTAAAGTCTCGATAGTGTCTTCGAGAAATTTCTTTGCCTTCTTTTCTTCCGCCGACAAGTTCCCCTTTTTGGTCAGCTCGCCGACAATGCCCCGCATGCCGCGAACGACCGCACCGATAAACATTACAAACGACGCAAGACGCTGTTGACCGTCGATAACCTCATAGTTGGAACGGTTCGAGTTGGCCACAGGCATACGGACCGTTACAACGCCGCCAAAGAAGTGGCTTTTCGCCGAACCGTTCTCACGCACTTTCAGGCAGCGCGAAAGGTCCTCGATAAAATCATCGATGGCTTCTTCATCCCAGGCATATCCGCGCTGATACTTCGGCACCGCGAATGTATGGTTTTGCTCAAAGAGAAATTTGACGGCGAGTTGAGTGGGTTTGATCGGCATTCAATTACGCAGCCTTATCCGACAATTTCTGATCGACCTTGCGCTTGAAGCTCCGCAAGAATGTTTCAAGAGCGCGCGGACGGTCATCAAACCATTCGATGAGCTGTTCATAGCCGCCATGGGCATACTTATTGAACTCACGAACGCCTTCATCGCTCAGGAAGTTCGGTGCGTCGGGCGTCACCAGATGAGCGATTGCAGAATGAACTTCGGGGCGCTCCTCCATCGAAACGCCCAGAGCTTCTAACTCGGCTTTGAGGAATAGCCCGACAAGGAGCTTTCCGCGGGCACCGTAGCGGTCGGGAAAATACGCGACCAGTTCCGCTGTTTCGTCCATTGGAACGGCCTCTTTGCGTTTGGCTGTTATCCCCGCGATGAAGCAGAAATAGAAAGCGTCAAAATCAGTTTTGAACACTTTCTGGTCACGGAGATCCTTAAACCACTGGCGGGCATCCAGGCGTAGTCTGAATGGTTGCATCAGGTGGCCTCCTCTTCATCTAGCTGGAAATCATTGAAGAAAGCTTCACCCGTCACGTTCAGCCCGTCGCCAGTCTCCTGAACGCTACCCTTGTCATGCGCTTCCTGCTCCAGTTCTTTGGAACCTTTGCGGAACAAGGTTACAAATTGAATGTCAGCATGGCTTGCGCGCTTTAGCGGCGTGATGAATCTTGAGCGCTCCGAAGAAATCGTAAAAGCGATGAATTGACCCGTCAGGTTTGGGATCAGCTCGCCGATTTTTGGGCGGACGGCAAGATCAATCGGACCCGCTGGACTGTCTACGACAAAGGGAAGCTGATGGTCAGAACGGTGGAACAGAGTCGCCAGAAATGCGTAAGCAATTGATAGCGTTTCACCAACACTCCCGCCTTCCTGACCTTCGAGGATGAGGTTTTGTTCGATTCGATCAATCGAGATACTGTTATTTGGCATCAATTGGGAAATACGCGCATTGGCTTGCTCGCAAAGTTCTTTGGTAATCCCGGCACGGGCTTTCTGGTGTGCGCTATCGATGATCGCTGTAAGTGTATCCCGCTTGGCCTTTTCGGTCAGGGTATGCGTGATTTCAGCAAGCTTTCGTTCGGCGTCGTCAACCCGCTTTTCGAGGAGCTCGATGCCATAGGTTCGTTCGTCGTTCTGGGTTTGATCCTTGCTGTCGAATTTTTCCAGATCAGCTTCGACATCTTCGATTTGACTACGCAAGCTTTCGATATCATCACGAGCGCTCTTCACAGCAGGATCGGCTTGTTCGGCTTCGAGCCTTAGCGAGTCCCGATCATTACGCGCATCGCGTTCCTCCTCAACAGCGGTCGTGAGACCGCCGATCCTACTGTTAAGGTCTTTTTCCGCCTCGTCATCCACTTCTCCGACAGCGTCCTTTATAGCCGTCTTCATCGAATTCAGAAGCGCAACATCTTCAGTGCCAAGATACCTTGCTGCCCGTGTCCGGATGGTCATGGCGATCTCCGAATCAATCGGGCGGCCACAAACACATTCCTGCGCATCGGCGAGGTCTTCAAAAAATTCCCGAGCGGCGCTCTCGGGTAGTTTTACCCGATCCAAGCCATCTTTAAGAGACACCATGGATGTCGCAAAGAATGACGATAGAGCATGAGGATCACGCATCCTGTCAAGCACATCCAAAGCTTCTTCACGGACTTTTCCCTTGAGGCGTTCGACCTTCGTCTCAGCGTCATTCAGCGCCTGAAAGCGGACGTCTTCTTTCTTAATCTCCTGATGATAGGCATCTTCTTTCTTTTGGAGTTGGGTGGCAAGGTCAGCGCGCTTTTCCTGAAGCTTCTGCTGGTCGCGGCGGCACTTGGCGAGATGCTTTCTAAGGCTGACAAGACGGTTCTGACGGCGGGACAAGCCACGCTCTTCCGTAGCACTCACATTTTGCGTTTTGTTGTCCCAGTACTCTCCAACTTTTCGTGACATCGCATCGAACGCATTCATCTGGAAGAGGTTCTCGACGACCACCTGCGCGTCCGTATACTCACGATCTAGCAGATGCTGCGCCAGCTCGCCGTCGAATACGAAAAAGTTGACGAAGTTCTCGTTCATGAAACGCCTGAAGTCCGAAGGCGGATGGAAGCCGTCCCGTCGACCGGGACCGTGCGTAGTCTTGTAGGTTACCCGACCATTCTCAAAATCGAACTCCATGAGAATGGTTGCGCGCCGGCCATTCAGAAGAAGTCGAACCTCGAAATACCCGTGCTGTGACGAGACGTTCTTCTTTCTATATTCGGCGATGGTGTGACGATCCCAGCCGGGTTCTACTGCCGCACCTGACAAAGCGGCGCGAAGCAGCGCCAAGGTCGTCGTCTTTCCGGTCCCGTTCGGCATCTGGATGAGGGAGACTGGAAAGGGTTGACCGTCAGAGCCCACACAATTGATTTCGTGGTCAGGGCACCGAAGACCTTCAGCTTTCCAGCCAAGAATACGCATGACAGCAGGCATCAGCCTTCATCCTCCATGTCATCATTCTCAACGACTGTCCCTTCGAACAAGACTTCCAAATGCCGTGCCGTCGTGGCTTTGTCATTGATATCCTCGTTCCCCGATGTGACGGCCTCGAACCAGGCGATCAGGCGGCGGGAGAGCGTGTCGGGCTGTCCGGCTTCCGCTACAGCTTCATTAATGGCCTGTGTAATGCGAGCATCAATTGTCACTTGTCATGCCCCCCGCACGCACGGTCGAGAGTTCTGTTAGCCACTCGGCGCGCTCTTCGTCTGCGTTTTGTTTGCCGTCCTCATTGGATTGACGGATGAAATCGACAATACTTGCCACTTTCCCGGGATTGTCAGGGTCCGTCCTGAGACAGCGCCCCATACGCTGGATCGTCTCCAATCGTGCGCGGGCTGACGAAAACAAGATCACCGAGTTGAGCGACCTGATATCTATACCCTCGGAAACACGGTGACAGGTGATAAGGCATTCCAATTCCCCCCGCGCAAAGCGCTTTAGTGTTTCCGACTCCTCTCCCGAAAAATAAGTGTGAAAGTCTGATCTGTATTTGTGAACAATTTCAAGCACTTCTTCCCCATATTCCTGTGTTTCGACAAAAACGATACATCTTTGAAGGAGATGCTGGTTCTCACGGATGAATTCATCGAATATCGGAAGCTTGGCTCTGGAAGTTTTATAAACGCGTGCGATCTCGATCCAAACTTCTTCTTCGCTCATAGGGTTACCTGCCGCCGCCCGCGCGGCTTGCCGCTTATAGACATCGCGGACACGTTGCCCGTCCTCCGCGGTCATTTGGTACGGGAGCGGGAAGTAGTCGAACGGAGCCAGGATTTCACGGCGGATTGCATCATCAAGCTCGAAACGCATGAGTTTCGGGCCGATGTGTCGAAGCAGAAATTCATTCCCATCGCCGTCGTACTGGCGTTCAGGCGTAGCACTCAGACCCAACCTGAAGCGTATGTTGTCCGAAAGTCCTTCGAGCCGGTTTCTATTGGCGGGGCTGCCCAACCCGTGAACCTCATCATGAATCAACAGCGTGCGTTGACCGATTTCGGAAGGGAGCTGACGGAGAGCGGACGCAAGTGGCTGGCGTGACACCAGCAGGATCGCATTCTTCGGCTCAAGTAGAAAATCCTCGACCTCGCGCGAAGTTTTGTAGTGGCGATAGACCTTGGCGCCGATGTCTTTTCTCACGCCTAGCAGTTCGGCGTACCACTGATCCAGCAAATCGTTACCGTCAGTGCTGACGACAACTGTGTCAATGTAATCCCGTTCATACAAGGCGCGCAGAATTTTGAGGGAGGTTCGGGTTTTGCCCGTACCTGTAGCCATGTTCAGTACACCGCGTTCCGCCGCAAGGAATTCTTCGAGCGCATCGTTCTGATGCCGCCATTTGTCGGGTTTGGCCTGTTCTTGCTGCTTGCGCTGACGCCGACCGGCTTCCCATTCACCACATACTCTGATGAGTTGTTGGCGTGCCGCATCGGGGAAACTAAAAACTTCTACGCCTTTGTCACTGCGATTCCATAACTCTTCGAAATGTGCTTTCTTTCGCTCCGCGCGCGCCGTACTTGACCAGGCGGGGTAAACGTCCACGCATTCGCGATTGTTCTCGAACGCGTTGCGGCTCTCATTCGACGAACCCGTAAAGGCCACAAAATCTTCGTCATCGAAGAACAGACCGATCTTCTCGTGATAAATGCCCGTTCCCGTCTTGGGTACGGCGATCTGGATTTCCAATCGTCCCAGTTCCAGCAAACGAACCAAGCGGGCCGTCCCATCGCCGATACCGTCCGCAAAGTCAGTATCTATGATCTGTTCGAGGCGCTGCGAACAGATTTCCTCTTTCGGAACCCCGTTGCTGATTGCTTCCATATCGCCATGCGACAGCTCTACAGAGGTGACCAGTCTGATGTGTCCGCCATGCTTGATAAATTCACCTAGCGGCGTGCCGAAAGATTCTAATGCACTACTGGAGAAATAACCAACGGCCCGCCAATAAGAATTGGACCGGGCCAAGCAGGGGCGAAAGAACTCTTCGAGTATGTTGTTATAACCGGTTCTGTAGTCTTCTTGATATTCTATTTCACGCAACCCCATTGTTCGTTACTCTTCCCCCGCTAACATCGGTCTGTTTGCCTGCCGCATGCGAACCCATTCTACCACTGGGACTTGAACAATGCTTGCATTGAATTCGCGTGGATAAATCTCATTCTTATCCTAAATGAGTTTTCTCTATAGGGGGGTGAGGATCTACCTTGAAATCAACAGCGATCCGTTGATGGTCTCTTGCGCTCACTGTACATTCGGCCATGTTCAGCGCAAAGCATCAATCTGCGCTGCCAGTAAAGGCCAATCAACATCGGGCGTCAGGTGCGACCAGGACACGCGGAGTGCGCCCGCGATAGCTTCATCTGGCAATCCCATTGCTTCAAGAACATGGCTGGGTGTGTAGCTTTGCGAGGTGCAAGCTGAGCCATTCGAGACGGCCGCAACGCCCCTTAGGGCAACCATGATCGCTTCCGAATCCAGTCCGGGAACGCAAAAATTCAGGACATGGGGCAGTGTATGTTCTTCTTTTGCGTGCATCCTTATTCCCAGTGGCTCTAGAGCCGCCAGCGCTTCACCGCGCATGGCAAGGCAGCGGGCTTTGCGGGCCTCATTGTCTTTCAGCGCGGCTTCCGCTGCCACACCGAGACCGATGATAAGAGGCACGGGGAGCGTACCAGGGCGAAGCCCGCGTTCCTGACCGCCACCATGCATGATTGGCTTGAGGGGCGCTCGTTTGAAGCCGCGCCGACGCGCGATAAGCGCGCCGACGCCAAGCGGACCGTAAATCTTGTGCCCGCTCACACTAATCAGATCGACCCTCTCGGACCGTAGAGGCTCAAGGTCTTTGCCGTAGCCTTGCGCAGCATCGACATGGAAATAGGCCTCGCTGTCTTTGAGGAGTTTGGCGATTTCTGCGAGCGGCTGACATACGCCAGTCTCATTATTCGCATGCATCACGGAGACGAGAAGCGTATCGGGGCGCAGAGCGTCCAAGATTGCCTCTGGTGAGACTCGTCCCGTTTTGTCGGGCGAGACCAGGGTCAGCGTAAACCCTTTGGCCTCCAATACCTCCAAAGGTTCTAGTACTGCCTTGTGCTCAATCGTCGTCGAGATGATGTGGCGTCGGTTCGCTTCCTCTCCGAAAGCCGCCAGGCCAAGAAGTGCAAGGTTGTTGCTCTCTGTCGCGCCGCTAGTAAAGACGACTTCGTCTCCCGTCGCACCGACGACCGCAGCGACCTGTTCACGGGACTTATGGACGGCTCGTTTTGCACGCAACCCGAACTCATGCGTTCGGCTCCCCGCATTGCCCAGCCCCTCTGTCATCCACTGCACTAAGGCCTCCTGAACGGATGGCTCAATGGGCGCAGTTGCGTTGCAATCCAGATAGACGGGGCCATCTTTTTGTTTGTATGTAGATGCAAACGTATGTTTCATGTTTGACAAACTTTGGTCGAAGTGATTCAATATGTTTGTATCGCACAACCCGCCAGTTTGAAAAGAAATATGAGCGACGGCTTCGAGTATCAGTTCCCCGCCATCCGGGGCATTCAGGCGCAACGAGAATACTATGTCTCTATGTGTCCGATGCGGCTTTTGCCGAAGTTATTCCAGTTCGATGAGGATGAGCTCGCGCCTGAGCTGAGAGCCCAGCGTCAGCTCAACAGATCCCGAATTCCCGAACTTTCGCGATACATCACGGACAATGTGGATAACTACGTCTTCTCGGCCATTACTGTATCGATTGATGCTGATATCACGTTCGCGCCGTTCGCTGGAGAGGGTGAGGCCAACCGAGTCGGCATACTCAAAATTCCTATGTCAGCCCGCTTCATCATCAATGACGGACAGCATCGACGAGCCGCGATTGATCAGGCTCTACGCAATCACCCCGAGCTCGGAGACGAGACTATCGCTGTAGTGTTCTTTCTGGATAAGGGGTTGGAGCGTTGCCAGCAGATGTTTGCAGACCTCAATCGCTACGCTATTAGACCGTCGCCTTCACTCAGTATTCTCTATGACTATCGAGACGAAGCAGCCATCCGTGCCAAGTCTTTAATCGCGGGATCCGACATCTTCCGCGATGTCGTCGAGCTGGAAAAGACCAGCCTCGCGCCGCGTTCCCGACGGCTCTTTACGCTAAGCGCCATATATCACGCCACAAACGAACTTCTAATAGGGTTGCCCGAAACGTCGCCGGACCATGCGGCACGGCTCGCGCTGGAATTTTGGGAAGGTGTGGCCGACCAATTTGACGAGTGGGGACGGGTTCGCAATGGCGACCTGACTGCCGGCGAGGTGCGAACGGACTTTATCCACACGCACGGCGTCGTGCTGCAAGCATTGGCGCGCGCAGGTCGGGCGCTGATTTCCAAGTATCCGAAGGCCTGGCAGTCGAAGATCGTCAAACTCAAGACAATAGACTGGCGGCGGGCCAACAGTAATTTGTGGGAAGGTCGCGCCTTGGTCGGCGGACAGCTTTCAAAAGCACATCAGAACGTCGTCCTGACTGCGAACGCTATCAAAACCCATCTTGGGCTTGAGCTAACGGATGATGAATTACGTGTCGAAGACGCATATGAACGAGGGGCCAATGGCAACAAAAAAGCCACAGCGTAGTTCGGCATTCTCGGAAGCCGGATTCAAGAAAACTATTGATGCTCTGAAGCGGGAGATCGTCGATCTCTATTTGTCCGATGAAATCCCGTGGGTCGTTGGCTACAGTGGCGGAAAGGACTCGACCGCCGTGTTGCAGCTCGTCTGGCTGGCGCTGGCTGATCTGCCGAAGAACAAGTGCTCCAAGCCTGTCTACGTCATCAGTACTGACACTTTGGTGGAAAATCCCGTTGTCTCACTTTGGGTTTCGAAGTCTCTTGAACGCATGGGACAGGAAGCTGCGGATCAAGGGTTGCCGTTGACGGCGCATAAGTTGACGCCTGCGCCGGAGAACACATTCTGGGTCAATCTGATTGGTCGCGGCTATCCCGCCCCGCGACCAAAGTTCAGGTGGTGCACAGGACGGTTGAAGATAAATCCTTCAACGCAGTTTATTGGCTCGGTTGTTCAAAAACACGGCGAGGCCATCCTCGTTCTCGGTACGAGGAAAGCCGAAAGCACAGCTCGCGCGAAGGTCATGGAACGCTTCGAGCAAATGCGGGTTCGCGACCGTTTGAGCCCGAACGGCAGTTTGCCCAACTCCTACGTCTATTCGCCTGTCGAAGACTGGTCGAATGATGACGTTTGGATGTTCCTCATGCAGGTACCAAACCCATGGGGCTACAACAACAAAGACCTGCTGACGATGTATCAAGGGGCCTCAGCTGACGGGGAATGCCCGCTCGTTGTAGACACCACAACACCGAGCTGCGGCGACAGCCGCTTCGGATGCTGGGTATGCACGCTTGTCGAGAAAGACAAATCCATGCATGCCATGATCCAGAATGATGATGAAAAAGAGTGGATGCTGCCCCTCCTTGAGCTGCGCAACAAACTTGATCCCCCCAAGACATCTGATGGTGACCGCCCTTTGCGGGATTTCAGGCGCATGAACGGAGCCGTCCAGCTCTTTCATGATCGTCCAATTCCAGGACCGTACAAGCAGAACGCCCGCGAGATGTGGCTTCGACAGGTGCTGGAAGCCCAACAGCATATTCGGGAGAATGGTCCGAATACGGTATGCGACATTGAGTTGATCACGCTCGAAGAGCTCGAAGAAATCCGTCGCATTTGGGTCGTCGAGAAACACGAAATCGAAGACACGCTACCGCGCGTCTACGAAGAAACCACGGGCGAAGCCTATCCGGGCGGTAGCCTCGACGATAATCTGGTCATGGGCGCCACGGAAATGGAATTGCTGCGGGATATTTGCGAGAGCGATGAACTTCATTTTCAGCTCGTCAGAGAATTGCTGTCCGTTGAAAAGCGCCACAAATCGATGCTGCGTCGGGCGGGTTTGTTTGATGCGCTGGAAGCCTCTTTTTACCGCAATTTTTATGACAACGAAGAGGATGCCATCGAAAGAGCGCGGACGCGTCGCGATGCGCTCGGTGAAGCTCGTGAAAAGGCGACGGATGAGCTTGCGCCCATCGACAATTCGTCAGCCCTCGTTGATGAGGGCTGCAAATGATTTTTGATGAGATCATTCTCCACGACTTCGGTCTGTATCAAGGTGAGCAACGTATCGAGCTGACCCCGCCGGAACCTAGCAAGCCGATTGTACTTATCGGCGGTTTGAACGGCGGCGGGAAGACGACGTTCCTTGATGCTCTCCAACTGGTTTTGTTCGGAGCCCATGCAAAATGCTCCAACCGTGGTTCGCTCGCTTACTCAGAGTATCTGTCGCGCTGCATTCATCGCAGACCCGGCAACACCGAGGCGGGGATCGAAATGGCGTTTCGCCACACTGTCGAAGGTACGGAAGAACATTACCACCTACGTCGCTTCTGGAAGGTCAGCGGCAACGGATGCAAAGAGCGGTTCGAGGTTTTCAAGAACGGCCATGCCGAACCCACGCTGGCCGACAATTGGGCAACCCAGGTGGAAGAATTCTTTCCCGCCAATATCGCGCATCTGTTTCTTTTTGATGGCGAGCAAGTCGAGGCATATGCCTCACAATCGGATTCGTCCGCTCTGATCGGTGCGGCGATCCAGAACTTGCTGGGGCTGGATATGGTCGATCAGCTCGAAAAGGACTTACTGGTCTATGAACGCCGCAAGCGTTCAGAAGAAAAGGATGCTCCGCGCCACACTGAAATCACATCCGTCCAGGATAAGGTGCGTGACCTGCGTCGGCGCATAGATGCCCTCAAACAGGAGCGCGCGTCGATGCAGACACATCGCATCGACAAGCAGCGCAGGGCCTTGCGGAAAGCAGAGGACAAGTACCGAAAGATCGGCGGAGCCCTCTACGATCAGAAAGATGCTATCGAGAAAAAATGGTCCGATGCCGTGCAAGCCGTGCAGGACGGAGAAGTTGCCCTGCGTGACTTTGCAGGCGGGGCCGCGCCGTTAATCCTTGCCCGCGTTCTTCTTGCGTCTGCCGAGTTGCGTGACCAGCACGAAGAGGAATGCCGTCGCTCCCGTGATCTCGCTGACGCGCTTGCCGATAGAGATAAAGCCGTTCTGAAACATTTGCGCGGCCGTAAGGCCGAGAAGCAGGTTCTGGATGCGCTGAAAGATTTCTTCGATACCGATCGCGCCAAGCGCGAAGAGCTGGGCAAGAAGGACACGGTTCTGGATATCACTTCGGAAGTACGCAGTGATCTTCACTCTTTGTTGCGCGGCGATCTGGAACAGCTTGCGTCAGACGCAGGCAATCGTCTTTCCGAACAAAACCGCCGTCGACGGGATGAGGAACAAACCAGTGTCGAATATGAGAGCATACCGAGCTCTGACACTGTGGAAGACGTGGCCAAAGAACGGGACGAGCTTCGCAGCGAAATTGCCGAACTCGAAGCCATGTATGCCGCAATGGGTCAGGATATCGAACGGCAACAGCGCGAACTCGAACGACAGGAGCAGTCACTTGCCCGACTGCTGGAGGCGGACGCGAAAGATCAGGGACGACGTGATGACCGTTCGCGAATTCTTCGCCATTCGGGAAAAGTGCGAGGGACGCTGGAAGCATTCCGCCACGCCGTCATCGCTCGCCATGTACGGCGCATCGAACAACTGGTTCTCGACAGCTACAAACAACTCTTGCGCAAGGGTGGGCTTGTCACACGTCTTTCAATCGATCCCGAAGACTATGCCTTGACGCTTTTCGGTCGCGATGACGAACCGCTGAGTGCCGAAAGACTGTCTGCGGGCGAGCGTCAGCTTCTGGCCATCGCACTCCTCTGGGGACTTGCAAAGGCTTCAGGCCGACCCTTGCCGACAGCCATCGACACGCCGCTCGGGCGTCTCGACTCCGTGCACCGCATGCATCTCGTCGAACGCTACCTTCCTTATGCCAGCCACCAGATCTTGCTGCTTTCAACCGATGAAGAGATTGCGGGAGATTATCACGAGCGTCTGCGTCCGTGGATCGGACACACTTACCAGCTCACCTACGATGACAAGACGGGCGCGACCCGCATCGCCACGGGATACCTTCCGTCCAAGGAGGCCGCATAATGGCAATTGAACATATCCGGCTCTCCCAGCAGGCCAAAGACCAACTCATCAAACTCAAGCGCGTCACGGGTATCGAGCACTGGAATGTGTTGTGCCGTTGGGCATTGTGTGTGTCTCTGGCTGAACAGAGCGTGCCTCCGCAAGCGAAAATCCCCGCCGATAGTAATGTTGAGATGAGCTGGAAAGTGTTCGGCGGACGATATGCCGACCTTTATATCGCCCTGGTCAAAGAGCGCTGTGTCCGCGACGGGCTCGGCGTCGATGCTGAAACCGTGGCGCAGCAATTCAGGCTCCATTTGCATCGCGGCATATCCTACCTTGCGGGCAACAAGGAGCTGCGCAAGATCGACGATCTCGTCGCACTCGTTGCCTGATGACGTGTCCGGTGTAGACGATAAATTTCGTGCGCGGGCACGAACGGCAATCGGTCGGGCGGAACCATCACGACCCCTGAAGTGCATATTGGCTGATGGCATTCTTCAACAAGACGGACACCTTTTTGACTATGGCTGCGGTCGTGGCGACGACCTGCGACATCTCGCCCTTCTCGGATATAATGCTAGCGGTTGGGACCCCGTTCACAGACCCGATCATGAGCGGCGCAGTGCGTCGGTCGTCAATATCGGTTACGTCGTCAATGTCATCGAGAACGTCAATGAACGCGCCGATACGCTCCGTCGCGCTTGGGCTCTTGCGGAACAAGTGTTGGTGGTGAGCGCACGATTGATGCTTGAAGCCAAATCATTGCGGGAAACAACCGAATACGCGGACGGCTACTTAACTGGGCGCGGTACGTTCCAGAAGTTTTTTGATCAACAGGAATTGCGCCACTGGATTGATACCGTTCTCGGGGTGAAGTCCGTTCCAGCCGCGCCTGGTGTATTCTATGTCTTTCGCAGCGAGGAAACCCGCACCCAATTTCTGGCTTCACGCTGCCGCCGCCGAATTATTGCTCCCCGACTTACCAGATCCGCTGAACTCTATGCCCGTCATGAGACGTTGCTGGCACCGCTTGTGTACTTTATGGGCGAGCGCGGGCGCTTGCCCCATGATGACGAGTTGGGCAACACGCCTGCGTTGATCGATGTCTTCGGTTCTATCCGTAGAGCATTTCGCGTTGTTCTGTATGCAACGGAGGAGTCCGATTGGGATGCCGTAGGGCAAGAGCGCGCACGGGATCTTCTGATCTATCTTGCGCTTTCGCAGTTCGAGGGTCGCCCCGCCTTCGGAAAGTTACCGCTATCACTACAACGGGATGTGAAGGCGTTCTTTTCCACATACAAGCAGGCTTGCGCTCAAGCCGATAGACTTCTCTATTCTCTGGGCCAGCCCGGAATTGTCGAACAGGCGTGTCAGGAATCAGAGCTCGGTAAACTTACGCCGAGCGCTCTCTATATCCATGAAACTGCCTTGCCGATGCTCTCGCCCGTGCTGCGCATATACGAAGGGTGTGCATGTGGCTATCTCGGGCGGGTTGAGGGAGCCAACATCATCAAATTGCATCGCGACGAACCTAAAGTATCCTATCTAAGTTATCCGGGGTTCGATGATGATCCGCATCCGCCGTTGGATGAAGCGCTGACGGTACATCTGCAGACTTTTCGTGTGAAAACCCGCCGCTATCGGGACAGTGCGAACCGTCCCATCCTGCACAGGAAAGAGCTTTTCATTGCCGCCGATCATCCACTTCATGCCAAGTTCGAGCGCCTGACGCGGATCGAGGAAAGCAAGGGACTCTTTGAGGATACCAGCCGTATCGGGTTGGAAAACGGATGGCGCGAAGCGCTTGCCGAAAAGGGCGTCTATCTCAAGGGGCATCGACTTTTGCAGCACCGTGTGACCTGAACCAATTTTCCGATCAACCAGTGCGCATTTCCGATGGTTGGCGCTCGGCGAGACCAAGCCAAGTGTTTTGTAGGCCGAGCACTAGCGATCAAGTTGTCACAGATGTTTTTTTGACAAACCTGGCGAGTGACCAAACTTAGTGACGATAGTGACCAAGAACATGACCCGAATGGTCAAACATCACGAATCGTCACAATATGAGAAGTGGTGAGCCGTGCAGGATTCGAACCTGCGACCCACTGATTAAAAGTCAGTTGCTCTACCAACTGAGCTAACGGCCCACTAGGGCGGTTACTTAGAAAGGTGTCGGGGGCGGGTCAAGCCCCAAATGGCCGTTTTTGCAAAGACATACTGGATAGTCTCGTTCTCTGGCATTATATGGCGGCAATGCACGGAACCGATGATACCTCAGTGCCCTTTATGAAGATGCATGGGCTGGGCAACGACTTTGTCGTGGTCGATGCGCGTGCGCAGAAGTTCCATGTTTCATCGGCACTCGCCCGAGCTTTGGCGGACCGCCATCGCGGTGTTGGATTCGATCAGTTGGCCGTCATCGCGGACGGCGCGACAGGCGTGCACCTGACCTTCTTCAACGCGGATGGCAGCCTCTCTTCGGCCTGCGGAAACGCGACACGCTGCATCGCCCGGCACCTGATGAATGAAACCGGGGAAAGGGCGATTGCGCTTTCAACCGACCGGGGGGTCTTGCAGGCACGCGATGCAGGGCAGGGTTTGACGTCGGTGAACATGGGCGCGCCGCAACTGCACTGGCATGAGATCCCGCTGGCGTCCGATATGGACAGCCTGGCGTTGCCGATTGAGGGCGCACCAACGGCGACCGGCATGGGCAATCCGCATTGCACTTTCTTCGTGGACGATCTGGCAACTGTCGACGTCCCGGCAATCGGCGCATCACACGAACATCACCCGCTTTTTCCCGAACGCACGAATGTGCAGGTCGCCCAGATTGTTGGCCCAGACCATATCCGCATGCGCGTCTGGGAACGTGGGGTTGGCATGACACTGGCGTCCGGCTCATCAAGCTGTGCTGTCGCCGTGGCCGCCGCGCGACGGGGTCTGACGTCTCGCGACGTGCGGCTTGATCTGGACGGGGGCAGTCTTTCGGTCAACTGGAGAGACGACGGCGTCTGGATGACCGGGCCCACGCGGCATGTCTTCTCCGGCGTACTGACCCCGGAGTTTCTGGACGAGATTTCATGACCGCCCCAAAGTTCACGACCCTGGGCTGTCGCTTGAATGCCTATGAGACCGAAGCCATGAAAGAGCTCGCGTCAGAGGCCCGTCTGGGCAACGCCGTCGTGGTGAACACTTGCGCCGTGACAGCAGAAGCCGTCCGCAAGGCACGCAGCACAATTCGGAAGCTGCGCCGTGAGAACCCGGAGGCTCGCCTGATCGTGACGGGCTGTGCCGCTCAGACCGAGCCCGATACCTTCACGGCGATGGCGGAAGTCGACGCGGTCATAGGCAATACCGAAAAAATGCAAAGCCGGACCTGGCAAGATTTGGCCGCTGATTTCATCGGTGAGAGCGAAGCCGTTCAGGTGGATGACATCATGTCAGTGACGGAGACCGCAGGCCATCTGATTGACGGGTTCGGCACCCGCAGCCGCGCTTACGTGCAGGTGCAGAACGGGTGCGATCACCGCTGCACCTTCTGCATTATCCCGTATGGCCGGGGCAATTCCCGCTCGGTTCCGGCGGGCGTGGTGGTGGACCAGATCAAGCGGCTCGTCGACAAGGGATTTAACGAGGTCGTCCTGACCGGGGTAGACCTGACCAGTTGGGGGGCGGATCTTCCGGCATCGCCGCGCCTCGGGGATCTGGTGATGCGCATCCTGAAGCTCGTGCCGGACCTGCCAAGGCTGCGGATCAGTTCAATCGACAGTATCGAGGTGGACGACAACCTGATGCAAGCGATCGCCACGGAAAAGCGCCTGATGCCGCATCTGCATCTGTCGCTGCAACACGGCGACGATATGATCCTCAAGCGCATGAAGCGTCGGCATCTGCGCGAGGATGCTGTCCACTTCACGCAGGAAGCGCTGCGCCTGCGCCCGGAGATGACCTTTGGTGCGGACATCATCGCAGGGTTCCCGACGGAAACCGACGCCATGTTTGAAAACGCCCTCAGACTGGTGGAGGACTGCAACCTCACCTGGTTGCACGTCTTCCCATACTCCGCGCGGGAGGGCACCCCGGCCGCCCGCATGCCGAAGGTTGCAGGCGCTGTGATCAAGGAGCGTGCGGCCCGGTTGCGGGAAGCCGGTCATCGGCAGGTCTCCAGACACCTCGCGCAGCAGGTCGGAAAAACACATCAGGTCCTGATGGAGAGCCCCACCTTCGGTCGCACAGAGCAGTTCAGCCAGGTACGCTTTGCGACCCCGCGCGCGGAAGGCACCATTGTGACGGCAAAGATGATCGGTACACAGGACGACACGCTGACGGCGTAAGGCAGGCCCGTCACGGTCACGACGCGAATTCCCGTGACAAACCCACGTCTTGACCGATAACCTGCGGACTACTGGGGGATCATAGCATGAAACGCATCGACCCGCGGGCATCGAGATGTGACCGTCATTCGATCCATGCGCACCGCGCAGGGGGTGAAACACTACTTTTTACTGCGCGGCTTGACCCTTGCCGGGCGCTTGTTCCAACAACTGGCCATCACCTGACGCCGGACCAGTCATCAGCCAAGGCCACAGGTGGGCTCTGTCGCATCTTGAACCACCCCCTCGCGACGCGGGAAAAGAATACCCCGGAGGTTAGAAACCATGGTTAGCTCAGAGCTCCCCAAGACGGGTTTTTTGGCTCATGCATCCAGCGACCTCGCCGACTTGCTGAATTCGGTCGCGACTGAAGTCGACCTGGAAGAAGGAGAAGTCCTGTTCGAACAGGGTGATATCGGCGATGCGCTCTATGCGATTGTGAGCGGGGCACTGGAATTCAGCATCTTGTCGCGCGAAGGGCGCAAGCTGTCACTGGACGTGATGCGTCCGGGTGCCTTGTTTGGCGAGATTGCCCTCTTTGACCCCGGTGTCCGTACTGCAACCGTGACTGCCTTGCAGCCCTCCCGCGTACGTGGTGTCAAAAACGCGGACATCATGACTGCCATTCGCAAAAAGCCCGAACTGGGCATCGACCTGATCCAGCTTGCCGGAGAGCGCATGCGATGGATGAGCAGCCAGCTGAACGACCAGGTGTTCCTGCCCATGCCTGCACGGCTGGCCCGCAAGATCCTCTATCTCACCGTGGACGGGAGCGGACATCTGTCGCTGCTCACCCTGTCGCAGGCGGAGTTGGCCGAGTTTGTCGGCGCAACACGAGAGGCCGTCTCAAAGACCCTTTCGTCATGGAAACGCGCGGGCGTTATTGATGCAACCCGCGGGGGCGTTCGGGTGCTGGATCGCAATGCACTGCAAGTCATGGCGGATCTGCACCAGGTGTGACCCGCAGATGTGAAACGCTTCACAGACCGTGAACGGTTTTTCGTGCATCGTGTGGTGATTCAAGATGTAGGTTTCTCCTCCCCTTTGATGGGGACGGCGCGTAAAAAGGAATTTCAGCCATGCACAATCTGCACAAACCCCAGCCCGAAGATCCCAAGACCTCTGGCAAACCCTCACCGGTAGGGGCCGTTATCGCATGGCTCATCGAGGCCGACCGTGAATATCGCGTTGCACAATCGATCATTGACGACACGCGCAACACCCCCTGACCCGAGGTTGAAACCTGTCGTGCGACTTTTGCAACTCCAAATAGTAGACCCGGCAATGATCGCAAAAAAATCGACCACTTTTTCCAGTTTTCCTGTCCTTATGTGAACAAGATCACAGACCGAGAATCGACCAATTGTTAATTTGAAGTTATTGTAGTGACCGGTAATTAGGATTGGTAACCACATCGTGGAAACCCTAGACGGTAGCGAGTATGATATTTCAGGTAAAGAACGGGAATCGAACCGTTGGCCGCAACGCAAGTTGCACCCTGCCAGCGCAGACGTGAACCTTCTTATTTCGACTCTCCCCAGGGTCTGTTATTAGCCTCAATTTTACGAGGTGCAGACGAATAACCCCCCGAGCAGCTCGTACTCGGGGGGTTATTTTTTTTCGCTATAAGCGGCGGTGTCAGGCCGATTTCTTGCCTTTGACCGGCGCCCAGAGACGCTTGTTGGTCAGATACAGCAGGACGGACAGGATCGTCAGAAACAACACGCCAACGAACCCGGCCTGCTTGCGTGCCATCATCTTGGGCTCAGCCGTCCACATCAGGAAGGCAGCGACGTCTTCCGAAAGATGATGAAGGTCATTTGCGTGGCCATCCGCATAGTCGACCAACTCGTCATCAAGCGGCGGCGCCATCGCGATCCACCCACCCGGGAACGCCTTGTTCTCATAGAGGATCGTTCCCGCCTCTTCCTTTTCTTCGCCGGTATAACCGGTCAGCAGGGAGGCGATATACTCAGGCCCCCCGATACCCTTGAAGAACTGATTGATGCCGAGGCCGTAAGGACCGTGGAACCCTGCACGTGCCTTGGCCATCAGGCTGAGGTCAGGCGCATTCTCAAGGCCGGATTCCGGGAAGTGATCCGATGGCCGTGCAGGGCGAAAGTCGTCGAGCTCCGGGTCAAAGACCTCGAATTGTTCCGCGTAGGCACGGACCTGATCTTCCGGCATGCCGACGCCACCGTCTTCGGACAACGAACGGATCGGCACGAATTTCAGCCCGTGGCACGCGGCACACACCTCGGTGTAGACTTGGAGGCCGCGTTGCAGCTGGTTCTGGTCATACTTGCCGAATGGGCCTTCGAAAGAGAAGTCGAAGTCCTCGATATGGGTGTCGTAGGCACCTGCTGCCAGACCTGCTGTCGCCAGCCCGAAGGCGGTGACAGCACTGAGTGTAAGTGTTCTGAACATGATCTGACGTTCCTTTATTCAGCAGGCGTTGCTGCGGGCGACTTCGGGTAGTGTTCGTTGAAGTCTTCTTCGATGGTTGCCGGACGCGCCAATGGCTTCTCGATCACGCCCATCAGGGGCAGGATGATCAGGAAGTAGGCGAACCAGTAGGCCGAACCGATCAGGGCGATAATCGGGTAGATACCTTCCGCCGGCATCGCGCCAACCCACATCAGAACGAAGAAGTTGAACACGAAGACCCAGAACCACCACTTCAGCATCGGACGATAGCGCGCGGAGCGGATCGAGGAAGTGTCGAGCCAGGGCACCAGCGCCATCACGGCGATGGACCCGAACATGGCCAGAACACCAAAGAACTTCGCGTCTACTATGCCGCCGGTGATGAAGGACGCCAGTTGCACTGCCCAGACCGTGTCGTCAAAGGCCCGCAGGATCGCGTAGAACGGCAGGAAGTACCATTCGGGCACGATGTGCGCAGGTGTCGCGAGCGCGTTGGCTTCGATGTAGTTGTCCGGGTGGCCAAGGTAGTTGGGCATGAAGCCCACGACCGCGAAGAACACCGCGAGGATAACCGCCAGGGCAAACAGATCCTTGATGACAAAGTATGGCCAGAAGGGCAGCGTGTCTTTCTCGGCTTCTTCCTTGGACGTGCGGCGCACTTCGACACCTGTCGGGTTGTTGTTCCCCGTGGTGTGGAAGGCCCAGATGTGCACGATCACCAGCCCCAAGATAACAAAGGGCAAGAGGTAGTGCAGCGAGAAGAAGCGGTTCAGCGTGGCATTGTCCACCGCCGGTCCGCCCAGCAGCCAGGTCTGCAAGGCATCGCCCACAAAGGGGATCGCGCCAAAGAGGCCGGTGATAACGGTCGCACCCCAGAAGGACATCTGACCCCAGGGCAGAACATAGCCCATGAAGGCCGTGCCCATCATCAGCAGGTAGATCAGCATGCCGATGATCCAGGTGATCTCACGCGGGGCCTTGTAGGACCCGTAGTAGAGACCCCGGAAAATATGCGCATAGACCGCCACGAAGAACAACGAGGCGCCGTTCTGGTGCAGATACCGCAGCATGTAGCCGCCGTTCACGTTGCGCATGATGTGCTCAACGGACGCAAAGGCGTAATCGACATGCGGCGTGTAATGCATCACCAGAACGATGCCGGTGACGATTTGCAGCACCAGCACGAAGGTCAGCACGATGCCCCAGATCCACATCCAGTTGAGGTTCTTGGGTGTGGGGATCATCAGCGTGTCATACATGAGGCCGACGATCGGCAAACGTTTGGCCAGACCTTTTTCCCAGTCAGCCTTCGGTTCATAGTGGTCGTGAGGAATTCCGGACATGAAAGTCTCCCTTAACCGAGTTGGATCGTGGAATCGTCCACGAAGACAGCCGTAGGCACCGGCAAATTGGTGGGTGCCGGTCCTTTGCGGATACGGCCCGATGTGTCGTAGTGAGAGCCATGGCAGGGGCAAAACCAGCCGCCGAAGTCACCTGCATCGCCAAGGGGAACGCAGCCCAGGTGGGTGCAGACACCCATCATGACGAGCCATTCGCCCGCCTCATCCAGCGAGCGGTTCTCATCCGCGGCATCGGTGCCTGCCGGAAGGTTCGCGTTTTCAGCCGATTGGTCGGGCAGGTCTGATACGGCAACCTCGCGCGCGGCGGCGATTTCCTCTTCCGTGCGGCGGCGAATGAAGACGGGTTTGCCCAGCCATTTCACCGTCAGCTGCGTGCCTGGCTCCAACCCGCTGACATCGACCCGAATGGACGAGAGCGCCAATACGTCGGCCGATGGGTTCATCTGGTTGACCAGTGGCCAGACTGCGGCTCCTGTCGCTATCGCGCCCGCTCCGGCGGTTGCGTAGTAGAGGAAGTCTCGCCGATTGCCTTCGTGTTCTTCTGCGTGGGACAAAGGTCTACTCCATTTGCAAGGCCTCAAGTGAAGCCAATAGTGATGCGGCCACGCACAGCGTAACCCTAGCTCTGGCGGGTATTTAGCGCTGTGGGTGCGCGCAGTCCAGTGACCTTGGGCGCGCAAACCGTCGCAGGTCGTTAAGCTTATTCGCAAAAACCCACGGAATTCACCAAATATCCGGAAGCGATTAAGAAATTATCAGGAGTCGGGGGGTCTTGTCGCCTGCATCGACGGGCGCGATTCGAATTCGGCAAACCATTCCGCAAGGGCCGCGTTGCCTTTGCGCCAGTCACGTGCGCCATGCCTGAAGTCAAGATACCCCAGCGCACATCCGACCGAGATATGCGCCACAGACAACGGCCCCGACAGATGGCTCATCCAGCGGGTGTTCAACACGGATGTCGCCCGGCTGACCTTTTGCCACTGCGCGTCGATCCAGGCGGGTGACTGTTCATCCTCGGGGCGCAGGCGCATCTCGTAAGCCATGGAGACAGCGGAATCCATGATGCCGTCGCCTGTGGCCTCAAGGGTCAGGTTCTCCCAACGTCCCCTGCCCGTCGGGTACAGACCGCCGTCAAAGTGATCGTTGAGAAACGCGGTCACGACGCGGCTGTCATAAAGGGTGACGCCATCATCCCTTTGCAACGCCGGAATCCGCGCCAGCGGGTTCGCCGCCTGCAGCCCTTCGTCCGAGGCAAAGGCGGTGGTGGCGACGCTCTTCAGTGTCACTGCATCTTGCTTGCCCATTTCATGCAGCATGACAACAACCTTGCGCACGTAAGGCGACGCGGCGGCGTGGAACAAAATCATATCAGGCCCCTTCTGATGGTTTCAGCCCGACCCTAACAGAGCCTTCAGCCCTGTCCATCTGCACCGCGCATCAAGGCGGCCAGAATGCCCAGATCAACGCCCTGCCCATAGGCTTCCACATGATCCGCCGCCTGATGGCGTACCGCGTCCGGCTTGTTCTGATTGAGCTTCCACGTGCCGTCCACGCCCGTGATCTTCATGCGGCATGGCACAATGGCGCGCATCATCCGCTCCATCACCCCGGGCGACATCTTTTCGCGCGTCCAGGGCGTTTTGGGCAATAGACGGTTCTCGAAACGCGCTGATTGTCGATCCAGCAGCGCGCGCAACTCTTCCTGCGGGCGCTTTTCAAGTGTCCCGCTGATGTGGACGGCAACGTAGTTCCAGGTCGGCACCTGATCCGGCACCCCGTACCAGTCGGGCGAGACATAGCTGTCCGGCCCGGAAACGGCGATGGTGGCCGCACGGTCCTCCGACAGGGATCGCGCAATCGGGTTGGAGCGCACCAGGTGCAGCCATAGGGTTTGCCCTTCCTCATCCAGCAGAAAAGGCACATGCGCCAGCAACGGGCCGTCGCAGCCGTTCACGGCCAGCACCCCGAATGCGCGGTCCCGGGCATAGGCGAGGTTATGCGCGGCAGTTTGCGTATGAAAAACCGGGTTCGGATGCATCGTTTTGCTTTCAACTTGAGTCGCATTTGGTCTTGCAGGGTTTGATCGCAGTTGGCAACCTAAGGCTATTCTCAGGGCGGGGTGAAACTCCCCACCGGCGGTATATGGGCCTGACCCATGAGCCCGCGAGCGCAATGCGCCCCTGTTCGAAGGGGCGGCTTGGTCAGCAGATCCGGTGAGACGCCGGAGCCGACGGTTACAGTCCGGATGAAAGAGAATGCGGATAATCGCGGGCGGGTTGCCCGTGCTTAGTCGTGATCGCCTTGGGTGGACGTGTCTGAACCATATAAAGGAGATCACTTATGACACACACCCGCTACGCCTTTGTCAAAGCTCAATGGCACGCCGATATCGTCGACCGGGCCTATGACGGTTTTGTTGAGACCATTCCGGCCAGTCAGGTGGACGTCTATGACGTTCCGGGCGCTTTCGAGATGCCCCTGATGGCGCGGGATCTTGCCGCCAGCGGGCAATATGCAGCGGTCATCTGTGCGGCATTTGTCGTGGATGGTGGTATCTATCGCCATGATTTTGTGGCGCAATCCGTCGTTGACGGGTTGATGCGCGCGGGGCTTGAAACGGGCGTACCCGTCCTGTCGGTATCGCTCACACCGCACCACTATCAGGAGACAGACCACCACAACGCGATCTACCGGGACCACTTTGCCGTCAAAGGGCGCGAGGCGGCGGCAGCGGCCCTGGGTATCCTCAAGGCCCGGCAATCCCTGCCGCGACAGTCAGCCGCCTAGGTAGGCGCGCAAGGCCGGCGGCGGGTTCTTCAGAAGCTCCGCCGCCGGCGCAGGGGCAAGCGCCTGCCCGCCTTCGACAAAGATCACATCATCGGCGATGCGTGCCACGTCTTCGGGCGCATGGGTGACCATCAGCAATGTCGCGCCGATTTCATCGACCAGCTCCCGCACGAGGTCGAGCATCTCTTGCCGCAGCGCCGGACCAAGCGCCGCAAAGGGTTCGTCCAACAGCACAAGCGGTTGTTTTTGCAGTAGGATACGCGCAAGGGACGCACGGCTTTGCTGCCCGCCGGAAAGCTCAGCAGGGCGGCGCTCCGCCATCCCGCCCAACCCGACACGGCGAATGGCGTCCTGGGCCTGTTCACGCTCGTAAGGGGTCAGCTTCAGGTTGGGGCGGACGCCCAGACCGACGTTCTGATAGACCGTCAGATGCGGAAAAAGGTTGTTGTCCTGAAACAGCATCGAGACCGGCCGCACGCCAGGGCGGAGTTTGGATATTTCAGCGTCATTCCAGTAAATGCGACCAGCGACCAGAGGAATGAACCCGCCCAGAGCGCCCAGGATCGTCGATTTGCCAGCCCCGGATGGCCCTATCACGGCAACGCGTCGGCCGGCCTCGACGGTAAAGCTGGCGGCAAGCGAAAACGCGCCCTGGCGAATGTCGACGCCCTCAAGCTTCAGCATATCGGCGCGCTCCCTTGTCACAAACCCAGAAGATCGCCAGCGCCATCGCCAGCAGGATCAAGGCGGCCCCTGCGGCGGCTTCGGTCTGATAGGCTCCCATCAAGCGGTACATCTGCAACGGCAGGGTCGTTCGGTCCGGATCGGCGAAGAGCGCGATGACGCCGAGGTCGCCAATCGACAGCGCACCCGTCAAACCCGCGGCAAAACCGATCTGCGGCAGGCAACGCGGCAAGATGAGCCAGCGCCACGCTGCCCAGCCCCGCAGGTTCAGCGCGAGACAGAGCCGACCATGGCTGGCAAGCGCTTCACGTATGCCCGGGACAAGGATGCGCAGCGCAAAGGGCAAGGCCATCAATGCGTTGACCACTGCCGTGACGGGAAGTGAGAGCCGGATAGGGTCCATCACCGGGTTGATGAGGATGAACCAGCCGGTGCCGATCATCAAAGGCGAGGCAGATAGTCCGATGAGCCCGATGGCCTCTGCACTGCCGCGCGCCCGGATCGCGATCCATGCCGCAAGTGGCAGGGCAAGTGCGAGCAGAACCACAACGCTCAACCCCGCAACCCAAAGCGAGACACCCGCCGCCGCCCAGACAGAGGCCGGAACCTGTGGCAGGCCCAATGCGCCGGACACCGCCACGGAGGCCAGTGGCAGGAGCAGAAAGCCCGCGCCCAGCAAAATCACCAGCCCATCCAGCAGCCGCTGCGCACCCCCGCGCGCATCCCATCGCGCCACGGGGCGATCCATCCCCCCGGTGAGCGGGATCTGCGGGATGATCCACATGGCGATCAAAGCGGCTCCACCCGCCAGGATCAGCTGAATGACCGACAGAAGGGCCGCCCGCGACAGGTCGAAGTCAAAGCGGAAGGCCTGATAGATGGCCAGTTCGATGGTCGTCGCCTTTGGCCCGCCACCCAAGGTCAGGGCCACCGCGAAACTGGTGAGGCAAATCACGAAAATGAGGGCTGCGGCCCCCGGCAGGATACGCTGCAGCAAGGGCCATTCGAGCGTGCGAAAAACCATGCCGGGCGGCAGATCCAGCTGGGCGGCAAGGCGGAAGCGCTCCGCCGGGATGCTCTGCCAGCCTTGCAGCAGCAGACGCGTGGCCAGCGGCAGGTTGAAAAACACATGGGCCAGGACAACGCCATGCAACCCGTAGATGGAGACACCGGGCAGGCCCAGGGCCTCCAAAGTGCCATTCACCCAGCCATTGCGGCCAAAGACCGCCAGAAGGCCCAGCACCGCCACGATCACCGGCAGGATGAACGGCGCGCCCAGCAGCGTAATCAACACCTGCCGCCCGGGCATCCGACGCCGTGCAAGAGAACGAGCCAGCGGGACGGCAAGCGCCACCGAGATCAGCGCCGAGAGCGCCGCCTGTACCACCGTAAAACGAATGGCCTGCCAGTCCGCCGGGCCAAGTCCCGCGCCCGGCTCGGCCCGCAGCGCGATGCCAAGAAACGCGAGGCAAACCGACGCGACCACCATTGTGCCCGCGACGATCCCCGCGCGTCCGCTTATTGGCTGAGCGCGTTGCGCCATGTCTCGATGGCCTGTGCCTGAAGCTCAGCCGCTTCGGTTTCCGAGTAGAACAACACCTTCTCCGGCAGCGGCAGATCGGCCCAGGCTTCCGGCCAGTCCGATTGCGGCAGCGCGGACGGCAGCGACCAGTTCGCGGTGGGGATGAGCGTCTGGAACTCGCGCGACATCACGTAGGCCATGAATTGGTCCGCCAGCTCGGGCTGATCCGTGCCTGCGATCTTGCCGACGGTTTCGACCATGAAATAATGCCCCTCGGGGAAGATTGCCGCCTTCTTGGTGAAGTCTTCCTCGGCGATCATGTGATAGGCAGGCGAGGTCGTGTAGCTCAGCACCATATCGGCTTCGCCATCGGTGAAAAGCCCGTAGCTCGCCGACCAGTCCTTGGTCACGGTCAGGATGTTGTCGCTCAGCTTTTCCCAGACCTGAGCGGACTCGTCGCCGTAGACCGCCTGCACCCACAGAACCAACGCCAGACCCGAGATCGACGTGCGCGGGTCCTGAATGACGATCTTTACGTCGTCGGGCAGGTCCAGCAGCGCGTCAAAGCTGGCGGGCGGTGTGGCCATCGTGGTCTCGTTGTAGATGAACGCTGTGTGCCCGTAGTTGAACGGCAGGAAGGTGTCATCGGTCCACTCAATCGGCAAGGTCAGCGCCGAATTATCCTGCCCGTGTGGCGCAAAAAGGTCGGTGGCGCGCGCCTTTGACGTCACGTCCGAGGTCAGACCAATGACCACATCTGCCTTGGTCCGCTCGCCTTCCAGCAAAAGACGCGGCAGCAAGTCCCCCGTCGACCATTGCAGATCGCAGCCGCAGAATTTCTCGAACTCCGCTTCGATGATCGGACCCGGACCCCATTCGGAGGTAAAGTAATCGCCCGCATAGACGGTCAGCACAGGCGTTTCCGCGCCCGCCTGAGATGCCAGGAGGATGCCAGCGGCAAAAAGAGTTCTACGCATGTTCAATCCCTTTCAGATGCGTTGAGCGGCGAAAGAGGATGAGATGCTCAGCCTTCCCTCCGCCGGTTCTAACCGGTTCAGGTTCTACGGGTCCGCACGTCGATGCATCTCAGCCTTTGCAGGCCCCCCGAGGTAGCCTTTGATCTAGTCTGAGTGCCAGGCGATGGCAAGCGATAAGGGCTTGAGGCGGCCTGCCCGCCCCGCTAAGCACCTCACGCAAAGGAGTGCTGCGATGTCGATCAACAGTTTTGGCCATCTCTTCCGGGTCACCACATGGGGTGAAAGCCATGGACCGGGCCTCGGTGCCACCGTTGACGGCTGCCCTCCCGGTGTGCCGATCGACGAGGCCATGATTCAGCACTGGCTGGACAAACGCAAACCCGGTCAGAACAAATTTACCACCCAGCGCCGCGAGGCGGATGAGGTGAAAATCCTCTCCGGCACCTTTGAAGGGGTCACCACCGGAACGCCCGTGCAACTCATGATTGAGAACACTGACCAGCGCTCCAAGGACTATGGCGACATCAAGGACAAGTTCCGCCCCGGCCACGCCGATATTACCTACTACCAGAAGTACGGCGTGCGCGACTATCGCGGCGGCGGGCGATCCTCTGCCCGTGAGACGGCCGCACGGGTGGCGGCAGGCGGGCTGGCGCGCGAGGCGATAAAGACGATCGCGCCCGACCTCGAGATCAAGGGCTACATGACCCGCATGGGCGCGCATGAGATCGACCGCGCCCGGTTCGATTGGGACCAGATCAACGCAAACCCGTTCTGGACGCCTGATGCTGGAGCGGCAGAGACCTGGGCCGATTACCTCGACGGGTTGCGCAAATCCGGCAGTTCGGTGGGAGCGGTGATTGAAGTTGTCGCGCGCGGCGTCCCGGCAGGCCTCGGCGCGCCGATCTACGGCAAGCTCGACACGGACCTTGCCGCTGCCATGATGAGCATCAACGCCGTGAAAGGCGTGGAGATCGGCGAAGGCATGTCGGCGGCCATGCTGACGGGTGAACTCAACGCCGATGAGATTAGCATGGGGCCGGACGGCCCGGTCTATTCCTCGAACCACGCAGGCGGTATCCTCGGCGGGATCAGTACAGGTCAGGACGTGGTGGTGCGGTTCGCCGTGAAACCGACCTCCAGCATCCTGACCACCCGCAAAACGATCACCAAATCCGGCGAAGAGACGGAGATCATCACCAAGGGTCGCCACGATCCTTGTGTCGGCATCCGCGCGGTGCCCGTGGGTGAGGCAATGATGGCCTGCGTCTTGCTGGATCATCTGTTGCTGCACCGGGGTCAGGTTGGGGAAAACCGGGGGCACATCGGCTAAGCTCGGGCAAGAGACAGGCTTGCACTTTGCCGCCCCGAGGCGCAGAGAGTGCCCATGGCAAAGGACCTTACCCAACACCGCCCCGGACTTGCGATTGCACTCAAACTTCTGGCGGTGTTCCTCTTCATGGTGATGGCCGCCCTCATCAAGACCGTGTCAGACCATGTGCCGCCCGGACAGGCTGTGTTCTACCGGTCGTTCTTTGCCCTGCCGATCATCGTGATCTGGCTCTGGCAACGCGGACAGTTGCGCGAAGGTCTGGTGCCGTCGAACCTTATGGGCCACGTCTGGCGCGGTGTCTTTGGCACCTCCGCAATGATCCTGACCTTTGCTGGCCTAGGCCTGCTGCCGCTGCCCGAAGTCACGGCCATCGGATACGCCACACCTATGTTCACGGTCATCTTCGCGGCCCTCTTTCTTGGAGAGCGCATTCGCATCATCCGTCTTTCGGCAGTCGCACTGGGCCTGGTCGGCGTGATGATCGTCATCGCGCCTCGACTGTCCCTGTCAGGGGATGCGCTGACCACAGGCGCAACGCTGGGGGCCATTATGGTGCTGATCGCGTCGATCCTGAGGGCGCTGGTACAAATCCACGTGCGACGACTGGTGCAGACCGAATCGACCGCCGCAATCGTCTTTTACTTCTCGATCACCGCCTCCGCCCTTGGCCTTTTGACGCTACCTCTGGGCTGGATCACCGGCTGGGAGGCGCTGATCTGGACCAGGCCCGCGCAATGGGTCATCACCTTGCTGATCCTCGCAGGACTCATCGGCGGGGTCGCGCAAATCCTCGTCACCGCATCCTACCGCTTTGGCGGCGCGTCCATGCTGGCCCCTTTCGACTATGCGTCGATGATCTTTGCCACCCTGATCGGCTACGTGGCCTTCGGTGAGGTCCCCACCGGCCCGATTGTCCTGGGTGCCAGCCTGGTGATCGCAGGTGGCGTTCTCATCATCTGGCGGGAGCGTCAACTGGGGCTGGACCGCAGCAAATCCAAGCCTAATGTAACGCCGCCCGGGACACCCTGAAGCATCATCAGGGCATGGTCATCACGGGAGCACTACGTTGTTTTCCCGCGCTTGCGGTTCGTGATCCACGTTGCTCTTGCGGCGAAAGCGACAAGCGCAATCAGCGTCACGATGTAAGGGATCGTCTGGATCAATTCGCCTGGCACGTCAGGTAAATGCCCGGGCAGGACAATCGCCAGGGCCTCGAACACCCCAAATAGCAAGGCCGCGATCATTGCGCCGACCGGATGGCGCGCACCCAGAAAAACCGCGGCCAGGGCTATGAAGCCGCGCCCGGCGGTCATGTCACGTGTGAAGCCCACAAAATTGAACATGGCCAATTGCACCCCACCAAGCCCGGCGAAGGCCCCGGACGCGATCAGCGCCCACCAGCGCACGGCGATCACATTGATACCGGCGGATGCGGGAGCTGCCGGATATTCACCAACCCCGCGCAGCCAGAGCCCCCATGGTGTTCTGAACAGAAAATACCAGACGCCAAAAACACAGAAGCCTGCGAACCAGGTCAGGATGGAATGACCGGACAGCAGCCGGTGCAGCACGTCGCCGATACCGGGGATTGCTTGCAGAAAGTCCAGATGCACCGCCGGGATGGATTTGGATGCCAGATTGATCGATGTGCCTTTGTCCCCCCCGGTGGCCAGCGACAACACAAAGACTGTGCCGCCTGCTGCAAGAATATTGATGCCAAACCCCACAAGGATGAAATCGGCTTTCCAGCGCAGGTGGAAAAAGCCCATGGCTGCACCCAGCGACGCCGCCATGCCGACACCGGCAAGTACCGCGACATACCAGGGGGCATAGACCGACACGATGACGCAAGTCAGCGCCGCGGCGAGCATCATGCCCTCAAGCGCGATGTTCAACGCACCCGAGAGATCCGAAATCAGCCCGCCAAGCACGGCAAAGATCAGCGGCGTTGTGGTCCGTATGACGGTAACGATGAACGTCACCGAAAAGAGCGTTTCCAGCAGATCCATTATCGCGCCTCCTGGGCTTCAGGCTGTTTGCGACTGAAGAGGCGCGCAAGAAACCTCTGACCCGGTAGTGTGAAACTCGAAATCACAAGGATGATGACGATGGCCTGAACGACCGCGATCAATTCGCTGGGCACGTCAGAGCGGATACCCATGAATTGCGCCCCCTGTCGCAGATAGCCATACCCGAAGGCCGCCACCGGAATGAGGTGGGGGCGATCCTTGACCACCATTGAGACGATAATGCCCTCAAACGCCAACAGCCCGTCAAAATCGGTCGCGATACGGCCAAAGGCCCTGCCCTGCACGAAGACGGCCCCCAGCAATCCGCCAATTGCACCGGCAAGCGTCATGGAGGTAATCATGACCTTGCGGGCTTCGATCCCGGAATATTCGGCAAAGCGGGCGTTCTGGCCGACAAGGCGCAGCTTCAGCCCCCAGCGGGTACGGTACAAGAGGAACCAGATCAGAAACGCCGTCAACAGCGCGATAATGATACCGATGTCAAACCGCGTGCGCGCGATGATCGCCGGATAGATGGAAATCGGGTCGAACTTGGGCGACATCAAGTGACCGGATCCTTCTGGCGCCAGATGAGCACGGACGATGTAGTTGACCGTCCGGATGGCGATGTAGTTAAGCATCAGGGATGACACGATCTCGCTTGCACCAAAGCGTGCCTTGGCCCAGCCGGGAATGAACCCCAGCACAGACCCCGCCGCCATGGCCGCAAGAATACCCAGCGGAATCGACCAGATGGTCACACCGATGGGCGACAGCGCCACAAGTGCCGCTGCCAGCCCGCCCACATAGGCCTGCCCCTGCACGCCAAGCGCGAACTGCCGGGCTTGAAAGACAAGCGCAAACCCAAGACCGGCCAGCGTCAGCTTGGCGGTATCATCCACCAGCAGGCCAAATGTCCGTTTTGACGATAGCGGGGCCGTGGCCAGTGTCCGAAGGGCTTTGCCCGGTTCATCCGAGACCAACAGGACCAGTATGACCGTCACCAGAAGTGCAATTGCCAAGGCTGCGACGATTTTCCCAAGCTCTCTCAGCCAGGCGGGAACCTCTGAATGGGTGGCGTCACTCATGGCTGACCTCGATCTGGCTTTTTGCGCCAAGCATGTAGGCGCCAAGGGTCTCTTGCGTCACGTCCGGCGTGTTGTCCATTCTGGCGACAACGCGCCCGCCGTAAAAGACGATGAAGCGATCCGCCAGTGCCATCAGCTCGCTCAAATCCGCTGAACAGAGCAGGATGGCGGCCCCGTCATCGCGTGTGTCAGCAAGCGTTTTCCAGATGAACTCGACCGCGCCAAGATCAACGCCACGCGTTGGCTGGTTGACCAAGAGCAGGTCCGGCGTTTCTGCCAGTTCCCGAGCCACCACGACTTTTTGCATGTTCCCGCCCGACAGCGACCCGACCAGCGCCCGGACGCTGTCTGCCTTGATCGAAAACCGGTCTTTCAGTTTTTCTGCAAACGTCGTCTGCGCCCGCAGATCGAGGATGCCCTTGCGCACGAAACGCGAGTCGTTCAGCCAGGAAGCCGCGATGTTTTCGCGAATGGAGGCGCCTTCGGCCAGTCCCTCGGCGAGGCGATCGGGGGGGATATGCGAGATGCCCAGTTCCCGGCGTTCAAGGACGCTGCGACCGACAAGATCGGTTCCGTTCAGCGTGATGTTCCCACCTGCCACGGGGCGCAGGCCTGCAATGGCCTCCAGCACTTCGGCCTGTCCGTTGCCTTCCACCCCGACCAGCCCGACAATTTCACCCGACCGGGCCTCAAGCGTGACATCGTCACAGAGCAAGTGGTCTCGCGCCGACCGCACAGTCAGGTTGCGAACGCCAAGACGCTTGTCGCCGACGTTCCTGCTGGCGCTGATGCTCAGCGTCACATCGCGCCCTACCATAGCACGGGACAGCCTGTCTTCCGTGGCGTCGGCCCTGTCAAATTCGGCGACAAGCCGGCCTGAACGCATGACCGCGATATGGTCGGAAATCTCCAGGACTTCCGGCAGTTTGTGGGCGATGAAGATCACCGTTCTGCCTTCGGCAGTCAGCCCCCTGACCGCATCAAAAAGCTCCTCGACTTCCTGTGGCGCCAGCACGGCGGTCGGCTCGTCAAGGATCAGCACCTGTGCCTTGCGATGAAGTGCCTTCAGGATTTCCACCCGTTGCTGCTGCCCGACCGGTAGGTCGCGCACAGGCGCTTCGGGGTCAACTTTCAGTCCAAAACGCTCTGACAGGTCGCGCACCGTTGCAATCGCTTTCGGGCGGTCAATGCTCAGTCCGGATCGGGGCTCACTGCCCATAACGACGTTTTCGTAGGCCCTGAACGTGGGAACAAGCGAAAAATGCTGAAAGACCATGCCGATCCCCGCTTCAATCGCATCGCTGGGTCCGGCAAAGGCCGTGGGATTTCCATGGCGGTAAATCGTCCCGCTGTCTGGTATTTCCGCACCGAACAGCATCTTGACGAAGGTTGATTTTCCCGCACCGTTTTCGCCCACGATGGAATGCACTCTTCCGGCGGCAAACCGGATTGAAACCTGATCGTTAGCGACCAGACCGCCCGGGTAAACCCGGGTCAGCGCGCGGCCTTCTAGGATGATATCAGACATGATCTTCAGACCATTCGGGACCAACGGCGCCTGCTACGGAAAGCGTGCAGGCACCGTCATAAAGTCTCAACGGAAGTTTATTGCATGGTCGTTTCGACAACGATCTCACCCGCCTCGATCGCTGCGGCCTTTGCGTCGATTTCCGCGGCAAGCTCTGATGAGACATGCATGTCAAAGAACTTGTTGCGCGAGATGCCAACGGCGTCGTCCGCCAGCCCAAGCAAAACGGCACTGCCCATGGGCGCGCTGCCCTCAATGATCTGGCCAAGCGCGATGACCAGAGATTGGCCGATCTTCTTTTCAACCGAGGTGAAGATCGCTTCGGCCTGGGCCATATCGGTTTCCGCAAAGATCGTGGCCTGGTCGCTGTCGACACCGACGGCCAGTTTCCCCTCATCGCGCGCGGCCTGAAGCGCGCCGATCCCTGTCGCACCCGCAATCGGGAAAACCACGTCAGACCCTTGCGCGAACTGGGCAAGTGCAAGCTCCTTTCCCTTTGCGGGATCGCCGAAGGATCCTGCGATGGCGCGCAAAATGCTGATGTCGGGGTTTGCATCGCGGGCGCCCTGGGCAAAGCCTATCTCAAACTCGACCACAGTTGGAGCTTCAACGCCAAGGATGGTGCTGACAACGCCGGACTCTGACAGTTTCGCCGCCGCGTAGCCTGCAAGATAGCCTGCGGTGGACGTTCTGTACTGGATGGCGAGAATGTTTGCATTTGCCCCGTCAGAGAAGTCAGGCGCATCATCGAAGATGATGAAGTTCTTTTCGGGATAGTCGATGGCAATGTCACTCATGAACCCGGTCATTTCCCAGGTGCCTGCGATGACGACATCATAATCGCTGTCAGCCGCGTCCGCAAAGGCGGGCTCCCACCTGCCACGATCAAGACCGGCCTCGATGATGGTGACATCCACGGGCAACGTCTCTTCTGCCGCTGCCATACCGGCCGCAGCACTGTCGAAAAAGCTCTTGTCGCCGAGGTTACCATGTACCACCAGGGCCACCTTAAGCGGGTTGTCGGCGGAGTAGTCTTCTGCCTGCGCGCTTGTTGTCAGCATCGGAAGGCTCAGCACGGCTGCGCCGGCCCCCAGCAGGACGGCCCGTCTGGCCAGTTGGAAGAGTCTCATGGATTTATCCCTTTCAGTTTTCAGTGTGCGTTTCGAGTGTTCGGACAATCAGGCGCGCGATCCGGGTCATATCCGCAGCCTGGATCAGGTCGATTTTGGGCGCGTCCAACCTGCCAGAGGGGTCGACCACGGTCATGCCGCGGGTCAGCCCGGGAGCCAGCGCAACTTGAACAGATGCAGACAGGGTCTCCGCGACAATGCCCGGATCAAGCACCGCCGCCGCCGCCAGAGGATCAATCATGGGAAGCCTGTCTTCACCGATGTAGCTCTCGACCACGGCGCGCGATCGTGAGCACAGATCGCGAAACATCCGGCCTGAAGGTGACAGGTTGGCTGTCTCGACCATTTTGTCCATCTCGTCACCGCTGAGAAAATGCTCATAGCAGGTTTCCCACGGCGCAAGGACGGTGTGCGCCCCACAGCCGAGGACGATTTCAGCGGCCTCCGGATCGGCGAAGATGTTAAACTCTGCGGCAGGGGTAGTGTTGCCGCGCCCATTGATGGTGCCGCCCATGATCGTCAGTTGGCCGATGCCCTCCAGACAATCCGGTGCAGCACGCAGCACCAGTGCCAGATTGGTCAGCGGGCCAATCATCAGCACATCCACACGCCCGCCGGCAGCAATCGCTCCGCGCAGAGCCGAGATCAGAAACTCGGGCGCCGGAAGGTCTTTTGCCTGATGGCCGGATTGAGGGCGCGCAACACCGCCCAGACCATCTTCGCCATGTACGTGTTTGGCATCGACCGGATCGGCGACCAGCGCCCGGGATGCACCGGGGTACACCGGGATGTCGGCTTTTGCCAATGCAAGAACATCGAGCATATTTCGGGTCGCCTGATTGCGGGACACATTTCCAAAAACGGTGGTGATGGCGGATGGAGGGCGCCCGTTTGCAAGCAGCATCAGCAAGGCTTGCGCATCATCCACACCGCCGTCGGTATCAAGGATCAGATCGCGCGCCGCCGCGTAATCCTGACCTGATGCCAATGCTGAAACCACTTGAAAACACCTTTGTTAATCGCTTAACTAATCGATAAGCGAAACTGCGTCGGAGTCAACGTCGTTTCAGTTTTGGTGACGTGAAAATACTGGAGGCTCAGGTTTTGAGTCAAAATCCATTCGCCTCGAATGCACAAAGAGCGGCCCTCTACACGCATCTGGAAGAAACAAAAGGCAATGCGATCCGTGCCGAAGCATCGCGTTGTCTTGACCGCACTACCCATACCTTGAGCAAGAAAAACATCACCGACATCTGTGACACCTTCGGGCTGCCCGATGACGAGGCCCTTTTGGTCCTTCTTCCCCCGCTCGCCGCCGATCTGCTGTCCAATCCGACGATTTCGGACTTCTTTGTCGGGGCCGTCGGCCGCGATCGGGAAAGCGGCGATTTCGTGCTGGGGGCCAACGCAGAGGTGTTTGGTGCACATCTGGGGTATACCCTGCACGGCGAAGGCTTTGTCGCTATCCGCGCCTATCACCTGGGCATGGCGCTGGACCGGATTGCCATCGGCGAGGCCCATCCATGTGGCCACTGCCGCCAGTTCCTGTCCGAGTTTGCCTTTGCCAGGGAGCTGCGGCTGGTCGACCCTCTGGGCTACAGCCTGACGTTAGGCGAACTGTTCCCCTGGCCGTTCGATCCGGCTTACTTGGGCGAAACCGGCGCGATCGGAGGAACGCTCTATTGGCCGGACCTCAAATGGAGCGACTCCGCCGGATCGTCAGCACTGCTTGAAGCGGGGAAGCGCTCGTATGCTCCTTACAGCAAGGCTCCTTCCGCGGTTGCGCTTTGCTTTGACGATGGTGTGGAACTCGTGGCAGGCACAATTGAAAGCGTGGCTTTCAACCCGACGATCAGCCCGGCGCAAGCGGGTATTGTGGCCTGTCTCGCTGCGGGCCGCCGCTTGCAAGACATCCGCACGGTCACCCTGGGGACAATCGCCGAAGGCGCCGTCCAATACGATCAGAGCACGCGGCATGTCTTTGCGACCGCCGCGCCAGAGGCAAAGATCGATCTGGCGGAGTGGCGTGCATCATGACCGCCAGAGGGTGCAACAGAATCGTTGGGCCACGGCGATGACAACGCTTTCCGATGTGGCCCGCGAGGCGGGATTGTCGACCGCAGCGGTATCTCGATACCTCAACAGCAAACTGGACCTTCCCAACGAGACCAAAGCCCGCGTTGATGCGGCCATTGCCAAGCTTGACTACCGTCCCAACCAGATGGCGCGGCGCCTGACAATGGGGCGTACCGAGGCAATTGCCCTGCTTGTGCCCGAGATCACCAACCCCTTCTTTGCAGCTCTCGCTGCCGCGATAGAAACCGAAGCAAGATCCCACGGGTATTCGGTCTACCTGTCTTCTTCAGGCGGCAGCCTGGACCGCGAAATCGAGAGCCTGCAACGCCTGTCCGAACGGCATATGGACGGTTTAATTCTATGTACCAACCGACCTGACGACGGATCGCTCGCAGCGCAGCTTGAACGCCACCGCAACGTGGTTCTTGCGGATGAGGACGTGGCCGGGCCGCAGCTTGGTCGGGTGTTTGTCGACAACCGCTTGGGCGCGAAGCTCGCCACGCGTCATCTGATTGGCTTTGGGCACCGGGACATCGCGATTATCGCCGGTCCAAAGACCTTGTTCAGCGGTCGTGAACGGCTTGCAGGCTTCCGCGAAGCCATGGCCAAAGCAAATGTGCCGGTGGACAAAAGGCGCGTGTTTCAGGGCAGCTACTCCATGGACTACGGCAGACAGGTTGCCCGTAGCCTTCTCGCAGGGCCTGCACGTCCGACCGCGATTTTCGCCTGTAGTGACTTTGTTGCAACCGGTGTTCTGGAGGTCGCGCGCGCGCTTTCAATATCTGTCCCCGATGAGCTGTCGATCATCGGTTTTGACGACATGCCATTCGCCAGCATGCTGTCGCCCGGTCTGACGACCGTACATCAACCGGTGGATGACCTGGGCAAACACGCCGTGAGGGCGCTTTTGTCGACATTTGATGACCCCTCACCCCCTGAAACCCGCGGCTTGCCCGTGAAACTGGTTGTTCGCGACTCCGTCGCGGCCCCTCGAACAAGCAAAGAAAGACGATGACACAAAAGAGAGTTCTGATCGCCGGCGAAAGCTGGACCGTGCATTCAATCCACCAAAAGGGATTTGATAGCTTTACAACAACGGAATATGCCGAAGGGGTGCAATGGCTGCAAACCGCCCTTGAGGAGGCGGGGTGGGATGTCACGTTTCAACCCGCACATGTGGCGGCGCGGGACTTTCCGCAAACCGCCGAAGAGCTTGCCGCGTTCGATTGCGTCATCCTGTCGGATATGGGGGCAAACACATTACTCTTGCACCCGGAAACATTCACACAGTCCAAAATCCTGCCCAACCGGCTGGCCTCGATCCGCGACTATGTTGAAAACGGAGGCGGTCTAATCATGGTCGGCGGGTATCTGACATTTCAGGGCATCGACGCCAAGGCGCGCTATGCCGGAACACCTGTGGAGGAAGCGCTGCCGGTTTCGATGTTGTTGCAGGACGACCGCGAGGAGCGCCCCGAAGGCGTCATTGCAACTGTCGATATGCAAGACCACCCGATTGTCGCGGGACTGGATGGCGAATGGCCCCCCTTGCTCGGGTACAACCGTACCGTCCTAAAGGAAGGTGCCACACGCGTGGCCTCAGTTGGCGACGATCCCCTGATCGCGGCCTGGGCTTTTGGCAAAGGACGCGCCGCCGCCTTTACCTCGGACTGCGGACCGCACTGGGCACCACCACCGTTCGTCAATTGGTCCGGCTACAACACGCTTTGGGCACAGTTGACCAACTGGACTGCAGGAGACTAGGTTACCGGCCCACCAACCCGCCGCCAGATGCGCGTTACGGGGAGTTGGACGAGGGCGAGGACGTTGCAGCCCTTGTTTTTCGTAACCTGGGGCGCTGACCCTGTCATGCTTGAGTTTCGAAAAGAACCGCTCGATCCGGTTGGGCGCTTACTGACGTCATGGTTGAGTACCGGCGGGTTGGAGGGGCCAAGTGGGTCGCTCGGGGACCGTTTGCGACCTCCACCCTTCCATTTGCCCGGCACCGGCAATTTGCATTCATGCGGGCTCCTGCATGAGCTCCGTCAGACGTTTGGTGCTGAGCTGGATGAAGTTCTCGGACGTTTGCATGGCGGGCAGTTCCGCACTACTGGCAAAGGCGAATTGATGGTAAAGCGGCTCCTCTATCGGGCGAACCGCGACAGGCATATGGGCGTAGTCGCGTGCCATCAGGTCATTTACCAATGTGACCCCAAGCCCACTGGCAACCATCCCGCACGCAGAGCAGACGGAATGCGCCTCAACGCGGACCTTGGGGGTAATTCCGTGTTGATAAAAACTCTTGTCGATCTCGCTGCGCGGGGCCCGTTGGCGGCCGAGAAGAATCAGTTCAGTGTCGCGCAGATCTGCGATTGAGATGGTTTCCTTGGCCGTCAATGGGTGCGCCAGCGGCAGGACACAGACCGTCCGGACCTGCACGACCGGCCTGACATGAAGCCCCTGTTGCTGAACCGGGAGGCGGATGAAACCCAACTCTGCGCGATCGTCAAGAAGCATTCGCTCGATCGCGTCGTAGGGGCCAGTGTGGATTTCGATGTGGGTCTTGTCATAGGTACCCAAGAACTCGGCGACGATCGCGGGCATGATGGAAAGTGTCAGGCTCGCCGGCACCGCGATGCGCAGGTTGATGGCGGCGGAGTTTCCCGCACGAACCTCTCGGGCGAGACGTTTGATCCTGGCGTCCCAGTCTGCGTGGGCCCTGAGATGGGGAGCGAGAACCCGACTTTCCCGCGTCGGAATAAGGCGCGTCTTGTCGCGGATGAAGAGAGACAGACCGAGGGCTCGTTCAAGCTGGCTCACCCGTCTGCTGATGGCAGGTTGTGACACTCCCAAGGCTTTTGCAGCAGCCTGCATGGTGCCGTGTTTCAGAACGGCGCAGTAGGCTTCGATCTGCACTTGCCGCATTGTGATCTCCTATACGCTTTTCGTATCAGTTCCGTTCTTCTTGTCATAATCTTGCATCAAATCGCGACTCGGGCAACGCTTGGTCAACTTTCGGGGAGCGGGGCCGCGTGACAGCGTTCATCATCAGACGTTTGATACAGACGGCATTGGTGCTGGCAGTGACCTCGATCATTGTTTTTGTCGGCGTCTATGCCATCGGTGATCCGCTTGAAATCCTGCTACCTGCCGACGCCACCGCCGCCGAGCGCGCGCAGGTTGCTGCGTCGCTCAGGCTCGATGATTCCCTGCCGGTGCAGTACGGACGGTTTCTCGGCGACGCGCTACAGGGAGATTTCGGCCAGTCGTTCGTCTATAACCGTCCGGCCACATCGGTTATTTTCGAACGCCTACCCGCAACGCTGGAACTCGTGTTGACGGCGCTTTTGCTGTCACTGTTCCTCGGCATTCCCTTGGGGCTTTGGGCAGGTATCAAGCCGCGAAGCCTGACGGACGAGACGATCATGACAGCTTCTATATTCGGCTTTTCTCTGCCGAATTTCTGGCAGGGCATGATGCTGATCATGATCTTCTCGGTCTGGCTGGGTTGGCTACCTTCGACCGGGCGGGGGGATACTGGCGTGATCTTCGGGATCGAGACGAGCTTCGCGACATGGGACGGCATCCGACATCTGTTGTTGCCGGCGACGAATCTGGCGCTGGCGCAGATCGCGCTGGTGATCCGGCTGACGCGAACGGGGGTACAGGAAACGATGCCACTGGATTTCGTGCGGTTTGCCCGGGCGCGCGGGCTGAAAGAACGTCGTATTGTGCTTGTCCACGTCATGAAAAACATCCTGATCCCGATCATAACAGTGCTCGGGATCGAGTTCGGATCGCTGATTGCCTTCGCCGTTGTGACTGAAACGATCTTCGCCTGGCCTGGGATTGGGAAACTGATCATCGACTCGATCAACGCTTTGGACCGGCCATTGGTCGTGGCCTATATTCTGGTGATCGTGACAATGTTCATCGTCATCAACCTTTTGATCGATATCACCTATTCGCTGATTGATCCCCGGATCAGGGTGGGTGGCAGATGATCGCGGCTGTGGGGGGAGAGAGCCTTCTGGCGCGAAGCCTGCGCGGCCTTGTGGCGAGTCCGAAGGCGAGCATTGCGCTCGTGGTTTGTGTCGTTCTGTTCGCCGCGGCGGTCCTCGCGCCGCTGATCGCACCACAAAACCCCTATGATCTGCTTGAGATCGACTTCTTCGATGCCCGGCTGCCGCCGGGATCGGAAGGAACGACCGGCCTGACCTATTGGCTGGGCACCGATACACAAGGGCGCGACATGTTCTCGGCCATGCTCTACGGGCTGCGCACATCGCTTGCGGTTGGCTTCACGGCGGGGGCCTTGGCATTGGCGGTCGGCACAACACTGGGCTTGCTTGCGGCCTATCTGGGCGGTCGCATCGACGCACTTTTGATGCGGTTTGTCGATTTGATGCTGGGCTTTCCGACGATTCTGGTGGCGCTGATGATTCTCGTGGTCTTCGGACAGGGGACGTGGAAAGTGATCCTGGCGTTGGTTTTCGTGCAATGGGCGTATTTCGCGCGCGCTGTGCGAGGCATGGCGCTGGTGGAGTCGAACAAGGACTACGTCGATGCCGCGCGCTGTCTGGGCCTGTCATCGGCGCGTATCGTCTTTCGTCACATCCTTCCCAACTGCCTGCCACCGCTGATCGTGATCGGCACCATTCAGGTGGCGTCGGCCATCGCGGCCGAGGCGACGCTGTCCTTTCTGGGCATCGGTCTGCCCATCACCGAACCATCGCTCGGACTCCTGATTGCCAATGGCTATCAGGTGCTGCTGGCAGGCCTCTACTGGATGAGCGTCTATCCCGGACTTCTGCTCTTGGTGCTGGTCTTTTCCATCAACGTGGTGGGCGATCGGCTTCGGGCGGTTCTGAACCCGAGGTTGGTCGATTGAGCGCGCTTCTGGAGGTGCGCGGGTTGCGCACGCATTTTCCCACCTCTGTGGACGTGGTGAAGGCCGTCGACGATGTGTCTTTCACGCTACAGAGAGGTCGTATCCTCGGGCTTGTCGGAGAAAGCGGCTCGGGCAAATCGATCACCGGCTTTTCGATACTGGGCCTCGTCGATCCCCCGGGCAAAATCGTCGACGGTGATATCCGGTTTAAGGGCGAGGATTTGCGGCAGGCGAGCCCGGAGCGGCTTCGCCGTTTGCGGGGGGACCGGATCGCGATGATCTTCCAGGACCCGATGATGACGCTTAACCCGGTCTTGTCCATCGGCACACAGATGGTCGAAACGGTTCAGGCACATGCACGCATGTCGCGCCGTGACGCCCGTGCTCTGTCAAGGGACTGTCTGGGGCGCGTGGGGATCCCATCCCCCGAGGAACGGCTCGATGCGTACCCACATGAGTTTTCCGGCGGGATGCGCCAGCGGGTCGCGATCGCGATCGCGCTGCTGCACCAACCCGACCTTATCATCGCGGACGAACCAACGACGGCACTGGATGTGACAATCCAGAGCCAGATCCTCGCTCAGGTGCAGAAACTCTGTGCCGAAATGGGTATGGGGCTGATCTGGATCAGCCATGACCTCGGTGTCGTGGCCGGTCTGGCCGACGAGATCGCGGTCATGTACGCAGGCAGGATCGTAGAGCGGGGTGGCATCGACGTGGTGCTCGATAAGGCGCGCCACCCCTATACGGCTGGTCTGATCGGCTCGACGCCCGCGGCCAACATGCGCGGCAAAAAGCTGCGTCAGATCAGAGGGGCCGCGCCGCCGCCGCTCAACCGACCCGAAGGTTGCCCCTTCCGCCCGCGCTGCGATCATGCGACGGGTGCTTGTTTGAGCGAGCCGAATGAGACGGTATCGGACGGGCGGGCCTGGCGCTGCTTCCATCCGCTGGGAGAAGCGGAATGAGCGTTCTCATCGAAGCCCGTGATGTCTCCAGACGATTCCAGAAAACCCCGGATTTTGCGGAGCGTCTGGCCATTCGTCTCGGCGCGGCCAAGCCGCCTGCCGTCGTCCATGCGCTGGATCATGTAAACGTCAGCGTCGCCAAAGGAGAGGTGGTGGGGCTGGTAGGCGAAAGTGGCTGCGGTAAGTCCACGCTCGGGCGGATCATGGCCGGAATGTTGGAACCAAGCGACGGTCAGGTTCTTTGGCAGGGCACCGATATGGCAGTTCTGTCGGGCAAGGCCCGTCGCGTCATGCGGCTCGCCGCTCAGATCATATTTCAGGATCCCATGTCATCGCTCAATCCGAGAATGCGGGTGCATGACATCATAGGCGAAGCGCCCCGGGTCCACGGGTTGATCTCGCGCCGGGAGGTGGCTGCAAAGGTTCGCGAAATGCTGGAGACGGTCGGGCTTGATCCCGACATGGCGCAGCGTTTCCCGCATCAGTTCTCCGGCGGGCAGCGCCAGCGCATCGGCATTGCTCGCGCGCTTGCGGTCAACCCGGATTTTCTGGTCTGCGACGAAAGTATCGCAGCACTTGATGTGTCTATTCAGGCACAAGTCATCAACCTCTTGATGGAACTCCGTCATAATCTGGGGCTCACGCTTCTGTTTATCAGCCACGATGTGTCGGTCATTCGCCATATCAGTGACCGCACGGTAATCATGTATCTGGGCCGTGTGGTCGAAGAGGCCGCAACCGATGCGATCTTCGCCCGCCCACGCCATCCCTATAGCGCAGCGCTTCTGGACGAGGTGCCGCGCATCGACCGGCGGGGCCGGCGATTCGCGACAATCGCGGGAGAAATCCCGTCACCGATCAATCCTCCGTCGGGCTGCCATTTCCATCCGCGCTGCCCCTATGCCCATGACAGATGCCGCACCGAGGTGCCGCAGCTGAAAGATGTGGCGGGCGGCCATCGTGCCGCCTGCCATCTGAACGATCGGGCTGACTCGCCCGATCTCACCCAAAACGACAATACCAAGGGAGACTGAAATGACTTTCGCAAGATCGTTCCTGACCGCGACGCTGCTCGCAACCACGGCATTGCCCGGCTTGGCCGCTGATCTGACCATCGGGCGCTCCAACGAGCCCTCCTCCATGGACCCGCAATTCTCGCGCACGGGCAACAACCAGATGACTGCCAAACTGATGTTCGATCGTCTCGTGGCTTTCGGGCCCAACCTGAACCCGAGCCCCGGTCTCGCCGCAAGCTGGGAGCCCATCGACGAGACAACATGGGAGATCAAGCTGCGCGAGGGTGTGACCTTTCACGATGGCAGTCCGCTGACGGTAGAAGATGTAGTTTTCTCGCTGGAACGCACGGATGAGGTTCCCAACAGCCCCGCACCGTTCTCCAACAACGTGGCCGACATCAAATCCATGGAGAAGGTCGACGACAAGACACTGCGGATCGAGACATTAGCGCCAGCGCCTCTTTTGATGGATGCCGTGGGCCAGGTGTTCATCGTTTCCAAGGCGGCGACAGAGAATGCAACAAGTCAGGACTTCAATTCCGGTCACGCGACCATCGGTACCGGTCCCTACAAGTTCGGTGCGTGGTCGCCGGGCGAAAACCTGACGATCACGGCATACGAGGGCTATTGGGGCGATGCGCCGGAATTCAAGGATGTCGATATTCGTTTCATCACCAATGACGCTGCGCGGGTTGCAGCGTTGTTGGCCGGGGACGTCGACCTGATCGACGCGGTGCCGCCGACGGATATCGCACGACTGGAAAATGACGAGAACATCACCGTTATCTCGAAATCATCCGGTCGGGTGATTTATCTGGGTCTGACCCAACGGGATGAGTTCCCCGAGATCACCGACCTGCAGGGCAAGCCCCTGTCCGAAAATCCGTTCAAGGACCCCAAGGTCCGCAAGGCGGTGTCTTTGATGATCGACCGCAAGCTGATCATTGATCGCATCCTTGGCGGCTCTGGCGTGCCTGCGGGTCAGCTGGTGCCGGACGTGCTTGGAGGCCATTCCACGGACACGCCACCGGACGAAGTCGATATCGAGGCCGCCAAGGCGCTTTTGACGGAAGCCGGCTACCCGGACGGGTTCGGGATCACGATCTACTCTTCCAATGACCGCTTCCCTGGTGACGGCGATCTGGCGCAGGCTCTGGGTCAGATGCTGGCGCGTGGAGGGCTTAAGGTGAACGGGGTGCAGACCGTGCCCTATAACGTCTATTCCAAGGCGGCCTCGGCTGGCGACTACAGCGTATTCGTGTTCTCTCTGGGCAGCTCGACACCCAGTTCCGCACCGAACTTGAACGGGCTTTTGCGGACCCATGACAAAGAAGCGGGTTCTGGCCCGTTTAACCGAGTCCGGTTTTCGGACGCCGAGTTCGACGCGGCGCTCGACGCGGCCATGCAGGAATTCGATCCCCAAAAGCGGAATGCGATGCTGGCGGATGCCACGGCCAAGGTGTTTCAGAAAATGCCCGTCGTGCCGCTTTACTGGCAGAAAGTGCATTGGGCCGCGCGCAAGGGGCTGACCATCGATGGAGGTCTATCTGAAGATACGCTGGCCCAGGATGTGTCGTCCGAATGACCGCTTTGCCCGAACTTGACCGGGCTGAGCCTGCGGGCAACCACGCCATCGTGTATCGGGATGTAATGATCCCGATGCGCGACGGGGTGCGCCTTGCTACTGACATTTATATGCCGCGCGGCTCTGACGGCGCAACGCCAGACAAACCCTTACCGGTTATTCTGGAGCGGACACCCTACGATAAGGCGGGAACCTCGCGGTCCGAGCGCAGCCGGGATGCTCCTGAACCGATGTCACGGGTGGATTGCGCCACGCACCTCGTCGCCCATGGCTACATCGTTATCTGGCAGGATTGTCGGGGCCGCTATGGATCGGAGGGCGCGTTCACGAAATACCTAGCCGAGGGAGAAGACGGTTACGATACCATGGCATGGATCGTGGATCAGCCCTGGTGCAACGGTAAGATCGGGACAATGGGCCTATCCTACGGGGCGCATACCCAGATGGCGCTGGCCTGTCTGAACCCGCCGGGGCTTGCCTGCATGATTGTGGATTCAGGCGGCTTTTCAAACGCCTTCACCTGCGGCATTCGCCAAGGCGGCGCTTTCGAACTGAAACAAGCCACCTGGGCGTACGATCGTGCAGGTGAAAGCGCCTTGGCACTGAGACAACCGGAGATCGCCCGCGCAATCGAGGCTGAAGATCTCGCCGCGTGGTTTAAGCACATGCCGTGGACAAAGGGCCGTTCCCCGGTTCGCTGGCATCCCGAATACGAATCCTACCTGCTGGAACAATGGCAGCACGGAACATTCGATGACTTCTGGAAGCGCCTCGGAATCTACGCCGCTGGATACTACGACACTTTCCCAAAAGTGCCGATCGCATTCATGTCGAGTTGGTATGACGCCTATGTCCAGACGACCTTCGAAAACTACGATGGCCTTTCAGGCGACCGCGAACGACCGCTGCATCTCATCATGGGACCCTGGACGCATGGCGACCGATCCGAACAGGTCTTCGGCGATGTCAATTTCGGCCCCGACGCGCCGTTTGACGGACAACTTGCAGACACCTGGCTGGACTGGCGGATCGCGTTCTTTGATCGCTGGCTGAAGGGCAAAGGGGCAAGTGGTTCGCACCCCGTGTCTCTTTTCGTGATGGGCGGTGGAAGCGGCGCTAAAACGTCTGAGGGTCATCTCGACCATGGTGGAACCTGGTTACACGCCGAGGCGTGGCCGCTTCCCCGTCTGGAGCCGCTGGTGCTCTTTCCCACGGCGCAAATGTCGCTCGAGCATACGCCGGGTCCCGCTGCCGAGATCACTTATGCGTTCGACCCCGAGAATCCGGTTCCAACCATTGGCGGCGCGTTGACCTCCGGGGGGGTGATCTTCGAAGGCGGCGGGTTCGATCAGGTGGAGCAAGAAGGTTTCTTCGGGTGCGACAACCCCGGACTGCCTTTGAACGCGAGAAAGGACGTTATTTCTTTCCAGACTGAACCACTTGAGAAGGCCCTGACCGTTATTGGCCCGATAGAAATCGTACTTCAGGTGGCAACCGATGCGCCCGACACGGATTTCACTGCGAAGCTGATAGATGTCTATCCACCGAGCGAGTGTTATCCGCGCGGCTATGCGCTTGGTCTATCCGATGGTATCTTCCGTGTGAGATACCGTCATGGATTTGACGCACCGGCGCTTGTGGACGGCACCGATCCTTTCATCATCACAATCAGGCCATTCGCGACCGCAAATCGCTTCGAGGTAGGCCACCGGATCCGGTTGGACATCTCGTCCTCCAATTTTCCGAAGTATGACGTGAACCCGAACACGGGGGCCCCGGAGGGGACGTCACGCCATTGCCGCATCGCTCTCAACAGTGTCTTTGTGGGTGAGACGTCGGAGACCGCCTTGAAGCTTAACGTTCTCCAGATGTCAGGCGCATGACTGTAGGACTTCATTGGTTTCCAAAGGATTGGAGAACACTTTAGGGTTTTGGGTCTCGCGCACACTGACCCAGCTCACTGAAATCAGGCCATTGAGGTGTGAATAATCCGTCCGAGCAAAAGTTGGAATAAGAAGCGCAGATTGGTGGCGAACAGATCATCGGGCTGATCAAGGAATACGAGGCTGGCGTGAAGGCGTGGCATGCCCCCATCGGGTGGTCCGGGTTGATTGCCAGTGCATCACGGGCCATTGATCCATTGGGACGATGCTTTCGGGCGCGGGCGGACGGTAGCCCAGAGCGCGATGCGGCCTGACCACTGCCCCGCAGGGCATCACCGTGTGATGTCCCGAGTGAGGGTGTTGTAGTGGATGCGCGATTGCAGCCCAAACAACGGCCATTCGCAGCGATAGCGAAAGGTGCAGAACGACAAACTCACGCTGAGTGGACGAAGCTGCGGCTCATTCGCCCAGTTTGAAGGTCTCCTATTTCAATTTCGACTCGATGAAATCCGAGAAGGGCTTGGCGTTGCTCAGCGACTTACCGCGGGCTTGGCAGGCTCGTTTGGCCCGTACAGTCCAAACGACCCGCCTCCTTGCCGAAATCAGAGGGCTCAAGACGGTTGAGCAACGCTTAGACGCCTGGCTCAGCCAAAACGAAGCCCTGCCCACCAAGGGACACTGGCAAAACCTGGCACAGGAGTTGTCGGTCTCGCCGGAGGCCTTCTATCGAGAGATTGCCCGACGCCGAGCACTCAAAGCCTAAAGCGGATTGGATTAGCGCAACGCTTCGTCCTGTGCGGTGACCTGAGCCTGATGAGAGCGTTCGCGCGCGGGCCACTGCGTCTTGATCCATTCAAGCACGTCACGCAGCTCATCCTCGCTGTAGGCATCTCCGAAACCCGGCATATTGCTCTCATAGCCGCCGCCGACGACAGCTGCCGTGCCGCGCATGGTGATGTCGAGCAGGACGCGGTCGGAATGATGCCATGTGTGTCCCGACGCATCATGCGGGGGCGCAGGCAATCGGCCGTCTGCGCCGGGGGCACGCCAGTTCGGCTCACCTTCCAGATTGGCCCCGTGGCATGCGGCGCAGGCCTCCGCATATATTGCTTCGCCACGGGCAAGGTCTGGCTGGTAGCTGGCGATGAGGGGGTTCACCCCTTGGTTCAAGAGCACGCCGGACAACGCCGCGAGCAGGACCGCTCCACCTGAGAGCAAAAGCCATCTGTTCATTCTGCCGGCACCTCCTTAGGGCCAGAAAGAGCACTGCCTTCAATGGCTGAATGAACCCGATCAGCAGTCCAGCGACGCAGCCGCAGCGCGTTGCCAAGCACAAAGACCGAGCTCAGCGCCATGGCTCCTGCCGCGAAGATGGGCGACAGCAAGATGCCGAAGGCAGGGTAAAGCGCACCGGCCGCGACGGGAACGAGCGCGGTGTTGTAGGCGAAGGCCCAGAACAGGTTCTGCCGGATGTTGCGGATCGTAGCGTTGGAAAGGGCGATGGCCCTGGGCACGCCAGTGAGTTTACCCGACATCAGCACGACATCGGCTGCTTCGATCGCCACATCCGTGCCGGTGCCGATGGCCAGCCCCACATCGGCTTCGGCCAGGGCGGGCGCATCGTTAATGCCATCGCCGACGAAAGCCAGCCGACCTTGGGAGGTTTTCAGGTTGCGGACGGCTTCGACTTTCCCATCTGGCTGAACTTCCGCGACAACCTCGTCGATACCGAGACGCCGGGCGATGGCCTCTGCCGTGCCGCGGTTGTCCCCGGTAATCATGGCGACCTTCAGGCCGAGATCGTGCAGCGCGGCGATAGCCTCAGGCGTCGTTTCCTTGATCGGGTCCGCAACGGCGACAATGGCCGCCAGATGGCCGTCAATGGCCGCGTAGAGCGGCGACTTTCCTTCGCTTGCCAGACTCCCCGCCGTCTGCGCGAAGTCCTGCACGTCGTAGCCAAGCTGGGCCATATACCGGTCCGCCCCGATCTCTACAGAAGCACCGTCCACGGTGGCGCGCACGCCCATCCCGGTCAGGTTTTCGAAACCGATAACCTCCGGCAGGGTGAGATTTTCCGCCTCCGCGGCAGAGACGATAGCGCGGGCAAGGGGGTGCTCGGACTTCGCCTCGACCGCCGCGATACGCGCCAGCACGTCCGCGCGATCAAAGCCGCCCATGACCTCCAGATCGGTCAGACGCGGCGCGCCCTCGGTCAACGTGCCGGTCTTGTCGAACGCGACGACCCGGACGTCTGAAAGCGCCTGCAACGCTTCTCCCTTGCGGAAGAGCACGCCCATCTCGGCCCCGCGCCCGGTGCCCACCATGATCGAGGTCGGCGTGGCAAGACCCATGGCGCAGGGACAGGCAATGATCAGCACGGCAACCGCGTTGACCAGCCCGAAAGTCAGGGCCGGGTCCGGGCCAAAGACGAGCCAGACAGCGAAGGTCAGGACCGCCAACGCGATGACCACCGGCACAAAGACCATCGTGACCTTGTCCACCATCGCCTGGATTGGGAGCTTTCCGCCTTGGGCGTCCTCCACCATCCGGATGATCTGGGCCAGCATCGTATCGCGGCCCACCGCTGTTGCCCGGAATGTGAAGCTGCCCGTCTGATTGACCGTACCGCCAACTACCGTCGCGCCGGCGCTCTTGGCGACTGGCACGGGCTCTCCCGTAATCATGCTCTCGTCTACGTAGCTTGTGCCGTCCAGCACTTCCCCATCGACGGGCAGCCGAGCGCCCGGACGGACCTCGATCACATCGCCCGGGATGACCTGCGCCACGTCGATCTCGGAGAAGCTGTCCCCGCGCCGGACACGTGCGCGACTTGGCGCGAGCCGGACCAGACGCTGGATCGCCTCCGACGTCCGTCCCTTGGCGCGTGCTTCCAACCAGCGGCCCACAAGGATCAGGGTCACAATGACGGCGGCGGCCTCGTAATAGACGTTGACCGTGCCCTCGGGCAGCAGGCCCGGGGCGAAGGTGGCCACGACGGAAAAGAAATAGGCCGCCGCAGTGCCCACTGCGACAAGGCTGTTCATATCCGGCGCTCGCTTGAGGAGCGCGGGCACCCCTTGGCGGTAAAATGCCCGGCCCGGCCCAGTGAGCACCGCCGTGGTCAGCACAAATTGGATCAGCCAGCTGGTCTGCATGCCGATGGCGCTCATCACCAGATGGTGCATAGCCGGGATGAGATGGCTGCCCATCTCTAGCACGAAAACTGGCAATGTAAGGACTCCAGCCACAGCAACGCGCCGCTTCAACTGGCGCGCTTCATCGTCTTTTTTTGCCACCTGATCTGTAGAGCCGTCGTCGCCCGACAGCGCCCGCGCCGATTTGCCTTTGGTCGCTACAGCAGCAATGAGATGGTCAAGAGACGCGGTGCCAGTGACCACGGCCTTCTCAGTCGCAAGGTTGACATTGGCCGAGGTGACGCCGGGCACGGCCAGAAGGGCGCGTTCAACACCGCGCACACATCCGGCGCAGGTCATGCCCTCGACAAGCAGTGTCAGCGTTTGTGCAACTCCCGGTTCGGCGGTCATGTTGCGCCTCCCTTTTGTGGTTCAAGTCCAAGCTGGCACTAAAATGGGGCTTCCAGCGACTGGAAGGTCAAGAGGAAACTTGCTATTGACCTTCCAGCAGCTGGAAGCTGCATATGCATGGCTGAGGAGGCTTTTCGCACATGAATATCGGAGAGGCATCGCGCGCCAGCGGTCTGCCGGCCAAGACGATCAGATACTACGAAGACATCGGTCTCGTTAGCCCTGCGCGCGGAGCCAATGGGTATCGCGACTTCAGCGAGCAGGATGCGCACAAGCTGGCCTTTCTGGGTCGGTCCCGCTCGCTCGGATTCACGATCGAGGACTGTCGCACGCTCATGTCCCTTTACGAAGACCGGGACCGTGCCAGCGCCGATGTCAAAGCCCTCGCCTCCGAGCATCTGGACCGCATCGCGCAGAAGATCGACGAGCTTCAGGCGCTGAAATCCACGCTCGAAACCCTGGTCACGCGCTGCCACGGCGATGACCGCCCGGGTTGCCCGATCCTAGATGATCTCGCAGGCCGCAAAGCAGTCACTGCATGACAGAGATGCCTTCCAAATTCGTAGAACCCGGCACCTATATAGGAGAAGTCCAATGAAATCACGCGTGGCGCTTACTCTCGCCGCCGCCCTCCTGAGCAGCGCGGCGTTTGCCCATTCCGAGAAGGAAGGCACCACGCCGGTTAACGGGGCGCAGCTGACCGAAACGCCGGAAATGATCCATATGGTGTTCGACGACCCGATGCGCATCACCATGGTACGGCTGCTGAACTCGGACGGCGCCGAGATGCCGATGGAGCGCGGCACGGGGCTGGAGCCTTCGCTGGAATTCCATGCCGAGCCGGAACCGCTCAGCCCTGGCAGCTACACGGTCGAATGGCGGGGGCTCGCGTCTGACGGGCACGCCATGCAGGGCAGCTTCTCCTTCGAGCTCAGCGAATAAGCCGGGATGCTGGCCGCGCTCACCTCCGCCGATGCCGTGACATGGCTTTCGATCTGCGTGAAGGCGCTCGCCTATGCGGCGACGCTCATTTCGATTGGGAGCGTGCTTGTGCTTGTGGCGTTGCGCGAGCTGAGCGAAGGGGGTCGCGCCGCGCTGCGTTTGACGGCAGTTCTTTCGGCGCTTGCTGCTGCACTATTCACGGCGCTGCGGCTGCCAGTGCGGGCCAGCTTTCTCATGGGCGGCACATTGGACGGCGCAATGGATCCGATGATCCTTGGCATGGTGGCAGACAGCCCGCTAGGAACGAGTGCCGCCCTGCGCTTCGTGGGACTTCTGCTCATACTCTGTGGGATTTGGCGCGCCCGGGCGGGTCTTGTTATCGCTCTGATGGGCGCGTGCATTGCGTCCGCGTCCTTTGCGCTGCGCGGTCATGCACTCAGCGAGCCGCAAATGATCCTTGGCGCGCTGATCACGCTGCATATTCTTTGTCTTGCCTTCTGGGTTGGCGCCTTTGCGCCGCTGGCGCGCGCGGCTCGGCGCGATCCGCCAGCGCAGGCCGGAGCGTTGGCCCATGAATTCGGGCAGCGCGCGCTCTGGGCCGTGGGCCTTGTCGTCCTTGCGGGCGTGACTGCGCTTGGACTGCTGGGCGCTGCAACGCCATCGGCCTTGTCCAGCCCCTACGGCCAGATGTTCGCGGTCAAACTCGTCCTCTTTGTGGGCGTCCTCGCGCTGGCTGGTCTCAACAAGCTGACGCTGACGCCAGCGTTTCAGGCCGCCGCACCGCATGCCAGCGCGCGTCTGCGCCGCTCCATCGGCGTCGAGGCGGGATTGGTGGCGGGCATCCTCGTCACGACGGCCGCGCTCACCACGCTCTCTGCGCCGCCCGGCAACAGCGACAGTGCGCAAGTCACATTATTCGCGCCCGTGAATGGCCCGGCGCATCAGACATTCGGAGACCCCTCATGACCCGCATCACACGCCGCCAATTCCACAGATCCGTGCTGGGCGCCGCGACCGCCGCAACACTGCCGAGCCTTGCAGGAGCCAAAACCGCGCCGGTTCTTCACGCCCGGGAGGGCAGCGCCCGGCTCGCGCCACCCGAGTATCCGGAGACGCAAATCTGGGGCTATGGCGGCACTGTCCCCGGGCCCGTTCTGCGTGCACGCCAAGGCGAGCGGATGGCACAGCGCTTCCGAAATGATCTGCCGCAAGCCTCCAGCGTGCACTGGCACGGCATCCGGATCGAAAACGGCATGGATGGCGTTGCGGGCATGACGCAGGCCCCTGTCGAACCCGGGGAGGAGTTTCTCTACGACTTTGCCCTCCCGGACGCGGGCACCTACTGGTACCACCCGCACAATCGCACATACGAGCAGATGGCGCGCGGCCTTTACGGCGCTTTGATCGTCGATGAGGCTGAAGGCGCGCCTGAGGTCGATCACGACGAAGTCCTGTTGCTCGATGACTGGCGCCTCACGGACCAGGCCCAGATCGCCGAGGGCTTCGGCAACATGCATGACTGGGCTCATGCCGGCCGGATCGGCAACTGGATCACCGTGAATGGGGACGGCGGCTGGTCGCGCGAGGTGCCGAAACATACCCGAATGCGGCTGCGTCTCGTGAACACGGCGAATGCGCGCATCTTTACGCTTGAGGCGCGCGGGCTGGAGGGCTGGGTGGTCGCGCTCGATGGGATGCCCCTCGAGACGCCGCAGCCGCTTGGGGAGCTGACCCTTGCGCCTGCGCAACGGGCCGACCTCATTGTCGACGTTGTCGCGGATGAAGGCGAGGAAGCGTTCCTGGTCAGTTTCGAGCGGGACGGCGGCTACGCCATCACCGCCTTCCCGGTTGCAGGCACAGCGCGGCAGGCCCGTCTCTCCGCGCCGGACGCTCTTCCGCCAAATCCTGTTCCCGCTCTGGGGCCGCTTGAGACCGCCGCACGCAACGAACTTCGGATGGAGGGCGGCGCGATGGGTGGCATGCGCGGCGCCATGTTGGGCGGCCGCATGATGAGCATGCGCGACATGGCGGCAGAGGGCAAGGTGTGGGCCTTCAATGGTATGGCAGACATGGGTGAGACGCCGCTGCTGGAGGCGGCGCTCGGTGACACGGTACGGATCGCCATGACCAACGACACCGCATGGCCGCACGGGATGCATCTGCACGGGCATCATTTCCGGCAGATCCGCGCGGACGGCACGGTTGGCCCGCTCCGCGACACCGTTCTGATGAACCGCGGCGAGACCGTCGAGATCGCCTTCGTCGCGGACAACCCGGGCGATTGGCTGCTGCATTGCCACATGCTGGAGCATTCGGCTGGTGGAATGATGACCTGGCTGCGTGTTGCATGATGCGGCCCGCTGAGACGAAAACCGAATAGCGAGATTTGAACAGACGAACCGCAGACATTTTATCCTTTCTGGTGTCGCGTCGGGCTTGGCCACGGCGACGCTTGGCCGCCCGGCACTTGCAAAACCCGGCCAAGTGGAGGTGTTCAAATCGCCGACCTGCGGCTGCTGCTCTGCTTGGGTCGATCATATGGCCAGCGCGGGGTTCGATGCGGTGGCGCGCGATGTTGATCAAGACACACCGTGGCCCGAAAAAGACCGCGCTGGTGTCGCTCCAGAGCTGAGTTCCTGCCACACCGCCTTCATCGACGGCTACTTCGTCGAAGGATATGTGCCCGCAAGCGATGTCCAGCGTTTGCTGTCTGAGCGCCCCGACGCGCTTGACCTCACGGTGCCCGGCATGCCCACCGGCTCGCCCGGTATGGAGATGGGCAATCAGCGCGATACGGCCATCTTCCGGGATAGCGTTGGCTATGGGCAGGAGCAGCGTGATGCGCTTCATCCAATATCAGCATTGATCTTGGAAGCGGATCGCCCAGGATGGCCTTCAAGCAGACGGTATAAGCTTCATCTCGCAGCAAAGCGTGAGAAATGATGTAGGCGCTGGCCGCCTGCCATGGGTTGTACCCAAAACCGCGTTCTGCCCTCATCTGGGCATAGAATTCGGCATCAACGATCTGGGCGTTCAGGCCAAATTTGGAAGATAACTCTTCCTTCCATTGCAGCGTCATCGAAGCAGGGGCAGCAACTACAAAAAAATCAGTCCGCTTTCGCAATAGCAGTTCGCGTAAGACCAATCCTGCTTCAATCGTTTTGCCCAACTGAGGTGCCCCTAGATTTGTAGACGCTTTGCTTGGTAATTTTGGAAGCAAAGGACGATGCCAATGTCAGGGCAAATTCGTTACTCAGATGAGTTCAAGATCGACGCGGTGGCGCAGGTCACGGAGCGTGGCTATTCGGTC
>JBCCUU010000021.1:0-66372 GCA_039196345.1 Pseudomonadota bacterium | reverse complement strand
TCCCAGGCAGTGGGGCTCCATCTTCGCCCAATGATGATCCTTGATGATCCGCCTGCTCATGCCCATTCGACCCTCCTCTTTTGGAAGGTTGAATCAGAACTCACGCCACTTGGGAATCCTGAATCCCCACAGGCCCTAGTCCGCAGTCACCATCTGTCGGTAGAGATGCCAGGAACTGTGGCCCAGCAGGGGCAACGCAATAAAGAGCCCCAAGAAGCCGGGCAACAGCGCCGCAAAGATCACCGCCGCAATGAAAGCTGCCCAGGCCAGCAAGACCATCGGCGCGGTCTGAACCGCCTTGATGCTGGTGATCATCGCCGTGATGAAGTCAATCTCCCGATCCAGCAGCAAGGGCAGACCAATCACCGCCATTGAAAAAATCAGCACCGCAAAACCGGCCCCGACAGCAGTTCCGAACGCAAGCATCATCACGCCATTCAACGTGAGGAACACCTCGAAAGAGCTTGAAATATTTGTCATTGTCGTGAGGCCGAGAAAAAGCGCAAAGATCATGTGCCCCAGGAAGAACCAGAACAGGAAGATCACCACCATCATGGTGCACATAGAGGGCAACTGCCTGAGCCTTTGCTGCCAGATCACGCCAAAGATGGCCGCGGGCGGCACATCAAGCCCGGCTTCGCGCCTCCGTGACACTTCGTAAAGCCCGACCGCAAGGAAGGGGCCCAAAAGCGGAAAACCGATCGCGGCCAGCACCAGCCAGAAACTATGCCCCGTCTGGAAAGTCACGAATGTCATGATCCAGCCTGCCGCCACGTAGATGGATGAAAAGAGCAGTCCATAGAAAGGCCGCGCCTTGAAGTCAGCGGCCCCGCGCCTGAGCGCAGTGCCCAGCATACTGAATTCCGCCGGACGCAACTCAGGCGCGCCGAGCTTTTCATGCCCCGTTGCAACAGTGTCCACGGTGGCCTCCCTATCTCCCTTGGCTCATGAAAACCTGCCTCAAGTGGACGGACATGTCAAAAGTGAAAGGCGATCAGTTGCCCTGCGCTTCGGCCCGCGTTTTGCCGGAAACATCAAGAGCAAGGGTTGCCGCCATGAACCCGTCCAGATCCCCATCGAGCACGCCTTTGGTGTCCGAGGTCTCGAAATTCGTCCGCAGATCCTTGACCATCTGATAGGGCTGCAAGACGTAAGAGCGGATCTGGTTGCCCCAGCCTGCATCGCCCTTGCTTTCATGCGCCTCGTTGATCGCTGCGTTGCGGCGGTCCAACTCAAGCTGATAGAGCCGTGATTTCAGCGCCTTCATCGCGATGTCACGGTTCTGGTGCTGCGATTTTTCCGAACTGGTGACGACGATGCCCGTCGGGTGGTGCGTGATCCGTACCGCTGAATCGGTGGTATTGACGTGTTGCCCGCCTGCACCGGAGGAGCGATAGGTATCAATGCGAATATCCGCCGGGTTCACCTCAATGTCGATATTGTCATCCACAACCGGGTAGACCCACACGGAACTGAACGACGTGTGTCTTTTGGCGGCGCTGTCAAAGGGCGAAATCCGGACCAGCCGATGCACCCCGGATTCCGACTTCAGCCAGCCATAGGCGTTGGGCCCGCTGATCTTGTAGGTCGCTGACTTGATCCCAGCCTCATCGCCATCGCTCATGGATTGCAGCTCGACCTTGTAGCCCTTCTTTTCGGCCCAACGCACATACATCCGCGCCAGCATCGACGCCCAGTCACAGCTTTCCGTGCCGCCTGCCCCGGCGTTGACCTCAAGGAAAGTGTCATTGCCATCCGCTTCGCCGTCCAGCAGCGCTTCGAGCTCTTTCTTCGCGGCGTTTTCTGCAAGCTCTTTTAGGGAGTTGACGGCGTCCTCCACAACCTCTTGGTCTTCTTCCATCTCGCCCAGTTCGATGAGGTCGAGGGTGTCCGCAAGGTCCTGTTTGATCCCGTCATGGGTTGCGATGGCATCAACAAGGTTCTGACGATCCCGCATCAGTTTCTGGGCCGCTTCCGGGTCATCCCAAAGGGTCGGGTCCTCGACCCGTGCGTTGAATTCCTCCAGCCGGAAAGGCGCGGTTTCCACATCGAGCCGCTGAGCCAGAAGCTCCAGCGATTTTTCGATTTGCTCCACGGTGTTCTGGACGTCTGCGCGCATGTCATGCCCCGGCAATTAGGTCTGGAGGCTGTGATAGACCAGCGCATCGCCCGCAGCAAGGCACCGGCGGCAGGTTACCCTCAGTAAAGCCCGCCAGAACTGAGGGTGCCGAAGTTCGCTTTGGGTCCAACGTTCACCGTCTCACCGGTGGACGTCGTCACCTGCCGCTGGCCGGTCTGGGCCTCTTCAAACAGCGGGAGGTTCTCCCCCATGGCAAAGCCGCCATCGAACATCACACCAAAGAGCGGTTCCTCACCCACACGGAAATACTCCGCAACCACGGCCTCACCTGACGCATCATCCGGCAGACGTGCGCCGGTAAACCGGTCGATCTTGATGAAGCGTCCCCCTTGCGGCACCTCAAATGGCCCGCCGCCGTATTTCTCGGTCGCCTGTTCCATGAAGCGCTGGAACACGGGGCCGCACATGCCGCCACCCGATGCACCACGTCCAAGGGAGCGCGGCTGGTCGTATCCGATGTAACAACCGGCAACGATGTTGCTGGTGAAGCCGATGAACCAGACATCCTTTGCATCGTTGGTCGTGCCCGTCTTGCCTGCTGTCGGCACGGGCAGGTTCACCGTGCGCGCCGCGGTTCCGCGATCCACGACGCCACGCATCATGGAGGTCAACTGGTAGGCGGTGATCGAATCCATCACCCGTTCACGGTTGGAAATGATTCTGGGGCCAAATCCGGGGTCGAGGCTGGCAAGCTCGCAGTCAAAGCAATAGCGCTCATCATGACGGTAGATCGTTTTGCCATATCGGTCCTGCACGCGGTCCACCAACGTGGGCTGCACCCGCTCGCCGCCGTTCGCAAACATCGCATAGGCCGCAACCATGCGGTAGAGCGTTGTTTCTTCCGACCCCAGCGCGTTGGCGAGGAAGGTGCCCATATCGTCATAGACCCCAAAGCGTTCGGCATAGCGGGCGACCGTCTCCATACCAACTTCCTGGGCCAGACGGATGGTCATCAGGTTCCGCGACCGTTCGATCCCGGTGCGCAGCGGCGTCGGCCCGTAGAACTCTCGCGATGCATTGCGGGGCCGCCACAATCCCTGCGGTGTATTGATTTCAATCGGCGCGTCCACCACGATGGTCGCCGGGGAATAGCCGCTATCGAGGGCAGAGGCATAGACAAATGGCTTGAAACTTGATCCGGGCTGGCGCCGCGCCTGCGTGGCCCTGTTGAAGACGCTGTCCTGATAAGAGAACCCGCCCTGCATGGCCAGAACACGGCCCGAGGTCACATCCATCGCCACAAAGCCGCCCTGCACTTCGGGCACTTGCCGCAGAGTCCAGCGGATGAAGCTGTCGTCTTCATCCGAAATCATGGCCCGGACATGCACCACGTCACCAACCGACAGGAGGTCGCCCGCCACTTCCGCCTTGCGTCCGAGTTTTCCATCCAGACCGCGTTTGCGCGCCCAGGTGACATCGCGCGCGGTGATGAAATGCCCGTCCTCATCGTCGATGACCCCTTCGATCCCGATCCGGGCCGAACTGTCGCCAACGGAGAGGACAACCGCAGGATACCAGGGACCGTCCAGATCAATGTCTCGGGCAATCTCGACCTCTGACAGGGCGGCGCGCCAGCTTTCCTCATCCGTCAGCAAAGCCGGGTCAATCTTCAGCCTGCTTTCCCGCCAGATTCCCTGCCTGCGGTCATAGAGCTCTAGCTCGCGGCGCAGGCTTTCGGCGGCAACCGGCTGCAGGTCAGCATCAATGGTGGCGCGCACGCTCAGCCCGCCGGTAAAGAACTCCCCCTCGCCAAAATCCTCGCTGAGCTGTCTGCGGATTTCATCGGTGAAGTAATCCCGCGGCGGCAATTCCGCGCGGAAGCTCTCAAAATCGCCGTTCTGGACGGACCTGAGCGGGGCGGCGACCTCCTCTTCATAGATCGCATTCGAGAGGTAGCCGTTCTCCATCATCTCCTTCAGCACGAAGTTGCGCCGGGCGAGGAGCCGGTTTTTCTGGCGCACGGGATGATAGTCAGAGGGGGCCTTGGGAAGCGAGGCAAGAAAGGCCGCCTCATGCGGCTCAAGTTCGTCGAGGGATTTGTTAAAATAGGTCTGGGCGGCGGCGGTCACGCCGTAGGAGTTCTGACCCAGAAAAATCTCGTTCAGGTAAAGTTCAAGGATCTGTTCCTTGTCGAGCGTTTCCTCCAATCGGGAGGCGAGGATGATCTCCTTGATCTTGCGTTCCGCCCGCCGGTCGCCCGACAACAGGAAATTCTTCATGACCTGTTGCGTGATCGTCGAGGCCCCGCGCACATCGCGGCCCTTGGATTTCACGGCATCCACCGCCGCAGCGGCGATCCCGCGCGGGTCATAGCCCTGATGCTGGTAGAAATTCTTGTCCTCGGCCGAAATGAAGGCCTGTTTCACGAGGTCGGGGATATCTTCGGCTGGTGTAAAGAGCCTGCGCTCCTTGGCAAACTCGTCGATGATCTCCCCCTGCCCCGAGTAAATCCGGCTGATGGTCGGCGGCGCGTATTGCGCAAGAGATTCGTGGCTCGGCAAGTCCTGCCCATAAACCCAGAAGATCGCACCGATACTGAGCACAACCATCCCGATCCCCATGGTGATGGTCGTGAAAATTCCGCCGAAGAACGACAGGATGAAACGAAACACAAGCCTACTGCCTTTTTGCCATTGCCAAAGCGCCTCCTCCATATAGGCATTAGCGAAAGCGGCGTCAAAAAAACGCTCCGTGACTTTGCCCGAATGGGCGCCGGTTTGCTATTGACGCACAAGCTGCCGGACCGCCTGATCGGACCGGTGCCAGGCCAGGATCGCGCGGGCCATCGCGTCGATGATGCCCGCCCGCCACGCAGGGTCCCGCAGATTTGCAAGATCGCGCTTGCTGGACAGGAACCCGACCTCGATCAGGGCGGAAGGGATATCCGCGGACTTCAGCACAGAGAACCCCGCGCGCCGCAACGGGCGCGAATTCATCGGCCCGCCTGCCCGCGTCAGTCCTTCGATCAGGGTGCGCGCAAGCGCTTCGGAACGGGGCTCGGTCTCCTGCCGGGCAAGGTCAAGAAGCAGGCTCGTGACCTCATCGTCGGCCCCGGTCAAGTCGGCACCGGCGATGATATCTGCCCTGTTGTGCCGGGCGGCCAGATGCGCGGAGGCCGTATCACTCGCCTCATCGGAGAGCAGATAGACGGTGGCCCCCCGCGCCCCCCCCTGACTGAGCGCATCCGCATGTAGAGACAAGAACACGTCCGCATTGACTTGATGGGCTTTTGCAACGCGCGCTTCGAGCGAGACAAACACATCGCGGTCCCGTGTCATGACGACGTCGACGTCGGCGGTTCGGATCAGCGTCTCGCGCAATGCGAGGGCCATCTCCAGCATCAGGGCTTTTTCAGTGATCCCTTCTCTCTCCGCCCCGGGGTCAATACCTCCGTGGCCCGGATCCAGCACCACGACAAAGCGGTCATCCGCCAGCGGCGGCGCTGCGCTGTCACTGCTTTCGGGCCAGGGCACGTCCTCGGGCACGCCCGACGCTGCCGAGAATACGTCCCGCGCGACCTCGTCCAAGACGAGGGTCAGGTCCGCTGCACCGGTCACCGGGTCAATCACCATGCCGACGTCCCGCGGCAGGAAGGGGCCCGTCAGATCCGCGACCAGACGGGACCAGCGGGGTTGAAAGGCCCCGAAGCGCACATCGCTTACGCCGGAAGTGTCGCGCAGCAGATTGACCGATTTCACCCCCGACCAGTCGATCTCGCGAAAATCGAGCACAAGGCGTGCCGGGTTCTCCAGGGTGAACACCCGGAATGGCACCCCTTGCGAAAGCCTCAGGTTGATCTTGATGCGCCCGCGCCAGTCTGTTTTGATGATGCTCTCGGACATGTCGACGCGCGCGACCCCTGTCAGGGGTTGTGCCGACAGGACTGCCGGAAGCACCGCCCAAAGGAGGACGCTCATCAGAAAAAAACTGCGGATCATGGCTGCTCGGCCTTATGTATTTTGCTCCAGCATACCGCAGCGAGCAACGCGAGGGAATCCCCTAGCGCGCCTGCATGAAGTTTTTCAGACGCTCAAGCCCTTCGGTGATGTCAGCGGTGCTGCGGGCATAGGAAAACCGCAAGGTTTGATGCCCCCGCACCGGATCAAAATCGAGCCCCGGCGTCACCGCGACCCCGGCCCTGTCGAGTATCTCGGCAGCAAAGGCGCGACTGTCCTGCGTGAGGTCACTGACATCCGCATAGACATAGAAGGCCCCATCGGGAGGCGCGATCTTCGTGAACCCTGCGGCGGGCAACCCCTCCAGCATCAAGACGCGATTGGCGCGGTAGACCTCCATGTTGGCCTCAAGCTCACCCTGCGCGTCCATGGCAGCGAGGGCCGCAATCTGGCTGACGTGGGGCGCGCAGATGAACATGTTCTGGGCGATACGCTCGACCACACGGACATGGTCCTCCGGCACCACCATCCAGCCCACCCGCCATCCGGTCATCGAAAAATACTTCGAGAAGGAGTTGATGACATAGGCGTCATCGGTCAGCTGCAAGGCCGTTACCGCCTTCGCGTCATATTCGATCCCGTGATAGATTTCGTCGGAAATGAAGGAGGCACCCGCTGCATGGGTCGCCTCGATGAGCGCCCCAAGCGCGGGCGCATCCAGCATCGTCCCCGTGGGGTTTGCCGGTGAGGCAACCATCAAACCGGCCAGATCCAGCCCCACCAGATCATCCGGCACCGGTTGAAAGCGGTTTTCCGCCGCCGTTTCGATGTCGACCGGTTTCAGATCAAGCGCGCTCAGAATCTGCCGGTAGCTTGGATACCCCGGCGCACCGATCCCGATGCGGTCGCCCGTGTCAAAGAGCGCCGTGAAGGCCAGAATAAATCCGCCCGATGACCCCGGGGTGATGACAACACGCTCAGGGTTCAGGTCTACGTCGTACCAGTCCCCGTAGAGCTTTGCGATGCGCTGGCGCAGCGCGGGAAGCCCAAGAGCGACCGTGTAGCCAAGCGCCTCCTCCGCCATCGTCGCGGCAACCGCCTCGACGGCTGCTGCTGGTGCGCCCGTGCCCGGCTGGCCAACTTCCATATGGATGATATGCCGTCCCGCCGCCTCGGCGCGCCGTGCCGCTTCCATGACATCCATCACAATGAAGGGATCAACCGAAGAACGCCTTGAAACCCGCATGAAAACCGCTCCTTATGTTCGCATGAGGTTTCACCGCTTATTTCGACTGGCGTCAATCCCGGCCCTGGCATTTTGTCTGTTTGCGCACTCGGCCCAGGCGCAGGGGTTGTTGCGGGATGCCGACATCGAATACGGGCTGAAGCAACTGGCAACACCCGTGCTGACCGCAGCGGGTCTCAGCCCGTCTCGGGTAAAGATGCTGGTGGTGAACGACAGTTCGTTGAACGCCTTTGTGGTCAGCACCGATGCGATCTTCCTGAACCATGGCCTCATCAACAAGATGGAAACGGCCGAAATGCTTCAGGCCGTGATCGCCCATGAAGCCGCGCATATCGCCAATGGACACCTCACGCGGCGCATGAACAATTTCTACAGCGCGCGCACCGCTGCGGGCTTTGGACTGGCTCTTGCCGCCGCGGCCGCCGCTGCGGGTGGCGGTGAAGCGGCAGCCGGTGTCCTGATCGGCACGCAAAGCGCCGCCATGAACCGCTTTTTTGCGCATACGCGGGCCGAAGAAGCCTCCGCCGACCAATCTGCCGTACGCTACCTGCGATCCGCCGGGATCAATCCGCGCGGCATGTCCGACGTGTTGAAGATCTTCAAAGGGCAGGAATTGCTCTCGGCATCGCGGCAATCGCCCTACACGAGGTCGCATCCCCTGTCGCGCGACCGGGTGCGCGCGGTCGAGGGCTTTGTCAGCGCTTACGGCACGGAGGGCGCGACCGACAGCAGCGCCGCCTATTGGTTTTCACGCGTCAAAGGCAAGCTGAGCGCCTACACCCGATCCCCCAAATGGACCCTGCGTCGCCTCAAGGAGTCGCCCTATGAAGACGTGCGCCTGTTGCGCAAGGCGGTGGCGGAGCATCGCCAATCCCGCACCAAGCAAGCGCTGAGCGCCATAGACCAGGCCATCGCACGGCGCCCGAATGACCCGTTTCTGCACGATCAGAGAGGCCAGATCCTGCTGGAAACCCGGAATTTCAAAGCGGCTGCGGCTGCTTATGGCCGTGCCGTGCAACTGGCACCAAACGATCCCCTGATCCTCTCGGGATACGGGCGGACGCTCTTGATAAACGAAGACATAAAGAAGGCCCGGCAAGCTCTTGAGAAAGCGAGAACAATCGATTTCAGAGACGGCAGCATGCTGCGGGATTTGTCCGTTGCCTATGCAAAATCGGGGCAGACCGGCATGGCCTCGGTTGTCACAGCGGAAAGATACGCGCTGACAGGCCGAATGGAAGACGCGGGCATTCATGCCAAACGCGCCATGGACCTGCTGCCAACCGGCTCGGGTGCTTGGCAAAGGGCGCAAGATGTGTTGATTGCCTCTGAACGGGCAGCGAAACGGAGATAACTCATGTTCAAGAATCTGATGTTGGCCTTGGGGGTAAGCGCCCTGGCAGCGGGTACACCGGCAATGGCGCTCGATCTCAACGCCATGAGCGAAGAGGAACGCGCGCTTTTCCGGGCGGAAGTGAGGGCCTATCTGCTCGACAATCCGGAAGTCATCATGGAAGCGGTGAATACACTCGAAGAGCGTCAGGCCGAGGCGCAGGCGCAGGCAGACCTCGATCTCGTTGCCCAAAACGCCGAGGCGCTGTTTAACGACGGCTTTTCCTACGTCGGCGGCAATCCTGACGGTGACATCACGCTGGTCGAGTTCATGGACTATCGGTGCGGGTTCTGCAAACGCGCCTTTGGCGAGGTTGAGAAGTTGCTTGAAGCGGACGGGAACATCCGCTTCGTCGTCAAGGAATTCCCGATTCTTGGCGAACAGTCCCTCCTCGCGTCACGCTTTGCGATTGCGACGCGGCTTGAGAAGGGGGATGAGGCCTACAAGTCGATCCATGATGCGCTGATGTCGTTCAACGGGGACATCACAATCGCCGCGCTGAAACGTTTGGCCGATCGTTTCGGGCTGGACAGCGACAGGATTGAATCACGCATGGACGACGAGGCGATCACCGACGAATTGCGTGCTACGCGAGCCTTGGCGCAGCGCCTTCAGATCAGCGGCACCCCAACCTTTGTGCTTGAAGATGAAATGCTCAGGGGCTTCCTGCCCTCTGACCAGTTGCAGATGATCGTCGACGACAAACGCGGCTGAGGCGACTACTCCGCCGCATCCGCATGAGCCGCCGACGCCTCGAGCTCGGCGGCTTTTTTCTCGACCTGTTCGACGATGTGGTCGATCATCCGGTCGTTGTCCTGCTTGTGGCTTTGTTTGCCCGCCAGATACACCATGCCTGACCCGGCCCCGCCACCGGTGAAACCGACATCGGTCATCAGTGCTTCGCCCGGGCCGTTCACAACGCAGCCGATGATGCTCAGGCTCATCGGCGTCTTGATATGCTCCAACCGCTTTTCCAGCGTCTCGACGGTCTTGATCACGTCAAATCCCTGTCGCGCGCAACTTGGGCAGGAGATGATGTTCACGCCGCGGTGACGCAACCCGAGCGATTTCAATATTTCGTAGCCGACCTTCACCTCTTCCACCGGATCAGCAGAGAGGCTGACCCGGATCGTGTCCCCTATTCCCATCCACAGCAGGTTCCCCAGGCCGATGGCGGATTTGATTGTGCCCGATACCAGACCGCCCGCTTCGGTGATGCCAAGGTGAATTGGGGCGTCGGTTGCCTCGGCCAGCTGTTGATAGGCGGCGGCGGCCATAAAGACATCCGACGCCTTACAACTGATCTTGAATTCGTGGAAATCGTTGTCTTGCAGGATCTTGATGTGGTCCAGCCCGCTTTCCACCATCGCGTCCGGGCAGGGTTCGCCGTATTTGTCCAACAGGTGCTTTTCCAGACTGCCGGCGTTGACACCGATGCGGATGGAGCAGTTATGATCCCGCGCTGCCTTGATGACTTCCCGGACCCGTTTTTCGTCACCGATATTGCCGGGATTGATGCGCAGGCAGGACGCTCCGGCCTCGGCGGCTTCAATACCGCGGCGATAGTGAAAATGGATGTCGGCCACGATGGGCACGGAGACTTCCCGAACGATTTCCCTCAGGGCTTTTGAAGAGGCCTCATCCGGCACCGAGATACGCACAATGTCGGCGCCTGCATCCGCCGCCGCATTCACCTGCTCGATGGTGGCCTTTACGTCGGTCGTCAGGGTGTTGGTCATCGTCTGGACGGAAATCGGAGCATCGCCGCCAACCGGGACGTTTCCTACCATGATCTGACGCGAGGTGCGACGGTAGATGTTGCGCCAGGGACGTACATGGTTGAGAGACATGGGCAGGACCTTGATTGATGCGTATGTCCACCAAACTAGACACTCAGGCCCAAGCCCGCAATCACTCAAATAAAGTTGGACGGCGTTATTCCGACGCAGCGTTGTCCGGCGTCTGCAACTGCACGATGGTCGTCGCCAGGGCTTCATCCGCTGAGAGATCCGCAACGTCGTAGGTCGCCTTCAAGGAGTCCACGGCAAGGGTGAGGTTGGAGGTGATCGTGCCGGTTTCACCGACGGGGCCGTAATACTCGCCGTTAAGGGCAAAGTAGATTGCCCCGCTTTCGCCGGTGCGAAGGATATGGGGTTCTTCGCCAACCGGCGCATCCCATGTCTCTCCCGGCGCCATGATCGTCTCCAGAATCACGGTCCCGTCAGACGTGCTCACGCGGACCCAGGAAGGACGCACCGCAACCATGCGCAACGCAGGTCCCGGCTCTTTCGTGACGATGGGCACCGGTTTCTTTACCACCGGTGCCGCTTCCGCCAGTTCAGTTTCCATCACAAGGCTGTCGGGCAATGCGCTCGGTTCAGGGGCAGAGAGCGGCACAAAGTTCCCGATGTTGCGCGGATCGAGCGTTGAAATTGGCGCATCGCGCGCGACGAGGACGGGCACGTCCAATGCATCCGGACGATAGAGCCGATCCAGGGCTTCGGCGCGGGGGGTGTCCGATGTTGCGGGCAAAGTGGTGGTGTCACTCGCGCTTGCCGTACCGGTCGACGCCAGCACGCCTTCCAGCGGATCAAGATCCGACAGCACAACCGGTGTCTGCTCGGCGGGGGTGAATTGCACCCGCTGCACTTCCTGCAAGACGGCGTATCCGCCGTAGCCAATACCGGATATCAGCGCCAGCAAGATGAGGGACGACCCGACAGCCGCAGGTTCGATGCGCGACCAGAAGCTGTCTTTTGCAGGCACAAACGGCGTCCCGGGGCGGCTGAATATATCCCCCTCGGCAGCCGGGCGCGGGCGCTTTTGATCGCCCTTGGATTTCTTGATAACGGAGGCTTCCGCTGACATCCCATGCGCGACGGCAAACCCGCTTTCCTTGCAAAAGCTGTCAAAAACCTCGTCCGCGTCCATACCCAGATAGCGCGCGTAGGACCTGACGTAGCCAGCAATGAAACCCGGTGTGTCAAAAGCATCGGGATCACAGTCTTCAATGGCAGCGATGTAGGATGCCTTGATCCGCAACTCGCGCTGCACGTCCAGCAGCGATTTGCCCATCGTCGCGCGTTCGCCGCGCATGATATCACCCAGACGCAATTCGAAATCGTCGAACGCTTTTGGTTCAACTCTTTCCTCAACACTCTCAGAGTGCTTGCGCCCAATCATAAAACTGCCCCGTCTGTCGTCGTGCCTGCCTGGCCTGCCGCCGTCAAATTACCGAATCTTTCCTACGATTCGTATCTGGCTTTTTCTTTAGCCTAGGTTAACACAAGGCAACTCGAAATTCACCTGACCAAAGGTTAACAGGCCACTTCGGCGCGATTCAGCGCACAATGGGACCACAGACCGTCCATCGCGTGCACAAGCCTGTCCATCTCTCTCGGGCCATGAACCGGCGATGGCGTGAAGCGCAGCCGCTCGGTGCCGCGCGGTACGGTCGGATAGTTGATCGGCTGCACGTAGATTCCATGCTCTTCGAGCAACATGTCGCTGAGCATCTTGGTGTGCACGGGATTTCCAACCATGACCGGCACGATATGGCTGCCGTGGTCGATGATCGGCAGACCCAGACCTTTCAGACGCATCTTAAGAATTCTGGCTTGCAACTGGTGCGCATCGCGTAGCTCCGGCGCGGTCTTGAGGTAGGCCACGGACGCCGCTGCGCCGGCGGCCACGGCGGGCGGCAGGGATGTTGTAAAGATGAACCCCGGCGCGTAAGACCTTATAGCATCACACATTTTATCGGATGCAGCAATATAGCCACCCATGACGCCGTAGGCTTTGGCAAGGGTGCCGTTGATGATATCGAGCCGATGCATCAGCGCGTCGCGTTCCGCAACACCGGCCCCGCGTGGGCCATACATGCCCACCGCGTGGACCTCGTCAATATAGGTCAGCGCGCCGAACTCATCTGCCAGATCGCATATCTCGGCTATCGGGCCAAAGTCCCCGTCCATCGAGTAGATCGATTCAAATGCGATCAGTTTGGGGGCGTCGGGATCGTCTGCCGCCATCAACTCCCGCAGATGGGCCACATCATTATGGCGGAAGATGCGTTTTGCGCCGCCGTTACGCCGGACCCCTTCGATCATCGAGGCATGATTAAGCGCGTCAGAATAGATAATCAGCCCGGGAAAGAGCTTGGGCAGTGTCGAAAGCGTGGCGTCGTTCGCGATATAGGCCGACGTGAACAACAAGGCCGATTCCTTGCCGTGCAAATCCGCCAGTTCCGCCTCCAAGCGTTTGTGATAGACGGTTGTGCCCGAAATATTGCGCGTACCGCCCGAGCCTGCACCGGTGGCGAGCAAGGCTTCCTGCATGGCGTCGAGCACCACCGGGTTTTGCCCCATGCCCAGGTAGTCATTGCCACACCAGACGGTGATATCCTGCTTGCTGCCATCCGGTCTGGTCCAGACCGCATGGGGAAACTGGCCCTTCTGGCGCTCGATATCAATGAAGGTCCGATAGCGGCCTTCTTCATGCAGACGGTCAAGTGCCTGATCCAGTTTCAGAGTATAGTCCACGCGACGCCTTTCCTTGAGCGGGGCTGTGAAAAGCGCCCTTGTCGTAACCGGGTGCTGACAGAACTATAGAATGGTTCCAGATTATTCAATAACCGACCAGTGGACGCCATGTCGCATGGGGATGACAGTGTAGGCCGATCCTGCTGGACAGTTGCACGCCCCCTGATACGTTGACAGCGCATCAAACAAAGGAGCCCCCCATGAGCCTTGAGGCCGTCTTGTCACGGATCGACGCAGAGATGCCCCAGTCCCTTGAACGCCTGTTCGAACTGCTGCGCATTCCGTCAATTTCGACCGATCCCGCCTATGACACACATTGTGACGCTGCTGCGGATTGGCTGGTCGCGGACCTGAGGCGCCTCGGTGTCGCGGCAGAGAAGCGCCCGACACCGGGCCACCCGATGGTTGTCGGACATATGGACGGTCCCGGACCGCATCTTTTGTTCTATGGCCACTATGATGTTCAGCCCGTGGACCCATTGTCGCTTTGGACCAACGATCCCTTTGATCCGCGAATTGAAGAAACGCCGAAAGGGCGCGTGATCCGCGGGCGCGGCACGGCGGACGACAAAGGGCAGTTGATGACTTTCATCGAAGCCTGCCGGGCCTGGAAGGCCGAGCACGGCAGCCTGCCCTGCAAGATCACCTTTTTCCTTGAAGGCGAGGAAGAGAGCGGCTCCCCCTCCCTTATCCCGTTCATGGAAGAAAACGCAGATGAATTGCGCGCGGACCTGGCGCTGATTTGTGACACCGCCATGTTCGAAAGCCGCACCCCGGCGATTGTGACCATGCTGCGCGGCATGTTGCAGGAGGAGCTTACCCTCACCGGCCCGGACAAGGACCTGCATTCAGGTTACTACGGCGGCATCGCGATCAACCCCATCCGGGTCTTGTCGCGGATCATCGCCGCGCTGCACGACGATCAGGGGCGGGTGACGATTCCCGGCTTCTACGATGGCGTGACAGAGCTGTCAGACGACATGCGCCAAGGCTGGGACCAGTTGGGCTTCGATCACAGGCAATTTCTGGCGGATGTCAATCTTTCTCATCCGGCAGGCGAACAGGATCGAACTCCGCTCGAAATGACCTGGTCGCGCCCGACTTGCGAAGTCAATGGGATATGGGGCGGCTACACCGGCGCGGGCTTCAAGACCGTCCTGCCCTCCGTGGCCCATGCCAAGATCAGCTTCCGGCTTGTGGGCGATCAGGACCCCCATGCGATTCGCGCGGCCTTCCGCAAGATGGCGACCGACATGCTGCCGCCGGACTGCACGCTCGCGTTCGACGGGCACGGTGCGAACACGGCCTGCATGATCGACGCCTCCGACCCGCGTTTCGAAAAGGCGCGGCAGGCGCTGACGGAGGAATGGCAGGTGCCTGCCGCCTACATCGGAGGCGGCGGCTCGATTCCGATTGCAGGCCATTTTCAGGATATCTTGGGGACTCCGCCCCTGTTGATCGGGTTTGGCAAGGACGATGATGCCCTGCATTCCCCGAATGAGAAATATGACCTCGAGAGCTTTCACAAGGGCACCCGCAGCTGGGCGCGGATTCTGGCAGCGCTGTCATGACAGCAACCGACGACCTCTTTCCGGGATTTGCGGGCGGCGCTGCCGAGGTCAACGGGCAAAAGATCTTCTACCGCCGCAAGGGGGACGGGCCACCGGTCGTGCTGCTGCACGGGTTTCCGCAGACCCATGCGATGTGGCACGCGGTCGCCCCGGCTCTGACAGATCGGCATACGGTCATCGTGGCGGACCTGCGAGGGTACGGGCAAAGCAGCAAACCCAAAGGCACCGCCCCCTACAGCTTTCGACAGTTGGCGGCGGATCAGATCGCCTTGATGGGTCACCTTGGGTTTGGGCAATTTCATCTGGTGGGTCATGATCGCGGCGGGCGGGTCGCCCACCGGCTGGCGCTGGATTATCCTGACGCGGTCCTGAGCCTCACCGTGATGGATATCGTCCCGACCCATCACCTGCTGGACAAGCTTACCCGGGAGGTCGCTGCGGCCTATTACCATTGGTTTTTTCTGGCCCAACCCTACCCCTTTGCGGAAACCATGATCGGCCACGACCCCGACGCCTATTTTGAAAGCTGCCTGCTGGGCTGGGGCGCGGCGCAATTGGAGGACTTTGACGAGGCCGCTCTTGACGCCTATCGCACGGCCTGGCGCGACAAGGACACCATAAGGGGCATGTGCGCCGACTATCGCGCGACGCTGGAGGTCGACTTTGACCTTGATGCGGCTGATCTGAGCAAGACGGTGCATGCGCCGGCGTTGGTGCTTTTTGGCCGGGAGGGTGCCATGGCCAAAGCCTATGACGTGCCGGCGACCTGGAAGAACCGGCTGTCAAACATGCAAGCCGAAGCGATCCCCGGTGGGCATTTCTTTATCGACCAGTCACCGCTTGAGACCGCGAAGGCCTTGCGGCGCTTTCTTGAGCGGCATCCGTTCAATCTGCAACACGATCCCATATGACTGAGGCCAGCCCCCTCCGGTGGGGGTGAAGACCCTTCCCGGGGGGAAGGTCGGGGTCTGGCCAGCGGTGCCGGTCGGGTCCACTCGGTAAGGGAGGTGATTCAGGTTTTCTGGACGATGCCCTAGAAGCGTAACTTGAAATCCGTGGGCGGCCAGAAACGCAAAAAGGCCCCCGCTTGGGAGCCTTTTGTTGTGCAGCGGTGGCGCGGTTGACGGGGCTCGAACCCGCGACCCCCGGCGTGACAGGCCGGTACTCTAACCAACTGAGCTACAACCGCCCACTGCAAGCGCCTTAGCCATTGCCTCAGCGCGTTTCGACGTAGTATTGCGACGACCCTGCCGCGTCAAGCGGGACAATGCAGAATTTTTCGGGTTTTTTTCGTCGCGGCCCATGGGGTGCGACCTTCACGGAAGCGGGATGAACTCCTTGTTGTCATCCGGTGGCAATTGAAACCGGCCATGGGTCCAATCCCCTGCCCGCCACGCCTCTTTCGCCGCATCAATGCGGTCCCGGGAGGAGGCCACGAAATTCCACCAGATATGACGTGGCCCCCCCAGGGTCGCGCCTCCCAGCAACATCAGCCGCGCGCCCTCATCGCCTGCCCGGACAGAGATGCGATCGCCCGGCCGGAACACCATCATCTGTCCTGCTTCAAAGCTGTCGCCCGCGACCGTGATCGACCCGCTGACGACATAGATGCCACGGTCCTCGTGATCGTCGGGCAAGGGAATCTGCGCCAGAGGCTCAAGCAGCGCATCCGCATAGAAGGTCTCCGAGAAGACCTTGACCGGTGCCGTTTCTCCATAGGCCGTCCCGAGGATCAGCCGGACCTGCTTGCCCTCTCCCTCCAGAAGCGGCAGCGTGTCTTTCGGCGCATGCTCAAAATCCGCCGACGCATCTTCTGCTTCCTCCGGGAGCGCCACCCAGGTCTGGATGCCGAAGAGGTCATTCGGGCGCTGCAACATCTCTCCGTCCATCCGTTCGGAGTGGGTGATGCCGTGACCCGCCACCATCCAGTTGACCGCGCCGGGCTCAATCCATTGATTGGTGCCCAGGCTGTCGCGATGATGGATCTTGCCCTTGTAAAGATAGGTGACCGTGGCCAGCCCGATGTGCGGGTGCGGGCGCACATCTATCCCCTTGCCAGTCACAAATTCGGCGGGTCCCATCTGGTCGAAGAAGATGAACGGTCCCACCATCTGCCGCTTTGGCGCTGGCAGGGCGCGCCGAACCTCAAATCCGCCCAGATCGCGCGCGCGAGGCACGATCACGGTTTCAATTGCGTCAACCGCATCCCCAATCGGGCAATCCGGGTCAAGTGCGGGGTTCCAGCTCATTCTCGATCTCCTATCTTTTCAAAAAAGATAGGCTACCGTCGCCTCAACGCAAAGACTGCGGGTGGCATGATGTCCGCGCAGCCCCTGTGCAAAAAACCAGGAGCCCTGAAGTCATCAGGTCGTTCGGGCCTTACTGAAGGAACTTCGCCTCTACCCGCTCTCCAAGGCAGCGATCCTTGGCCAGATCCGCGGACCGTTCCGTCAGCTCGGCGGCGCACCGGATCAACTCGCCAATCTCGGCGCTGTCCAGCTGGCCCGCGAGTTCGTAGGCTGCCAATTCAATCAGATGCGCAGAAAGGGTCAGCGCCTGCGCGCCCCGGACATCTTCCGGCAGTTGCGATATCTGTTTGGTCAAATCTGAAAACGTATCATTGCAGGTCGTGCTGTCTTGCAAAACCAGCTGTGCTCTAATTGCTTTGTCAAAATGCATCAGGTCGTTTCCTTTCTGGACCTCACGACTCCGTTATCGGTGACACAGCACGGCGCAATACAACAGCCCTAAAACGTAATTGGCTCAAACAAGCAGGAAAGCGCCGGCTTGTCCGCCTCGATCCCAGCCATGCGTGCGAGGTCTGGCCAAGGTCCGTGAACCGGCAGACGAGGCACCTGTATATCAAGGTGGCGTCGCACAATCGCAGGCACAAGCTGTAGCGTTGATGTCGCATTCCGTTCCGCGATACACGCTGACGGACAGGCGTACTGGACAGCGCGGGACCCGCCCCCCTAAGCAGGGTTTGACACAAAGGAAGACACACCATGGCATCTGTTTTGATATTGAACGGCCCAAACCTGAACCTGCTCGGCACCCGGCAGCCTGATGTCTACGGAAAAACCACTTTGGCGGATATTGAAGCCATGTGCCAAGCGCACGGCCAAGCCATTGACCTCGAAGTCTCTTTCCAGCAATCAAACCACGAAGGGGCGCTTGTCGACGCCATCCATGCCGCACGCGGGACGCATCAAGGGATCATTCTGAACGCCGGTGCCTATACCCACACCTCGATCGCGCTGATGGATGCCATTGCATCTGTTGAACTGCCCGCCATTGAATTGCACCTGAGCAATGTGCACGCGCGTGAGGATTTCCGTCATACATCATACATCGCAAAGGTCTGTTTGGGGATTATCTGCGGTTTTGGGGCGCGAGGCTACATTCTGGCGATGGACGCTATTAAAGCTCATGTGGAAGATAAATAAACCCTCATAACACTTTATAATCAAATAAAAACGCCGCCCATTGGGCGGCGTATCTGTTTCAGGTATTTGTCGTTTCAGCCTTTGGCGGCTTTTGCTACTTCGGCGGCGAAGTCCTCTTTGACAACTTCGATGCCCTCACCCACTTCGAGGCGCACAAACCCGGTGATCGTCGCACCAGCTTCTTTCGCAGCGTCACCGACAGTCAGGTCCGGGTTTACGACAAAGGATTGGTTCAGCAAAGTTACTTCGGACATGTATTTCTTCATCCGGCCGACGATCATCTTTTCGATCACCTGCTCCGGCTTGCCGCTTTCACGGGCGATGTCGATCTGAACTTGTTTTTCCTTTTCAACCACCGCCGGGTCCAGGTCATCTTCGGACAAAGACGCGGGGTTCACGGCGGCAATATGCATTGCAACCTGTTTGCCAAAGCCTTCGTCACCGCCGGAGAGCGCGACCAGAACCCCGATCTTGCCCATGCCGGGCGCCGCCGCGTTGTGCACGTAAGACACAACGGTATCCCCGTCGATGGAGGACATACGACGCACGGACATGTTTTCGCCGATCTTGGCGACGGCGTCGGTAATCACGGTGGCCACGGATTTGCCACCCATATCCGCCTCTTTCAACGCTTCGACATCCGATACCGTCAAGGCGACATCCGCGATGCCCGATACCATCGACTGGAACTCTGCGTTCTTGCCGACAAAGTCGGTTTCGGCGTTCACTTCGACCGCCACACCGTGACCGCCCTGCACTTTCACGGCGACCAGGCCTTCGGCAGCTGTCCGGCCGGACTTCTTGGCGGCTTTCGCCAGGCCTTTCGTGCGCAGCCAGTCAACAGCGGCTTCCATGTCGCCGTTCGCTTCGGTCAGGGCTTTCTTTGCGTCCATCATGCCAGCGCCTGTGCTGTCACGCAGTTCTTTCACCATTGCGGCTGTAATCGCCATCTCAGGTTCTCCTTTGGGAAACAGTTAAATCTGTCGGGGCAGGTCTGCCCTGCCCCTTATGTCATGCTTGCGGCAAAGCTCAGGCTTGCGCTTCTTCCGCGGGTGCCTCTGTGGCGGGTGCCTCGGCCACGGCTTCTTCGACCGGTGCTTCTTCCATGGCACCGAGGTCGACGCCAGCCGCACCCAGTTGCGCGGACATACCGTCAAGGGCGGCACGGGCCGCCAGATCGCAGTAAAGCGCGATCGCGCGGGAAGCGTCGTCGTTGCCGGGGATGATGTAATCGATACCGTCGGGCGAGCAGTTGGTGTCAACCACGGCCACAACCGGGATGCCCAGTTTGTTGGCTTCGGCAACGGCCAGCGCTTCTTTCTTGACGTCGATGACAAAGATCAGGTCCGGACGACCGCCCATTTCGCGGATCCCGCCGAGCGAAGCCTGCAATTTGCCCTGGTCGCGCTCCATGCCAAGACGTTCTTTCTTGGTGAGACCGGCAAAGCCTTGCTCTGCCTGCTCGTCGATGGACTTCAGACGGTTGATCGACTGGGACACGGTCTGCCAATTGGTCAGCGTGCCGCCAAGCCAGCGATGGTTCATGTAATACTGTGCGCATTTCTCTGCCGCTTCGGCGATGGGCTGCTGGGCCTGGCGCTTGGTGCCGACAAAGAGGATGCTGCCGCCCTTGGCAACGGTCTCACGGATCACGTTCAGCGCCTGGTCCAGCATCGGAACAGTCTGGGTGAGGTCCATGATATGGATGCCGTTGCGCGCGCCGTAGATAAACGGACCCATACGGGGGTTCCAGCGCTGCGTCTGGTGGCCGAAGTGAACGCCTGCTTCAAGCAGCTGGCGCATGGTGAACTCTGGAAGAGCCATGTGCATATACCTTTCCGGTTTAATCCTCGGCGGGGGCATGACAGGTTTCTGCCAACCGGGGGACGTATGGGGATGTCTCCCCCAAATCGCCCAAACCCCGCCTGCGGGTTTCAGTGCGCGCCGTATAGGCCACAGAACCCTTCACTGCAAGCAGAGAATTGCCGTTCCCGCAAGGACAAAGGCGTGACGTCAGGGCCCACTTGCCTCTCCGGGACATCCGGCCCTAAAGTGCTCGGAAAACAGCAAGGTGCACCCGAAGGTGCCGGGGAAGAAATGGGAGAAATCATGAAGAAACTTACCGCATCAGCGGCGCTTTTGTGCGCGGCACTGAGCCCTGCAGCCCTGATGGCCCAAGTCATCAGTCTGGAGCCAGCAAATCCGCAACCCGCCGCCGGGTCGCTCTCCAGCGGATTGGCTGTGAGCTACGCACGGATTCCGGATCATGTGCGGTCCTTGAGTGCGGCGAAAAAGACGCTCGCCAAGAACGCCGAACCCGGAACGCCGATCGCCGGGCTTACCTATGACGACACCAAGGAGGGCGACCCAACCCTTACCTCAGGCACAGCCATGAAGATCGCGGCGGATATCTCGGGCTATATCAAGTTCGACAAGGCCGGGACCTACACGCTCGATTTTCTGAGCAATGACGGGTTGCAGATCTCCATCGGTGGTCAGGAAGTGGGCGTGTACGACGGCATTCATTCCTGCGGCTATGTTGGCGAGGTCGATGTGACGGTTCCGGAGGCCGGGTATTACGCGCTTGAGGCGACCTATTTCCAGCGCAAGGGCACCGCCTGCCTCTTGATGGAGTGGGGCCCGGACAGCGACGGCCTGGAACTCGTGCCTGACAGCATCTTTTTCCACTAAAGAGCGGACACAAAGCCGAGACGCACCGCCTCTTCGCAGGCCGCCGCGAGGTGCTTGCGGTCCGCGTGCGCCGCGACACGCAAGGGCCTGTGGTAGGTGACGGTCACGCTGCCTTGCGGAAAGGTGGCCAGAATGGTCAGAAAATGCGACCCGAAGGTCATGTCCCCCCACCACCCGTAAAGGCGCGCGTCCGTGTGACCCGGGGCATTGTAGCGCACCGACACCGGCTGGATTGATATCTCCTCTCTCAGGCCGTCGGCAAAAAAGGCGGCGAACAGCGTGGTCTTGAAAGGCAGCACCCTGAGACCGTCGCTGCTGGTGCCTTCGGGGAAAAAGAGCAAACGGTGCCCCGCGCTGAGACGCGCCTGAAAGAGCGCTGCCTGCTCAGCCGCCCGCGCCCGCGCTCTTTCGATAAAGACCGTACCGGTCGCGCGGGCCAACCAGCCAATGCCGGGCCAGCCTGCGACTTCCGCCTTGGAGACGAAATAGACGCGTTTGACGGCGTTCAGCACCAAGATATCGAGCCAGGAGGCATGATTGGCAACGACCGCGCGGGCCTCCGGCGCAAAATGCCCCCGCTGGTCGAGACGGATGCCCAGAATCCGCAGCGCGTTCCGGCAAACGAAGACGGTTATGAAAGGTGTGAGAGGGCGTCTGGCACCATAAAGCGGCCGTTCCAGCAGACGCATCAGCAACATGAGCAGAAGCCCGCCAAACACCAGCACAAATAGGGCAAGCCCCCTGATGGCTACGCGTGCCCACCCCGCGGCGCCAAAGGCTGGAACAGGGGGCGGCGGCGTCTGGCTCTGCCAGGTTGTGCTCACGCGCCCTGCCCCTGGTACAATCGTGCCTGGCGTTGGTTCATATGCGCGGTGTCAAGGATCAGGCAGACATCCGTGGTGTTGAAAGGATGATCGATAAAGGCCCCCTCGCCGACAAAACCGCCCAGCCGCAAGTAAGCCTTGATAAGAGCGGGTATCTTGAGCATGGCCGCACGCCGGTCCAATTGCGCCTCCGGGATCAGATCCATGCGCTGAAACGCTTCCGCTTGCGCGCGAACCCGCAACCCGGGCGGGGCAAGATGGCGATGATGCAGCAGCGACAAGGGTTCTGCCAGCGCGGTCGGGTCTGTCCCGTGAAAGCTCGCAACCCCGAACAGGATGTCAATGTCGTGTTCGGCGACATAGGTGGCAACCCCGTTCCAGAGGTGAAACATCGCCATGCCGCCCCGGTAATCCTTGTGCAAACATGAGCGCCCAAGCTCAAGCAAGGAGCGCCCGGATCTCAGCAAGGGGGACAGATCATATTCGCCCGCGGAATAAAACCGCCCGGCGGCGACTGCCTGATCCTGGCGCATCAGCCGGTAAACCCCCACCACATCGCCGCACGACAGATCCGTCAGGATGAGATGATCGAAAAACGGATCGAACCGGTCTGTTTCCAAGCGGTTGTCGTGATCGACAAGCGCCCCACCACCCCCCAGTTCCTCGACAAAAACCTCGTATCGGAGACGTTGCGCCGCCTTCAGTTCCGCCTTGGATCGGGCCAGTTTCACTTCAAAGGAAGGCGATTGAGCACGTGTCATTGGTCGATCATCTTCCCTTTGATTGACTGCACGGGACGCACCGGATCCGGTGTAGAACAACCAGAGAAATATTGCCACCTGCGCTTTACAATCTGAGGTACTACGTTAACCATTTGGAAAGGATGTTCATTCATCAAAGACGGCAATCAAGGCTATGCGAGCGCTATCAATGACTATTTTGCCCTCTTCCCTGAAATTAACGGTTAATTTGCCGCAAACATTGCTCTGCACCTGGCCTGTGCCCCATTCGGGGTGGTCGGGATGCCGCACAAGCATGCCTGGTGAGAATATGGCGTTCAGGTCTTCCATCGTATCCTTTTCACACAGGAGGCCGTAATGGGCCTAAGCAATGTCAGCCTCAGTGCTCTGATCGGCAGCCGAATTTGTCATGACCTGATATCGCCGATTGGCGCAATCAACAATGGGCTGGAGTTGCTGGATATGTCCGGCGGCGCGCCGGGACCGGAAATGGATCTCATCCAGGAAAGCGTCGGCAATGCGAGCGCCAGGATCCGCTATTTCCGGGTGGCCTTCGGGGCTGCGGGCGAGCAAATGATGGGCCGTGCCGAGATCGTTTCTATCCTCAAGGACGTAATGCAGGGCGCACGGCTGCATGTGGCCTGGGGCCCGATGGATGCGCAGCCGCGTTCCAGCGTGCGAATGGCCTTCCTCGCTTTGCTCTGCGTGGAAACAGCCATGCCCTATGGGGGCCGGATCGAGATCAGTCAGGAGGATGGCCACTGGCTTTTGCATGGGCATGGCGACAAGCTCAACATTGATGAGGACATGTGGAGGATTCTCGCCACCAAGGAAGCGCCTGCGGATCTACGCCCCGCACAGGTGCAGTTTGCGCTCCTCCCCTTGATCGCAGCGGATCTGGGGCGGCGCGTGATCTCCGAGATTGACGAGAACGAAGTCAAACTGCGGTTTTAAGCGCGCACCGTCCCGTCGCCGGTCACAAGATACTTGAAGCTCGTGAGTTGCGTGGCACCAACCGGCCCGCGCGCATGCATCTTGCCCGTCGCGATGCCAATCTCCGCACCCATGCCGAACTCACCGCCGTCGGCGAACTGCGTTGACGCATTGTGCATGACAATGGCTGAATCAAGCTCTCCCATGAAGCGCCGCGCCGCCGCTTGATCTTCGGTCAGGATGCAGTCCGTGTGGCTGGAGCCAAAGGTGCGGATATGGTCGATGGCAGTCTCGATGTCAGGCACAACGCGGGCGGCGATAATCATGTCGAGATACTCCCTGCCCCAATCCTCTTCCGTTGCCGCCACAACGCCCGGCACATCGCCGAGGTGACTGTCAGCGCGCACCTCGACGCCCGATGCCATCAACGCCTTCAGAATGTCCGTGCCGATGGTGTGGGCCACATCCCGATGGATCAGCAAACACTCCGCCGCGCCACAAATGCCGGTGCGCCGTGTCTTGGCGTTCATCACGACGCGCGCCACTTTCTCGGCATCGGCGGCCGCGTCGATGTAGATGTGCACAATGCCTTCGAGATGCGCAAAGACAGGCACGCGCGCCTCGCGCTGTACCAGCCCCACAAGCCCCTTGCCGCCGCGCGGGACAATCACGTCAATCGTATCGATCATCGTGAGCATCTCGCTCACCGCGGCGCGATCCCGGGTTGGCACCAGCTGGACCGAAGCCTCGGGCAGCCCTGCATCCTTCAAGCCTTGAACGAGGCACCGATGCAGCGCCTGCGAGGAATGGAAGCTCTCTGATCCGCCGCGCAGGATCACCGCGTTGCCCGCCTTGAGACAGAGCGCGCCCGCATCCACCGTGACGTTTGGGCGGCTTTCGTAAATGACGCCAACGACGCCAAGCGGCGTCCGGACCCGTTCGATATGAAGCCCGCTGGGCTGATCCCAGGCGGCAATCACCTCGCCCACCGGATCAGCCTGTTCCGCCACCGCGCGCAGCCCGTCGATGATCCCGCGCAGACGTGTCTCATCAAGCAGCAAACGATCCATCATCGCATCGCTCAGGCCCTTGTCCCGGCCAAAGGCGAGGTCTTTCTCATTGGCTGCGAGAATATCGCCGCGCTGCACCCAGATCGCCTCCGCGGCAGAGATCATGGCAGCATGTTTGCGCTCAGCCGACGCCGAGGCGAGCACGGTCGATGCCGCTTTTGCCCGCGCGCCGATTTCCGCCATGGTCTCAGAAATATTTTCTATTTTTTCCAATGCTCTACCCCTCATTCCTCACCCACTTTTTCAGCGGCATTCAGCTATAATGCCATATCGTCCCGATGGATCAAAGCCGCCCGGGCAGGATAGCCCAACACCGCCTCGATCTCTTGTGATTTCCGGCCGCGTATCTGATGCGCTTCTTCTGCGGTATAGCGCACAAGCCCGTGCCCGAGCGTGTGCCCATCTGCATCGGCGATGGCGACAGCGTCCCCACGTTGAAAGCGCCCCGATACTCTGGCGACACCGGCGGGCAGAAGGCTTTTGCCCTCCCGCAAAGCAGCAACGGCACCTGCATCCAGTTGCAGCACGCCCTTGGGCTTCATGGCCGCGATCCAGCGCTTTCTCGCCGCCTGCGGGTCACTTTCCGCGCTGAACCAGGTGGCCGCCGCACCTTGTTGCAAGGCGTGCAACGGGTTCAAGACAGACCCTTCCGTAATTGCCATCCGGCACCCTGCGGCGGTCGCGATTTTGGCCGCCATCAGTTTTGTTTTCATGCCGCCCTTGGAAAGCCCCGAGCCTGCATCACCGGCCATATCCTCGATCTCGGGCGTGATTTTCTCAATCAGATCAAACCGTTTCGCGGAAGGGTCAAGGTTTGGGTTGGCGGAATAGAACCCGTCCACGTCCGACAGGAGGACAAGTTGGTCTGCCCCGGTGGTGACCGCGATCTGTGCCGCAAGCCGGTCATTGTCTCCAAAGCGGATTTCATCGGTGGCAATCGTGTCGTTTTCGTTGACGATAGGCACCACGCCAAAGCTTAACAGCTGCTCCATCGTGGCACGGCTGTTGAGATAGCGACGCCTGTTGGCGCTGTCATCAAGCGTGACGAGGATTTGGGCCGTCTTGATACCGTGCGGGGCCAGAACTTCTTCATAGGCCCGTGCAAGGCGAATCTGCCCCACGGCTGCCGCGGCCTGTGATTGCTCCAAGGGCAGGTCGGTGGCTGGAAGCCCCAGCACGCCTCGCCCCAGGGCAATCGACCCGGAAGAGACCAGTACCACGTCGACGCCAGCCTTCTTCAACCAAGCAACATCCTGCGCAAGGGAGGCCAGCCATTCCTGCCGCAATCCGCTATTCAACCGATCGACCAGCAACGCAGAACCGATCTTGACGACGATCCGGCGTGCTTGCGTCAGGGACGCCATGGCTGCGCTTCCTCGACGGGTTTCTGGCGCAACCGGTCTTCATCGATCTGGCCTCTCAAGGCGCGCAGCACCTCCGTCACACCGTCGCGGGCGACCCCGGACATCATCATCACCGGGCCCGCGCTGGCCCGTTCCAGTGTTTGGCGAGCGACCGAGAGTGCCTCCGGATCCAGCGCGTCGATCTTGTTGAGTACGGTCACGCGCGGCTTTTCGGCAAGCCCTCCGCCATAGGCTTCAAGCTCAGCGATGATTGTCTTGTAGTCCTCGTCAATGGTTTCGGAGGTGCCGTCAACGAGATGCAGCAGCACCGCGCAGCGCTCCACATGGCCCAGGAACAAATCACCCAGGCCCCGCCCTTCTGATGCGCCTTCGATCAGACCGGGAATGTCGGCAACGACGAATTCGGTATTGTCGACCCCCACCACTCCGAGGTTCGGGTGCAGCGTCGTGAAAGGATAATCCGCGATTTTGGGCCTTGCATTCGACGTCGCCGCAAGAAAGGTCGACTTTCCCGCGTTCGGAAGCCCCAGAAGCCCCACATCCGCGATCAGTTTCAGGCGCAGCCATAATGTGCGCTCAACACCATCCTGACCGGGGTTGCTGCGCCGGGGGGCTTGGTTGGTGGAGGACTTGAAATGCAGGTTTCCAAAGCCACCATTGCCGCCGCGCGCCAGTTCCACACGCTCACCAACCTCTGTCAGGTCGCAAAGGACGGTTTCCTGATCTTCATCAAGGACTTCGGTGCCCACGGGAACGCGAAGCACAATATCGTCACCGTCCTTGCCCGTGCGCTGGCGGCCCATGCCCGGCTGGCCGTTCTTGGCGAAGAAGTGCTGCTGATAGCGAAAATCAATGAGAGTATTCAGCCCATCAACCGCCTCCACCCAGACCGATCCGCCCTTGCCGCCGTCCCCGCCGTCGGGACCGCCATATTCGATATATTTCTCGCGCCGGAAGCTCACACAGCCTCCGCCGCCCGCGCCGGAGCGAATGTAGACTTTGCACAGATCAAGAAATTTCATGTCGCTGTCCTAGCGCGCGCGGGCCTGACGCTCAATCAGAGTTTTTTCGAATAGGTCCAGGTCGCAACCGTCGTATCGCGGGCCACCGAAAAACTCTCCGCGTCCCCCAGATACTCAAACCCGCAATGGGTCAGTACCCGGGCTGAGGCCGGGTTATCCTGAAAGACGCTGGCGAACATCGTCTTGTTGCTCAAGGGGTTCGCCCCGACCAGCGCCTGCACCGCGTCAGACGCGAGCCCGGTGTTCCAATAAGGTGGTGCCACCCAATAGCTGACCTCTGACTGTTCGCGATCCAGCCGCTTGAGGGAGATCAGCCCCATCAGGTCAGCAGCACCGGATTTGCTACCGTCAATGACCCAGACGTCTTCCTCGCGGTCGTCTTCCATGGCGCGGGAGACAAACCCTTCGATCATCCCCGGCGGCAGCGGATGCGGTATCGAGGTTGTCATGCGCGCCACGCGCGCATCGCCGCCGTAAAGCTCGATCAGCCCCGTGTCCGAGCGACGCGGCGGGCGCAGGTCAAACCGCTCGGTTTCGACCACCGCCTGAACAAGAATGCGTTCCATCTCCATCGCTATGTCCCTCCTCCGAACAACACGAAAAGTACTGAAGCCAACGTCAATCCGGCGAGGCTCCACATCAAATAAGGTTCAAGTATTGTGCCTGCCACGGTCCGGGCGATGGCATCCCCCGCCAGAGCCCAAAGCGGATGCAGCACCAGCTGACAGGCCAGCAAGACAAGCGCTATGGTTGCCGTGGCTTCCAGCGTGGGCGTCCCCGGGGCCACAAATGCGGTGAACCCACCGACGATCATGGCCCAGGCCTTGGGATTGAGCGGGTGAACGATCAACCCCGCCAAAAATCTCGGTGCTGAGCCCGCCTCGTCACTGGTTTTCAGACGCATATTCGCGACGCTCCACGCCAACCAGATGATGTAGGCAGCAGAGGCGTATTTCAGCACCTCGAACACCCAAGGCGCGCGGCCCGCAAGTTCCATCAGCCCAAAGCCCACCGGCCAGATCACAAGCTGCTTGCCAAGTGCAACGCCCGCCACGAAGGGCAACGCCAGCCGGAACCCGTATCGCGCGCCTGTTGCCAGAAGCGCCATATTCGCAGGCCCCGGCGTGCCGACCTGGCTGGCGGCAAAGATGGCAAAGCTTGTCACTGCGACCGACATGGTTTCTACCTTGCAGATGAGCGTGTCAAAAATAAGAAAAGGGACCGGCGGTATCGCCGATCCCCCTGAATTCTTGCCAACCTGAGGAAAGGCTTATTCCGCGGCCTCCGCCGCCGGGAGAACCGAGATGAATGTCCGGTTTTTCAGGCCCTTGTGGAAGGTGACGGCACCATCCACTGTTGCAAAGATCGTGTGATCCTTGCCCATGCCCACGCCTTCACCCGGCCAGAACTTTGTCCCGCGCTGGCGCACGATGATGTTGCCGGGGATGGCTTTTTGACCACCATAGAGTTTCACGCCAAGACGGCGACCCGCTGAGTCGCGCCCGTTACGGGATGAACCACCTGCTTTTTTATGTGCCATTTGGTCTCTCCTTAGCCTTTTGCCAGTTCTTTGGCCTGTTCGATCCAGCCTTCACGCTCGATCCGGCCTTTGAACGACAGTTTCTCGTCCATCGCAGCAACGTCTTCTTCCGTCCATGCCGCGATCTGAGCGAAAGAGGTCACGCCGCCTTCAATCAGTTTTTTCTCAAGTGCCGGACCAACGCCGGACAGTTGTTTCAGGTCGTCAGCACCTGCAGCAGGTGCCGCTTCCGCTTTCTCTGCCTTGGCCGGTGCCGCTTTATTCTCGGCTTTCTTGGCTGCTTTTGGGGCTGCCGCCGCGACCGCAGTGGCGGAAACTGATCCTGCGCCCATCGCTGCCTTTACACCGGATTTCTCCGCGCCGGAGGCAAGGATATCTGTGACCTTCACCAGTGTCAGTTTCTGGCGGTGGCCCTTGGTCCGCTTGGAAGAGTGCTTCCGGCGGCGTTTGACGAAGTTGATGACTTTCTCGCCCTTGACCTGATCGACGACTTCGGCCTGAACGCCCGCGTCTTTGACAAAGGGCGCGCCGACGACGGTCTTGTCACCGCCCAGCATCAGCACTTCGTTGAATTGAACTGTTTCACCAGCGTCCGCAGCCAGTTTCTCGACGCGCAGCATGTCGCCCGCCTGAACTTTGTACTGCTTGCCGCCTGTCTTGAGGACCGCAAACATGGTCGTTTCCTTTTCTCTGCCGCGTCCTGTGGTCCCCGTTGATGGGCGTTTCGGCCTGTGGCCACCTCGAACAGCGCATCCAGTCCCGGATGTACGTGAATTAAAAGAGGCCCGACGGTTCGGGCCCATGTGGATGAAGCCGCCAGATGCACCATAGCCGCTTCATTGTCAAGCGCCGCGGTGTCAGATTTCATCCCCTTCGGCCTGGAGCGCCACCGCCCTGCCCAAGGCATAGGAGATCTCACGGTAAACCCCCTCGAACCCTTCGAACAGCGCAGCGTTGAGCGCTTGCCCGGCCTGCGTGGTTGAGAAGGTGAGATAGCTTTGCATGACGTCATCTGGCAAGGGCTCGTAGGCCATGAAGAGAAACCCGTTCAGCCAGTTTTCCGTGTCGAGCCGAATGTCCTTTTGTTGCGACCAGACATTCTCGAGGATCTGGCTTTCAGTGTCTTCTATGTAGCCGCCATCGGAGAGGCCGAGGAAGAACTGCGCATTGGCGGTCATTGCACCAGAGAGATTACGCTCCACAAGATCGTTGGCCTCTATGAACGCGGTCACAATCCGGGTCATCGGGTCTTTCGAACCGGATCGATCGTCAAAGAGCGCGCGCACGGCCTCTTCGACGGTCGGGTCCGCCATCGCGCGCCGGGCGGCATTTTCAAGCGCGATGATCCGCGCGCCCTCGGGCGCGCCGAAGAAGGCGATCACGGCGTCGATCTCATCAGGTGTCAGACCCTGTTCCAGGGCGGTTCGGACCCGTTCCAGGATCGGGTCGGCCCTGTAGATCTGGCCCACCTGCGCGCGCCAGAACGCGCCCCCCCGCCCGTCCAACATGTCCGTATCAAGCTCTTCCGCGTAGGCAAAGCCTTCCTCGCGCATGATCTCGACCACATCGGAAATCCGCAGAACATCCATTAGTACGGTGATCCGCGCATTGGCAAGAGCCGCCTGCCCGCTCAGCAGAACAAAGATCGCAACAAGCAGCGCCCGGATCATGTCACAGCTCTTGGGACGGTCGCAGATCGCGCATGGCCATGGCCATCGCCTCATACCGGTCCGCCATGATTTCAAACTGAACCGCATTCATCAGGGCATAGACTTTCTGCATCGCGGGATGTTCCAGCGCGTCAGCATAGGCGCTGATTTCATCATCGGAAAACGCCTGATAAGTATAGGCCGATCCGGTCAGGCCATTACGCTGCATGGTCCGGCGCATCTCGCCTTCCTGTCGCTTGAGGTTTTCGCGCAGATCCGCCTCGTCCATCCGCAAATCGATCACACCGGCAGCGGCAGCCGCCATCAAGAACCGTACTTGCACCTCCTGTATGGCGTGAATGGAGGCATCTTCAGACGCAACGGCGGCATTGAGCCTTTTCAACTCTCTCAGGCGGGGGGACCCGATTTGAACCAGCCCCGCCACGATGGCCTCCCCCGCTTCATATTTCAGCGCGTCATCGTCTTTCATGTGTGACGCATTCTCAACCGCGACAAGGCGCTGCCCAAGTTCCGAGGCATAGAACTCGACCGCATGCATCAGCATCTCAGGCTCAAGCGTTTCCCGCAGGATGTCGACAGCCATGTCGTGCATCTCATCGGTGTCAAAGACTTCTTCGACCAGCGTGGTCCACTGCTGCCCGAAATCATCGGCTTCAAGACCGATCATGCCCGGCGCTGTGCTGGCGGTGAGCTTCATGCTCTCCAACGCCACGTCAAAGCCGGTCACTTGGAGGAAAGCCTCCAGCCTGTCATCGCCTTGGGCTTTTGCCCGTGGTCCCCATGTCACCGCCAAAGCGATGAGTGCCACCAGAAATACCCCTGTGCGTATCATTGCTGTCATGTATGGCCTCCTGACCCTCATCTAACGGCTAGTCGTTAAAAGATTAGGTCATATGCCTGCCTGCGCAATGAAATTTCTCGTGACGGGCATGCCCGCGCCAATCGCCCCTTGTCTCCCCCCCCAAGACAGATTAGACGCTGCGGGCAGACCCCCGCGGAGAGGTGCCGGAGTGGTCGAACGGGGCGGTCTCGAAAACCGTTGTGGGTGCAAGCCTACCCAGGGTTCGAATCCCTGTCTCTCCGCCACTCGTATTCCGTGTTTTTTTGCAGCCTCTCTGGCGTTTGCCCTCAAATGAAACCTGCAACAGTGCCGATAGTGGTCTTGGGGAATACGGGGACGTCGCGCTAACAATTGCTTTTGGCTCAACTCGGAGACGTGATAGACAGCAGGTGTGGGCTGTTGATCGGGGGCAAATCATGAGCAGGCAGGACGGAGAGATCATCGCATTCGATGTCGGGGGAAAGACGGTATTGGTCGAAGGCGTGGAGTTTGAACGCAGGGTGCCGGTGCGCGCTGGTTCGGACGCAGCGGAAGAAGAGATGGTCGGAATTGGCGATGCCATCGCAGATCAATTCGATGGAAGTTTCGAAAACGCCCTTGAGAAGATCAAACCGGCTGCAGAGCAGCTCATTTCGTCCTTGCAGGATTTTGTGGAAGAACCGGAAGAGATAGAGGTCAGCTTTGGAATCAAGATGAATGCCAGTTTTGGCGCGTTGATCGCAAGCGGCAAGGCCGAGGGGCATTTCAACGTCAAGATGAAATGGAAGAAATCAGACGCCTGAAATTGCCTCGACAAGACAGGCGGGTATTTGAATTGAAAGAATTTGGCCGCAGCGGTGATGCGCAATCCAGTTGAATTCACAAGAACAAAAAGGTCGAGCATTGCGCGGGTCTGGTCGAACAGACACCCCCTGCAGGTTGGTGCCGGATTTGTTATCGACAAGTCACAGGGGGTCATACTGACCTGCGCGCATGTGGTGGCGCAGGCCATGGGGGATATCAACCTCTGCTTTGAGGGGGTCGACGCCCTTCCCAAAGAGGCGTTGAAGCTGGATTTTCCCATGATCGCGCAACGCGAATTTGTGGAGGCGGCTGTTATCGGGTGGTCACCGCGCGTTGATGCAAAGGGTTTCGCGGCGGATGAGCAGGGCAACAACCTGTTGAACCAATCCGACATCGCGATCCTGCAGGTTTTGGAGGCACCTGCGGTGCTGCGGAAAACCCGACCGGTGATCTTTGCGCGGGAAAGGGACAGCATCGAATCCGAAAAATGCCATGCGATGGGATGGCAGGCCGATGTGTCACGAGGCAATTCGATAAACTGCTCCGTTGGCGGGCCCGTTGTCGGAGGCACGCAACTGGTGCCCGAGGAACAGCGCGATGAGTTTATCGAGCAAGGCTTCAGCGGCGGTCCGATCTGGAGTAATTCCAGAGGCTTGCTGATCGGCATGACACACTCGGTTCACAGCGCGCTGGACCGAACGGCCTATTTCATCGGCTCTGCCCATCTGCGCGCTTTCCTCGATCGCAGCACGGCCTTTCACGCCGCAAAGGCAACCTACCGCGTCGAACATGAACCAGTGCACGATCATCTGCTGATCAACCGGGAAGAGGAACTGAACACGGTCCAGACCTTTCTGCAAAATGCAAACTCCGAAAGCCCGGCGTTCATCCTTGTATCTGATCATTCCGCCAAAAAGCCTGACTATCTTGGCCAGCGCATCGCCCGACAAACCATTCGTGTCAATCAAGGCGACCGCCCGGAATACTGTTCCCATGTTCTGGTTGACCTGAACCACCGCCGCGACGCGAATGCGGACGACGCCATTCAGTCGGTAAAGTCCAGAATTCAAGATGCGGTTGTCGCACGATCTGCGGAAACGGTCGACATTGTCACCAAGCTCAACGAGCGCGGCAAACCGTGCATCTACCTGACAAAACTCCGGTCCGTTCCGGATGATCTGTCCCTGATAGAACGATGGATCGGGTTTTGGAACGAAGCCTGTCAAATGGGACTGAACCCACTGGTCTACGTCATCATCTGCGTCACCCTGAGCCGCGGTGGACATCAAGATGACATAGAGCCATTGTCGACCCTGATCGCGGAAAGGGCGCTCGGAAACAAGCTGACGGTCACCGGCCTTGGTACGATTGATTTTGACCAGGCCATGGATTGGGTGACCATGCTGAGGCGCGATGAGCGTATCAGCGAAGGGGACGCGATGGATCTGGAATGGGACATCGAAGCCTTGTTCGACGACCATGAGGAGGTAGAGCTGCACGAATTCATCAGGCTTGTCGCGCGGCCAAACACTTCGCAGCAACGCGAACAAACCAAGAGGATGTGACGTGAATTTCTATCAAGCAATCGGGAAACCGAGCGGGCAGGCCACGGAAGACCTTCCGGTTTCGCAAACAGAATCCTGGAAAGACCCCAAAGACTACCTGCCGGACCCGGGCCTCGTAAGTGCGGTCAACGTGGCCTTGTTGTTAGGTCAGCCGCTGTTACTGACGGGCGCGCCGGGGTCCGGAAAAACCGAGCTGATATATAACCTCGCGCTGGAGTTTGGCGTAAAACGCGAGAACGTTCTGGATCATGTGGTGAAGTCGACCACTTCCGCGACGGACCTGTTTTACATCTTCAATCATGCCCGCCAGTTCAGGGATGCCGCGCGAGGCGCAGAAGACATGAACCCGGAAAAATACCTGACGCTGAACGCGCTGGGGCGTGCCATCCTGCTGGCGCAGGATCGCAATGCGGTGCCCGCACACCTAGCGCCGCTTGTGGACAAGGCGATGGCGGGTTTTCCGCCTGTCGATGGCCCTGACACGCGGCGCAGGGTTTTTGTTTTGATTGACGAAATAGACAAGGCCCCACGAGACATTCCCAACGATGTTCTCAGCGAAATCGACAGGTTTGAGTTCGAAATCCCGGAACTGACGCTGGGTGACAATCAGGTACCACGATTCAAGGCGTCCCCTGAATTCAGGCCAATCGTTGTCTTCACGAGCAATTCGGAAAAGCAACTGCCTGAAACGTTTTTGCGCCGGTGTGTATACTACCACATCGAGCAACCCTCTGAAGCGAAACTGCGCCGGATTGTGGAAAAGCGATTTCCCTCCATCGGGACGATTGGGGATAGGCATCCGTTCGCGGATGCCCTGGCATTGTTCCTCGATTTCCAAAGCGACAGGAGCCAGTTGCAAAAAAGGCCAAGCACCGCCGAACTCCTGTCATGGACGGCGGTGCTGGCAGAGAGATTTGATCTGAAAAAGCACAGCATCAAGGCAAAGGATCAAACGCCTTATCTGAAGAGCAGCCTGACCGCACTGCTGAAAACCGAAGCTGATTTGCTCCGGGGCGAGAAAATCCTGAACCGCTGGATGGCGCGGGCAACCTAGGATACTCGTCCAGATGCCGTCTCTCCTGTCACAACGATGGATCGCAAGGTGAGCGATCAACCGACGATATCGGGGTTTTTGAAAAGACTCTCGGCGGAAGGCTTTCGCATCGGCGTTGAGGAGCATTTTCGTATTCGACAGGTGGTCGCGGCCTTGGCCCCCGCGATGAATGCAGAAAAGAGCTGGGACGCACTTGGCCAGTACATCGCACCGATCCTGTGCAAACGCCCCAGCGAGCAGGCCTTTTTCCGCGCGCAATGGACGCTCTATTTTGCTGATCTCGATGAGGCTGATGCGCCGGACGAAACGCGGCAGTCAACGGACGCAGAGACTGGAAACGTAGACACACGACCCGAGGACATCTGGCGCATGGCCCTGCGCGTGGCGTCAGTGTTGACTGTTCTGGCGCTGGTTGCCTTTGCCCTGTGGCTCGTCCGCGCGCAGCCGGACGACACGGAGCCGGACATCCCGCTGGTGGTCGTGCCGCCTGAGCAGGAGGAGGTGGAACCTGTCCCCCTCCCCGGACAAGCGGTTGCGGAACGAAGCACCGAAGAACTCTTCGAAGTGCCGGACCCCGAGGCGCCAGCGTTTGAGATTATTGCCCCGCCACCCACCAGGTCCTTTGATGTCAGGCGCCTGATCTGGAGCTTGGTTCCCATGATCCTGCTTGCCGCAGCGCTGATCTGGCGGCACCGGCGCCGGGCCATGCTGGAACGACAATTTGATGCCGGTGACGGGGATGTGCGGCGCATCGGTTTGAGCACGGGAGGTGAAAGCCTTTTTGCTGCGGGTTCATTCCTGCGCAAGACCCGTGACCTGAACCGGCATACCCGCGCGCGCAGCAATCGTCTGGATGTGAGCAAGACCATACGGGCCGCTCAGAAGTCGGCAGGGTTCCCGGAGCCTGTTTATGCGACGGTCCCGCAGATCCCGGAATACCTTTTCTTTATTGAACGTGTATCGCGCAACGATCATCTGACGGCATACGGACGTTTGATCGCCAAGGCTTTGCGTACCGAGAATGTGAACCTGCACATTTTTGAATTTCACGCCGATTTGCGGATTTGTACTGTTATCTCGCCCGAAGGGTTTGCGCGGCAGGGTGTCAAATCCATCGAAGAGATTGCCGCGACACATCCCACGGCGCGGGCAATCGTCCTGGCGTCAAAAGACAGTTATTTCGACCCGTTAAACATGCGCCTTGCAAGCTGGCTCGGAGCGCTCAAGCCCTTTGAGGGCCCCAAGATGCTGACGCTGGTGCCATATGAGCAATGGTCGCAGGCCGAGACGCGGATGCGTGCTGCCGGGCTGGATGTTGTCCCCGCGACAATGGACGGCATGAGCCAGCTCTTTACCTGTTTCTTCGAGCGGGAGGGCCAGGATTGGGCCTATGCGCCGGGTGAGGCGCAATGGGAAGCCCCGTTTCCCGATGCTGCCATCCGGTCCCTCGAAGACCTGCCAAATGACGTCTCGGACGCGCCGGACACGGTCGAAGACATTCTGGTCGAACTGGAGGATTACCTGGGGACCGCGGGGTATCAATGGCTCCAAGCCTGCGCGATCTTTCCGCTGGTTGTCCCTGACATCACCCTGCAACTTGGTGCGAACCTGAAGACCGAAACCCAGGATGAGGCAGGCGCACCACGGCCCCTGATGGACGAACGGTCATTTGGCCGGCTTGCGCAGCTTCCGTGGTTCCGGACCGGGTTCATGCCCGAGGTGTTGCGCAAGCTTCTGATGGCCGACATGCCCTCTGATTTCGAGAAACAGGTGCGCGACACGCTGAATTCGGTTTTGCTCAGTGCCTGGGATGCGCAAGGTGACGACAGCGGCATGGATATCGTGGTGCGAAAGGGCGTTCGGTGGCGCGAGGTCCTGATGTCTGTCATTCGCCGTTCAGACAGGCAAAGCCCTCTGCGCGAGTATCTTTTCCTCAGTTTCATGAACGGCAGCGTCTCCGCCAGAATGGCGGTCAACGCGCCGGACAAGGTGACAAGACTGCTGCGGCGCGGTTGGGATATCCCCGCCATCGGTGCCGGGGCGGCCGCTGTGACATGCGCTGCTGCCATCTGGCTGTTTCAACCAACCCTATATGTCAATCACCTTTGGTTGCGCGCGACCGATCCGGCGGCCATGTCAGAGCTTGAGCTTACCGCGCTGCTGGCGAGGCACGAAGAATGGCTGAAGAGTGACGGCGCTTCCGGCGCACAGGCGGATTTCTCCAATCGTGACATGACCCGTCTGGCGCGTCTGGGGACCAACGCCCTGAACGGGGCGCGCTTGGAGAGCGCAATTGGCAGCAATTCAAGCTTCTTTGGCACGATCCTGTCCGCGGTCGACCTGAATGCATCGCAATTGGACGCGGTCAATTTCAGTCTGGCAATTCTGAGTGGCATTGACCTCTCTTCGGGCACCTTACGGGGCGCTAATCTCAGCACCGCGACCATCGACAATGTGCGTTTTGCGTCAAGTGATCTATCGTCATCATTCCTTGACAACACGGTGGTCACGAATGCGGATTTCAGTGACGCCGCTTTGCCCTTCGCGACCTTTGCCCGGTCGCGTTTGGAAAACGTCGATTTCAGCAACGCAGTTCTGGACGATGTTGATTTCAGCAGTTCCATTCTAAACAACGTCGTTTTTGAGAATGCCAGTCTGGCTGGCGCACGCTTTACAGGGGTAAACCTGACGGGCACCCTCGGCCTTACGCGGCAGCAATTGCTGGAGGCTTGTGGTGACGCGGCGACGGTACCGCCGCAAGGCCTGTCGATTGCTCTATGCGAAGGCGGTGGGCTTGTGGACAACCTGCCCGGTGATTTCTTCGATCCCGAACAGCTAACCCAAGCCGACGACATTCCAAATGGTACGGTCGAGGGCATTAGTCCTCCAGGTGGTTTGCAGCTGACGGATTTGCCAGAGGGCGAAGCCTTCCAGGATTGTGCCAATTGTCCGCAAATGGTTCCGGTTCGGGGCGGCACCTTCGTTATGGGCGCTGGCACCAGCGATGCCGACGCCACCCCGAAACGCGAGGTCGTGGTTCCGGGTTTTGCAATCGGGGCGTTCGAGATCACCGTGGCGGAGTGGAACGCCTGCGCGGAGCTTGGCGGATGCCAGTCGCGTCGAGACGGTGCAGGCGATGAACCAGTGGTGCAGGTTTCGTGGCAGGATGCACAGGACTTTGCGGGCTGGATGTCTGCGAACACCGGTGTTGCCTATCGGCTCCCGACCGAGGCGGAATGGGAATATGCGGCGTTCCGGGGGGCGGAGAACGTGACGCGGGAAAACTTGCGGGACTACGCGCATATTGATGCATCCGGACGCACGAATGTCGGATCATTGACCTCCTATGCCAATGGCCTTTTCGACATGCAGGGCAACGTCTGGGAGTGGACATTGGATTGCTGGGCTCCGGATTATCAGTCGGCGCCCGATGACGGCTCGGCCTGGGTCCATGAGCAGACAGATTGTACTCGGGCGCCCATTCGCGGGGGGTCTTACCTAAGCGACGCATCTGCTTCCGGGATCAGTGCGCGCAATTGGGCAGACCGCACGGATCGAAGCATCACGCTGGGATTCAGACTGGTGCGGGAGTAGCTTGGGCCGCAGGTGCCTCAACCGGGCTGAGACTGGCCGATCCCGCGCCCCGCCGTCATCTCGAATTGCAGTCCCCCAAGGAACCGCCAAGCAGCGACGGGTCATAGGCAACGGCGCTCAGTGGCGCGAAATCAATCACTTGCGCCAGATCGAACGCATTTTCCGGGTTGGGTCTTCCCTTCACCAACGGAACCGACTTTATGCATTGATGGTCTTCCGCCCGATAAAGCGATGATCCGTTTCCAAGCCCGTCAAACTCGAAATCCTCCAGCGCTTCGACCACGGCGCAGGCGTCGGTCGACCCGGCCCGTTGACAGGCATCGGCGTAGAGCAGGGTTTGCACATAGCAGGTATGGGCCGCGCTGGACGGGGGAAACCCGTACCGGGTTCCAAAAGACCGCACAAAGGCCTGGGACCCGGCATCTTGCAGTGACCAATGCCAGTTCATGGTGGAGACCAAATCTGCCGCGTCAGACCCGATCCCGCGCAGCATAAGGTCCGTCACAAGGGGGCAGGCGATCACAAAATCCCGCCCGTTCACCTGTCTGCCAAGCATCCCGGCCCGCGCGGCACTGGTAATCGAATTCACGAGGTTCCCGCCATAGTGGCTCAGCACCAAGACGTCTGCACCGGAGGCGGCGACGGGCGCAATATAGGGCGTAAAATCCGTTTGCGTCAGAGGCGTCAAAACCTCCTGCACCGTGGTCCAGCCCAAAGCCTCGGTCTCCGCCTGAATGGTCGCGGTACTGTTATACCCCCAGTTGTAGTCTGCCGTCAGGTAATAAGCGCGGCGCTCGTTGCCATACATGAACCGCAACCCCCACCCCAATGCCGCTGCCGACATGTTGGAGTTGAAGAAATGCCGAAAGCCATTCCGGGTGCGGTCTTTCCCCGTGGTGTCATTAGAATGCGTAAGCCCCGCCATGAAGATGATGCCCGCCTCCTGGCACAGGGCCTGCACCGCCACCGCGACGCCCGACGACGATCCACCGGAGATCATCGACACACCATCCTTCTCAATCATGGTCAGCGCGCTCGCGCGTGCCGCATCGGACCTGGTTTGCGTGTCTCCGGTAACAAATTCGACCCGCCGGCCCAAGATCCCGGCGCCGGTCAGGGCAAGCGGCCGCATGGTGTTGAGCATGCCCCCGTCCCCTTCGCCGTTGATGTGCTGGACAGCGAGTTCAAAGGCGCGCAGCTCGTCCGCACCTTCATCGGCATAAGGTCCGCTTTGCGCAACGTTCAGCCCCAGGACCACCGGCCCTGGCGGTTGTTGCGCAGCGGTAGTGCGCGCGAAAAAGTGGGGCGCGCAAAGGGCCACACCGGCCCCTTGAATGACCCTGCGTCGAGAATAGGCGGGTCGGCTCAAGCCGCAAGCGGAGATATTGCTACTCATTTCATGAGTGTACCCCGACCGTCTCTTATTTCAACACGCACGCAATCAAACGGTCCCAAACGCCCTGCCCTGCCCGCACGGGGCTGATGAGGATGCGCCTCGTTGCCGCGCGGGATTGCAAACACAATGCGGTCGGAGCAGATGAAAAACATGACGATCTTGACGCGGGGCCCATAGCAGGTTCCGAACTTGGCAGTTTGAACGCCCACTTCGAAGCGCCGCCGAAAACCCGGACCCTCTTCTGGTCAGAGAGGCGATCGGAATTCCCCTTTCCTGAATGTCTCGCCCGTGTCGGCATTCAGGTAGAGCCGGCTGGCGACCGATGCACCGCCGCAATAAACATAGTAGATTGCCTGATCGCCATGATGGGTGGACTTCACCCACCCCCCCATGTCGCGGAAGTCGCCTTCACTGCATTGGCGTTGTGCGATAAGCGACTTCGCTGCATTGGCGAAAGCGGTTCGGTATCGCGCAAAGTCGTCAGACCCGGCTATCAATGCCTCAATCCCCGACGCGGCCGAAGCCAGATCGGCCGGGCGCGTTTCAGACAGGTATCCCAGCGACACCCATTCGGCGAGTTGCCCATCAACAATACCGTTCAAATCATCGCATTCGGTATTCCCGCTATCGACGTATTCGCTTCGCCCGCCTAGACAGGAGGCGTCATAAAACGGCGTGATCCTTGCCCATCCGTCACGTACCTCATGCACCTTCACGCCTTCGCGGAAGAACAGTTGCCCGACCACCCCGCAGCGTTCCGACGGGCATGTACGACGGTTCAACCGTTCGGACGTGACCCAACGCCGTTTTTCTCCTTCCGGCACAGCCCGTGGGTGCTCTTTTACGTTTAATCTAGCGGTGTCCGGCGATGGCCCGGTAACGCCGATGAGAACGAAGCACCCGATGGACGATGCAAGAGCAACCCAACGGCTCTTGAAAGGGGCAAAAGGATAGATGACCCCAGCCAATGACACGAGCACCGCCAGGGACAAAACAAGGGGAATCACAGAATTTCCATCCAAGCCGTTGTTCTCCTTCACGCCTCAAGTCTACGCGCCAGCACGGATAGCGTGTCTCCTTCTCAGTCTCTCGGCAAGTCGCATCGACGGTGTTGTGTCGGCCAAGGCGATAAACCAGTCCAAAACCGCAGTTGAGCGCCGCGATCGAGCACGTGCTGAATTGACAATTCGCTGAACCCGTCAATGAAAGGACAAGTGGCGGACCGGATCAGGGTCAGGGTCAGGGTCAGAAATCCGAAGCTCTCATCGGTTCGGGGCAACAACTAACGTCAGTTCGTGGTTCCTGATAAGACAGGCACCCTTTGCCCTGCAGGAGACCCTGTGGCGGACCCTAGAGGATTCGAACCTCTGGCCTCTGCCTTCGGAGGGCAGCGCTCTATCCAGCTGAGCTAAGGGTCCATACCGCGCGGTATAGACTGCGCCACACTGCCCTGCAACGTCAAAAAACAGGCCGTGTCAGGCAAAAAGATCATGCGCCAGTTCAAGTGCCTCAACCAGCACATCGACCTCCTCCCGGCTGTTGTAGAGCCCAAAGGACGCTCTGCAGGTTGCCGATAGGCCCATATGCGCCATCAACGGTCCCACGCAATGCTGGCCCGCGCGTACCGCAACGCCCTTCTTGTCGAGAATGGTGGAGATGTCATGCGCATGCGCCGCGCCGTCCAGGGTAAAGCTGAAGATGGCAGCCTTGTCTGGTGTCGTGCCTTGGACCTGTAGCCAGTTGAGCCCGGACAGCCGGTTCACGGCGTAATCACGCAGCATGTCTTCATGCGCCGCGATGTTCTCCATGCCCAGACCCATCATATACTCAAGCGCCACGCCAAGGCCGATGGTCTGTACGATACCCGGCGTGCCCGCTTCGAACTTCATGGGCGGATCGTTATAAACGACAGCCTCCTTAGAGACTTCCCTAATCATGTCACCCCCGCCGATGAAGGGCCGCATCTCTTCCATCCGGCTTTGCCTGACATAGATCGCACCAGACCCTGACGGACCATAGAGCTTATGCCCGGTGATGGCGTAGAAGTCACATCCGATGTCCTGAACATCCACAGGCTGATGGACAGCGGCCTGCGAACCGTCGACCAGCACGGGCACCCCGCGGGCATGGGCTTCCTGCGTGATCGTCTTGACGTCGACCCGCGTGCCCAGAACGTTCGACAGATGGGTGATGGCAATCAGTTTTGTCCTGGGGCTGATCGCATCAATGACAGCCTGCGGGTCAAGCGCGCCCGTGCTGTCCACATCCACCCATTTCAGGACCACGCCCTGACGCTCCCTGAGGAAATGCCATGGCACGATATTGGCGTGGTGCTCCATGACCGAGAGGATAATCTCATCCCCCGCCTCAAGACGCGGCATGGCCCAGCTATAGGCCACCATGTTGATGCCTTCGGTGGTGCCGGAGTTGAGCACGATCTCATCCTCCGACCCGGCGTTCAGAAACCGCGCGATCACACCCCGCACGCTTTCGTATTTGTCAGTGGCCAGATTTGACAGGTAATGCAGCCCCCTGTGCACATTGGCATATTCCTGTGCATAGGCCTGGGTCACAGCGTCGATTACGACCTGTGGTTTCTGCGCGGAAGCGCCATTGTCGAGGTACACCAACGGCTTGCCGTTCACCTGCCGGCTCAGGATTGGAAAGTCCTTTCGAACGGCTTCGACGTCATACATTTGAGGGCACTCCAAGTGCGGAAAATCCGATTAACGACAAAAGAAAACTAACCCCCGCGATTAGCACAACCACGCCGATCACAAGAACGGCAACGGCGCGCAGAAAGGAGTTCAGTTGCAAGCCGACATTGATGAATTGAACGAAAATCCAAAGCGTTGCCACCGCGACAAAAAGCACCAGAAAGCTCGCCATCACCGGTGCAATAATCAGGAAAAGCAGGATCGCAATCTGGGCAGCGGCCCTTATCGCCTGAAGCCAGAGCAGCAAGACCATCAGGTCTTCGATCGTGCCCTGTCCGCCCAACATGCGACCCACCCAGAAGATCGCATAGACGGTCGCCACAAAGCCGCCGAAGGCAACGCCGAAATAGATAAACGGGTTGCCCACGAAGGCGTTCAACGGTGCGGGGACCGGGAAGATCACATTGGACAGCGTGGAAAGCATCGTGATGATGACGCTGACCAAGGCAACCGCTGTCCAGATCGCCTCTTTCGGCAGCTTCCAGCCGAGCACGACCGCCGCGGCAGAGGCAGGATCACGTACCGTCAACAGCGCAAGCTGTGGCAAGTTTGTTCCATGGGTCATTCGGTGTCCGCCCGTTCCACTGCGTAGAGCCCGCCTAACCAGAACCACATGAAAATTGCAAACCACAAGACGCCGACGATCTGCAACTCTATTCCAGGCCCGATGAACCCGGCCACGAGACCGTTGAGCAACATCAGCGGCGAGGAGGCAAGCAAGGCCCAGAACAAGGCGAGCCGTGCGCCATACCCTGTCCCCCTGCCCCTGAACAGCTTCGCGACCAGGTGGCTGAGGGCCGCAACGCAATAGAGCACCAGCGGCGCAATAAAAAGCCAGGCCATCAGGGTCGCCCCCATCAGCATGTTCAGGTCTTCCCCCGTCAGATGCGCCTGACGGGCCAGCTTTGGCATCTGCGCGACAAAGACCACCAGACACCCGGCCATGAGGTACGCCAGCGCGCGGTCTTCCCGTTGGCCCAGTGCCAGAAGCCCGGTCACCACACGACCGGGCCCCTTGTAGGTTGCCGTGATATTGCGGGTGACCGCCATCAGTTCCGGTGTCGCTCCAGCCAGCCTGCCAGACGGTCGACGATCTCCTCACGCAGCGCTTCGTCCTCGATCTCTTCCACCGCTTCTGCGAGGAACGCGAGCGTCAGAAGGTCCGTCGCCTGATCTTGCGGCACACCGCGCGACCGCAGATAGAAGAGCGCGGTTTCGTCGATTGCACCGGACGTGGACCCGTGTGAGCAGGCAACGTCATCGGCGTAAATCTCAAGCTCCGGCTTTGCCAGGAATTGACTGTCATCATCGAGCAGCAGGGACTGGCTGATCTGGTAGCCGTCGGTTTTCTGCGCCCCGGGCTGCACCAGGATCTTGCCCTGAAACACGCCCGTCGCCCCGTTGCGCAGCACCTTCTTGAAAACCTGACGGCTTTCGCAGTTGACCGCATCATGGGTGATGAACACCGTATCATCGTGGTGAAAGTCGCCGTCCCCCACACAGGCCCCGGCCACATGGGCAATAGCGTCATCTCCGGTAAGCTCGATCACGCATTCGTTGCGGGTCATCACGCCGTTCTTGGTCAGGGTGAAGCTCTTGAACGTACTCTCCTGCCCGAGACGCGCAAAGATATGCGTGGCCGCGCGGCGTTCGTGATCGCGCCCTTGCGCGCGGACGTGGTGGAAGACGCCCGTGTCGGCAATGTCGACCTCCATCACCTTGTTGAACCGCGCCGCGGCAGGCCCTGCCTCCAGCAAGGTCACCTCGGCCCCCGCATCGACATGGATCACATGATGCAAAAGCGCGTCCGATGTCTCTGCCTTGTGCTGGTATTGCAGGCTGATCGGCTTGGACACCTTGCCGGTGACATGCAAGAGCACGCCATCAGTGGCAAAGGCCGTGTTCAACGCGGCAAGAGGACGTTCCACCGGCTTCTGGCCGCGCGCCTCCAGCACACCGTAAAGATCGCGCGCCCAGTGAATATCCGCCTGCGACGTGGCAAGCCGTTCGATCGAGACCCCTTCCAGGCTGAGATCGTCCGACGCGGCCTCATCGAACACACCGTCGACAAACACGATTTTAAGACTGTCGAGGTCACCGAAAATCGGCGCATCCTCGTCAAAGACGGCTGCCGGGATCACATCCGCTTGGGTCAGCGTATCAGGGCGCGTGTACTTCCAGTATTCATCCCGCCGGTGCGGCAAACCCATGGCTTTCACGCGGGAGAGCGCATCGGAACGCGCAGCCTCCGCCCAGCCGCCGGTGGGGCGCGTCAAAGACGCGAGCCGCGCCTCGGTTGTTGTCTGCTGACGAGCTGCCTCAGCCATCACGCCACCTCTGCCAGAATACCGGCATAGCCGTTGTTTTCGACCTCAAGCGCAAGTTCGGGGCCACCGGTCTTGACGATCTTGCCGTCGGCCATGATGTGCACCACGTCCGGTTTGATGTGATCGAGCAGGCGCTGGTAGTGGGTAATCACCAGAAACCCACGCCCTTCACTGCGCAGCGCGTTCACCCCTTCGGCCACCAGCTTCATCGCATCGACATCGAGGCCTGAGTCCGTTTCGTCCAGGATACACATCTTCGGCTCCAGCATCGCCATCTGGAGGATTTCATTGCGTTTTTTCTCGCCACCCGAGAAGCCCACATTGACCGGGCGCTTGAGCATGTCGGCATCGACCTTGAGTTCCTTGGCCTTCGCGCGGATCGCCTTCAGGAAGTCGGCGGCGGACATTTCCTCTTCACCGCGCGCTTTGCGCTGCGCGTTCACGGCGGTGCGCAGGAAGGTCATGTTGCCCACACCGGGGATTTCAACCGGGTATTGGAACGCGAGAAAGAGACCTGCAGCGGCCCGCTCTTCGGGTTCCATCTCAAGGATGTCTTCGCCTTCAAGCTCGGCGGACCCGCCAGTTACCTCATAGCCATCCTTGCCGGACAGCACATAAGACAGCGTGGATTTGCCCGAGCCGTTCGGCCCCATGATCGCATGCACCTTTCCGGCCTCGATCTCCAGATCGACGCCCTTGAGGATTTGCTTGTCCTCTTCTTCCAGTTTCACGGACAGGTTCTTGATGCTCAGCATGATATTCCCTCTCTGAACGCCTTGGCGTCTTGTTTCAATGCCTTACGGCGTTTTCCTAAAGTCTATTCTAGCGTGACGGCGGTGCCGGAGACCGAGACCATCAGCATGCTGTCGCCGACGACCTCATAGTCCAGATCAATCCCGATCACGGCATGCGCGCCCACAGCCGCGGCGCGTTCTTCGATCTCGGCCATGGCTTCTGCGCGCGCGTCATGCAGCTTTTGCTCATAAGCGCCGGAGCGCCCGCCGACCACATCCGTCACGCTGGCAAAGAAATCCCGCACGATATTCGCGCCCATGATCGCCTCGCCCACGACGATGCCCTTGTAGGCGCTAATTTTGCGCCCTTCGATGGAGTTTGTGGTGGTGAGGATCATTTGCTCTCTACCCCGTAGCGACCATGCAATTCCCGGACTTTTGGTTCTTCCTCAATGTCTTGAGCCCATTTTTTTCTTCTTGACCACCAAAACCAAGCAGGCCCTAGTCCTATCAGAAACATCAACAAACCGGCTTTGATTGCTCCCTCAGTAACTTTCACTCCGCCAATTTCTAAAGCTTGCGCAACCGCTAACAAAAGAACTGCTCCACCTAGAGTTATTGGCGCTAGACAGGCTCTTGCTTTGTAGCCCAACATTGTCCTTAAGTGGCGGCGATCATTTCTGATTTTAGACTCATCGATTGGCACGTCTTACCCCACCGACCCTTCCAGCGAAATCGCCACAAGCTGCTGCGCTTCCATGGCGAACTCCATCGGCAAGGCTTGCAGCACGTCCTTGCAGAAACCGTTGACCACGAGCGCCACGGCCTCTTCCTCGTCCATCCCGCGCGAGCGGCAATAGAAGAGTTGGTCGTCGTCCACCTTGGAGGTTGTTGCCTCATGCTCGACGCGCGATGAGTTATTCTTGACCTCAATGTAGGGCACCGTGTGTGCCCCGCATTTATCGCCGATCAGCAGGCTGTCGCATTGCGTATAATTCCGCCCGTTCTTGGCCTTGGGGTGCATGGAGACCAGCCCGCGATAGGTGTTCTGCGCCTTGCCCGCCGAGATGCCCTTGGAGACGATGCGGCTTTTGGTGTTCTTGCCAAGATGGATCATCTTGGTGCCGGTGTCGGCCTGCTGCATGTTGTTGGCGATGGCGATGGAGTAGAACTCGCCCTGGCTGTCATCGCCGCGCAGGATGCAGGACGGATACTTCCACGTCACTGCTGATCCGGTCTCCACCTGCGTCCACATCACCTTGGCACGGTCGCCCCGGCAGTCCGCACGTTTGGTCACGAAGTTGTAGATGCCGCCCTTGCCTTCTTCGTCGCCGGGATACCAGTTCTGCACGGTGGAGTATTTCACCTCCGCGTCTTCCTCGACAATGATCTCGACCACCGCCGCGTGCAGCTGCGCGATGTCACGCTGCGGGGCGGTGCAGCCTTCGAGGTAGGAGACATAAGAGCCCTTGTCGGCAATAATGAGCGTGCGTTCGAACTGGCCTGTATTCTCCGCGTTGATACGGAAATAGGTGCTGAGTTCCATGGGGCAGCGCACACCGGGCGGCACGTAGACAAAGGAGCCGTCCGAGAAGACGGCAGAATTCAGCGTCGCGTAGTAGTTGTCAGAGACCGGCACCACGGAGCCAAGGTATTTCTTGACAAGTTCCGGGTGATCCTTGATGGCCTCCGAAATGGAGCAGAAGATCACGCCCGCCTTTTTCAACTCATCCTGAAAGGTCGTGCCCACAGAAACGCTGTCGAAGACCGCATCGACTGCCACTTTGCGCGGCGCGTCCCCCAGCGCCTCGGCGCCCTCGACCCCTGCAAGTAACATCTGTTCTTTCAGCGGAATGCCCAGTTTATCATAGGTTGCCAACAGCTTCGGGTCGACCTCGTCCAGCGATTTCGGCTTCACTTCCATCGACTTGGGCCGGGCGTAGTAATACTGATCCTGAAAGTCGATTTCGGGGTAGTCGACCATCGCCCATTTTGGCTCTTCCTTTTGCAGCCAGCGCTCGTAAGCGGCCAGACGCCATTCGGTCATCCACTCGGGCTCGTCGTTTTTCTCAGAGATCAGACGCACGATGTCGGGGCTGAGGCCCTTTGGCGCGTATTCCATCTCGATGTCCGTGGACCAGCCGTATTTATACTTGCCGCCGACCTCGCGCACCGCGTCGACGGTCTCCTGGTCGACGCCTTCCTTTACCTGTACGTCCGTGTCAGGAACCGGCCGGTCAAGTGCTGTCATCGTGTCCTCCAGATCTCACGCCGCACGGGCGCGGAATTTCTTTTCTTTTTGCAACCAGGCCTGCGCGAAGTGCAGCACCTCGTCCTTGGTCGTTTCCAACCCCAAGGACACCCGGACGGCGCTGCTTGCGGTTTCTTCATCATACCCCATCGCCCGAAGCACCGTGCTGGAGCGGACCTTGCCACTGGAGCAGGCAGAGCCCGCGCTGATGGCAAATCCGGCCAGATCCATCTGGATCACCTGCGCTTCGCCTTTCCATCCGGGGGTGGCAAAACACAAGGTGTTCGGTAACCGATTAGCGTCTTTCCCGACAAAAATAGTTGTCTTCGCGTCGGCTGCAAGGGTGTTTTCTAGAATCTTTCTAAGTTCTTTGATTTCGTCCCACCGGCCAGAGGCCAGATCCTGCTGGGCCGCCTCTGCCGCGGCCCCGAATCCGGCGATGCCGATCAGGTTTTCGGTGCCGGATCTGCGCCCCATTTCCTGACCGCCGCCGCGCAAGATCGCCTGCGGGTCCTCGGCGGTGAAATTGATAAGCGCCCCCACCCCTTTTGGTCCGCCAAACTTATGCGCCGACAGGATCATGTAGGATGGCCGTTTGTCGCCGTCATAGTGCACCGGCATCTTTCCGGCGATCTGGGTGATGTCGCACACGACGGAATAAGGCACAGTCCCGGCGTTGAGGGCGTTGACGTGATTGTCAGGAATGACCTGACCGCCCAAGGGCATGACGCCGGTTTCGCTGTTGGCAGCGGACATGGCGACCAATGCAACCGGCTTTCGGGTCGCGGACCATTCAGGGCCTGCCTGTTCGGCGATCCAACCCATAAATGCACCAGCTCGTGCCCCATCCAGCGTGCCGTCCTGGTTGTACAGGCTGGGCAAGGCCACATCGCTCCAGACCGTAAAGCAATCATGCTCTGTCGGCAGGGATGCAAAGATCCCGCCATGCCGGTCCTTCTGTGCAACGGCCAGCGCCGCAGCCTCCGTGGCGCTGCCGGTGAAGATCACCTGCGCAGGGGTGCATCCCACAAGGCCCGCGACCTGCGCGCGCGCCCGTTCCAGCAGCCCCTTGGCCGCCCGTCCCTCCGCATGCACGGACGAGGGATTCCCCACGAGGTCCATCGCGGCGATCATCGCATCCCGCGCCTCCGCCCTTAAAGGCGTTGTGGCATTGTGATCCAGATATACACGCGCCATCGGGGTGCATGCTCCTTTGCGTTTCGTTGCTCTGCGGGTCAAGCGTCGACGGTCGTGTCTTCCACAAAGTCGAAGAGGTTCGGAACCGCCGGGCACGGTGCCAGCTCGTTTTCGATCACGTCAGACAATCGGGTCTGGTGGAGGAAAACGTAGACATGCGCGCTCAGACTTTCCCAAAGGCGATTGGAAAGCGATTGCGCGCGACTGCCTGACGTCCCCCCCGAGGCGCCGGCGCCCGTGTGCATGGCATCGACTGTCTCGTCTACCGCGCTCAATATGTCGACGACACGAATCTCCGCTGCGTTCTTGGCCAAACGGTACCCGCCGCCCGGACCACGGACCGATTGCACCAGTTCAGAACGCCGCAACTTGACGAACAATTGTTCCAGATAAGGCAGCGAAATGGACTGTCGCTGTGCAATATCCCCGAGCGAGACCAGATCCCCCTCAGGCTGCAAGGCGATATCCGCAAGAGCAACCATCGCGTATCGTCCTTTTGTCGATAATTTCATAGCAGCCTCCGAGACGATGGCGATACGTCAAATGATTGACGCCGCGCGCTTTTGTCCTTAAGTCCATTGCTCGCTGGTCAACCCGAAACTGGCGAATGAATTAGAACCGTTCTAAGGCGCTTGAGCGAGATCGTCAAGAAATCAGGTGCCAGGAACCCGTTATACAGGGATACTCATGCCCGAGGTCATTTTTCCCGGACCCGAAGGCCGCCTTGAAGGCCGCTATCACCCCCAGAAAGAACGCGACGCGCCGATCGCCATCATCCTCCACCCCCATCCGCAGTTTGGCGGCACCATGAACCATGTCGTCGTGCACCGCATGCACTACGCCTTTTACAACATGGGCTTTACGGTTCTGCGCTTCAATTTCCGGGGTGTCGGGCGCAGCCAGGGGGAATACGATCAGGGTGTGGGCGAGCTTTCCGATGCGGCCTCGGCCCTCGACTATCTTCAGTCGATGAACAACAACTCAAAGCACTGTTGGGTTGCCGGGTTTTCCTTCGGGGCGTGGATCGGCATGCAGTTGCTGATGCGCCGTCCGGAGATCACCGGGTTCATCTCGGTCGCCCCCCCAGCGAACATGTACGACTTTTCGTTCCTTGCACCCTGCCCCGCGTCGGGCCTTATCATCAACGGCACCGCGGACAGAGTGGCACCGCCCAGCGATACCGAGGTTCTGGTCTCCAAGCTGCACGAGCAAAAAGGCATCACAATTACCCACGAACAGGTTGAGGGGGCAGGCCATTTCTTTGAAGAGCCGCATCTGGACACGCTGATTGACACGACAACCGACTACGTCAAACGCCGCCTCACAGAGACCACGCGCTAGGCCATGGGTATCGTTGAAGATGTCGCCGACGAATTGGCGCTGGAAAGCCTCAAGATCATCAATGCCACGGGCGATGATGCCTTCGTGCAGCGGGTGGCCGATACGATTGGCGGGTCTTCGCAAACCATGGAAGAAGCCTATCTGACCGCCGTGCGCGTGCGCCGCGCGGAACAACGGGCGCGCGCTGTTCTCAAGGAATTGACAGCGGAAATGTCGCGGAGTTTGACCGCCCCCGGTGATGACTGACCGGATTGCGGCGCAAATCGCGTTCCTCAGCGAGGCAGACAAGCTCAAATCGGTCCTGAGAGCCTCGCGCCTGCATGACGGATCACGCTTTGAAAACTCGGCCGAGCATTCGTGGCACGTGATGCTCTATGCATTTGTACTTGCGGACCAGGCGGGACCCGATGTCCGAATTGATCGGGTGCTGAAAATGTTGCTGTTGCACGACATCGTCGAAATCGACGCGGGCGACACCCCGATCCATGGGGACGTGGATGCGGTCGCGCAAGAAGCCGCCGAACAGGCGGCGGCGGATCGGCTGTTTGGCTTGTTGCCACCCGATCAGGCAGTCGAATTCCGCATGATCTGGGAAGAGTTCGAAGCCGCCGCGACACCTGATGCTGTCTTTGCCAAATCCATCGACCGTGTGCAGGTGCCCGTCGGCAACCTCGCAAACGGCGGCGGAACGTGGCGCGATTACGGGGTCACCTTTGCCCAGCTTGAGACGCGCGTGGGCACACAGGTCCGCCGCGGTTTGCCAGAGGTCTGGGCCTGGCTAAAACCGAAGCTGAGAGATTTCTTCTCCGAAACAAGAGCTTAGACGCCCGACCGTAGGTTTTCATGCAATGGCGCACGCGTGTCTTTCAAGGCGAGGCGGATTGCGGCATAAGGCAAGCATTGAAGAAAACCCCCGGGGTCAGGTTGATCCCTTCATGCGCGCTGACTGAGGTGAGCGCTCAAAAGCCTAACTCCTGAGCGCTTGGCCGCCGGTCCTGATCTCTGACGTATGGCGCGTCCGGTTTTGCAACCGATCAGCAAGACGCAGCACGATCCGGCTTGCGGTCTTTTCGAACAGACATGGGATCACAGCATGCACAATTGCTGCGCAAGCCGCGGCAAACAAGCTGCCCGCAAAGACGAGGGCGAACCGGAAATGTTCCAGGAACGTCTCGTTGACGGTCTCTGGGTGGGCAAGAAACAAGCGATGGATCATGGGTCTCTCCTTTTCGTTGATGAGGTTTTATCCATTCTCCCGTTGGATTTTTTTCCAATGATTGATTGTTTCCCTGTATTAGGTAGATAAATTCTCACGATTTCGGAGATTCTTGTGACGCTGGATGAAATCGACAAGCGGTTGCTGGACTTTATGCAACAGGATTCGGCGGTTTCGCTGGAAACCATTGGCGAAAGGGTAAACCTCAGCCGGAACGCCTGCTGGCGCAGGCTGCGTGCACTCGAAGCGCAGGGGTACATCAAAAAACGCGTCGCCTTGCTTGACCCTGAAAAACTGGGCCTGGGCCTGAGCCTCTTTATCCTTGTCCGTACGTCCGAACACTCCGCTGAATGGCAGGCCGCGTTCAAGGCCGCGATACGCGACATCCCAGAGATTCTGGGGGTACATCGCATGACCGGGGAACTTGACTACTTGATCCGGGCACGTGTGGCGCATATGGCCGACTATGATCGACTTTATCAAGTGCTGGTGAACCGCGTGGCCCTGTCGGACGTGTCCGCCAGCTTCGTGATGGAGGATATCAAGGACACACACCAATTGCCCCTCTGACCCCGGAAAGTCTGCGTCATGCCCATGCACTATCTTTACCTGACCCTCGCCATTCTCTTTGAGACGATCGGCACGACCGCCCTGCAGGCCAGCCAGCAGTTCACACGTGTTGGGCCGACGATTCTGGTGGTCCTGGCTTATGGTGTTGCCTTCTACCTGTTGGGACTGACGCTCAAATACATGCCGGTCGGCGTTGTCTATGCGATCTGGTCGGGACTGGGGATCGTCTTTATCGCCTGCATCGGCCTCGTCGTCTTCGGTCAGCGGCTGGATCTTCCCGCGATCATCGGGCTGGCACTGATCATTGCCGGTATCCTGGTGATTCACCTGCTTTCGAACTCGACGCAGCACTAGGGTCGGCGCGATTCCCTCTGGCCTTCCGGCAAGGTGCACGGTATGCGCCCCCAACACCTCGCCATCCGGCAGGATTTCCTTTTTTATCGAGGCGCCCAAATGGACCTGCGAAACATCGCGATTATCGCTCACGTCGACCACGGCAAAACCACCCTGGTTGACGAATTGCTCAAACAATCCGGAACCTTCCGCGACAATCAGGCGACAACTGAGCGCGCGATGGACAGCAACGACCTGGAACGGGAACGCGGCATCACCATCCTGGCCAAGGCCACGTCGGTGGAATGGAACGGCACGCGGATCAACATCGTGGACACGCCCGGCCACGCGGACTTTGGCGGCGAGGTGGAACGCATTCTGTCGATGGTTGATGGCGTTGTCCTGCTTGTGGACGCCGCCGAAGGGCCCATGCCGCAAACCAAATTCGTGACCTCCAAGGCTCTGGCGCTTGGGCTCCGGCCAATTGTGGTGCTGAACAAGGTCGACAAGCCCGACGCCGAGCCCGACCGGGCGCTCGATGAATGTTTCGATCTCTTTGCCAATCTGGGCGCAGATGACGATCAGCTTGATTTTCCCGCGATGTATGCCTCTGGCCGCTCTGGTTGGGCGGACATGGAACTTGACGGCCCGCGCAAGGACCTTTCGGCGCTGTTTGACATGATTGTCGAGCATGTGCCGGCCCCGGCGCAGCTTGCGCAACGGGACGCGCCGTTCCGCATGCTTGCCACCACTCTTGGCGCGGACCCCTTCATTGGGCGCATTCTGACAGGACGGGTCGAATCCGGTACCGTGAAAGCGGGCGAGACCGTCAAGGCGCTCAGCCGGGACGGCGCATTGGTGGAGAACTTCCGCGTGACCAAGGTGCTGGCCTTTCGCGGCTTGAACCAGCAGCCGATTGATCTGGCCGAAGCGGGCGACATCGTCAGCCTCGCCGGCATGTCCAAAGCAACCGTGGCGGACAGTATCGTGGCCCCTCAAGTCACCGAAGCCCTGCCCGCTCAGCCCATTGACCCGCCAACCATCACCGTCACTTTTGGCATCAATGACAGCCCCCTCGCGGGGCGCGATGGCAAGAAGGTGCAAAGCCGCGTCATCCGGGAGCGCCTGATGAAGGAGGCGGAAAGCAACGTCGCGATCAAAATCTCTGACACCCCCGGCGGCGAGGCCTTCGAGGTCGCCGGGCGCGGTGAATTGCAGATGGGCGTGTTGATCGAGAACATGCGCCGGGAAGGGTTCGAATTGTCGATCTCTCGCCCGCAGGTGCTGTTCCGCGACATCGACGGTCAGCGCCATGAACCCATCGAGGAAGCGACGATTGACGTGGATGACGAGTATTCCGGTGCGGTCATCGAGAAGATCACAGGCGTGCGTCGGGGCGAATTGGTCGAGATGAAACCCGCAGGCGCTGGCAAGACCCGTATCGTGGCCCATGTGCCGTCGCGCGGGCTCATTGGCTATCACGGTGAGTTTCTGACCGACACGCGCGGCACCGGTGTTCTGAACCGGGTGTTTCACGGCTGGGCCCCCCACAAGGGGCCGATCCCGGGGCGGCGCGCGGGTGTGCTGATCTCTATGGAGAACGGCACCTCCGTTGCTTATGCGCTTTGGAACCTCGAAGAGCGTGGCAAGATGATGATTGGCGCGCAGGCCGATGTCTACACCGGCATGATTATCGGCGAACACAGCCGGGAAAACGATCTGGAAGTGAACCCGCTGAAGGGCAAGAAGCTCACCAACGTGCGGGCATCCGGCACGGATGAGGCCGTCCGGCTGACCACGCCGATGCAACTGAGCCTTGAAGAAGCGATTGCCTATATCGACGATGACGAATTGGTCGAGGTGACGCCGAACGCCGTCCGCCTGCGCAAGCGCTATCTTGACCCGCATGAGCGCAAACGGATGGCGCGTGCCGGGTAAAGGCACCCGGCACCTTTTGACCCTGCTCTATTCGCTCGTTTCGATAATCATCAATTCGCGTTCGGAGGCGTCCCGCGCGTGGTTGAGCGCCCTCTGGTACGCGTCTGAATTATAACACTTCTCTGCCGTTTCAAGGTCGGGAAACCGGGCCACCACATTGCGTGGCCGCGCTTGTCCCTCAAGCTGAACAAAGCGTGCCCCTCTGGCGATGAACACACCACCGTGCTGCGCGATGGCCTCGGTGGCGAGGCTGGCATATTTGGCATAGGCCTCGTCGTCCGTGACAGTGACATGCGCGATCCAGAGTGCTCCCATCGTGTTTATCCTTTCAGAACGGTTTCAGCGGCGGCGATGGCTTTCTCCGCCGCACTTGCATCTTTCGCCCCGCCCTGTGCCATGTCAGGGCGTCCGCCACCGCCTTTTCCGCCCAGGGCTTCAACAGCGGCCTTAACGATGTCGACGGCCGACAGGTTTTCCGTCAGGTCCGGCGTGACCCCTGCCGCGACGGCGGCCTTGCCATCCGCATCCGCGATCAGCAACACGGCACCGCTGCCCAGTTTATCCTTGTACTGATCGACCAAGGGCGGAAGATCCCGGCCAGTGACCCCGGAGAGAACCTGCGCCATGAACTTCTTGCCAGCGACGTCCCGCGCTTCGGGGGCCGCTGTCCCGCCGCCGCCCGCCATGGCCAACTCGCGCCGAAGCTGGGCCACTTCGTTGGACAAGGCCCGCCGTTCATCCATCAGAGCGCGCACACGGTCTGGCACATCAGCGGCTTGCGCCTTGAGATCCAGAGCCACTTCCGCCAGGCGCTGGTCTTGCGCGCGCAGGTACGCCATCGCGGCAGCCCCGGTGAGCGCTTCGATCCGGCGCACTCCGGCGCTGCTGGCGCTGTCACCCAGCGTGACAAAGGCGCCGATATCACCGGTCTGGCGCACATGTGTGCCGCCGCAGAGTTCCAGCGAGTAGGTATCACCCCCCTGCCCCTTGCCGGACCCTTCCTTGTGCCCCATGGAAACCACACGCACCTCTTCGCCGTATTTCTCGCCAAAGAGCGCCTGTGCCCCCATGGCGCGCGCATCGTCCGGGGTCATGATGCGGGTCTCGACCGTGGCGTTCTGACGGATGTAGGCGTTCACCTCTGCCTCGACCGTTGCCAGCTGGTCCAGCGTCAACGCTTGCGTATGGCTGAAATCGAACCGCAACCGGTCCTCGGCATTGAGCGAGCCGCGTTGAGCCACATGATCGCCCAGGGCCTCCCGCAACGCCTCGTGCAAAAGATGCGTTGCGGAATGGTTGGCGCGGATGGCCGTCCGGCGGGCGTGGTCTACCACCATGATCGCCGCATCGCCTTTGGCGATCGTGCCTTCCGTCACTTTTGCCACGTGGATAAAGACATCCGCCGTCTTGCGACAATCCGTGATTTCCGCCATGCCGCTCGCGGTCTTCAAGGTGCCGCGATCCCCGACCTGACCACCGCTTTCCGCATAAAACGGCGTCTGATTCAGCGCGATCTGGACCTCATCACCAGCGGAGGCCTCCTCAAGCAGGGAACTGCCCTTGACCACGGCGATGATCTGCCCTTCGGCGGTTTCGGTCTCATACCCCAGAAAATCCGTCGCACCATCGCGATCCGCAACGTCGAACCAGACGGTCGCATCCGCCGCCTCACCTGACCCGGACCAGGCGGCGCGGGCTTTCGCCTTCTGCTCGGCCATGGCCGCATCAAAGCCATCGGTATCCACGCCACGCCCTTTTTCGCGCAAGGCGTCCTGCGTCAGATCCAGCGGGAAACCATAGGTGTCATAGAGCTTGAAGGCCGCCGCGCCGGGCAGATCGCTTCCTTCATCAAGGGCGCTGAGTTCATCATCAAGCAGCTTCAATCCGCGATCCAAGGTCTGTTTGAAGCGGGTCTCTTCCTGCAAGAGCGTCTGTTCAATCATGCTCTGCGCCTGACCCAGTTCCGGGTAGGCGGCCCCCATCTGTCGCACAAGCGCCGGGACAAGGCGGTGCATCAGCGGATCCTTCGCCCCCAGCAGATGCGCGTGCCGCATGGCCCGGCGCATGATCCGTCGCAAAACATAGCCGCGCCCGTCATTCGACGGTGTGACGCCATCCGCCATCAAAAAAGAGGTCGAGCGCAAGTGATCCGCGATCACCCGGTGGTGGGTCTTGCCGGGGCCGTCGGGATCGGTGCTCGTGGCATCTGCGGACGCTTCGATCAGGTTGCGCATCAGGTCGGTCGCGTAGTTGTCGTTGGTGCCCTGTAACAGAGCTGCGACCCGTTCGATGCCCATACCGGTGTCAATGGATTGCGCCGCCAGATCACGGCGCGTGCCGTCTTCGAACTGCTCGTACTGCATGAAGACGAGGTTCCAGATTTCAACAAACCGGTCGCCGTCTTCCTCCGGGCTACCCGGAGGCCCGCCCCAGATGTGATCGCCGTGATCGTAGAAAATCTCTGTGCAGGGCCCACAAGGCCCCGTCGGACCCATCATCCAGAAGTTGTCATTTGTGGCGATCCGAATGATCCGGTCCTCGGGCACGCCCACTTTCTTCCAGATTTCCGCGGCCTCATCGTCCGTATGGTAAATCGTCAGATAGAGGCGGGACTTGTCGATGCCAAGGTCCTGCGTCACGAGGTTCCAAGCAAAGGGGATCGCGTCTTCCTTGAAATAGTCGCCAAAGCTGAAATTGCCGAGCATCTCAAAGAAGGTATGGTGCCGCGCGGTATAGCCTACGTTATCCAGATCGTTGTGTTTGCCCCCTGCGCGGACACATTTCTGTGCCGTGGTGGCCCGTTTGTAGTCGCGGTGCTCGACGCCGGTGAAGAGGTTCTTGAACTGCACCATCCCCGAGTTGGCAAACATCAACGTCGGATCATTGCGTGGCACAAGCGGGCTTGAGGCGACGACTTCATGCCCGTTTTTCTCGAAATAGGACAGGAAGGTTGATCGGATATCGTTCAGCGTTTGCATGGGCGGAGCTTTCGGGCGTGGAATTTCTGTTCCCGATCAAATAACCCCGCCGGTCACGGCTGTCCACAAGCGCTGCGGCAATAAACGGAAATTGGGGCGCATCCCGCGAATGCGCCCCTCTGTCGAATGTGCCGTGCGTGGCGTTTCAGCCTTCGAGAACGTCGTCCGCCGCCGCGCGCTCATTGGCAGGCATATCAAAATCCAGCCCGTGCGCTGCCCGGATCTTGTCTTCGATCTCCAGGGCCATCTGCTCATTCTCGCGCAGGAAACCCTTGGCATTCTCGCGGCCCTGCCCGATGCGCTCATCACCGTAGCTGAACCAGGAGCCTGATTTCTCCACAACACCGGCGGCAACGCCAAGATCAAGCAATTCCCCCATCTTGGAGATGCCTTCGCCATACATGATGTCGAATTCCACCTGCTTGAACGGGGCCGCCACCTTGTTCTTCACCACCTTGACGCGGGTGTGGTTGCCGACAACCTCGTCGCGGTCCTTGAGCGCGCCAATGCGGCGGATATCGAGACGCACCGACGAATAGAACTTCAACGCGTTGCCGCCCGTTGTTGTCTCTGGCGAGCCGAACATGACGCCGATCTTCATGCGAATCTGGTTGATGAAGATCACCATGCAGTTGGAACGCGCGATCGATCCGGTCAGTTTACGCATGGCCTGGCTCATCAGGCGGGCCTGAACGCCGACCGAGCTGTCGCCCATATCGCCCTCAAGCTCCGACTTCGGGGTGAGGGCCGCGACAGAATCCACAATTACCATGTTCACCGCACCGGAGCGCACCAGCGTATCGGTGATTTCGAGCGCCTGTTCCCCGGTGTCGGGCTGGCTGATGAGCAGCTCGTCCAGATCAACACCCAGTTTCTTTGCATAGGTCGGGTCAAGCGCATGTTCCGCGTCCACAAAGGCACAGACGCCGCCCGCCTTTTGCTGCTCGGCCACGCAATGCAGCGTCAGCGTTGTCTTGCCGGAGCTTTCAGGACCGTAAATCTCGACAATGCGCCCCATCGGCAGGCCGCCAATCCCCAGCGCGATATCAAGCCCGAGCGACCCGGTGGAGCTTGCCTGAATATCCTGAACAGCCCCTTCGGTGCCCAGCTTCATGATCGACCCCTTGCCGAACTGGCGTTCGATCTGCGCCAGAGCCGAGTCGAGCGCCTTTTGCTTGTCTGCCGTTTTCTTGCTGTTCATGCTGAGTAGATCTGCCGTTGCCATTGCGTTTCCTCTTACTGTCACAGATCATGTCGGGCGGCAATTCCTGCCGTAACACTCTGCGCTTTTGTTCTCATTATGTTCCTGTTAGGATCAAATAGAGAACATTTCAATCAAAATTTCTGCAAATCATCATTTCCCGAATCTGGTTAAGGAGAGGTTTAAGCCTGAAAAGACCTGCCATGGTTCTGAAAACACGGCTCTTTACAGAGCCCTGTGATGGGGCGACCCCGCGCCCCAAGAGACGATCAGATGCCTCTGCGCCCAAGCCGTTCCGGACATGATCCAGACCGAAGCGCCAGTGCCAGACCTGTCAGTGCAATTGCCGGTGCACCGTATCTGTCAGATCGTTCAAAGAGAACGGTTTGGGCAGAAACACGGAGTTTGGAATCTTCATCTGGGTTTCGCTGAAGCTGTCTTCTGCATAACCGGAGACAAAGACAACGCGTACTTCGGGCCGATCCTTGAGGGCCTCCCGCACCCAGCTCGGCCCGTCCATACCCGGCATCACCACATCCGTGACGAAGACATCGACGTTGAGCGAGGCATCTTCGAGTGTTTTCAGGGCGCTTTCGGCTGAATCCGCTTCGAGTACGGTATAGCCGCGCAATCTCAAGGCCCGGCTGGCAAAGGCACGCACCGGGGCTTCGTCCTCCACCAGAAGGATCACCCCATCGCCATGTTTGCCCTTTGGCTTTGCGGCGTCCTGCGGCAGGTCGGCCGGGACCTCTTCCTGTTTTTCCATGACGGGAAAGTACAACGAAAAGCTCGTGCCCGCCCCGACGGTGCTGTCCACAAAGATGTACCCGCCCGTCTGTTTCACGATCCCGTAGGCGGTGGACAGCCCAAGCCCGGTCCCCTCGCCAGTTCGCTTTGTCGTAAAGAAGGGCTCGAACACCTTTTGCAGCTTGTCGGAAGGGATGCCCACCCCGTCATCAGAGACCCGAACGGTCACATATTCACCCGCAGGCACGGTGACGCGATCGCGCTGCAAAGGTTCGCCGAGGATGGTGCCCTGGGTCTCGATCCGGATCTCCCCGCCCGTTGGCATGGCGTCACGCGCGTTGACAACAAGGTTCATCAGCACCTGCTCAAGCTGCCTTTTGTCCGCCCGGATTGGTGGGAGCACCGGATCATGGCTCAGGCTCAACGTGACTTTTTCGCCGACCAACCGGTTCAGAAGATGGGTCAGGTCAGCAAGTGTGTCCCGCATGTCCAGCGTTTCTGGCCGAAGGGTCTGCTTTCGGGAAAAGGCGAGCAACTGCCCGACCAACGCCGCGGCCCGGTTGGCATTCTGGTTGATCTGAACCAGATCGCTGAAATCGGGATCGCCCTGATCGTGGCGCAGCAAGAGCAGGTCGCAATGGCCCGAAATCGCGGTTAGCAGGTTATTGAAGTCATGGGCCACGCCGCCCGCAAGCTGGCCGATGGCCTGCATCTTCTGGCTCTGCACAAACTGTGCCTCCAGCGACTTCAATTCGGTGGCATCGTTCAGGACAGCGATCAGCGCGGGCTCACCTGCATCGGTAATCCGGTTCAGTGTGACCTGAACAAACACTTCCTTGTCCATCCGTTTTAACCGCAGAAACTCGGAGTTCTGGGTGGCGCGGCCCGCCAAGGTGTCCTTCAGCCAATCGGTGATCGAACGCCCCAACCCCTCCATGAAGTCCGACAGATGCACGTCGCAATCCAGTGCCAGCCCGATGAGGTTGGCCGCCATCAGATTGAAGGCCTGCACATTGCCCTCGGGGTCAACTTTCAGCAAGGGCACAGGGAGATTGTGAAAGACATTCCAGTCCTCCTCTGCCACATCTATCTGGCCGGGCGGCAGCAGGAACAGCGCGCGCCGCCCTGCCCCGGCTTCCATTTCATAGACAAGTACCCGGATCGACCCCAGCGCCCCATCCAGCTCGCAGATCGTCCCCGCCACCACCGGCATCGTCGAAAACAATCGGTCCAAGGATGCCGCGCGCCGCCCCACGAGCGATCGCGCCGCTTCGTTCATGCGCAGCACCGCATTGGTCGGGCTCACGAGGATCATCGGCAGATCAGGCATGTTGTCCTGCGCAAAGCCGGACTTCAGATCCTCAAACCGCCAGATGAAGCTGGATGTTCCCACACCATGGACATTGAGACGCATGTGACCCTTGGCCGTGACGATGTCCTCATGTGCGGCACCCGCGGAGGCGGCGCGGCTTTGCAGGCGGAAAACGATACCGGACGGATTGGCGACCGTCTTTTCCAGCGCGTGGGCAACGCTATTGTTTGTTTGCGCCCTGAAGCCGATTCTGGCGGCATCATTGCAAAAGAGCACTTGTCCATCAGCGTCGGAAATGATCCCCGGTGTTGCATCCTTGGCAATGAAGTCTGACAGAAGCGTCAGTGCGGCGCATCGCCGTCGATCGTGCAGGATGTTCACGAGCATCAGCGCCCCGCATAGAACCACGAGTGCTGCCGCGGCGGCGAAAAGCGCCTTTTGCGCCACTGACTCCGGTGCAAAAGCACCAACCCCGATCAGGGTAGCGGCAAACAGTGTGATTGGTCCGAGCCGCCGCCGCGCCTGTACTGCGAATTGTGTGACTTTGGAGGGCGTCAAAGCGCTATTGTACAACGTCAGGCTCCTAAAGAACGAATCGCACCCACATCAAACGTCTCAGGAGTTAATCGGCGCTTAACTATCTTTGGGGTGCGCGCACAGGTTGCATAACGTCTTGCCTATACAGGCGTCAAGTGTGCGCTGTAAAACCCGTCACCTTGTGGCGTTACGTCGAAACGACGCTCGAAGGTGCACTTCCAATTTGGGTGCCGACCCAGAAACGCGGCAACACGATCTTCATTCTCTGCCTTGAAGATCGAACAGGTCGCGAAAGCAAGTACACCCTGCGGGGCAATCAGCGGCATGACCTGGTCGAGGATTGCGTCCTGTATGACCGTAAGCTCCGCCAGCCGCTCCGACGTCAAGCGCCACTTCGCGTCGGGAGACCTGCGCCATGCGCCACTCCCGGAACAGGGGACATCGCATAGAACGAGGTCGTAGGGCGCATTTGTTTTGAGGGCCGCTGTGCTCACCTCAGTGATGTTGCATCCGGCGCGCGCCGCCCGCGCTTGCAGATCCCGCATCCGCGCAGGCTCAGCATCATGGGCATAAACCGTCCGGTCCGGCTGCGCGGCAAGCGCGAGGGCCTTTCCACCACCACCGGCACAGAAGTCCAGACATTTCCTTGCCGCTGGCAAAGCCGCAACCACGGCTTGGGAGGCCGCATCCTGCAACTCGACAAGCCCATTGAGGTAGCAGCCACTGTTCCTGAGTTTCCGCGCCCCGTCCGTGACTGTCAGCGCGGTGTCGCAGAGCGGATTTTCAACGCTGGTGATCCCCTCGGCGTGCAGCTGCTCCCGCGCCGCTGCCCGCGTGGTCTTGGCCTTGTTCACGCGCAAGGTAATCGGTGCCCGATCCTTCAGCGCCTCTGCCGTCCGGAACGCGCGCTCTTCAAGACTGCGGACAAGCTCGGGTCTGAGGGCCTCGGGAAAATCCCAGATCTGCGCTGGATCGTCCTGGCTGTCCCCTGCTGCCAACTCTTCAGAAGACAGAGGGGGCGGTGCATGGCCCAAGCCGGTGAAGATCTCGGCCGGGTCAAGGTTTTGCGCGCGCATGAGACCCAGCATGAGGGCGCGCCCGCTTGTTCCCCCACCCAAGGACGCGGCAGTTTGCCGACGTCTCAGCGCATCAAAGACGTGGTCTCGCACCGCTGCCCGATCTTTTGACCCGGCATAGCGGCTGGCACGTGCCCACCGCGTCAGCGCCTGCTCTGCTGCGCTGCCATTGGCGATCGCATCGAGTATCTCGATGGCGGCAGCCACCCGTGCAGCCGGAGTCATACGGGTTCTTTAACGTTTAATTTCGCGCCACAGAGCATTGATTTATCAACCAATCCTGTAGTTCGGACTCTCACGTGTGATCTGGACATCATGCACATGGCTTTCCTTCAGGCCCGCACCGGTGATCTTGACGAACGTGCACTGGCTGCGCATCTCATCCACCGTGGCACACCCCGTGTAGCCCATGGCGGCGCGCAGCCCGCCGACCAACTGATGGATCACGGCATTGGCCGATCCCTTGTAGGCCACCTGCCCTTCGATCCCTTCAGGCACGAGCTTGTCGCTGGCCGCGTCCTTCTGGAAGTACCGATCGGCCGACCCGCTCGCCATCGCGCCGAGGCTGCCCATGCCCCGGTAGCTCTTGAAACTGCGACCCTGATAAAGGATCACTTCGCCGGGGCTTTCGTCGGTGCCTGCAATCATGCTGCCCACCATGGCGCAGGACGCCCCAGCGGCAATCGCCTTGGCAAAGTCACCGGAAAACTTGATGCCCCCATCCGCGATCACCGGTGTGTCGCCAGCCGCCGCCGCGCAATCCATGATCGCGGTCAGTTGCGGCACGCCGACGCCCGCGACCATCCGCGTGGTGCAGATCGAGCCTGGGCCAATCCCGACTTTCACCGCATCGGCCCCCGCATCAATCAGCGCGCGCGTTGCTTCACCGGTGGCCACGTTGCCGGCCACGATCTGAACCTCGTTGCTTAGGGACTTGGCGCGACGCACAGCGGCGGCAACCCCTTCGGAATGGCCATGCGCGGTGTCAATCACGATCATATCCGCGCCCGCATCCACTAGCGCCTCGGACCGTTCAAACCCTGCATCCCCGACCGTAGTGGCCGCCGCGACCCGCAATCTGCCCAAATCGTCCTTGCAGGCGGTGGGGTTCAGGACAGCCTGTTCAGTATCCTTGAGCGTCAGCAGACCGGTGAGCTTGCCCGCTGCATCGGTGACAAGCAGTTTCTCGATCCGGCGGGCCTTCATCAGGCTGATGGCTTCCTCACGGTCCGCAGGCTCGCGCAGGATCGCAAGATCATCCGCGGTCATCATCACGGAGACGGGTGTGGCATCATCGCTGGCAAAGCGCATGTCGCGGTTCGTCACGATCCCGAGAACGCGCCCGTTGTCATCGACGACCGGAAACCCGGTCACCCGGTAGCGTTCCTGCAAGGCCTTCGCATCCGCCAGCGTCTGATCGGCGCGCAGCGTGATCGGGTTGTAGACGATGCCGCTTTCGAACCGCTTTACCCGGCGAATCTCTCGGGCCTGCTCGTCAATCGACAGGTTGCGATGCACCACGCCGATGCCCCCCGCCTGCGCCATAGCAATGGCCATCCGGCCTTCGGTCACCGTATCCATCGCCGAACTCAGCAAGGGGATGTTCATCGAGATCGACCGCGTGACCTTCGTTCGCGTGTCCGCGGTCGAGGGCAGCACCGAAGAGGCACCGGGCACCAGCAATACGTCATCAAAGGTGAGAGCCTCACGAATCTCCATGGTCAACCTCGCGTCTGGAGTGTTCATTTGGCAGTTTCCTATTTCACGGGATCGCGCGAATGGAAAGGGGCTATTTCTGCAAAGACGCCCGGATGCAATTTCCAAAGCCGTGCCGCTTGGGCATAGCCCAGCGAATATCCGCCGGGGAATCAAAACCATGAATGGCCCCGGGAATGACCTTGGAAGGCCGACCCTGACCTGTGCCAGCATACCCGGACTTGCCAAAGGCAGGTCTGCCAGCGATTAAGGCGCATCTAGCGCTGTCTTTCAAACGCGCGTGATGAACGACGCTCTTCGAGCCTGAAGGCGGATCAACGCGCCTCAAGAAGATTATGACAAAAACGACGGCAGAATGCCGCGCCAGATGCATTATGTGACGCGGATCGGCAGTCTGCGGGGTATGCGGACGGTATGCTGCGCCAACGGAGTCCAAAAGGGTGACATTCAACCATGACCACTGACCCACTCGTCGTCTTTACACCGTCCGGCAAACGGGGCCATTTCGCCGTCGGCACCCCGATCCTGACCGCCGCCCGGCAGCTGGGTGTCGACCTCGACAGCGTCTGTGGTGGGCGGGGAATCTGCTCCAAATGCCAGATCGCGCCGAGCTATGGCGAGTTCTCCAAGCACGGTGTTACGGTGGACAAGGACGCGCTGTCGGCGTGGAACAAGGTCGAGCAGCGCTACAAGGACAAACGCGGGTTGATCGACGGGCGGCGGCTGGGCTGTCAGGCCACGGTGCAGGGCGATGTGGTGATCGATGTGCCCCCGGAAAGCCAGGTGCACAAACAGGTAGTGCGCAAACGGGCAGAGGCGCGCGATATCGTGCTCGATCCTTCCACCAAGCTGTTCTACGTGGAAGTGGCGGAACCCGACATGCACGACCCATCCGGGGATCTGGAGAGGCTGAGAGATGCGCTGCGCGAGCAGTGGGATGTCGACAACGTGGCCGCCGACCTCGGCATCTTGCAAAAGATGCAGCCGATCTTGCGCAAGGGCGCGTGGAAAGTCACCGTTGCCGTACATCTGGGCGATCAGGAAAACAGCCCGCGGATCATGCACATCTGGCCGGGCTACTATGAAGGCACGGTTTACGGGTTGGCGGTCGATCTTGGCTCCACCACAATTGCGGCGCATCTGTGTGATCTTCAGACCGGCGCGGTGCTTGCCTCTTCCGGGGTGATGAACCCGCAGATCCGCTTTGGCGAAGACCTCATGAGCCGGGTGAGCTATTCGATGATGAACGCGGGCGGCGCGGACGAGATGACGGCGGCGGTGCGCGAAGGCATGCGGGGGCTTTTCACCCAGATTGCGACGGAGGCCGGGATCGACAAGGAGTTGATCGTGGATGCGGTCTTTGTCTGTAACCCGGTGATGCACCACCTTCTGCTGGGGATTGACCCCTTTGAGTTGGGTCAGGCCCCATTTGCGCTGGCGACCAACAACGCTATGCGGCTGCGGGCGGATGATCTGGAGCTCAACATTCACCCCTCCGCGCGCGTTTACCTGTTGCCCTGCATTGCGGGGCATGTGGGGGCAGATGCGGCTGCGGTGGCGCTTTCGGAGGCGCCGGATAAATCCGACGATCTTGTGCTGGTCGTCGATGTTGGCACCAATGCCGAGATATTGCTGGGCAACCGCGACAAGGTGCTGGCGTGCTCCTCCCCCACCGGGCCCGCATTCGAAGGGGCGCAGATCAGTTCGGGCCAGCGTGCGGCACCCGGCGCAATTGAACGTGTCGAGATTGACCCCGTCACCAAGGAGCCGCGTTTCAAGGTGATTGGCTGTGACCTTTGGTCCGATGACCCGGCCTTCTGGACGGAAGTAGGCCCGTCCGGGATCACTGGCATATGCGGCTCAGGCATCATCGAAATGGTGGCCGAGATGCGGATGCAGGGCATTGTCGACGCGCCCGGTCTGATCGGGGCACCGAAACAAACCGGCAGCGCGCGATGTTTTCTGGATGGCCGGACCTATTCCTACCTTGTCTATGACGGGACTGCCGATGGCGGGCCGCGCATCACGATCACCAACCGGGACATCCGCGAAATCCAGATGGCCAAGGCGGCGCTCTATTCCGGCGCGCGGTTGTTGATGGATAAATTCGGTGTGGATGCAGTGGATCGCGTGATCCTCGCCGGAGCCTTCGGGGCGCATATTTCGTCCAAACACGCGATGGTGCTGGGCATGATTCCCGATGCGCCGCTGGAAAAAGTCTCCTCTGCTGGCAATGCGGCGGGAACCGGTGCCCGGATTGCGCTGCTGAACACCTCGGCCCGCGCCGAAATAGAGGAAACCGTGCGCGCGATCCACAAGGTCGAAACAGCAATCGAGCCGCGTTTCCAGGAGCATTTCGTAAACGCTTCCGCGATCCCGAACGCGGTGGAGCCTTTTCCGATATTGCGCTCTTTGGTGCGCCTGCCCGATGCCACTTTCAACACCGGCGGGGGGGATAACGCCTCAGCCGGAGGTCGCCGCAGAAGGCGCCGGGCGTGAGCCTTGTAGAGGAAGACAGCGCCACGCCATGAACCGGCAATCGTCGCCATTGGTGTGCGCGCCGGACGAGAGCATCGGCCTGAAAATCTGAATCACCGCGTCTGCCGACTGTACCCGGCCGGCACCGCCGGCCAGCCCCCGACCCTCCCCACGGGAGGGGGCTTCACCCCCACCGGAGAGAGGGGGCGGGCCTCAGCTGTAAGGGATCGTGTTGCAGATTAAACGTAAGCGGTGTTTTGACCCGACCTTCCCCTTGAGTTTTTGATCTGCGATTCCGGCCCTTGTATTTTTGCGAGGGAGTTTCTGCATGGAGATATCCGATGAGTTTCTCACGGACGGCGGGCCAGATCGTCGGAGGTGTC
>JBCCUU010000020.1:0-72552 GCA_039196345.1 Pseudomonadota bacterium | reverse complement strand
GACACCTCCGACGATCTGGCCCGCCGTCCGTGAGAAACTCATCGGATATCTCCATGCAGAAACTCCCTCGCAAAAATACAAGGGCCGGAATCGCAGATCAAAAACTCAAGGGGAAGGTCGGGTCAAAACACCGCTTACGTTACATTGAAGGCTCAAGATTTTTCAGAGACGAAACCTTCGCCACCGAAGAATCGGAGTTGACGAACTTTTTAATCGAGCTTCCCGAGCTGACGAATCTTGTCTTTACCAACCAAGACGCCAGTGATCTGGACTTCGGGCGTTTGGTCAGGTTCATAGACGTGGCACCCATTGGCGTTGAGATAACACCTGACGGCGATCTGGTAACGATATTTGGTGAGATAGATGATGGCCTCCTTTCGGTCGATAACCTGGTTGAAGGGTCTATCGCTCCATTTGACAATGCTCCCAATCAGTTCCTCAACAACTTTGACAACTCTTTCGCTGCGGATTTATCTTCAGTCCTCAGCTCAGAAACGCTGTTGGATGCAACCACCGTATTGTCTGAAGAAACCGTTACTCTGCTAACGGATGATATCTTTGACTTCGCCTAATAAGCTTTGTGTCAAAGACTGTTTTATTCGTTTCCGAACTTGGCGGTGGGCGCGGTTACGTCGCGCGACTTTGTTCGGTCGCATCCATCGCTAAAAAGCTCGGTTACAGCACGGTTCTGGCCAAAAGGGCTGAAGCCGCATCCGGTCATATCCGCAGTGTTGGCCCATTTGACAGGGTCTTGGAAGGCCCTCGTTTTCCAAGACTAAAATACGTGCCGCAAATTTTTCAGGTTGCGGGCTTGGCCGCCACTCTGGCGCGGGTAGGCTTCGTAGATCATCGCGTGGTTTCGCTGCTGTTGGCCCAATGGCAGGAGCTGCTGAGTAGGGTTAACCCAAATATTGTAGTTGGAGATTTTTCGCCGTATGCAAGACTCGCAACGCTGGGCAGAGTGCCATTTTTGATGATCGGGAGCGGCTACACCTTACCTTCGAGCCGTGGTTTGTTGCCGTTTCCGTTGTCGAAGTCTCAGGGCGATCCGTCTCAATTGGTTGAGCATACCTTGCGGGAGACCAACAAAGCCGTGGTGTCTGCAGGCACCAACTTGATTGAAGACCTAAGTGAATGTCTGCGTGGCGACTGGAATGCCGCGGCCACTGTTCCCTTGCTTGACCCAGCCGTAGGAAGAAACCCGTCCGAGTACTTCGGCCCCTTTGAGGACTTCCCGCCTACTCAGATTAAAAATATCACCAAAACCGAATTATACGGTTACATGCACTCAGTGACAGAGGCGGAATGCAATAAAATTAATGCTTTGACCGATGCCGGATACCCAATGCACCTGTATTGCGATGGGCCGATTGATGGAGTATTAAACAGTGCAGTGATGCTTGCAGCTCCTCTTTCTCTCAATCAAATCGCAGGCAAGTACTCTGTCGTTCTGCATCAAGGCGGTTTGGGACTGTCAACCTTCTGTCTTCAGGCTGCTGTGCATCAACTTTTGTGCCCTAAGCACACCGAAGCTTTTATGACAGCGCAAACGCTGAGCGCTCATGGCTGTGGTGTCGAAATGAACTCTCTTCAAGACACGAGGAATAAGAGCGACTCTGTGTCAGAAGCGCTGAAACTCCTCGAAAACGATACAAAGAAAGCCTTGTGCCACATCGCAGCAGAGACCAGGGAATGGATCGAAAACCAAAACTGGAAAGCAAAATTGGAAGCCGTATTCGCCAGCCAATAATCATTTGCGGGCGAAGCCGTTTTTCGATCAAAGGCTGCTTTGCCAATCTTTGTGACCCTCTGCACAGAGCGCAGCATTCGGTAAAATGGGCTCTCTGCCGCCATTGACAGACTGCATTTGCATTCGCAGCATCTTTAGGTGGGCTTGACAGACCTCCACATAAGAAACGACCCTGCGCTTTGTCGGAAACAAGCAACCCAAGCGGTTTCTTTGCTGAAATCCTGAGAACAGCACCAGACGGGGAGGCCGTGCCATGAACAGGCATTTCAGCGAGACGCGCAAGATCGACCCCACGCGCGGCACAACACTTGGCGATGGCAGTCCCAACAACATGGACCGGATCGAGATCGGGCCGACGCAACTGGCCTTTGCCGAATGGGAGGCAGCGGGGCTGGCTCTGCCGAACCTGGATGCCATGCGCGCCTATCGGCACAAGCGCCTGACGGATCACATCGTGGCGCGTGGCTATGCCGGGCTGCTGATGTTTGATCCGCTGAACATTCGCTATGCCACCGACAGCACGAACATGCAGCTTTGGAATACCCACAACCCCTTCCGGGCCACCTTGCTCAGTGCCGATGGGTATATGGTCATGTGGGATTACAAGAACTCCCCTTTCCTGAGCAAATTCAACCCGCTGGTACGCGAGCAACGATCAGGGGCCGATCTTTTCTATTTCGACCGCGGCGACAAGGTGGATGTGGCAGCGGACGTCTTTGCCAACGAAGTACGCATTTTGCTAGAGGAACATGCGCCGGGCCTAAAGCAACTGGCGGTGGACAAGGTGATGCTGCACGGGCTGCGCGCACTTGAAGCGCAGGGGTTCGAGATCATGGAGGGCGAAGAGGTCACTGAAAAAGCCCGCGCGGTGAAAGGGCCTGATGAAATCCTCGCCATGCGTTGCTCGGTACATGCCTGTGAGGCCGCCATGTACGCCATGGAGGATTTTGCCCGCGCCAATGTCGGCGACGGCACAACATGCGAAAACGATATCTGGGCGGTATTGCATGCCGAGAATGTCAGGCGGGGCGGGGAGTGGATCGAGACACGGCTGCTGGCATCGGGGCCCCGCTCCAATCCCTGGTTTCAGGAATGCGGCCCCCGGGTCTGTCAGCCAAACGAAATCATCTCCTTTGATACCGATCTCGTCGGCGCTTATGGCATCTGCACGGACATCTCGCGCAGTTGGTGGATCGGCGATCAAAAACCCCGCCCTGACATGATCTATGCCATGCAGCACGGGATCGAACATATTCAAGAGAACATGGAAATGCTGAAACCGGGCGTGATGATCCCTGAGCTTTCGGCAAACACGCATGTGCTGCATCAGAGGTTTCAGAAACAGAAGTATGGCTGTCTGATGCATGGTGTCGGGCTCTGTGATGAATGGCCGCTGGTTGCCTACCCCGACAAGGCGGTTGCGGGCGCCTATGATTACCCGCTTGAGCCAGGCATGACACTCTGCGTCGAAGCACTGATCAGCGAGGAAGGTGCGGATTTCTCGATCAAGCTTGAAGATCAGGTACTGATTACCGAAGACGGATTCGAAAACCTGACGACATACCCGTTCGATCCGGTGCTCGCAGGACAGGCTTGACGTCCATCGGTGTCAATCTGTCGGATAATGTGATGAAAAGAGGCCGAGAATTCAATTTTCCCGAGGTTGACCTTAAGACAGTTTAAACCACGGGTTGCGCAGGTAACCATTTATTAAAATTGTGTCTTTTTTTGCAAGCGCGCATGTGGCAGACGAAGAAGTGAGGCGCTTTGCGTCTTAGTACTCGACTTATAGAACCCGTTAACTGGTAAGGAAATAAACGTGGCCTTTACAAAAACCATTACTGCTGCTGTTGTAGCCGCCGGCCTTTGCGTCGCTGGTGCAGCTGCTCAGGCGGCGACACTGTCAGGTATTTTCGAAGTGCGTGTGGTGAACTACACCTTCGGAAGCAACCAAAACAGCTCTGTTGCCGTTGCAAACCAAAGCAACTTTGACACCCGTTTCAACGCCGGCACCGATGGCGTGAACCGTGATACTTTCACCTACACCGGCGCGCTGGACTTTTTCGTGGACAACATCCCGGCCGATCTTGACCTGGAATCGATCTCGGATTTTCTTGCTTCCGCAACGGGCGGCTCCGTGAGCGGTCTGGACAGCACCGTCGGTGATCTGCGGCTGAGCGCCCCGACGTTCCGCACCACAACGCTTTTCGAGTTCACCGAGGTCTACTCGAACGCCTTTGATACCCGCGTCACCCATGACGACGGTTTCTCGATCTACGATGACGGCAATGCACTTCTGTCTTTTGCGAACCCGACAGGAATCCGCACGACACCCAAATCGGGAACAGTGAACTTCACAGGCGGCGAATTCAAGCTGGTCTATGCTGCCGCGAACGGCAACCCGTCCAAGCTTCTCGTTGAAGGTGACGGCGTTCCGGCGGTTCCGCTGCCCGCAGGTTTCCTGCTGATGGGCACCGCCCTTGCTGGCTTTGGCGCGGTCAAGCGTCGCAAAGCGCGCGGCTAACCCCGCAGACATACCATTGCACAGAACGCGGCCCCCGGGCCGCGTTTTTTATGAGTTGCTGGGTGTGCGGGCCAGAACCTCGAAGATCGCGGCACAGAGCGCGGGACCGCGTTGCTTGAAGTGGTGCCGTGCCCCTCTCTCATTGGGATGATAGGGGTCCTTTACCCGACCATCCTTGTGACGCCGAAAGAAGCTCGGCGTGCTTTGATTTGTTGCGATTGTCTCGGGGGTGATCCCTTCCACAAAGGCGCACCGCCCCCCCGTTTTTCGAAACGCCTTGCTGATGTTGTCCTGCGCGCGGGCCCGCAGTCTGGAGACCTTTTTCGTATGCGCGGGCGCCGTTGTCATGAAGACGCAAGGCAAATCCGGCGGCAATTGCTTTTCCAGGTTGCGGACATCCGCCAGCGCAAGCTCCGGCTGGTCCGCCCAGCGACGGGCGGCATTTCCCAGGAAGGTCAGAACGAGCAGCTTGGGCGCATAATAGTCATCCCTAAACATAGCCTCGAAAGGCGATTTTCCGGCGCTGCAAAACTGGTAGTTTCGCCCCTGCCCCATCTGCTTGAACTCATTGCCGGTGGTATTGACCACGCCGTAAGTGCCAGCGTTCACTTTCCATTTCTTGTCGACATTGCATATCGCGCCCTTCGCAGCCCCCTTCCGCGCGGTCCAGGAATGGATCGACGTGGACCGGACACCAATCACGCCGACCTTCATCTCGCCAAGTTGCTTGAGCATGCGTGATTGTGTTCTGGTGGGCGCACAGGCCGTATCGAGCTGTGACATAAAATCGACGAACACAGGTCCTGACCCAAAGGAAATCTGGCTGTCACCCAAAACCAGGATATCGGGTGAGGTGAATGCGTCAGCGCCTACCGCCGCGGGGCCAGCCGCCCCCAGAACCAACCCCACCAAAGCAGAGCGTAACGCGGTCGTTGCCCGCATCGGCAAAATTGTCATCTTCAGATCCCCGAACGTACCACAGCGGACGCTTGTTCTTGAAACATCTTCGGTAGTTTTCCCTGTAAAGCAACGCTTTATGTCACGAGATGCCGTCCCTGTGTCTTTGCGTGAGGTCACGTCATAGCGGAAGCCGGGCTCGACCCGGCCCCCGGCTCACAAGCACGTCCGCGTGATAAGCCTGACACATGGCTTGTTTTGTCCCGTCAGGCAGCCCACTGTCCTTGGCGACAAAAGGAGCCTTTCCATGCCCACAGAGCGCATTGATTTTTCCGGGCACACTGGGGGCCGCCTCTCGGCCCGTCTCGATCTGCCCGATGGCCCGCATGTGGCCACGGCGCTCTTTGCCCATTGCTTTACCTGCGGCAAGGACATTCCCGCGGCGCGGCGCATCGCGGCACGGCTTGCAGCACTCGGGATCGCGGTCTTACGGTTCGACTTCACCGGGCTTGGGCACTCCGAAGGCGAGTTTGCCCACACATCGTTTACGACCAATGTGCAGGATCTGGTCGCAGCCCACCGTCATCTGGTCGAGAGGGGGATGACGCCTTCGCTTATCATCGGCCATTCGCTTGGTGGCGCGGCGGTCCTGAAAGCTGCGGCTGAACTGGACAGCATCAAGGCCGTGGTCACCATCGGCGCGCCCTTTGATCCCGGTCACGTGACCCACAATTTCGCCGAGGCAATTCCTAAGATCGAAGCGGAAGGTGTGGCGGAGGTCAAGCTTGCCGGACGCCCCTTCAAGATCGGCAAGACTTTCCTCGAGGACGTGAGCACGGCAGAACTGTCCTCAGCGGTGGGAAAGCTCAATGCGGCTCTGCTCGTCCTGCACGCGCCGCGCGACGAGATTGTGGGGATCGAAAACGCCAGTGCGATTTTTGGCGCGGCCAAACACCCGAAAAGCTTCGTCACGCTCGACGGCGCGGACCATCTTGTGAGCCAGGCAGCGGACGCTGAATATGTGGCCGGTGTGATCGCCACATGGTCTGAACGTTATCTCGACATTCATCGGCCCGCGCCGCCGCCCGGCGCACCCGAAGGGGTGTTGCGCGTTACCGAGGCTGATCCAAAGGGGTTCCTGCACGACATCACCTCGGGCGACGGGCATCACCTTGTGGCCGATGAGCCGCTTGCCTATGGCGGCACCAACAGGGGTCTTTCACCATACGGGCTTTTGTCAGCGGGCCTTGGAGCCTGCACCTCGATGACAATACGCATGTACGCACGCCGCAAGGGCTGGCCGCTGGAACAGGTCTCTGTCGATGTCAGTCATGACAAGGTACACGCGCAGGATGCGGAAACAGCCGTGGGCGACAAGATCGACACCTGGCGCCGGCGCATCTCGCTCAAAGGCCCGCTGGCGGCGGACCAACGCCAGCGCTTGCTTGAGATCGCGGATAAATGCCCTGTGCACCGCACGTTGGAGCGTAGCTCAAAGGTCATCACCGAACTCGTTGTCTGAGCGATCGGCCCCTCAGCACATGCCGCAATCGGGTTGCCCATGCCGGGTGTTTAACGCCGCAGCGCTGCTGCGCAGGCAAGGGCTCATGCCTTAACAGCGGGTGAATTCTGTGTCGGCCCAGTAGTTCTTGCGGGGTCCCTTGACCCGCCACGCCACCCGGAAATCCGGCCAATCCCCGAAGCCATATGTGAGTTCATAGTGATCCGGATCACACCAATGGCTGGTTGTCCCGCCCCGCGCGGGCACGCGATGAAAGAAACGCCCGTCGTCGAAAAAGACACTGAGGTCTTCAGCCCAGAAATAGCTTCGCTCGGCCTGCATCGGCGGATGCCCCTCAAGCGTCATCAGACCGGTCTCATGATAGCGCAGCCCGCCATCGGCTGGGGTCCAGACCGCCCTGCCCGAAAACCGCGCCGTTGCACCGTCCTCATGTCTGATGTGCCGCGCGACCAGCCAGCCCCCCTCAAAGTCGGCAAGCTTGCGCGCACGGGATGCTTCGGTCGTCATCATCAGGTTGGGCCGATGGACCGAAACCACCGGCCAGGCCGGGTCATTTCGTAGCAGGCCAACCGTTTCATTTCCGCAGGCTCCCGCCTTGTGATGTCCCGGGCGGCAGTTTATGAGCCAGCAAAGCCATTAGACAATCCCGAAAAAAGGACCGATCCAAGATGATCCCGCGTTACTCCCGTCCAGAGATGGTTGCCAACTGGAGCCCAGAGACCAAATTCCGCATCTGGTACGAGATCGAGGCCCATGCCTGTGACGCCATGGCGGATCTGGGCGTGATCCCGCGCGAGAACGCCGAAGCGGTCTGGAAAGCCAGGGACGTGGAATTCGACGTGGCGCGGATTGACGAGATCGAAGCTGTCACCAAGCATGACGTGATCGCCTTTCTGACCCATCTCGCGGAACATGTGGGCAGCGAAGAGGCGCGTTTTGTGCATCAGGGCATGACCTCGTCGGACGTGCTGGACACCTGCTTCAACGTGCAGCTGACCCGTGCCGCCGACATCCTGATTGCGGACACCGAAGGTCTGCTCGCAGCGCTCAAGCGCCGCGCTTATGAGCACAAGGACACGGTGCGGATCGGGCGTAGCCACGGCATTCACGCAGAGCCAACGACCATGGGCCTCACCTTTGCCCGCTTCTATGCCGAAATGGACCGCAACCTCGACCGGCTGAAGGCGGCCCGTGCGGAGATCGCGACAGGGGCCATCTCCGGTGCCGTGGGCACATTCGCCAACATCGACCCGCGCGTCGAAGAGCATGTCTGCGCGAAACTGGGGCTGGAGCCGGAACCGATCAGCACGCAAGTGATCCCACGGGACCGTCATGCGGCCTTCTTTGCGGTGCTGGGCGTCGTGGCCTCCTCGATCGAGAACATCGCCGTCGAGATTCGCCACATGCAGCGCACCGAGGTGCTGGAAGGGGCCGAGTTCTTCTCCATGGGGCAAAAAGGCTCGTCAGCGATGCCGCACAAGAAAAACCCGGTGTTGACCGAGAACCTCACCGGGCTCGCACGCATGGTTCGATCTGCCGTGACCCCGGCGATGGAGAATGTCGCGCTTTGGCACGAGCGCGACATCTCTCATTCTTCGGTGGAGCGGATGATTGGCCCGGATGCGACAATCACGCTGGATTTCGCCCTGTCCCGGTTGACCGGCGTCATCGACAAGATGCTGATCTTCCCGGAAAACATGCTGGATAACATGAACAAGTTCCCCGGTCTGGTCATGAGCCAGCGCGTGCTGCTGGCGTTGACGCAGGCCGGTGTCAGCCGCGAAGACGCCTACAGCTATGTCCAGCGCAATGCGCTCAAGGTCTGGGAGCACCGCACTGATTTCAAAGAGGAATTGCTGGCGGACGCAGATGTGACCGCAGCGCTCAGCCCGGCTGAGATCGAAGAGAAATTCGACCTTGGGTACCACACCAAACACGTGGACACGATCTTTGCGCGTGTGTTCAAGGAATAGGCAGGCTGTGCGTTTCTGACAGGCAAGATCGTGTTTTTGTTGACCGATGGCGCTCCGCTGCTAGGTTCGGAGGGGTAGACAAAAGGAGAACCGCAATGACGATCAAGACCTTGGCCGCCGCGGTGGCCCTGACCATTATCCCGGCGATGGGATTTGCCTATGAATGCAACTACGGCAAGCAGAAGCAGGCGTCGATGTCCTGCGCCGAAGGCAGCATCTATGACGCCGCATCCGGTACCTGCAAACCGGTCACGGGCTGACAGAAGCCGTTCACGTTTTTTTAGAGGCGCTCTGCATAGGGCGCCTTTTTTATTGCGGACAAGGCGCTAGTTCCTCTGTCGGAAAGCTGAAAGGTCTGCATTATGCGCATTTTGCTCGCCGCGGCACTTGCTGCACCGACAACCCTGTTTGCCGCCGGTGGCAACGACAGCCCACCGCCCAAACCCGTTGTGACCTGCACGGGTGCGCAGGTTTTTGACAAGAACAAGGGGAAATGCGTCGACCCTCAGAAAAGCGCGCTCAACCGGGATGAAATTTACCTCGCCGTCAGACAGCTTGCCTATGCCGGGCGCTACGAGGATGCACAGGCGCTCGCTGCGTTTTTGCCGGAAGACGACAGCGGGCGGCTCACCTACATGGGCTTTACGCACAGAAAACTCGGGGATTTTGAGGTCGCGATGCGCTATTATCAGGAGGCCATCGACCGTGACCCTGACAATATCCTGGCACGATCCTATATGGGCCAGGGGTTCGTCGAGGCGGGCGCGCCCGCAAAGGCGCTGGTCCAGTTACATCAGATCAGGGCCTATGGCGGGTCGGGCACCTGGTCCGAAACGTCCCTACAGAACGCAATCGAAAGCGGCGTGACCTACAGTTACTGAAACCCGCATTCTTGGCAAATTTGATGTTCACGTTTCAGTCTAAATTTACCTTTCTGTGTGAGAACAAAGCAAGATCACACGCAGGTAGGTTAATATGTCTGAAATGGTACCCATGGGGTCTTTTTCCGCGCTCACCGACGGCAGGGCCGCGGAACCGGTCGCGCTCAGCCGCCGCGCCAAAGCGGCCATTGTTGTCCGTCTGCTCATCAATGAAGGCGCAGATATTCCGCTGGAGGAATTGCCCGAAGAGTTGCAGGCAAAATTGACCAAACAAATGGGGGCCATGCGCACCGTTGACCGTGCCACGCTCGCAACGGTTGTCGAAGAATTCGCCCATGAGGTGGAAAGCATCGGACTGTCGTTCAAGGGCGGCATTGCAGGCGCGCTTGAGGCGCTGGACGGCAAAATCTCCAAACACACCGCTGACCGTTTGCGTAAGGAAGCGGGCGTACGGAAATACGGGGACCCTTGGCAGCGCCTCCGGGAACTTGGCCCTGAAAAACTTCTGCCGGTCCTGCAAACCGAAAGTACCGAAGTGGCCGCCGTCCTGCTGTCAAAACTAGATGTAAAACGGGCGGCGGCGCTGCTTGGGCAATTGCCGGGCCCCGAAGCGCGTAGAATTACCTACGCGGTGTCCCAGACCAGCGCGGTCAGCCCGGACGCGGTGGATCGCATCGGCCTGTCGCTGGCCTCCCAACTGGATTCTGAGCCCTTGCGAGCCTTTGACAACGGTCCGGTCGAACGGGTGGGCGCGATCCTGAACTCCACCACCGCCACCACCCGTGATGATGTGCTTGAAGGGTTGGATGAGACCGATTCCGGCTTTGCCGAACTGGTTCGCCGGGCGATCTTTACCTTCGCCAATATCCCGCAGCGCATTGCCGCGCGTGATATTCCGCGGGTCATTCGGGTCATCGACCAGGAAGTGCTGGTCACCGCGCTGGCAGGCGCGGAAGCCGCAGGCCTGCAGGAAACCGCGGATTTCATCCTGGAAAACATGTCGGCCCGGATGGCCGATCAGCTCCGCGAAGAAGTGCAGGAACGCGAAAAGGTCAAGGCATCCGAGATGGAGGAAGCGGCAGGACAGATCATCGACTCTATCCGCGAGATGGAAGCCGCGGGCGATCTCATGCTCGTCGTCGAAGACACCGAGGAGGAATAGGCTTCGTGTCGACGCGCTTGGCGTTGAGGCCGGACCCCAAGGGCCAGGTTTACGCGTTGCGCGGATCCTTTCCTGTGACAAAGGGTCGGCCCGCGCCAAAGCCTTGAGGTTGCCGTGACACGTCGCTATCTCTGAGCCGGAGACTGACCACTGCGACCGGAGGGGGAGCCAGCAACCATGCCAAAAGCTCCGCCAAGCCGGGCAAAACGCGTCGGGCAATACCTCAGCAATCTGGTGATCGTCAGCATCATCCGGCTTGGTCTTGCGCTGCCCTACCGTCTGCGGGTCAGGCTCGTGGGACGGATCATGCAACATCTCGTGGGCCCGATCGCAGGCTACAAAAAGCGCGCCAGAGAGAACCTAGCCCTTGTCTGGCCTGACATGGCACCGGACGCGCGGAACAGAATCGCAGCGCGATGCCTCAACAATGTCGGTCGCACGCTGATCGAGAATTACTCCAACAGGGATTTCCCGACACGTCTGGCGCAGAACCCGCTGACCGGCCCGGGGTTCGAAGCGCTTGAAGAAGCCGCAAGGCGAAAGCAGCCGGTGATCCTCGTCACCGGTCACTACGGGAACTACGAAGCCGTGCGCGCCGCGCTCTCGGGTCGGGGGTATGCGGTCGGCGGTCTTTATCGCAACATGCGTAACCCTTACTTCAACGCCCATTATGTCCGCACGATGGAGGCTTTTGGCGGGCCGGTCTTTCCCCAAGGACGCGCTGGCACCAAGGGCTTCGTGCGGCACCTGCGTGGTGGCGGTCAGCTGGTTTTGCTTTTTGATCAGCACGTGCGCCGCGCACCGGTGATGGATTTTCTGGGCCTGCCCGCCCGAACCGCCATCTCCGCCGCGGAACTGAGCCTGAAATACGACGCACTTCTGATCCCGTTTTATGGCATACGCCAACCCGACGGGCTGAGCTTTGAGACGCGCCTCGAAGCACCTATCCTGAAATCAACGGCGGAAGAGATGACACAGCAAGTGACAAACAGCCTCTCGCGCCAGATTGAGGCAGACCCCAGCCAGTGGTTCTGGGTGCACCGCCGCTGGCGGGCGGGCAAGGTCTAGGGTCACGACCGTCGGGTACAGTTCCTAATCCGCCACCACCAACCGCGCAGCACCTTTTATCGGCCCGTGGTTCTGCGCCTGGATCAACACCACGACCGGATGATCGCCGGGCACCGCCGTTTCAATTGAAAGCGGGCCCTCCCCGTTCCAGGTCGACACCAGTTGCCAGCTCTCGGCCACATTCACATATTCGATGGTACGGCCGGCGTTCTCGCCACGCGTGATCCTGGCCACCCGGGCGGGCTGATAGCGCAGCATCACCACATCCATCGGACCCAGTCCATCCACCATCGCCTGGGCTTCGATCAGGACCCTGTCGTTTTGCGAGGGCGATAGTTCCACCGACACCGCTTTCGGCGCTTCCTTGTGCTCTTCAATCGCCATGGCGAGGTCCATCGGTTTTGCACCGACGATATCCGTGGTCCCGTTGACGATCATTTCCGGTGTGTAAACCGACCGCCGCCCGGCCACTGCCGCATAGGACCGTTGACGCTTTGCATGCCCGGGATCGGCAAACTCGTCTTTCCAGCCAATATAGTCCCAGTAATCAACATGAAGCGACAGGGCGATCACGTCATCACGGGCCACCAGCGTCTTCATCATTTCATCCGCCGGCGGACAGGACGAGCAGCCCTGCGAGGTGAAGAGTTCTACAACGACAGGCGTATTCTCCGCCTGAGCGGGTGCCGCCATCGCCGCACTCACGCCCAACGCAAGCAGTAGTCGTTTCATCAGGGTCCCCGCGTGCAGTCTGTCGTTGATGTCCCGTGACATTAGTCATCGGGGGATGAAATGACCAATCAAGGTTTGTTGAGGAGTTCGGGAGGACTCTGCAACAATTTTCGGTACACAACGGTATACATTTTGCCGCAGGCGGTTTAATGGGAGTTGAATCACCCGCCCCATTACGGCATTGAACCACCAAGCCACTCAGGACCAATCTCTAGTTTAAGGGAGCTACCTCATGCCCATTACCGTTGGCCACGACACATCGAATACCCGCAAGACACTGACGGTTGGCGCGCAAAGCGTTGACTACTATTCCATCCCGGCCGCCGCCGACGCAGGGCTGGGGGATTTTTCGAACCTTCCGGCAGCCCTGAAGGTCGTACTGGAGAACATGCTGCGGTTCGAAGATGGCAAGACCGTCACCGTCGATGATATCAAGGCCTTCGCGGAATGGGGGGCGCAGGGCGGGAAGAACCCGCGCGAAATCGCCTACCGCCCGGCTCGCGTCCTCTTGCAGGACTTCACCGGGGTGCCTGCGGTTGTAGATCTGGCGGCAATGCGGGATGCGATCATCAGCCTTGGCGGCGACGCGGAAAAGATCAACCCGTTGAACCCGGTCGATCTGGTAATCGACCACTCTGTGATGATTGACGAATTCGGCAACCCGCGCGCCTTCCAGATGAACGTGGACCGCGAGTATGAGCGCAACATGGAGCGCTACACCTTCCTCAAATGGGGTCAGAACGCGTTCAACAACTTCCGCGTGGTGCCCCCCGGGACCGGCATCTGCCATCAGGTGAACCTTGAATACCTCGCACAGACCGTCTGGACGGACACGGATCAGAACGGCGCAAACGTGGCCTACCCCGACACGCTTGTCGGCACGGACAGCCACACAACCATGGTTAACGGTGCCGCGGTGCTCGGCTGGGGCGTTGGCGGGATCGAGGCGGAGGCCGCGATGCTGGGCCAGCCCATCTCGATGCTGATCCCCGAAGTGATCGGGTTCGAGCTGACCGGCACGATGATGGAAGGCACAACCGGCACCGACCTCGTGCTGAAGGTGGTCGAGATGCTGCGCGCCAAGGGCGTTGTTGGCAAATTCGTGGAATTCTACGGCGAAGGTCTGGACCGGCTGCCGCTGGCCGACCGCGCGACCATTGCCAACATGGCACCGGAATACGGTGCAACCTGTGGCTTCTTCCCCATCGACAACGAGACCCTGCGCTATCTGCGCAATACCGGCCGTGACGAGGATCGGGTCGCACTGGTCGAAGCCTACGCCAAGGAGAACGGTTTCTGGCGCGGCGACGATTATGCACCGATCTACACCGACACCCTGCACCTTGATATGGGCACCATCGTCCCCGCAATCTCGGGCCCCAAACGCCCGCAGGATTACGTGGCGCTGGACAATGCCAAGGCGGCTTTCAGCAAGGAGATGGCAGAGACCTTCAAGCGCCCGATGGGCAAGGAAATTGCTGTCGCGGGTGAAGACTACACGATGGAAAGCGGCAAGGTCGTGATCGCCTCCATCACCTCCTGCACCAATACGTCGAACCCTTATGTGATGATTGGCGCGGGCCTTGTCGCGCGCAAGGCGCGGGCCCTTGGCCTGAACCGCAAACCCTGGGTCAAGACCTCCCTCGCACCGGGTTCGCAGGTCGTCTCCGCCTATCTCGAAGCGGCGGAGTTGCAGGACGACCTCGATGCGATTGGCTTCAACCTCGTGGGCTACGGCTGCACCACCTGTATCGGGAACTCGGGGCCCATCCAGAAAGAACTCTCCGAAGCGATTGCAGAGGGCGATCTGGTGGCGACCTCGGTCCTGTCGGGCAACCGGAACTTCGAAGGGCGGATCAGCCCGGACGTGCGCGCAAACTACCTTGCCTCCCCGCCGCTGGTGGTGGCCTACGCGCTGGCAGGCACTTTGGACATTGACCTGACGACCGAACCGCTGGGGCAGGACAAGGACGGCAACGACGTCTTCCTGAAAGACATCTGGCCTACAAGCCAGGAGGTTGCCGAACTCGTTGAACAGACTGTGACCCGCGAAGCCTTCCTGACCAAATACGCCGATGTCTTCAAAGGCGATGAAAAGTGGCAGGGCGTCGATACAACCGACAGCAAGGTCTATGACTGGCCTGTGTCCTCCACCTATGTGCAAAACCCGCCTTACTTCCAGGGCATGGGTCAGGAGCCGGGCACCATCAGCAATATCGAAAATGCCTCCGTGCTGGCGATCCTCGGGGATATGATCACGACGGACCATATTTCTCCTGCCGGGTCCTTCAAGGACACGACCCCGGCCGGACAATACCTGATCGAACGTCAGGTCCCGGTACGGGAGTTCAACTCCTACGGGTCCCGGCGCGGCAATCACGAGGTGATGATGCGCGGCACCTTTGCCAACATCCGCATCAAGAACGAGATGCTGGACGGTGTTGAGGGCGGCTATACCAAGGGCCCTGACGGTCAACAGACATCAATCTACGACGCCGCCATGGCCTATCAGGAGGCCGGAACACCGTTGGTTGTCTTTGGCGGAGAGCAATATGGCGCAGGCTCAAGCCGGGACTGGGCGGCGAAGGGAACTGCCCTGCTGGGGGTAAAGGCCGTCATTGCCGAAAGTTTCGAGCGTATCCACCGCTCCAATCTCGTCGGCATGGGTGTCATTCCGTTTGAGTTCACCGGAGGAGACAGCCGTAAATCGCTGGGCCTGACGGGCGATGAAAAGGTCTCGATCTCAGGTCTTGATACGATCCAGCCGCTGCAGGAAGTGCCCTGCACCATCACGATGGCCGATGGATCGACAAAGACCATCACGCTGAAATGCCGTATCGATACCGCCATCGAGATCGAGTACATTGAGCACGGTGGCGTGTTGCACTACGTGCTGCGCAATCTGGCAAAGGCCGCCTGACACCGCGCCTGAAAAAGAGAGGCGCAGGCAGTGAAACCGAAATTTGCGGCTTCTGCCTGCGCCTTGATATACAGCCCCGACGGATCCGGCATGCTGGAAACAACCTATGTGCAAGGAGCACAGGTCCCCCGGAAATACTGTATTGGGAAATGTGGCCAGGACATATCATCCCGGGTTTAATTCCCCCGACCCGCTGACCCAAGCCAGCGCGCCGTGACCGTAGCGTGGTGTGCCGCGCTAAAAGAACCTACTCGTTACAACACCACAGGCAAATAATTGCCATGAGGCGGAATTTCGCTCAATTAGTTAGAAATTTCATTTCGGCGGTAACGAATTCACCCTTTGCCGGGTGATCTATCATCCAGCATTTGAATGCCGCGCTTTTTCGTTTCTTTTCAGATTATTATCGGAGAAAACAGTCTGCTGAGAGCCGAAAAACCGCTAAAACGGATGAATTTCGGTGCCGGAAACACTTTGTTGACAGCTGACGCGGGTATCGGGCACGTCAACACACGCAAGACGATCAACGCGCCGCCGCTTGCGCTTTCTCAAGTTCCGGCACGAATCGCTGTTCGTAATCGCTGCCGACGAGCGGCCCTGCAAAGCGGTAGAGAATGACACCTTCGGCATCGAGGATGAAAGTCTCGGGCGGCGCCGTGACACCCCAGTCAATCGCCGTGCGGCCTTGCGGGTCAAAAGCGACGGCCTCAAAGGGGTTCCCGTCTTCCCGAAGGTACGCCCCTGCCGGGCCTGCCTGGTCCTTGAAGTTCACGCCAATGATCGGCATGCCCTCTGCCGCCATCTCCAGCAGCTTGGGATGTTCGGCGTGGCAGGGCGGGCACCAGGAAGCCCAGAAATTCACCAGGGTGACCTCCCCGCGCACCAGATCGTCAGGCGTCACCGCGTCAAACCCCTCAAGGCCCTGTTCGGTGATCGCGGGGGCCTGCTGACCGATCAAAGCAGAACGCAGCTCATTGGGATTGCCACGGAACATGCCCACGGCCGCAAGTGCCACAAATCCTGCAAAGATCAGCGGTGGCGCGATCATGAGGGGCGAGATTTTAGCCATCGCGTTTTTTCTTACGTTCTACCGCTTCAAGGGCCTGGCGTGCTTTCCTGCCGCGACGGATGGTCAGGACAACCAGCGCAGCGAGCAGGACGAGAGAGGCCGCATAAGACGAAAGCACCGCGTCTGCGTATTTCCCGAGATCGGGCATCATGTGCGTGTCTCCCGCGCGATGAGCGCCCGGGTCCGGCGCAGGCGTATTTCGGTGCCTGTCCTGTAAAGGACCAGCGCCAGAAACAGCAGCACAAAACCCGCAATGGCCACAAGCAGCGGGAAGTAGAACACATCCGCCACGTTTTCTTCCTTGTCGAGGCTCAGCGATGCCCCTTGATGCAGGCCCTGATTCCAGAAATTCACCGCATATCGCGACAGGACCGCAAAAACCGAGCCGACGAGACACAGGACGGAGGTCAGATCGGCAGCTGTGTCCGGGTCCTCGATGGCCTCCCAGAGCGCGATATAGCCCAGGTAAAACAGGAATAGGATCAGGAAGGAGGTCAAACGCGGGTCCCAGGCCCACCAGGTGCCCCACATCGGCTGGCCCCAGATCGCGCCGGTCACAAGTGCGATGAGCGTCATGACAACCCCGACCGGCGCCGCGGCCTTGGCCGCAAGCGCGCTGACGTGGTGGCGGCGAATGATCCAGACCAAGGACGCCACGAGCATCATGAACCAGGCGTTGATCGCCATAAGCGCCGATGGCACGTGAAGGTAGATGATCTTGACGGTCGAGCCTTGCCGGAAGTCATCAGGGGTAAAGAAGAATCCCCAGACCAACCCGACCAGAAGGCATAGGCCCGCCAGCCACCACAGGGCCGGCATGATCTTCTCGCTGAAGGCGAGAAATTTCACCGGGTTGGCGTAGCTCCAGAAATTGCTGGGCCGCTTGGGCACTGGCTTTTGATCTGTCACGGACATAGCGCCTATTTAGTCTTTAGGGGCGGCGCGCTCAATGGACAAATCGACACGTTCACCGCAAGTTCACCCGCAGCGCTGCGGCGGATGCAAAGGGCATGAGCGCGATAACCCCGAAGGTGATCCCGGCCAGCATCAAGAGAGGTGTTTGCGTCGCCATGCCGGTCGCCCCCCGCCGCGCGACCTCGGCCCCGAAGATGAGCGTCGGGACATAAAGCGGCAAAACCAGCAGTGACATCAGTAGCCCACCGCGCTTCACGCCGACCGTCAGGGCCGCGCCGAAGGTCCCGATCACTGACAGCGCCGGTGTTCCGACCACAAGCGATACAACCAGCCACAGATAGCCGGTGGATGGCAGGTTGAGCAGCACGCCCAGCAGAGGTGCAGCCAGGACCAGAGGCAGGCCGGTCGTGATCCAGTGCGCCAAGGCTTTGACGGAAAGGGCCGCTTCCAGCGGCAAGGGCGAGGTGGCCAGCAAATCCAGCGAGCCGTCCTCCCAATCCAAGGCCAGCAGCCGGTCCAGCGACAAAAGGCAGGCGAGCAGCGCCCCCAGCCACAGGATGCCGGGTGCAATGCGCGACAAGAGCTCTGACTGCGGACCGACCCCAAAGGGCACGAGAACCGTGACAATCAGGAAGAACGCAAGCCCCAGCCCAAAGCCCCCGCCAGCCCGCAGGGCCAGCGCCAGATCGCGGCGCAACAGCGCCTTCACAGAAACGCCTCGTCGCTGGCACCGGCCAGAGCTTCCGGCCCCGCGCGGTAGGATGTCACGTCAAAGACCTGTGCTTCGGTCAGGCCCAACTCGATATGCGTTGCGATCAGGGCCGATCCCCCTGCCCTCAGGTGGCCTCGAACCGCTTGCGCGAACATCTCCACGGCTTTTGCATCCAGCGACACCGTGGGTTCATCCAGAATCCAGATCGGGCGGCCTGTGACCAGCAGGCGCGCAAGCCCGAGGCGGCGCTTCTGCCCGGCGGACAACGTGCCTGCCAGCCGGTCGCGCAGATCGTGCAACGCAAATGCGTCAACGGCGGCAGTGATGCTGCCCGCGCCAAAGACCTCGGCCCAGAACCTCAGGTTCTCTTCGACCGTCAGCATGGATTTCAGCCCGTCGGAATGGGCCGCGTAGGCGATCTGGTCGTCCGCACCATGTACTTCGCCGGACAGCGGGCGCTGCAAACCCGCCAGCGTGCGCAGCATCGTGGTTTTACCCGATCCATTCGGCCCGCGCAAAATAAGCGCCTGCCCGGCGCTCAGGTCGAAACTGACCCCCATGAGGACAGGCACACCGCCCCGCGCGACGCTCAGATCTTTCACCGACAAACTCATGAGGCAATCGTTAACCCATTGCGCGGGTGGGCTAAAGGATGATCTGTGGCAAAGTCAGACAGGCAGCAGCGCAAGGGCAATGCGGCGCCCCTCGCTCAGCAGGACGTTGTAGGTGCGACAGGCCGAGGGGCTCGCCATGACCTCGACCCCGAGGCCCGCCTCTTCGAGCGCGCCACGCAAATCGCTGGGGATATGGGCGATCTCCGCGCCGGTGCCGATGAACAGCACGTCAATCTGACCCGCGAGGTCCAGCAACGCGGCCTCGTCCTCGTAACCACCCCAAGGCGTTACGCCTTTCGGACCCACAAGCAGAGCACCTTCAAAAACCTCTCCCGCGACGCGGAAAAATCCGGGCCCGTAGCCGTCGATCGGCTTGGCGTCCGTGTAGGTGACTTCATTCAGTCGCATGATCACTCTCTAGGTCCAAAGGGGCAGCCCCATGATAGCGGACGCCGCGATGATGAGGTAGGCCACCTGTCGATACAGCTTTTCCCGATCGGGGTCAAAAAACCGTCGCCCCGCGAGTGTGCCCAACCCGTAAGGGACCAGCAGCAGCAGACCAAGCCCAACGGCAGGCCAGCCGATCACCCCTTGCAAAGCCATGAGCGGCAGCAGGGACAGCGAGGAAAACGTTAGGAAAATCAGGGTATTTGCCCGGCTTCTGGTCACACTATCCTGGCCGCTCAGTTGAAAGAGGATCACCAGCGGCCCGTTCAGACCAACGGACCCCATCATCACGCCGGCCGCCGCCCCGATGGTGGCGCGCAGGTATTTCGTGGGCTGGACACGGTATCGCCACCCGGACATGAGCAAGAGCAAAGTGGCGGCAGTGATCCCGCAGAGCACCCAGCGGAGCATGGTCGTATCGCTGTTCACAAGCACCCATATGCCCAGCGGCGCAAAGATTACCGCCGCCCCGGTCATCACAACCACATTCGGCTGATCGGCCTGTTCCCAGGCCCGAGGCACCAGCGTAAAGATTGACGCAAGCGCCGAGACAGAGAACGCGCCGATGGCAAGGGCAGGCTCAAGCACGGCAGCGGCCACGGGCATGTAGATCAGGGCCGATCCAAATCCCGCAAATCCATAGATCACGCCCGCTGTAAATGTCACCAGAACCACCCAGATCAGACCGGGTGTGGCGATGAGTTCAAGCATCTATGTTGGCATATTGGTTGCCGGCATTGGCATCCGGCTTCGACCAGTCGCGCTTGACCCCCAGATAAAGCAGTGCTGCGGAGGCCACGAAGATGGAGCTGTAGGTCCCCACGATCACCCCCCAGATCATCGCAAAGACGAACCCGCGGATCACATCGCCCCCCAGCACAAAGAGCGCAATCAGCGCCAGCAGCGTGGTGACGGAGGTCATGAAGGTCCGGCTCAGGGTTTCGTTGATCGAGATGTTCAGCACTTCGGCCAGCGGCTTTTTCTTGTATTTGCGCAGGTTCTCCCGCACCCGGTCAAAGACCACGACCGTATCGTTCAGCGAATAGCCCACGATGGTCAGCAAGGCCGCGATGATCGCAAGGTCGAACCTGATCTGAAGCTCAGAAAACACCCCGATGGTCAGGATCACATCGTGCACAAGCGCCAGCACCGCTCCGGCGGCAAACTGCCATTCGAAGCGCAGCCAGATGTAGATGAGAACCGCCCCAATGGCGAGAACCACAGCGATCACCGCTGTCTGGATCAATTCGCCCGACACTTTTGGTCCCACTGATTCCACGGAAATGAACTTGATGTCCGGTCGCACCGTCTTCAGTGCGGCCTCGACCGAAGAGATGACGTCAACGGTCACTGCCTCCTGCCCGTCCTGCGCCTGAATGCGGATCATGGCAACGTTCTGATCTGCCTCAAACGTCGGGTCGAAGACTTCGGTGATCGAGACATCCCCAAGCTCCAGCACCGCGATGGCATCACGGTAAACGCCGATATCCACCGGCTGGGTGCTTTCCGTCCGGATCGTGGTGCCGCCCCGGAAATCGATCCCGAAGTTGAGCCCCTGGATCATGAAGGAAGCGAAGGCCACCACCATCATCAGCCCGGAAATGCCCAGCCAGAGCTTCCAGCGCTTGAAGAAATCGAAGTTTGTATTCTGTTTGACCAGACGCAGACGCATTTCAGACCTCGATTTTCTTCGGGCGTTTCCGCTCGAACCAGATGACGATCATCAGGCGGGTGACGAAGATCGCGGTGAAGACGGACGTGAGGATGCCCAACCCCAGCGTGATCGCAAAACCGCGCACGGGGCCTGAGCCCATGGCAAAGAGAATCGTCGCGGTGATGAATGTGGTGATGTTGGCGTCCAGAATGGCAGACAGCGCTTTTTCATAACCCAATTCGATGGCCCGCGCGGGCCCCTTGGCGGATTTGAGCTCTTCCCGGATGCGCTCGAAGATCAGCACATTCGCGTCCACCGCCATGCCCACCGTCAGAACGATACCGGCGATCCCCGGCAAGGTCAGGGTTCCGCCGATCACGCTCAGCAGGCCAAAGATCAACCCGATGTTCACGATCAACGCGACATTCGCAAAGAGGCCGAACAGCCCGTAGCTGAGGAACATGAAAACCAGGACCGCGGCAAAGGCTACAACGGTCGCGATCTTGCCCGCGTCGATACTGTCCTGCCCCAGTTCCGGGCCGATTGTGCGCTCTTCGAGGAATTCAAGCCCCGCAGGCAAGGCACCTGCGCGCAACAGAATGGCCAGATTGGTCGATTCCTCGACCGTGAACCGGCCCGTGATGATCCCGGAGCCGCCCGGAATATGGCTTTGAATGGTGGGCGCGCTGACAACTTCGTCATCCAGCACGATAGCGAAGGGGGACCCGATGTTTTCCGCCGTGTAATCACCGAACTTGCGCGCGCCGGAGGTGTTGAAGCGGAAATTCACCGCCGGGCGACCGTTCTGGTCAAAGGAGGGCTGCGCGTCGACCAGTTCTTCGCCCGTGACGACCGGGGCCGCTTCAATCGTGTAGAATGCCCCCGGCTCATCCAGCGATGGCAACAGCTTGTTGCCGATCCCGGGGGCCGCATCACCGTCGGAGCCCCGGCTGACCACGGGGTTGAAGGTAAGCTGTGCCGTCGTGCCGATGATATCTTTCAGTTCCGCCGCAGAGCCGATGCCCGGCACCTGGATCAGAATGCGATCTGTCCCTTGGCGCTGAATCGTGGGCTCGCGCGTGCCGACCTCGTCGATCCGGCGGCGAATGATTTCAAGGCTTTGCTGCACCGTGCGTTCGTCAGAGGCGAGCTTTTCCGCCTCTGAGAGTGTCACGATCAGCAGGTCGCCTTCGGCACGGACCTCGATGTCATTGGCCCCGACACCCGTCAGCGTCTGGATGGGCCGCGCAAGCCCCCGCACGATTTCCAACGCCCTCGGCATCCCTTCCGGCTGGGAGATGCGCACATGCACCTCATCACTGGGCGAGGGTTGCAGGCGGATCGTGCCAACCGTGGCACGCTCAGGGCGCAGGGCGTCGCGGATTTCGGGCCAGTAGGCATCCATGCGGTTGGCGTAGACGTCTTCTACCTGCACCTCCGCCAGCAGATGCGCACCGCCGCGCAGATCAAGCCCCAGGTTGACCAGACCGGAGGGCAGCCAGTCGGGCCATTCGGCGCGTTCCGCCTCATTCTCGGCGGTTGCCGCCCCCAGTTCAATCGCCTGCACGGCATCATTGTGCCGCTCAACCGTAGTGTAGAAGACATTCGGCATTGCAAGCCACAGACCCGCCGCGCAGGTCAGGAGGATCGCAATGCGCTTCCACAGATCAATCTGGAGCATAAATACGCCTTTTCAACGCGTTACGAGGCGTTCTTACTTCGCCGGTTCAGTCTTGGACACAACGGTCGCGATGGTGTTCTGGATCACGCGGATCTTCACGCCTTCGGCAATCTCGACTTCCAGCTCACCGTCATCCTTGACCTTTACAACCTTGCCGACAACGCCACCCTGGGTGACAACCTGATCGCCCCGCCGCAGCGCCGCGACCATGGCCTGGTGTTCCTTCATTTTCTTCTGCTGCGGCCGGATCAGCAGGAAATACATGATGGCAAAGATCAGTATAAGCGGAACGAACTGAGCAAATGCTTCCATTGGAGATGTCCTTTGCGTGAGAGCGCCCTTCTCGAAAATGACCGGACGCGAATTTTGGCGGAACCTAGGGTCTCAGTCGAAGCTTTGCAAGGCAGACCGTGCAGCACAGCGCAATGATCCGACAGCTTTAACGCTTGGCGCAGGACATGGGGTTGGATGGCGCGCTGCCCTGCCCGCACCGGCCATGATCCTTTTTGTTTTCGAGGTGGTGTCGGGCAGGTCCAGCGGCGCGGTCGTTTTCGAGACGCCCGAAGGGTCCGTGCTCGCCGGAGTTGTCGTAGCGCGTCAGAACAGCAGCGGATACGCGTTTGCGGTTGCGGTAAACGGCTGGCTGCGGGAAAAACTGTCTCGGGCCCTGACGTCCACCGCGGCGACGGAATAGCGATCACGGGGCAACTATGTCGCGTTCTTCAAAGGTATGTCGCGTTTTTCAAAGGCCCGGGGCACGGGGGCGCTTACGATCTTTCAAAAGATACGTCATAAGCAGGGCGCAAACGACTCACATTCAAAGGTACGTCATGCACGACATTCGCGCGATCCGAGAGAACCCGACCGCTTTTGATGCCGCTCTGGCCCGCCGGGGGGAGGCTCCCATGTCTTCGGAGATACTGGCGCTTGATGAGGCACGCCGGGCCAAGATCAGCGCCGCCGAGACAGCGCAGGCCGAGCAGAACAGTGCCTCCAAGGCCGTGGGTGCCGCCAAGGCTTCGGGAGATGACGCCGAGTTCGAGCGCCTGCGCGCGCTGGTCTCGGAGAAGAAAGCCGAAGTCGCGCAGATGCAGGCGGATGCGAAGGCGCTGGATGCCGAATTGACCGACAAACTGTCGTGGATCGCCAATTGCCCGGCGGATGACGTGCCGGACGGGGCGGATGAAGACGACAACGTCGAGGTCAACCGTTGGGGCGAGGTCCCGCAGTTCGACTTCGGCCCGAAAGAACACTTCGAGATCGCGGGCGTTGCGGCCTCGATGGATTTTGAGACGGCAGCCAAGACGTCGGGCGCGCGGTTTGTCATGCTCAAAGGCGCCGTGGCCCGCATTCACCGCGCCTTGGCCCAGTTCATGATCGACACCCATGTGGATGAAAACGGCCTGACAGAGATCAACAGCCCGGTGCTGGTGCGGGATGAGGCGATGTATGGCACGGATAAACTGCCCAAGTTTGCCGAAGACAGCTACCAGACCACGAACGGCTGGTGGCTCGTTTCCACATCTGAGATCCCGTTGACCTACACCGTCGGCGGGGATGTGCTGGACGAAAACGACCTGCCGAGACGAATGACAGCGCATACCTTGTGTTTCCGGTCCGAAGCCGGAAGCGCGGGCCGGGACACCGCCGGAATGCTGCGTCAGCACCAATTTGAAAAGGTGGAGATGGTCTCGATCACCCACCCCGATCAGTCGGATGCAGAGCAAAAGCGCATGCTGCGTTGCGCGGAGGACATTCTTGAGCGGCTCGGCCTGCCCTATCGCACGGTGATCCTGTGCACCGGGGACATGGGCTTTGGCGCGCGGCGCACCTATGACATCGAGGCGTGGTTGCCGGGGCAGAACACCTATCGCGAGATTTCCTCTGTTTCGACGACCGGGGACTTTCAGGCGCGCCGAATGAACGCCCGTTTCAAGCCGGCGGGCGGTGGAAAGCCGCAACTCGTGCACACGCTGAACGGGTCCGGCCTTGCCGTTGGCCGCTGCCTCATTGCCGTGCTGGAGAACGGGCAACGTGCGGATGGATCAGTTGAATTGCCGCAGGCGCTCGCGCCCTATCTCGGCGGCAAGACGACATTGTCGTCCGAAGGCGTCCTGGTCTGAGGACCAGCCGCATCGGGCACGATCAAAGCGTCGGGCGCACCTCGTAGCCCCGCTCTTCTGGTTCATCATCCACCAGTTCCGATGGAAAGCCGGGCGCGCGGATATCAAGGCCGGTCGCCTCTTCCAGCCGTTCGATCATGCGGTCTGACTGCGCGCGCTCTCCGTACCGGCGCTGACCATCGCGGATCATCTCGATCAGCAGCGGGGAAATCTCCAGATCAATGCCCTGCGCATCCGCCAGTTTCTGAAACAGGCCGATGTCCTTTTGCACCAGATCCAGCGTGAAATTCACGTCCCGCGCGCCGGAGAGAATCAACTGGCTTTCGGTTTCATGCACGAACGACGTGCCCGAAGACATGCTGATCGCATGGAAGGTGATGGCGAGGTCCATGTCATTGGCCTTCATTACCGTGAGCGCTTCGCATAGGGTAAGCAGGTTTGCCGTGGCGAGGTAATTGGTCATGACCTTCAGCACGCTTGCACTTCCAAGCGGCCCCGTGTGCAAGACCCGCCGCCCCATAAAGGTCAGGAGCGGCAGGATACGCTCGAAGGTTTCTCTGTCGCAGCCCGCGTAGATCGAGATGTTGCCCGTATCCGCGCGGTGGCATCCTCCCGATACCGGGCAATCGACCGCCGCGCCGCCTGCATCAATGACCAACTGCCCGATCCATTTGACTTCATCGGCATCGGTTGTCGACATCTCCATCCAGATCTTGCCTGGGGTGATATGCGGCAGCATCTCTTCCAGCACAGTGGCTGAGGCGGCGGGCGACGGCAGGCAGGTGATGACCGCGTCGCAGTGTTGCATCATATTTGCCGGGCTTTGGCCATCCTGCGCACCAGCGGCGACCTTTTCGGCGACGCTATCCGGATCGAGGTCATAGACCATCACGTCACACCCGTTCCGCAAGAGCGACCCGCAGAGCTTGCCGCCCACGTTGCCCAGACCGATGAACCCCACCTTCATGAAACGCTCCTGCTGTCAGTCCCATCGGCACCGTTTCCGGACAGATGCGACCTGTCGCGCCCATTTGCGACGCGGCTTATGGAGCCTCTGAAGAAACCCCCAAGGCGCCGCGGACAAGTTGCCAGTATTGTTCTTCGATTTCATTGAGGCTGAGCCGCCCGCCACTGCGAAACCACGTGGTCACCCCTGTCAGCATCGCGATGATCGCGAGAGTTGCGATCTTTGTGTCCGAGACATGAAACGCACCCGCATCCCGCCCCGCCTCAATGATAGCCTCTAAGGCGTCTTCGTAACGTTTGCGCAAGGCCTCGATCTTCGCAAAATTCTCGGGCGTGAGATTACGTAGCTCCATGTAAGCAATGAAAACAGCGTCAGACCGGTCATGGTGAAAACGGATATGGAACCGCACAAAGTGATCTAGTCGGTTCAACGGGGCCGCGCCGGGGTTATCCGCAAGCGCGTCCAGCAGGGCCTCCAAATGCTCCTGCATCAGATCGAACAGCAGGGTCTGCTTGTCCGGAATGTAGTTGTATAGCGCACCGACCTGCACCCCCACCTCGGCCGCAATCCGGCGCATGGAAACCGCCGCATACCCGTGTCGGGCAAAGAGCTCTGTCGCGACGGCACGGAGTCGCGGGCCGGTGATCTGTGAATGGGAACCTGTTGTACGCGCCATAGAGCGACGATAACTGAACAGATGTTCAGATCAAGGCCGCTTGAACGCAACTGACGCTTCAGGCACAGTTGCCCCAGAATTCCGGAGACCACTATGCGCACCTTTGCATTTCTTCTGTGTTGCCTTCTGCCGGTGGCCTGTGGCCCTTTGCCGGACCTTGAAGATACGCGCGCAGGTGGCGCCCAGAATATCACCTATGCGGAGTTTGTACCCATAGATCGGGTCGTGCTGGAACAGCGCGATGCGGCACAGCGCGCCAATGAGACCGAAGAGGCGTTGGAAGCCCGCGTCGCGGGGCTGCGCGCGCGCGCGGCACGGTTGCGGGCGGCACAGGTTGAATGAGCGCCGTGAACATTGCCAAGCGCGTTGCACCCTCAGGCATGACAGGCTAAACGCGGGCCAACACTAACCTGATCGCGCAAAGGAATCAGCCTCATGTCTCAACCTCTTCGCCTAGGTATTGCGGGTCTTGGGACGGTAGGCATCGGGGTTGTGCGGATCATTCGCAAACATGCCGCCCTGCTGGAGGCGCGCACGGGGCGTCCGATCACGATCGCCGCCGTGTCCGCCCGTGACCGCAACAAGGACCGGGGCATATCGCTGACGCCCTATGCCTGGGAGGATGATCCGGTCGCACTGGCCAAACGCGCGGATGTGGATGTCTTTGTCGAACTTGTCGGCGGTGATGAAGGCCCTGCCAAAGATGCCGTCGAAGCAGCCCTGAGTGCCGGGAAGGACGTTGTGACCGCAAACAAGGCGCTGCTGGCCATCCACGGTCAGGCCCTTGCCGAAGCGGCGGAAACTGCGGGACGCAACTTGCGCTATGAGGCAGCGGTCGCGGGCGGTATCCCGGTCATCAAATCCCTCACCGAAGGGCTGGCCGGAAACGATGTGACACGTGTCATGGGCGTGATGAACGGCTCCTGTAATTACATCCTGACACGTATGGAAGACGCCGGGCTCAGCTACGAGGACGTCTTTGCCGAGGCTGACGGGCTGGGATACCTCGAAGCGGATCCGCAACTTGACGTGGGCGGGATTGATGCGGCCCACAAGCTCGCGATCCTTGCGTCCCTGGCCTTTGGCACCAAGGTGGATTTCGGCGGCATCACGCTGGAAGGGATTGACCGCGTCAGTATCGATGACATTCGGGCGGCGGCAGACATGGGGTACAAGATCAAGCTGCTGGGCGTCGCACAGCAGAGTGCGCGTGGCCTGGAGCAGCGGATGCAGCCTTGCCTTGTGCCCCATACATCACCGCTTGGGCAACTCGACGGCGGCACCAACATGGTCGTCCTGGAAGGCGATTCCGTGGGCCAGATCGTGTTACGTGGTGCGGGCGCAGGCGAAGGCCCCACCGCCAGCGCTGTCATGTCGGATGTTTGCGATCTCGCGCGGGGGGTACAGGGCCCGGTCTTCGGTCAGCCTGCGCATACACTGAAAACAACGACTCCCGCGCGGTCGACCGTTCCCGCCTCTTACTACCTGCGCATGTCGCTGGAGGACAAACCCGGGGCGCTTGCAAAGGTTGCCACCGTACTGGGCGAGGCAGGAATCTCCATCGACCGCATGCGGCAGTACGGCCATGATGAGCCCGCCGCCCCGGTCCTGATCGTGACCCACAAGACAACCCCGGTCGCCATTCAGCAGGCGATGGAAGCCATGGGCGGCACCGGCGTGTTGTCCGGCGATCCCGTTGCCTTGCGTATCGAGGATGTCTGAGCGCGCTCACGCAGTTGTTATTGCGCCCACGCCTCGCTACACAATCGCCCGACAGGAATGATATCAACAAAGGACTTTTCCATGCCAGCTCACGCAGAATTTCAGGATCGCATGCTCTCTTTGGGTCTGGCCCGGGTTTCGGAGGCGGCAGCGCTCGCCTCGGCCCGTCTGGTTGGGCACGGTGACGAAAAGGCTGCGGATCAGGCCGCGGTCAATGCCATGCGTGAACAGTTGAACATGCTCGACATCGCGGGCGTGGTGGTGATTGGCGAAGGTGAGCGGGACGAAGCGCCGATGCTCTACATCGGTGAGGAAGTGGGCACGGGCAACGGTCCCGGCGTCGATATCGCGCTGGACCCGCTTGAAGGGACGACGCTCACCGCCAAGGACATGCCGAATGCGCTCACCGTGATCGCCATGGGGCCGCGCGGGTCGATGCTGCATGCGCCGGACGTCTATATGGACAAGCTCGCGATCGGGCCGGGATTCGACAGGGACGTGGTCACGCTGGACATGTCCCCCGGTGAACGCGTTCAGGCTCTGGCAAAGGCCAAGGGCTGCGATGCCTCTGACATCACGGTCTGTATTCTGGAGCGCCCGCGCCACGAAGAGATGATTGCCGAAGTGCGCGCAACAGGGGCCTCCATCCGCCTGATTACCGATGGGGATGTGGCCGGTGTCATGCATTGCGCCGAGGCCGACACTGGCATCGACATGTACATGGGCGCAGGCGGTGCACCCGAAGGGGTGCTGGCCGCTGCCGCCCTGAAGTGCATGGGTGGGCAGATGTATGGGCGTTTGCTCTTTCGCAATGACGATGAACGAGGCCGCGCCGCCAAGGCCGGGATCACCGATCTGAACCGCATCTACGCACGTGATGAGATGGTCACCGAAGACGTGATCTTTGCCGCAACCGGCGTGACCGGCGGCAACATCCTGCCCGGTGTGCGTCGTGAGCCCGGCTGGATGACAACCGAAACCCTCATCATGCGCTCCAAGACCGGGTCCGTCCGGCGCATGAACTACCGCACACCGGTTTCCTCCCCCCAAAGCTGATGGCGGCCGTGCCCGCGCATAACAGCCCGCGCCCGAACGCATCATGAGCTTTCTCGGTGTGGAGGCATCGCTGACAGGCCGACGCTGGATCGGCCCCGGCGACGATGTGATGCGCGCGTCAGAGGCGCTCCAGCAACAATCACAGCTACCGCCCGCCGTCTGCCAGGTCCTGGCGCGGCGCGGCGTCACCACCCACGACGCCGAAGGGTTCCTTGCCCCCTCCCTGCGTGATCTGCTGCCGGATCCGCGCAGCCTCAAGGACATGACCAAAGCCGCGAAGCGCTTCATCTCCGCGCTCCAGAACTGCGAGCGCATCGCGATTTTTGCGGATTATGACGTGGATGGGGGCAGTTCCGCCGCGCTGCTGATGTCCTGGCTGCGGGACATGGGGCACACCGCAACCCTCTACGTGCCGGATCGCATTGACGAAGGCTATGGCCCTAACGAGGACGCGATGGCCCGTCTTGCCGCAGATCATGACCTGATTGTCTGTGTCGATTGCGGAACGCTCTCGCACGAACCGATTGCAGCAGCCAGGGGCGCGGAGGTGATTGTGCTCGACCACCACTTAGGCGGCGAGGCGCTTCCCCCTGCTCTCGCCGTGGTCAACCCCAACCGACAGGACGAAAGCGGAGAGAGCGGGCACCTGTGCGCTGCTGGCGTCGTCTTTCTGATGCTGGTTGAGGTCAGGCGGCAGCTGCGGGAAGACGGCCACTCCAGCCCGGACCTCATGGCGCTGCTTGATCTGGTAGCGCTGGCGACGGTCGCGGATGTGGCCCCCTTGGTCGGGGTCAATCGCGCCTTTGTCCGACAAGGCCTGAAGGTCATGGCACGTCGCAACCGCGTCGGGCTCACAGCGCTGGCCGATGCGGCGGGCCTTGATACCGCCCCGACTGCCTATCATTTGGGGTTTGTCTTGGGTCCGAGGGTCAACGCGGGCGGCAGGATCGGCGCGGCAGACCTAGGCGCAAGGCTCCTTGCCACCGATGACCCGCATGAAGCGGCGGCTCTCTCTGAACGGCTCGAATCCCTGAATAAGGAAAGACGCGACATCGAGGCCGCCGTGCGTGCCGCCGCAACAGCTCAGGCCGAAGAACGCGGCTTTGACCGCGGGCTGGTCTGGGCAGCAGGCGCCAACTGGCACCCCGGCGTGGTTGGCATCGTCGCGTCACGCTTGAAAGAAACCTCCGGCAGACCCAGCATCGTCATCGGCATCGAAAACGGCGTCGGCAAAGGGTCCGGGCGTTCGATCAGCGGAATCGATCTGGGGCAACCGATCCAACGGCTCACGGCTGAAGGCCTGTTGCTCAAGGGCGGTGGCCACAAGATGGCCGCTGGCCTCACCGTGGATGAGGCCAAAATCGAGGCCGCGATGGAGCGTCTCAACGACCTGCTGGAAAAGCAGGGCGCGCATGAACGCGGCGCGGCTGACCTGCGCGTGGACGGGCTGCTGATGCCGCAGGCCGCAACCGTTGAGATGGTCGAGTTGATCGAGAACGCCGGGCCATACGGTGCCTCGGCCCCCGCCCCGCGCTATGTCTTTGCCGATATGGCCATTCGTTTTGCCAAACGCGTCGGCGAGAACCACCTGAAGGTGAGTTTCGGCGGCGATGCAGCCTCAATGGACGCCATTTGTTTCAATGCCTTCGATGGCCCTCTCGGACCCGCCATCGAAGACCACGGGGGCAAGCATTTTCACCTGGCCGGTCGGTTGGACATCAACATCTGGCGGGGGCGACACTCGGTTCAGTTGAGACTGGAAGACGCAGCCCTGGCCTGACCCGCACGCCGTGAAATTTTCTGCAACGCGCATCAAATTTCTACTTGCGCCGCAAGCCGGGATTGCATAATCACCGCTCACATCTTGAGTGGCCCGTTCGTCTATCGGTTAGGACGCCAGGTTTTCAACCTGGAAAGAGGGGTTCGATTCCCCTACGGGCTGCCACTTACCTCTTTTCATTATAAATCAGATACTTAGATGGATCACAGGATCCGGATTGTAACCGTTTTTGTAACCAGCACTTCTGATCATCGGCAATCTAGGGTGCAAAAAGTCAAAAATGAGGGGGCCGCTATGGCTCCCCCTGTTGTTACTACTGACTCGCGTTGCTCTCATTCGGCAGGTCCTCGAACGATCTGCGCCGCCCTGTGGCCTGCCCGACGGGGTCCCTCAGCATAGCCCTCGCCGTGCGCGTCATCTATTGGCCAGGAGCGCTGCGCCTACGGCAGAAAATAGAACACCCCCGCGTCTGGTCCCGACCCTTCAACGTTCTCTCCCGGCGCGCCAACAATGGTAAATGCGGAGTGCCTGCTATCGTCTGCCCCTGCAAAAACAGCGCTGCCAAACCTGTCGCCCGCCTCATTACGCCCGGCTTCCTGAGCCACATAGTAGGGCGCTGGCACCAGGCCCAGAGACGATCCAAGCGCCCTGTAGATCAGACCCGAGTTCTCTCCTGATCCCAAGTAATTCTCGCTTGGCGCTCCGATAATCAGATCGTCGTATCCATCGCCATTTTCGTCCGCAGATGACAAGGAGAAACCAGATTCGTCGCCTTGTTCGTTTCTTCCTTTTGGGGCCTGTGTGATCAGCGTTGGACTGTTCAATCCCAGACCAACTGTGCCTTCAAACGCAAAAACAACGCCGGCGTTGGGTCCTGACCCCTCGAAATCCTCTCCTGGTGCTCCGACCCCGAGATCATCGATGCCGTCGCCGTTGAAATCTCCGGCAGCAAGCGCAAATCCAAAACGATCCCCGCCTTCGTTTCGACCTGTCGGGAATTGATCCAGTCGAACCGATGCCCGCAGACCATTACGTCCGCCAGCAAAAACAAATACCGCCCCGGAGCTTGCATCCTCGGCAATGGAGGTTCCGGGCGCGCCGACAACCAGATCCGGAAAGCCGTCACCGTTAGAGTCTCCGGTTGCAAGGGCCTGTCCGAATGCGCCATTTGAAGAGGCCCTCGACGCGCCTTGTGTTAACAAGACAGGATCACTTAGGCCCGACGCTTCACCCGCAAAAAGATACACCGCGCCCGAGTTGGGCGGATATCCACCAAGCGACTCTCCCGGTGCTCCCACGACAAGATCCAAAAAGCCGTCGCCGTCAAAATCAGCGACTGCCAGAGAGGCCCCAAACAGATCCCCCTCTTCGGTCCGGCCCACTGGTTCCTGGCTCAAGAGTTGGGGCGTCTCAAACCCGTCGTTGCTGCCCGGGAAGACGAAGACCACCCCGCCGTTTGGGCCTGACCCTCGAAAGTCTTCCCCTGGAGCGCCGACCAAGAGGTCGTCTTTGGCGGAGGCAACCACATTGCCTGCGGTCAATGCGGCACCGAACTGGTCTCCTGCTTCATTCCGCCCGGCCCCACTTTGATCCAGATATCCGATGTTGCGAAGGCGATCGACGTTTTGACCTTGGAGACTGCGGCCAAAAAGGAAGACAACGCCCGCATTCTCTCCCGATCCAGCGATGTTCTCACCCGGCGCTCCGACAGCAATGTCAATGGCATTGAAATCGCCCGAGTCACTGAATTCCGCCACAGCAAAGGCATGGCCAAACCGGTCGCCAGATTCGTTGCGACCGGATCCACGTTGATCGAACCATTCCGTTGTCGTTTCCATCCCCAGCGCAAGTCTGATCCAGTCTCCCAGCCTTGGCCCAACGTTGCCGACCCCGTCAACACCCCCCTTGCCAAATGTCACGATGTACTCTTCGCCGGTATCCTGAAGATCACCAATGACAAACTCCTGACCGTTCGGATCAGTCCAGTAGAGCGGTCCGCCCGAATCTCCCTGTTGCACGCTGCTCCCGCGTCGCATGTTTCGCACGCACATCTTGTTTGCCGTACAGCCGCAAACCGCATTTGAACACGACAGCCAAGGACCTTCCTCACGGATAAAGCCGTTCGATCCAATGGTCATTTGGCGTCTGGTGGGATTGACCGTGGTGGCTGCTGGTCCCTGCAAAAACCATCCCCAGCCTGCCATCCGGAAGTCCTGAGCGGACCAATCGATCTCCATTCCGGATGTATCCAGAAGGGGTCTTGCGGGAACCGCGATGTCCCTCGATACCTCGCGATCGAGCTTTAACAGCAGCATGTCAGCATAGCGTGGTTTTCGGAAATAGCGCGCGTTCACGCGATCCAGCCAGTTGTTGCTATTGTTGCCAAAGTAGACCTGCACGCCATTGGGCATGCGATTGTAGATCGGATACCAGCGATTTGGGTTCGCCCAGTCATTCGGATCGGGCGATGGCCAGACATTAGCATTCGGAGGCGGCGTGAAGTTGAAGATCGGATCGAAACAGTGCGCCGCTGTCAGGACCACGTCATGTCCGATCAATGTTCCCGTGCATCGTCCCGTGTTCACCGTTACGGGAGGAGTGCCGCTTAAGTGAATGAGTACCGTCGCATTTCTTTCGGGCGTCCCTGCGTCGTTGCCGCCCAGCGTAATTGCAGCGGTTGCAGATCCTGTATCATCCTGCGCGGAAACACTGAGGCTCATGGGAAACATGAATAGAAACGGCACAACCATAAGCCGCAGTATCAGCTTCGCTATCAATTCCATTGAAAATTCCTTTTTAAAATCAACTCTTGGTTGCCACTATTGCCCTATTGATGTCCTCCGTCAAAGGGATAGGGCTGATCGCTCATGACCCGCAGCTGACGAGTTTAGCGGTCCGCTGGCTGAGATTAAGACCCTCGGGCGTCGGTCGACCTTCCATCAACACGGATTGCGCAGACTTTGCAGCCCGCGCCGGGGTCGCGGACGAGGTTATGGCTTTGGCGGTTTTGCAAGCGTAGTGGAAAGTGTACGCGTCTTTCGGCCTTTTGTGATCGCGATGGCGGCCAGCACCAAAGCACAGGCGACCGCCTGGGGGATGGAGATGGCTTCTCCGAAGGCGAGAAACCCGACCGCGAACATCGTCGGCAGCTCGACACTTCCGACCACCGCAGTCTGCGACGCGCCAATCACCGGAGAGCAGACCGTATAGATCAGCTGCGGGACCAGTGCGGTGACAACGCCAAATCCAATGATAAGCACCCAATCGTTTTGGCCCTTCGGCAGAAGCTCGGTCAGATTAGCCCCCAGAATGAGCGGCCCGAGACCGAGGACCGACCCCAGCGAAACGGACGCAATTCGGGCCAATGGCGCAATCCGCGACAGCCGGTGCACGAGAACGCAAATGCCAAAGCCAAATCCGAAGGGTGCTGCAAGAGAAATCAGCAGCGTCGGCAATTGTGCCACGGGGACCGAGGCAGGTGAGCCAGCAATAGCCGCCGCCCCGACAATCAGCCCAGCGGCCAGCAAGGCACGCCGCGTGGGCGGGTCGGCAAAGACCGCCCAGGCGATGACCAGCGTGAACACGGGGTAAGTCATGTAAAGCACACCCACGGTGGAGGCTGGCAGGGTTTCCAGCGCCGTGACATATCCGATCCAGCCCAGCCCCATGACAGCACCGGCGGACAGGCCCCAGAGGATCTCCCTCCGGTCGCGTCGATACCGGATGAGCACGGGGAACAGCAGCAGGGCCGCAACGATGTAGCGATAGAAGGCGACGGCATAGGGGGCCACGCCTTGCGCAGTCAGGCCGCGGCTGAAGTAAGGCACCAGTCCGAAACAGATCGAGGCAAAAAGGACTCCGACCACCGCGACGGCATAAGCAATGCGTGGCGGATCTTGCAAGGTCGCTTTGCTCATGCTCCAAGCTATCGTCCATCCGGTGTACCTTATCAACTGTTTTGGCCCATGACCGGTTTGCGCGCAAAGCGTTGTCACACCGGATCGCGGTTTCCCGAGCCCGGCACTGACCCGAAAAAGCTGCGATTTGCCATACCTGCCTTTGCAACAAAAGCCGGTCCTTGGGACACTCCTGCCGCGATCCGGTCGGGTTCCGGGTGCAAGAACCGGATCAGGTTTTGGTGCTGCAAACTGCATTGAACATAGGCAGCCCTCTGTTTCTTGCCGGTCATCGCGCATTCTGAGCCGGTGCAACTTGCGCCACACAGAGATTCGGCACAAACTGCTCGCGCATTCCCGATAGACGAGACGTCATGACCTCTGTTTCAACCAAGGCTCTGCCCCCTATCCCATCAATACTGAGGGTCATACTGACCCTTTCCATGTTTTTGTTGCCCTTTGGGCATGCCAAGGCGCAAGATTCCGCATCGCCGCCAAAAGTCACCGTTGCGGCGGCCTACACCGAGGAAATCGTGCGGGAAGCGACCTTTGTAGGCCGAGGCGAAGCCTCCGCCGCGACCGATCTGGTTGCGCGTGTCACAGGGATCATCACCGAGATCGTTGTTGGAGACGGCGCGTCGGTCAAGGAGGGCGATGTCATTCTGCGCATCGAGCCTGATACCTATGCCGCAGAGGTCGCGGCGCAGAAGGCCGCCGTGCTGCGGACCGAAGCGAATGTGAAGCTCGCCGAGATCGAACTGGTCAGAAAGACAGCGCTTGTGCAGCGCGATACCGTTGCGCAATCGGAACTGGATATCGCGCAGGCGAACGCGTCGGTTGCCGAGGCAGATCTCGCTGCCGCGAAAGCCGCGCTGACGGAAGCGGAGCTCAACCTGCAGCGCACCGAGATAAAGGCACCCTTTGACGGGCGGATCGGGCGCACGAATGTCAGCCTCGGTGCGTTGGTCGGCCCGTCGACCGGCCCTCTGGTCACGGTCGTGCAGGAATCGCCGATGTATGTGACCTTCTCATTGTCGGAACCGCAATTGCTGTCGATCCTGGAACGCCTCGACCGGGGCATTGATGATCTGATCCAGAGCGATCAGTCACCCAATGTCTTTGTGAAGCTTCCCAACGGCACGCTTCTGGACGAACCCGGTTCCGTCGTCTTCCTGGACAACCGGATCAATCCCGCAACCGGAACGATATCCTTGCGGGCGGAGTTCGAAAACGCCCAACGGGTTATTCTGGACGGGGGTTTTGTCTCTGTCGTGATCGAAGACCTTGAACCAACCTTGAGCGTTCTGATCCCCCAAAATGCAGTTCAACGGGATCAGCGCGGTGATTTTGTGCTTGTCGTGACCGACCAGCAATTGGTCGAGCAACGCTATGTCACGCTCGGACCATTCGAGGGGACCGCCGTCATCGTGGCCGATGGTCTGCGACAGGGGGAAAGCGTCATCACCGAAGGGTTGCAACGCGTCAGGCCGGGTCTGTCGGTCGATGCGGTGCTGGCTGGTACCGGCGAAGGGAACTGAGCCTTGCTTTCAACCGTTTTCATCAAGCGGCCCAAGATGGCCATCGTCATCTCGACCGTGCTGACACTGATGGGCCTGATTGCCTATGCGGTGATCCCGGTCGAGCAGTTTCCGAATATCACGCCCCCCGTCGTCAATGTCTCAGCCGGCTACCAGGGCGCAAATGCAGAAACCGTCGAGGCAACCGTTGCCGCCCCGATCGAGGCGGAGGTAAATGGCGTCGAGGACATGATCTATATGTCGTCCGACAGTTCGGACACAGGCTCCTATAACCTGTCCGTGACCTTCGAGGTCGGCACGGACCCGACAATTGCCACTGTCAACGTGCAAAACCGGGTGGCGCAGGCCACCAGCGGGTTGCCGGTCGAGGTGACCTCGACCGGGGTCGTGACGGAGAAATCCTCCACCAGCATGCTACTTGTCGCGACGCTTTTTTCGCCCGAAGGCACCTATGACGAAGTCTTTCTGTCCAACTACGCCTCCATCAACCTCAAGGATGCCCTGGCGCGCATGCCAGGTGTCGGCAAGGCCGAAGTTCTGACCGATTTTGCGTATGCCATGCGCATCTGGATGGACCCCGACCGGATGACCGGGCTGGGCGTCACACAATCCGATGTCATCGCGGCGATACAAGAGCAGAACATCGTCGTCTCGGCGGGCCAGATCGGCGCTCCCCCTGCCCCGGAAGGGCAGCAGTTTCAATACTCGGTCACCGCGCAAGGGCGCCTGAGCACCGTGCAGGAATTCGAAAACATCATCGTGCGCACGGGAGGATCGGGCAGCGTCCTTAGGCTGGGGGATATCGCGCGTATTGAACTCGGCGCAAGCGCATACGGTGTGTCTGGGCGGTATCAGGGGCAGCCTGCCACCGTCCTTGCCGTCTATCAGGCACCGGGCGAAAATGCCCTCGCGGTCGCGGCAGGTGTCTATGCCGAACTGGACCGGCTGTCGCGCGCCTTCCCGCAGGATGTCGCCTATGAGGTGCCCTTCGACAGTACCGATTTTGTGGAGCAATCGCTCAATGATGTGGTGTCCACGCTGATCCTGACCTTCGTGCTTGTGATGTCGGTTGTCTTCGTCTTTCTTGGCAGTATCCGCGCAACGGTGATCCCAGCCGTGGCAATCCCTGTCTCGCTCATCGGGACATTTGCCTTCTTGTTGCTGATGGGAATGACGCTGAACACCATCTCGCTTTTTGCTTTGGTGCTCGCCATCGGGATCGTCGTCGACGATGCGATCGTCGTGATCGAAAACGTGGAACGGATCATCGCCGATGAGGGGCTGAGCCCGCCCGAAGCCACCGCGAAGGCGATGACGCAGATCACCACCCCGGTCGTTGCCACCACCCTGGTCTTGCTGGCGGTTTTTGTGCCCGTGACCTTCATGCCTGGCATCTCGGGGCAGCTCTTCTCGCAGTTTGCGGTGACCATCTCGGTCGCGGTTGTCATTTCCTCGATCAATGCGCTGACCTTGTCACCCGCGCTTTGCGCCATCGTGCTCAAGGCGCGCTCCGGTCCCCCCAGAGGCATCCTTGCCGCCTTTGAAAAGACCATCGGCGGGCTGCGGGACGGCTATGCCGCAATCGTGCGCAGATTGCTGCGACTGCCCCTCATCGGACTGGTCATTCTTGTAGCACTCGGCACAGGCTCCGGCTCAATGATGAACCTGCTGCCCAAGGGCTTTCTGCCGCTAGAAGACAACGGCTATGTGTTTGTCGATATTCAACTGCCCGATGCAGCGACCGTACAGCGCACCGAAGTCGTCTCTGACCGGTTGAACGAGAAAATCGCGCAGATCCCCGGCGTGGCAAACACGGTTCAGGTGAACGGGTTCAGCCTCTTGAACGGCGTTGGATCAAATGGCGCGATGATTATCGTCAACCTCGACAACTGGGAGGAACGCCCCGACAAGGAACAGAGTGCCGACGGTATCCTGGCCACCATCTTCGGGCTTGCGGCGCAGGAGGCCTCTGCCAAGATCATCGCGTTCAACCCGCCTCCGATTTCAGGTCTTGGCGTCAGCGCCGGGGTCGAGATGAAGGTCCAGCAAACCGGCGGCGGCACCGCGGGTGATCTGGCGGCGGCTGTGAATTCGCTGGTTTTTGCGGCCAATCAGCGACCGGAAATCGCACAGGCCTACACCAGTTTCAGTGCCAATGTCCCAAAGCTGTTTGTGGATCTGGATCGCGAGAAATCCCGGACGCTGGGGGTTCCGGTCAGCGATGTGTTCCAGACCCTGCAGGCGCATCTCGGGTCGATCTATGTCAACGACCTGAACCTCTTTGGAAAGGTGTACCGGGTGATGATACAGGCCGATGCGGATTATCGCGACACGGTGGAGGACATCGGCCGCCTGCATGTCCGCACCAATGAAGGTCAGATGGCGCCCCTTTCCACGCTGATGGATGTTGAAAAGGTGCTGGGGCCCGTTTTGCTGAACCGGTACAACCTGTTCCGAGCGGCAACCGTGACGGCGGTGCCCGCGGAAGGGTTCTCCACCGGTGACGCGATCCGCATCCTTCAGGAAGAGGCGGTGACGGCCTTGCCCCCGGGCTACGGCTATGAATGGACGGGCACCGCGCAGCAGCAACAGGACGCGGGCGGAACGGTTGTCTATGTGCTGCTTGCCGCGATCACTTTCGGCTATCTCTTCCTGGTTGCACAATATGAAAGCTGGACAATGCCTCTGGGCATTCTGCTGTCGGTCACTGTCGCGCTCTTCGGGGCATTGGCAGCTGTCCTTGTCACGGCGGGCGACGTCAATCTCTACACGCAGATCGGCATGATCATGCTGATCGGTCTGGCCTCGAAAAACGCCATTCTGATTGTCGAGTTCGCCATGGAACAACGCGCCAAAGGGGCCGCGATCCGGGAGGCGGCCCTGAAGGCGGCCCGCCAACGGTTCAGAGCGGTCATGATGACCGCCCTCTCCTTCCTGCTGGGTGTCGTGCCGCTCTTGCTCGCGTCAGGCGCGGGTGGGGCCAGTCAGAAGGCCATCGGGATCGCCGTCTTTGGCGGCATGCTGGCGGCAACCGTGATCGGGGTGATTGTCGTGCCGGTGCTTTATGCACTGCTGCAATCCCTGCGCGAACGGGCCAAATCAGGCTTTGGCCGGAAAGGACCGACACCGGCGGAATGAAGACTGTGACGCGGTTTGGCGCAGGGCCCCGTCAGGATTACTGAGAAACCTCAAGCGATCTGAGATGTCTCCCGCATGTGGGGGGCAAAAAAGACGTGCCGCCCCCGACCCGCACGTTTGGCGGCATAGAGTGCAGCATCCGCGTCCCCCAGCAACTGGTCTGGTGTGGGGTTGAGATAATTGCCCGCGATGACGGTGCCGATACTGCCGGAGATGCGGCACAGCTTGTCTTCGAAAGGGATCGGTGTCTGGAGCCTTTCAATGATGCGGCGTGCGATCCGGTCAATAACTTCAGGGTCTTCCGGGGCCTTCAGAAGAAGGACAAATTCATCGCCGCCGACGCGGCCCACGGAATCCACATCCCGGGTTTCGTTGGTCATGATCCGGGCCACTTCCTGAAGCACATGGTCGCCCGCGGCGTGACCCATGGTGTCGTTGACCGCTTTGAAGAAATCCAGATCGGCATGCATCAGCGCGAAGGGCTCGCGCATAGCCAAAGCGGCCGCGATATCCTGATCCATCGCGCGGCGGTTCTTCAGGCCGGTCAGCGTATCGGTCAAGGCCTGGTGTTCAGCCTCTTCGCGGGCGTTCTGAAGACGTTCATTCAATTGCCGCGACGCCTCCATCGCAGCGGATTTGGCCTCCACCAGATAGAGCATTTCAACCGTCAAATCCGTCACCGCAAAATCCGCCGCCGTGAGCTCATACGCGCTGACCGCATCGATGACCGAAATTCCGAATGAGAGATTCACAATCAGGTGCCCGGGTTCAGGCCCCTCCATCACAACGCCTTTGAGTTGTTGGTCGGGCGCCGACCGAAAGCGCAGGTTCAGGCGGATGCCCGTTCTCTCCAGCAAAGCGTCAATGGACTTGATCTCTCTCGGGCGCTTGATCTCGAACACATCGAGAAAGTCTTTGCCGATCAGGCCATCCGGCGCGATTTTTCGGAGGGTCGGACCGGCGGTTCTGATCGCGCCATCGCGCCCGAAAATAACATGCATCGGGCAGAGGACATTCAGCATTTCATAGCAGTTCGCGTCACTCATGCGGTCCGTGCTCCCAGTTCAAACTCTCGCCCGACCGCAAATTCGCTTTCCAGCAACGCGATCTCGATGGTTTCCGCGCCGTCCTGAACGCCCTTGTGTTCGAGAAAGGCCAATGCGCCGTAATCATCGGCCATAGCCCGCAAGACCCCCATGAACAGCGAACCCCACCCCTCCAGGTCCGCGTAGCACCGCAACGAATAGCGCTCGGCGCTCTCTTCCCTCAGCTCAAGCCGGGGAAGCGCCAGTTCCGCGACCGCCAAGCGCGCCCGTTCGGGGAGATCCTCGAGCGAATGCAGAAATTCGACAAACGTGACACCCCCAAACCGAAGCAGACGGCGCAGCGCTTCGACATTGGAATGCAACACAAGGTAGGTGCCGATATCCTCAAGGAGTTCATCCGCGGGGCGATCCAGCACTTCGCAGACCGCTGTCAGGATGCGCGGCGTGATTGCATCATCATAACTCCACATCGCCTCGAAGTCATTGACACCGACGCCGGATCGCTTGACCGCGGCGAGCCATTTGGCTTCGCCGTAGCTGTCGATCACAAACCTCTGGATCCCTCGGTTGATTAGCCCATGCATGTCACTGCTCACCTCACTTGGAAGCATTGTCGCGCAACAGCCGTTAACAATTTCCCAACAGGTAAAATTGAAATCTCTTAAAGCGTCTTGCGAAAAACCTGAATCACGTGACGCTGCCTGAAATCAAAGATTTCAACGCGTTACGCGATACTTGATGTTTCAGGTATTTCGTCAGACGCTCTAATTGGCCTGAGAAATCTCAAAAATCGGTCGGTGCACCGCCTTCGGATTTGCGTCGGGCGACAAAATCTGCGAGTTCCTCACGGATCGCGATATCCATCGGTGGGGCTTCGAAGCTAGTGACGATCTCTTCAAACATTCGGTGGGCGCGCTCCGGCGTCCAGACACCGCCCGCAGCCTCCCAGCCCTCGTAATTCTTCCAGTCGCTGAGAAAAGGTTGGTAGAAGGCGGTGGTATAACGATCCTGAGTGTGTTGAATGCCAAAGAAATGCCCGGTGTTGCCGACCGATCTGATCGCGTCCAAGGCGATGTCATCTGGGCCGGTCGCGGTTATACTCGGATCCATATACCGCTGGATCTGCTGTAAAATCTCGCAATCCATGATGAATTTCTCGGGGCTGGCGATCAAACCGCCTTCGAGCCAGCCCGCCGCATGATAGACCATGTTCGTGCCCGATTGCACTGCCGCCCAAAGGCTGTTCGAGGTTTCCCACATCGCTTGCCCGTCCGGCACATTGGCCGCGCAGACACCAGAGGACCGCATCGGGAGCCCGTAGTACCGGCAAAGCTGGCCGGTCATCTGTGTGGCGCGCATGTATTCCGGGGTCCCGAAGGCGGGCGCGCCTGATTTCATGTCGACATTGGAGGTAAAGGTCCCGATGGCCACCGGCGCGCCGGGCCGGATGATCTGGGCCAGCACAACCGCGCAAAGGGCTTCGGCCAGCGATTGCGCCACAGCGCCGGACATCGTCACCGGTGCCATGGCGCCGGCGAGCGTAAAAGGCGTCACAACCAGCCCCTGCCCCCGCCGCGCGAGGCGCATCCAGCCGTCCAGCATCGGGAAATCATGCTTGAGCGGGGAGGTGGAGTTGATATTGGTGTACATGCGCGGTGTGGCATCAAATTCTTCATGAGAAAGCCCGCCCGCGATCCGCACCATCTCCATGACGTCTTCCACCCGTTCCAGGCCCAGGGAATAGGCATGCATCACCTTGTCCGTCAGCGTCAGCTTGTCAAAAAGGACATCGAGATGCCGGACGGAGGCATGGACATCCACAGGTTCCACCGGGTAGCCACCCGCGAAGTGAATACAATTGAAGTATTGGGTGAGCTTGAGCAGATTGCGGCATTGCTCCCGCGTCCCCTGCACCTTGGTCCCGAGCTTCATGTCCCAGTAGTTCGGCGGTGACGACACATTGCCGAACAATAGGTTTTTCCCGCCCACGGTGATCTGGCGATCAGAATTTCTGGGCGTCAGGGTAAACTCGGACGGTGCCTTGGCGACCCACTCCATGACCATGTCGCGGTCCATGCGCACGTTTTCGCCCTGAACGGTACAGCCCGCATCCTTCAGGATTTTCACCGCCTCCGGATTGAGAAATTCGACACCGATTTCCTCGAGGATACGCATCGCGCCATCATGAATGGCCTCAATCCCCTTCGGGGTGAGAGGCTCGGTCGGCTTGTCGCGATTGACCGGCGGGTTCCAGGGCATCTGCTCGATGACCGCGTTGCCTCGACGGTTGGCCGCGCCCGCACGCCCGCCGGAGCGCATTCTGCGTCTTGGTGGAGCATCATTCATGGACCGTACCCCCGACTTCTCTGCTTCAAGGTCAAGAAGGACAGACAGATCGCGCGCAGGCCGTCTCATTCACGACCTTATGAGTCGTTTTTGTCAGACGGGCCGCAGGTTCTCGGCGGTCAGCCAATCCGCAAGATGACCGATGTCAGGCAGTACGATCTCGGCATAGGGCGTCAGGACATCAACTGTCGCCATCCCGGTCAGCACACCCACCGCACGCATGCCTGCGTTTCGGGCGGCGATAAGATCGTGCAAGCTGTCGCCCACCATCAGGACCTCCGACGGGTTAAGGTCAGACGCCTCGGCGAAGGCCAGCAGTTGCCCGGGCGCAGGTTTTGCCCCGTAACCACTGTCGAAGCCTGCGATGAAATCAAACCGGTCGGTGACGCCTGCTGCATCAAGATGGGCGCGCGCCGGGGCTTCTGCATCATTGGTGACCACCCCGAGTGTGTAGCCATGCCCGGACAAGGTATCGAGAAATGCCGGAAGCGGTGTCGCTTCCTTTTGAGGCGCGCGCGCGGCTTCCTCGTTCAGGATATGCAGCGCAGCTGCTACCGAGACGCCCGGGAGCAGCGAATGCAAAGCCTCCGCAATCTCTCCCGGTGTCCCAGCGATCACCACGCTGTCGGGGCTGAACCGCATGGTCGGAACATCAAAACCGATGGCCTTGCCCAGTTCTTCGGCGTGGGCGTCATCTTGCGCCAGCCGCCGCAGGAAAGCCGCGGCCCAGGCTTCCCACGTGCTGGCAAAGTCAAAAAGCGTGCCGTCCTTGTCGAAGATGATGCCGCGCAAAACGGTCATGTCCAGTTCACCTGTTCACCACCGGGCAGAAATTGCCGGGCCTGATAAAGACTGTCATAAGGGCGCGCGACCGCATCGCAACAGGCGACAACCCAGGCATCATCCATCAATACGAAATCCAGAATCGAGCCCAGAAAGGCGGCGTCGCTTGCCCCCTCCCGAATGTCGTCTTCGCTTGCGCCGGAGGCGTTCTGAAACACGGGCAAAAGTTCGTCGTTTGCGATCAGCCAACCCAAAACCTGTAGTCCCAGCACTTCGGCGGTATCCCGCGTATAGGCCATGAGACACCTCGCCTTTTAACCCTTTTCGAAACCCTTTGTTAACCAATATGCCGTCAAAGTCGACACTCAGTTGACATCCCACGAAAGGACGCTGATCGCGTGCAGGGCAAAATTCTCATTGTGGATGCGATTTCGACAAACCGCATCGTGTTAAAAGTTAAACTTGCTTCTGCTTTTTACGAGGTTTTACAGGCCTCTACGGCAGATGAAGCCTGTGTCGCCGCATTGCGGCACGCCCCTGACCTCATCATCTCCGCGATGGCGCTGCCGGATGGGGACGCAGGCGATCTCTGCCACAGACTGAGCCGGAATGCCCAGACCCGCGCGGTACCTGTCATGGTCGTGGCCTGTCGCCCCAACCCCGAAAGCCGACTGCAGGCGCTGGAGGCAGGTGTACAGGATGTCATGGTCAAGCCGATTGATGACACCTTGCTGCTCGCACGTGTCAGAAGCCTCATCCGCGCGCACAACACGGCGGCGGAATGGCAGATGCGCGACGATACCTCGAGGGCCTTGGGCTTTTCCGAAGATCCCGCCGACTTCGGCCCCGCAGGGCGCTCTGTCATCGTGGGTGCGGACAAGAACATCGCCCACAACTGGATCACGAAACTGCGCCCGCATCTGCGCTCTTCCCTGACATTCAGTTCGCCAGATACGGCGTTGCGAGACCTCGCACCGGGACGGGTGCCGGATGTTTTTATCCTGATGCTGGAGGACGGCGACAAACTCTCCGGCGAGGTTCTGAGGTTGCTCGCTGCCGTAAGGGCAACAGCCATCACCCGGCACGCGGGCATTCTTGTGGTCCAGCCGCGCCCGGAACCGGGGCTTGGCGCCTATGCGCTGGATCTCGGGGCCGACGATCTGATGACAGAGGGGTTCGACCAGGCCGAAATCATCTTGCGTGTCAAGGCCCTGATGCGGCGCAAACGCCTTGCGGATCAGATGCGCGCGACCGTGCGGACCGGTCTCAAGGCCGCGGTTTCCGACCCGCTGACCGGGTTGCACAACCGGCGTTACGCAATGCCCCACCTTGCCCGGGTCGCCGAACATGCCGCAGCAACCGGTCGCAGTTTTGCCGTCATGGTGGCTGATCTCGATCACTTCAAGCGGATCAACGATTTCTACGGCCATGCCTCCGGGGACGCGGTGCTGGTCGAAGCCGCCCGACGGCTGCGCGAAAACCTGCGCGGCGTTGACATGCTGGCGCGGATCGGCGGGGAGGAGTTCCTGATCGTCATGCCCGCCACACCGTTCAGCGAAGCCCGCGTGGCAGCCAGCAGACTCTGCCGAAAAATCGGCGGTGAAGGGTTCGTCGTCCCCGGCGCAAGCGAGCCGATCGACGTCACGATTTCCATCGGTGTCACCATGGGCGGTATCAGCACCTCGGGCACGAAGGGCGCGGCGGTGCTCGACCCGAACCAGTTGCTCGACGCTGCGGACAAGGCGCTCTACGATGCCAAGCTGCAAGGCCGCAATCAGGTCAATCTGGTGCGCCCTGCCGCCTGACCGCGCCGATCTACCGACGTTTGCGACCGCGCTTGAGGTACACCTCGACCGCATCGGCATAGCGCGCCCGCTCGGCATCATCCATGCGGGCGACCACGTCCAGCCAGGCCTCCTGCGTGCGCCTCTGCACGGTAACGGAGACAGCCGCCTGATTGGAGATCACGTTTTCCAGCGCGCTCGCATCAAACGGTGTCGCACGCAGGGTGGTGAGGACCCTGTCGAAAATCTCCCGCCGCGCGCGACGGCTTGGAACCTCACCTTTCGAGCTATTACGCAACGCGCCAAGAACCGCCCGCCGGTCCTCCTTGGTCAAGGCCATCATGTAGGGTGCACCAAACGCGCCAAGCCCCGGGCTGCGGGAAAACCGCTCCCCGGGCCCATCGGGGCGCAACAACACCCCTACCACAACGCCTGCAATCGCCAGATTGACCGCAAGGGAAACACCGAGCAGGATCTTCATCCAGCGGGGCGCATATGGTTTGATCGCTTCACTGTCTTGCATGGCTTATCCTTCCTCGACATCCCAGCCAAAACCGGTGAGTTCCGCCGGGTCGCCGTTCAACGCGCTGTCCAGAGGCAGAAAGAAACCGGCCGGGTCCATTGCACCTTCTGGTGGGCTGATGCCAATCCAGAACCCCACATAGCTGGCCGCCGCGAGCCCGCCCAGTGCAGGCCAGCCCCCGAAGCCTTCCAGCAGCGCCTGAAATGACTTTTGCCAGCGCTGACCTTGCGGCGCGGCGGGCTGAAGTCGCTGCGCGTCCATCAGCACCCGGTCGCTGAGCGCCGATGGAACCTCCGGCGGGGCCTGCCGCATCTCGGCAAGCAGCCACTCTACCTCCTGCACCTTTTGATCGTCACTCTGTGTCATTTTGGAACCCCAGTTCTTCTCGCCGTGCCATGAGCATCTCTGCAAGCGCACGCTTTCCGCGCGCCGTCAGACTTTCCACCGCCCGCGCCGAGATCTCCATGATTTCGGCAATCGCGGGATTGGACAGGCCATCGAGGTGCCGCAGCACAACCGCCTGTCGCTGGCGCTCGGGCAACCGGGCAAGAGCGTCCTGCAAGGCAAGATCGCGCGATTGCCGTTGCAGCCGTGTCTCTACGCCCGGGCTTGTGTCCAGCGGCTCGGGTATCTCGTCCATCGCGACACCGCGCCGCCGTCGCAGTCGGTCCGTACAGAGATTTGCCGTCACCTTGTAAGCCCAAGTGGAGATACGCGCCTCCCCAAAGCGCCATTCCGGCGCAGCCCGCCACAACCGCACCATCGCTTCCTGGGCGACATCCTCCGCCTCGGTGCCATCTCCCAAAACGCGGCAGGCATGGCGATAGACCTTTGGCAAGAGCCGCGCCGTCAACAGCGATGCTGCCTGCTGATCTCCTTCGGCATAATGCCTGAGCAGAGCTTCGTCGGACAGGTCTCGTGCAGCGTTCAAGTGAGTACCCGGCGAATCATCTTCCAATGTACCAAAACGACGCGGCACCGCTGCACGCGACCCGTCCCTAGTCCGTCTTGGCGCGACGTTTCGCCATGCGATCCCGTGCGGCCTCGAATTCAGCCTCCGAGATTGTACCGTCTGAGTTCGCATCCATCCTATCGAACATCCGCGTCGCGCGTTTTCCAGATTTCAGCTCTTCCGGTTGCAGCACACCATCTGCATTCGCGTCCAACCTGTCCATCATTTTCCGCGCATGGGTTTTCGCACGCGTGGCGCCCCACACTTCCAGCTCTTCGAGGCTGATGCCCCCATCGCGGTTTGTATCCGCCGATGCCATGGTGCGCGCTCTCAACCCCTCCAATTCTGTCCGTGTGATCTGACCGTTGCCGTCCGCGTCCAGCTTTTCAAACGATATGTCAGACCTCAGGCCGCCCGGCTTTGCAAATACCGCTCCGGCCACGAGGGTCGCCGTGCAAATTGTCAGGCCTGCCGCAAAAGTGAGTCGTTTCATGTTCTGATCTCCTGAAAACATGGTTGCCCGACGCCAAATCCGCGCCAGTTATAGTTTGAAACGGCACAGCCGCCGTTTTCCGTCGCAAAAACCTGAAAATTTTCGCGACATCCCGCCGCAGCGACCTCGCACCGCCTTTCAATCGCCCAAGTGAAGGCGCATGTCTGGGGTCCGATCACACAAGGGTGCCCCCCGTGAAAGACTTGAGCAGCACGACGAACAACCACGCGCCACCCCAGGGCGTTGAGCATCTGGACGCCCCGCGCGATACCAAACAGTCCATTCTGCGTGGCTGGCGGAGCAAATGCCCGCAATGCGGAAGCGGCCCGCTGATGAAATCCTACCTCAAGGTGAACGATACCTGCTCGGTGTGTCGCGAAGAGCTGCACCACCACAGGGCGGATGACGGCCCGGCCTATCTGACCATCCTTTTTGTCGGTCATCTGATGGCGCCGCTCCTGCATGTGGTATTTGTGACCTGGCGGCCTGACCCGCTTACCCTCTTTACGATTTTTGCTGTTGGCTGCGTTGGCTTGTCGCTTTACCTTCTTCCCAGATTGAAGGGGGCCATCGTTGGCTACCAGTGGGCGCGCGAAATGGGCGGCTTCGGTGTGACGCGCTGAAGACCCCTGGTGCCAAGAGAAAAGGCGCAACCGTGACGCAACCTGTCGACAAGACCGCAATTCGAAACGCCGCCACTGTCATCGTCTTACGGGACCGGTTCACCGCGCCGCGCATCCTGATGGGCCAACGGGGTGCAAAAGCCGCCTTCATGCCCAACAAGTTCGTCTTTCCGGGTGGGGCCGTGGATGAGGATGACGCCTTGATTGCCTTGCATGCTCCCCTGCAAGACCCTTGTGCCGCGCGTCTGCGCGAAGACTGCGACACAGACCTGACCCATGCGCTTGCCGTGGCTGGCATCCGGGAGCTTTGGGAAGAAACGGGCCTGTTGCTGGGCGCGCGAGGCTCTTGGTCCGGACCGATCCCGGCCGATTGGCGCGGATTTGCGGCGCGCGGCCATCTGCCAGACGCAAGCGCGATGCAATTCGTGTTTCGTGCAATCACGCCACCGGGGCGGCCCAGACGGTTCGACGCCCGCTTTTTTCTGGTAGATGCCAATGACATCGCCAGCGATCTCGATGATTTCTCCGCCGCATCAGATGAGCTGTCGCATTTGCAATGGGTGCCCTTGGCAGAGGCGCGCAGTTACGACATGCCCTTCATCACCGAAGTCGTCCTGGCGGAGATCGAGGCGCGGGTGGCCGATCCCGCGCCGCCGCCAACGGTGCCTTTTTTCAAGAACGACGACGAAGAAAGCCTCTTTCTGCGCCTGAAGGGCGGGCAACTGGCCGGCTGACGTGCTTTTCAGATCACCAGCACCAGCGTCAGGATCGACAGGCTCAAGACCGCCATCCCCGCCAGTTCGCGCCAGCTGCTGCGTTCCGAAAAGAGCAAGACCGACACCAGAAGGCTGAAGATCAGTTCCACCTGCCCCACGGCCTTCACATATGCGGCGGTTTGCAAGGTAAACGCCCAGAACCAGCAGAATGATCCCGCCAGGGACATCAACCCGATCCAGATCGCAACGCGACGCGCCCGCCAGACCGCCAGAATCTGGTCTGCATCACGCAGCCTGAGCCAGAGCGCCATTCCGACCATCTGCATCGCCGTCACCGCCGACAGGGTCAACCCGGCCCGCACCACGGCATCTTCAGACGCGATCTCAAGCGAGGCGCCGCGATAGCAAACCGCCGATACCGCAAAAAGCAGCCCTGCCCCCAGCCCAAGTGCCACGCTGCGGTTGGCCATCTCGGCCCAGCCCCATCCCTTGATTTCCGGCGGTGTCGAAAGCAGCAAAACCCCCACTAGCCCAAACAGGATCGCACCAAAGGCCAAAAGACCTACCGTTTCGCCCAATAGCACCAGCCCCACGACAACCGAGAGGATGACTTCGGTCTTCATCAAGGTCACACCCACTGCGAAATTGCGCGATTTGAACAGGGTGACGACAAATACCGTCGCCATCACCTGCGCAAAGCCGCCCAGCATGGCAAACCCCCAGAACGCAGACGGCAGCGTCGGGAGACCCTGTCCGGTCCACAGAAGGTAGCTCGCCATCGCGATGGCAACGATCGGCGCCGAATAGACAAACCGCGCAAACGTGGCCCCCGTGGGCGTCAGAGACCGGGTCGACAGCACCTTCTGCAGTGCAAACCGAAGGGTCTGAAACCCCGCTGCTGCCAAAGACAACAGCACCCAAGAATCAACTGTCCAACCGTTCATGGCTTCTCATGACCCAAAGGCAAGCGACAGGCCAGAGCGGCGCGCAAATAAAGAATCGCGTGCGCGCTTGCGCGCTCCTTCAGGTCACGCATGGCTCCCGATCACGACCTTGGTGCCCCGACACCGCGTCCCACGCCTTCGGGTAGCGGCAAACCTTCTTGCGCCTCGACAAACCGGCGCAATGCGGCATCAACTTCCGGGGCCGCATCGGAGGGCTTCCGCGTCTCCAGATTCACATGCAGCAGGAAATGTTCCCCCGTCGCGATCAGACCACGGGCCCCGAACATCTCATGCCAGAGATGCATTTTCTTGCCACCGCCCCCCAGCACGCGCGTCCGCACCTCGATCACGTCGCCTGCATGCGCTTCATCCAGATGCCGGATATGCGTCTCTGCGGTAAAGTAACTGCCACCTGCTGCGATATAGGCGGCGTCACAGCCGATCAACTCCATGAAGCGGTCGGTGGCATCCGCAAAGGCCTGCAAATACCGCGCCTCATTCATATGTCCGTTGTAGTCCGTCCAGTCGAGCGGAACCGCACGGTTCACGGTCAACAGAGGTTGTGCCGGATCTTCAACCTCTTCCGCGCGAACCGCAAGCGCCGTCCCCTCACGCAGCGCCGTATCATGAGCGTTCAAGAGCGCCCCCGCCCCCCAGGCCTGCGCCTTGAGGGCCCGCATCATGGAGACCAGATTGTTATCGCGGATCTGCTCCAATTCCCGGATCGAGTAAGCGCCCGATTGCGCATCCGACTGTCCGGCAATCAGATCAACCAGAGCATCATCGAAATCAGGCACATCCATCAGTTTTGTCCAGGGCCATTTCAGCGCCGGGCCGAATTGCGCCATGAAATGCTTCATCCCCGCTTCCCCACCGGCGACCCGGTAGGTTTCAAACAATCCCATCTGCGCCCAGCGAATGCCGAAGCCATAGCGGATCGCATCGTCGATCTCTTCGGTTGTGGCGATCCCGTCCTTGACCAGCCACAGCGCCTCGCGCCAGACCGCCTCAAGAAAACGGTCAGCTACGTGCGCATCAATTTCCTTTTTCAGGTGCAGCGGGTGCATGCCAAGGCCCGTGATGACCTTTTTGGCGCGCGCCACGTCCTCCGGCGCATTGGCGTCTGTCGTCACGATCTCCACCAGCGGCAAGAGATAAACGGGGTTGAACGGATGGCTGACCATGATCTGACCCGGATGCCTCGCCACCTCTTGCAGCTCTGACGGTTTGAAGCCGGAGGTCGAGGACCCGATGATCGCATCCGGCCTGCACCCCTCCTGCACCGCTGCGAATGCCTTGTGCTTGATCTCCAGCCTTTCCGGGACACTTTCCTGGATCCAGAGCGCGCCCTCGACGGCCTGCTCTATCGTGCTGCAAAACCGCAGGTTGCCCTCGGCAGGCAGGGCAACATCGGATAATCCGGGCAGGCTGCGCCGGGCATTGGCGAGCACCTCGCTGATTTTCCGCTCGGACTGCGGGTCCGGATCGAAAACCTGCACATCCCAGCCATTCAGGAGAAACCGCGCAACCCACCCGCCGCCGATGACACCCCCGCCGATGATCGCTGCGGTCTTCTTCATGTTCCGGTCCTTTGCAACTGGCTGACGTCCCAGCCGTAGAAATCAAATATCGCGCGCGCTGCCAGGGCGCGGTCAGGCGGGACTCTCCCGTCACGGTCAATCAGCGCGCCAAAACTGCCCGATACGGTGCCGATGGCGGCGGTCTCGAAATCTTCGTCCACCCACATCACAACAAGAGGAGACCGCCCGGGGGCCACAGGGATCAACTCGCCCGGCACGCCGGGCCGGTAGGTGCCATCCACCGTGGCTGCTCCTGTCCCTGACAGGCGGATCGTCCCGGCATCCGAGGAGGTATCAAACGCGATCTCATCTCCCGGCGCGACTCCGAACCGTTCGACGACAATCCATGATCCCGCAAAGCCATCGCGATCAAATCGCGTGCTTGCCCCCATCTGCGCAGAAGCATCGCGAAAGACACCCGGTGGCGTCGCCGCGCATCCGCTCAGCAAGAGCGCGCCGATGAGCCCGATCCCTGCGGCACGGGTCATCCTGTTGCCGCGCGTTTCTCAAGCCCCAGGCGGCTGCGTACCTCTTGCGGGCCAATGACCCGGGCGCCCATGTTCTCGATGATCGTTTGTGCCCTTTCAACCAATTGCCAGTTCTCGGCCAGAACGCCCTTCTCGAGCCAGAGGTTGTCTTCCAGCCCGACCCGCACGTTGCCCCCTGCCAGCACGGCGGCGGCGACATAGGCCATCTGGTTGCGCCCCAGCCCGAAGGCAGAGAACGTCCAGTCGTCCGGCACGTTGTTCACCATCGCCATGAAGGTGTTGAGATCGTCCGGCGCGCCCCATGGCACGCCCATGCACAGCTGTACCAGCGCGGGGCTGTCGAGCACGCCGTCCGCAACCAGTTGCTTGGCATACCACAGATGACCCGTGTCAAAGGCCTCGATCTCGGGCTTTACCCCCAGGTTGGTCATCATTCGGCCCATCGCGGTGAGCATGCCGGGCGTATTGGTCATCACGTAATCCGCTTCGGCGAAGTTCATCGTACCGCAATCCAGCGTGCAGATCTCCGGCAGACAGGCCGCGACATGGGCGACGCGCTCAGACGCGCCAATCATGTCGGTGCCCTCCTGCGAAAGCGGGAAAGGCGCTTCGGGGCTGCCGAACACCATGTCACCGCCCATGCCAGCGGTGAGGTTCAACACCACATCCACATCTGCATCCCGGATGCGGTCTGTCACTTCACGGTAATAGCCCAAATCCCGACTCGGCTTGCCGGTTTCCGGGTCACGCACATGGCAGTGCACAATCGCCGCCCCCGCCTTGGCCGCGGCAATCGCACTCCCGGCGATCTGCGCGGGCGAGCGCGGCACATGCGGGCTGCGGTCCTGCGTCCCGCCCGACCCCGTGACAGCACAGGTGATGAACACTTCCCTATTCATGGATAGCGGCATGAGAAACCATTCCCTCTCTGGCGCAAACTCTCTTTCCGGCGACCATCCGTCTCCGCAGACGCCTGCTCGGCGTCACGGTGCGGCCGGTGCCAGAGTCGTGACTAATATGGCATTGGATGGGCACGATGTGCCGCATCGATTTCCGACAGCACATCTTCTGAAAGCGCCATCTCTACCGCGCCCAGGCAGGTCTCCAACTGTTCAAGAGAGGTCGCGCCAAAAATGATCGACCCCATGAAAGGACGGGTCCGACACCAGGCAAGCGCCATCTGGGTGGGATCAAGCCCGTGTTTTCTGGCAATAGCCCCGTAAGCCTCGACCGCCTCGAAGGCCCGTTCGGTCTTGCGCCCACCGAGATCATCCACCAGCGACATGCGCGAGCCCTCGGGAATGGCCCCGCCCTGATACTTACCGCTCAACAGCCCGGCAGCCAGCGGGGAAAATGCCAGCAGCGGGACGTCTTCCTGGATGCTCATCTCCGCCATGTCGGTGTCATAGAGGCGGCACAACAGCGAATATTCGTTCTGCACCGACGCCACCCTGGGCCCGCCCATGCGACCGGCCACCTCAAGCCATTTCGTTGTCCCCCAGGCGCTTTCGTTGCTCAGCCCAAAGGCGCGGATGGTGCCGCGTTTGACCTCCTTTTGCAGCGCCTCCAGCGCGTCCTCCATATGCTCGGTAGTGTTTTGTGTCAGTTGGCCCGAGGGGTCATAGGTCCAATTCTTGCGGAACATATAGCTGCCACGATTGGGCCAATGGAATTGGTAGAGGTCAATGTAATCGGTCTTGAGGCGTCGCAGGGAGCCTTCGATGGCTTCCGGAATGGTCCGCGACGAGATCGGCGCGCCGTTGCGCACGATGGCCAGTCCTTCGCCGGAATGCTTGGTCGCCAGCACCACATCCTCGCGCCGCCCGTCCCGGTCAAACCATTCTCCGATGATCTCTTCCGTGCGGCCGACGGTCTCTTTCGAAACCGGATTGACGGGATACATCTCTGCGGTGTCGATAAAGTTGATGCCCGCATCAAGCGCGCGGTCGATCTGATCATGTCCCTCTGCCGCCGTATTCTGCGTGCCCCAGGTCATTGACCCCAGACAAAACTCCGAGACCTCTATGCCCGACCGACCAAGCGTCTTCATTTTCATGGTGTCACCCCCTTTTACCTTCGCGCGCCACAGTAGCCAGACCGAAGGTCACTGCAAGCGGCTTCGTCGGGACATACCGCGCGGGCAATTGCCAAAAGCGGTCAAGTCCGCGTGAAGCGCGGGACAAACAGCCATGTTCGCCCTACCTTGGGAGAAAGCAAAGGGCATCCAATGAGCATTCAACTCACACGACGCGTTCTGATTGCTGGCGGGTTGGCGAGCCTCGCCACCGGTGTTGCCGCCCGCGCGCAATCCTATGAACTTGTGCCCGAGACCTCGAAAATCGCGTTCATCTTCACGACCGGTAGCGCGCGGCAAACCGGCACGGTGCAGGTAGCAAGCGCAGACATCACGGTCGATACGGCGCGGCTCACGCGCTCAGAAGCCACGGTCACCGCAGACATCCGAAACGTGAGCTCCGGCTTGATCTTCATGACACAGGCCATCAAGAGCCCCGAGTTGCTGGATGCCGCAAACCACCCCATCGTGCGCTTTCAGTCCCGCAAAATACGCCTTGGCGCGCGCGGCAGGATCTCTGAAGGCGCGGAGATCGACGGCGACCTGACCCTCAGAGGCATGACACGCAAGATCACGCTCAAGGCGCAGTTGTCGCGCCCCGCGGGGACCGCGCCTGACGATCTCTCCGTCCTCTTTATCCAACTCAGCGGCCATCTGAACCGGAAGGCCTTTGGGGCATCCGGGTATGCGGGGCTGGCGGACGACCGCGTCGATCTGGATATTCGCGCGGAAATCCGCGCCCGCGCCTAAAAACGACGCGCTTTGTCGAATAGCTGCTAGGCGGCGGGGGGCGAAAGCATATGGTGCGGGGAATATGCGCCTGCTCATTTCATTTGCTGCCCTCTTTCTGTCGGTCATTCTGCTGCAATTGTCGTCGGGAGGGGTCGGCCCTCTTGATGCGCTGTCAGGCATTGCCCTTGGGTTTGACAAGCAGGACATCGGCCTTTTGGGCTCGGCACACTTCCTTGGTTTTTTCATCGGGTGCTGGTGGGCTCCGCGTCTGATGGGCAGTGTCGGCCACTCCCGCGCCTTTGCGGCCTTCACCGCCGCCGGGGCGATTGGTCTGATGAGCCACATGCTGGTTGTCGATCCGCTGGCCTGGGCGGTGATGCGGGTGGCCTCGGGCATGTGTGTCGCCGGATGCTACACGGTGATCGAGGCATGGTTGCAGGCGAAGGTCACAAACGAGACACGCGGGCGCACCATGGGCGTCTACCGGGTGGTCGACATGACCGGATCGCTGGCCGCGCAGATGATTATCAGCGTGCTGGAGCCTGCATCCTATGTCTCCTACAACCTGCTGGCGATCCTGTGCTGCGCGGCCCTGCTGCCGCTGACGCTCACCACCGTCAAACAACCGCCGACCCCTGACTCTCCGCGCCTGCGGCCCAGCCTCGCGCACCGTAAATCCCCGCTGGCCGCCGCCGCCGTCATCGTTGCGGCGCTCTCAAGTGCCTCCTTTCGAATGGTGGGCCCAATCTACGGGCAGGAAGTGGGGCTGAGCACGGAACAGATTGCCTACTTCCTTTCGGCTTTCGTGCTGGGGGGCGCGCTTGCGCAATACCCGATGGGATGGCTGGCGGACAAATATGACCGCCGTTGGGTGCTCATATGGCTGTCGGTTGCGGCCATCATGGCGTCGACCATCACAGTGTACTCCGTCAATTTCGGCACATTCGGCATCCTGATCGCCGCCGGTCTGTTCGGGCTGACTACCTTTCCCATTTATTCGGTTGCCGCAGCCCACGCCCATGATTTTGCGCTAGATGACGAACGGGTGGAGCTTTCCGCGGCACTGATGTTCTATTTCGCCCTCGGCGCCATTGCCGCCCCCTACATCGCATCGCTGCTGATCGATCTTTACGGCCCGGGGGCGTTGTTCCTGCTGATGGCCTTTGGTCATGCCATTCTGGTCATCTTCGGCGTCACGCGCATGCGGGCCCGCCCGGCCCCCACGGACCGGACACGCTACACCTATGCGCCCCGCACCTCGTTCCTGATCGGTCGGTTGACCGGCAAAATCCGGACACCGGGCAAGGACGACTGACAATTCTGCGTGGCCCTCGGGCTTTCACTGCGCTAGAGGGGGGCAATCATTTTCGACTTGGGGGCTTGTGCCATGGAACGTCACCTCATCACATCCGCGATTCCTTACATCAACGGCATCAAACACCTAGGCAATCTGGTGGGCAGTCAATTGCCCGCCGATCTTTACGCGCGGTATCTGCGCGCCAAGGGTCATGAGGTTTTGTTCCTTTGCGCAACCGACGAACACGGCACACCCGCCGAACTGGCCGCGGCAAAGGCCGGCAAGCCCGTAGCGGAATACTGTGCCGAGATGCATGGCGTTCAGGCCGAACTGGCCCGGGGCTTCAGATTGTCCTTTGATCATTTCGGGCGCTCCTCCAGCCCACAGAACCACGCGCTCACGCAGCATTTCGCCGGAAAGCTGGCGGAGGCCGGGCTGATCGAGGAAGTTGCGGAGAAACAGGTCTACTCAAACGCCGACAAACGCTTCTTGCCGGATCGCTACATCGAAGGCACCTGCCCCAACTGCGGCTATGACAAGGCGCGGGGCGATCAGTGTGAAAACTGCACCAAGCAACTCGACCCCACCGATCTGATCGAGCCCCGCTCCGCCGTTTCCGGCTCCACCGACCTCGAAGTGCGCGAAACGCGCCATCTCTACCTGCGGCAATCGGTTCTGAAGGACCAGTTGGATGCGTGGATCGACAGCAAATCCGACTGGCCTGTACTGACCACATCCATCGCCAAGAAATGGCTGCATGATGGAAACGGGCTACAGGACAGAGGCATTACCCGCGATCTCGACTGGGGCATCCCGGTCCGCAAGGGGCCTGAGCCCTGGCCCGGCATGGAAGGAAAGGTGTTCTATGTCTGGTTCGACGCGCCCATCGAATACATCGCCTGCGCGTCCGAATGGGCGGAGGCCAATGGACTGGATGACACCGCGCCGCAACGCTGGTGGCGCACCGACAAGGGGGCCGAGGATGTGACCTACACCCAGTTCATGGGCAAGGACAACGTGCCGTTCCACACCCTGAGTTTCCCGGCCACGATCCTCGGCTCCGGAGAGCCGTGGAAGCTGGTCGACCAGCTCAAGTCCTTCAACTACCTCAACTACGATGGTGGCCAGTTTTCGACCTCGCAAGGTCGGGGGATCTTCATGGATCAGGCGCTGGAGTTGCTGCCTGCCGACTATTGGCGCTGGTGGCTGCTGAGCCACGCGCCCGAAAGCAGCGATTCCGAATTCACCTGGGAGAATTTTCAGGCCTCGGTGAACAAGGATCTGGCGGATGTCTTGGGCAATTTTGTCAGCAGGATCACCAAGTTCTGCCGTTCCAAATTCGGCACCGAGGTGCCCGACGGCGGCGCCTACGGCCCGGAGGAGGAAGCGCTCGTCCAGTCCCTGCGCGACCGGTTCACAGCCTATGAAGCGCATCTTGAGGCGATTGAAGTCAGAAAATCGGCGCAGGAGTTGCGGGCGATCTGGGCCAGCGGCAATGAGTATCTGCAAACCGTGGCCCCCTGGACGACGATCAAGACCGATCCCGAAAAAGCTGCCATGCAGACCCGTCTTGGCCTGAACCTTGCCTTTCTCTTTGCAGACCTGTCAGCGCCGTTCCTGCCGGATGCGGCAAAGACCATCTCCGCCGCTTTTGGCGATCAGGGGACCGGCTGGCCCGGCGATATCGGGCAAAGCCTCACCCGGCTTGCGCCGGGTCACAGCTTTGAGGTCCCGGACGTGCTCTTTGCCAAGATTTCGGACGAACGGACCGAAGAGTGGAAGGCAAAGTTCTCCGGGCAGTAAAACAGCGACAAAGCGAAATCGTTTCAATCTGCAACAAGGTGTCTCAGAAATCGCGTTCGAAATCAGCGCTTTGCTGATTGAGAGGCAGCGAATTCTGATTCAGATTTGACGATTTCTGCTCTAGCGCGCCGGAACAGCCAGACCTTGGCCCCTGTTCATCTGCGCCTGTCCCGCAGGGTGCCGGGGCGTACGGCCCAACGGCCTCACAGTTTCATCAATGCCACCCCGCCAGCGATTGCGGCGGCGGAGAGCCAGCGCCAGCGGCTGACCGGCTCACGCAGGATGAAAGCGGCAATAAGCACCGCAAAGAGGATGCTCGATTCGCGCAAAGCGGCGACCAGCGCAATCGGGGCCTGTGTGAAGGCCCAGATCGCGATCCAGTAGGACCCAAGCGACAAGGCCCCTGCCGCGATGCCGGTTCTCCACGCGGGCACCATAGCGGGGAAGGCCGCCGTGCCCCGGGACCAGAGCGCATAAAGGGTCATGCCAAGCGCGTCTCCGATGGCCATCCAGAGGATGAAACCCGAGGAGATGCCGGCAATTCGTGCCCCGATCCCGTCGACGAGGGTATAGCTCGCCGTGAAACCCGCCGTCCCGATTGTGTAAAACAGGGCAGCGCTACCCATGCGCCCCACGGACGATCCCTTGACCGCCATGAGCAGGATGCCGGCAGAAACACAAAGGATCGCTGCCAGCGAGGCAATATCGAACGTGACGCCGAGGAACATCACCGAGAACAGCGTGACAATCAGTGGGGCCGTGCCGCGCGCAAGCGGATAGGCCTGGCTCAGATCGGTATGGGCATAGGCCTGAACCAGAAAAAGCTTGTAGCCCGTGTGCAACAAAGCACTGGCGATGATCCAGGGCCACGCCTCAACCGCCGGTTGCGTCACGAACGGCAGGATCGGAAGCGCGATGGCCGCCTGAACAAGTGCCAGAAGAAGCACGGTCGAGCCCCGGTCGAGGCCGATCTTCACCACCGAGTTCCACGCCGCATGAAGGATGGCGGCGATGAGCACCGCCGCGAAGACCTGATTTTCCATGCCCGCCTGCCAAAGAGATTTGCTGACCTTGGCCCCGCGGGGCGCCACCGTCAAGCCGGGGTCTACCCGTCATTGGATGCCTTGGCGGAGGTCTGAAGGAGGTTCTGTCCTGGTACCCGCGGCCGGGCTCGAACCGGCACGGCCTTTCGGCCCAGAGATTTTAAGTCTCTTGTGTCTACCATTCCACCACGCGGGCGCACGCCTTGTGCCTATACCGGGCCAGAGACACGCACAATAGCTAACGCCCTGGCGGTGTAAACGGATCAGATTTCTTCGCCCTGCACCGCAAGTGGCCCGCCCCGCGTCAGCAGCGCACGCTCCGAAAGCCATGGGTTGTTTTTCAAGGCTTGTTGCAGTTGCAGCCGCGCTTCGCCCAGACGACCCAAGTGCATCAGCGTCAATGCCCGGCCCGATTGCGCGCCCACATGTTTAGGGGACAGCGCAAGTGCCTTTTCCAGATCCACAAGCGCGGGTTCAAACTCCTGCTGCCGGAAATAGACAAAAGCCCGCTGGTTGAACCCTTCGGCATATTCGGGGCAATACGCGATCAATTGGTCAAACGCGTCGCGTGCTGATTTGAAATCGCGGTTGGCGCTTGCCCGCATCCCCCGATCCAGCACATCCTGCGCTGCCGCATCCGGTGCCTTGAGCCAGAGTTCCCACATCTGACCCGATAATTCCCGGCCAGCGGTCTCGGTTTCGGCGGCGTTGGCCTGATCGATCAACCGGTCGAGATCACTTGTGATCTCGGGTGCGGCCGGGCACGCAGCCAAAGCGGGCAATCCAATGATGAAGGGCAGAACCAAAAGCAATTTCATTGCCATGAGTCTGGCGCAAGCTCTCCTGCCGTCAAGTGCCGTCCGACAACATCGTCTCCTTGACGGCCTGCATGGCGACGTAAGTTGACGTGTTGGCAATATGTGGCAACGCCGAAATGGTCTCCCCCAGAAAGCGCCGGTATTCCGTCATGTCCCGGGTGCGAACCTTGAGCAGGTAATCGAAATTCCCGGCTATCATATGCGCTTGTTCAATCTCGGGCACTTTTGCGATTGCGCCGTTGAAGGCCGACAACGCCGTTTCGCGGGTGTCGCTCAGGCGGACTTCGACAAAGGCCACATGATCCAGCCCGAGCCTTATCGGATCCAGCAGGGCGCGATAGCCGATGATGACCCCACTCTGCTCCAATCGCCGCAATCTTGCCTGCGTCGGAGATTTCGACAGACCGATGCGTTTGGATAAATCTGTAATACTGATGCGTCCGTCTTCTGCCAATACCGCAAGAATCGTCCGGTCGAACCGGTCCAGTTCGGATTGCTCACTCTTCCCGTCAAATTCTGAAATTTTCATTCTTTTGCCGCCATGAATGGATTTTTCAGGAATTATGACTGCCAATACTCTGATATGCCAGACAAATCATCTACGGGGGTTGGAAATGGCGCAGACCAGGGGCACGACGCGGCGGTACAGAATCGACGCGATGACATATGCCGATCACGATGAGGTCTTGGCCGACCTGATCGCACAAGCGGGTCTGACACAAAATGACCGGCAAGAGATTTGCAAAGAGGCTGTGGAATTGGTCCGGGAAATTCGCGCGACAACCGCGCCCGGGCTGATGGAAGTCTTCCTTGCGGAATATGGGCTCTCGACCGATGAGGGGGTCGCGCTCATGTGCCTTGCCGAGGCGCTGCTGCGGGTCCCCGATGCCGATACGATAGATGCGCTCATCGAAGACAAGATTGCCCCCTCAGACTGGGGGCGGCATCTGGGTCATTCGACGTCCAGCCTCGTGAATGCATCGACCTGGGCACTGATGTTGACGGGCCGGGTTCTGGATGACGATCAGCCTGGCCCGGTCAGGCACCTCAGAGCGGCCATGAAACGACTTGGGGAACCTGTGATCCGCGCCGCCGTCAGCCGTGCGATGAAGGAAATGGGGCGGCAGTTCGTGCTCGGCGAAGACATTAACGCCGCCATGCAACGTGCTGCCGGGATGGAGAAAAAGGGTTTCACCTATTCCTATGACATGCTGGGAGAGGCCGCGCGGACCGAGGCCGATGCAAAACGCTATCACCTGAGCTACAGTCGCGCCATCTCGACCATCGCGCTGGCCTGCACCTCGGATGACACCCGCAAGAATCCCGGGATTTCGGTAAAACTCTCCGCCCTGCACCCCCGCTATGAAATCGCGCAGGAAGACGCGGTGATGCGGGAACTGGCTCCGCGTCTGCGCGCCCTCGCCCTGCTGGCGAAATCCGCTGGGATGGGGCTCAACGTGGATGCAGAAGAGGCGGATCGGCTGTCGCTGTCGCTTGACGTCATCGACCAAGTGATGGCCGAACCGGCCCTTGCGGGATGGGACGGGTTCGGCATCGTCGTACAGGCCTTCGGGCCGCGTGCGGGCGTGGTGATCGACGCGCTTTACGAGATGGCGGAACGGCATGACCGCAAGATCATGGTGCGTCTGGTGAAAGGGGCCTATTGGGATACGGAGATCAAGCGCGCGCAGGTTGCGGGTGTCGATGGCTTTCCGGTCTTTACCCAGAAGGCGGCGACGGATGTTTCCTATATCTGCAACGCCAAAAAGCTGCTGGGACTGACCGACCGGATCTATCCGCAGTTCGCAACCCACAACGCCCATACGGTGGCCGCGATCCTGCATATGGCAGCGGATCGGGGCGCATTCGAATTTCAGCGCCTGCATGGGATGGGAGAGACCATGCACACGCAGGTGCTCGAAAAACATGGCACAGGATGCCGTATCTACGCGCCGGTGGGCGCGCATCAGGACCTGCTGGCCTATCTGGTGCGCCGGCTTCTGGAGAACGGCGCAAACTCCAGCTTTGTGAACCAGATTGTCAATGAGGATGTCCCGCCCGAAGTCGTCGCGGCGGACCCGTTCGACACTCTGAAACACACCCGAGCCGCAAGGATTCCACGCGGCCCGGAGATTTTCCTGCCGCAGCGCGCCAATGCAAGGGGGTTTGATCTGACCCACACCCCCACGCTCGAAAGCATTTTCGCGGCACGTGATGGTCTTGCGACCCATCAGTGGAATGCTGCCCCCCTTGTCGCAGGCAGCGTCGCGGCACCCGGGGCAAGAACACCGATCACCAACCCGGCCCGCCCCGATGACGTCCCGGGGCATGTGCAAAACTCAACGCCGGACGATGTGCAGCGCGCCTTCCAAAACGCCGCCCCCTGGGACGCGCCGCTCGCCCTACGCCGTGAGGTCTTGACGAAAGCGGCCAAACTGATGGAGGAGGACTTTGGCACCCTCTTCGCATTGCTCGCCCGCGAGGCTGGCAAGAGCCTGCCCGATTGTGTTGCCGAACTGCGCGAGGCGGTCGATTTCCTGCATTACTACGCCAATCAGGCCACCGATACGCCGCCCGCCGGACTCTTTACCTGCATTTCGCCCTGGAACTTCCCGCTGGCAATCTTTACGGGCCAGATTTCCGCAGCCCTCGCGGCGGGCAATGCGGTGCTTGCAAAACCGGCGGAGCAGACGCCGCTCATTGCCCAGCAGGCGGTGCGCCTTCTGCACGAGGCAGGTGTGCCACCGACCGCGTTGCAGCTTTTGCCCGGTGGCGGGGACATCGGCGCTGCGCTCACCTCCGATCCGCGCGTGAATGGTGTGGCCTTTACCGGCTCGACCGAGACGGCTTTGCGCATTCGCAAGGCCATGGCCGCGCATTGCACCCCCGGAACACCGCTGATTGCGGAAACCGGGGGGCTGAACGCCATGATCGTCGACAGCACCGCCCTGCCCGAACAGGCGGTTCAGGCCATCGTGGAAAGCGCGTTCCAATCCGCCGGTCAGCGATGCTCTGCCCTGCGCTGCCTTTATGTGCAGGACGATATTGCAGAGGACTTCACCCGCATGCTCACTGGCGCGATGGCGGCGCTGCGCATGGGCGACCCGTGGCACCTCTCCACCGATGTGGGTCCGGTGATCGACACGGCGGCAAGGCAGGTCATCACCGATCACATCGACGCCGCCCGCCGCGACGGGCGGGTGCTGGCAGAACTGAACACCCCCAAGGATGGGTGTTTTGTCCCGCCCACGCTGGTCTCGGTCTCGGGCATCGGCGATCTGGAGCGGGAGATTTTCGGCCCGGTTCTGCATATGGCGCGGTTCCGCGCGCAAGACCTCGACAAGGTCATTGATGAGATCAACGCAACCGGATACGGGCTGACCTTTGGCCTGCAAACCCGGATCGATGACCGCGTTCAGCATGTGTCAGAGCGGATTGAAGCGGGCAATGTCTATATCAACCGCAACCAGATCGGCGCAATCGTCGGCAGTCAGCCTTTTGGGGGCGAAGGGCTTTCGGGCACCGGCCCAAAGGCAGGCGGCCCGAACTACCTGCCGCGCTTTGGCGCGCCGGATCGGGTTGTTGCCGAAGGACCCCAAGACGTGCCATCCTCAGATCTGCCCCCGCTGCCCGATGACACGCATCGTCCGCACAGCACCCAAAGCCTGCCCGGCCCTACGGGCGAATCCAACCGTCTGAGCCTCCTGCCCCGCCCGGCCTTGCTATGCCTGGGGCCGGGAGACGAGGCCCGCGCCGCACAAGCCAAAGCCGTGCGCGCTTTGGGTGGTGTCGCTCTGCGCGCCGAGGGCGCGATTGCCTCGGAGGCCCTGACGACCGGGCCGGCTTATGGCGGCGTCTTGTGGTGGGGTGACGACAAAACCGGGCAAGAGATCGAGATGGCCCTGGCCAAACGCAATGGACCGATCATTCCGCTGATCCCCGGTCGTCCGGACCCCGCCCGCGTGCTTGCCGAACGGCATGTCTGCGTAGACACGACAGCCTCGGGCGGCAACGCGGGTTTGCTCGGGGCGGCGTCATGATCCACTGAGCGGAGATTTGTAATCAGATTGCGGGTTGACCCCGCCCGGGCCTTCGATCAGCCTTGGTGCCATGTTTCCGATCCGGGACCACAATCCTTCCGGTCGCACACCATATGTGACCTATGCCCTGATGGCTGCAAACATCGGGATATTCCTGAGTTATTTCGGGATGATGGAAGACGTCCGCGCAATGAACACCCTCTGGCTCAACTGGGCCATGATCCCCGCGCGGCTGAGCGCCGGTGACGGGTTCTTCACGCTCGTCTCATCCATGTTCCTGCATGGCGGCATCCTTCACCTGGCAGGCAACATGCTCTTTCTGTGGATCTTCGGCGACAACGTCGAGGACCGGCTGGGGCACATACGCTACCTGCTCTTTTATGTCGCCTGCGGTGTGTTGGCGGCCTTGTCGCAGTATATTGTTGACCCTTCGTCAGGCGTGCCGATGGTCGGTGCCTCGGGGGCGATTGCCGGGGTCATGGGCGGGTATCTGCTGCTCTTTCCAAAGGCCAAGGTCGACATCCTGATCATCATCATCGTCATCTTCAAGGTTCTGCCCATCCCCGCGTGGATCATGCTCGCCATCTGGTTCGCCATGCAGTTTGTGGGTGGCGTTGGCTCAAGCACGACCGAAGCGGGTGTGGCCTATTGGGCGCATGCGGGCGGGTTCATCGCCGGGTTGGTGCTGATCGTTCCGCTGTGGTTGCGGTTGGGCGGGCCCGGTTTCTGGCAGCGCACCGAAGGCCAGCCGCCGCACCCCCCCGCGCGCTACCGGATGGTCCAAAGCCGCATTCCCAAGGTGACCAGACGATGACCAGCCCGGGCGAGGTGAGACGCGCAAGATGCCACTGCGGCGCGGTTGAAATCGAAGCGTTTCTGCACGCAGCGATTGGCTCGGCCTGTCAACGATTTCTGATAGCCAGCCAGTTGCGTGTTTTCAGTGTCAATCGTGCATCAGAGAACGCGTCCTATCAATGGAAGCGTCAGCTTTTTCTGTTTCCCATCAAACGCACCGCGCTTTTGGGCGACGCCCTGAAAATCTGTACCGCCGCCCTTGCCAAGTGTACCCGGCCGGCACCGCCGGCCAGCCCCCGACCCTCCCCCCGGGAGGGGGCTTCACCCCCACCCAGGCTCGGGGGCTGGCCTCAACTGTTTGGGATCGCGTTGCAGATGAAACGGATGCTGCTCTAAGGCCTGTGAAAAGTCAGGTGTTTGCCATGACCCTTTAGCCGCGCACGAGTTTGGCAAGCGGCGCAAAAAGCGCCTCATTCGCGCAGACAATCGTGCCGTCTTCAATGATGTTCCCGCCTGGGTCCATCGGCTCGGCCAGCCCGCCTGCTTCCCGCAGGATGATGAGCCCTGCGGCAATGTCCCAGGCGTTCAGGCGACGTTCCCAGAAACCATCATAGCGCCCGGCGGCAACATAGGTCAGGTCAAGCGACGCAGCACCCCAGCGCCGCACACCGGCGCACCCGGGCAACACCCGGCCCAGTTCCTTCAGCGTATCGGGTAAATCAGGCCGCCCGCCAAAAGGAAGCCCTGTGGAAAAGATGCTCTCGATCATCCTGGTGCGCCCCGAGACGCGCAACCGGCTTTCGTTCATCCAGGCACCAGCGCCTTTTTCGGCAAAGAAGAGCTCATCCTTGTTAGGGTCATAAACAACGCCGGAAACGATCTGGCCCTTGTGCTCCAGCGCGATGGAGACCGCCCAATGCGGCAACCCGTGCAGAAAGTTCGTCGTCCCATCCAGCGGGTCCACGATCCACCGGCGGGTCGGGTCCTGCCCTTCTTCCGCGCCCCCCTCTTCGGCCAGCCAGCCATAGGTCGGGCGTGCACCCATCAGATCTTCCTTGATGATCTTCTCGGCATTGACATCGGCCCGGCTGACAAAATCGCCCGCACCTTTCATGGAGACCTGGAGGTTTTCCACCTCGCGAAAGTCCTTGGCAAGGGCGCGTCCGGCGCGGCGCGCCGCTTTCATCATGATGTTGAGATTTGCGCTGCCAACCATTCTGTCAATTCCCTCGATAGATCAGGCTGCGCGTATAGTTGCAGACGCGCGGCTTGCCAAGGGGCATCCCGCCCCGCGCCCGGTTAATCTCAGGGAGCGTCCAGCCAGTCCCGAACCCCACCCGGCATTGGCGGACGAAAATAGGCGATCAGGCGACCTTCCGGCGCAGCCCTGGCCCCCGCGCCCCAGGGAGCCACGCCATGCAGTGCAAGACGATGCACAAGGATCGCAGAGCCCGGCGGCCCATGCACGACCACGCGCGCGCAGTACTCGAAAACCTCCCAACGGGCCTGCTGGTAGGCTTCGGTGACATCAATCGCGCCAAGCTCGGCGGTCGGATTGTTGGCCAGCGCCTGTCGAAGAGCGGCTTGCATGATCGTGTGACTGCCCTCCCAAACGACAAGCGGTGCGGCTTGCTGGTCCGCCTCGGTCAACGGCAGGCCGAGGATAAAGGCATGCGGTTCCTCCACAAAACGGCGTTTCGGGTCGCCCTTGCCGATGATCCCATCCACATGGGCGGCATCCCTTTTTTCTCTGTACCGAAATCCGGCCTCGGTCTCCCCGGCGCGTGGACGCGGGTAGCCCGGAAAGACTCCCGACACCTGCGCCTTGTGGAGCGCAGGCCAGCCACCACAATGCGCCGCCGCGAAATCAACCGCAGCGCCGCTGAGCGGACCTGATCCCGCAACCCGGCCCTGCGGGTCATTGTCAAGCGCATCAAGGCCAACAAACCAAGTGCCCTCACACTGATGCCACTCCGCCAAGGCCGGATCGCTCAGAGCACGCACCGCATCCGGACGCGCATATCGGACCCAGTCGAGAATAATGTCTTCCGGCGGGAACACAGCCCACCCTTTGTCAAAAAACTCGGTCACCAGACCCCCGAAAGAACCGGTCGCATCATGGTCATCCACATCCGGCCTCACCCCGCGTTCCGCAGATCATCCATACTCGTGATTTGCGACAAAGCCTGCTCAACCAATTCTACCCCCGCCCCCGGAAGATGGGCCCCCTCCGACAGGGTCCGACGCCACATTCGCGCGCCCGGGCGGCCCGAGAAAAGCCCCAGCATATGGCGGGTGATTTGGCCGAGCTTGCCACCAGAGCACAGATGCGCGTCGATATAGGGCAGCATCGCCTGCACCGCCTCTTCAGCTGTGGTCGCCGTGCCCTTGCCAAATATCACGGGGTCGGCACGGGACAGAACCTCCGTTGGATGGTGATAGGCCGCGCGACCGATCATCACCCCATCCATTCCCCGGTCCAGCAGATCAGCCGCCTGATCGAGCGACGTGACCCCGCCGTTCAGAGAGATATGCAAATTCGGGAAATACTCTTTCATCCGAAAGACGAGCGGATAATCAAGCGGTGGAATATCACGGTTTTCCTTCGGGCTGAGCCCTTGCAACCAGGCTTTGCGGGCGTGGATCGTGACGCGCTCGCATCCTGCGGCAACCACACGGGCCAGAAAATCGGGCAGCACTTCTTCGGGGGTCTGATCGTCCACCCCGATCCGGCATTTGACCGTAACCGGCACCTCAACCGCGGCCCGCATCGCCGCGACGCATTCCGCGACCAGCGCGGGTTGTTCCATCAAGACAGCGCCAAAGCACCCTGATTGCACGCGATCCGAAGGGCACCCGACGTTCAGGTTGATCTCGGCATAGCCCGCCGCCTGCCCCAGCTTTGCCGCGGCGGCCAGTTCCTGCGGATCAGAGCCGCCCAGCTGAAGCGCAACCGGATGCTCCTCAGGCGAAAACCTGAGCAGATCAAGCGCCCCACCCCGCACCAGGGCCGCCGAAGTGACCATCTCCGTGTAAAGGAGCACCTCACGGCTTAGTTGCCGATGAAGCATCCTGCAATGGCGGTCGGTCCAGTCCATCATCGGCGCCACGGAGAGGCGCGCGGCGCGGGTGGCATCGATGGGGGGCATGGTCCGTCTCTCCTTTCGCGCGTGAGTGGTGCAATCTGTCAGGCCTTGATCCCCTACCGCAAGAGTGCCGAACAGACAACAGAGGGCCACATGGACGCGACACGTCTGCCGACCGGGTGTCTTTGCCAAAAGTCAGGTTTATCAAAGCGGCACAGTCGGTTAGCATGCGATCATCAAGGAGATGTCATGCGTACCCAAGTTGTCATCACAGGCGGCGGGCCGTCAGGCCTGCTGCTCTCCCAGCTTTTGCACACCCGTGGCATCGACAGCGTCGTCCTCGAAAAGCGGACAAGAGCGCATGTGCTGGGCCGGATTCGCGCAGGTGTGCTCGAACGGGGTTTTGTGGACCTGCTGCGTCAGGCGGGCGTCGATCAGCGTCTCAGGGCGGAGGGGCTCCGTCACGATGGGACATCGCTTTCCTTCGATGACGAAAGGTTCAGGATCGACTTCAGGAAACACACCGGCCACTCCGTCATCGTTTATGGGCAGACCGAAGTCACCCGCGACCTATACGCGGCGCGGGACGCAAGCGACGGCAGAATGATCTTTGAGGTGGAGAACGTCACGATCCACGATGCCGACAGCGACAGGCCCCAGGTCTCGTTCCATCAGAACGGCAGCGCACACCGGATCGACTGTGACTTTGTGGCCGGGTGCGACGGGTTTCACGGCGTCAGTCGTCAGTCCATCCCGGCAGAGGTCCGGCGCCACTACGAAAAGGTCTACCCCTTTGGCTGGCTTGGAGTCTTGAGCGAAACACCTCCCGTGGAGCACGAATTGATCTACAGCAGTTCAAAACGCGGGTTTGCGCTCTGTTCGATGCGCAATCCGATGCTGTCGCGGTATTACATCCAATGCCCGCTCGCGGACACAACCACCGATTGGTCCGATCAGGCGTTCTGGACGGAGTTGCGGCGCAGGCTCCCGTCCGCGCAGGCGGAAGTACTGGCCACAGGCCCGTCCATCGAGAAATCCATCGCACCCCTGCGCAGCTTCGTGACCGAGCCGATGCGCTGGGGGCGTCTGTTTCTGTGCGGCGATGCGGCCCATATCGTGCCGCCGACCGGGGCCAAGGGGCTCAATACCGCGGCCTCCGATGTGCACTACCTCTTTGAGGGGCTGTGGCAATGGTATGAGGCGGGAGAGACCGAAGGGATCGACCGGTATTCAGATCGCGCCCTGTCACGGGTCTGGAAAGCTGAGCGTTTCAGCTGGTGGTTTACCACTCTCATGCACCGCTTTCCCGATCAGGGGGATTTTGACCTCAGGATGCAGCACGCAGAAATCGAGTTACTGCGCGACAGCGAGACCGCCCAAAAGGCACTGGCAGAGAATTACGTGGGGCTGCCCTACTAGGGTCAGGCCTGAAAATCTGAATCACCGTCCCTACCAAGCGTACCCGGCCGGCACCGCCGGCCAGCCCCCGACCCTCCCCCCGGGAGGGGGCTTCACCCCCACCGAGGCTCGGGGGCTGGCCTCAGCTGCAAGGCGTCGTGTTGCAGGTCGAATGGATGCCGCTCCAGCGCCGCAGCGGCTTGCGATCACCCTGCAAGAGACGGCAGAAACAGGACAATGCCCGGAAAGGCCACAAGCAGCGCAATCGTCACCGCATCAGCGACAAAGAACGGGGTGACGCCCTTGAAAACATCCTGCACCGCCAGGTCGTCACGCACGCCCGCAACCACGAAGCAATTCAGCCCGATGGGCGGCGTAATCAGGCAGAACTCCGCCATCTTCACCACGAGGATACCGAACCAGATCGCGCACATGGGACCCGACATGCCAAAGGCACTGTCCGCAGCGCTCACATATTCGCCGCCGTTGAGCGCCATCACCGCCGGGTAGACAACCGGCAAGGTCAGCAGCAGCATGCCGATGGCGTCCATGAACATGCCCAGCACCGCATAGGCCAGCAGAATGCAGATCAGGATCAGCATCGGTGACATCTCAAGCCCGGTGATCCATGCCGCAAAAGCGTCGGGCAGTTCCGCAAAGCCCAGGAAGCGCACGTAGATCAGGACACCCCAGATGATCGAAAAGATCATCACGGTCAGCTTGGCGGTATCCAGCAGCGCAGTCTTGAGCTGCGGCCACCGCATGCCGCGATAAAGCGCCATGACAAAGATGATGAAAGCCCCGATGGCCCCGCCTTCGGTTGGCGTGCCCCAGGCATCGCCAAAGGGGTTGTAGACAAAAAAGATGATAATCACGACGACCGCGAGGATGGGCAAAGCGGGCGGCAGGGATTCGAACCGTTCGCGCCAGCTGAACCCTCCCACAGGCGGTCCGACAGTCTTGAAGATCACCGCGATGCCGATGATGAGCGCCGCATAGACGATGGCAGAGAACATGCCCGGCAGGAACCCCGCAAGCAGTAGCTTGCCCACGTCCTGTTCGACGATGATCGCATAGATCACCAGAATGGCCGAGGGCGGGATCAGGGACGCCAGTGTCCCTCCTGCGGCGACCACTCCGGCTGCGAATTGCTTGTTGTACCCGATCTTGAGCATCTCGGGGATCGCGATGCGCGCAAAGACCGCCGCCGTCGCCACGGACGCCCCCGAGACAGCGGCAAACCCTGCCGTGGCAAAGACGGTGGAGACCGCGAGGCCCCCCGGCACCCATGCAATCCAGCGTTTTGCGGCCACGAAAAGCGCGGTTGTCAGCCTTGCATGATAGGCGAGATAGCCGATCATGATGAACACCGGGATCAGGCTCAGCACCTGCGCCGACACCTTGGAATGCGGTGTCAGGCCCGCGATCTTCACGCTGATCTCAACCGCTTTCCAGAACCGCTCCGGATCATAATCAAACCCGTTCCAGCGCAGCCAGACAAGGCCAACAAAACCGGCAAGACCGGCGGCAAAAGCCACGCGCATGCCAAGCACCACGCAGACCAGCAGGCCGCCACTGACCCAAAGACCAATCTCGATCGGCTCCATCAGTCGGCCCCTTCCAGCGCTTCCGCCTCAAGCCGTGCCTGTTCGGCGACCGAGAGGTTGAGGGGCACCGCCACCGGGTTCTCCAGCCCTAGAATCAAGGCGCGCCCATACCCCCAGGCCTGCAGGAGCAACCGCAAAACCAGCACCGCAAAAGCGATGGGCACGACAAGTTTGGACGGCCAGATGGGAATGCCCACGTCGATCGAACTGTCGCGGCTACACAAGGGGCGCGCGCAATCGAACGAGCGGTCGAAATGCTCCCAGGCGCCCCACATCAGCGCGACGATCAGAACAAGGATCAACAGCACAGAGATCAGCTCAAAGAACCACAGCACCCGGCCTTTCAGCGCGCTCACCAACATGTCCATCCGCACATGGGTCCCGTCGCGCTGAACGTAAGAGATGCCCATAATCGCGATGATCGGCATCATCGCTTCGATGTAATCCACATAGCCCGCCATGGGTGAGGCAAAGAACTTGCGCCCAGTGACCGACCAGACGGCGAGAAACATCAGCGAAAATATCGCCAGACCACTGAGCAGCGCGCAAAAGCGCTCCAATGGCACCAATGCCCGGTCCAGCCGGCTGAGCAAGGTGGAATCTTCGAGCACCGCAGCTGATCCTGCCATCGCCCCGCCCCTGTTCCGTGATTGTGGAAAAAGCGGACCGCCCTCACGCGGGCGACCCGTTCCTGTCAGCTGCCGCCTTTGGCTTCCGCCAGCGTCGTGACCACCAGATCATAAAGCTCCTGACCCGGCAGGCCCTGCGCTTCCATATCGGCGATCCAGGCATCACGGGCCGGATCGGCGGCTTTCGCACGGAACTCCTCGATCACCGCCGGGTCGATCTCGACCTTCTGGACGCCTTTCTCTTCCAACACGGAATCCCAACGCTCCAGCAGCGCTGCGTAGTTGGTAAGATAATGCTCAATCGCCTCATCAACGGAACTGTCCAGCGCTTCGCGGTGCGCATCCGACAGCGACTCGTAAGCGTCGATGTTCACCACCACCGGGCAATTGACCGTGCCGGGGTTGAGGTTTGCAGTCCACCAGTCTGCCTGGTTGATCGTGCCAAAGCTCAAATGCGCATGCTGGGCAAAGGCCACCGTATCCACCACGCCGCCTTCCATGGCCTGATAGGCTTCGGTCGCTGTCACAGATGTCGGCACCGCGCCAACCGCCTTGAAGGCCTCTCCCAGACCACCAGTGGCGCGGACCCGCATGCCTTCGAACTCGGACAGCTCATCACGCGGCTCGCCCGTACCGACGATGTTGTATTGCGGCATCGGAGAGGTCATCAGCAGCTTGGCGTTCCACTGCGCCATCTCTTCCGTGGCAGCCGGGTGGGCATAGACCGCCTTGGACACGGCAACCTCCTGCTCAAGGTTCTCGACCCCGAGGAAAGGCAGTTCGAGCACGGTGATCACACGGTTCTTGTCCCGGTGATAGCCCGCGCAGAACTGCGCCATCTCGAAGGCGCCGATGGAGATCCCGTCCAGGTTCTCGCGGTTCTTGCTGAGCCCGCCGTAGCTTACGTTCATCGTAAACTCGCCACCGGTTTTCTCGGCGACCAGTTCAGCCAGTTTTTCGATATGTTCCGTGAAAGCCCGACGCTTGCCCCAGACGGAGACATTCCATTCCGTTGCGGCAGCTTCACTGACAAACGCGAAGCTGATGGCACCGACAGCGGCGGCGCTAAGGTACTTGTTCATGTTGTTTCTCCCTATTCTGTCCGTTTCAGTTAGGACGGACTTGCGCAAAAGCTACCGAAGCCGTTCCGGCCTGCCAAGCCCATTTTACACCATCCGTCAGACTGTTTGCCGTTCCCGCCAGCTGCCGCACCTGCACCCCCACGCCCAGCCCACCGGGCCCGACCTGCTCCCCTTCTCGAAGGCGGTGGGAAAGACGGGCGTGCACTCTTGTTTTCCCTCTCAGGTTTGCGTCAAGATGAAGAGGCGCGATCCTGCTGGCCAGCCTGACCACAGGTCACAAACGACCGTAACAGCGGTTGCCATAACGACCACAGAGGGAGGAGCCTTCATGTCTGATAGCCCGACACCGTCCACCACTTATCCGCCGTCGCAGGAGATGGCGGCGCGTGCGCATGTTGATGCGGCGCGGTATGACGCGATGTATGCGGCCTCTGTTTCGGACCCGGACGCGTT
>JBCCUU010000019.1:0-77053 GCA_039196345.1 Pseudomonadota bacterium | reverse complement strand
GACACCTCCGACGATCTGGCCCGCCGTCCGTGAGAAACTCATCGGATATCTCCATGCAGAAACTCCCTCGCAAAAATACAAGGGCCGGAATCGCAGATCAAAAACTCAAGGGGAAGGTCGGGTCAAAACACCGCTTACATTCCGGACGGCGCGTCAGGCGACCCGGGTCATCAGAACCAAGGAGAGCACCGCGCAGCCTAGCCCGTCGCCTCTCCTTCCAGGTTCCAATTACAAGCGACAGTGCAACCCCCATGGCCGCGCTCTGCGCGGCCAGCGCCCGACCCTTCCCGTCGCGCCCGAGGCGCGCCAGCATAGGGCTCGCCTTCGGCGAGACGAGGGCGCTTCACGCCCCCCTAGGGTCGGGCGCTTCGCATTGCGACCACTGGTCGAGCGTTCAGACTTTCTCGATCGAATTCACGTACTATTTCCACATCTGCTTGCACGCCTAAGCTGCGCGCCTCGAATTCAATCCAGGCATTTAGCATCGGTTCAATGAAGTCGCCCAGATGTGTCATGCCGTTTCGATACACCGGTGCAACATACTGACGCGGAATGCCTCCGTCGGTTGCATAGGCAACGCCCGGCGTAATCATGACAACCGCGTCTATTGATAGTTTCGTTCGATCTAGTGCTTGCACTGCAAAGCTCCTCAAAAGTTCAACCGGGCCAAATACGGTTTCTTGGAGGTTCGCGACAAGCAGAATTCCATTGTAGTTATGGCCCACAAGTGCTTGCGATGCTCGAAGTTGTTCATTTGCTTTGCGAACGGCGTTTTTGACCGAATTCGTCACTTTTCGATCTACAATCCTTCTCACTGTACGTGGTAGTGTGGCATCGCCAGCTAACCATGCGTCCTTTAGCGATGGTGGCAATTTTAGTTTCATTAATGCCTCGGACACGTGTGCCAGTATGGATTCGCGATCACCATGATTTTTGGTTAGTGTTTTGAGTTCGATGAATAAATTATCTTTTGGGAACACATAGTCTGCATTTTTTGTGCCGTCCGGAACTCTCTCTTTCAAGTAGTGTTCCAGTCGATAGCCTGAGGTTACTTCGTCAACGAAGCGGTCAAAAAGAGTTTCGAGTCTTTTGATGCTTTGGGATTAGTCAAACTACCGCCCCCGCTTCTTCCGTCTCACCCCACCGCGCATGCCGCCTCGCCCCATCGTACTGCGGCCCGAGCTTTTTTGTGCGTCACCAACCGCTTTCTCCACCGCATACTGACGCGCCATGGGGTCGTCGGCGATGGCGAGGTCCACGGCTTCGAGCCGTTTGACCTCGTCCCTTAGCCTTGCGGCTTCTTCGAATTCGAGGTTCTCCGCCGCTTTGCGCATATCGGCGCGCAACCCGTCGAGCACCGCTTGCAGGTTGCCGCCTGCCATCTGCTTGTCGATCTTGGCCGTCACGCGGCTCTGGTCGGTGTCGCCCTGATAGAGGCCCGCCAGAATATCCTCGACGTTTTTCTTCACCGTCTGCGGGGTGATGCCGTGTTCCTCGTTATAGGCCAGTTGCTTGGCGCGGCGGCGGTTGGTCTCGGAAATCGCGCGCTCCATGGACCCGGTGATGCTGTCGGCGTACATGATGACGCGGCCCTCGGCGTTGCGCGCCGCACGGCCCACGGTCTGGATCAGCGAGGTTTCAGAGCGCAGGAAGCCTTCCTTATCCGCGTCGAGGATCGCCACCAGCCCACATTCGGGAATGTCGAGCCCCTCGCGCAGCAGGTTGATCCCGATCAGCACGTCAAAGGCCCCGAGCCGCAGGTCACGCAGAATTTCGATCCGCTCGATGGTGTCGATGTCGGAGTGCATGTAGCGCACGCGGATGCCCTGCTCGTGCATGTATTCGGTCAGGTCTTCGGCCATGCGTTTGGTCAGGGTCGTAACCAGCGTGCGGTAGCCCGCGTCCGCCACCTTGCGGACCTCATCGAGCAGATCGTCCACCTGCATCTCGACGGGGCGGATTTCGATCTCCGGATCTATCAAGCCGGTAGGCCGGATGATCTGTTCGGTAAAGACACCGCCGGTCTGCTCCAGCTCCCACCCCGCGGGCGTGGCGGAGACAAAGACCGATTGCGGGCGCATGGCGTCCCATTCCTCGAACTTGAGGGGTCGGTTGTCCATGCAGGACGGCAGGCGGAACCCGTGTTCGGCCAGCGTGAACTTGCGTCGGTAGTCGCCCTTGTACATGCCGCCGATCTGTGGGACCGAGACGTGGGATTCATCGGCAAAGACAATCGCGTGGTCGGGGATGAATTCAAAGAGGGTGGGGGGCGGCTCGCCGGGCGCGCGGCCCGTCAGGTAACGCGAGTAGTTCTCGATCCCGTTGCAGACGCCCGTCGCCTCCAGCATCTCCAGATCGAAGTTGGTGCGCTGTTCCAGCCGCTGCGCCTCCAGCAGCTTGCCGTCGTTGACGAGTTGGTCAAGGCGGATTTTCAGTTCCTTCTTGATGCCGATGATCGCCTGCTGCATCGTGGGCTTCGGCGTCACGTAGTGGCTGTTTGCATAGACCCGGATCTGGTCAAACGTATCGGTTTTCTCGCCCGTCAGCGGGTCGAATTCCGTGATGGATTCCAGTTCTTCACCGAAGAACGACAGTTTCCAGGCACGATCTTCTAGGTGTGCGGGGAAAATCTCCAGTGAGTCACCCCGCACGCGGAACGATCCGCGCTGGAACGCCTGGTCGTTGCGGCGGTACTGCTGGGCGACAAGGTCGGCCATCACCTGCCGCTGGTCGTACATCGCGCCGGTCTTGAGGTCCTGGGTCATAGCGCCATAGGTTTCGACCGACCCGATACCGTAGATGCAGGAGACCGAGGCCACGATAATCACGTCGTCACGCTCCAGCAGCGCGCGCGTCGCAGAGTGCCGCATCCGGTCGATCTGCTCGTTGATCTGGCTCTCTTTTTCGATGTAGGTGTCGCTCCTCGCGACATAGGCCTCCGGCTGGTAATAGTCGTAGTAAGAGACGAAATACTCGACGGCGTTCTCGGGAAAGAAGCCCTTGAACTCCCCGTAGAGCTGGGCCGCCAGCGTTTTGTTCGGCGCAAGGATGATGGCGGGCCGTTGCGTTTCCTCGATCACCTTCGCCATCGTGAAGGTTTTGCCGGTGCCCGTGGCCCCCAGCAGCACCTGGTCGCGCTCGCCATCGCGCACCCCCTGCGCAAGCTCTTCGATCGCGGTGGGTTGATCCCCCGCGGGGTCGAATTCCGTTGCCAGTTTGAACGCTTTGCCGCCCTCCAGCTTCGGACGGCTGCGCACGTCTGGTGCAGGATTGGCCATCACCGGCGCAATTTCGGAGGAATCGGTCTGGGCGTAGGGCATCTTGTTTCCTTTGAACTGAGTCTAAGGTGTCATAATTCGCCGGGCGTTCAAGTGAGGGTCACCCGATGCTGTCAGTTTTTGTCAGTTGGCCCGACGCGTTTCCAAAGTATCGCGGCCATCGTCACTCCAACCGCATCTGAAGCCCCGATGCCCCCGGTTTTGTCAGGGATGCGGTGAAAAGGCACCTTGCTCTGTTTGCACGAATACCTGATATAGTGACCGCACAGGGCAGGAGCTATGATATGCGCGCACGAATTTACAAGCCATCCAAAACGGCAATGTCATCGGGGATGGCAAAGACCCGGGACTGGGTGTTGGAATTTGCGCCGGCGTCATCGCGCGAGGTGGACCCGCTGATGGGCTGGACGTCTTCGGGAGATACACAGTCACAGGTCAGGTTGCGTTTTGAATCGAAAGAAGCCGCAATCGACTATGCGCGCGAAAACAATATCGATGCAGATGTGTTTGAGCCGAAGCAGCGCCAAGCCAATATCAGACCCGGCGGGTATGGCGAGAATTTTGCAACTGGCCGTCGTGGTGCCTGGACCCACTAGATGCTCAGGCTTTGTCCTGCTGCGCCCGATGAGCCGGATGTAGCAGAGCTGATCCAACGACATTTCAACCTGATGCGGGAGCAATCCCCACCCGAAAGCTGCCACGTCTTGTCTGCCGAAGCACTGGATGCAGAGGACGTCCGTCTCTTTGCGCTGCGGGCTGATGATCGCGCTGTTGCCATCGGTGCCTTGCGGCTGATGCCGGACAGCTCAGGGGAACTGAAGTCCATGCACACTGCCTCTGAACGTCGCGGAAACGGGTATGGGCGCTTGCTCCTGCAGGGGCTGGTCGAAGAGGCCCGTAAACTTGGCCTCACCAATCTGGCTCTTGAAACAGGCTCCAGCAAAGAGCACGAACCCGCCCGCCGCCTCTATGCGTCCGAGGGGTTCAGCGCGTGCCCGCCTTTCGGGGACTACATCTACGACCCGCTCAGTCTTTTCATGTCGAGAAAGCTATAGGACTTGCGTGGTCGAGAGGACTGCGGCATGAACACGGCAGCGGTCCCTTAGCTCAACTGGATAGAGCAGCTGACTTCTAATCAGCAGGTTGAGGGTTCGAGTCCTTCAGGGATCGCCAACAAATCTCTAAGAATTTGATAATGTGTCATTTTTTAGCCATTTTACCAAAGAAGTCGATGTGGTTTACCACGTTCTGGTCTTGTTCTGTTCCGATCAGGACCTTTTTTCGGTTTGCGCTTTCGATGTACTTCTGTACCTCAGCTAGCGTTTTGTGGCCGCCCCAGGACTGAAGCGCTTCAACCGGCGCTCCCAGCTCAGCCATGATTGTCAGTCGCGACTTTCTCAATCCGTGCGCACTGCGCTCCTCAATTCCTGCCTTCCGTGCCGCTTTAGAAATGACGTTGCTGAGACCCTTCTTGGACCGAGGTTTGCCAGTAGAGGTTTCGAGGAAAGTGAAGACTGTTTTGGGTAGGCACTCCATGAGAGCCTGTCGATCCGCCTCCATGCTGCCACCCCAAGCAGGCAAAGTAGAATACCAGGGCACATGGGCTGGGTTGCCAGACTTACTTTGGGTCAGCGTCAGAAGCCCGTCCGGGCCCACCATGCGTGGGCCGAGCGTAACCGCATCAACCGTTCGCGCACCGGTCCAGAACAACAGCTCAAATGCGAGGCGCTGGACGCTGCCGACGGGCCAAAATGAGCGGAAGGCTTGAACTTGATCCGAAGACCAGGGTGAATGCCCGCGCCCCTTGACCGCCTTCACAGACATAATGCCTTCGGACGGGTCATTTACAACCAACTGGGCGTCTTTCCAGAACGTTCCGAGCTGTCGCCACGCCTTGCGGCGGTTCACGCGCTTCTGGCCAAGAAGGCATGAAAGATCTTGGTCAATATGACTTGAGCGCAGTTGGTGAAGTTGAGCTTTGCCGTAGTCTTGGTAAATCGTCCTGACGTTGCGGCTGATGATTGCAGCATATTCCTTGCTCAGATCCTTGTACTGTGCGGACCTAAGATACCGGGTCACTGCGTCGGCAATGCTGCCAGACGGGGCGCGGCTTCGCTCATGTGGCCTCTTGGCTTCCTCTGCCGTCCAGGCGGCGATGAATGTCGGATGATCTTCGGGCACATCACGAGGCAGCGGTGCGCGTGTGATCTTGTGGTACTTGTAGACCTTTCCGCCCTTCTTGGGGCGATGGACTCTCGGCAACTTCACGATTTCGCTCCGAAGATGGCGTCGCATGAGTTCGGTTCTCCTTCACCGTCAAATTGCAAAGAGTCGGCATAGGCGATCAGGTCGTTGATGTGATAAACGCGCTTGCCGTCCAATACACGGCGGGGGATTTCCAGTGTCCTTAGTTTGGACTCTGAGACGCCGAGGTAGTGGGCGGCTTGCGGGCCGGGCATCAGACGCGGAGGGAAGTCGAAGTGCAGGGCCATCAGCCCTCTTCACCTACGATATTTGCTTCTTCGGCCATACGGATGTGGACAACCTTCATGATGTTTTCGAGGTCAAATGACATTGTCGCGGCGAGGGCGCGATCAGTACCATAGCCAAAGTATGGCGGTTCGTCGCGATTGCAGCGAACGCCATCATCGTTGAAGCCATTAACAGGAAAATCAACGCGTGTGCCATCAGTAGTCGTTTTTTGGCGCAGCGCATTGATCACACCGCAAGCGTACATTGCAGCGATTTTCTTGCTGTAACGATTAGGCTCAAAGGCACGCATCAGGTGGCCGTAGATCATCAGGCCTGCAATATCGAACTGATCAAAGAGGCGAGACACACCTGCCCGAGTCGGCGGTGCGCAGTGGTATTCGCCGGAAGCAACGTCTTCATTGAAGCGCTGAGGATCAATCCTGGCGACGCGGCAGGCTGCTTTGGTACGGAACTTGGTGCCCATCTTGACTACTCCTATTGGCAATTGCCATAGGTAATAACGCAAACCTATTGGAAGCGTCAATAGGTTTCGCAATCCCGATCAGTTCGCCCGGGCTTTCTCAGTATATCTGATACTCGGTCAAGTTGCTCACTAGTTCTGCACAGGGCGGTTACCATGCGATCCGCGACATACAGCGCTGCATCACGGGTCGGGCCTTCGTCGTCTATGTTTGCATCCTTGATCATTGCTTCCAGCGCGAAGGAAAGGTGTAGTGCTTCTTCAAAACCTTCCGGATAATTATCGTAGTCCGGATGCATGAGTTTCCACGCGGCCTGAATTGCTTCGTTCGGGTCGGTGGGCAGGCTGTCGAGGTAGGCCGTCTGTTGTTCTCGCAAGGCCTGGGCCTCATACACATGCGTATTGAAGGCTTCCGTCGCACAGAGCGCGAGGCCCTTTACCTGGCTGTTTTCCCAGCTTGTAACTGGCTTGAGAGGGTGAGCGCTATTGTTCGCGCAGGCGCGTTCTTTGGTCATTGTCAGGGTCTCCTAATATGATATGGTGACATACGCACCATAAACAGAAAGATTGCATGGTGACAAGTGCACAAATCAGAGCGGCGCGTGGGCTGCTTAATTGGACCGTGAGAGACCTTGCGAGTGCGGCGGGTGTTCATCGGAATACAATCACACGCGCGGAAACAGATGCGACAGGTCAAGGGTCGGCCCGTGACGCCATACGCAGCGCTCTTGAGCTTGCCGGAGTTGAGTTCATCGAAGAGAACGGTGGCGGGCTTGGGGTGAGGTTCAAGAAATGAGCGAATACTCCTTTCAAGAACAATGCTTTTTCTGTGGTTCGAGCTTCCAATTTGGGCTGCACCGATTTGGCGGAAAATTTGTTAAATGTTACCAGCTGTTTGTCTGCAAAAGCTGCTATGACTGCAATTGGGATGGCTGGTCACCGAAGTTCGAAGGCAAACTGCTGGAGCATCTGCGCCAAAATCAAATTCAGATACCGACCAGGAACAGCGCTGGCTATCTTCCTAGATCCTTCTAGGCCTCGTATGTCGCGATAAATCCTTTTTTGACTGCTCTTAAGTCACTTGCACGCCACGCTCGCGGAATTTTCAGAACGAGCTGCGCGCTGTCGGGGTTTACCCACTCACCGACTAACGGGGATGTTTCGCAAGATGATGCGATTGCGGGCACACCCTGCCTATTCCTTCCAATCCACCATGCGCATGGCCCCGGAGACGTCACTTGGCGGAATGCCCGCCTCTTTCGCCTCGGCCATCGTCTTGATGATCGCGGACAGCGCCCTGGCGCGACCACCCGCGTCGAAGGCTTGAAGCGGACGGATCGTGTCAATCTCGACTTCGCCGCCGAGCTTGTTTGACGCTTCATCTGCCAGCAACGTGGCGATGGGCTGTAGCGTCCAAATCGCGAGCTGGCGCTGTGCTTCTCTCACAACCGGCCCTGTCGCTGCCCGGTTCAAAAATGAAGGCAAAACGCCATAAGCCATCGCTACGGCCTCTCGGGCCGCTGCCAGTGTTTCGGCGGTCATGCTCTTGGAGAGATCCGGCGACAATTGATCCGGCTTCTGACCGATTTGCGGGTTCATGCCCGCCGCCGTCGCCTGTGCCACGCCTTCGATCACCAAGGTCTTGCCGCGCCGACCAGAGAATGCGTGCCTCATGTTTTCCATATCCTCGGCGCCGGAGTCTGGTAGCGGCACGATCTGGCTTCCCAAGGGCGCATTCTCGAAAGTCTCGCTGAGCGCCGCCTCTACAGCATGGAGCATCGCGCCGGTAAGACTGGACCGCCGCAAGGGTGCGGTTCCGATCCAGGGTGTGGTATTATCCGACCCGATCCGCAAGTGCAGTACCTCAGCCGCAAGCGCGGTGGTTGTGCGCCCACCCCCGGCCTCGGGAAGAGATAAGCGATATGCACGCGGCCTGCCGTCTCGTGTCGTCACGTCCCAATCCGTCGCTGGAACAAGCGCCGTATCAGTGATGAAGAATACCGCTTCGCCGTTCAGGGCGACGGAGCGGGCAATCATCGCCATGGCTTGGCGGGTCAGCAGGTCGGTGCCGGATACGTCAGCCATCGCAAACCCACCTTCCCAGAGACTGACACAGCTTTGCACCGTGGCCGTCAGCTCCGCAACGCCGCGCCGCCCGCTGATGAAGCTGTCGCGGGCTGTCATGACCTGGGCGGTGTAGCCCGATCCGCTGGACCTGGCCTCGATCGGGCGCAGCCTGTTCATGATCCATTCAAGCACGGTTACCTCCATCGGATTGCAGCGGGGCGCGGCGGGATGCGAGTTGCTACCTGGCCGCCAGGTTGCCAGTTTCGGGCCTCGATCTGGGCCTCGGGATACGCAGGACGGGTCACCGCTGAGAGTTCGTAGAGCAACGCGTCATTCACTGTGCGGATCAATGCCATACCTTCGCGCGGATCTTCCTCTTCCACCGTTTCAGCCTTGGGCGAGACCCGCTCAGGCGGGATCCGGAAACCCGGTGAAAGGCCCAGGATCAGGCCCGCCGCGACACCAGACAGGAAATCGGCCACATAGGACGCTCTCTGAAGCTCTTGCGAGATTGACGCAGTGAAAGAAAGCGCCTCATCGCTGTCTTCCAGGGTCAGACTCCCCGCGCCGCGCGAGGCCAGTGGGCGGTCGTAGTCATGACCTACCAAGAAGTGTATGTCTTCCTCTGGCCGGTCGACACGATACTGAAAGGCGCGAGGCCCGATCTTTTCCTTTCGAAGGCGGCCACGTCGACCGCCATCTGTCAGCACGGCAGGCCGATTGTACGGAAATCTGCCTGAGATGGTGACGTTTCCGTCACCACCTTTCCGCAGTTCCAAAGCCCCGCTGTGAGCTGCCCAAAGCATCACTGGATACCTGTCAGGATGTGGGTCTGGACCGAGCGCGAGACCGTCACATCCATTGTTGCCAGTGCCGTGAGACGCAGCCCGCCGGATGCAGCGTCCGAATAAGGGTCGCGGATCAGATCAACTGCGCCCCACGTTCCGACCATGAAGGGAGGGACACCACGTGCCGTGGTGGTCATCAAGGCGGTTGTCGTGGCCGGGTCACCGGTCGGCGCGGCAAGCGCGTTCGTTGCGATCTGCACACTGCCCATGCGTTTTGTGAGCAAATCCCAATGGGTTTCAGCGGTGCCACCGAAGAATTGATCGTCCATGGATGCCCAGACCTCTGAACGCAGCATGAGGTTGACTGAGCCAGGCCCTGCGGCGGCATTGGCGTTGATGAACTCTGTCACCACCGGCACAAATCTCGAATAGTTTGCTTCGGCGTCAATCGCGGTGCTGGCTATACCGAACCCGCCGGCACCTGGGATAATGCCGGTGGGCTCACCATTTGCGCCAGTTCCGAGGAACACCGCCCGGTCAATCTCGACCGACATCGCCCCATTCATGTCGCGCCGCACCGCTTGCTCAAGGGCCGCGCCGGTCTGTTTCAACGCCTTCCGGCTGATCTTCATCTGAACGCCAAGCGTGTGATCCGGCTCCAGCATCCGCTCGATTGTCGTGAACGGGATCGGGTCTGCCACGTTGCCGGTCTCGCTCTGTGCCCAGCCCGCCGTCACATTGGAGTTTGTCACCGGGATTTCCCGGTCACCCACACCCACGTTGATCATCCGGCCTCCCATCCGCATCGCCATGCCGTCCGCGAACAGACGGTCGATGATCGGGGCCTGCTGGGTGGGGTTCGCCAGGTTGGCCGAGACGGTCTCACCGGCCCGGACCTCCAGCGCTTCCCATGGGACAGGTACACCGCGATAGCCGCCCTGTTCCCGCAGTTCGTTGACAATCTCGGCAGTCTGGCCATCCAGTTGCCGCCCTTCATCGAGGGCCAGCGCAACCTGGCGCAGCTCGAACCCCGCCATCAGCTCGCCCCACTCCTGTTCTGAGCGGGTTTCCATCTCATTGCCCGCTTCCCGACGCTCCGTGTCTTCTGCAATCAGAGAAGCGCGATAGCGGGTTTCGTTGGACCGGTACTCGCGATCCATTTCATCCATCTGCCGGACTTCATCCTCGGTCGGGGTTTCTTTTCCGGCGAGCTCCGCCAATGATTGGCGGATCTCACTTTGCCGCCGGGAGATTTTCACACTTTCGAGCATGGTTTATCCTTTCTGCTCAACAGGGGTTTTGCCGGGCCGCGCCAGCGACTCGACTGCGTTCCGCCAATCCAGGCGGTCTTGTCGGGGCGGGGGATGCCCGCACTCGATCCGGGTTTTTCGGGTGTGGCAACCTGGGCAGAGTGCTTGCAGGTTGCGTGGTTCATAGGACAGTTCGGGGTGCGTTCTGACCGGCTTGATGTGGTCAACTTCGAGACGACCACCACATCCGCAGGACCGGCAGCGATAGCGATCCCGTTCGAGGATTTCGGCACGCAAGGCTTTCCATCGCTTTGTACGCGTGACCTTCCGGGAATGCCGGTGATGTTCCTTGCGAACCCCCATCAGCTCACCTCAAACGGCGGGTTGCGTTCCAGCCCTTCGGACGTCATGGCCGTGATTTCGAGGAAGCCCTGTTGGTTTGGGACTTCCTTGATCCCGTCGATATTGTAGGGCCTGCCTTCATGGACCAGCATGTCGGTGCGCTTGATACTTTGCGAGAACCCGGTCGATCTGATGACAAAGCGGACGACCAGGTTGTTATCCCAACTGGCCGCCACCTTTCGCTCTGCGTCTGACACGTCGCGTCTGCGTGCGAAGAGTGGCAGGCCGTGATCTTCCCAGGCCCCAGTGACGCCCCCGAAACCATCGACCCCGGTCTGGGTAAACCTTTTGATCTGAATACGGCGGTTGAGACTTCCTGCGTTCAGAACCATGCCATCCTCGCTTTCGATTTAGGTTGAGCTGCGATCCGTGCGCCCTGGGCGACGGCCAGAACCGACGCCGCCGCCGCGTCGATCCGACCGGTGGAACGCGCCTTTGCGATTTTGATGTTGTTCGCAGGGTCTCGTAGACACACAGTGTCCGCGAAGGCGGATCGCAGCAGCAGGGACGGTTTGGCCTTCACCAGCCCGTCGAATGCCGCGCGGCGGAACCGCTCTGCATCCTCGCCACCGTCCCGAAACCCTTGGCCGCGCCAGACCAAGGGCGCGCGTATGCCTGCCCTGTTGATGGCTTCGCCCAGCTCCGCTTGCTTGTAGCGGTCCATGGTAATCGCGATGACCGGTTGATCGGAGACGTGGCGCATCACCTCGACCAACCAGGGCGCGACCGGCACGGTCTTGTCGCCCAGCACTGCAAGCTCGCCTCGATCCTGCATTTCGACGTAGCGCCCAGCAACGCCGTCTGCCTGCCCCCGGTCCAGGAGATTGGGCATGGATGGGAAGGTCCCGAGGCATTCCAGCCTGCCAGTCTCGGGCCAGTAGAACGCCGCGGCTGTCATCGAGGCTGACCCGCCAAGATCGATCCCGATCACAACGCCGCCTTCACGTGGCGGCAGGGTGTCAGTTTCGCAATTCAGCCACTCGTCCAGGGTGATCAACAGATCGCGGGCTTCGCCAGACACGCGCTCGTTTCGGTTATAGAGGCGGAAGGATGTGAGGCTGGATCCGCCGCGTGCAATCGCCCGCTTTGCCTGGGCTTCGAGCCATTCGAGCGAGCTGCCGATGCCATGCGGCGCGCCTGGGTTCGCGATCAACAGGCTTTCGGAGTCGTCCGCTGGCAAACCCGGTGCGGGCCGATGTTCCTGCACGTAGCAGCCTGGGGCCGGGTCATCGATCCATTGGGAAAACGGGTGTGTGTCGTCGCTGGCTGAGGTGCTGATCAGGAAAGCTCGGCCGTCCCGCTTGCCGAGGCCGGAAAGCAGAGCGTGCTCCAGCTCGTCACCGCGATCCAAGGCCCAATGCCCGCGCTCATCAAGGATAGCCATCGTCGGTGCGCCGCCTAGGGCCGACTTGCCGTCCGCCGCGATGACCCGCAGAACGTGGCCGCCGCCGTCGCCCTCGAACTCGATTTCCAGCCGAGGGGCGCGCCGGAAGTGGAGTCGCGCCTGCAATTCCAACGGCAACGTGGCGGCGAATCCCGACACGAAGTCCCAGATGATGCGGCCCTGATCTCGCGTCCTAGCGGCAGCGATGATTTCCCGCCGGGGCTGGCGGTCCCAGACACCAACGAGACCGCCGAGCGCAAGGCCCGCCGTGATGGCGCTTTTTCCGTTTCCCCTCCCAATGCTCAAAACCGCGTGAGCGGTATCCTCGGCCATGGCACCTTCTATGAATTGGCGCTGGAAGGGGGCCAGCTTGACGGCTTTGCCAGCATTTGGACCCTCAGGAATAGCGAGGGTATGCAGCCAGATCAAAGCTCGTTCAGCGGGCGGGACCTCATCATCCTGAGCGAAAAGGGAAAACTCACATCCCCGGTTACCACCCTTAGCAAAAGTCGCGGCATTGGGACCATTTCCGAAGAGGTCGGCTTGCGCTTCTTTGCCATCTCGCTGAACAACAGGCGCTGGTGGCAGCTTCGATCCATCAGCGCGACGCCACTTCCTTTCGCGCTTTTTCTCTGCAATCTCACTCATGCCATCTTCTCGCGGCGTTCGATCATGCGAGCGCTGGCCCATGCGAGAAAACGTTCCGTGATCCGTTGAGCGATGCCATGCGGGTCGTTGTTGCTGGGCGGCATTGGCTGCGGCATTCCGAATCCAGTTTGGTACTTCACCCGCAAATCGGCCACGGTTGGCCAACCACGCTGGGTCAGCCACTCATTCCATGCTTCCTCTCTGTGTGATCCGGGTTCGATCAGAGCGAGTCTCTCGCAGGGACACCGACCCCGAGCAGCGGGTGTCTCGCGCGCGCTTTGTTCATAAGTTTGTTCCTGCCTTATATGGGGGTGTGCAGTTCGTCCCCCTTTTCCGCGCAGTTCGTCCCCCTTTTCTCTGGAACAAGGATGCGGTTCGTCCCCCTTTTCATCGGGTACTTTGTCCCCCTTTTTTGCGGTGGAAATGGAAACGATCTTGCCTGGCGAGATCAGCCGGTAACCGCTCTGCCTGCCACGCCCGCGCCCCTCAAGGACCATCAGCCAACCTGAGTTTTTCAGCTCGCGGATCGCCCGTTTGACAGCGTCTCGGTGTGCTCCGATGCTATCTGCAATCGTAGTCTGGCGCGGGTTGCATTGACCCGTGTCGTCGTTTGAGAATTGAACAGCCAAGACAGTTGCCACATTTTTGGCGGTCCTGCTCACATCGGATTGCATCACGGCTTTGAGCCACTGGAAGCGGTTTAGCATCATGCCTGAACCCCCCGATAACGGGCACCGATACGCGCCATGTGCGGCGACGTGGTCAGGCTCTTAGCGTCCATAGGGGACCGTCCGTCATAGTGCAGCGCAGCCTGGTCCATGAGCGCTTGTGCGAGGTCAGGCGGCACATTTGAGGCAGCAGCCCCAAACCCGGCCTGATATTCTATGATCATGCGGCTGGGGATCAGGTCAAAATAGGCGTCCAACCAGCGGATGTATGGCCGGTTTCCGCCCACGAAGTCGAAGGCGGTAAATGCCTCGCCGTCGATTGTAACGGTCGGGGTATGATCATGAGCGACAGGGCCGATGGGCAGACGCAAGCCCGGTTCTCGGGTGGGATCGAAGATCGTCAGCCGGATCGTCTGTATCAGCAGGGCGATCTGTGCGAAATGCTCAATCTCAGCCGCTGCCGTTTCTCCGATGTTCTGGATTGCGGCGTCCTCCGCATCGTCGGACACACGCAAGTGCAGCTTAAGGTCTTCCAGGACGAAGGGCAGCGCAGCGCCGCCCGCAATACGGTGCACAAGCATCTTCATAGACCCATCTCCACTGGATGGAGATGGCTAGTGCTGCAAGAACGGCTGCTTGAGTTTACTTGCGCTGAAATTTTGCATTGTTGTTCAATGCGGATGGTGCCCGGCGGTTTAGCGGCGTTCGCGTTGCTTTTGTTGGATTTCGGGCGTCCTTCAGGGATCGCCAATTTCTCTTTTTTCAAAAAACCTGCTAAGGACAGTGGAATCTGTCAACGACGCCCTTGGCTGCAACCACGAAAGGGAGCGAGCTTCTACCGATCGCCAGATCATATACCGAACGCTGTACGTCTGAAATTGGGAGGTGCCCGTGCGTTGTCGAGAAAAAAAGCAGCGTTGAGGTTGCACCTCAAAATTTCACCTAATTTGCCACAATTGTGCCAATTATTAGGTCCAAAAATTCTAAACCTTTAAACATCGTGGAGAGTAACAGTGCAGATGATTGTCCGTGACGCCGATTGTATCGTCTTCGAAGTCAACGCGGAGACGCTGGAACCGATCTCGAAATCATATATCGACCCCTTTTGCCACATCAAGCCGAAGCCCAGCGTCTGGTACATGAGCTTTTCGGAGTGGTTCAGCGTGATGGACATGACACGTCCACCACTCACGTCATCTGCGCAGGCCCGTGGCAATGCGGACCCGCTCAACGCCTGATCCAACGCCTCGTTTCGAGCGGGAGCCGCTAGGTTTTCGCACCTGCCAAAGCCCGCAGCAAAACGTAAGCTTGCTGATCGTTCAACGCCCCGGTACCCAGATCAGACAGGACCCTGTCCCGTGCCACATCGGAACGGGACAGTAGTGACGACAGGGTATCGGCATGTTTCCCTGCGCCGAGCACCTCGACGGCTTGGAGGATCAAATCCTCGGTTGGCTCCCGCAAAAGCGTGTCCAGGGCTGCGTCACGCACTCTTTTCGAAGCATCCACGAGGTGGCAGATCGCCTCCGACGCGGGCAAACGATGCACTGCTTCGGCCCGGGTCAAGGTATCTGATGCTGCAAGAGCCTGTGACCTGATTGCTTCACTGTCGTGACCGAAATCAAGGATTTCAAAAGCCCGGAACTGGATCATCGGGTCGGTGTCCTGCAACGTCTCATGGGCTGTATCGGCGAAGAGGGCCCTGGCGCAAGCATCTTCCCGCGCCCGAACGCTGGCGGCAACCCATGCGGTTGCACGCAGGGCCGTATCTGGCGCGGTCAAATGATGCAGAATGCCCTCGCTCATTTGCGCGCCCGCGACGTCAGCACAGCTGCGCAGAACGTCCAGAGCCAGGGACCTTGCTATTTCGTCGGGGCCCTCAACCGCCCTGCGCTTCTTACGCTTTGGCGCGGATTCCTCGGGTGTATCCTCTGCCAGTTCCGCAGTCTGCGGCGTACCCGCTGCATCCGTGAGAATAGACGACAGGGTTGACGCCCCAGCCGTCAGCGGCGCGTCCGCATCAACGATGTCACCGTCCGGCGTAATCCGGACATGTGTCGCCGTGGTGTTACCGTCCTTGGGGGCTGCGGCGTCCCGCGCTTGGCTTCCCGGGTCATAGCTCAGTACCGCTTCGTCTTCGCCCAGCAAAGAGAATGTCACCGCGTCGGCCAATGCCTTCTGTGCAGCCTTATCTCCGGGCCGGTCACGAAGGGCCAGTACCGCTGCAAGCCGTACCTGTTGGGCCGGGTTTGAGAGAAGGGAGAGGAAAAGTTCCGTCGGCGCCGGTGGCGACATATTCGCCAAAGCCCGGGCTGCGGTGACCCGGGCGTCAAGCGGCTTTCCGGCCTCTTGCGCAAGCGCGGCCAGCAGTTCTTCCGCACGGTCGGGCGCAAAACGACCCAGATTGCGCGCTGCCGCAGATAGAAGCGCGGGCTTTCCCATCGTGGTCCAGAGGCAGATATTCTCTGCGAGCGCTTCGGCCTCTTGCGGATCAGCCGGAGGGGTCAGCAAATCCAGCGCGTCCGCCTGTACCTCTGCGTTGTTGTCTTTCAGACATTGAAAGGCCATTCCCGGTTGCCCAGGTGCCGCCCTGCGCAGGGCAGCGCGGCGCACATCGGCATCTTCGTCTTCGGTGGCAAGCACCCAAAGCCGTTTGTCCGTTGCAGCCAAGACCTTCACTGCATGATGCCGCAATGCCGGATCATCCTCGTCGAGAAGCGTGTCGAGGTGGTCGATGAGCAAATCGGGCGCAAGCGCTGCCAGCGCGTCCGCGGCGCGCTTGCGCGTCAACCCGTCGCCTGTTTTCACCACCGCAAGAAGCCACGAAACCCCTGTCGGGCCCATCTTGCCGAGCGCGTCAAAAACCGGGGTGTTCAGGTTCTGCCCGTGGGGGTCGTCATGCGCTTCGAAAAGGGTCTCGATGCTTTCCGCGTCGCCAAGCTGCCCAAGGGCCTCGATCGCAGAGATCTGAACATCAAGCCATTCCTCCCAATCGCCCAGCGTATCCTCCCATGCGATCCGGTCGTCACATCGGGACAGAACCAGATCGCGCAACATGGCCTTGTCGCGGGCCTCGCCGATACGACCCAGCGCGCGAATGGCCGCCTGTTTGACTTCGCGCACCGGGTCGCCCCTCAGCGATCGCCGGATCGCAGGCAGATCATGCACGGTTGCCAGATCGGCCAGCGCCTCCATGGCATCCGCCCGCAAATCGGGGTCCGGGTCCAGCAAGGCCTCGACCAGACGGGCGCGGAGCGTCTCAGGATCGCCTTGCAAACGAACATAGGCTTGCAACGCGGCGCATCGCAGCATGTCGTTCTCTGAGTGCATCAACCGGTGTAAAGCGTCCATGCCAGACGCCGGTACGTGTTCATCGCGCATTTGTTTCACCCAAGTGCAAAATCTGACCAGCGCGGGTCACCCGCGCCGGATGGTTTCTCTCTGGCCGCGGCTCAGGCGATGTCCCGGCGGGCAAAGGACATGGAACGGAATTGGGTCTTGTAGGGGCTTTCACCCATTTTGCGGACCTTGCCTACACCCATCTTGTAATTGTAGTTCCCGCTGATCCAATCCACCACCCGGCCCGACAAGGCGTTCGCGGGCTGGGATGTGTGCAGAAAATCCATGTACCCCAGGTTTTCCTTCACCGCCGGAGTGACGATGGCCACGGCTGTGATAAAGGCGCTGGTCAGTTCGATATGCCCGTTCTTGAGAAGGCTGTCGAAGTCGAAGTCAGAGCCTTCCACCCCGACGATTGTGTTGGTTTGTACGGGGATACGGTCCGAGAAGACCTCGACATAGTCACCGCTTTCAATCCCACGCGCCTCAGCCAAGGTGGGGTGCAGCTCGATCCAGTTTTCGGGCCACCGCTGGACGATATAGGGCCGTCTGCGGTCATCGTAGCCTGATTGCCAGCGCTCATTGATGCGGCCCGAGGTGATCCAGATTTCATCTTCTCTGGGTTTCAGCCACTCCCAGTAGCTGGAAAACAGATCCCAGGGCGCTTTCTGGATGTTGCACTTGCCGGTCTGGCTGTTGAAGTGGGTCAGTTTCTTGTTAAAGACAGTCGCCCCGATAGGGCCCTCTTCGGGCAGCACACGGTTGACGTCATGCAGCCGTTTGGTCTCAACCAGATTGCCGTCTTTGTCCATCAGCACGGGGCCCTGGATGCCGTTGGTGCCAAACTCGCCAAGCTTTTGGTGCAGGGTCTTGCCCTCGCGCTGAGCGGCGACCTTGACCATGTTGAAATCCTTGCGGCTGCCGCGCGAATGCCGCGCGCCTTCCTCCAGAACATCGTTGGAGTTCTGCCAGTCAAAGCCTTCGAACCCCATTTTCCGGGCCAGGTTCGCGATGATCCACCAATCCGGCTTTGCCTCGCCCGGCGCGTCATAGAACTTGGGGTATAGCCTGATCCGTCGTTCGCCGTTGGCGCGGGTAAAGGTATCTTCCCCCCATCCGCTGGCCGGGAAGATGATATCCGCATAGCGGTTCCCGATGGGATCGACCAGATAGATGTCCTGGTTCCAGACCACCATGCCGCCGGAATCCACGCGTTTCTTGAGGGTGTCGATGATGTCCTGCTCTTCAAAGGACATCACCTGATGCGGATTGCGCGTGGTCAGTTCGTCAAACTTGGCCTGCAGGCTTTGCGAGCCGCACATTGCCTGCACCCAGGTGGTGCCGATGACATGCGCGAGCCGCGTGTGGCCGCTCATCAGATACCGGTCGGTATCCATCGCGCGTCGGCGGCGGCCCGGCAGCTTTTCGGGTGATTTGTTGCGGGGGTAGCCACCGCCGCGCAGACCGCCGCGCTGGTGGCCTCCGGCGCGACCGATGACCTGGCCGGGACGGCCCCCCGCACCGACGGTAATGCCGAGCGCGGAAATCGCCTGCGTGTTGCCGGTGTTGTTGGACCAATAGAACCCCTTTTCGATCATGATCGAGGTCTTGGGCCGGGTGCCGTCCTCTTTGGGTTTGGCCATCCATTCCGCGGCGGTGTAGATTTTCTGGACGTCGATCTGTGCGATCTCGGCAGCTTTTTCCGGCGCGGCGTAGTCTTGTGCCAGCAGCCAGTCCTTCCAGTCGTCAAACCCGGCGGTCTGAAACTTGCCCCAGGTCGTGCGCCACTGCCATGGCGTGTTCCGCGTGCCCTGACCAAAACCCGATGTGCTTTCCCACTTGTTGTTGACCCAATTCCTGATCCACTCCTCATCCTGCCAGCCGTTCTCCACGATGACACGTGCGATGGCGAGCACCACGGGCAGATCCGTGCCGGGCTGGATGTCGATGCACATGCCGCCATTCTTTTCGGCAAAGGCGACGCCAGCGGTTTTGCGCGGCAACAGAAAGATGGCCTTCTGGCCGCCCTGAATGGCGGGCATGATGTAGTCGGTGAACAGGATCGTCTTGGATTCGTATGGGTCCGTACCACACATCAGCAGACAGTCTGCATCGGCCCAGTCTTCGTAGGCGGGGCCGAAGTTGTCGAACCCTGCATCCCTGAAGCCCGGCGTTGATGTGACGTCCGATGGTGTGTCGTGGAAAGTGAAATTGGCGGTACGCACGTGCCGCAGCGCGTATTTCGTGATGGCATAGGTGTTTTCCATGTAGCCGTACGAAAAGGTTTTGACGCCGTATGCGTTGGTGCCGTGCTTTTCCAGAACGTAGTTGCCAACCTTGGCTGCGATGTCCAACGCGAAATCCCAGGTGACGGGCATCAGCACACCGAACATGCGGACCATCGGCTGTTGCAGGCGGTCGCGGGTCGGGGTTTGCGGGTTATAGATCTTCTGCGCCAGCGCGCCCCCGCGAATGGAGGAGTTGCCAGAATAGTTGACGAACTCGGCATCCTTGTCGGGAATGATCACGATATGATGCGGCTCGCCGTTGTGCAGCACGATGTTGTGCATGTTGGGGGCGATCCAGGCGCCAAGGGGTGCCACCGGGAAGTCCTCGCCAAAGGCGTTGTCTTCAGCCTTGGGTCCACCCACTTTGCCGCCTGCCACTGGCCAGCGATAGACTTTGTAGCCGCAAGCGACGATGCAGTAATCGCAGGCCGTGGAGATGACATCGGCATCCGGGGGCGGCAGGGGGACAGAGGTTTCGGGAACATAATAAGGTGTGGACATGTCGGTTTCTCCTCAGCCCTGCAGATTGTCGAAACGGCCGTAGATCAGGCCGAACATGCCGACGGCGTAGATATCGTCGCCATCAAGCTCCAAGAGCACCTGCGGCAGGGACTGGTAAGCCTGCCCTGAGATGAAGATGCCGTGGCGGGTCAGATCGAAGGTCGTCAGGTGCAGCGGGCAGGGGCCAAGCGCCTTGTCCGCCGCCTGATAGGTGCCTTGCAGCGGGCCGCCCTGATGGGTGCAGGTATAATTGAAGGCGACCACATCCTTGTCGGGCCCCAGACCGCCACCTGCCTCGGTCCCCAGTTTCACGAGGATGGATTCAGAGTATTCGCCCTCATCAGGGTAGGTGAAATCCAGCGGTTCATCGACGACCATTTCGCTCAGCTTGCCGATCAGCTTGCGCGGATAGGTCGAAACCGCCGCAGGTGTCTGTGCTTCCGGCATGCCCGGGATACCGACCATGACAACCGTGGTTGCAATGCCCCCGGTCAGCAGCATCTGCCGCCGGGTCATCAAACAGGCGCTGGTACCTGCTTTCCGGCTTTCGCCGTTCTCGCCATAGATAGCGCGTCTGATTTTCGGATCAATTTTCGTCATTGTCCTGTCTCCTCAATTCTGCGCCATGGGAAGCGGTTCCATGTCCGGGATGTCGGGTTCTTCGATCAACAACTCTTCACCGGACAGGCTTTCCAGGAAGGCGACGATCGCGTCAATCTCGCCGTCATTCAGCCCCAGAGGTTGAATGGCTTCGGATTTGTTCTCTGCAAAATCGTTGGTCCCGCCGCCTTCATTGTAAAACACCACGACATCGCGCAGCGTTTCCAGCATGCCATTGTGCATGTAGGGGTAGGTGTAGGCGGTGTAACGCAGACTGGGGACGCGGAACTTGCCCTTGTCCGCCCTTTGCTTGGTTCGGAAGTAGAGCCCGGGGTCATCCTTGGTGGTGCGGTACATCTCTTCCGTTGAGCCCTTGGCGAAAAGCTCGAAGCGGAAGGTGATCTGCGCCAGCGCATCCGTTTCCCAGCCATCATGGGGCGGAACGCCAATGTTGTAGTAGGCCTCATTGGTCAAGAGCGGACCGTTGTGACAGGAGATGCAATTGGCCTTGCCTGCAAACAGCGCCAACCCTTCTTTCTGCTGGTCGGTGAGTGCGGCGTCATCCCCGTTCATGTAGTTGTCAAACGGTGTATCGGTCTGCACGATAGTGCGCTGGAAGGCCGCCAGCGCCATATAGGCATGGCGCACCGAAGGCCAGTCATCGCCAAAGACCTCGCGGAAGGCCGCGCGGTATTCCGGCACGAACGCCAGACGCGCTTCCATCATGTCGTCTTCGCCATTGCCTGCAACACCACCCCGCGCGGCGGAACGGGCCTGATGTTCGAGACTGCCGCTGGCACCGGCCCAGAACAGCTTTTTGTAATAGGCCGAATTCACGATGGTCTGGCTGTTGCGCCAATGGGTGGTGCCCGGGTATCCGAAACTGATCTTGTCCTGCACGGCCCAGCCTGCATCGGGCAGATGGCACGCGGCGCACGGCATGTTGTAGTTGCCCGACAAGATCGGGTCGAAGAACAGTTTCTTGCCAAGTTCCACCTTGGCTTCGGTCATGGGATTGTCAGCGGGAATAGGGGGTGGCCCCAGCGCTGCCAATTCGGCAGGCCTTACGGCCTCCTGCGCGCCTGCAAGGCCAGCTACCGCGATCAGTCCGAGGGCCGTAAGTGTAGTGCGGATCGTCATGGGAACCTCCCTCAGTTGCTTGTGTTGCGCCAGTCTTCGATCAGCGCATAGCCATAGTCATCCGCGCGCCAGACGTAGGCATCGGTCTCAAAGCTATCGCCGGACAGGCTTTCCAGAAAAGCGATCAGATCGGCTTTCTCGGAAGGCACCAGACCCAACGGCTGCAAGATACTGTCCTTGAGAGGATCGTCGCCGCCGCCCGCGTCATAGAAATCGACAACCTCTTGCAGGGTCGCAAAGACACCGTTGTGCATGTAAGGTGCGGTATAGGTCAGTTCGCGCAGCGTGGGCGTAAGGAAGCTGCGGCGGGTCTCGTCCCGATGGGTGCGGATATAGGCGCCAATGTCTTCACGCAGGTTCATGTAGTTGGGAACACCCATAAACTTTGCATAGGTCACGAATGCCGAGTGGCGCTCGGGATCGGCCCAGATATCCGGATTGGTCGGCACGCCGGTGTTGTGCGGCTGATCGTCGGTGAAACGGCTGCCGCTATGACATACCGAGCAGTTGCCTTTACCCTCAAAGATCACCTGACCGCGCCCGGCAGCGGCGCTTAGATCGCCAGTATCAATGGGCGCGTTGCGGGACTGGATGGTCTTCATGAAATCCATCAACGCATTGCGTGCGCCGCCGTTCGAGGGTTCGGACATGCCCGCGGCGGAGAACATCTCGACATAGACAGGGTCCTGCTTGAGCCGCTCCTGCATGATGCGCATATCCATATTCATCAGATATGTTTCGGTGATCATTTCACGGGCGACATCATTGAGATTGGTACCCAGTCGCCCGTCATGCATCCAGGCTTCGCGATAGCCAACGTTCGCCAGGGTGGGCGCGTTCCGGAAATGCGCGGCACCGCTGTAGGCAGCGGACAGCGCTTCGCCATCGGTGAAGGCCTTATCCGGCTGATGGCAACTGGCGCAGGACAGTGAGGTGTCCCCCGACAACCGCGGATCATAGAAAAGCCGCTTGCCCAACTCGGCCCGCGCAGTGTCCACTTCAATCGGAGGCTCAGGTGTCGCGGTCTCTTGGGCCATGGCAGAACTGCTTGCGATCAGCGCCCCGATGATGAGGGGTCTCAGGATCATCAACAAACTCCTTTTCTGGAAAATCTCGTCATGCCGCCCTTTCGGAGTGGTGACGGCACGCATTTGGGGGTGTTTGACGGGCGCCGGGCAAGATGCCCGCCCCGCTTGTGAGAAACCTCTACTGGGATCGGCGCGACGGGTCCGCTTGGCTCTTGGTCGCGTGATGTTGTCGGGTGGTTTCCGGGAGTTCTGGAAGGGTCTTCGACCTGAAACAGGGCAATCAATTTCTGGTCCGACAAATCGGGCATGGCTTCCTACATCCGTAGTTTTTCGCTTGGCGGAAACGAGGCCCCTGTCCCGGTAGTCGCGTCTGCTCGCGTGAAGCGAAGGTTGGCTGCGTTGACGCTAACATGGTTTTGAGCGCGTTTTGTTACAGTTGCATAAAATGATGCGACGAGTTGTGACGAGTTGTGACGCTAAAGCCTTAAGCACCTGTTTTTGAGAAATTAAAATGTGACTAAGGTGTTAATGCCGCGCGCACTTGGCGCGCAAAAACCTTTGGATCAACGGGTTTGCTGAGCAGAATGGGCGCTTTTCCGGGCAGTTTCACGCCTTCGATCCGGTAGGCGCTGCAAATTATGACGGGCAAATCTTCGCGAGTGAGTCGCAGGGTTTCAGACAGGTCCTGACCGTTCATATCCGGCATAACCATATCGGTGATCAAAAGATCGTATTGCTGCGGCTTCAGGCGAAAACGCTCAAGGGCGAGAAGCGGTGCGTTGAATGCATCGACCTGGTATCCGAGGCGCATCAGCTGACGTCTCAGCGTGTTGACGACGTCGATTTCATCGTCCACCAGCAGGATACATTCGTTTCCTCTGGGCAGTTTCTCGTGCTGGTCATTCGGCTTGTCGGTTCGGGCATCATCAGGTGACGTTGCGGGCAAAAGCAGGGTGAAGGTACTGCCCACACCTTCCGTGCTGTCGACATGGATGGATCCCCCCATATCCTCGACCAGGCCATAGACCACCGCCAGACCAAGACCGGAACCCTTGCCGATAGGTTTCGTGGTGAAGAAGGGCTCAAACAGATGTGCGAGGGTTTGCGCACTCATGCCCGGTCCGTTGTCGGACACGTCCAGCCTCACCCATCCGTCTGGGGCTTTCGGTGCATCCGGCGGCACCAGGTCCTTTTCGGCACAGGTGATCTTGATGTTGATTGTGCCACGGCGCCCGGCCATCGCTTCGGCGGCGTTGCGGCAGAGGTTCATGATGATTTGATGCAGATGTGTAGCGTCCCCCAGAACCGTGAAACGCTCCGTTGACGGGTGCAGCATTATGTCGATCACGGGGGGCATCGAGGCACGCAATAGCGATACAACCTCTTCGGCGGCCTCCGCAAGGACCACGGGTTCCGGCACCGCCGGTTCCCGTCGCGCAAAGGTTAACAGTTCCCGCACCAGATGCTGGGCCCGTCGTGCTGCGATCCCGATCTGGTCAATCTCGTTGGCGAGGTCACTGTCCTTTGGGGCATCCATCGCGGCAAGGTGACTGGCACCGACAATTGTCGTCAGGATGTTGTTGAAATCGTGCGCGACCCCGCCTGCCAATTGCCCGACCGCTTCGAGCTTTTGCGCGCGGACCACCTGATCCCTGGCCTGCCGTGTTTCCGTGATGTCCTGCCCGATCCCCACGAAGTTCTGTATCTGCCCGTCGGGACCGCGCAGGGGCAGGAGGCTTGTTTCCGCCCAGTAGCTTGAGCCATCCTTGCACAGGTTGCGAAAAACTCCGTGCCAGTTTTCTCCGTTTTCCAGATGGGCACGGATCTGGGCGTATTCGCCTGCGCTGGTGGCCCCGGACTGGAGGAACGACGGCGTTTTGCCCAGAATGTCGCTGTCCTCCCAGCCTGTCAGGTCCTTGAACTTGCGGTTGACGTAAAGAATGCGGGCAGAGGTATCGGTCAGCACGATCGTCGCGGGGCTCTGCTCTGCGATTGTGGCCAGCCGCTCTTGGGAGTGTTGAAGCTGCTGCCGCTGTCGCAATTCGAACTGAAGGTTGCGTACCAGCAGATAAACCAGACCGCCAATGATGATGGCGGCCATGACCAGCGCCAGAATAGACCAGTATCCGATCCATATCAGTCTGCGGCCTTCGGAGACGGAGGCCAGCATGCGGGCCGTGCTGCTGTCTTGCAGATTGCGCCATTCCGCTTCCAGCACATCAAGCGCTGCAAGGGCTGGCCCGTCGTCGATGCGGACCCGCCGATCGGTGCGTTCCACGGCCCAGCCCTCGTGAGCGGCTTGTTCGGCCACCGCCAGGTTTTCTTCATAAGCGGCGACGGCGAAATTGATTTGGCGAAGGGCGTCGCGTTCTGTTTCGGACAGGTCCAGCCGTTGCAGTTCTGCTATCACAGCATGGAACGCGTCCAGTTGGGCCAATGTCTCGGTCAGGTAAATGCTGTCCTGACGCAGGACAAAATTCTTGAAGTTGTGGATGATCCCGCCATAGCCGAGAAACCCCCGCAACTCGCTGAGCAAGGCGCCCTTGCGCTCTGCCCCAGTTGCGTAGGCGACCCAACTGGTCTCGACCTCGGCAAAGCGTGCCTGGGTGCGGATCCCCAGCGTGGCCCCGAGAGCGACCGTGACCGCCAACAGGAAAATCGCGGCAGCCGCGAGGCGAAAGGGTCGCTGCAGGTTTTTCTGGGACGCAAATCTTTCCACGACAAAGCTTTGCACGAAGCTTGCGAGCCTTGGCAAGCCTGACTAGGGTCCGTCCGTGCATCGCAGGGACCCGGACACAATCATGCAGGAACATATCTTGATCGTTGACGACGACCGCCAGGAAACGGATTTTCTCGAACGATTTTTTACCAAGAATGGCTACCGTTCAACCGGTGTCTACACGGCGGCTGAGATGTTCAAGGTACTGGAAAGTGAACGGGCGGACCTCGTTGTGCTGGACCTGATCCTGCCGGATCAGGACGGTTTCGAGGCGGCGAAACGCCTCCAGAACGAAGCCGATGTGCCGATCATCATGCTTTCGGCGCGGAATGAAACCTATGATCGCGTTGTCGGATTGGAGATCGGTGCCGATGACTACGTGACAAAACCCTACGAGCCACGGGAACTGCTTGCGCGGGTCCGATCCGTTTTGCGCCGATGCCGCAAGATAAAGGTGGAACGCCGTGCATCTGGTCTGCGTGTGCTGGGCAATCTTGAGCTGGATTTCGACGCTCAGACCGCGAGGCGACGCAGTGACAATCTCGATCTGGGCCTGTCCCATATGGAGTTCAGCTTTGTGAAAGCGCTTGTCGCCCGAGAGGGGCGCGTTGTTTCCCGCGCCGACTTGGTGGAGCTGCTCTATGGCGCAGAAGCGGATGTTTCAGACCGCGCGATTGATGCCCATGTGGCCCGGCTGCGCAGAAAGCTGTCCGTTGCAAGCGGTGGCGGTGCGCTTGTGGCCACGGTTCACGGTGAAGGGTACAGGTTTGTGACACCCGCCGCGGGCAGAGAGACGGGCTAGGGATCGTCGCGGGCGCGCATGAGCATGCAAAACGTAGCAGACGCGGGAGCGATACATCCGCGTTTCTGAATTCGCATCCGTTGCGGCAGAATAGGCAAAGCGGCGTTGGCCAAATATGAATTTTCAGAACGTGCGAGCTGTGTCATTGATGCCGATGAAGGTGTTGGGATAGGGCAAAGGAAGAGATGGCGCAGTTGGACGACTGGATCGGCAAATCAGAGACTTCCTTCGAAAGGATAGCGCCCTTCCCGTCGAATGCGCTTGCGGCGACGCTGGACCGCGACGATCCAGCTTATGAGGATGGAACGCCGTTGCCCCCTCTCTGGCACTGGCTGCACTTTCTTCAGGTCTTCAAGCTGTCTGACGCGGGCTATGATGGACACGCGACTCTGGGAGGGTTTCTGCCGCTCGTACCCCTGCCACGCCGCATGTGGGCGGGGGGGCGACTGACCTTCCATGAACCCATGCGGATCGGGCAGGAATTGACCAGGGTTTCAACGATCAAATCCGTTGAAATGAAAGAGGGGCGGTCCGGGCAACTGGTGTTTGTGACCGTGCAGCACCGGATTTCTGACGGCGAATTACTGTGCGTAGAGGAAGAGCATGACATCGTCTACCGCGACCGGCCCGACCCGGGAGCGCCCGTGCAAGCCCCGCCGCAAGCGTCCGAAACAGGTGAGTTTTCGCGGGAGGTCGTCGCTGATCCGGTCCTGCTGTTTCGCTATTCGGCGCTGACGTTCAACGGGCACCGCATTCACTACGATCATCCGTTCTGCACAGGCTCGGAAGGGTATGAAGGTCTTGTCGTGCATGGTCCGCTGCTTGCGACCCTGCTTCTGGACCTGCTGAGGCGTCACCGGCCAGAGGTCGTTGTTAAGAGTTTTGATTTTCGCGCAATCTCCACGGTTTTTGGTGCCGAGAGGTTCTCCCTGCAGGGTGCAGCGGAAGAAGAGGGCAAGGCCTTCCGGCTCTGGGCACGCCGGCAGGATGGCGCGGTCGCCATGCAGGCAAAGGCAACGATCAGATGATGCACACCGCTGAAGACCATCAGGACATCCGGGAGGCCGTCCGCGCGCTTTGTGCCACCTTCCCAGCCGACTATCACCGCCAGGTCGATGCCGAGCGCGGCTATCCCGAGGCCTTTGTGGATGCGCTGACCAAGGCCGGTTGGCTTGCCGCCATGATCCCCGAGGAATACGGCGGCTCGGGTCTCGGTCTGACCGAGGCCAGCATCATCATGGAGGAGATCAATCGCGCGGGCGGCAACTCGGGCGCGTGCCATGGTCAGATGTATAATATGGGCACCTTGCTCCGGCATGGGTCGGACGCGCAAAAGCAGCACTACCTGCCAAAGATCGCGGACGGCTCCCTGCGCCTGCAATCCATGGGCGTGACCGAACCGACAACCGGTACGGATACCACAAAGATCAAGACGTCGGCGGTGCGCAAAGGCGACCGATACATCGTGAATGGTCAAAAGGTCTGGATCAGCAGGGTGCAGCATTCGGACCTGATGATCCTTTTGGCCCGCACGACCCCGCTTGACCAGGTCAAGAAGAAGTCGCTCGGCATGTCGATCTTCATGGTTGATCTCAGACAGGCGATCGGGAACGGGCTGGAGGTCAAGCCCATTCGGAACATGGTGAACCACGAAACCAATGAGCTGTTCTTCGACAATCTCGAAATCCCGGCGGAAAACCTGATCGGTGCGGAGGGCATGGGTTTTCGCTATATTCTGGATGGCCTCAATGCGGAACGGACCCTGATCGCGGCGGAATGCATCGGGGATGGCTACTGGTTCATCGACAAGGTCTGTGCCTATGTGAAAGAGCGCGAGGTCTTTGGCCGCCCGATTGGTCAGAACCAGGGCGTTCAGTTTCCGATTGCGGAGGCCAAGATCGAGTTGGAGGCCGCCAACCTGATGCGGTTCCGCGCCTGCCAACTCTTCGATCAGGGACTTTCAGCAGGCACAGAAGCGAACATGGCCAAATACCTTGCCGCCAAGGCCAGTTGGGAGGCGGCAAATGCCTGTCTGCAATTTCACGGCGGGTTTGGATTTGCGCATGACTATGATGTCGAACGCAAGTTCCGCGAAACCAGGCTCTACCAGGTCGCGCCGATTTCAACGAACCTCATCCTGTCCTATTTGGCCGAACATGTCCTCGGATTGCCGAGGTCGTTCTGATGCGGCCGCTGGATGGCATCACCGTCGTCAGCCTTGAACATGCAATTGCCGCACCTTTTGCAACGCGGCAGCTTGCCGATCTGGGCGCACGGGTCATCAAGATCGAGCGTCCCGGCGTTGGCGACTTCGCCCGCAGCTATGACAGCCGGGTCAACGGGATGGCCTCGCATTTTGTCTGGACAAACCGTTCAAAGGAAAGTCTCACGCTTGATGTCAAACACCCCGACGGCAGGCGCATTCTTCAGCGTCTGATCGCACGGGCTGATGTACTGGTCCAGAACCTTGCACCCGGTGCGGCAGCGCGCCTTGGTCTGGCGTATGAGGCGTTGTCGCAAAAGACCCCCGGACTGATCGTTTGCAACATCTCCGGCTACGGGGCTGGTGGCCCTGACGAGGCGCGTAAGGCCTATGACCTTCTTGTTCAGGCAGAGGCGGGGTTGACCTCGACCACCGGCACGCCGGAAACCCCATGCAAGGCGGGCATATCCATCGCCGATATCGCCGCAGGGATGTACGCCTACTCCAATATTCTCGCGGCGCTCATTCAACGTGGCAAGACCGGCAAGGGCTGCGAGATTGATGTGTCGATGCTGGAGGCCATGGTCGAATGGATGGGGTATCCGCTTTACTACGCCTATGACGGTGCTGATCCCCCTGCACGCGCCGGTGCGCGTCATGCGACGATCTTTCCCTATGGGCCCTTCAGCGCGGGCGATGGCCGCACGGTGATCCTTGGGCTACAGAACGAACGGGAATGGAAAGCTTTTTGCGAGACCGTGTTGGAGGCCCCGGAGTTGGCATCAGATCCGCGGTTTTCATCAAACAGCCAGCGTACCGCGAACAAGGCGGTTTTGACAGGCATCATAGACAAGTGTTTTGCGGGCCTGCCAGCGGAGACTCTCATTGACCGGCTCGACCGGGCCGGGATTGCCAATGCACGCGTGAACGAGATGAAAGACGTCTGGGCGCATGCGCAGCTTCGGGCCCGGGAAAGGTGGCGTGAGGTTGAGACGCCGGTGGGTCCCGTGCCAGCGCTCATCCCGCCGGGCGGCACCGGAGCGGCGCCCCGGATGGATGCCATCCCCGCGCTGGGGGAGCATACCGACGCGATACTGGAGGAGCTGGGGCTGTCCAACGGGGCGATCAAGGACTTACGCGACGAGGGCGTGATCTGACGTCATCCGCCCGTCCCGCTGCATCTGGTGTGATCAGACTAGGTGTCGAGATACCTTTGAAGGGTCGTGCGGCAGCCCTCGGCCCAGATCAGGTGCAACCACATTTGGAACTGCTGGCGGAAGCCGTCTTGCGCGCTGAGTTGCCCGTAAATATTGTTTTGCGCCAGCCAGGCCTCGGGGGTCTCCCGCGCGGCGATTGCCGATTTGTTGAGCGCGGGCCAGATCGGGTCATTGGGCAGGATCGCGCTGCCATCTTCCCGAGAGCCAAAGCACATGCGCGCCCAGAGCGCTTCGACCAGCGCCAGACCGGAAATCCGCCCGCCTCCTGCGATGGAGTCGCGCAGGATCGGCAGGACGAACCCGGGGTGCCGGGAAGAGCCGTCGAACGCCACGCGCCGGGTGGTGTCGCGGATCTTGGGGTTGGCGAAACGTTTTTCGATCAATGTGAGGTAGTCCAGCGGTTCTGTCCCCGCGACCGCATCCACAAAAGGCAGGATTTCTTCCCTTTGGACCTTGTGAAAGAACGCGGCAATCAGCGGATCGGCCATGCAATCGGCGATGGTCTCAAGCCCGAGGACCTCCCCCACGTTTGCCAGTATCTGATGCCCGGCATTGAGGACGCGGATTTTCATGCTCTCATGAGGATGCACGTCATCCGTCAGCGTGGCCCCGGCCTGTTCCCACGGCGGACGCCCCGCGCAGAAGGTGTCCTCAATCACCCATTGGCGGAAGTTTTCATGGGTGACGGGCGCGGCATCCTCGATCCCGAGGTTTCTGACAAAGGCCAGCTCTGCCTCACCCGTTGCAGGCACAATGCAGTCGACCATCGCGTCGGGGAAACTGGCGTTCTCCTCGATCCACCGGGCGAGGTCCGGATCACTCAGGCGGGCGAGGCCAACGATCGTCTGTTTCAGTACCGCGCCATTGCCTTGCAGGTTGTCGCAGCACTGCCCGGTGAACGGCTTGAGACCTGCCGCGCGCCGCGCGCGGTAAGCGGCAATCATCGCGCCAAATGCCGTGACGGGACGGTCGGGATGGGCGGCGTCATGCTGAATGTCGGGATGCTCCGCGTCAAAACCTCCGGTCTCTGTCCGGTAGTATCCGCCTTCGGTGACGGTCAACGACACAATCCGGATGCGCGGGTCCGACATCGCAGCGATCAGCGGCCTGTTCGAGGGCTCAATTTCGACAAAATCAATCATTGAGCCGATGATCTCCACCGAGGAACTCTCGGGATCAAGCTCGACCAATGTGGTCAGGCAATCCTGCGCCAGCAACCTGTCACGCATGACCGCATCGCCGGGCCGCACACCCGCACCAATGATCGCCCAGTCGTGGGCCAGCCCCTGCTGCATGAGCCTGTGCAGATACCACGCCTGATGGCCGCGATGAAAGTTGCCAAGACCGATGTGTACGATGCCCGGTGTCAACTGGGAACGATCATAGGACGGAACAGTCACCTCTGCGGGCATGGCTCCGAGTGTCTTGTTCGAAAGCTTCATTCCGATCTTGTCCTCTGCTTGATCCTTCATCAACTCATCCAGTTTCCACCGTCTACATTGTAGGTTTGTGCGACGATGTAGGCGGCATCATCACTGGCGAGGAATACGGCCATGCCGGTCAGGTCGTCGGCGGTGCCCATGCGACCGAAGGGGACGGCTTCGCCGACCTCCTTTTTCTTTTGACCGGGCGCTTTACCCTCGTATTTGGCAAAGAAAGCGTCGACCCCGTCCCAGTGTTCGCCATCGACCACACCCGGTGCGATTGCATTGACGTTAATGCCATGCCGGATCAGGTTAAGCCCGGCAGATTGGGTCAGTGAAATCACCGCCGCCTTGCTGGCGCAGTAGACCGAGACGAGGCTCTCCCCCCTGCGCCCGGCCTGGCTGGCCATGTTGATGATCCTGCCGCCTTTGCCACGCGCAATCATGTGGCGCGCCACCGCCTGCAAGGTAAAGAGCGTGCCACTGACGTTGATGTCAAAGACCCGCTGATAATCCGCGCGCGCGACCTCGACAATCGGCGCGGCGGTGAAGATGGCGGCATTGTTGATGAGGATGTCGATCCCGTCGAAGGCCTTGGCCACTCTGCTGACCGCCGTGTCGATGCTGTCCTGCCGGGTGACATCCATCTCGACGGCCATGGCGGCCGTGCCGATCTCCTCTGCGGTCTGGCGCGCACGGGCGATGTCGATATCGGCAATTGCGACCCGTGCGCCTTCGCGCACATAGGCCTCGGCGAAGGCGCGGCCAATTCCGCGCGCCGCACCCGTGATCAGCGCCGATTTTCCCGCCAGCCGCGTCATTCGATCCGCAAGCCTGCCTGATCGAACCGGTGGATGACATCCTCACGCGGGGTGAGGTGGATGCGGTCGCCATGTTTGAACCCGACCTCGCCATCGGCTCGCACGGTGATGGTTTCCGCCAGCCCGGTGTCGTGGATGTGAAAGAAGGTGTCCGAGCCCAGATGCTCCGACACGCCGACCACCCCTGACCACGCGCCCGCGCTGTCCGATACCTCGATATGTTCCGGGCGCACACCAATGGTATGGGCATTGTATTTGGCGGCTTCCGCGCCTTCGATGAAATTCATTTTGGGCGAGCCGATGAACCCGGCGACAAAGAGGTTGCGCGGGGCACGGTAAAGCTCCAGTGGGGAGCCGACCTGCTCGATATTGCCGGCACGCAGTACGACGATCTTGTCGGCCATGGTCATGGCTTCGACCTGATCGTGTGTGACGTAGATCATTGTCGTCGCCAGCTTCTTGTGCAGTTCCGAGATCTCCATCCGCATGCCGACCCTTAGTGCTGCATCGAGGTTCGATAGCGGCTCGTCGAAAAGGAAGGCCGAGGGTTCCCGCACAATGGCGCGGCCTATGGCCACCCGCTGTCGTTGTCCGCCCGACAATTGCCCCGGACGGCGGTCGATGTAGTCGGCAAGGTTCAGCACTGACGCCGCATTTTCGACACGCCGGTCAATCTCGGCCTGATCCATCTTGGCCATGCGCAGGGGAAAGGCGATGTTCTTGCGCACGGACATATGAGGGTAGAGCGCGTAGGACTGGAACACCATGGCCAGACCCCGTTTCGCGGGGGGCACGTCAGTGGCGTCGTTCCCGTCGATCTCGATAGCGCCCGAGGTGATATCCTCCAGCCCCGCGATCAGACGCAGCAGCGTGGACTTGCCACAGCCCGATGGTCCGACAAAGACTGCAAATTCGCCATCCTCGATGGTCAGGTTCAGAGGCGGGATGACCTGCGTGTCCCCGAAGCTCTTGGTTACGTCTTTCAGTTGGATGCGTCCCATGGTTCTGTTCCTTATTTCACCGCGCCGAACGTGAGGCCGCGGACGAGTTGTTTCTGGCTGAACCAGCCGAGGATGAGGATCGGAGCAATAGCCATCGTGGAGGCCGCGCTGAGTTTGGCGAAGAACAACCCTTCAGGGCTTGAATAGCTCGCGATAAAGGCGGTCAGAGGGGCTGCATCAACGGCGGTGAGGTTGAGCGTCCAGAATGCCTCGTTCCAGGCGAGGATGAAGTTCAGGAGCATCGTCGAGGCAATGCCGGGGATCGCCATCGGCGTCAGGATATAGAGCACCTCTTCCTTCAGCGTGGCCCCGTCCATCCGTGCGGCCTCCAGGATCTCGACCGGAATTTCCCGGAAGTAGGTGTAGAGCATCCAGACGATGATCGGCAGGTTGATGAGCATCATCACCACCACGAGGCCCGCGCGGCTGTCCAGCAGCCCAAGCTGAATGAACAGCAGGTAGATCGGGTAAAGCACGCCCACCGCAGGCAGCATCTTGGTCGACAACATCCAGAGCAGGATGTCCTTGGTCCGTTTGGAGGGAACAAAGGCCATCGACCAGGCGGCGGGGACGGCGATGATGAGACCCAGAATGGTCGACCCGCCCGCGATGATGATCGAGTTCCAGAGGAACCGCCCGTAGTTGGAGCGTTCCATAACGATCCCGTAGTTCTCAAGTGTCCAGTCAAACCCGAGGAAGATCGGCGGGCTGGCGATGGCTTGGGCTTCGGTCTTGAAGCTCGTGAGGATGGTCCAGAGGATCGGGAAGAAGATCAGCAGACCAATGGCCCATGCGAGGCCCGTGTTGACCAGCTTGCGGCGGGGAGTAACAGCACGTGCCATGATCAGTTATCCAGATTCTTGCCGACGATCCGCATCAGGAAGATCGCGACGATGTTTGCAAGGATGATGGCGTAGACGCCACCGGCGGAGCCAAGACCGATATTTTGGCTTTCCAGTACGCGCTGGAAGATCAGGTAGGACAGTGTGCGTGTGCCGAACGCGCCGCCTGTCGTGACGAAGATTTCCGCAAAGATGGCGAGCAGGAAGATCGTCTGGATCAGGATCACGATTGTGATCGCGCGGCTGAGGTGCGGCAAAATGATGAACCAGAACCGCTTGAGGTGCGGCGCGCCGTCCATTTCAGCGGCTTCAAGTTGCTCGCTGTCCAGTGACTGGATGGCCGTCAGAAGGATCAGCGTCGCGAAGGGCAGCCATTGCCAGCTGACGATCATGATGATCGACGGCAGGGAGGCATCGGACAGCCAGCTGACCGGCTCGGCTCCAAAGAACTGCCAGAGGTGCGCAAAGAGACCGTTTACCGGGTCCATGAACATGTTTTTCCAGACAAGTGCGGAGACGGTCGGCATGACAAAGAATGGCGCGATCACAAGGATGCGCACGACACCCTGACCCCACATGGGCTGATCGAGCAGCATCGCCAGCAGCACACCTAACGCCACCGTGATAACTAGCACGCCCAGAACGATGATCAGCGTGGTTTGCACGGCGGGCCAGAAGGCACTGGAGGTCACAAAGCGCACGTAGTTGTCAAAACCGGTCCAGCCCTGATCGCCGCCCCGCAAGGGCAGGTAGGTTCGGAACGAGAACCAGAGTGTCATCATCAGCGGAACCAACATCCAGCCCAGGAGCAGGACGACTGCCGGGGCCATCATGATCCGGGCTGCTGAACGGGAAGCCTTCGTAGCCATTTGGATGCACCTCCTCTGTGAACAGACCGCCAATTCCTAGCGCTGTCGATGCGGATAGTTCAATTTATAGTAGAGATTCAGGTGTCGGAGGGCGACAGCTTCGTCGCCCTCCGGATGTCAGGCCCGGCTGCTTAGCGGTAGCCTGCGGCTTCCATCGTTTCGTTTGTGATGGCTTGCGCCTTTTCAAGCGCCTCTTCGACAGTTTGCTGACCGGCATAGGCTGCGGAGAATTCCTGGCTCACTTCGGTCGCCATACCGGCAAACTCCGGGATCGCGACGAACTGGATACCGACGTATGGTACAGGATCAACCGTTGGATTGGTCGGGTCCGCGGCGTTGATTGAATCCAATGTCATCTGCGCGAAAGGCACTTCCTGATACTCAGGTGTTTCATATAGCGATGTCCGTGCGCCAGGAGGCACGTTTGCCCAACCTTCATTGGCTGCCACAAGCTCGATGTAATCCTTGGATGTGGCCCACTCGATGAACTGCTTGGCTTCGGCTTCCTGTTGCGTGCCCGCAGGGATCGCCAGCGCCCATGCCCAGAGCCAGTTGGCCCGCTTTTCAACGCCTTCGTTGTTTGGCGCAAGGGCAAAGCCCACGTGGTCTGCCACGGTGGAATCGTCACCTGTCACGAAGGAGGCAGCCACCGTGGCGTCGATCCACATGCCGCATTTACCCTGATTGAAGAGTGACAGGTTCTCGTTGAAACCGTTTGTCGCGTAGCCTTCCGGACCGTAGTCATTCATCAGGTTGACGTAGAAGTTCAGCGCCTCGGCCCATTCCGGCTGATCGAACTGGGCATTCCAGTCTTCGTCAAACCAACGCGCGCCGAAGGAGTTGCCCGTAACTGTGATGAACGCGCCACCTTCGCCCCAACCGGCCTTGCCGCGCAGGCAAACCCCGTTGATGTCATTCTCAGGATCATCCATCGCAGCCGCCGCTTCGCGGATGAACTGCCATGTGGGGGCGTCGGGCATTTCTAGGCCAGCAGCTTCCATCAGGTCGGTGCGATACATGACCATGGAGCTTTCACCATAAAACGGTGCGGCATAGAGCGTGCCGTCATGTGACAGGCCATTGCGCATTGCGGGCAGGATGTCATCGACGTCGTATTCGGCGGAGAGGTCGTCAAGCGGTACGAGCCAGCCGTTGGCCCCCCAGATCGGGGTTTCGTACATGCCGATCGTCATGATGTCGAACTGACCGCCTTTGGTTGTGATGTCCGTAGTAACACGCTGACGCAACACGTTCTCTTCAAGCGTGACCCATTCCACCGCGATGCCTGTTTTCTCGGTGAACGTGTCGGTGTAGCCCTGCATACGGATCATGTCGCCGTTGTTGACCGTGGCGATGGTGATCGTTGCTGAATGGCCGTCCGCGAATGCAGTGCCCGCCATGGTAAGCGAAAGCGCAGTCGCAGCACAAAGTGTGCTCTTCAAAGACATCCAGAATCCTCCCTAGTTGGATGTGATGGGTCACCGTAGCCGCAATAGCGACGCGACGTCAACAAAATTTTTACGCGCGTAAAGAATTTATCTGTCACGCGGAGTCTCGCAGGATGAGCCTCCCCTCCAACCTTGTGCTTTTCCAAGGCTCTATCTGACCGTCAATTGCGGCGAACAGGACATCAGCGGCGGTTCTGGAGACGGCATCGTAGTTATGAGATATCGTGGTGAGCGGGGGACAGGTATATCTCGAATGGGGGTGCCCGTCCTGTCCGGCTACGCGAATCGCACAGTCGCTTCCCCGTCCGACGCGCAGGCCTTGCTCATAGCAGGCGGTGAGCAGTCCAATCGCCAGCCGGTCATTGCTGCACAGGATCGTATTCGTTGAAAACCGCCCCTTGGACAGCGCCTCATGACCTCCCAAACGCCCGATTTCTTCAAAGCCCCAACCTTCCCCCTCGATGGAGATCACGTCAGGTGTGTGCCCGAAGGAGGCCATCGCATTCAGGTAGCTTTGCCGCCGTCGATGCGCGTTGGGGTTGGCTGGTGTCTTCATCTCGAAAAAGCTGGGCGGTTCCCCGGTCCGGCACAGATAGTCGGTGATATGAGCGGTGAACTGAAAGTTATCCGATCCGACAAACCCCAGGCCGATTTCGTCGACGCTGCTGTCAAAAATCAGCGTGGGCACGTCATTGCAGAACTTTTCAAGGGCACGGCGATCCGAAGCCCGTCCCAGAGGTGCCAGCAACGCCCCCGCAGGCTTCAGCGAGCGCAGCGTCTCAAGCGCCTCGACCTCAAGGGCAGGATCGCCATGAGAACTGAACAGCGTAGGGCTGTATCCTGCCAGGATGCAACGTTGCTCCAGGTTCCGCGCGATTTCCGAGAAATAGGGATCGGACAGGAGCGGCACCACGATCCCGAGGTTCTTGGTGAGCTTCCGATTCTGGTTCATCGCGTAGATATTCGGGCGATAGTCGTAAAGCTCCAGCGCTGCCTCGATCCGCGCCCTTGTCGTGGCCCTGACACTGTCAGGATCGTTGAAGTATTTTGAAACGGTCGGACGCGAGATGCCGCTGATACTGGCAAACTCCTCCATGTTCCTGATTTTACGATCAGCCAAGGGACCTACTCCAGCGCTCTTTCCGCGATATTAAACTTTCGGCTGCACCATTTTTTCTTGTCGCGCGCAAAAAATCAACTTTCCATTGCCGGAATTTGGGTCTTGCTCCGGTCCGGACTGAGTCGGAGTGACATCTGAGCGCAGAGATCTCTCGCAGTTGAACCTTTCGTACCGCATTGATTTCGTTTGATACGCCTCTTGCTTTCCCTTGATTGACGCTCCTTCATTTGCGTGGGCTGCGGTCGCGAGCTTATGGGTGGAACCTTTCGAGCAATCCGGTATCAGCAGGCGGGTATCGGGAAAAAACAGAGAATTAAACTGAAAATCTAATTGAAATTCGGTCGAAAACCCATGTCGACGGCCATGCGATTTTAAGACTTCCTGCCGTATGCCCGAGATTGCGATACACCAAGGAGACCGGACATGCGCCCTTTTCGAAGCATAATTGTGGGGGCTTTGATTGCCTCTGCCACGGCAGTCGCTGCTGAACTTGAACAGGTGGTATTGGACCCGATCCCACATGCCGACGCAACGCTTGTCGTTTTGGCACCTGATGGTTCGGAAACCAGCTACACGCCCTCCCAGCTAGAACAGTTCACAACCTATCGAATGACCACGAAAACGCCCTGGCGTGAGACGCCCGCCACGTTCGAAGGTGTTTTGCTTTCGGACGTTCTGGAGGCCCATGGCCTTGCAGAAATGAGTACAATTGTCGTCACGGCGGAGAATGACTACAGCACATCGATCTCGCGCGATGTGATCGGGACGGTGGAAATACTGGTCGCAACCAGAGTCGACGGCAAGGCTCATAGCCGCCGCGCACGCGGGCCCATCCAGTTTGTCATTGACGCGGCAGCCTACGAGGCCTCTGGCGTTGCGACAGAATCCGATCTGGTCTGGATGGCGGCGCGTATTGAGCCTGCGGATTAATCCTCGAAATGGATGAGCCGGGGACCGAGGCGCAAAGGCCCAGGAATATCTTGGATGCGCTCGCATCGCGATTGGGTATCTGGCTCGCGCTCGGAACCCTTGTAACCCTGTGCTTTGGTGCCGGTCTCTATACGCAGTCCTTTGTCCGTAGTCTCGACACAACCCACGAAGTCTTCTCGGCGCGTCAATTCGGAAATGGCTATGTTGCGATCAGCGATCTGCAGCGCCTGCTCCTGGTCGTTCAGGCGGCGGTCTATGAAGGCGAAATGACAGAGGAACTGGAGAAAAAGTTTCTGAAGGCGACGGACATTCTTTTTGTTCGAACGGAGCATCTCAAGGGATTGGTAGAGCGTGGCAATCCTACTCAGGAAAAAATCGCCGCCCTTGCGGAATTGTCTCACATCGTCGAAATCGCGGATTGGGCCATCGCGACCGAGTTTTCGGATTTGGATAAATTGATGGCTGATTTGCTGGTGGCATCGGAAGTGACACGCGGCAGGTTGGTCCAGTTTCTGGATACCATGCGGCGCCAGGCCGACGACCTGATGTTGAGGCAGGCAAGTGCCGTATCGAAACAGCAAGGTGTTGTTCTGTTCAGTCTTGCTGCACTGACGCTGGCAGGTTGCGGCGCGCTGTTGCTCCTGCGTCTTGAGATCCTTGGCAGGCGCGCCCGGGAGCAGGCAGAGAACAGGGTGCGGTTTCTGGCCTTCTTCGACCCTTTGACGGGGCTGCCAAACCGCGTGCAATTTCAGGACCGGTTGCAGGCGAAATTGGACAAGGCCAAAACTCCGGTCGCTCTTTTGTCGCTCGATCTGGACGAGTTCAAGGCGATCAACGATACCTATGGGCACGCGGCGGGCGATGCGGTGCTCAAACGTCTCGCCAGTGTTCTTAAACAAGAGGCTCAAAAATACAGAGGATTTGCCGCCAGACTTGCTGGGGACGAGTTTGCGCTGGTCGCGCCCACTGACGATATTGAAACGCTGACAGACTTGTGCTCGACGATTCTGAAACGCACATCGGATCCCTTTGAAGTCGATGGCGAAACGTTGGTGCCACGTGTCAGCATTGGCCTGGCAACAACCACGCAGGTAAGCGCAAACATGTCCTCCACCGTCGATGGCCTGTCGCGGGTGTCAGACTTTGCCTTGTATGCCTCGAAGAGCGGCGGGAGGAGCCGCTTTACCCTCTATGACCAGGAGTTGGAAAAACGCTTCCTTGAACGCCGCGCCATGCTGGATGAGCTGCCAAGGGCGATCGAGGATGGTAGCCTGCAAGTCTACCTGCAGCCCAAGGTGTCTCTGCCAGCGGGGCAAGTCTATGGATTTGAAGCGCTGGTGCGCTGGAACCGACAAGGCGAACTGGTCACGCCGGGTGAGTTCATCCTGCTGGCCGAAGAAAGCGGGCTGGTGATCGAAATCGACAACTTTGTGCTGAACAAGGCCGCACGGTTGGTCGCTGCATGGAACGAGCGGCACGGCACCGATTTCTCTGTCAGCGTCAACCTGTCCACGTTGCATTTCAGTTCCAAGAAAATCCTGCAACGTGTCGAGCATGTGCTTTGGCGCTCCGATATTCGACCGGACCTGCTGACGCTCGAAATTACGGAGAGTACCGAAATACGCGACTGGGAGCATGCGCGGTTCATCATTTCAAGCCTGCGAAAGCTTGGGTGCAAAATAGCCATTGACGATTTTGGTACCGGCTTTTCCTCCCTCGCCTATCTGAGGTCCATGGCTGCGGATGAGCTCAAAGTCGATCGCTCGCTGGTAGAGGAGTTGGAGCACTCGGAGAAAGCGCGGATGATGCTCGCCTCTGTATTCGAAATCGCCCAGAATCTCGAACTGCAGATAACGGTTGAAGGGATCGAAACACATCGTCAGGCGGAGATCGTGCATCAGATGGGTGCGATTTGTGCGCAAGGGTTCCTCTATGGACGACCCGAAAAACATGACATTGCCCTGAGCCTTGCAACGCAAGAAACGGCAGACGTCGTCAGGCCCCACAAGGGTCATAACGGACGTTGAACGCAAGACATTTCATTGCCTTCCGTCCACGATAACAGCGCTTCATTCCGTTGTTGCCAGAGCATGTGGCCAAACGGCAATGCGTATTTTTGGCCGGGGGTGTGCCGCAGAGGAAGGGGTTAACCGTCGTTGATACGTCGGGCATCAAAACCGCAACGAACTCTCCCAAGCGGGCTTGGAGCGTATCCTTCCTGCAGGTAGATGGGTCTGCGGCTTTCCATCGACAGTTGCATTTCCTGATCCGGCCGTGTTGCCACGCTCCATGGGAGGCATGGTGCTCTGCGTTCTTTCCGGTTTCGGCAGACTGCTGCTGGGTCGGGACATCTGCGACACGATGGATCAATTGCGGGGTGGGCGGCTTTTGTAGACCGGCAGCCGCCATCCAAAGGCCATTGACCCGGCGCGCAAAGCCCAGGTCACGGCGGCACAGATGATCAATGGCGCAAAGGGTTCAAAGAACAGCGGGCGGGTCATTGCGGCTACCGCGGCCCCTGCAAAGGCAGCGGTCACGTAAAGCTCCCCTTGCCGGAGGACAACCGGCACGTCATCCAGAACGACATCGCGCAGCAAGCCTCCCATGCACCCAGTGATGGTTCCCATCAGTACCACGACAAGAACCGGCTGGTCGAGCGCAAGTGCCACGCCTGTGCCCGCGGGAACGGCGACGGCAAGGGCGAAACTGTCCAGCCACAGCAAGGTGCGCAACCGGCTTTCAAAGAGATGCGCCGTGAAAAAAACGATTAGCGCGGCTGAACAGGCTACCCCGATATACAGCGGCTGCGCGATCCAGAAAATCGGATTCCGGTCCAGCAGCAGGTCCCGCACCGTGCCGCCTCCCACGGCGGTCAGGCAGGACACGAAGGCAAAGCCGACGATGTCCAGCTGCTGACGGCTTGCGGCCAACGCCCCCGTCAGGGCAAAAATGAAGACGCTTACATAGTCGAGTAGCCCGATCATCGTCATGGCTTGAAAGGTGCCATGCCTGCCCGGGCCAACTCATCTGCGCGTTCATTCTCCGGATGACCCGCGTGCCCCTTCACCCATTTCCATGTCACGTCATGACGTTGGTTCGCAGCATCAAGTCGCTGCCAAAGCTCCGCGTTTGCCACAGGTTTCTTGGCGGCGTTCTTCCATCCGTTGTTCTTCCAGCCAAAAATCCAGCTGGTGATGCCGTTCTTGACGTAGTTGCTGTCTGTCACAATCGTGATCCTGCTGCTCCGACTAAGGGATTCCAGTGCATTGATCGCGGCGAGCAATTCCATGCGGTTGTTGGTCGTTTTGGCTTCGCCTCCCTTCAACGCGCGCTCCTTCACCACTGTGGGGCCGTCTTTTGCCTGGAGCAACACACCCCAGCCTCCCGGTCCCGGGTTGCCCGAACAGGCACCATCCGTGAAGGCATAAAGCTCAGGCACGGATCGCGGTCAGCGCAATCCAGGGCGCTTCCTCTCCGCTGAGACCGGCGCCGCGGCCCGTCTTCCGGCCGATGACCTCAAATCCGCCGGCGTTGAGCAGCCCGGTGAGTTCGGCGTCGGTGTAATAGGTGTAAAGACGCCCCAAGCGATCTCTGTGGCTGCCGGTGCCTGTTTTTACCGCGAGGTGGAACCTGCCACCCGGTTTCAGCGCAGCGGCGATGCGCCCGAGGTGCTGTGGCAAGTCATGTCGTTCAGCATGTAGCAGAGAGAAATTCGCCCACACACCGTCATAGAGAGCTGTGCCGCTGACGTCTTCAAACGTCGCCTGCCGCGCGTGGACGCCCTCATGCACGGCCGCCAGAGCGACCATTTGCGGCACTGCATCATACGCATCGACCTGAAGGCCCGCCTCAGCCATCTTCGCGGCTGATGCGCCGGGTCCGCAGCCCAGATCAAGAACGTGACCGCCTCGGGGCAGGGCGTCGATGAAGCCGCTGAGTAGGGGGTCTGCCTTGTTGGCATCCTCCGTCAATGCCGCGTATTCATCGGCCCTCTCGGCGTAGATATTGAGCGTTTGCGCGTCGGTCACAGGAAAACACCGATGGCCAGACAAGCAACGACAATACCTGTCAGCAGCAGGCGCAGGGCCATCCACCAGCGCGGTGTCAGACCCCATATCGAAAAGGCGAAATCCAGCGCCAATAGACCCGCAAAGCCGAAAATCAGGTTCATCCCGGCAGTGGTCGGACCGCCACCTGTCATGAAAAAGGCCCAGAGCGCCGGGATCACCGACAGCGCGTATCCGGTGGCCGCCCGTGACCCGCTGGTCTTGGTTGCAAACCCCCAAAGCACGCCCGACATGAAGGAGAGGATCACGGAGCCGTAAAAGAGCTGAACGTATGGGCCAACAAACCGTGGTCCCAGCGCCTGCACGCCCCATTGGGCGAGCGGGTCGATCAGATAGGTCGCGGCCCCCCATACAAAGGGAACGAGGCCAGCAAGACCCAGGAACAGTGGGGCGCGGGGAATGCTCTTCATGGGCGGCACCATGGCGTTGGTTGCCGGGCAAGGCAAGAGCCGGAAATCCACTTTGTGATCCACCCGGCTTCGAACTGTATCGGGTCCGTCATGCGGAAGGCAGTGCCCCGCAATCGCGCGCGTGGTGCGCCGTCTCCGTCATAGATCGGCAAAGCGGCAGACAACTTGGCTCAGACTGTTTCGCGCAGCACCCGGGGCACCTTGAATTCAACGTTCTCCACAGCGGTTTCCACCAGCGTGCGCGTGACGTTGAAACGGTCCTCAAAAGCGCCGATGACCTCGTTAATCAGGACCTCGGGCGCAGAGGCGCCGGCTGTGATCCCGATGCTGCTGATGCCTTCCAGGGCGCGCCAATCAATGTCGTCGGCGCGCTGGACGAGCTGAGAATAGCTGCACCCCGCGCGGGCCCCGACTTCGACGAGACGTTTGGAATTGGAGGAGTTGGGCGCGCCAACCACAAGCATCGCATCGCAATTTGGGGCCATTGCCTTGACCGCTTCCTGACGGTTGGTTGTGGCGTAGCAGATGTCTTCCTTGTGCGGGCCCACGATGGCGGGAAACCTTTCCTTAAGGGCCGCGACAACCTCGGCGGTGTCATCGATGCTGAGCGTGGTTTGGGTGATATAGGCCAGTTGGTCGGGATCGCGAACGTCGATCTTTGCCACATCTTCGGGCGTTTCCACCAGCAGTACATCGCCATCGGGAAGCTGGCCCATGGTGCCGACTGTTTCAGGGTGGCCTTCGTGCCCGATCATGACCATCTGCAAGCCGTTGCTAGCATGGCGCTGCGCCTCGATATGCACCTTGCTGACCAGCGGGCAGGTGGCATCCACATAGATCATCTCGCGGGCCTGCGCGGCGGCGGGGACTGACTTTGGCACACCATGTGCGGAGAATATGACCGGGCGATCGTCGGGACATTCCGAAAGCTCTTCGACAAAGACCGCGCCCTTGTCGCGCAACCCGTCCACAACGAACCTGTTGTGCACGATTTCGTGCCGGACATAGACCGGTGCGCCCCATTTCTCCAATGCCATCTCAACAATCTTGATGGCGCGATCCACGCCGGCGCAAAACCCGCGCGGGGCCGCAAGATAGAGGGTCAGATCAGGTTTGGTCATTGGCGCGCTACCTCCTGACAAGAGAGGTAAGCGGTCCTGCTGCCAAGGTCCAGAGGCCGCGTCGCCCCAACCTCGCGGCAGACGCGCGACGGGGCCAACAGATGGAACGTCTTGATGATCGGGTGAATGCAGGTCACGAGGCCCGGTCGGGGCCTCGCATTATCTCAAGGTGACGCCGGTCATTTGGCATAACCAAGCCCGGCACGTCATGCGGTCTCAGCTCGCTTCGGATATTTCGCGTGGCGGGCGACCGATGACGTCTTTCAACTCGTCAAGCTCAATGAAGTTGTCCGCCTGACGCCGAAGGTCGTCTGATATCATCGGCGGCTGGCTTCGTATCGTGGAAACCACAGAAACGCGGACGCCGGACCGTTGGAGGCTTTCAATCAAGGGCCGGAAATCCCCGTCACCGGAGAACAGAACGATATGATCGACCCGGGGCGCCAGTTCCATGGCATCCACGGTAAGCTCGATGTCCATATTGCCCTTTACTTTACGGCGTCCCATGCTGTCGGTGTACTCCTTGGCCGGTTTGGTCACCATCGTGAACCCGTTGTAGTTCAGCCAGTCCACCAGCGGACGGATTGGAGAATACTCGTCATTCTCCAGCAACGCTGTATAGTAAAAAGCGCGCAACAGCTTGCCCCGACGCATGAATTCCTGCCGCAACAACTTATAGTCGATGTCAAACCCCAGTGATTTGGCAGCGGCGTACAGATTCGATCCGTCGATGAACAGCGCAAGCCGTTCGTCTTTGTAAAACATTAAATGTCCTCTCTTTTGAGACGGGCGCTTGTGCTCGTAGAAAAAAAATTTCAGCGTCCATCCAGTCCTGAAAATAGAGTGTTTTAAGAGGCTCGCAAGACGGCAAAATGCAAAAAACAAGCGATAAACTGCCACAATTCCGGTCACTTGCCCTGATTGCCGTCGGGTCAAACCGGAAATGGGAGCAACTTGACGCAACGTCAGTTGTATCTTCCGCGATACACCTGTCGGTTGAAGCGTTGGGGGTGATTCGTGCTAAAAGCCGATTTTTTCGAACGCCTGCGTTTCCTGCCGGCGCCGGTCCGGATTTCGTGAATGCCGCTTTTTCGGTTGAGACCGACCTCCCCGCGCATGAAGTCTTGGAATGCCTGCACGGGGTCGAAAGTGCATTCGGGCGGGAGCGTCGGCAGAGATGGTCAGCGCGTACACTCGACCTCGATCTTATCGCTCTGGACGGCACGGTACTTCCGGATATGCAAACCTATCAGGAATGGGTGGGACTGCCGCTGGAGGAGCAGATGTCCCGCACACCGGCGGAATTGATCCTGCCACACCCACGATTGCAGGACCGGGCGTTTGTACTGGTGCCACTCCTCGAAGTGGCACCGGATTGGGTGCATCCCGCAACAGGACAAACCATACGCCAGATGCATAATGCCTTACCGGAAAACCTGCGCCAGGAGGTCCAGCCCCTCTAAATCTGCGCTTGTCAATTGCGTCCGGAGGCCCTAAGTAACCACCTTCTGACCTCATTCCGTCGATGGAGATTTTTATGGCCCGCGTCACAGTTGAAGATTGCGTAGACAAAGTCCCGAACCGCTTTGAGCTGGTCATGCTCGCCGCCCATCGCGCACGTGAGATTTCTGCCGGTGCCGCAATTTCCGTGAACCGTGACAACGATAAGAACCCGGTCGTCTCCCTGCGTGAGATTGCCGAGGAAACGCAAAGCGCGGATGACCTGCGCGAGCGTCTCATCGAAAGCAATCAGAACCAGATCGAGGTTGATGAGCCCGAAGAAGACGCCATGGCGCTTCTGATGGGGGCGGAGCAGGACAAGCCGGAAGAAGACAGCATGTCGGAAGAGATGTTGCTGCGCCAGTTGATGGCTGCGCAAGGTCAGGGCTAAGCGGGGCCCGACCTTCCCCCAAAGGCGGATGGCATGAAAGACGGTGATCATCTCGAAATTTCTGCCGACGACCTCATAGCTCTTGTTTCGCGATACAACCCCAAGACGAATGCAGACCTGATCCGCGACGCATACGACTACGGTCGCGACCTCCATGCCGACCAGCGGCGGCATTCAGGCGAGCTCTACTTCAACCACCCGGTGGCGGTTGCCGCCATCCTAACCGAGCAGCAGCTTGATGATGCGACCATCATAACCGCGCTGCTGCATGACACGATCGAAGACACCAAGGCCTCTTACGGGGAAGTCTCAGAGCGGTTTGGCGAAGAGATTGCCGAACTGGTCGACGGCGTCACGAAACTCACCAACCTGCAACTGACATCGACCGAGACCAAACAGGCCGAGAACTTTCGCAAGCTCTTCATGGCCATGTCCAAGGACCTGCGGGTCATTCTGGTAAAGCTGAGCGACCGGTTGCACAACATGCGCACGATCCGTGCCATGAAGCCTGAGAAACAGGCGCAAAAGGCCCGTGAAACGATGGACATCTATGCGCCCTTGGCAGGGCGGATGGGCATGCAGTGGATGCGCGAAGAGCTTGAGGACCTCGCGTTCAGGGTGCTGAACCCCGAGGGACGTGCCTCCATCATCCGACGGTTCATCAACCTGCAAAAGGAAACCGGCGACGTCATTCAACGCATTACCGGTGACATGCGGCATGAGTTGGAGAAAGCAGGCGTGGAAGCGGACGTCTTCGGGCGGGCGAAGAAGCCCTACTCGATCTGGCGCAAGATGCAGGAGAAAGATCAGGCATTCTCCCGGCTCTCTGACATCTACGGTTTTCGGATCATTACGCCCAGTGAGGAGGACTGTTACCGTGCGCTCGGTGCCATTCACCAGCGTTGGCGGGCGGTGCCCGGGCGTTTCAAGGACTACATCAGCCAGCCCAAAACCAACGGGTATCGTTCGATCCATACCACGGTTTCCGGGCGGGACGGCAAGCGCGTCGAGGTTCAGATCAGAACCGGACAGATGCACGATGTCGCCGAAACAGGTGTGGCGGCGCATTGGTCCTACCGGGACGGTGTGCGCAGCCGGAACCCATTTGCCGTCGATCCGGCGAAATGGATCGCGACCCTGACAGAGCAATTCGACGCGGAGGACGATCACCAGGATTTCCTCGAAGCGGTCAAGCTGGAGATGTATTCTGACCAGGTCTTTTGCTTCACCCCGAAGGGCGAGGTGGTGAAACTGCCGCGCGGGGCGACGCCCATCGACTTTGCCTTTGCGATCCACACGCGGATCGGCTCGGCTTGTGTCGGGGCCAAGGTGGACCATATGAGGGTGCCGCTGTGGACGCGCCTCAAGAACGGGCAATCGGTTGATATCATCACGGCAGAAGGTCAAAGCCCGCAGGCCACGTGGCTCGATATCGCGGTCACTGGAAAGGCCCGTGCTGCGATCCGGCGGGCCTTGCGCGAGGAGGACAAGGCGCGCTTTATCAAACTGGGCCGGGAACTGGCCCGGTCCGCCTTTGACAACGTCGGTCGGAAAGCGACGGACAAAGCGCTGTCGACAGCGGCGCGCGCGATGCGGTTTTCTGATCGTGATGATTTGCTGGCGCGGCTCGGCAGTGCAGAGATCACGGGGCGCGAGGTGGTGTCCGCGGTCTATCCCGAGCTTTTGCCGAAGAAGGGCGCGGAGGTTGATGCGAAAAGGGCTGTCATTGGTCTGTCACCGGGGCAATCCTTTGAACGGGCCTTTTGTTGCCAGCCCCTGCCGGGCGAACGCATCGTGGGCATCACCTTCAAGGGGCGCGGCGTTGTGGTGCATGCCATCGATTGCGACCGGCTGAGCGCTTACGAAGAGCAACCCGAACGCTGGCTGGACCTGCACTGGCACGAAGGATCGCACCCGGCGGTGTACGGTGCAACTGTCGAGGTGACGCTGAACAATGATGCCGGTACGCTGGGACGAATTTGCACATTGATCGGAGAGACGCGCGCCAATATCTCCGATCTACAATTCGTTGACAGAAAACCAGATTTTTACCGATTGTTGATCTACCTGGAACTCCGTGATGTGGCCCACCTCCATTCGCTCATGCTTACACTCGAAGCCGAAAGCGATGTTGCGGCGATATCGCGGTGCCGAAATCTGGGCAGCGAACCCGGGGAAGCCACCGCATGATGGCACAAGCCGGTCATCGGCCCGTCATAATTTGTTAGTGAATTGCAGCGCCCTGCGCGGCGCCCGAGTAAGGTAAGGACGAAACCGTTGGTCTTCAAACGCAGAGATCCAAAAAGCTGGCCTCGGGCGGTGCTGGATTTCCTGTGGCCTCGCGGTGGATGGACCCGCGCGTTTCACTACGTCAAGCACCGGATGCGGCGGCTACCGGACAGCCCGGAGCGAATCGCCCGGGGAATTTTTGCGGGTGTTTTTGCGTCCTTCACCCCTTTTTACGGGTTTCACTTCTTTATCGCGGCGGGGCTTGCCACACTGATGCGGGGCAATGTTATCGCGTCCCTCATGGCCACCTTCTTCGGCAACCCGCTCACCTATGTTCCTATCGGTGTCGCAGCACTGTCGACGGGCCATTGGCTGCTCGGCGATACGGTGGATGAGCAAGTGCACCGGTCCTTTGGCGGAAAGTTCGTCGATGCGGGCGCGGACCTCAAAGACAACTTTATCGCGATGTTTACCGATGCCACGGCTGATTGGTCCCGGCTTGAGGTGTTTTATGACGAAATATTTTTCCCCTATATGGTCGGCGGGGTCCTTCCGGGGATTTTCTTTGGCGCGGTTTGCTATTATCTATCGGTTCCGGTGATCCGTGTTTATCAGAAGCGGCGCAAGGGCATGATCAAATCCAAACTGGGCGCGATCAAGGCCAAGGCAGCCGCCAAGGCGGAAGCAAAACGCAAGGCGGACCACCCACCAGCCGGGGAATGACCTGAACGCAAGGGGAGGGCACGCAATGTCCAATCAGGGAAAACTACGCCTCGGCGTCAACATCGACCACGTTGCCACGGTGCGGAACGCACGTGGCGGGGACTATCCGGATCCGCTGCGCGCCGCCCGCGTTGCCGAAGCCGCAGGCGCGGATGGCATCACCGCGCACTTGCGCGAGGACCGGCGCCACATTTCCGATGCGGATATCGAAGGATTGATGGAGGTTTTGACCGTCCCGCTCAATTTCGAAATGGCCGCGACCGAAGAGATGCAGAAAATTGCGCTGCGTCACAAGCCGCATGCGGTCTGTATTGTGCCTGAGAAACGTGAGGAGCGGACAACGGAAGGGGGACTGGAGGTCGCCCGGGAAGAAAACCGGCTCGCGCATTTCATCGCACCCTTGCGGGAGGCGGGGTGCCGGGTGTCGATCTTTATCGCTGCGGAACAACGCCAGATCGAGGCCGCGCACCGGATCGGTGCCGAAGTGATCGAACTCCACACCGGTGCCTATTGCGATGCCCATGCAGAGGAAGCGTTTGAGAAGCGCGATGCAGAGTTGAAGAGCCTCGCAGAGATGGCGACTTTCGCGCATTCGCTTGGCCTCGAAGTGCACGCGGGCCACGGCCTGACCTATGACACCGTGCAACCCATCGCCGCGTTTCCCGAGCTCATGGAGCTGAACATTGGTCATTTCCTGATTGGTGAAAGCATCTTTCGGGGGCTTGAGCCTGCCATCAAGGAGATGCGCCGTCTGATGGATGCGGCGCGCGACCCGCAGGGGTCTTGATGACGGGCTATGAATTACTTCTTCTTTGGTTCGCCTGGGTGGTCGCGGGGGCAAGCCCCGGCCCGGCCACGCTTGGAATTGCAAGCACATCCATGAGCCTTGGGCGTCGGGCCGGGATGATCTTTGCCTTGGGTATCCTCTCTGGTGGCGCGGTTTGGGGCATTGTCGCCGCACTGGGAATGAGCGCCTTGATGCTGGCCAATGCCTGGATGGTTGAAGTGCTGCGTTATATCGGCGCGGCATATCTCTTGTTTTTGGCGGTGAAATCGCTGCGTTCTGCGCTTTCCACCAAGTTGCAGACGACCCCGAAGGTGCAGGGCCGTTCAGCTTTGCGCATCTATGCAAAGGGGGCACTGATCCATTTGACAAACCCCAAAGCGATCCTGAGTTGGGGCGCAGTCTATGCGATCAGCTTGCCCGCAGATGCCGCTCCCGCCACTGTCGCCTTCATGTTCGCGTTTCTCTATTCCGGTGGGATCCTCGTATTCATCAGTTATGCGCTGCTCTTTTCATCACCGAAAGTCGTGCGGGGCTACACGCGCCTGCGTCGCTGGTTTGAAGGCGTTTTTGTCCTTCTGTTCGGGGCGGCAGCCCTCAAGATCCTGACGGCGCGATTGGCATGATCCTCGGCATTGGAACTGATCTCGCCAATATCGAGCGTATCCAGGGCACGCTTGATCGGTTTGGCGACCGGTTTCGTAATCGGGTCTTCACCGAGACCGAACAACAAAAGGCGGAGCGCCGACGCGACGTTGCCGGAACCTACGCCAAGCGGTGGGCCGCGAAAGAGGCCTGTTCCAAGGCGCTCGGCACGGGGCTGGCCATGGGCATTGCCTGGAAGGATATGTCGGTCACCAATCTCAGGACCGGTCAGCCCGTCATGCACGTGACCGGCTGGGCAAAGGAGCGTCTGGATGCGATGACCCCCGAAGGTCACGACGCGGTCATCCATGTGACCCTGACGGATGACCACCCCTGGGCGCAGGCCTTTGTCGTGATCGAAGCCCTTCCACGCCGCCCTTAAGCACGCCGCAAGCCGGGGCAGGCGTGGTATTGCGCAGGACGACGTACTGCGGGCGGTCAATCCATCCTGATGGCATGTGCTCGCCTTGACACTACCGGCCCCCACCCTCATTACGAGCCAAACCACTGAACGGAGCCTGCCTGATGGCCGCAAAAGAAGAGAAATCCGGAAACGCCATTGTCGAGACGATCAAGACGATCGTCTATGCGTTGCTGATTGCAGGGGTCTTCCGGACGCTGTTCTTCCAGCCCTTCTGGATCCCCTCGGGCTCGATGAAAGAGACGCTCCTGGTGGGGGATTTCCTCTTTGTGAACAAGATGGCTTACGGGTATTCCTATGCTTCCTGCCCGAGCATCATCATTCCGCGTTTCGGCATCAATCTGGATGCCAAGAAGTTCTGCGGCGTCTTTGATGGGGACAACACGCGTTTCCTGGGGGGTGAGCCTGAACGCGGTGACGTGATCGTTTTCCGCCATCCGGTGACCGGGCGCGACTACATCAAACGGCTGATCGGGTTACCGGGTGAGACCATCCAGATGCGGGATGGGATCATTTTCATCAATGGTGAAGCTGTCCCGCAGGAGCCTGCCGGCACGTTCAGTGAGATGATGGAGCCTCAGGGACCGGAAGGCCGCCGTCCACGCTGTAGCAACGGACCTGTGGGCGATGGTGGCGAATGCCTCAAGCAACGCGCGATTGAGACGCTGCCCAATGGGGAAACCCATGTGGTTCTGGACATCGCACCGCAGGCATCCGACCGTACAGGGGTCTACACGGTGCCGGAGGGGCATTACTTCTTCATGGGGGACAACCGCGACAACTCCGCCGACAGCCGCCTGGCGCAGCAGGTGCGGGGCGTTGGGTTTGTCCCTTACGAAAACCTGATCGGGCGCGCAGATCGTATCATGTTTTCCTCCGGTGGCCGCTCCATGCTGTTTTTCTGGACATGGCGTGGTGATCGTTTCTTCAAGAGGGTGGAGTGAAACTCTCTGCTGAACTGAGGGCCTTTCAGGAGCGGCTGGGCCATCAGTTCAAAAAGCCGGAGTTGTTGGCCCAGGCGGTGACGCATGCCTCGATGTCCTCGGCCAATCGGGATGACAACCAACGGATGGAGTTTCTGGGCGACAGGGTGCTGGGCCTCGTGATGGCCGAAGCGCTGTTGGCGCTTGACCGGGGCGCGACCGAAGGTCAACTGGCCCCCCGGTTCAACGCGCTTGTCCGCAAGGAGACCTGCGCCGATGTGGCGCGCGAGGTGGATCTTGGCGCGGTGTTGCGGCTGGGGCGGTCCGAGATGTTGTCCGGGGGGCGGCGCAAGCAGGCGCTTCTGGGCGATGCGATTGAGGCGGTGATTGCAGCGGTCTACCTCGACGGTGGGTTCGAGGCCGCCAAGGATCTGATCCTGCGGCTGTGGGGGACGCGGGTTCTTGAGGTCAAGGAGGACGCCCGCGACCCAAAGACCGCGCTTCAGGAGTGGGCGCAGGCGCGGGGTCTGAAGCCGCCAAGGTATGAGGAAGTTCGGCGCCAAGGCCCGGATCACGCGCCGGTCTTTACCATCGCTGCCCGCCTTGCCACGGGCGACAGCTATGAGGCAACGGCCGGTTCAAAGCGGCAGGCGGAACAGGCAGCGGCCCAAGCGCTGCTCGCCAAGCTGGAGAAAGATGCATGAGCACGCACGCCGGGTTTGTCGCCCTGATCGGAGAGCCAAACGCTGGCAAATCCACCCTGCTTAACCGTATGGTGGGTGCGAAGGTATCTATCGTCACTCACAAGGTGCAGACCACGCGCGCACGTATCCGCGGCGTTGCGATGGAAGGGGATGCCCAGATCGTCTTTGTTGACACGCCGGGGCTTTTCCAGCCGCGCAGACGGCTTGATCGCGCGATGGTGGCCGCGGCCTGGGGGGGCGCATCGGATGCCGATGTTGTTGTGCTCATGGTCGAGGCGCATCGCGGCGTCACGGAGGGTGTGGAGCGGATCATCGAAGGGCTTGCCGAGATCGGGCAGGGGCGCCCCGTGGCGCTTGCGATCAACAAGATCGACCGTGTTAAGGCCGAAGTACTGCTGGGCCTCAGCAAGGATCTCAACGAACGGTTCGACTTTGCCGAGACCTTCATGATCTCTGCCGAGCGTGGTCACGGTGTGGACGCCCTGCGGGGGTGGCTGGCAGGCATGTTGCCGGAGGGGCCGTGGCTTTATCCGGAGGATCAGATCGCGGATTTGCCGATGCGCATGATTGCCGCCGAAATGACCCGCGAAAAGCTGACGTTGCGCCTGCATCAGGAACTGCCCTATCAACTCACTGTCGAGACCGAGAACTGGGAAGAGCGTAGAGACGGCTCAGCCAAGATCGACCAACTCATCTATGTGGTGCGGGACGGGCACAAGGGGATCGTGCTGGGCCACAAGGGCGAGACGATCAAGGCGGTCTCCAAGGCGGCGCGTGAGGAGTTGGAAGAGTTCCTTGGCCGTCGCGTCCACTTGTTCCTGCAGGTCAAGGTGCGGTCAAACTGGCTTGACGAGGCAGAGCGGTATTCGGAAATGGGCCTGGATTTCAAAGACGGCAATGCGTGATCCTTCGCTCAAGGGGCCCTGAAGAGGTGGACGCACCATGGCACGGCTGACGTCAAGATTTTGGGTCGACGCCTACCTCGCGCGGTTGAGGCAGGAGAACATCCCGGCCTTCGTTGTCCGCCACGGGGACGACACGGCGGGTAGCGTGCTGGTAAAGCTCAACACACTTGACGGGAACGCCTGCCTCTACCAGCGCAGCTATGACCTGATGTCGGACAAGCGCAGCTGGTCCGTGCTGGCGGAAGGGGCAGAGCGCGCTGTCGATGACGCCGCTGAGCGACAGCGCGGATTCGACCCCGATATCTGGGTGATCGAAGTTGAGGATCGGCAGGGCCGCCACCATCTCGACGCGCCCGGGCTGGACTGATGGAGTGGCGTGACGAAGGCATCTTGCTGAGCACGCGCCGCCACGGGGAAAGCGCCGCCATCATCGAGGTCTTTACTCCGGACCATGGCCGGCACGCGGGTGTTGTGCGGGGGGGAAGCAGCCGCAAGATCGCACCCATCCTGCAACCGGGCGCGCAGTTGGATGTCGTCTGGCGCGCGCGTCTGGAAGACCACATCGGCAGCTTCACGGTGGAACTGATGCGCAGCCGCGCCGCGTCGGCCTTGGGCGACCGTTTGGCACTGGCAGGGCTGAACGCGGTCACGGGTTTGTTGTCCTATTGCCTGCCGGAACGGGCCGCGCACAAGGCGCTCTATCACGAAACGGAACGCCTGCTCGACCTGCTGGGTCAAACCGATATCTGGCCACTGGCCTACCTGCGCTGGGAAGTGCAATTGCTGAACCACATGGGATATGCTTTGGAACTCGACCACTGCGCGGTCACGGGTGCGTCGGACGATCTTGCCTACGTGTCGCCGAAATCCGGTCGTGCTGTCTCTCGTGCGGCCGCAGGGCAATGGGCTGACAGGTTGTTGCCGTTGCCCGCGATTTTGCGCGGTGCAGGCGATGCCCCCGATCGTGAGGTGGCACAGGCCTTCACCACAACCGGCTATTTCCTGCGCGAACATCTCGCGCGGGATCTGGGCCATAAGCCTCTGCCCGATGCGCGCGACCGGTTCGTGGAGACGTTCCAAAAGCGACTGTCAGACTGACGGCCTCGCTCTCTATTTCAGCGCGAGGATGAGGTCCAACAAAGTGTCAAACGACTGAATGGCCTGCTTCCTCTTCGTGACGGCGGGCAGCCCGACCAGCGCGCCAAGACAACTCTGCGCAAAACCATCGTTTGAGACGCCAAGCTGCTTCAGCACATTAACGAGGTATTTCAGCCGTTCCGCGTCGACCTGTGCGATGGCTTTGGCGACGGATTTATCTGAGAGCGCCCAGGCGCGCATGGCCGGATCATGTGGCCGCGCCAGAACGTCTCTGCCGAATCGACGAAGCCGATGTTCTGCGGTGCCGCTGTCCTCCAACGCCTGCAGGACATCGGTAAAGGCCTGGTTCTGCCAGTGTTTGACGACCGCAGCCTGAAAGTCCGGTACGTCCCTGAAATGCCAGTAAAATGACCCTTTTGTCGTGCCGATTTTCCGCGCGAGAGACTCTGCTGCGAGGGCATTTGGCCCGGCAGTGACCAGTTCCGATAAGCCTGCCTTGATCCAGACCTCGGGGGAGAGCCTTTGACGTTTCATATCTCAGCCTTAGGTTGCGCCGGAAAATGCTGCAACTGCAAAATAGTCGCAGGCAATGCTTTCGCATGCGCAGCAATTCCGGACCGGCGGCCGATTGTCAAAGCGGGTCACGGGCCTTTCAGCCCCGCGCGCGTGTCAGCCGAGCAAACGGCGCGCGATGACCTGCGCCTGGATTTCCGCCGCCCCTTCAAAGATGTTGAGGATCCGCGCGTCACAAAGGACACGGCTGATTTTGTATTCGAGCGCGAACCCGTTTCCACCGTGGATCTGAAGACCATTGTCGGCGGCAGCCCAAGCCACCCGCGCGCCCAACAGCTTGGCCATCCCGGCCTCCACATCGCAGCGCCGCCCTTCATCTTTTTCGAAGGCCGAGAAATAGGTGAGTTGCCGGGCTACCATGATCTCCACGGCCATCATGGCCAGCTTGCTGGACACGCGCGGGAAGTCGATCAGGGATTTGCCGAACTGCTTGCGATCCTGCGCGTATTGCATGGAGATATCCAGAGCCGATTGCGCCACGCCAATGGCGCGCGCAGCCGTCTGGATACGGGCGGACTCGAAGGTCTCCATCAATTGCTTGAACCCTTTGCCCTCTTCGCCGCCGAGCAGGTTCTCGCCTTTCACGTGGAAGTTGTCGAAGCCAAGCTCGTATTCCTTCATGCCCCGATAGCCGAGCACCTCGATCTCGCCGCCCGTCATACCTTCTGTCGGGAAGGGGTTCTCGTCGGTGCCGGGTGTCTTCTCCGCAAGGAACATCGACAGGCCCCGGTAGTCGGTCGTGTCAGGGTCCGTGCGCGCCAGCAGGGTCATCACATGGGTACGTGCGGCATGGGTGATCCAGGTCTTGTTGCCGGTGATCCGATAGCCGTCTTCGGTTTTCACCGCGCGTGTCCGCAGGCTTCCCAGATCGGAGCCGGTATTGGGTTCTGTGAACACCGCCGTCGGAAGGGTTTCGGCCGAAGCGAGTTGCGGGAGCCACTTCTCTTTCTGTGTCTCGGTGCCGCCGGCAATGATCAACTCTGCCGCGATCTCGGACCGGGTGCCCAAGGAGCCCACGCCGATGTAGCCACGCGACAATTCCTCTGACACCACGCACATTGAGGCTTTGGACAGCCCGAATCCGCCGTACTCTTCCGGGATCGTGAGCCCGAAGACCCCCATCTCGGCAAGCTCCTCGATCACTTCCATCGGGATCAACTCGTCGTTGAGATGCCAGTCATGTGCAAAGGGCTCGACCTTTTCGACCGCATAGCGCCGGAACTGCTCGCGGATCATCTCAAGCTCTTCGTCCAGACCGGATGCGCCCACGGTGATGTTGGCAGAATGCTCCTGCATGAGTTCGACCAGCCGCGTCCGCGCAGCCTGAGTGTTGCCGGATTGCGTCAGCGACATGATCGCCGGTTCCATCAGCCCGCGCATCTCCGACTGTGTGATGCCCATATCCTGAAGCCGGAGGATCTCACCCTGGTTCATCTGGATGCCGCCGTAGATCTGCCAGAGGTATTCGCCGAATGCGATTTGATGAAGAAGCCGCTCCGTCTCGCCGAACTTCCCATCTGACTGGAGCGTTTCGGCCCAGTGCTGCATCTGCTTCAAGGATTGAGTGTAGGTCGCCAGCCAAGCCAGACCGTGCGCTGCGGTCTGATGGGTTTCGATCAAGGCCCCCGATACGCGACCGTCCACGCTCACCATTGATCTCACACGGTTTTTAGCCGTCTCCAAGAGGGCCTCTACCGGCGGAACGGCTGCCGCGGTCAATGACAGCAGGTCCTCCAAGATGATGGGCGTGTCAAATGCAGCGTCTTGTCCGTCGTGAGCCATTTCTACATCCTCTTTTGTCCGACGCCGGTGTAGTCTTTTCGCAGGTGCAGCGCAACAAAAATTCGCCAGAAAGCAACAAATTGGACGAAAATTACAATGACACCTGTCGTTGTTGTTGCGGCGCAGAATGCTAGTGCGGCGATTCCAAACGAAAAAACCCGCAGCAAGGGGCTGCGGGTTGATACTTGTTACAAATACTGAACTCTTAATTCACCTTAGCGCCTGTCGGAGGTACTCCCACCAGGCAAATTCCCACTTAGGATTGGCGTGCCACGGTGATGCCAGATACATCCTCGATGAAGGTCACGATTCGCGATTTGACGGTGTCGTCCCGGATTGCAGCCAGGGCTGTGACGATCTCCATGCTCGGGTCGCGCCCGTTGGCCGTGCGTGTCGCCGCGTCAAGCCCTTCGAAGAAATACGATGTCGGCACGTCCAAGATGCGCGACAGCTCGTAAAGACGGCTGGCGGCAATTCGGTTGGAACCGATCTCGTATTTCTGGATTTGCTGGAAGGATAAATCAAGCTCGCGCGCAACATCTGTCTGCGACAGGCGCCGCATCGTGCGTAGCTGTTTCAACTTTCTACCAACGTGAACATCAACTGGGTGTGACATAACTTTTACTACCTCTAACTCCTCTTGCTTCACTCATCGCGGGAATCAGCCTCTCGTTCAACTGGATACCTTTTTCCTTTTTTCGACTAAATTTTTACTCTTACCGGGTGAAAAATGTTGCATTAGTGGGTGATTTATTTACCATCATCGGAAATGAATGAATTCTCGACACCCGATTTGCCGGCGCAGGCCGTGCGAAAGCAGAACGAATCACACTCGTTGCTGCACGAGATGATCCGCTCATTTACTACCTTGGCGAGAACATTAAATTTGACGCATGCTGTCAAAGAACTGGGCAGCACACGTCAAACTCTGCGTCGTCACATCGCCCTTCTGGAAGAGATGAAAGGGGTTGAGCTCTTTGTCGTCAAGGACCGGCAGTACCACCTGACAGAGGCCGGTCAGAGGGCCCTGCCAGAGGCCGAGGACATCCTTGCCAGGGGCAACTCCTGGCTCAACCGCGACGTGGGACATGTCGAAGGGCTGCCACATCTCACCAAGGTGCTTCCCGACGGGTGGTACTTCCATCAGCAGCAGCGCCCCATCAGTGAAATCTGGACCTCTCGACGCCCTCTCTTCCGCGAAACCGTAAAGGCCTGGACGATGGCGCAGGGGGAGCTGGAACACGAGGCAATACAGCACGTTCGCCCTTATTTTATGGTTTTTCGCGACTCGCCGCAGGGATGGCTCAGCGTCGAAATCGGTGACGAAAACGCCTATGTTTCCTGGTTCGGATGGACGCGCGCGCGCAGCAGCATCGGCCGCGATGTCGGCAAAATGCCGGGCGGAGATGACTTTGCAAGGCTGGTAAGTGCCCCGTTTGACGAGGTAAAATACACGCGAGGGTTGAGGGTCGATCACGTTTGCACAATGCTCCCGAGGGTTGAAGACGGCCCGATGGTGCCCCTGAGCTACCAGCGTCTGATGCTAGGCGGAACCTTCCCGGACGGGACATTCGCACTGCTCTCCGTGGTCGAAAGATGCCATGAATTGCGCATTGAAGGCGTGACCGAAGAACAGGCCAGATTGATGCCAGAGGAGATGCTGACGGTCGAATTTCCGACCGGCCTAAAATACGAGCGCGAATAGTTAATCTACTTTATAATCGGGGTTCTGGAAACAAACCGAGGAGAGCCCCGATGACTATGCACGCGTTCAGTAATGAAAACTTTTTTCGCGCTGCAAGCGCGGATATTCTTGCTCGCTACGAAGTCAAATTGACGATCGGGAGTGATTTTGAAGAGTATCGCACGTTGCTTGCAGAAGGCAGACCAGACCATGTTCTGGGTGCACCATTCGATCCCGACCTGCACAATCTTAACGAGCGCAACGCGTTCTGGATTGTTGGTCGTGATGCAAACGGAAAGATGATGCACGCGCAGGCCATGCGGTTGCTGGATACCGGTCTCTCGTCCGTTGGCGAGTACTTCCGGTACAATTTCAAGAGATTCCCGCCCCCGGGTGTAGATATCGACTTCAAGCGGTCACGCTACCGGGCAGGACCCGGCGCGCAGCGCATGAAGGGACGTGCCTGCTATCATGGCGAGGTCTGGATGGGCGGAGAGCCCGGGCAGTACCGCGGCAGTGGTCTGTCCTGCGTTCTGGGGCGGTTTGCCTTCATGACCGCGCTGCAGCGACTGCAACCGGACCACGTTGTCGGGTTCATGCTCAAACCTGTTGCGTTCAAAGGCTTCGCCGAGCGCCAGGGGTACATGCACGCCGAGCCTGGCGCCTTGCGGTGGTATGCGAAGGGAGCCGAGACGCCGATGGAGACCTTCATGGTCTACATGAGCGAAGAAGATATTCGCTTTGTGTTGGATATGCCCCTGAAGGAACTGGTCGCCCTCGCGGCCTGATTTCAGCCGTCAAAACGAAAAAAAGCCGCGGTCAAGGGCCGCGGCTTTTTTGGCAGGTGCGCGTATTCAGCTGATCGCGGCGGCGCGCACGTCTTCGTCGATGAACGGAAGATACTGTGCAAAGTTGTCCGAGAACATCTTCACAAGCTTGTCCGCTTGCCTGTCATAGGCCTCGGGGTCGTCCCAGGTCCGGCGCGGGTCCAGAAGGATGCTCGGGACCCCTGTCACCTCAACTGGTACGTGGAAGCCGAAATTGGGGTCCTTGCGGAACTCTCCATCCGCCAGAGAGCCGTCAAGCGCGGCGGTCAGCAGCCCGCGTGTGGCCTTGATGGGCATCCGGCTGCCAGTCCCGTAGGCTCCGCCTGTCCAGCCTGTATTCACCAGCCAGCAGGTCGCGCCGTGGGTTGCGATTTTTTCCCGCAGCAGGTTACCGTAGACCTCCGGTCGGCGCGGCATGAAGGGCGCGCCAAAGCAGGTCGAGAATGTGGGCTCCGGTTCCGTGACGCCGCGTTCGGTCCCGGCAACCTTCGAGGTGAAGCCGGACAGGAAGTGATACATTGCCTGCGCCGGCGTCAGCCGGGAGATCGGAGGCAGGACGCCAAACGCATCACAGGTCAGCATGATGATGTTCTTCGGGTGCCCGCCACGCGCGCTTGTGGACGCGTTGGAGATATAGTGAAGCGGGTAAGCGCAGCGCATGTTCGCCGTCAGGCTGTCGTCCTCGAAATCGAGGTCCTTGGTCTCTTCATCATAGACCATGTTTTCGATCACCGTTCCGAACTTTTCGGTTGTGGCATAGATTTCGGGCTCGGCTTCGGGGCTGAGGCTGATGGTCTTGGCATAGCAACCGCCTTCGAAGTTGAAGGTGCCGGTGTCGGACCAGCCATGCTCGTCATCCCCGATCAAAGTGCGCGCCGGGTCGGCGGAAAGTGTTGTTTTGCCGGTGCCGGAAAGCCCGAAGAAGACCGCCGTATCCACCGGGTTGCCGTTTGCATGATTCGCGGAACAATGCATGGGCATCACGCCCTTTTCAGGCAGCAGATAGTTGAGCAGTGTGAAAACGGATTTCTTGTTTTCGCCTGCATATTCCGTGCCACCGATCAGGATGAGCTTCCTGTCGAAATTCATCGCGATGACTGTCTCGGAACGGCAATCGTGTTTTTTGGGGTCGGCCTGAAAGCTCGGGCAATTGATGACCGTGAAATCCGCGATGAAATCATCGACATCTTCGCGGTCCGGGCGTCGCAGCATGTGGCGGATGAATAAACCGTGCCAGGCCAGTTCCGTCACCATGCGCACATTTATCGCGTGCTTCGGATCGGCTCCGCCGACGAGGTCCTGAACGAAATAATCCCGGCCTTCCATATGGGTCAGCATATCGGCATGCAGTTGGTCAAACCCTTCCGGTGACATGGCCGCGTTGTTTTCCCACCAGATGGTGTCTGCAACGTTGTCGGTCTTGACGACGTGCTTGTCTTTCGGCGAGCGGCCCGTGAATTTGCCGGTTGTCACGAGAAAAGCGCCACCTTTACCGAGGCTGCCTTCCTCACGGGCAAGAGCATATTGGATGAGATCGGGTTCCATCAGGTTGTAATAGACATTGCCGAGCCCTTTGATCCCTTGATCTTCGAGCCGAAAGTCCGGGTTTACCCGTCCATGTGTCATTTACGCTTCTCCTGTATGCCCGCCGCGGAAGCGGAAAGTTAAGGACGCGGGCCACCTGCCTGCGCCTGATATCCGGTCCTTAACATGACGTTTTGCGCGGTGAACAGGACGCTTTTGGCAGTTAGCGCCATCATTGCCCTCTTTGTCGCGGAGGGCTCAGGGTTGTCCTGAAATCGGTACAAATTGCAGGCAAAAGAGTGTCGATAGACAGGCAACAATGCGCGGCAATTCAGCCATTCGTAACCCTATTCTGACCCAATTGGAGGTAACGGGCGCGCTGATTCGCGCCTGAATTTGGGTTTTTGTGGGGTGTTCGCAGGCGAATGCGTCGCAAGCGAGATGTGAGCAGTACAAGGATGACGGGTTATGTCTAAGATCGCTCTTGTTGACGACGACAGGAACATCCTGACGTCTGTTTCTATGACGCTGGAAGCGGAAGGCTTCGAGGTTGAAACATATAATGACGGGCAGGCGGCGCTGGATGCCTTTAACAAGAAGATGCCGGATATGGCTGTGCTGGACATAAAGATGCCGCGCATGGATGGCATGGACCTGCTGCAGCGGCTGCGCCAGAAAACCGCGATGCCGGTGATTTTCCTGACCTCGAAGGATGACGAGATTGACGAGGTCCTCGGCTTGCGTATGGGGGCGGATGATTACGTCAAGAAACCTTTTTCGCAACGCCTGCTGGTGGAGCGGATCCGCGCACTGCTCCGCCGCCAGGATGCGGTATCCGGCGACATTGTGGCGGAAAGTGAGGAGACAAAAGTGATGGAGCGGGGCGATCTCCGGATGGACCCTTTGCGTCATGCCGTGAGTTGGAAAGGCAAGGACGTATCGCTGACTGTTACCGAATTCCTGCTGCTTCAGGCACTTGCGCACCGTCCCGGGTTTGTCAAATCGCGCGATCAGCTGATGGACGTGGCATATGACGATCAGGTCTATGTGGACGACCGGACGATCGACAGCCACATTAAACGGCTTCGCAAGAAGATGCGCACCGCCGATACGGAGTTCTCCGCGATAGAGACGCTCTACGGTATCGGGTACCGGTACAACGAAGAGTAGTCTGCCGTGGCTTTCGCCGAAACGGCTGTCGTTCGGGATACAGACCCACCTTCTGAAAAAAGCGGTGACCATCCGGGCTATGACCGGGCGGCTCCGGATCATGCGCTTGCACGCATCATGCAACGTTCACGAGACCGGCGCGGGTTGCGGTGGCTCCGCTCTTCGCCGCTGACGCGACGGATCATCACGCTGAACCTGATCGCGCTGGTGCTGCTGTTTTCGGGCATTGTCTACCTGAATTCTTCGCGCGACGCCTTGACCCTTCAGCGGGCTGTTTCTTTGGTATCAGAGGCGGAGTTGATCGCGGATGTGATCGAGGCACAACTGCCTGCCGGGGCGCCGGTCAGTCTGGCATCAGGGGACGGCGTAGACATCACGTCCACGCTTGCCAACCTTGATCTGCGACGCGGTGTCGAGGTTTTTGTCTACGATCAGGCAAAATTTCTGATCGCCAATGCGGAAGGCACATTGTCCCCTACACATCTGGCGCAGGAGACAGCTGGCCATACCTTCATAACGGATGTGCTGACCTGGGCATGGGTCGTGGTGTCTGCGCCTTTCAACGCCAGCGACACGCCCGACCAGACCCCCCTGGGCCAGAAATTCAAGTCGATGGTGGACAGAAGCCTCACCGACGGAACCCAGCTCTATAATGAGGCGGACACCTCGGGGCGCGCACTCTACACGGTGGTCACGCCAATACTGCAAGGCGGTCGCCCTGTCGGTGCCGTCGCCGTCGCCACAGCGGCAGGTGAAATCGATAGCCTTGTGCGAGCAGAGCGAGAGCGGGTCCTGCAGATGTTCGTGATCGTGACGCTTGTCTCCATCGGGCTCAGCCTGGTTCTGGCCTCGACCATCGCAAACCCTCTGGCGGACCTGGCGGCGGCAGCAGAGCTGGGGCGCGACAAGAACGCCCGAAAGATGAACCCCGGCCGTATTCGCATCCCGGACCTGACGGCGCGCCCCGATGAAATCGGGCGACTGAGCGGCGCGCTTCGAGGCATGGTATCCGCCCTCTACAACCGGATTGACGGCAACGAGCAGTTCGCGGCGGATGTGGCGCATGAGATCAAGAACCCGCTGGCCTCCTTGCGATCCGCCGTGGGGACGTTGCGGATGGTGCAGCGTGACGACCAACGGGACAAGCTTCTGGATGTCATAGATCACGATGTGCGCAGGCTTGATCGTCTGGTGAGTGATATCTCGAATGCCTCCCGCCTCGACAGCGAACTGGTCAAGGAAGAGGAAGAGCGCTTTGACGTCCTGTCCAGCTTGTCAAATCTCGGACAATACCATGGCGAAGAGGCCCGTGCGAAAGGTATCGAATTCATCACAGACCTTCCCGAAAAGCCAATCATCGTTCACGGGCTGGAAGCTCGGCTGGCGCAGGTTTTTGTGAACCTGATTACGAATGCGATCTCGTTTTGCGAAGATGGTGATGCCATTCGCGTCTGGGCGCGCAGGAAGGCTAACCGCGTGTTGATCGTCGTGGAAGACACTGGCCCCGGTATCCCTGATGAGGCTCTGTCAAAAATCTTCAAAAGATTCTATTCACAAAGACCGGATGAACACTTTGGCAACAACTCTGGCCTGGGCCTTGCGATTTCAAAGCAGATTGTCGAGGCGCATGGCGGTGTCATCTGGGCCGAGAACATCCGCCCGACCCAAGCGGACATCACCTCGGAACCACTTGGGGCGCGATTTGTCGTTGGCCTGCCAATCTGACGGACGGAGACAGGACGAACGTGGACAAGAGCGAGTTGACCCAGATCGTCCACGCAAGCTGTGTCAGTCTGGACAACAAGGCCGTTTTGATCCGCGGCGAATCCGGGAGCGGAAAGTCCGCCCTGGCGCTTCAGCTGGTGGCGCTTGGTGCATGTCTTGTCGCGGATGATCGCACCGTCGTTTGCCGGTCTGACGGAACGCTTGTCGCCTCGGCACCACCTGAAATCTCAGGGCTGATCGAAGCTCGCGGGATCGGGATCTTGAGGGCAGAGGCTGCGGCCTCCGGTGAGGTTGTCCTGGTGGTCGATCTGGACCGCGCGGAAATGAAACGGTTTCCGGACAGGCACGATGTTGAGCTATGTGGCCTGCAAATTCCCTGTCTTCACAAAATCCAGGGCGCCTATTTCCCTGCGGCTATTCTGCAATATCTCAAGGGCGGAAGGCAGGATCCATCATGACCGAAAGAGATAGCTCAGCACGTCGCATTGTCCTTGTGACAGGCCCGTCGGGTGCGGGCCGATCAAGCGCTTTGAAGGTCCTTGAGGACAGCGGTTTCGAAGTTGTCGATAACCTGCCGCTCCGCCTGCTGCCGATCCTGATCGAAACAGCGCGACGCGATAACCCGATTGCACTGGGGATCGACCCGCGTAACCGCGATTTTTCGACTACGGGCGTGATGGACGCGCTGGGTCAACTGGCAGGCCAACCGGGCCTTGCGCCTGAACTTCTGTATCTGGATTGCTCCACCGACGTACTTTTGCGGCGCTTTTCGGAGACACGCCGCCGCCACCCCCTGGCCCCGGACGACCGGCCCTCCCAAGGCATTGTGCGGGAACTTGAGATGCTGGGCCCGCTGCGCGCGCGTGCGGATGTACTGATCGATACAAGCGAGTTGAACGTGCATCAGCTCAAGGTACAGGTGGAGCACTGGTTTGCACCTGACGGGAGACGTCGCCTGAGCGTTTCGGTACAGTCGTTTTCCTATAAACGAGGACTGCCGCGCAGCGTCGACATGATCTTCGATTGCCGGTTCCTCGCGAATCCCTATTGGGATGCCTCCTTACGATCCCTCAACGGCACCAATGAGGATGTGGCCCACTACGTCAAGGCAGACCCGCGATTTACGGAATTCTCGCAAAAAGTGCTGGAGCTGAGCCTGCTGCTACTGCCAGCTTATCGCGATGAGGGAAAGTCCTACCTTTCAATCGCCTTCGGGTGTACCGGCGGGCAGCATCGCTCTGTTGTTATGGCGCAAGAGCATGCTTTGCAGCTTGCAGAAGCGGGCTGGCAGGTGTCAATTAGGCATCGCGAGCTAGACCTGCGCAAGCACTGAAGAGGTAATGAGTTGATCGGAATTGTCATCGTCGCACATGGGGGCCTTGCAAGAGAGTATCTCGCGGCCATCGAACATGTCGTCGGTGTCCAGCAGGGGATCAGGGCGATTTCGATCGAGGCGGATCACGACCGGAAAGTGAAGGAACGCGAGATTTGCGACGCAGCCGATGCGGTGGATCAGGGCCAGGGTGTCGTTCTGGTGACCGACCTTTTCGGCGGCTCTCCGTCCAACTTGAGCCTCATGGCATGTCGCCCCGGTGACAGGCGAATCCTCTACGGGGCGAACCTGCCGATGCTAATAAAACTTGCGAAGAGCCGTCAAAAGCCGGTATCCGATGCGGTGCGCGCCGCCATGGAGGCGGGAAAGAAGTACATAGATGCCCAGAATATCAGCCCGCAATAGACGAGGCGCGAAAAGATGACCAGATGCACCCTTGAAATCGTCAACCTCAAAGGCCTGCATGCGCGCGCATCGGCAAAACTCGTTGAAGTTGTCGAAGGTTTTGATGCCAGTGCCGAAGTCTCCAAGGATGCGATGTCCGCGTCCGGTGACAGCATCATGGGGCTTTTGATGTTGGCAGCTTCTCAGGGAAGCTTTATTGACGTAGAAACAACCGGGCCTGACGCTGAAGCACTTGCAGAAGCCATTGCGGCTTTGGTGGCGAACAAGTTCGGGGAAGATGACTAAGGCATCAGGGTCGCCCGGGTGCACGTGGTGAGGGATGTTCTCGTGGTAGAAGGCGCATCTGAAATCAGCGTTAACCGGAAAGCAAAGCCGGTCGACTTCACGAAATATGACCGAAGCGCGATTTCCTACGCCTCCACCTTTGAAGACCCCTGGAAAGCGGGCTTTATCCGCGTGATCGAGGCGTTTACCGGAAAGCTGACCATCCTGCGGCTTGTGCGCGAGTTTGAACGCCGCGGCGCGCCACAGGGGCAGGCGTTCTGGCGCGCTGCGCTGGATGTCATGGGGATTGAATTGCAAACCCCGCAATCCCAGTTGGACCGTATCCCCAAGGAAGGCCCCTTGATCGTTGTCTCGAACCACCCGCACGGGATGGTGGATGGTATGATCTTTGCGGATCTGATCGGTCGCGTGCGGCCGGACTACCGCATCCTGACGCGGTCGCTCTTGACCGTGATTGATGAAGTGGCAGGGTCCTATATGATCCCGGTGCCGTTCCCGCACGACCCGGACGCGCAGCGAAAAGGGGTCGAGATGCGCGCGCGCGCGATGCAGCATCTGAAAGAGGGCGGCGTTGTGGCATTGTTTCCCTCCGGTGGGGTCGCCGCTTCTGAGACGTTCTTTGGCCCGGCGGTGGAAGGGGAGTGGAACGTGTTCACTGCCAAGATGATCCGTCGCTCAGGGGCGACGGTGCTGCCGATCAAGTTCCAGGGCCAGAATTCACGGGCCTACCAGATTGCCAACCAGCTCTCACCAATGCTCAGACAGGGTTTGCTGCTGCATGAAATCGTGCATTCCCTGAACAAGCCGCAGGCACCCGTCGTCGGGCAGCCCTTGGGTCAGGACGAACTGGCAAAATGGGCCGATGACCCGCGCGGCTTCATGGCCTGGCTCCGGGCGCATACGCTTTCTCTTGAGGATTGATGCTCAGCGCGTCGGCACCGGGGCCTCCCCGCGATAGTCGTAAAACCCGCGCTGTGTCTTGCGCCCCAGCCACCCGGCTTCGACATATTTTGTCAGCAGAGGGCAGGGCCGGTATTTGGTGTCCGCCAACCCGTCATGCAATACGTTCATGATCGCGAGGCAGGTATCCAGCCCGATGAAATCCGCCAGTTCCAGCGGCCCCATCGGATGGTTGGCACCCAGTTTCATCGAACTGTCGATGGATTGCACGTTGCCCACGCCTTCATACAGGGTGTAGACCGCTTCGTTGATCATCGGCATCAGGATGCGGTTTACGATGAAGGCCGGGAAGTCCTCGGCCGATGCGGCGGTTTTCCCCAAACGGTCCACCACTGCCTTGCAGGATGAAAAGGTCTCTTCATCGGTTGCAATCCCCCGGATCAACTCCACTAGCTGCATCACGGGAACGGGGTTCATGAAGTGAAACCCCATGAACTTTTCGGGCCGGTCTGTCCGGCTTGCCAGGCGGGTGATCGAGATGGAGGAGGTGTTCGACGTCAGAATGGTTTCCGGCTTGAGGTGTGGCAGCAGGTCCTCAAAAATCGCCTGTTTGACAGTCTCGCGTTCGGTTGCTGCCTCGATCACAAGGTCGGCCTGGCCCAGCTCCGTGAGCGTGGTCGTGGTGCGAATACGGTCGAGCGCATGGGTCTGGTCTTCGGAGGTGATCTTATCCCGGCTGACCTGGCGCTCCAGATTTCGGGTGATCGTGGACATCGCGTCCTTGAGGGCCTCCGGGCTGATGTCATTGAGCACAACTTCATAGCCGGCCAGAGACATGACATGCGCGATCCCGTTGCCCATTTGTCCCGCACCGACGATTCCGACTGTTTTGATTTCCATCTGCCACCTACTTTCTTCCGCGCCACTCTAAGGCGGGTCGCTTGGTGGCCGCAAGGGCCGTGCGACGATGCGTCCACGCTTAAAGTTTGAGGTTTAACCGAAAATAAGGGCTTTGCTTTCATAACGTTTAACGGGTGAAGAAATGGGTGGGTTTATGACCTATGACGTGCTTGGGGCGGGGGCCCTGAACTATGCGCCGTGCCGATACGGGAATTCGCGAATTCTGTTTCGCGGGCCAAAACGACGACTCGATTTGCCCTATGTGGCATTCATCGGCGGGACAAAAACATACGGGAAATTCGTCGAAACGCCGTTTCCGGCGCTGATCGAACGTGATCTTGGTATGACCTGCGTAAATTTCGGCATCGCGAACGCCGGGATCGACGTTTTTCTGAACGACCCCATGGTGCTGGACGCGGCAAATGGCGCGGAGGCCACCGTGCTTCAGATGTTCGGCGCGCAGAATCTGTCCAACCGGTTTTACACGGTGCATCCCCGGCGCAACGACCGGTTCGTGAACGCATCGCCCTTGCTCACATCAATCTACCCCGAGGTCGATTTTTCGGAGTTCCACTTTACGCGCCATATGTTGATGAACCTGCATCAGGTTTCCGCGGAACGGTTCGGCGCGGTTCGACAGGAATTGCAGACCGCGTGGACGGCGCGGATGCAGCTTTTGCTGCGGCGCATCGAAGGGCAGGTGTTGCTCCTGTGGTTTTCGGATCATGAACCTCCACCAAACGCGCGGGCAGAACTGAACCCTGCCGAATGCGGCGACCCGATGTTTGTCACGCGGGAGATGGTGGACGCGTTGGCGCAGCACGCCGCTCGGTTTATCGAGGTCACCACGTCCGAAGTTGCCCGAGAGGCGGGGACAGAGGGGATGGTCTTCGGCGAGATGGAGGCTCTGGCTGCACATCAGGTCATGGGCCCCCTCGCGCACCAGGAGGCATCGCAGATGGTTGGCGAGGCCTTGCGCGAATGGCTGCCATAGCCGAGCCGCTCGGGGCCCACAAAAAAAGCCGCACCTTCTGCGGGTACGGCTTTTGGATGTTAGAGGGACGCCTCAGTCGAGTTTTTCGATCAGCTCCGGGACTGCCGTGAAAAGATCGGCGACAAGGCCGTAATCGGCCACTTGAAAGATCGGGGCTTCCTCATCCTTGTTGATCGCAACGATGATCTTGCTGTCCTTCATCCCTGCCAGGTGCTGGATCGCGCCGGAGATGCCGACCGCGACATAAAGCTCCGGCGCCACAACCTTGCCGGTCTGACCCACTTGCCAGTCGTTGGGCGCATACCCGGAATCGACCGCCGCGCGCGACGCGCCAACCGCCGCACCCAGCTTGTCGGCCAGTTTTTCGATCAGTGCAAAGTCGTCTTCTGACCCGACGCCACGTCCGCCCGAAACGACGACACCTGCGGAGGTAAGCTCGGGGCGGTCACTTGCGGCAACCTTGTCCTCGACCCATTCGCTCAGGCCGGGGTTGGCGGCAGCACCGATCATTTCAACCGAAGCGGAGCCGCCTGTTTCGGCCGCATCGAAAGTGGAGCCACGGAAGGTCACGACTTTCTTCGCATCCGCTGATTTGACGGTCTGCATCGCGTTGCCCGCGTAGATCGGGCGCTCGAAAGTGTTGCCATCGATCACGGCGGTGGCATCGGAGATCACCATGACATCCAGCAACGCGGCAACGCGTGGCATGATGTTCTTGGCGTCCGTAGTGGCCGGGGCCGCGATATGCTCATAGTCGCCCGACAGCGATACGATCAGATCCGCGACAGGCTCGGCCAGTCGTTTGCCGTAGATCGCATCTTCGGCGCAGAGCACTTTGGCCACGCCCTGGATGGTTGCGGCCTCAGCGGCGGCATCCGCGCAGGACGCGCCTGTGCACAAAAGGGTCACATCGCCAAGCGCCTTGGCTGCGGTGACGGCCTTGGCCGTTGCGTCCATGGCCAATGCGCCATCGGTGACTTCTGCAAGTAGGAGAACGCCCATCATACAGCTCCCGCTTCTTTGAGTTTCGATACCAGCTCATCGACAGAGCCGACCTTGATCCCGGCGGCACGCGCGGCGGGCTCTTCGGTCTTGACCACTTCCAGACGCGGTGCGACATCGACGCCATAGTCCGCCGCGGTCTTCTCATCCAGAGGCTTTTTCTTGGCCTTCATGATGTTCGGCAACGAGGCGTAACGTGGCTCGTTCAAGCGCAGATCGACGGTGATGACGGTCGGCATGTCGACCTTGATGGTCTGCAATCCGCCATCCACCTCGCGGGTTACAACCGCCTTGTCGCCTTCAATGGCCACATCCGAGGCAAAGGTCGCCTGGCTCCAGCCCATCAATGCGCTGAGCATCTGGCCGGTGGCGTTCATATCGTTGTCGATCGCCTGCTTGCCGCAGAGCACGAGGCCCGGTTGCTCTTCGTCAACGACGGCCTTGAGGATTTTCGCAACCGCCAGCGGTTCGATATCGTTGTGCACATCATCGGCTGCAACCACAAGGATCGCCCGATCCGCGCCCATGGCGAGCGCCGTGCGCAGTGTTTCCTGGCTTTGCTTGACACCGATGGACACAACGACCACTTCGTCAGCCTGCCCAGCCTCCTTGAGGCGTATCGCCTGTTCGACCGAAATCTCGTCGAACGGGTTCATCGACATTTTCACGTTGGCAAGATCGACACCTGAACCGTCCGCTTTCACGCGCACCTTCACGTTGTAATCGATCACGCGTTTGACAGGCACCAAAACCTTCATATGCGTCTCTCTCCTTGACGTTGCGACTCACTCCCTGTGCGAGCCTTTGCATAACTCACGCGTGGTTTAACCAAGCCGGGCCGGATGAAACAGTGCAAAATCGTCACGTTTCGGCGGTGATACGCCGCGTTCTGTCTCAAATTGACGCAGCGTCCCGAGAAATTTCCTATCGTTAACAATTTTGCGATTTTTTCACGAGAAGCTGAGAGCTGCCTGATTCTTCATGATCTGTTCCTGACCGGACGCGTGCGTTTTACCTGTTTGCCCCAGGCACCCAAAGAACATCGTCCTTGCCGCCGTTGTTTGCCGAGCGGGCCGCCACAAAGAACCAGTCGCTCAGCCGGTTGAGATATTTGACGGCCGCCGGGTTGATCGCCTCCATGGTTGCCAGTTCGACGCAGAGACGCTCAGCCCGACGTGCGACTGTCCGGCAAACGTGCAGATGCGCCGCAAGCGCGCTCCCACCGGGCAGAATGAAACTGCGCAGCGGGTCGAGATCTGCGTTCATGGCATCGATTTCGGTTTCCAGCCGGTCCACCTGTGCATCGGCCATGCGCAGGGGCGGATATTCGGCCTCGGCATCCTGCTCCATATCTGGGCGGCAGAGATCCGCGCCCAAATCGAAGAGATCGTTCTGAATCCGGCTCAGGGCCTCGTCAACGCTGCCGCGCGCCTCAAGCCGGGCCACGCCGACAAAGGAGTTCAGCTCGTCTGATGTCCCATAGGCTGTGACGCGCAAGGAATGCTTGGCCACGCGGGAGCCGTTGCCCAGGGCAGTTTCACCCGCATCACCGGTCTTGGTGTAGATTTTGTTCAGAACGATCATCGGTGGTCAGCCTCCCTGATTGCGAAAAAAGACGAAGAGTACGATAAAGATCACGGCGACGAACTGGGCCGCGATCCGGTATCGCATCAGCTTGTTGGAGTTTTTCTTGTTGAAATCGCCGCCACCCGCAAATCCGCCGAGCCCGAACGCAAGCACAACAACCACTGCAAGACATGCGATTGCTGCCAGAATGAAAAATGGGTCTGCCACATTAATATCCTTTTCTGATCCCCAGACGATGTAGGGGCAGACAGCCCGAAAGCGAGCGGCGATCTGTCAGAGCCGCGATTATACGCTTGAAAGCACGCGATCAAGCGCGCGGGTGGACAGGATGCGGCGGAAGAACCCCATCATGTAGGTGGGTGTTGTCACGTAGTAGCGCGGCTTCGGTGTCGGGCTTTCGACCGCATGGCGCAGTTTTTTCAGCACGGCCTCGGGCGGCAATTCGAACCGGTCGGGGCCTGTGCTTTCATAAAGCCGCTTGAGTAGCGTGTTTTCGTATTGGTCGCGACGGGCAGAGTTTTTCCAGTCAATCCAGCGCTCAAAGTGCGGGATGGAGTTCTCGCGGATTTTCGAAGTCACCGGCCCTGGTTCGATCAGGATGATGTGAATCCCCGTGTCGCGCATTTCGATGCGTAACGTGTCCGTCAGCCCTTCGAGCGCGAATTTGGTCGCGTTATAGGCGCCGCGATAGGGCAATGTGACAAACCCCAGAACCGAGGAACACTGCACCACCCTGCCGCGCCCCTGCGCGCGCATCACCGGCAGAGCCGCCCGGGTCAGCTCGTGCCAGCCGAAGAAATTCGCTTCGAATATCTGGCGCAATGCATCGGTGGGCAAATCCTCGACAGCACCAGGGGTGCCATGCGCACCATTGTTGAAAAGCGCATCAAGCGTGCCGCCCGTCGCGTTCAGGACTTCGTTCAGGCCGGTGTGGATTGTTTCGGGGCGGGTGTAGTCGATCAGCGGGCTGTCAAACCCTTCACCGATCATCCGGTCACAATCCTCTTGCGCGCGGCAAGAGGCAAAGACCTGCCAACCGGCATCGCGCATCCCCGTGGCCGCCGTGTACCCGATGCCCGAAGAGCACCCCGTGATGAGGATCGATTTTTTTGCCACCTCTGCGCTCCTTGCTTTTCTCCCCTTTGCCAAGGTGCGCTCGGATGCGCAATACTCAACCGTCTGAAAGCAGAAAGGCCGCCATCCAGCCCGCTGGGCCGCCGTCCAGCGGGCGCAATTCCACCCAGCCGTTGCCGGTGTCAGTCAGGACTTCGACACGGGTAGACTGGCTGAGCTGGTCGACCACGTCATATTCCGTGCCGGGACCGGAGCGCATGTTGACCAGTGATCCTTTCACGACGCGAATATCGATGTCGGCGCGGACATCCCCCGAAGAAGCAGAGATAGAAGTGCCGGCAAAGACGTTGGACGCCCCGGTGGATGGCGTGTCTTCCAATGCCGCAAGTGAGAGTTCCTGCTCTGCTGCAAATTCTGAAATGGCTGCGGTTTCAATCTTCGGTGTCGGCGCCGAGTGTATCTCTGCGGCAGCGACACGGGGTTGGGTGACGGTCTCAAAGGACACGAGGTTCAACGCCGCACGCGTCACCTGTGGATGAGCACCGTCTTCCGATTGTGCAGACGGCGCTTCGGCCAGGCGGGTCGCGGGGGTGGGAGTCTCCGGCAAGGCGGCAATGCGCAACGCGTCGCGCTCCAGACGCGCTTCGATCTGTGCCGCTCGGGTCGCTTTGGGGTCAAAGTCAGACCCGCCGCTCAACTCGTAAAACCCCAGTCCCAAAAACACGAAAGACAGCAAAATAAAACGTGTCATACTTTCGACCCCACCCTTGGCCAATCTCTACCATAATCCCCGGTGCCGATATCCTTATCAGGATTGTCCGATTCTTGTGAGGGTGAATTTTGCGCCGCCGATGCCAGAATCGCGCTGGGTCCGCGTAAACGGGGCTGCAAACTGATCCCGCCGCACAAGGCGCTTGTTCCGGTCAGACAGCATCGCTACACAAAGGCTGTGAGTGAAGACAGCGACATCAGAGAAAGCGACCAGCCCGATCTTTCGGAGCCCTTGCGCCGCGCGCTCGGCGAGCGTTATCTGACCTATGCGCTCAGCACGATCATGCACCGCGCACTGCCGGATGCCCGGGACGGTCTGAAGCCCGTGCACCGCCGGATCCTCTTTGCCATGCGTGAGTTGCGCCTGAGTTCGACCGGGGGTTTCCGCAAATCCGCGAAGATCTCGGGCGACGTGATGGGCAACTACCACCCCCATGGGGATGCCGCGATTTACGACGCGATGGCGCGACTGGCGCAGGATTTCAACGTGCGCTACCCGCTCGTGGACGGGCAGGGCAATTTTGGTAACATCGACGGGGACAACCCCGCCGCCAGCCGCTATACCGAAGCGCGGATGACCGCTGTCGCGGAGGCCTTGCTGGACGGGCTCAACGAAAACGCCGTCGATTTCCGCGAGAACTATGACGGCACGCTGACCGAGCCGGTGGTGCTGCCTGCCCAGTTTCCCAATCTTCTGGCGAACGGGTCGTCGGGCATCGCCGTGGGGATGGCGACCAATATCCCGCCACATAATATTGCAGAGCTTTGTGACGCCTGTATTCACCTTATCAAGACACCTGATGCACGGGATGACACGCTGCTCAAATATGTGCCCGGGCCGGATTTCCCGACAGGGGGTGTCCTTGTTGAGCCGGCGGAGAATATCGCCCAGGCTTATCGCACCGGCAAGGGCGGCTTCCGGCTGCGTTGCCGCTGGGGCGTCGAGGACCTGGGGCGCGGGCAGTGGCAGGTCGTTGTCACCGAAATTCCCTACCAGGTGCAAAAATCCAAACTGATCGAAAAGATCGCCGAACTGATCCAGACCAAGAAAATCCCCATTCTCGCGGATGTGCGGGATGAGAGCGCGGAAGACGTGCGCATGATCCTCGAGCCGCGCTCCAAGAATGTGGACCCGGACGTGCTGATGGGCATGCTCTTTCGCAATTCCGATCTTGAGGTGCGGTTTTCGCTGAACATGAACGTGCTGATCGACGGGGTAACGCCCAAGGTCTGTTCGATGAAGGAAGTGCTGCGCGCCTTCCTCGACCACCGTCAGGAAGTGCTGTTGCGCCGGTCGCAGCACCGGCTTGAAAAGATCGACCATAGGCTGGAAGTGCTGGAAGGCTTCATCATCGCCTTCCTCAATCTCGACCGTGTGATCGACATCATTCGCTACGATGACGACCCCAAAGCCGCGCTGATGGCGGAGGATTGGGGCAAGGATCATGTGCGTGCCACCAGCGAGGCCGACTATGTGCCGCCGGTGCCCACCGATGACCCGTCATTGACGGAGGTGCAGGCGGAGGCGATCCTCAACATGCGCCTGCGCTCGCTGCGGCGGTTGGAAGAGATGGAGCTGCTGCGCGAACAATCCGAGTTGATGGAGGAACGCGCCAACCTCGAAGACCTGCTGGACAGCCCCGCTCTGCAATGGGCACGCATCACGGAACAATTGCGTGAAACCAAAAAGCAGTTCGGCAAGGATTGGCCCGGTGGTGCCCGGCGCACGCTGATCGAAGAGGCCGCTGAAGTGGAAGAGGTCCCGATCGAGGCGATGATCGACCGGGAGCCGATCACGGTTGTCTGCTCGCAGATGGGCTGGGTCCGTGCCATGACGGGCCATATTGACCTGACCCGCGAGCTGAAGTTCAAGGATGGCGATGGTCCGCGCTTCATCTTCCACGCGGAAACAACAGATCGCCTGATCGTCTTTGGCTCAAACGGGCGGTTCTATACGGTTTCGGCCTCCAACCTGCCCGGCGGGCGCGGCATGGGCGAGCCGCTGCGGTTGATGGTCGATCTGCCGAATGAGGCGGAGATTGTCGCGCTCTTCACACATCAGCCGGGTCGAAAGCTCCTGGTCGCCTCCTCGGCGGGGGATGGTTTTGTTGTCAGCGAAGAAGATGTCGTCGCACAAACCCGAAGCGGCAAGCAGGTTCTGAACGTGCGCGGCGACACCCGCGCCAAAATCTGCAAACCGGTCACGGGTGATGCGGTTGCGGTGGTGGGGGAGAACCGCAAGGTGCTGGTCTTCGGACTTGATGAGCTTCCCGAGATGGGGCGCGGCAAGGGCGTGCGTCTGCAAAAATACAAGGATGGCGGCCTGTCGGATGCCACGACCTTTACGCGCGCGGAAGGGCTCAGTTGGCTGGACCCGGCAGGACGCACCCGCACGGAAACCGCGCTGGAGGAATGGACGGGCAAGCGCGCCTCGGCGGGGCGCATGGCCCCCCGCGGCTTCCCGCGAGACAACACTTTCACCTGACCTCTTCGCCTAAATCGGCTCTGCCATCAGCCACACGCCCCCTTCCGGTCGCAAGGTCAGGATCATCACCGGTTTCGGGTCGCGGCCTTTCACAGCGGTGAATTTGAACCGCGACAGAAGCGTTGCCAGAATGATGACCGCTTCCTGAACCGCAAAGGATGCGCCGATGCAGATGCGTGGCCCGTCGCCGAACGGCAGATAGGCGTAGCGACGGATCGCCTTGCGTTCGGCAAAGCGGTCGGGGTTGAATTGGTCGGGGTCCTCCCAAAGCGAGCGATGTCGCCCCAGGGCATAGATCGGGATCATCACCGTATCATTCGGGCGGATGTCAGCACCGCATAGGTCATCGGGTTTTTGCGCCGTGCGAGACACGACACCCGCAGGCGGGTAAAGCCGCAGCGCCTCATCAATGATCTGGCGAATGAAGGGCAGCTTGGGCATGTCTTCTGCCGTCGCAGCGCGCCCTTGCAGCACCGATCTGGCCTCTTCGCGCGCCCGGTCCTGTACGCGTTGGTCAAAGGCGCAGAGGTAGAACGACCACGCGAGCGTGAGCGCCGTGGTCTCATGTCCGGCGACGATGAAGGTCAGCAGGTTGTCGCGCAACTCCCCTGTTGTCATCCGTCGCCCCGATTTCGGGTCCTGTCCGTCCAGCAACAGATCGAGCAGGTCCGGCACGGGGCCAGGGCCTCTGGCTGCGCGGGCCTCGATGGCGTCATCCGCAGCCTGGCGCATCTGGGACATCTGCGTGGCAGAGGCCAGCCGGGCGGGGCGTGGAATCCACGAGGGTGCGCCAAGCACGTCCAGCAGGGAGATCTTGCCAGCATCGCTGACATAGGCCTCAATCGCACCGTGCACCGCATCGCGATCAAAGCTGCCGTCGGCAGAGAACGTCACTTCCGCAATCACATCAAAGGTTGCCGCGATCATCTCGTCCAGCATGTTGACCGCGCGGGGCCCGGCCCGGGCGATGCGCGTGGCGCAACGCTCTGCGGCTTGCGTCATCACCGGCCCGAGCGCACTGACATTCCGATGCGAGAACGCGGGCGCCGAGGTGCGCCTTTGCCAGCGCCAATGCGCCCCCTCTGCGATAAAGAGCGACTCCCCGATGGCCGGGCGCAGCAGGTCCTTGGTCACGGTTGATTTGGGGTAATCCTCAACCCGTTCCAGCAGGATCTGCTGTATGGCGTTGGGGTCCATCACCATGTGCCAGCGCGTCGCCGTCTTGCCCGAGATCACCTTTTCGCGGGTCGCGGCGTCGGGGATGATGGTCAGCACGTTCTCACGCATCAACTGCCAGCTTTTCAGTATATTCACGGGCTCTTCAATCAATGAAACGCGCACTGGCGTCCGCGCACACCCGGCCATTTCATCCTTTGCCATGTTGTTCTCCCTGCTAGACACTTAAGGTAGCCCGCCCATGCGCCAGTTCTAGCCGCTGCCTGATTGCGCCTGAATCGCGCTTGAGCTAGTCATGAGGAAAACCGGACGAGTGAGGCAGAGCAGATGAGACGAATTGCGGTGATGGGACTGGCTTTGGGCCTGCTGTGTGCCTGCGCCCAGCAGGACGATGTGCTCGGCCCGCCTGCTGAGCTTGGGAATTTCAGTCTCGGGCTCAACTATGTCTATGCGGGCAAGGCGCAGACCTCCTCAGCCGTTGGCCGCGAAGCGACAGAAGAGCAATTGACCGAAGTTCTGACAGCGGCGATTGACCGGCGGCTTGGGCGCTATGAGGGCGATGAGGTCTATCAGCTTGGCGTCAGCATCGAGGGCTACATTCTGGCGCGCGCTGGCGTGCCCGTGGTCGCGGCCCCGAAATCGGCGATGATCATTCGGGTCCGGGTGTTTGATTCCGATGACAACAAGCTGAACGAGACGCCGGAGCAGATGACGATCCTTGAGGACATTGATGGCGAGGCGCTTTTTGGCACCGGCTGGACGCAGTCCGCGGACCAGCAACTGGCGGGGCTGGCCCAGAATGCGGCCAAGGCAATCGAGGATTTCCTGGTCGAACAGAACATCCGGCAGGGCTGGTTCATGCCGGAAGGTTACGTCCCGCCGAAGCCGGAAGAGACCCGGGCGGATGCCGAGAGCCGATAGGCCCCTGCGCGCTTCCATTAATCCAGCGCAGCCGGCATGAAAGTCCCGCTTGATTTTCCACGCCGATCACAATACATCGCGCGCCATAACCACAGGATCGGGTCGCATGTAGCGACCCCATGGCAATAAAAGGGCGCCGCTACCATGGCAAAGGAAAAGTTTGAACGCACGAAGCCGCATGTGAACATTGGCACGATTGGTCACGTTGACCACGGGAAGACGACGCTGACGGCGGCGATTACGAAGTATTTCGGAGACTTCCAGGCGTATGACCAGATTGACGG
>JBCCUU010000018.1:0-84054 GCA_039196345.1 Pseudomonadota bacterium | reverse complement strand
TAGGGCCTGTGGGGATTCATCGTCCATTGATGAGTGCGCTCGCCGCGTAGATCATTGCGGCGAACACAGTGTCGGTCTTGTCGGCGCGCAAGGCGATGCGCTTGAAGTCCTTCAGATCGCAGAAGAAGTTCTCGATAAGGTGTCGCCACTTGTAGATCTCTTCGTCGATTTCCAACGGCTCTCTGCGTTGCGGACGCTGTGAGATGCAGATCGTCGCGCCGCGCTCGTTCATATTAGTGACGATCCAATTGCTGTCGAAAGCCTTGTCCGCCAGCAGCGTTCCAAAGTGGATGCCGTCGATCAGCGGTGCCACTCCCACGGTGTCGTAGCGATTGCCGGGCAATAGAACGAACCGAACGAGATTTCCGAGTGCGTCTGTCAGAGCCAATATCTTGGTCCCCTCTCATCGAAACTGCGTTTCGACTGCCGGGCAATGGTCCACCCACCCTTGGACTTGCCTATCGCCTGACGACGAGTCCTTCGGACGTTCAAGCCTGCGCATGATCCACTGGATCATGCGCGGTCGGCTTTCATCCCTTTTGCGCCGTGTCCATGTCGGTGGAGCTTGACCAATGTGGCGTCCATTGCCCGGCAGGCGATCACGCAGTGATCTGCCGAGAGGGGATCATCGCGACCTCAAGGTCGGGCGCATCTGATAACCCGTTGAACATGCGCTCGAATATACCGGCCTTCGCCCAATCCAAAAAACGCCGGTAGACGGTGCTCCAATTGCCGAATTCCGGCGGCAGATCGCGCCACGGCGCGCCGGTTCGCACGACCCAGAACACGGCTTCCAAAAACAACCGCGGGTCGCTGCCCGTGCGCCCGGGATGCGATTTCAGTCCCAGGCAGTGGGGCTCCATCTTCGCCCAATGATGATCCTTGATGATCCGCCTGCTCATGCCCATTCGACCCTCCTCTTTTGGAAGGTTGAATCAGAACTCACGCCACTTGGGAATCCTGAATCCCCACAGGCCCTAGAGCGTCTGACGAAATACCTGAAACATCAAGCATCACGTAACGCGCCCCAATCTTTGATTTCAGGCAGCGTTGCGTGATTCAGGTTTTTCGCATGACGCTTTATCCGATCCTTGTGGGGGCCGTTGAACGGCCCCACCGATGACCGCACGCCGGGACCCTGCCGAAGGAGTTCTTGCACCACCGGTCAGGTTCACGATCAAAAAGCCCTGTGATCGAACGCCGCGAACTCAGCCAGAAAGGCGGCAAAGTTCCGGGCGGCGGATGCCAGCAGCGCCTCGCCTTTTTCCGCCGTCGCCGACGCGGCATCCCCGCAGGCACCCTGCGCGTTCAGATCGTCGATGATCCAGCCGGGGCGCGCCGCCTGCCCGGTCAGCCCGATCCATATGCTCTCCCACGTCGTGGTGGCCGGGCGGAAATCCTCCGCCTGAGCCATATCCACATGCTGCGCGGATGCGGCCAGCATGGCCGAGGTCTCCGTGTCCCCGGCGTGAAAGTCATGGGCAAGCTTATCTGCATCGTACAGACCGTCCGTTTGCGCAAAGCCGAACCAGCTGCACTGGACAGCGATCAGATCATGGGTGATCCGCATCTCGCGAATAACAGTCTCTAACAAGGCGGTATTGCCACCATGCCCGTTGAATAGACAAAGCCGCGAGACCCCTGCCCGCTTCACCGACGCGGCGATATCCCGCAGCACCGCCAACAGCGTATCCCCCGACAGGCTGAGCGTTCCGGGAAACCGGTCGTGTTCGGCACTCCGGGTGATCCGCAAGCTCGGCAGGACCAATGCGGTGACGCCTTGCGGCACCTGCACGCGGGCCAGAACCGCCTCCACAAGGGTGCTGTCCACCGAGACCGCCAGATGCGGGCCGTGCTGTTCCGTGGCCCCCAGCGGCAGCACGGCCACCACCGGCCCCGACAGGCCCCGAAACTGCGGCGCGCTCAGGTCTTCCCAATAGATCACACCGCCCATGTCACGCTCCTCCCTGCCGCGCCACCCTGCCCGAGCACGGGCGGCAAATGCAACGCGTAACTGGCCGCGAACCTGCTACAGCGCAGGCTGCGAGAAATCCTTGATGAGGTCCTCCAGCGTGATGACCGGCACATCGGCCTCATCCTCCAATGACGCCTTCAGGTTCACTGCGTGGTTATCGCCGATCCCCGCAAAGGCAAACCCGTCGTCCCTTGCCTTCAGGATCGCCTGGAACATCGCGCGCTCGCGATAGTAATTCGCGGTCTGCTCGTGCGTGGCAGTGTCCTTGATCCCGGCATAGGCCACCGCATGAGCGTCAGGCGCCACGGCCCCCCGCATCGCCATGAGCTGCTGGTCCTCCATCACCGAGACCTGCCCAAGCGCCCGTCTGATCCATTTCGCCTGCTTTACCAGCGCCTTGGCATCGCGATCTGCCTTGTCTTTGGCCAGTCCCGTCAGCAGCGTGTCCAATTCACCATCAAGCTTCCGGAAAGCCGCGATCTTGTCGTGGCGCGGGTTTGCGGAGATGAAGACCTTCAGCGCATCCTGGAAGGCCTGCAACTTCTTGCTCGCGGTCTCGTAGACGCTATAGGGCCCGGCGACGGTTTCGGCCTTCATGAAATACCGGGTCTCGGTCGGGATCATGGTGCTGTAATAGGGCTTGAGCCGCAGGGGATCAAAGCCGCGCCGCTCCGGCAGGGCCAGCTTGTAATTGGCGATCCAGTCGTCCCGGTCCTCATTCTCCCGTTTTATGCCGTCCGATGGGGCCGCCGTCGCGGTTCCCGCTTCTTTCTCAAGACTCCTGACCACCACATTCATCGAATAGTACGTCTTGGGCGCGATGCTCTCCATCATGTATTCGCGGGTGACACCTTTGGTTTTCAGCGCATCGGCCTTGGGGTTTTGCGCCAGCGCCTCGGGCGTATCCAAAAGCGCATGGTTGCCCGATTCGCCAAGCACCTTGCCCGCGATGTTGCTTTCCCCCACAAGGTCGCGGTAGCCATAGGCGCCGTGGTTTTCGCCCAGCACAAAGAAGGTGCCCGCCTCGATATGCGGGATCGAATACCACGCCGCATAAGGTTCGATCAGGCCCACCGAAACCGGGGCCGATTTATCCCTATAGGTCTGATATTGCTGCATATCTCTGAAAGAACGTTTCCAGTCATCCGCATAGATCGCGTTATCCGCCTGAGGCATGTCCGTCGCAGCATCCTGCAAGCGCCACAGGTCCGGGGTCCGCTGCTCCACCGGCTTTCCGCCGATGCTCACCCGGCGTTGCACCGGCGCCGCCGCCGCAGCGCTGAGCGTCGCCAGGCGCGAGGTTTCGGCAAAACGCGAGGCGCGGGCCGCAAGCTGCCGCAGCGGTCCCACGCCCGCACGGCCTGCGCCGGCAGAACGACGGCGGGGTTTTTGCTGGGCTGGCCGCGTCTTCACCTGCATGTTCTCTACCTACAGCGAAATCGGCTTAGAGCATCGGCCTGAAAATCTGAATCACCGCCCTTACCGAGTGTACCCGGCCGGCATCGCCGGCCAGCCCCCGACCCTCCCCCCGGGAGGGGGCTTCACCCCCACCGAGGCTCGGGGGCAGGCCTCAACTGTAAGGGGTCGCGATACAGAATATACGTATACCGCTCTAATCTGCAACAAGGAGTGTCAAAAAGCGCTTTCGAAATCAGGGCCTTGCTGATTGAGAGACAGCGAGTTTTGATTCAGGTTTATGCTTTCTGCAACCACAGCGACCGCGAGGATCTGTCAAGCAAAGCCGCTCAGGTCTCGAAGGCCCCGGGGATCAGGTCTTCCCAGAAGTCAAAAATCGCCTGCGCGTTCAGTGCCGACATCCAGCCGTGCCGCTCAAAGTCCGCGCGCGCCGCAGGGTCTTCGATGCCAGTGAGGAAAAGGCGGCGGTCGGCGTCGCGCTGGGTCGGGGTGCGCGCCGCTGCAAGGTCCCGCACCCGTCCCAGTTTGACCGCCCGGGCGCTGGAGGGCGGCTGTGCGGCCGGTTTGGGCGCCTCCACGTAGTCGTCCCGCAGGGCCGCCGCCAGATAGCGCTGAGGGCTCTTCACGCCGCTCTGCCGCGCCATGTAGTCGAGCTTTTGCGTCACCTCGCTCTCACCATGCTCCAGCAGCCACTGGCGGGCCAGCCGGTCGCTTATCCCCAGACCCCGCAGACGGTCATAGACCGGCGCGCGGCGCAACCCCTCGCCATCGTCTATGTCGAGGATCGCAAGCTGCGGGTTGGGTTTGATGCGGAACCGGATGTCCGTGACCGCCCTGCCCCGCTTGCGCACTTCGGGCGTGACCACGATGTTGCTGGTGCGGTTCACCTCGGCCACCGCCGGTTTGATGATCTTGGCATTGAGATGCTTGTAGGTCTCGTAATAGGCGCTGTCCTCCACGCCCATGAGCCGCCGGAACGTCTCCAGCGGCCACCAGCCGGTGCTGCCGGTGCGGTGGAAGCGGTAGCAGTTCTCGTAGAGCGCCAGCGCGTGCCCGCTGGTGAACCGCCGCTGAATGTTGAGGTTGATGAGCGCAAAGACCTTGGGGTCCGCCAGTTTCTCCGCCAGCGCCGGGGAATAGGCGTATTCGCACACCCCGCCCTTCAGCTTGGCATAGCTCAACAGGCTGGAGACCCCCCACTCCTGCTGGCCCGCCTCATCCAGCATGTCCCATTCCGCAACGGTTTCCGCCAACCCCCGCAGGCTGGATTTCAGCGTGTCGAAATCGTTGGAGTTATAGCCCACGAGCATGCACAGGGTACGCGCATCCATCTGGAAACTGCTGGCCTGGGTGAGCGTATCATAGGCGTTGAGCAGCAGGACATTGCTCAGTTTGCGCTGCAACAGCGTGAGCTTGCCCGACACGTGGATGGCGGCGACGTGCTTTTTGACGGCCCCCCGGCGCAAGGAGCCGGTCAGCTTGTCTTTCGGGATGTCATCCATGGCCGATGGTGCCTCTGCTCATAGGACTCTTGAGGTCCCTCCCGGGCGACGATACCGCGACGGGCACCCAAACTCAACGGTTATTCGGATACCTTTGGCCGGAGACGGTGCCGGGCGCGCAGGCCAACAAAGGGACCCGTCTACGGGATCGCATGCTGGCCTTTCGACGGGATATAGGCTCTAATCAATGAATATTCGACCCTATCCCGAGAATCGGTACCTTTCCCCCTGTCTTTAGGTCCCTTTGATCCTGCAAATGGGCACCCTTTGTCCCGTATTCGGTGACTGTAAGCAAGGCAAACTATTGATATAAGGCCAATATTCTAACACAAAGATTCTAAAAGATACTAAAGCCTACTAAACAGAACAACTGTGTTCTTCTTGATTTCCAGAGAAAGATTCACATTTCACGTGTAATGTGCGATAAAATATCGAACAACAGCGCATAAATCTAACATCGGCAGTTTAACATGACATCTACAGGTAAAGCCCCCCTGCCCCCTTATCTGGGGATCGACCCTGAGCAGGCAGCGGGACGTATCGGTGAGCCTATCCATACCGCGCGATTCGCGAAAGCCGCCTCATTCGCGGCCCGTGGACGGGAAGAACTGGCCAGGGGCGGACATGCCCCGGACGGGCAGAAACGGCTGCGGCGCTTTTCGACGTGGGAGATTTGCCGCTACCTGATCCCGGTGGCGCCTGCGCATTTCAGGCGCGTGCTCAAAGCACAGCCGGAACTGCCGCAGGGCACGGGCGAAGGCAACTCCAAATGGTTCACCCTCGAAGAAGTCATGGCCCTGCGCGACCACTTTGCCGAGGAAGGTGCCGCGCACCGCGAATACCGCCCCTACCGGCCCGACGGGCTCGACGCCAAGGTGCTGGCGGTCGCGAACTTCAAGGGCGGTGTGGGCAAGACTTCCACCTGTGCGCATCTGGCGATGTCGGCGGCACTTGATGGCTACAGGGTGCTGGTGATCGACCTCGACAGCCAGGGCTCCATGACCTCGATCATGGGCGGCACCGTGCAGGATGAATGGCAAACCGCCTTCCCGATCCTCGCGCGGGATTACGCCCGGCATGTGAGCCGGGAAAACGAGGTGCGCGCGGCACGCGGTGATGCGCCGATCCCGCTTGACGAAACCCTGACAGAAGCGCTGGAGGTTTCGCCGCGAAACCTCATCCAGAAAACCCACTGGCCGAATGTCGATCTCATCGGGGCGCAGCTCAACCTGTACTGGGCGGAGTTTCAGGTCCCGGTCTGGCGCATGCAGTCGCGCGGTTGGCCGCTCTGGGATGCGCTGACAAACGGGCTCGACGACAGCGGTCTGTTGCAGGAGTATGACATCATCCTGCTCGATACCCCGCCAGCGCTCGGCTATTTAACGATAAATGCACTCTCGGCAGCGGATATTCTGCTGGTCCCATTGGGCGCATCCTTTTTGGAATTCGACAGCACGGGGCGGTTTTTCGACATGCTTTATTCGACCTTCGCCAGCATCGAGGAAGGCGAAAACAGTCAGCGCCGCCGCTCTGGTCTGCCGGAGGTGCGCTTTGAATGGGACGCGGTACGCACGCTCATCACCCGCTTTGACGCGGCCCAGCAGACCGATCTGGCGAATGTGATCCAGGCCTATTTCGGAGATCTGATGACCACCTTCCGGCAGGATATGACGGCAATGGTCGGGCAGGCGGGTGAGCAGGTAAATGGCATCTACGAGGTGGACTACCGCGATTTCAACCGAGACACCTACGTGCGCGGGCGCGAAACCTTCGACCGGACCTGGGCGGAGGTCAAGGAGCTTATCATTGGCGCGTGGTGGAAAGACGAGCAGGAAATGACACATGGCCAAACGTAGGAAGATAACGGCACCGAGTGCCGAGGATCTCAATCGGATCGAAGAGGAGTTTCGCCGCGAAACCCTGGGCAAACCCAACGCGGGCATTGCCCCGATCAGCCAGGTGGCGGCGGAAAGCGCGCAGGCGCAGCCCGTTGGCGCGAACGAGGCGCGGGTGCGGATGGCCCATGACATGGCGGATGCGAAACGCTTCCGCGCGGCGGCGGAGCAGGGCAGGGTGATCGAGGCGCTGCCGATCGATTCCATTCAACCCGATGTGCTGGTCCGGGACCGGACGGTGATTGACCCCGAGGAAATGGCCGAGCTGAAATCTTCCATCGCGGATCACGGGTTGCGGCTGCCCATCGAGGTCTTCACCCGGCGCGAGGGGCGCAGGTCTTATGCGCTTTTGTCCGGGTTCCGCCGCCTGCGCGCGATCAAGGAGTTGCACGCCGAAACCGGTGAGGACCGGTTCAGGACCATTGCCGCGCTGGTGCGCGACCCCGAGGCGCTGGGGGGCGGTTTTGCCGCTATGGTGGAAGAGAATGAAATCCGCGCCTCCCTGTCGCATTTCGAGCGCGGGCGCATCGCAGTCATTGCCGCGCAACGGGGGGCATTTGCCTCCACCGATGCAGCGGTGACGCAACTTTTCAAGGCCGCGAGCAAGGCAAAGCGATCCAAGATCCGTTCGTTTTCGCTCATCTTTGAGGAACTGGGCGATCTGCTGACCCATGCGGAAGGTCTGAAGGAGCGCGACGGGCTGCGGCTCGCCGCCGCACTGAGGGCAGGGGGCGTCGTCCGGCTTCGCCGCGCACTGGAGGACGCGCAGCCCGAGAGCTCGGAAGCGGAATGGGCGGTGCTTGCGCCCGTGGTCGCCGCGCTGGAAAAGCCCGCAAACCCGGCCAAGGGCGGACGGCCCAGGAACACCGCGCGGGTTGCGGTTGCGGAGGCGACCCTGCCGGGCGGTGTCACGTTACGCGGCGAAAAGGACGCCGGGGGTTACCTGATCCGTCTTCAGGGGAAAGCGGTCACGCCCGCGCTGCTGGAGCGTGCCATGACGCATCTGCAGGAGGCGCTGGCCGGGGACGAGGAGGAATGACATGAAGAAACTGAAGAAAAGTGCCGCCACGCTCGTGGCCGAGGCACGCGCCCGGATCGAAGAGGTGGAAACCCCGGACCTGATCGCCATGCTGGACGACCCCGGCGTCGTGATCGTCGACATCCGCGACCCGCGTGAGCGCGCCCGGGGTCACATCCCCGGCAGTTTTCATGCGCCCCGTGGCATGGTCGAATTCTGGGTCGATCCTGAAAGCCCGTACTTCAAGCCGATCTTTGGCGAGGACAAGCGGTTCGTCTTTCACTGTGCCTCCGGCTGGCGGTCGGCGCTGACGGTCGCACAGCTTCAGGATATGGGGTTCGAGGCCGCCCATCTGCGCGAGGGCTTTTCCACTTGGGTCGAGCAGGGTGGGCCGGTTACACTGCCCGACAAGGACGGCTGACCGCGCAGGATCGAGGAGGACCGGGAATGAGTGAATATCAGGCAGAGATGACTCAACATCCTGAGATTAAAGCATTTTTTGACCCACAATCCAACACGATCAGCTATCTTGTCAAAGATCCGGCCAGCCGATCCTGCGCGGTGATCGACGCCGTGATGCAGTTCGATTATGCCGCCGGGCGGCTCAGCTATGACAGCGCGGATGAGATCATTGCCGCAATCCGGGATCAGGGTCTTGATCTGGAATGGATCATCGAGACCCATGTACATGCGGATCACCTCTCCGGTGCGCCCTACATCCAGCAGAAGCTGGGCGGCAGGATCGGGATCGGAGAGCACATCACCACCGTGCAGGAGACCTTTGGCAAGGTGTTCAACGAGGGCACGGAGTTTGAACGGGACGGCTCGCAGTTCGACAGGCTCTTTACCGACGGGGATCGCTACAGGGTAGGCAGTCTGGAGTGCTTTGCGCTGCACACGCCCGGCCACACGCCCGCCTGCATGGTGCATGTCATGGGGGATGCAGGGTTCGCGGGGGATACGCTCTTTATGCCCGATGGGGGCACGGCGCGGGCGGATTTTCCGGGCGGTGACGCGGGGCAGCTTTACGATTCGATCCAGCGGGTGCTGAGCCTGCCGGACGATCTGCGCCTCTTTGTGTGCCATGACTACGGTCCCGGCGGGCGGGCGATTGCCTGGGAAACCACCGTGCGCGAGGAGAAGGCCAAGAACATCCACGTGGGGCAGGGGACAAGCCGGGAGGATTTCGTGACGATGCGCGAAGCCCGCGACAAGGAGCTTGCCATGCCCGGGCTGATTATCCCCTCCTTGCAGGTCAACATGCGTGCAGGCGAGGTGCCTCGGGACGCGGATGGCAACATGACCCTGAAGATTCCGGTCAACAAACTCTAGCCGCCTGAGCCCAAAACCATTCCAATCGGGCCGCAGCTGTGCTCAACTGCCGCGTGAACAACGGGGCAAGGGAGGACGCGCGCCATGGAACTCAAGGACGAAATCGTAATCAACGCGCCGCGGCATGTTGTCTATGAAGCGTTGAATGATGCGGAGGTTCTCAAGGAGTGCATTCCCGGATGTCAGGAGCTTACAAAGCATTCCGATACCGATCTCGAGGCGCTCGTCGTGCTCAAGATCGGGCCGGTCAAGGCGAAGTTCAAAGGCAATGTGACCCTGTCGCCGGATGCGCCGCCCGAGCGGTTCTCGCTGAAAGGCGAAGGCAATGGCGGGGCGGCGGGCTTTGCCAAGGGCGGTGCAGATGTGGTGCTGGAGGAGCACCCGGAAGGCACCTTGCTGCGCTATGATGCAAATGCGGATATCGGCGGCAAACTGGCCCAGCTGGGAAGCCGGTTGATCCAGGGGACAGCCAAGAAGCTCTCGGCCAAGTTCTTTGCCAGTTTTGCCGAACGGGTCAGCGCTGACGCCGCGATTTAAAGCGTCATGCGAAAAACCTGAATCACGCAACGCTGCCTGAAATCAAAGATTGGGGCGCGTTACGTGATGCTTGACGTTTCAGGTATTTCGTCAGACGCTCTAGTCTTGAGGTAAGACGCGCGTTTATCCCAGGGGGATCGAGAGGCCGTCTTGCCCGACGGTGGTCTTTCCGGTCCAGTGGCGCGTAGCCTCCGCCAGCCAATGATCTGACGTGAAGGCCGGATCGTCTATGGGGACGAGGTGGTTCAGCACCAGATGCCCGATCCCTGCCTGTGTCGCGATCCGCCCCACATCCGAGGCCGGGGTGTGCGAGGCCAGCAGGTGGTTGCGCAGACGCGCACCGCCGTTGGTGCGCGTCACCAGCGCATCTATGCCTTCGGTCAGCATCGCCTCATGCACCAGCACGTCCGCGCCGCGGGCAAAATGCGCCAGGGGTTCGAAATAGCAGGTATCGGCGGAAAAGACGACTGACCGGCCAGCCGCGTCGAAGCGGAGCGCAAAGGTGTCGGTGACAGGCGGATGGCGGACACGCAGGGCCGCGACGCCGATGCCGTCGAGCGCCGGGATCACCCCTTCGTCAAACTCCGAAACGCTGACCATCTGATCGAGCGGGATGCGCCCCTCGTCCTCGATCCGGATCGCATGGTCAAAGGACATCGAGGTCAGGAAGGCTTGCCAATAGGCCTTGGTGCCAGCGGGTCCAAAGACCTGAATGGGCCGTTTCAGCCCGGTGGTCCAGGCGGTGTAGATCAGCGGGCCCAGTTCCAGCAGGTGGTCGGAGTGCAGATGGGTGATGAAGATCGCGTCGATCTCCAGCAGCGTCACGCCGGTTTCCACCAGACTGCGGGTGACGCCGATGCCGCAATCCACCACGATATTGCGCCCGGCAAGCTGCAACAGGCTGGCGGTGGGCAGGGGGCTGTCCGGGCGCACGGCGGGGCCGCCCTTCACGCCGAGCAGGACAATCCGGTTCCCGGCCATGGTCAGAGCAACCCGTCCGGCATGTGTTGTTCCGCCGCCGCATTGGCCCGGCGAAAGAGGAATGTCACAAGCGTGGCGATAATCACGATGAAGAGTGAATAAAGCACAGGCACGGCCGTCAGCGCATCCGCTTCCTCGCCTGAGAAGGTGAAGACGATGATCGCCAGCGCCAGCGGCCCGTTCTGGATGCCCGTTTCCAGCGCCACGGTGCGGGCGTTGCGCGGATGCAGCCGGAGCGCGCGGGCAAAGCCATACCCGATGGTGATGCCACAGGCTCCGATCCCGATGGCGGCCACATAGGTGGAGGCGGAGGTTTCCAGCAGGAACTGCCAGTTGCGCGGGATCCAGCTGACAATCAGGAAGAGGATGAAGACGACACCCAGCACCGAGCCGAAGAACTCGGTCACCGCGCCGATATTCGCGTTGATCCTGCGCAGCACCATGCCGATGCCCACGGGCACCAGCAGCAGGATCAGCGTGGCGATGATGTTCTCGCGCGGGATCTCCAGATCAAGGGCCGTGGCATAGAGCACCAGCACCAGCGGGATCATCACGACCCCCGCTACCGTGGAGGTCACGGTCATCAGCACCGAAAGCGCCAGGTTGCCCTTGGAGAAATAGGTGAAGATGTTCGAGGTGGTCCCGCCCGGCATGCAGGACATGATGAGGATACCGATGGCGATGGCCTCGGGCACGGCCAGCAGCGTGGCCAGAAGAAAGCCGATGAGCGGCATGAACCCATATTGCGACACCAGTCCGATCAGCAGCCCATAGGGCCGCCGCAGGGCGAGGTAGAAATCGCGCGGGGTCAGGGAGGCACCCATGCCCAGCATGATGGCAAAGATCATCAGCGCGAGGACGGCTTGTTCAAGAGGGCTGACCATGTGCTACTCCGCCGCCTGCTGCGCAAGTTCTTCGGTGCGCAGCTCTTTTCTGAGGATCTTGCCCACGTTCGATTTGGGCAGTTCGGTGCGGAATTCGACCCGCTTGGGGACCTTGTAGGCGGTCAGATGGGCCTTGCAATGCTGGCGCACATCGGCCTCCGTCAGGCCGGGGTCGCGGGCGATGACAAAGGCTTTTACCACTTCGCCGGTGCTGGCATCGGGGACACCGATCACCGCCGCCTCCAGAATGCCGGGATGGGTGGCCAGACAATCCTCGACCTCATTGGGGTAGACGTTGAAGCCCGACACGACCACCATGTCCTTCTTGCGGTCGACGATCGTGAAATAGCCGTCCGCATCCATGACGCCAATATCGCCGGTCAGGAACCAGCCGTCCCGCATGACTTTCGCGGTCTCTTCGGGCTTGTTCCAGTAGCCCGCCATGACCTGTGGCCCCTTGGCGGCGATCTCTCCGGGTTGGCCTTGCGGCACCTCCCGGCCCTCCTCGTCAAGGCAGGCGACCAGCGTGGAGGGGATCGGCACCCCAATGGTGCCGGGGCGCTTCTTGCCCAGAGGCTCAAAGGTCAGCACCGGCGAGGTTTCGGTGAGCCCGTAGCCCTGCACCACGGGCTTGCCGGTGATCTCCCCCCACCGCGCGGCCACCGAGGATTGCAGGGCCATTCCCCCGGCGGAGGCGAACTTGAGGTGTTTGGGCGGGCTGTCGGTGAACCAGAGCTCATTGGTCAACCCGTTAAACAGCGTGTTCACGCCGCTCATCCAGGTGATCCTGTAGTTCTCGAAGGCGCGTTTCAGCGCGCTCAGGGGGCGCGGGTTGGGGATCAGCACATTGCGCGCGCCAAGCCAGTAGAACCCCAGCAGGTTCACCGTGAAGGCAAAGATGTGATACATGGGCAGGGCCGTGAGCGCGACCTCCTCGCCCTTCTTCAGGCCCGAGATCAGCGCCATCGTCTGGGACATGTTCATGATGAGGTTGGCGTGGGTCAGCATGGCGCCCTTGGCCACGCCCGTGGTCCCGCCGGTGTACTGAAGGCAGGCCAGATCATCGGGGCCGATGGACTGGCGGTAAACATCCACCTCGATCTTCTCGGCCTGCTGGTGCGCGCGCCCGGCGGCCAGCGCATCGGGCAGGCGGATGTGCGGCACCTCCACCGGCTTTACGGACTGGTCCCAGTATTTCTGCACAAGGCCGACGATGCCCCGGGGCAGGGCGGGCAGGAACTCCGCAATCCTGGTGACGATGATATTGGGGATCGGGTGACCGCGCGTGGCCTGCGGCACCTTGTCGGCGAACATATCGAGGATCACCAGCGCATGGGGTTCCGCATCAATGAACTGCTTTGACATCTCCTCGGCGGTGTAGAGCGGGTTGATGTTCACCAGCACACAGCCTGCTTTGAGAATGCCGAACGCCGCCACGGGAAAGGCCAGCCCGTTGGGCATTTGCAGCGCCACGCGGTCGCCCTGCGCCAAACCGGCCACTTCGCGCAGGTAGACCGCGAAGGCGTCCGACATCTGGTCGACCTGGGAGAAGCTCAAGGTGCCGTTCATGCCGTTGGGAAGGCAGGCGGTGAAGGCGGGGGATTTCCCGTAGGTCTCCGAGACGGAGCGGATCAGGTCTCCGATGGTCCGGTAGAGGGGGGCGCCGATGTCGGGCCGCACGTCGGCACCGTAAAACGCGGTCCACGGTCGCTCAGCCGTCATCTGTTTCCTCCCTTGGTTCTGATCTCTGACCTAGCGGGATCGTGGGGTGTTGTCGAATGTGACGGAAGGTAGGCGCGCCAAGTCTTTTAGCTTTTCGTGCACCTGCGCAGGTATGAACACCTAATCTGCGTCAATCGCGCTTTTATGCACAGCGTTTTAGGCTATCTGATGTCCAGAACCTCTTGAGGAGTAAGATCATGACCCGGAAACGTATGAACGGCCTGCACCATGTCACCGCGATCAGCGGCCCGCCGCAGGCCAATGTGGATTTCTTCACCAAGGTGATGCAGCAGCGGCTGGTCAAAAAGACGGTCAACTTTGATGATCCCGGCACCTATCATCTCTACTACGGCAACCCGACCGCGGACCCCGGCACGATCCTGACCTTTTTTCCGTTTGCCAACGCAGGGCCGGGCCGCCCGGGGCCGGGAACCGCATCGGCCTATGCCTATGCGCTTGGAGGGCGGGAGTTTGACAGCTGGATGGAACGGCTGGCCCACGACGGGCTTTCGTTCGACGGCCCGTCAGAGCGTTTCGGCCAGCGGGTCATCAAGCTGGCGGACCCGGATGGCGCGATGGTGGAACTGGTCGAAGAGGGCGGGGACAAGGGCCCGACGCTGGACGGGTTCCATTCGGTCACCTTGCAACTGGACGATCTGGGACCAACCCAGCGCTTGCTGACAGATGTCTTCGGCTATGAGGAAATGGGCCATGAGACCACGTCGGGCGAAGAGCGCCTGCGGCTGGCGGTCTCGGGCACGGGACGCTCCGACATTCGGGGGGCCGTGGTGGACCTGATGCGGTCGGACGATGCTGGGATTGCGCAGCAGGGGGCGGGCAGCATCCATCACGTGGCTTTCCGCGCGCTTGACGATGACGACCAGCTTGATTGGCGCGAGCGGCTTCTGGCGGCGGGGATGCAGGTGACGCCGGTCATTGACCGGCAGTATTTCAATGCGATCTATTTCCGCGAGCCGGGCGGAGTGCTCTTTGAGATCGCCACCGACCCGCCGGGGTTCACGCGGGATGAAGCGCTCGCCCATCTTGGCGAAGACCTGAAACTGCCCGCGCAATACGAAGGGTCACGCGCGCGCATCGAAGAGGTCTTGCCGCCGCTTGTGACCTGAGCGCCAGACGCCCGCCTTCGCGGGGTTTGGCGTTGGTGGCGGGCGCTGCGCTTTCATCTGACGGACCTTGGCGGCCTCGCGATTGGGCGGATGGCTGCCGGGTCGGTGCTTTACAAACCTGCCGTTTCGTTCTATCGCGGAAAGACGCAGGGGAGTCCCGCCCGAGGGACTGAGAGGCTGATATGGCGCAAGCCAGGTGATGCGACCCTTTGAACCTGACCCAGTTGATACTGGCGTAGGAAGCTTAGGTCGCAACGCCAAAGATGGCCCCTTGCCACCCGAACAGAAGGCCGGTTTCGCCTTCGCCTCCTCCCAAAACTCATCTGGTGTCTTTTTGAGACCTGAGCTTGAGGAGCGCCAAAATGAACGTGCCTAATCCGAAAATCACCACCGACGCATTGCCCGCATCGCGCAAGATCTATGTCGCAGGCGAGATGCATGACGGCATCCGCGTGCCGATGCGCGAAATCTCGACCCATCCCACGGCGGGTGAGCCGCCGCTGCCCGTTTATGACAGCTCCGGGCCTTACACGGACCCCGAGGTGCTGACCGACATCACCCGGGGCCTGCCCGCGCTGCGCGCCGATTGGATCAAGGCGCGCGGGGATGTGGAGGCCTATGACGGGCGCGAGATCACCGATGCGGACAACGGCTTTGTTCAGGGGGACAAGCTGACCCCTGAATTTCCGGTCAAACCCCGCCCCCTGCGCGGCAAGGACGGCGCGGCCCCCACGCAGCTTTCCTATGCCCGCGCCGGGATCATCACGCCCGAGATGGAGTTCGTCGCGATCCGCGAAAACCAGCTGCGCGACACCGCGCCCTGTCACCGGGACGGCAATGACTTCGGGGCCAGTATCCCCGATTATGTGACGCCTGAATTCGTGCGCGCCGAGATTGCCGCGGGCCGCGCGATCATCCCGGCCAATATCAACCATCCCGAAAGCGAACCGATGATTATCGGGCGCAACTTTCTGGTCAAGGTCAACGCCAATATGGGCACCTCCGCCGTGACCTCCTCCATGGAAGAGGAAGTGGACAAGATGGTCTGGGCCATCCGCTGGGGCGCGGATACGGTCATGGACCTCAGCACCGGGCGCAACATCCACAACACGCGGGAATGGATCATCCGCAATTCCCCCGTGCCCATCGGCACGGTGCCGATGTATCAGGCGCTGGAGAAGGTCAACGGCATTGCCGAGGACCTGAGCTGGGAGGTCTTCCGCGACACGCTCATCGAACAGGCCGAACAGGGGGTGGATTATTTCACGATCCACGCCGGTGTGCGCCTGCACATGGTGCCCATGACGGTCAACCGGGTGACAGGCATCGTGTCGCGCGGCGGCTCGATCATGGCCAAATGGTGCCTGCATCACCACAAGGAATCCTTCCTCTACGAGCATTTCGAGGAGATCTGCGACATCTGCCGCCAGTATGATGTGAGCTTTTCGCTGGGAGACGGGCTGCGCCCGGGCTCGATTGCCGACGCCAATGACGAAGCGCAGTTCGCCGAACTGGAGACGCTGGGCGAGCTGACCAAGATCGCATGGGCGAAGGATTGTCAGGTCATGATCGAGGGCCCCGGTCACGTGGCCATGCACAAGATCAAGGAGAACATGGACAAGCAGCTTGAGTGCTGCCACGAGGCGCCGTTCTACACGCTTGGGCCGCTGACCACGGATATTGCCCCCGGTTATGACCACATCACCAGCGGCATCGGGGCCGCGATGATCGGCTGGTTCGGCTGCGCCATGCTCTGCTACGTGACACCCAAGGAGCATCTGGGCCTGCCCGACCGGGATGACGTGAAGACCGGGGTAATCACCTACAAGATCGCCGCCCATGCCGCTGATCTGGCCAAGGGCCTGCCCGGCGCGCAGCGGCGCGATGATGCGCTCAGCCGGGCCCGGTTCGAGTTTCGCTGGGAAGACCAGTTCAACCTGTCGCTTGACCCCGATACCGCGCGGGATTTCCACGATCAGACCCTGCCCAAACAGGCCCATAAGGTGGCGCATTTCTGCTCCATGTGCGGGCCGAAATTCTGCTCCATGCGGATCAGCCATGACATTCGCGCCGAAGCCCAGAAGGAGGGCATGGAAGCGATGGCGGCGAAATATCGCGAAGGCGGCGATCTCTACATGCCGCTGGGTGAGGCCGAGGAATGATCACCATTGCGGGGGCCGGTCTGGCCGGCCTCGCCACCGCGCTTGAGCTTGCCCGGCGCGGCGTGTCCGTGCGTGTGTTTGAGGCCGGTCCCGAGATCGGGGCCGGCAGCGTGGCCCGCTATGCCGGGGGCATGCTTGCCCCCTGGTGCGAGAGCGAAAGCGCCGAAGATGACGTCATCACTTTGGGGGCAAGCGCCGCTGGGTGGTGGGCCGGGATCACCCCGGTGAGCCGGAGCGGTACGCTTGTCGTCGCGCCTGCCCGTGATCGCGCCGAACTGGCGCGGTTCGCCCGGCGCTGCTCGGGGTTTCGCACTGTTGCAGAGGACGACATCGCGGCACTGGAGCCCGCCCTGAAGGGGCGGTTTGCGCAGGGGCTGTTTTTTGAGCGCGAGGCCCATCTGGACCCGCGCCGCGCCTTGCGCGATCTGGCGCGGGCGGCAGAGGCGCTGGGAGTGGAGATCATCCTTGGCACCCGTGCGCCCGGGCAGGTCGATCTTGACTGCACGGGCATGCAGGCACGGCTGCCCGATCTGCGCCCGGTGCGGGGCGAGATGGCGATCCTGCATTGCCCCGAGATCACGATCCGGCGCACGATCCGCCTGCTGCACCCGCGCATGCCGCTCTACCTCGTGCCGCGCGCGGAGGGCCATTTCATGATCGGCGCGACGATGATCGAAAGCGCGTCGGAGCGCCCGCCGAGCCTGCGATCCTTGTCCGAATTGCTTGGCGCGGCCTATGCCATCCACCCCGGCTTTGCCGAGGCCAGCGTTATCGAGACGGGCAGCGGGCTGCGTCCTGCCTTTCCCGACAACCTGCCACGCCTCGTCACTCAGGCGGGCGTTTTGCACCTGAACGGCTTTTACCGCCACGGCTTCCTGTTGGCCCCGGCCATGGCCGGGCGGGCCGTCCAACACATTCTTTCGGAGACGAGACATGCACATCACAGTGAATGCCAAAGCGCATGACATTGCCGCTGACACGCTCGACGCGGCCCTTGTCGAGCTTGGTTTTACCAGCCCCGCCATTGCCACGGCGCTGAACGGCCAGTTCGTGCCGATCTCTGCCCGGGGTGCCACGGCCTTGCGCGCGGGCGACAGGCTCGAAGTGCTCTCGCCCATGCAGGGAGGCTGACATGCGGGTCTATGATGTCGATATCGCTCTCCCGTTGCTTCTGGGGACGGCGCAATACCCCTCTCCTGCCATCCTGCAAAAGGCCATCCGTGCCAGCGGATGTGAGGTTGTAACGGTCAGTCTGCGACGCGAGACAGCCGGTGGCACGGATGCGGGGACAGATACGGGCACCGGTTTCTGGGATATGCTGCGCGACACCGGGGTTCGGTTCCTGCCCAATACCGCCGGGTGTCATTCGGTGCAGGAGGCCGTGACCACGGCGCAGATGGCCCGCGAGCTTTTCGGGACCGACTGGATCAAGCTGGAGGTCATCGGCCACGCGGACACGCTGCAACCGGATGTCTTTGCGCTCACCGAGGCTGCGCGCGTTCTGGCGGCGGATGGGTTCAAGGTCTTTCCCTATACAACCGATGACCTGATCGTGGGCGAGAGACTTCTGGAAGCGGGATGCGAGGTGCTGATGCCCTGGGGCGCGCCCATCGGGTCCGGTCAGGGTTTGCGCACCCCCGACGCGCTGCGGGCGATGCGGGCGCATTTCCCAGGCGTGCCGCTGATCGTCGATGCGGGGATCGGGCGACCCTCTGATGCGGTTCAGGCGATGGAACTGGGCATGGACGGGATCCTGCTCAACACGGCTGTCGCGAAGGCGGGCGATCCGGTGGGCATGGCCTGCGCCATGGCCCTGGCGGTGAAAGCCGGGCAGGCGGGGTTTGCCGCCGACCCGATGGACCCGCGCGACATGGCCGTGCCCTCGACCCCGGTTCTGGGTCTGGCGGAGTTCGGTTGATGGAGCGGTTTTATCTCATCACCGGCCATGTGGGGCGGCTCGAACTGCTTGTGCCGCAAGGGGTGAAGCTGGTGCAACTGCGCCTCAAGGATATGCCTGCGCCCGAGATCCGCCGACAGATTGCCCGTGCGCGTGATTTCTGTGCCGTCCATGGGGTCCAGCTTGTGGTGAACGATTACTGGCAGGAGGCGCTCGATCTGCGGTGCACTTTTGTCCATCTGGGGCAGGAAGACATGGACACGGCAGATTTTGCCGCGCTGCGCCGGGCGGGCGTGCGCTTTGGGCTGTCCACCCATGACGAGGCTGAGCTGGAGCGCGCCTTGTCCCTTGATCCGGCTTACGTGGCGCTTGGGCCGGTCTACCCAACCTTGCTGAAAAAGATGAAATGGGCGCCGCAGGGGCTGGAGCGCGTGACCCGGTGGAAGGCGCGGGCCGGCAGCACCCCGCTGGTTGCCATCGGCGGGCTGACGCCTGAGCGCGCGCCGGGGGTCTTTGCTGCCGGGGCGGACAGCGTTGCGGTGGTCACAGACATTCAGCAATCCGCCGCCCCGGAAGCCCGCACGCGCGACTGGCTGCGCGTCTGCGCATCATGAGCCGTTATGGGCGCCAGACGCTGCTGCCCGGGATCGGGCAGGCGGGCCAGGACCGGTTGGCGCGGACCCATATTGCTGTTGTGGGGGCAGGGGGGTTGGGCTGCCCCGCCCTGCAATACCTTGCGGGCGCGGGCATCGGGCGCATCACGATCATTGATCCGGACGTGGTGGAGGAAAGCAACCTGCATCGCCAGCCGCTCTACACCATGGCCGATCTCGGACGGCCCAAGGCGCAGGCGGCGCGCGATGCGCTGCAGGCTCTTAACCCGCAGGTGGAGGTGATCGCCCAAGTCGCGCAGCTTGGCCCCGGCAAGGCCCCCCGGCTCGCGGCGGAGGCGGATCTGATCGTTGATGCCGCCGACAGTTTCGCGGTTTCCTACATCCTTTCCGATGCCTGTCTGGAGGCAGGCACGCCGCTGGTGTCGGCCAGCGCGCTTGGTCAGACCGGCTATGTGGGCGGGTTCTGCGGCGGCGCTCCTTCCTTGCGCGCGGTGTTTCCGGACCTGCCGGCGACAGGGGCAACCTGCGCCACCGCAGGGGTATTGGGGCCCGTTGTCGGGGTCATGGGCGCCTTGCAGGCCCAGATCGCGCTCAGGTGCGTGCTGGGCGCGCAGCCTGCCCTGGGGCAGATGATAACGGCCGACCTCTCTGCGCTGCGTTTTGGCGGGTTCAGCTTTCAGGGCAGCCCGGAACCTGAAAATGCGTTCCCTTTTGTCGCGGAATCGATGCTGCGAAGTTCTGACCTGATTGTTGAATTGAGAGACCCGCGCGAAGCGCCGGAGATGATCTGCCCCGGGGCGGTGCGCTTGTCGCAAGACGACATATGCGCCCGCGCTCGTGTTTCGGGGCAAAGGGTGGTCTTGTGCTGTCAAAGCGGCTTGCGGGCCTGGCGCGTGGCGAAAGGCCTGCACGCACAGGGCGACATGCCCCTTGCCTTGCTGGCGGCGAGGGCCTGCGCATGACCCCGGTGATGGTGATCGGCGGCACCGACAGCAGCGGTGGTGCGGGCCTGACCCGTGACACCTGCGTCGCGCATGATTTCGGGTGCCGGGTGCTTCCCATCGTCACCGCCGTGACCGCGCAATCGGATGACAGGGTCTTCAAGACACAGCTGATGCCCGCGGACGTTATCATCGGCCAGATTGAAGCCGCATTGGCCACGGTGCAGCCTGATGCCATCAAGATCGGCATGCTCGGCAGTGCGGAAATCGCTGATGCGGTCAGCCACGCCATCAGGGGGCAATCGTGCCGGATCGTGATTGACCCGGTGCTGAAGTCGAGCTCGGGGCGGCAATTGATGTCGGGGACTTTTCCCGGGTCGCTGCTCGCACAGGCCCATCTTGTCACTCCCAACCTTCTTGAAGCAGCGGCGCTTTCAGGGCTCCCTCTGGCACAGACCGATGCCCAGATCGTCGCACAAGCGGAATGGTTCCTGTCCCGGGGTGCGCAGGCCGTCTTGATCAAGGGAGGTCATGCGTCAGGTGAGACGTGCTGCGATCATCTGTTCCAGGCTGCGAAGCAGCACGTCCTGCGGGCACCGAGGCTGAAATCAGCCGTGTTGCGCGGCACGGGGTGCGCATTGGCCACGGCCATTGCCTGCGGGCTTGCGCGCGGGGATGACCTTTATCTGGCCTGCAGGACGGCCAAGAGCTTTGTTCAAGATCGCCTCCGCGAGGTCACCCGCTCCTGAGATCGACAATGCCTGTTTGGCATCGCGTCCGGCAGGGGAGGGCAGCAACTATCCCATCTCTCCGAGCAGGTCCCTGTGTTCGTCCATTCTCACATCCCGTCCCCCGCCGAGGCCATCGCCGTTGCTTCGATTTCGAAAAGCAACCCCGGAATCGCGAGGCGGGTCACGCCCAGCAAAGTCATGGGGGGTGCCACCTGATGCGGCCCAAAGCGCATGCCCAACAGGTCAAAGTTCTTGAGCGCCTCGTCGACATCGGTGGCATAGACCCCCAGTTTGACCACGTTGCCCAGGTCCATCCCCGCCCTGTGGAGGACAGCTTCGAGGTTGTCCAGGGCCAGGCTGATCTGCGCACGCATGTCGTCGGGGTGCCGTGGTGCGCCGTTTTCGTCCACGGCGGTTTGCCCGGCGCAAATGAGCTGACGGGCTGCACCCTCGATCACCTCACCCTGATTGTAGCCCAGCTTGATCGACCAGTCCCAGGGGTTCACCGCTTTTCGTTCCATATCGCTTTCTCCTACTCTTGCGTTGCTGGAACCGGTCTAGATCAAAACAGTGCCAAAAATTGTCACCAATTTTGATAAGATGCAGATATGAACATTCGACTCAGACATGACGCCATCGTGCGCAGCCTCCGCCGCAACGGGACATCGACCATCGAGGCGCTTGCGGATGAAGTCGGCGCTTCGCGCCGGACGGTGTTGCGCGACATCAGCGCGCTGAGGGATGAGGGCTATGTCATTCATTCCGATGTCGGGCGCGGCGGTGGGCTGCAGCTTGACCCTCAGTCCATGCAGACTGCGGCCAAACTGTCGGTGCCCGAGGTCTTTGCGCTGCTGATCAGTGTTGCGGCGATGCGCGCGGCGGGTCAGTTGCCCTTCTCGGAGCTTGCGGATGCCGGGCTGGCCAAGATCGAAAAGGCGCTGCCCGGGGACAAGGTGCGCGATTTGCGCGCCTTTCTCGACTGTCTTCATATTGGCAAACTGTCACCGCTTCAGGACCTGGCTGACATGGGCAGGATTCATCCTGAACTGCTGCCCGCCTTCGAGGCCGCTTTCCTGGGAAGGCACCTCATCCGCTTTGGCTATCGTGATGCAAAGGGCCGTCACACGACGCGGGAGGTGGAACCACAGGCGATGCTGATCCTCCCGCCGCTCTGGTATCTTGTCGGTTGGGACCCGATGCGCGCGGATTTCCGGCATTTCCGGATGGACCGGATCGACCGCCCGGAAACCGTCCCGGACAGTCATTTTCGACGCAGACATGTGCCGTTTGAAAACGACGTCTGCCCGTTCAAGGAAGTGCCGCTGTAACCTCGGAAACAGGTTTCCGACGATCTTCAGAACGCCTCCCTGCGCTACCGGTCAACGCCTTCGAAGAGGAGCTTTTCGCGCAGTTTCGCGTCTGCTTTGCACATCTCGAAGTCTGCGGCGCTCAGACGGGCGCGGGGTGCGTCCGCTATTGTGAAGTTGTTGAAGCTATCCTCACCGTTCACCAGAGCCACCAGGGGACGGCCCCCGGCCTTTTGCTTCATGGACGGGACGATGTAGCGAATGGCCGCGCCAATGCGGCGGTCGTCGGTCACATTCGGTCCGGAGGCGTGAAAGAGGTGCCCGTGGTGCATCGACGCCTGCCCGGGCCTCAGTTCGGCGGCGACCGCGTCCGCTTCATCGACCTCGACCGCGATCTCCTGTCCGCGCGACAGCAGGTTGTCATCCGCGAAAGTGTCGATATGGGGCACGATGGTTTGCTTGTGGCTGCCGGGGACAAAGCGCATGCAGCCGCTTTCCCGCGTGGCAGGCGACAGGGCAAACCAGAGCGTCGTTTCCTGCGCATCATCCAGACCCCAGTAGGTCAGGTCCTGGTGCCAGGAGACGATCTTGGGGGAGCGGGCTTCCTTGATGAAGAGCCCGGCGCTCCAGACCATGAGGTCCGGCCCCAATGCTGCGGTTGCCGCAGAGATCAGCGCCGGGTGGCGGATCAGGCGATCAAAGGAGGGCAGAAGGCGGTCGGGGTAGCTGTAGAGCAGTTTGAGCCTTTCGGGGTCGCCCGCAAGTTCGGCTTCGGCCGTTTCAAGATCGCGGCGCAATTCGCGTGTTTCAGCCTCGGACAGGACGTCGATGGGACAAATGAAGCCGTTCTCCTCATAGGCTGTCCCCATGTCAGATGATTGCGGGTTCATCTCTGCAAGTGCCATCTCAACTCCTCCTCAAGTCGCGGGCAGTGTTGCAGCATTGTATAAATCAGTAAAATGGGTTTTACTGACGCATCATCATCGAAATTGCTGATGCCAAAAATGCGCCTGAACGGATTTGACCTCAACCAGATCGTCTGTCTTGATGCCCTGCTGACCGAACGGAATGTCACCCGCGCGGCAGAGCGGGTCTACCTCAGCCAGTCGGCGCTCAGCACCATACTGGCCCAGATGCGTCAGCATTTTGGCGACCCGCTTTTGGTGCGCTCGGGCCGGTCTCTGGTGCTCACACCCTTCGCCAAAACCCTGATTGCGCCGCTCAATGAGGTCCTGTCGCGGGCGCAGACCTTTGCGGCGATGCGCCCCGGCGACAGCAACGACAGTATCGACCGGGAGATCAAGATCGTTGCGTCGGATTATTCCGTGACGAGCTTTCTGGCCGAGGCCATCCACAAGGCCACACGGGCCTCGCCGAAGCTGCGGTTTGATATCCTGCCGCTCACCGAACGATCCGCGCGTCTTTTGGCCAGCGGAGAGATTGATCTGTTGTTTGCGGGTCAGGCCATGGACATCGGCGTGCCCCCGAACAAGTGCCTGCTGGAGGATGCGTTTGTCTGTCTGGCCTGCGAAACCCATGGCCCGGAAACGGCACATCTGAGCGAGGCGGAATACCTCGCGCGCAAACATGTCGTTGTGCGCTACTTCGACCACCAGCTGACGTTTGAGGACGAAGACGCGTTGCGGAAATCGGGCCTCAAGCGGGATCGGCAGATCACGGTCTGGTCGCACGCGATGGTGCCGGCGATGATTTGCGGGACGCCGCTGCTCGCGACCATTCCCGGACGGCTTGCGGAACAGATGGTGCGGCGTTGGCCCGTTCGGATTTATGACTTCCCGGTGCAAAGTGAGCCGATCCGGGTCTTTGCCTACTGGCATCCCAGCAGGGCGCAGGACACGGTGGTGCAGGATTTCCTGAGCGCGGCGACCCCGACCTGAAGGCGGTTGCCCGCTGCCTATTCCGGTAGCTCGTCCGAGGCACCCGCCCCAAGCTGGCGGGAAATCGTCTGTCCCGCTTCGACAAGCGCTTGAATGCAGGCCTGCAGGTCCGGCGCCTGGGCCTGTGTCAGCCGCTGCACAAAGGGGATCGTCAGGGCCGCGATTGTGTCACCGGAGTAGTTGAACACGGGCGTCGCGATATTGTGCACGCCGACGATGACCTGTGAAGGGCTGTCGCAGTAGTTCTCCTGTGCGACCTGCGCCACGAGCGTTTCGAAAAAATCAATCCGCTCATCCGTTGCCTGCGCCGCGCGGGCATAGATTTCCTCGCGGCGCTGCCGGGTCTCCTGCGCGAGCAACACCGCGCCGGAGGCGGTGTAGATGATCGGAATGCGGGCACCGAGGCGCACTGACGTGATGTTGTTGCCGGGCGCGTCGGTCTGGGCGATGACCAGTATCTCCGCCCCGTGCAGAATGGCCAGATGCACCGATTGGTTCAGGTCATGGGACAGCTTCTCCATCACATTCCCCGCAACCGCATTGAGGCGTTTGACAGGGGGGTGCCGGTGGGCCAGCTCGAACATCTTCTGGGTGAGGGAATAGCGCTCGCTGACCGGGTCATAGGCGAGGTAGTTTCGGTCTGTCAGCACCACCAGCATCCGAAAAATCTCGCCCAGGGACCGGTCCAGCGCCTTGGCAAGTTCGGTCTTTTTCATGCCCGTGCCGCGCGAGGCCATGAGTTCCAGAATATCCAGCCCCTTGGACAACGCAGGCGCGCTGTATTTCTCGCTTTTTTGGTCTTTTGAGGTGGGCTTGGTCGTCATTTCACCTCTCTCATGTCGCCGGGTGACCAGCGTTCAGGGATCAGAGCCCCCAGATACGACAGGCCGTGCCGTGGTACAATGCGTCGCGCTCGGCCCCGGACCAGTCGGCCGTCAGGGCGCGGGTTACGGCGACCCATGTTTCAAGCCCGCCGCCCAGATTGCAGACCGGGCTGTCGCTGCCCCAGACCAGCCGGTCGGGGCCAAAGGCGTTTGCGGTGAAATCCACCCAGGGGCGGATATCGTCGAGGGACCAGCTTTCCTGATCCGCATAGGCGATGACACCGGAGATTTTCGCGATCACGTTCGGGCGCTCGGCAAGCGCTGCGATGTGCTCTTGCCAGGGGGACATTTCCCCGGCGGCAATCGCGGGCACGCCGCAATGGTCCAGCACGAACTGGACATCCGGGCAGTGATCGACCAATTCGGCCATCAGCGGCAGTTGAGCGGGCAGGGCGCAAAGGTCAAAGGTCAGTCCCGTGCCGGAGAGCCGCTTGACGTTATCGCGAAACGTCCCGCTCTGGCTTAGCTCATCGGGAACAACATGCAGGACCCGCCGGAACCCCTTGATGGCCGATTGCGCCTTTGCCCATTCGAGGAAGGCGGGGAAGTCGTCGGCCTCGGGGCGGCAGCTTGAAATCGCCCCTTTCATCAGGCTCTCCGGTGCCTGGATCATCTCATCGACCAAGCCGGTCTCCGCCCGGATCAGGTCCGGCGCCACGTCCACTTCCATGTGCAGACAGCCGCCGATCCCGAGCCGTTTTGCCTGCCGCGTGTAATCCTCGAACCGGTTGGGTTTGTTCAGAACCTCGAAGTCCGCAAGCCACGGATAAGACAGTCTTTCGGGGTAAATCAGATGGAGATGCGTATCGAAGAGCATGGGATTTCCTGACGCCAGTTTGATGAATTGACTCTTGAATGAATATATATGAAAGTCAAGTTCACATACAAAACATACAGACATGAAACTGTGCGACCGGTCCTTGACCAAAACCTTTCCAGGGAGGGAAAAATGAAAATGACGCTTCAATCCGCGCTGAAGGGCGCCACTGCCGGACTGGCCTTGCTGGCCACTTTGCCCGCGCAGGCCGGAGATTTTGACGGGGTGACGTTGCAGGCCAAGCTGATCGGCGGCCAGCAGTATGAAGCGCTCTATGCGCGGATCGCCGAGTGGGAAGCGGAGACAGGTGCCAAGGTCGAGGTCATCTCCAAGAAGAACCACTTTGAGCTCGACAAGGAGTTCAAATCCGATCTGGCGGCAGGGACCCTTGGCTGGTGCGTCGGCTCAAACCACAGTTCCTTTGCCTCACAGTATCCCAGTCTTTACACCGACCTCACCCCTTACCTGACGCCCGAGTTCATCGCGGAATACGTACCATCGAACATTGCCGCCTCGAAGATCGGGGATGCGCTGGTCATGTTGCCGCGCGCGCAGTTCGATGTTTCGGCCCTTTATTACATCAAGTCGCTCTATGAAGACGCGGAGAATCAGGCGGCCTTCAAGGCGGAATACGGCTATGATCTCGCGCCGCCCGACACCTGGGATGAATACAAGGATCAGGCGATTTTCTTCACCGACGCGCCGAATTTCTACGGGACGCAATATGCGGGCAAGGACGAAGCCATCGTCGGGCGCTATTATGAAATGGTGATCGCGGAGGGCGGGCAGCTTTTCAACGATGACTGGTCGCCCGCCTTCAACTCCGACGCGGGCAAGCGGGCCTTGTCTTGGTTTGTGGACCTCTATCAGGAGGGCGCCGTTCCGCCCGGAACCACCTCTTATCTCTGGGACGATCTTGGTCAGGGCTTTGCATCGGGCACCATCGCGCTCAATCTGGACTGGCCGGGCTGGGCGGGGTTCTTCAACGGTGAAGATACCTCCAAGGCGGCAGGGGATGTCGGTGTCAAAGTGCAGCCGCAGGGCAGTGCCGGGGTGCGCACAGGGTGGTCCGGCCATCACGGGTTCTCGGTCACGGAATCCTGCGAGAACAAGGAAGCCGCAGCATCGCTTGTGGCCTTCCTGACCAATGAGGAGAGCCAGAAGCTGGAATCCTCCGCAGGTCCGCTGCCCACGCGCACAGCCGTCTGGGACCATGTGGTCGAGCAGTCGGCCGGTGATCCGTACCGGTCCGAGGTGCTTGTTGCCTTCCAGCAGGCGGCCACCCACGCGTTCCCGGCCCCGCAGACCCCTTACTGGATCGAGGCGACAAACCTGATCTATCCGGAGCTTCAGGCCGCGATCCTGGGCGACAAGTCCATTGACGAAGCGCTTCAGGACGCCTCGGATGCGGTGGACGAGATGATGCAGGAAAACGGCGTCTACTAAGACCGGACGCCGCGTGCAGGGGCGGCAAGGCCCGCCTCTGCTCTATTTGCCCCACAAGAGGGAAGCCATCTGCTGATGTCCCGACTGAAACTGCCACCGTGGTTTGTGCTTTTGCTGCCAGCCATCATCATTCTGGCCGCCGTGGTGCTGATCCCGCTGCTCTTGTCGTTCTATTCCAGCTTTACGTCCTACCGGCTGACGCGACCGGATACGCTCTATAACTGGATCGGGACGTTCAACTACGAGAAAGCCGCCAAGAGCGCGAATTTCTGGGCGGCCTTCGGGCGCACGGTGCTGCTGCTGACCATTGCCCTGAACGTCGAGATGCTGCTTGGCTTGGGCCTCGCGCTGCTCGTCAACAAGGTGACATGGGGGCAGCGGGGCCTGCGCACGATCATGATGTTCCCGATGATGTTTTCGCCCATCCTCGTGGGGTTTCAGTTCAAATTCATCTTCAACGACAACGTAGGGCTGGTGAACAATGCCTTGCAGTCGCTGGGGCTCTCAAACGTCGCGATCCCCTGGCTGGTGGACGCCAATCTGGCGATGTTCTCCATCATCTTTGCCGAGGTCTGGACCTCCACCAGTGTCTTCGCGATCCTGATCCTTGCGGGTCTCTTTGCGATCCCCCGCGAACCGATCGAGGCTGCAAAGGTCGATGGCTGTACCTCCTGGCAGACCTTCCGGCACATCACCTTGCCGTTTCTGATGCCCTTTATCTACATTGCTCTGGCGATCCGCAGCCTTGATGTGGCGCGGGCCTATGACATCGTCCAGATCATGACCAACGGTGGCCCCGCGCGCCGGACGGAACTGCTGTGGACGATGATCGGGCGGACCGGCTACGTGGATGCCAAGATGGGCTATGCCAATGCCATGGGGTATATCTCCATCATTCTGGCCATCTTCTTCACGGTGTTTTTCTTCAAAAAGCTGAGTGCGGCGCGCGAAGAACTGGGCATGGCGAGATAGCGGCATGGACAAGAACCTCCAATACCGCATCCGCGCGGCCCTGTTGAGAGCAGCCCATTTCGTTGCGCTGTTCATCGCGATGTCGATCATCTGCATCCCCGGCCTTTGGGTGGTGCTGAACAGTTTCCGCCCGACGGTGGAGATCATGGCGAAACCGCCGGTCTGGATCCCGAATGAGCTGAACCTCGATCACTACCGGGCCATGTTTGGCGGTGTGGGCGAAGGCGGTGTTCCGGTGCTGCAATACTTCACTAATTCGCTCATCATCTCGCTTACCTCGACGGTCATTGCCCTGCTTGTGGGCATGGCGGGGGGCTATGCCTTTGCGCGTTTCCGGTTCAGGGGCAAGAACGCGATCTTTATCGGGCTGATGCTGACGCGGGCCGTGCCGGGGGTCGCGCTGTCGTTGCCGCTCTTTATCGTGATGGCCAAGACCGGGCTGATCGACACGCATATCGGGCTGATCCTCGTCTACGTCGCGATGAACGTGCCCTTCACGATCTGGCTCATTGACGGGTTCTTCCGGCAGGTGCCGCGCGAGCTTGCGGAAGCCGCGGAGATAGATGGCTGCACGCCGTGGCAGGCCTTCTGGAAGGTCGAGTTCCCCGTGGCCCGCGCGGGCGTCGCCTCTGCCGGTATCTTCGCCTTCCTGACCTCCTGGAACGAATACGCCCTGGCCAGCCAGCTGACGCGATCAACCTTTTCCAAGACGATGCCGGTGGGGCTGCGCGACTTTACATCGGAGTTCACGATCAACTGGGGCGGGATGTGCGCTTTGGCCGTCCTGATGATCATACCCGCGCTGATCCTCACCTTCATCGTGCAAAAACACCTCATTTCCGGCCTGACATTCGGCGGCGTGAAAGGATAGCGCATGGCGCAAGTCTGTTTGAAAAAAGTATCCAAGAGTTATGGCGGGCTGGAAGTCGTGCACGGCATTGATCTGGATATCGACCATAATGAGTTTGTCGTGCTGGTGGGCCCCTCGGGCTGCGGGAAATCCACCACTTTGCGGATGATCGCGGGGCTGGAAAGCATCACTGACGGCGAGATCGTGATTGGCGAAAACGTGGTCAACGCGCTGCCACCCCGAGAGCGCAACATTTCCATGGTGTTCCAGAATTACGCGCTTTATCCGCATATGAACGTGCGTGAGAACCTTGGCTTTTCCCTGAAGATCGCGGGCAAACCCGAAAGCGAGATCGAACAGGCGGTGGAAGAAGCCGCCACCATCCTGAGCCTGAACGAATATCTTGATCGCAAGCCGGGGGCTTTGTCCGGTGGGCAGCGGCAGCGGGTTGCCATGGGGCGGGCCATCGTGCGGCATCCCGATGTGTTCCTCTTTGATGAGCCCTTGTCGAACCTGGACGCCAAACTGCGCGCGCAGATGCGGGTGGAGATCAAGAAGCTGCATCAGAAGATCCGGACCACCATTGTCTATGTGACCCACGATCAGGTCGAGGCCATGACGCTGGCGGATCGGATCGTCATCATGCGTGACGGCAATATCGAACAGCAGGGCACCCCGCTTGAGGTATTCGAGGCCCCTGCCAATACCTTCGTTGCGACCTTCATCGGATCGCCGCCGATGAACCTGTTGGACTGTAGCGTCGAGGCAGAACGCAGGCTGCGCCTGAGCGACGGGACGGTGATCCCCGTGCCGCAGCAATACGCCTCAAACGTGGCGCCCGGGCAAAAGGTCATTCTGGGCTTTCGCGCCGATAACCTGATGCCGCGCGGTCATTCCCTGCCCATGGAGGGAGAGAGCGCGGAGTTTGATCTGACCGTTGACCTGTCTGAACCGCTGGGCACCGAAACCCTGTTGTTCGGCGCGCTGGCGGGTCAGGAGATACAGGCCAAGATGCTCAATCCGCGACCGGTCCGGAACGGTGAAACGCTGCCTTTCCTGCTGGATCTGACCCGCGTGCATCTCTTTGACGCTGAAACCCAGAAAAGCCTGAGGTTGCCATGAGCCAGATCACCGCCGTTGAAATCCTCATGGTCGACCTTGCGCCCAAGGTCAAACGCACGGATGCGATCCAGTCGTTTGACAGTCAGGAAACGCCGATGGTGCGGATCACTGACAGCACCGGCGTGACTGGAACCGGCTACAGCTACACCATCGGGCAGGGTGGCACTGCGGTGATGGCCTTGCTGCGGGACACGCTTGCGCCGTTGCTGATTGGCCGCGAGGCCGAAGACATCGAACGCATCTGGCGGGACCTGCTGTTTTCGACCCATGCCACGGCGGTGGGGGCGATCACCTCCCTTGCGCTGGCGGCGATTGACACGGCACTTTGGGATTTGCGCTGCCGCAAGGCCGGTCTGCCGCTCTTTCGCATGTTGGGCGGGGCCAAGGACAGCGTGCCGATGTACACGACCGAAGGCGGCTGGCTGCATATCTCAACAGATGATCTGGTGGCGGATGCTCTGGCCGCGCAGAAAAAGGGCTTTTCCGGCTCCAAGGTCAAGATCGGCCGTCCGCATCTCTCCGAAGACCGGGCCAGATTGAAAGCGCTGCGCGCGGCGGTGGGGCCCGCCTACGAGATCATGGTGGACGCGAACCAGAGCATGTCGCGGGCGCAGGCCACGCGCTATGCGCATATGCTGGAAGCGTTTGACATCGCCTGGTTTGAAGAGCCGATGCCCGCCGATGATGTGTTGGAGCATGTGGGTCTTGCGGCCAGTACCTCCATCCCCATCGCGGTTGGTGAGAGCATGTATTCGCTCAGCCAGTTCAAGGACTACCTTGTCAGTGGTGCTGCCAGCATCGTGCAGGTCGATGTGGCGCGGATCGGGGGCATCACCCCTTGGATGAAGGTCGCGCATATGGCCGAGGCGCATAACGTGCCGGTCTGTCCGCATTTCCTGATGGAGTTGCATGTCAGCCTGGTCTGCGCGATCCCGAACGCGCCCTGGCTGGAATATATCCCTCAACTTGATAGCCTGACAAAAAACGGCATGACCGTCAGGGACGGGCGCGCATATCCGTCAGACGCGCCGGGCTTGGGCATTGACTGGGACTGGGACGCCATCAACGCCGCCCGCATCGACGGGCTGACCGCAACCTTCGGACAGGGGGACTGAAATGCAACGCATGGGCATGGTAATCAAACTCGAAGCCGACAAGATCGCAGAATACAAAGACCTGCATGCAGAGGTCTGGCCGGGCGTGCTGGAGATGATCTCTGCCTGCAATATCCGCAACTATTCGATCTATCTCAAGGAACCGGAGAACCTGTTGTTCGGCTATTGGGAATACCACGGCACGGATTTCGATGCGGATGCCGCCAAGATGGCCGCGGACCCGGAAACCCAGAGGTGGTGGGACGTGTGCATGCCCTGCCAGATCCCGTTCGAGACCCGCAAGGAGGGCGAATGGTGGGCGATGATGGACGAAGTTTTTCACCTGGATTGAGCATATGTCAGACCTGCAACAACATTGGCCGAAAGCCTCGAACCCGCTGCCGATCGTGATCTTCGGGGCGGGGTCTATTGTCCGGGACGCCCATCTGCCCGCCTATGCGCAGGCTGGCTACGCCGTTCAGGGCATTTTTGATCCGGACCTTGAAAAGGCGCGGGCGCTTGCCTCGTCGCATGGGTTTTCCTGTTACGAGACGTTGGGCGAGGCCGTCAGCCAGCAGGGCGTCCTGTTCGATCTGGCCACGCCGCCGGATGCGCATATCGACATCCTGCGGCACCTGCCGGAAGGGTCTGCCGCCCTTATTCAGAAGCCCATGGGGAATGATCTGGACGGGGCGACCAAAATCCTGCGGACATGTGAAGATCGCGGATTGAAGGCGGCGGTCAATTTCCAGTTGCGCTTTGCCCCGATGATGCTGGCACTACAGGATGCGGTGGCGCAAGGGCTCTTGGGCGAGGTCGTGGATTTCGATGCCTGGCTGGCGCTCGACACACCTTGGGGCTTGTGGAAGTTTCTTGAGCCTTTGCCGCGTGTGGAGGTTTCGCTGCATTCGATCCATTATCTCGACTTCATCCGCGCGCTTCTGGGCGAGCCCGAGGGCATTCATGCCAAATCCATCGGGCATCCGAGCAGCAAGATTGCGCAGACCCGCACCGCTGCGATTCTGGATTACGGGGATCGGGTGCGCTGTGCCTTGTCGATCAATCACAACCATTCCTACGGGCGCCGCCATCAGGCCTGCGAATTCCGCATCTGCGGCACCAAGGGGGCCGCGTATCTGCAACTGGGTGTCAACCTCGACTACCCGAAAGGCGAGCCGGATATTCTGGAGCTGAAGATCGGTGATGCTCCTTGGGAAAAGATCGAGCTGGACGGCGCGTGGTTCCCCGAAGCCTTCGCCAGCCGCATGTCACAGCTTCAAAGATATGTGACCGGCGAAGACGACCATCTGATCGGGTCGGTTGCCGACGCGTGGCACACAATGGCTTTGGTGGAAGCGGCCTACAAAAGCAGCGCCGCGAAAGCGACGCCGATTGAGAAACCCGCTAGAGGACAGGCCTGAGGGCGATAATTCCAGAGCGCCTGACGAAATACTCAAAACACCGCCCTGAGCCCGAGCAGAGCCCGTTCATTCCCTGCCGATTTCCGCAATCACATCGCGGCCCAATTGCATCGCAAGATGCAGCGTATCGACCATGCACCAGTTCTCGACGATCTTGCCATCCTTGCAACGCCACCAGTCACAATCGCGCAGATAGACCCGGTGGTTCGTGGTCTCGATCCCCATAAAGGGTTTGACCTGGACGCCGGTGATCGCCGGCCAGCCGCTCAGGAATGCGTAATCGCCGTCACCCGCCTTGCAGGCGACGCCCACACCCTCGATGCCATCGGGGCGGCCATCCCCCCAGCCCTCGAAGGTTTGTTCAAACGGGACCTGAAAATCGTGAAACGCATCGACCGTGACATATGTGCCAAAGCCGCCCGGCCCGAACCAGAACATGTCGTCATGCCAATAGGGCCGCCACGCGGCATCCGGGGATGTCAGTTGCATCAGCATGTTTTCCACCAGATCGCCAGAGCCGCGTGATTGGGTGTCCGGTGCCCGGCCAAGCTGGATGCCATCAAAGGTCGCGGGCCCCGGCACCAAACCTTCGTATCCCTTGCTTGCACCCAGCGGCCAACGGCCCATGGCGATGATCATTTCCGCGATGCCAAGGAAGACATGGGACTGCACCACCTTGCCTGCTTCCATGCGATGAAACTCTCCAAAGCGGATGAACTCCAGCCGATTGCTCGGGGCGATGCCGAGCCAAGGCTGACGGAAGTGACCGCAGAAATAGCCCATGGAAGTGACCCATTCACCGCCCAGGTATTCGCCGCCGATCAGGATATCATTGCGGCGCTGAAAGCCGCGGAACGCGGCGGCCATGGGTGCGATGATGTCCCCGTAGTAGCCGCTGCCGCCACTGGATTCGTTGATCGGATGCGCGGCGTCGATCGTCGCGGCATCATCAAAAAATGCGGCACAGGCCTGGGCGACATCGGTAATGTCTGCGGTTTCGAAACTGTCGAGAAACACTTTGTAGCGTTGCTTGTTTTTTGCTGTCTGGTCGGTTGCAATGCCCATTTTCGGGCGGGGAGGGCGAGCGGCCATAGGGGATCCAATCTCAGGTTTACGGGCAAGGGTGTCGGGTCCTCCGCCACCCCGGGAAGTGTCATTTCTCCAGGTTGCGGCCCTGGTCAGGCCTGACCTCATCGGGCCGGGGCAGAACGTCGAAGCCGAATTGCAGCAGCGCATGTGGGACATCGACGAAAACCCAGTTCTCCACCAGCAGATCGCCTTCGCGCCGCCACCAGTCACAGACCCGGAAGAAAACGCGCTCTTTGGTTGGGCCAAACCCCATGAAGGGTTTGACATTGACCCCGGTCAGCGAGGGCCACCCCCCCGAGCAGGTGTAGTTGCCTTCCCCGTATCTGGTGAAATGCCGGGTCATCCCGTTGTTCGCGGAGCCACCGGACCAGCCTTCGAACTGGCTTTCGAAAGGCACCTGAAAGGAACGGAAATGCTCCACACCCACAAACGACCCCCAGGCACCGGGGCCATACCACCTCATGTTCTCGTGCCAATAGGGCCGCCAGGCTTCGTCCTCGGTTGCCAGACCGGCCAGCATTTCGGTGACGATCCGGTAACTCCTGGCCCCGCTCTCGGGGTCGGCCTCGCCCCGCAGGATACCATCCTGTGACGCAGGTCCCTGGATCAACCCGGTATGGCCGTATTCGTCGCCCGGCACAAAGCGCAGCGGCCATTGCCCGCAAGAGATCATCAGTTCCGGCAGGTCGAGAAAGACATAGGCCTCGACCGCCTGACCGTTCTCGATGCGAAAGAACTCGCCAAAACGCAGATAGGTAAGCCGGTCGGTCGCGCGAAGGCCGATCCAGTCGCGCTTGAAATGACCGACGTAGTAGCCGGTGGCACTGACCCAGTCTGCGCCTTCGAAAGTGCCCGACATGGCAATGTCATGGCGACGGTGAACCCCGTCGAATGCTTCCTGCAATGGGGACAGGAACCGGTTCACATACCCCTCTGCCCCTTCTGTCTCATTGAAGGGATGTACAATATTGATATTGGCGTCGCTGCTGAAAAAACGGCGCGCTGCCGTGGCGAAGTCGCCGGGATGCTGTAACGCGTCCGAATAGGCGAAGTAGGCGGATTTTGCGGTAGACATCTGTCTTTGTCCTCGGTCTTGGTCAGGGGTGCGTGTGTTCGGATCACATCACGCAACAGGTCCCGCCCGCATCAACGCAAAGGGAATTCGGCCCGGCCGGTTGGCGCGGACCGCGGCCATCCGCAGCGCGGCATTGCGGGCGTGTTCGCAAAACGCCGCGGTCGTGAGCCGTCGCATTGGGTTATCCTTTGACCGCGCCTGCCGTCAGGCCGCTGACGATCTGGCGCTGGAAAAACATGACCAGAATGAAGAGCGGGACCGTTGCCGAAACCACCGCCGCGACGGCGAACATGACGTTGCCTTCGGTCTGCGTGGTCCCCAGGAAGGCGGCAATGGCCGGCACCATCGTGCGATTGGATTCCGACAAGAGCATCGTGCTGACCGCAAAGTCGTTGTAGGCCAGCAGGAAGCTGAAGAGCCCGGTCGTAATCACGCCCGGCCACATCACCGGAATAATCACACGGCGAAACGCCTGAAACTGAGTGCACCCGTCAACTTTGGCGGATTCATCAAGCTCTTTGGGGATGTTCTTGAAAAAGGAGTGCAGCATCCAGAGGGTGAAGGGCTGATTGATGGCCACCAGCACGATGATCGTCGTCGGAAGGATGCCCCAGACGTTCCATTCAAAGAAAGGCAACAGATATCCCGAGACCAGCGTGATCGGCGGCATTGCGCGAAAGATGAGCGCGGTGATGAGCAGCCAGAACGTATAGTTATGCGTCGAGCGCGACAGGGCGTAGCCGCCCAGCGTGCCGATGGTCAGCGAGATTGTCACCACGAAGAAGCAGACGATGAAGGTGTTGAGCACATTGCGCCAGAACTGTTCCTGGATCCATGCGCCTTCGTAGCCCCGCGTGGTGAAAGGCGTGCCGTGTTCCGCGATGGTTCGTTCCCCCGTCAGACTGTTCGTCCAGTCGGCAATGGAAAAGAAATCCAGCTCGACCTTGAACGACCCCCAGAGCGTCCAGAAGAAAGGGAAGGCCGCCAGGATGAACCAGGCCAGGATGAAGATGATGGAGACGACCCGAAGACCAACCGGCATTCTCTGAGCACGACTTGCCATGTTATTTTGCCCCCTTGAAATCACGCCATGTGCGCACCAGTACCGGCGCGAGCAGAATGGCAACGCCAATGATTGTCAGAACCGAAGTGGCCGAGGCCGCCGACAGTTGCCGGGTCTCGCCACTCATGTCGTTGAAGATGATCCAACTGAGCGAGGTGGCATGTGCCGACGCCTGAAAGCCGACGATCGGCTCAAACACCTTGAAGTTGTCCATCAGCTGTATCAGCGCCACGAAAGTGACCAGCGGCATCAGGTGCGGCACGACCACATAGCGAACTTGCTGCCAGCGTGTTGCCCCGTCGACCTGGGCACTTTCCAACTGATCCTTTGGAAGCGTTTGCAGTCCTGCATAAAAGACCACAAAGGCAAAGGGCGCGGAATGCCAGACCCCGTAGACCATCAATGCCAGCCACATCAGCCCGGTCGAAGCCTTGAGACTGAAACTCGGATCCCCCACCAGATTGACCAGCGCGGACCCCAGAATGCCCCGGCTGTCAATCATCCAGAACAACACGAGCGAGCCGATGAGTGGCGTGACGATCATCGGCAGAAGCGAGAAGAAGATCATCAATCCCTTGAGATGCCGGTGCAGGGAGTTCACCGCGAGCGCGACCAACAGGCCAAGCACGATAAGAAGCGGCGTGACCACGAAAGTGTACGACAAGGTAAAGGCCAGCGCGCGATAGAGCGGCAGGTTCATGACCTGCTGGCGAAACTCGCCCCAGGTCTCGGATTCGGCCCAGATGGTCGCCATTTCGCTGAAGGCAAGGTGGCCCCGGTCCTTGTAAATTTCCAACCCGACAAAGCGGCCCAGCGGTTCGGCCTCCCGCAGGGCGGCAGTGGCGCTCTGGTCCACCTTGGTTTCGGTGGTGCAGCCCACGAGGGGCACACAGTTTTCAACTTCGATCAACACCGCCTTGTGCGGCGCATAGACCGATTGCATGAGCACCGAGATGATCGGAAAGAAGATGAACAGAACCATCGCCAAGCCGGTTGGAAGAAAGAACCAAAGAAATGTTCTGTGCCGCATGGTCTGGCTCCGTTGATCTTTTTTACCGCGTCGGTCGCGGGTGGCCGAAGAGGCGGCCACCCGTTATGGCATCCCTTATTGCAGGAAGCCTTTTTCCTTGGCAGCGGCCACATAGGCCGCTTCGACATCCGCCAGTGCCTGTTCGGCTGATTCCTTGCCTTGAAGGAAGTCCGCCAGCTCGCTGCCAAGTGCGGTGTGCATGAGGCCCATGTAGGGCAGCATCGGATAGGGCTTGGTTCCCATTTGAGCTGCGGCAAACACACCCTGGGCATCATCTGTCGGCTGGTAGCCATCAATCAGCCACACGGCGAGCTTGGCTACATCGTCGTCCTTGATAAGGTCCGGGCTGATGCCGTTCTTCATCGCGATGAAGGTGGCCTCGGCTTCGGCGTCCGAGATGTTCTTGCCGACTGTCCAGCCATCCCACCAAAGCGTTGTTGCCGGCACCGTTCCACCGCCCACGGTCAGCGGGGCCGCGATGGCATGGCCTGTCTTGACGGCGTCCGACACACCTTCGGTGCTCGTCTGCTGCGACGCGCGCGATCCCCACATGTGCATAATCGCGACGTTCCCGGCGCGGTATTCCGCATTTGTGGCATTTGAATCATGCGTCAGGTAGTCGGGGTTCATATACTCCGTCAGCGCCTTCATCATGTTCAGCGCCTTGACACCTGCCTCGGAATTGACGTTCGGCTCTGCCGTACCGGGCTTGAAATGCTCACCGCCGTAGCCGATGAACATGTTGTTGAATTCCTGCGCCAGGTTCCAGCCCGCAGCATAGGCCCCACCGATCGGGTTTTCAACGATCCCTTTTTCGCGGATCACCTTGGCCGCTTCCAGCATCTCCTCGTAGGTTGTCGGGACTTCGACACCCGCTTCGGCCAAAAGGTCCTTGCGGTACATCAGGTGCTGGGCGTTGGCCATGAACGCGATTGCCATGATGTCGCCGCCAATACGGATCAGCTGGCCCTCGCTCAGGCCTTCGCCGTGCTTCTCGACCAGATCATTGAGCGGCCGTATCACGTCTTCGTTCATCAGGGCGACGATCGAGGAATTTGCAATGATTGCGGTCGTGTATTCCGAAGGATTACCCGCCAGGCCGTCCACATTGATCTTCTGGTGATCGGCCGTCAGGTTGCTTTTGATCTCAGCGCCAGAGCATTCCTTGGCCTTGCCTACAACCGCCTGGATGGCGGCGAATTCATTGCCAACGATATTGACCCGGGCGTCAATCTCACAGGCCTGCGCAGCACTGCCCGCCGCGAGGGCAAGTGCGCTGGCAAGAGCGATATTCTTCAGATACATGGTGGTCTCCCTTGGTTTTGGAACAGGCCTTTCGGACCTTTGGGCAGGACTTGATGTCAGCCTCCGCCCTTCGGTTTAACAGTGACAGTGATTGGTGGGAACATGCAACGCCAACGCGCAGCCAAGAGACTTGAGCGATGCAGTGGTCGCTCGTTCGGTCTCCAAGTCGAATGATATCAGGCCACCCGGAACGCCATCCCCCCGAGTCATTCCCATGGTGCGCAACCTTTGTGGGCCAAAAGGCTTCGGCAACTCACGGTCCGCAAGAGCGAGAGCGTAGTTGCCCAGGTCAGAAGAGTTTCGCCAAAGCCCGACCAGGTTCAGCGGCTGGATTTCTGTCAACGGCCCCTCCCGAAACAGTTGATTGCACACGTGTGCAAGATCGTCAGGGTTCTCGACAGAATTGTCAAGCGTCACGTGTTTGCGATGGCAAACCTGGTCTTTGTGCCGTAATCCCGCGCTACCAGCGCGAAAATTCACCGCGCTTCAACCGAAGCAATACGGCAGGGCTGGTGACGGATCTTCCGGCGATTGCTCAGAGTTCGCCGTCCTTTGAGACCAACTGGCTGGCCTTTGCGCCCATCACGTCGGCCTCTGCCTCAAGCGCGGGGTCGTCGTTCACCGGGGTCCCCGCCAAATCCATCGTGGCGGCCACGCGGCCCTGCCTTTGCTGAACAACATGCCAGGCCTCGTGCGGCAGGTGCTTTTCCTGGCCAGCCGCAAGATGAATATCCGTCCCCTGCGCAAAAGCGTGTGCGCCCACTTTTGCGGGCGCGGATGAGTTGTAGTGCACATTCACGCCGCTCACGTCTGTCCCGGAAAGCTGCTCGATCCCGTGCCGCAACGGGTCGGGCAACCCCCCGTTTGCGGGGGCTGCGCGCGCGCCGTCCTGTCGTTGCAGCGTCCGGCCACTGGCTTTGCCCTGCATCAACTCGTCTTCATCCCCCATGCGTTGCAGGGTATCGCCCACCGCCATGCCCTGCAGCATTTCCTCGTCTTCCATGCGCTGGAGGGGCTTCATCTGAAGCTCTTCCTCTTCCGGCTGCCGTTGCAGCGGCGCACGCCCTTTCAGTTGAAACTGCGTCAGTTTCGCGGTGGCGTGGCTGTGATCCGCCTGCGCCTGCACACCTGCAAGCGCACGTTCCGGGGCCGTGTCCCGCACCTGCGGCCTCGTCGTGGCGGCGGGTGAGGGGCCTTGGGTTCCCCGGTCGGAAGCAAAAATCTGGGCCATGAGTTTTCCTTTCGCGTACCGACACCTAGCACGGTATGGTTGAGAAATCACCTCTGTGATTTGAACCTCGCCCGCTTCTCGACAGGGCGGGCGTGGGGCCGTCTTCAAGACAGGATCTGGGGGTTGGACGTCTTCAGCTTGCCGATATTCCACCATGAATTGTTTTCTTGCATCCGCGCTCAAAAGTACCCTAGGGTTCCGCAATATATCGTCTTGTTTGTTAACAATCTGAATTTTCGGCACTATTCTGGCGAGACAAGAGTTCCATGATCCGCGCGCTGCTCTCCTTACTGTTGTTTCTTGGCGTGATCGCGGGGTTGACACAGCCCGCGATAGCCTGCCCGACCGAACGCCCGGACGGAGATATTGTCGTGGCCTTGCGCGGCAATGCCGAGCCGTTTTCCTATCTGGCGGACAACGGGGATCCTGCGGGCTTTGCCTATGATCTGTGGCGGCAGGTGGAGCGCCAGCTGGAGGTACCGGACAATGCGGGCGGGAGCAGGGCGCCCGAGGTGACCTTCGTGTCTTGCAACACCATCGACGGGCAGGAAATCGGGCTGGTTCAGGGGCGGATCGACGTGGTCATTGCACCGCTGACCATCACGGCGGCCCGCATGGACGCCTATAACTTTTCGCAGCAATATCTGTCGTCGGGCCTGGCGCTGGCCCTGCCGCCCACCAATGCGATCAACTTCGAACAGGCGATGGATATCGTGCTGGAAACGGTCATGCATCCGACCGTGGCGCAGGCGGTCCTTTTGTTTCTGACCTTCAACTTCCTGATGGCCTTCCTGATCCGCAAGCTGCTGCTTGACGCTGCCGCCGGTGACGGATCACGGGCCTCCGTCTGGCTGCAATCGCTGCTGGAGTCGATCATCCGCACCATCGGGTTGCGTGGCGTTGGGGACAATTACAGCACCGCTCTGGCCAAGGTCCTGGAGATTTTTCTGGCCGTTGTCGGCACGGCCCTGTCGGCCACCTTGCTGGGGGTGCTCACCTCCGCCTTTGTGGGCTCGGTTGGCGGACATCAGAAAGTGCCGGCGCTGGAGCTGACGAACATGTCAATCGCGACGCTTGATTGCTCAACCTCGCAGCGCTTCCTGAAGGCCGAATACGACCAGCGCCTTGCCGACGCCGATGCAGGCTCGGCGGAAGCCGCCGCGCTTCGGACCCGCTCGGCGCAACTTGTCTGCAATCCCGAAGACCCGGAGCGCGAGGACATCACCGTGGATGATCTGCCGGAACTGAAGGGCAAGGTGCGGCTGGTTTCAAGCTGGCGGCAAGCGGCCAAGCTTCTGTCCGAGGGCGAGGTCGAAGGGGTACTGGGCGACTGGATTGCGCTGACCTATCTCAGCCGCCAGGACACCTACGCGGGCAAACTGGCGGTTCTGCCGACGGTCTATCGCAATGAACCCTACGGTTGGGGCATATCGCGCACCTCTGTCTCGACGGATCTGCGTCGCCAGATTGACCAGGCTCTGATCGAACAGATGCGCAGACGGGACTGGCGCAAACGCATTGAGGACGTGCTGGGAACCGGCAGCGTGTCTCCGAATTGACGCTGCACGCCAAAGGAGGGGCCAAGACGGCGGACCATCCTGAAACCGGGGCCCCGGCAGAGGTCTCTCAGGGCGATGCCTATCAGCTTTACTTTAGGTCCGGTTTCTATGACCGGCGCTACCCGTCCCCCAATCGTTCCATGTGGCGACGCATCGAACGAAAGCTCAGTCCGGAAAAATCCGTGCTTGATTTCGGCTGCGGCAGCGGTCGGTATCTGTTGCGGCTGCGGGGGCTGGTCCGGCGTGCCATCGGCTTTGATGTGAGCCCCGCAGCGCTCGAAACCCTCAGACAGCGCGCGGATGCACAAGGCTGGGGCGCGCTTGTCATTCTGGGACCCGACCCGGCGGCGCTCGATGCGCATGTGAAAGAAGAAGGGCCGGTTGATCTGGTGCTTTGTCTTTTCGGGGTCGTGGGCCATATCACCGACCCAGACACCCGCGCAGAGGCCCTTGTGCGGATGCGCAAGGCGCTCAAACCGGGCAGCGGGCGGTTGCTGATTTCGGTGCCAAATCGCGCGCGACGCTTCCGGGCGGAGCAGGCAGAGGCGGGTGGCGCACTGGTCCGCTATGAGCGGCACACCGAGGAGGGCGCGCGGGTCGTGCTGGATTATCAGCTCTTTGATCCGCCGATGCTGGTGCGGGAACTGTCACAGGCGGGCTTTACCCTACGGCGCATGAGCTGTGAAAGCGTGCTGCCGGAAACCTGGTTGCTGCATAACGCGGCCCTGCGCTGGCTTGACGGGCTCCTCACCCCATGGTGCCCGACCCGCTGGGGCTATGGGATCTATGCGGAGGCCTCCTGTTGAAAATCCGAGCGGCGATGCTCCTGGGGCTGTGGCTCTGGGTTCTGGCGGGTCCGGGACTTGCGCAGCCAGAGGTGCCACAAGACCTGATCGCCCGGGTGCCGGAAGCGCCCACCGGCAGGCTCGCCCATGTCCTGCAACGCGGCACGCTGATCGTGGGGGTCAAGGACGACTATCCGCCCTGGGGCATGCGCGACGTGGACGGAAAGCTGATCGGGCTTGAGGCGGATCTGGCCCGTGATCTGGCGGACCGCTTGGGCGTGGGGCTGGAGTTGCAGGCCGTTTCGGCCAGCAACCGCATTTCCCGCGTCAATCAGGGCATCGTGGATGTGGTGATCGCCACGGCAGGTGACACGGCCGAGCGGCGCAGGCAGGTCGATGTCATCCTGCCCAATTATTATTCCAGCGGTGTTGTCCTTTATGGCCGCCGAGATGGGGGCGTTGAGGGGTGGGACAGCCTGCGCGGCGAAAAGGTCTGCCTTAACCGGGGAGCCTTCTACAACCGGATCCTCGAAGAAGCCTACGGCATCGACGGTCAATATTTCACGGCCAACCGTGACAGCAAGCTGGCACTGATGCAGGGGCGCTGCGCGGGGTGGGCTTTTGATGATACCGCGCTGGCTCAGCTCATCCGGGCACAGGGCGGGGCAGGGGACTACGAGGTGGTGACGGACGCGATTCTTGTGTCCCCCTGGGCGGTGTTGGTAGCAAAAGGCGAAGGCCAGGGCGACCTTGGACGATTTCTGTCGGACATGATCGGCGAATGGCACGCAGGCGGGCGCATTCTGACGTTGCAGGATCAATGGGGCATTCCGCGCAGCGCATACGTGGAAGCCGCGCATCAGCTCTGGCGGACAGAGGAGGAAGGCCGGACGATCTGTGCCCGCGACCCGGCCACCGGCGCACATCCCCCCGCCTGTCTTGGCGATAACCCCGCCGAGGGCGCGCCCACACCCGATCCGCCAGGCTGGGTCGTTGGGCTTTATGAGGCGACCGGCGTTGATCTGCGCGTTGTCGCCTCACCCTACAACAGGGAGCGCCTTGCCCATGCGCTGTGGCTCACGTTTTCGCTCAGCCTGATCGCAATCGCAGGATCGTTGGGTGTGGGCATTCTGCTGTCCGTGCTCCAGACCGCGCTGGAGCGGCTGGGCTGGGTCGGTCGCCTGCTGGCGCTGCCGCAACGGCTGCTGATTACCGTGGCGCGCATGACACCGCCGATCCTTCAGCTTTACATCGTGTTTTTCGGCCTGGGCGGCATCCTCGGAAACGCAGGGGGCTTTGCACCGGGCTCCTTTGCCATCGCCGCGGTGATCCTGTCGCTTTATGCGGGCGCGACAAACACGATCATCCTGAGCCATGAGATGAGCGCAGCCGAAGCCCGGGGGCTGTCGGTGCTGGCGCGGCTGCCGGAGGCGATTTCACGCGGGTTTGACGGGCTGGTCGCCACCTGCGTCAACATCGTCAAGGCCGCTGGCATGGCAAGCGCCATCGCGGTCTCGGAACTGGTGTCCACCGTTGATCTGCTGGTGTCCGAAGGGGCCGATACCACCACGATGATGAACGGGCTGCTGGTCTTCTACTTCCTCTTCGTTCTGGGCATCCTCTGGGTCTTTCGTGCCTTGCGGCGTCTGCTGGTGAAAGCATGATGCCAGAGGTGCAGGACATACTCTCCCACACCCGCTACCTCGCGGGCGGGTTTGCGATGAACCTGCTGATCTCGGTGCTTTCCATGGGCATCGGCACGGTCATCGGTGTCAGCCTGGGGCGGCTGCGCCACGCGGGTTGGCGTGGGCTGGAATTACCGTCGCGGCTGGCGACCAACATCTGCCGCAACGTACCAAGCTTCGTGCTGCTTTTCTACATGGCGTCGATGATCCCGAGCGAGATCACGATCTCAGGCGCGATCTATGCCGTGCCGCTCTGGATCAAGGCGACGCTGGCGCTGATCTTTCCGGTGGTGGGCTTTGCCTCGGATCAGTCGCTTGGTTATTTCGCCCAGCGGGCCGCCGGGCTGCACGGCGCGCGCGAGACCTTTCTCGTCGCATGGGCGCAGTATTTCCTGATTATCATCATGGCCTCTGCCACGGCATCGGTCATTGGCGCGAATGAAATTGTCGGACGGGCAAACGCGATCATTGCCCAGAGCGGCGGCAATTCCTTCCTCATCACCATGTACCTCTATGTTTCAGTTTGGTTTATTCTGACGGGTCTCATCCTGACCACGGCGATCAAGCAGATCAGCCAGCGGCTCTCCGGACGGCCCTAAACCCCTTGGCTGCACGGAAAAGTTGCGCAAAAGACTCAGAGACTCATTGCAATTGGACAACTTCCGGTTACGCTACGGCAACTTTTAAGAAAGTGTGATCCACACGTGCCGCCCAATTTCAGAAAATCCGGTCTCCTTTTGGCCGCCCGGCGCAGGGGAGACCATACCCGGTGATCGACCAGACCCTCAGGCTCATCGCAGACCGGCTGAACGCGCATCTCTCGGCGTTGTTTTCGGTATCAGAGGAGCTTGTGGCCATCGGACCTTTGAGCGATGCGGAAGGCAGACCCACCGCAGAGTCCCGCAACCGGTTGACGATGTTCGTCACAAATATCGCGCAGGATACGATGCCGCGCGGGGCAGGCAGCCGGGGGCCCCTCTCTGACGGGCAGAACCGGCCGTTCCATCTGGACATCTATTTCATGCTGGCCTCGGGCCATGACCCGGAAATCTACGATGAAGGGCTCAAGCTCATTTCCGCCGCTCTGACCTATTTTCAGGCCAATACGGTGATGACGCCGCGCACCGCGCCAGACATGCCGCCGGGCCTCAGCCAGCTTTCCATCGAGATCGCCAACCTCAAGGCCGAGGAGATTGGCCAGCTCTGGGGCAATCTGGGCGGGCGCTATGTCCCCTCGGTGATGTTCAAGGTCCGTTCGGTGATGATAGATGCCGGTGCCGTGACCTCGATCACGCCGCTGGTGCGCGGACCTGCGGCATCCGCCAAGGCGGAGGCCGGTTGATGGGGTGGCAACCGCTGATCGAACTGAGCGTTGAGCATGATTACTACGCACCGCATATGCCACCCGTAACGGTACAGCCCGAGGACCGCGCCGGGTTTGGCCGCGCAGGCCTCTTGCTGCGCCAGTCCGGCGCACAGGTCCTGGTGCTTGGGGAAGATGGCAACCACGATTTGCCTAAGACGGTTACCATTGATCTTGAAACCCAAGACCGGGACGTGGTGACCGTGACGCAGGGTGGCAGCTGGGAATATGTCCCGCAGGTCCGGCTGGAGGCCGGATCGGATCAGGCAACGCTCGATCCCGGCGCGCGCTCCGACGTGACACAGGCCCCGGGGCGCCCACGGTTGGCACAGCTTGTCATTGTCCTGAACCCTGCCCGCAAACGCACCCTCAAGGTGCATTTTGCCGCGATGACCTCCCACTGGGCCTATCATGTCATCGGGCCCGGCAATGAAGATGTCATGATCGAGGACTCCGAGGGCGAGGTGCAGTTTGACCCCATGGGCATGGTTGACCTGCCCGATGGCACAGCCGCACGGGTGATCCGTTCGCGCGCTGCCTTGCCCGCGCGCGCGCGCCCCGGTCAGCGGTTCAGCCTGTCGCGCCCAGGCCCGTTCGGCCCGCGCACTCTGATCCCGGTCCTGCCTGCCCCAGAGCCGCTTTTTGCAACAGTGCCCGGCCCCGAAGGGACCGCACCCATTATCCAGTCCGACGTGTACGTTTCGATATTCTAAAGGAGGACCCGCAGCATGGTCATGAAAACCCCCGGCGTCTATATCGTTGAAAAAAGCGCCTTTCCCAATTCTGTCGTGCAGGTGGCCACGGCGGTCCCTGCCTTTATCGGCTACACGGAGAAGGCCAAGAACGGCAATGTCTCTCTGCATGAGACCCCGTTCCGGATCACGTCCTTGTCGGATTATCACAACTACTTCGGCGGCGCGCCCGAACCCAGCTTCAAGCTGCAACCCTTTGCGGAACGCAAATCAGCCCAGCCATATGGCGACGACGCTGACCCCGCCACCGCCGCAGAAATGCCGCAGGCGGTCTTTACCGTCGATGGGCCCGGTGGCCCCGAGAAATTTGAACTGATCCAGACCAGCACGGCCTATACACTTTACAGTGCGATGCGGGCGTTCTTCCTGAATGGCGGCGGTAATTGCTACGTGACTTCCATCGGGTCTTATGACGACCCGATTGACGCGGGCGCAATGCTCAAGGCGATCAAGGGGCTGGAGAAAGAGCCCGAACCCACGATGGTGGTGATCCCGGAGACCACGCGCCTGAACCGTCAGAACTCCATGAAGGTGCAACAGCAGATGCTGGCCCATTGCGGTCTGGTGATGAAGAACCGTTTCTCCATCCTGGACATTCACGGCGGCTACCTGGACGAGCGCAGCCCGCGTGGCGATCCGATCAAGTGCTTCCGCAATGATGCGGGCACGAACTACCTTGATTATGGCGCGGCCTACTACCCCTGGCTCGACAGCGCCATCTACCAGTCCCGTGACTTCACCTTCGAGAACATCGAGCTGGGCAGCCGGTCCAAATTCATCGCGCTGCTGAAACGCTCGGTCAATATGGACAAGGCGCTGGTGCCGGAAATCCTCAAGGTCGGGGTCGCGGTCGTGACCGGCGATTTCACCATCTCCGTGACCAAAGGCGGGATTTCGACGGTGAAGCCCGGCGACATCAACGCCGAGGACGATCTGGCCGACGCGAGCGAGCTTAACTACATGATCGAGGGCGATCAGACGACCGTGCTGGCCAACATGCAGGGCAAACTTGTGACCGGGGCCAAGAGTGCCAATGCCGATACGCTGCGCGAGGCGGAACCGGTCTTTGCCTTCACGCAAAAGGACGTGGATGACGGCAAGATCCGCTTTGTGCACACCGGCGACGGCAGCAAGGCGGGGTTCTTTGAACTGGTGGTGACCGACAACGAAGGGGTCAAGACCTCGTCGCGCAAGATCATGGTCGTCACCGGGTCCGAAGTGACCTCTCTGCCGAAGGTCAAGAAAGAGACACCTGTCACGATTCCCGTGGCCGAAGACGGCGCGACTGTAGATGGCATCCAGCTGCTGGGCGCGGATGAGATTGACGAGGTCGCCGTGACCGGGGCCGATGACGCGGTCAAGACCGCGCGGGAGGCGCTGGCCAATGCGCCTGACGATGCGGACGACAGCACGCTTGATCCGTTGAAAGAGGCTGTTGCAGCAGCGGAAGCCGCCGCCATCGCCAAGGTCAAGGACCAGACCGTGACCCGCAAGGGCGTCGGTCAATGGAAGGTGGATGGCAGCAACATCGTCTTCACCCCGAACAAGGAATTCCGGGGCTCGGAGACCATGGTGCGTTACAAGCTGCTGGAGGGCGATACACTGTCCGAAGCCCGGGAAATCAAGGTTCTGGTCGATGGGGTCGTCGATGACAGCCCTGCGCCCGATCCGATGACCAGCACCATCGACAAGACGATGCGCGCCACGGTGCCGCTCTATACCGATGTGATGAACGCGATCACCAAGTACATGAACGTCCTGCCGCCCGCTGCGGCAATGGCGGGCATCTATACGGCGGTGGACAATACGCGCGGGGTCTGGAAGGCCCCCGCGAATGTCTCCGTTGCCGGTGTCACGGGCCCGATCGTCAACATCGACCATGGCCAGCAGGAAAACCTCAACGTCTCCACGACGGGTAAGTCGATCAACGCGATCCGTCCTTTCGTGGGAGAGGGCACGCTGGTCTGGGGGGCACGGACGCTCGACGGCAACTCGCTGGATTGGCGCTACATCAACGTGCGCCGCACCATGCTGATGATCGAGGAATCCATTCGTCTCGCGGCCAAGGCCTATGTGTTTGAGCCGAACACCGCGCAGACCTGGGTCACGATCCGTTCGATGATCGAGAACTTCCTGACCTCTGTCTGGAAAGCCGGGGGCCTTGCGGGTGCCGTGCCGACGGATGCGTTCAGCGTTCACGTGGGTCTGGGCGAGACGATGACCCCGGTCGATATCCTCGAAGGCAAGCTGCTGATTACCGTTCTGGTGGCGGTCACACGGCCTGCGGAATTCATCGAGATCACATTCCAGCAGCAAATGCAGAAATCATAAAGTTCGAACAGGAAGGATTTAACACATGGCAGATGATGGTTCCGCCCAGACAAATGCGGTCTGGCCGCTCCCCAAGTTCCACTTTCAAGTCAAGTGGGACGACACCGAGCTTGCCTTTCAGGAGGTCTCGGGCCTCGAAATCGAAACCGAGGTGATGGAGTATCGCGCGGGCAACAATCCGGTGTTTTCGACCGTGAAGATGCCCGGCATGATCAAATCCGGCAATATCACCATGAAAAAGGGCGTGTTCATCCAGGACAACGCGCTTTTCGACTGGTTCGCCGAGATCAAGATGAATGTCATCAAGCGCAAGGCGCTGACGATCTCGCTGCTGGATGAAAGCCAGGCGCCCACGATGGTGTGGAAGGTGCAGAACGCCTTCCCGGTCAAGATCACCAGCACCGATCTGAAGGCTGACGGCAATGAGGTCGCGGTGGAAAGTGTCGAGATCGCACATGAAGGCTTCGTGATCGAGAACGCGTAACGCTTATGGACATCCTGACCCCTCCCGTTGCCTTTCACTTTTCGGTCGTCTTCATGGGGTTGATCCCCCCGGTGCCGGACATGGCGTTTCAGGAGGTGTCGGGACTGGAAAGCGGGCTGGACACGGAGCCGGTGACCGAAGGCGGTGAAAACCGCTTCGTGCATCAGCTTCCCAAGCCCGCCAAGCGCGGCAACCTCAAGCTGAAGCGGGGGGTTACGAGCTATGCCAGCGGGCTTTTGCAATGGTGCAAATCCACCATCGAAGGCGACCTGGCCGAACCGATCAAACCCAAGGACATCACCGTGTCCTTGCTGAATGAAAAGCGTTTGCCCGTGGCCGTCTGGTCCGTGGGCAACGCCTATCCGGTCAAATGGGCCGTCGGCACTTTCGATGCGATGAAGAATGAGCTGGCGGTTGAGACAATCGAACTGGCGTATCACGCGCTGGAAAGGAAGATGTGATGGCGGTCGAGATCGGAACACTTGTGCTCAAGGGGCGGTTCGGGGCGACCCGGTCCGAGACAACCGCACGCCGGGACGATCTGGAGGAGGCGCTGGCGGTGCTGCGCCAGGACCTGCTGCGTGAAATGGACGACAAGCTGGAAGCCGCAGAGCGGCGCGCACGAGAACGGTAGACCATGGCGAAGTTGCAGATCATCCGCTGCTCGATCCAGTCGAGCAAGATCGAACCCAAGAGCGGTGACGAAAACACCTTCGAGGCCACGATCAACCCCGAAAGCTACAGCCACAACTTCGCGCTGAAATACACCGGCACGATGGGCAAGGGGGATGCGGCGGTGGGCACGTCCGGCGCGGTCCCCAAATACTCCATGGCCGAGCCGGAAAAACTGAATTTTTCCATTGTCGTCGATGGCACCGGCGTCGTGCCCGATGCCGCCGACCAGCCCGTTGCCGATCAGATCGACAAGCTCCGGACGGTTGTCTATGACTACGACGGGGATGAGCATGAGCCCACCGCGGTCAAGATCGTCTGGGGCAACGGCCTCAAGGAGTTTTTTGGCCGCCTGACCGATATGTCTGTCGACTACACGCTGTTTCACCCCGATGGGACCGCCCTGCGCGCCAAGATCAAGCTGAACTTCATCGAGGCCCGCACGGCAGCACAAGAAGCGCTGGAGGCCAAGCGCCGGTCCCCCGACCTGACCCATGTGGTGCGGGTGCAAAGTGGTGATACGCTACCGCTGCTGTGCTATCGCATCTACAAGGACGCCAGCAAATACCTCGACATCGCCGCGTTCAATGATCTTGACAACTTCCGTGAACTGGAGCCCAACACGCTGCTCCGGTTCCCGCCGATGAGGTGAGGTAGCGCATGGCAGACAGCCCCCTCCTCGATACCGAAGGTCCGGTTCAGCTCGCCATCAAGGTGGATGGCAAGGCCCTTGCGGATGACGTGCCAGTGCAATCCGTGCGCGTCCAGCTGGCGGTCAATCGCATCCCGGACGCCACGGTTGTTCTGCTTTGTGAAGCCGCGCAACTACCCGACGACGAGGTGCTGGGCAGTTCAGCGCTCAAGGTCGGGGCGGAAATCGAGATCGCGGCCTTTTACGGGGATGAAGGGGAACAGACCCTTTTCAAGGGCCTGATCGTTTCGATCCGTTTGCGGGCCGACAGTGGCAAGGGCGTCCGGCTGGAACTGAATTGCCGCGACAAGGCGCTGAAGATGACCGAGGTGCGCAGTTCCGTGCCCTATCTCGATGTCAAGGACAGCGACGTGATGACGACAATCATCAAGGATGCGGGGCTGACGGCGGATATCGAGGCGACGACCTCCGAGACGCCGCTCAATCTGCGGGTCGGCGCCACCGACTGGGATTTCCTGCGCCTGATGGCGGATCGCAACGGACAGGTCTTGATGACGGCGGACGGCAAGATCACCTCCAGCGCGATTGACCTCTCTACGGCTGTCGTCCTGACCTTGACCTATGGCGAGGACATCGTGGAGATGGACATCGCGGTGGACGCAGGCCGTGCCCTCGGCAAGGCCAAGGCGAGCGCCTGGAACGCCAAGGACCAGAAGCTTGCAAGCGGTGAGGACAGCACCTTCCTGACCGGCATACCGTCAGACACCTCGCAAGCCGACATTGCTAAGGTCTTGGGGACCCGAGAGCATCTGAGCAACACCGCGCGGGAGTTTCCAGAGGCCGAGTTGACCGGTTTCTCCAAGGCCCGCATGGCGCGCGCGTCGCTGGCAACCGTGCATGGCTCCTTCAAGTTTCAGGGCTCGGGCAAGGTCAACCCCGGCGACATGATTGAACTCGCAGGTGTCGGAGACCGGTACGGCGGCAATCACTTTGTCTCAGAGGTCTTTCACGACATCGCGGGCGGCGTCTGGTCCACCACAACCCGCGTCGGGCTGCCGCAGGATTGGACGTCAGACAGCTTTGGCCTGGGGGCCGCGGGGGCAGAGGCCCTGACCGCTCCGATCTATGGGGTGCAGGTTGGCAAGGTGAAGAAGCTGACCGAAGACCCCGAGGGCATGCAGCGTATCCAGGTCAGCCTTCCGATGATCGGAGACCCTCCGGCGGACGTCTGGGCCCGCCACGCGACACCCTATGCCACCAAGGATGCCGGGTTTCATTTCCTGCCCGAAGTGGGAGACGAAGTGCTTGTGGCTTTTCTCAACGCGGACCCGAACGCGCCGGTCATCATCGGCGCGGTGCATAGTCCCGATATTTCGCGGCCTGATGAGCCGGTAGAGGAAAACTACATCAAGACCATCGTCACCCCCACCGGCATGAAGCTGACGTTTGAAGAGGAAAAGAAGGTCATCACCCTCGAGACGCCGGGGGCACATAAGTTCACCATGGATGATGACGCCAAATCAGTCTCGCTGGAGGACAGCAACGGCAACTCCATCGTCATGGACGGCGGCGGCATCACGATGACCAGCGCCGCGGATGTGTCAATCTCCGCCACGGGCGACATCACGGCAGAGGCAACTGGCGATGCGACGATCAAGGGTCTGAATGTCACCTGTGAAGGCCAGGTCGGGTTTACCGGCAAAGGGGGTGCCAGCGCGGAGCTTTCCGCCGGGGGTACTACGGATGTCAAAGGGGCGATGGTCAACATCAACTGACGCGGCGTGCCGCGCACAAGAGGGAGTCCGGCGGGATGCCACCAGCAGCAAGACTAACAGACATGCAGACCTGTCCCATGGTGACCGGGGTCGTTCCGCATGTGGGCGGGCCGATCATCGGCCCCGGTGTGCCGACTGTGCTGATCGCCAAGATGCCTGCCGCTGTTGTGGGCGACAACTGCACCTGCGTCGGGCCGCCCGCAACCATCGTCAAGGGCTCTGCCACGGTGATGATCGGCGGCAAACCCGCCGCGCGCATGGGCGATTCCACCTCCCACGGCGGCAGCATCGTTCTTGGCGCGCCAACCGTGATGATAGGAGGCTGAGAGATGTCGGAGAACGATCCGGGGTTCCTGGGCCGGGGCTGGCATTTTCCGCCCGTTTTCGACCCGGCAACCGGCGAAGTGCAAATGGTGCAGGCCGAACCCGATATTGCCGAAAGCCTGCGCATCCTGATGGCGACACGGCCGGGGGAACGGATCATGCAGCCCGCCTATGGCTGCCGGTTGCAGGACTACGTCTTTGACCTTAACGACGCGACCACCCACGCGGGGATCGAAACAGCGATCCGCCAGGCCATCCTGTTCTTTGAGCCTCGCATCACGCTGCACAGGGTCGATGTGGATACCAGTGACTGGCTGGGCGGCAAAATGGTCGTGCAGCTAGAATACACGGTGGATCAGACCAACTCGCGGTCCAACATGGTCTATCCCTTCTATCTGGACGAAGGGACGCTGGTCTCTGACACCCCGGTTATGGCGATCTAGCGGATGTGGTACGGGTTTAACATAAGCAAGCTTATGCTGAGCGGCGCTGCGTTCGCTTTGGTGCTGCCGCTTGCCGCCTGTCTGAACATTCGCGAACGGCTCGCCGAGCAGCCTGTGACCCGCGTGACAGCGCAACCTGTCGATCAGGCCTGTGATGCGCCCGAGCAAACCGAAAGGCGGTTGTCCGGTGCCTACCTGCGCCAGTCCGATGCCTCGGGCCTGACATTCGTTCCTGTCCTCGTTACCGGGCGCGAAAACCGAAACGGGCTGACGGAAGACGTCACGATTGTAGACGAATCCCAGTCCGAGAAAGTCGACGATAAACGTGGCACAATCGCCGTGGGCAAGCGGGAGGCCATTGCCAAGGCCCGCAGCGGCTTTGGTCCCGCAGATACGCTGCCGAATGTCTATGACGTCACCTACACCACCCGCGCCGCGACCTTCCGGGGGCCGATGGTGCTTGGCCCCGGCGCCTTTCTCGATGAAATCCCCAACTCGGGTGCCCGCCTCTTTTCCGGTCAGATCGCGATTACGCTCATCAGCCAGGATGACGATGGGGCGCAGAGCGAGAGCCGCTCGACAGGGCAGTTTTCGTTGCAGGCGGGGTACGGGTCGGCGCGAGCCAGTCTGACCGCCAGTGGCTTTGACGAATCGCTGCCCTTTGACAGTCTGCAATGGACGAACCTTTTCCTCTGCGGCACGCGTTTTGTCAGCAGTGGGCAGGGGGTCGTGACGGTCAGTGAGGACGGCAGCCCGGCGCTGCCCCCCTTCAAGACGGACCGTGAGACACCAGCCTTCACTGCGCTTTTCGAATCCAGTCTCTTTGCCCCTGAAGAGCGCCCCGGGCCACCCGTATCCATCGGCGGAATTTTCGTGATCCAGAGCGACAATGGTACGTTGATCGGCGCGCTTCTGTCGGACCAGCCGGTGCCGCCGGTAGTGATCGAAGAGGAGGACACGGATGCGTAGCGCCCTGACCCTCCGCCTGTTGCGAGGCCCCAAATGACGCGCCGGTGGCCAGATATCAACGTCACACCCGGCTCGCTCAGCAGCGAACGGCTGCCTGCCACGATGACCCCGCGCCGGTTTCTTCTCAGGCCGGACAGTTTGGCGGAGAAGTTCGCCGCCGCCGGCACGCGCCTCGGGGCCGCTGATGTCAGGCTCGCGCGTGAAAGCCGTGACGCGGGACCCTGGGCGCGGCTCTTTCAGGCTGAACCTGCTTATCTCTATGCTGAAATCCTCAGTTTCAGGGCCGCAGATGCGGGCTTTGCCTTTTCCGAAGCCCTCGAACGGCACCCCGACGCCGCCCAGCAGCAACTGCTTGCCCTCGCCCACCTGTTGGATGGCTGGATCAAACGCATACACCTCGACGCGCCGGTGCCGTTTTCCAAACAGCTCGACCAGCTGGACAAGGAGGCCAATCTGACCGCCCTGCTGTCGCAACTGACCGCAAGTGGCCCCGCTGCCCTGATGCGCATGGCCGAGAGCCATGCCACCGTGCGGACTGCCGAAACCACCGGTGGGGTGCTGGCCAAGGCACGGGCAACCCGCGAGCGCCTGCGCAGCCTGCATGCCCTGCTGCGCAATGCGGTCACGTCCTTGCAGGCCTCTGCGCAGGCGGCCTTTGACGCGCGCCTCAAATCGGGGACGATTGATCCTGGCCTTGGCCTGCTGATCGCCGAGTTGCGGACCGCCGCGCATGTGGATGCCGCCATCAACCAGGTCGTCGAGCGGCACACGACGCTCTACTACACGGATATCATCGGGCAGACCCCCGCCGCCCCCAGCCGCGAAATGGTGTTGCTGGATCTGGGTACCGTGCCCCGCACCGGCTTTCTGCCCCAGGGTGCAACGCTTGATGCCCGGTTGGACGACGGCACGATCCAACGCTTTGAGACCGAAGCGGGCGTCCCGATCAGCCCGGCACGGGTCAGCGACGTGCGGCTGCTGAGCTATGCCACCAATGACGACATCTCCTACAACCGCGCACTTGGCGGGATCACCGGGCTGAGGGCCGCCGCCCTTGATCCTGCCGCCAGCGTGCGGGACAGCGGCACGCTTTTTGACACCGGACGCGACGTGCCTGCCGAGATTGGCCTCGATATCGCCTCGCCCATGCTGTCGCTTGCGGAAGGCACCCGCCGCATCGAAATGTCCCTGCATATGAGCCGAAGCTCCAGCCTGCCCGCAGAATCGCGGCCCCTGACCTCTGACGAGATCAAGGCGCGGGCCGCACGACGCCGGGCCCTTGGGCGTCCGACGGATCCGCCAGACCTGCGCCGTGATATCGCAACCCTGCCCGGCTACGCCGACCCCGATGTGCGCCTTGCCCTTTCCGCGGACCCTGTGCTCACCGCGGCCTTCAGTGGCCAGAAGCAGGAAATCGCCGTAGAAACATTGACTTACGAGATCACCGAGTTTGCTGAACAAAGTGACCGTACCCCATCTCTGGGGCTGGTCTATGAATACCTGATGGATCAGGTGGAACGCCCGGAACAGTTGCGGCTGTTGCTGGGTCGGATCGTGACGCTGTCTCTGATCGAACAGCATCCGTTTCCATCTGGTGCCTATTGGGAGAAGATATTCGCCCTTGTGGACCGCTACCGCGAAGACCTTGTCGGCAAGACACCGCTGGACGCCAGCGAGGCGGCGCTAACGCAGAATTCGATGATCTTTTCAGCGTTTTCGCAACGCCCGGACGGCACCATTGATTACCCGCCCGAAGATGTGTTCCAAAGCCTGTTGGGCGATGCTTTCAGTGTCACGATCACCACAGACGCGGGCCCGCGCGCGCCCGACATCATGCAGGCGATACCGGTGCGGCAAAAACGGGCTGCCGGGGGGATCACGCTGTCGCTGCGCTATGACAGCAGCGCGCCCGCCCTGACCGGGCCGGACAGTGCACCCACCCTCGCCCTGCGCTACGCAACGGATGCGCGGCTCTGTCCCTTGTCGTTCTTCGAGGCCTATTCCATTGATACGATCACGCTGCGGACGCAGGTGACGGGCCTGCGCAGGCTTGCCGCGTTTTCCGATGACGGGCCGCTCTCGACCGACCAGACCTTCCAGCCCTTTGGCCCACGGCCCGAGGAAGGGGCGACCTTCCTGGTGGGCTGCGCCGAGATGGCCCGCAAACCGGTCACCGCCATCAGCATCGCGCTCGACTGGTCGCGGATGCCCAATCCGGTGGGTGGCTTTGAAAGCCATTATGAAGCCTACGGGCGCAACATCGACATCCCCGCGCCGGAGCTGACCATTGACTATCTGAGCGGCGATGGATGGAAACCGGTAAGCGAGACACCCCAGCCGCTCTTCCAATCCGAGGGCATCACCGGCGCCCTGCTGCCGCACTGGCAGTTCACGGGAAAGGTGTCGGGCCACTCGGTCCCGGCCCAGGGCAAGGTCTCGGCGCAGGAGTATCAGTCGCGCCAGACCATTCGCGCGGGGCTTGTGCGGATGCGCCTGTCCGGCACGGGCGGCGGGTTCCTCGCTGCGCAATACCCGATGGCGCTGGTCGATGCCATGCGGCCCCGCCTGCTGCCCCGTGCCACCCCGCGCAAGCTGCCGCCCGCCCCCTTCGTGCCCGAGGTGAGCCAGTTCATCCTGTCCTATACCGCCGAGGCGACGATAGAGCTGAACGCCCCCGACACGGCCCGCCCCGGTGAAATGGTGCGCCAGATCAGCCCCTTTGGCAGCGTCGGCCTCTTCCCGATCAGGCAGGTCAAGGACACCCGGCTCTTTCCCAAAAGACTTGGCTATGGCGAGATCGCCTTCCAGTTGACCGGCCCGAATGTCACCGGACCGACAGCGCTCACGATCAGTGTGGCCCCCTCCGGCCATTTGCGGCGTGTGCCGCGCCCGAACCCGGTGAAATGGGTCTATCTGGCGGAACACGGCTGGCAGCCGCTGCCCGATACCGCCATCGCCTCTGACACGACCGCCGGGTTGATGCGCTCCGGCATTGTCATCTTTGATCTGCCGGAGGATGCGGCGGCGGGGTCCTCGCTGATGCCCTCGGGGGGCGTCTGGATCGCGGCCATTGCCACGCGCCCCAATCTGGAGGTCTTTCCGGCGATCACAGGGGCCAGTATCAATGGCGTCTGGGTGCGCCGCCTTGATGACACGTGGAAAGCGACGGAGGCCGCGCGCCGCTGGGCCTTCAATCCGGCGCAACCCGGGCTGACCGACCTCACCGAAATCCCCACCCCGAACCGCACCCGGCCGCCCGAGCCGCGCGAGACCTTTGTCGCGCGCATCGGAGAACGACTGCGCCACAGCCACCGGGCGGTGACACCGTGGGACATGGAGCGGATGGTGCTTGAGGAATTCCCCGAGGTCTGGATGGCCAAATGCCTGCCGCATCTGTCACAGGACAGCCCGGCCCCCGCCCCCGGCCACGCGACTCTCGTGGTCTGCCGTGACATGCCCCGCGCGCAAGTTGAACGCGCGCCCGCCCCTGCACTCTTCGACGTTGCAACGCTGGAACGCATTCGTGGCTGGGTCTCACGCTATTGCAGCGAAACCGCGCAGGTCGATGTGGTCAACCCCACGTTCGAGCGGCTTCAGGTCCGCGCCAAGATCGCGGTCGGCGCAGAGCGGGAAAACGGCGCAATGGCCCAGATGCTGCGCCGCGATCTGGCCCGTGGCCTGTCGGTCTGGACGGCTGAGCCCGCCCTGCGCCGGTTTGGTTGGTCGCTCAACGTGCATATGTTGCGGGCCTATGTCGAGGATCTCGACTACGTGCGCGGCGTCACCGATTTTTCCGTGCTGCACCTTGTGGGCGATGACACCCGAACCTACCAGCTGCTCGATACCGCGCAGGACCGCCGCGACCCGCGGGGCCGCTACGGCCCGGTGCTGCACCCGCGCTTTCCATGGAGCCTGCCGCTCTCCACCCGTGACCACGTGCTGAGTATTCTGCAAGACCTCAATGATGAAACCCCGACCGCTGCCGGCATCGGCTCTCTGAGCCTGGGCGATATGCTGATCGTCGGCCAAAGGACGCACCCGTGACCAAACAAGACCGCGCTACACTCAAATCCTTTTTCCGAAACGGGGCCTTGCCCACTGCCGAGGAATACCGCGACCTGATCGACAGCTGCGTCAATCAGGTGGATGACGGCTTTGCCAAGACCGATTCCGACGGGCTGCGGCTGAACTCGGTGGGCTCTTCGCTGCGGGTGATGAGCCTCTATCAGGGGCTCGGCACGCCAAAGCCGTCCTGGGTTCTGGAGCATGGCGAAGACCTTGGCGCGTTGCACCTGCGCCCCGATCAGGGCAAGGCCGCGCTGGAAATCACACCCGGCGACACCAACCCGGCCAAAGACGAGGCTGGCCCGCAACCCGGCATGACGCTCACGCCCGACGGGCGCATGGGCGTCAATCAGGAACTGCCCGACTGGCGGCTCGATGTGGGCGGGGTGGCACGCATGCAGGGGCGCATCGGCGTCACCAGCCACCGCATCCCCAGCGTCAAGGCGGACGGCAAGTGGCATGACATCACCCAGGCCCTGACCGGCTGTCAGGCCTTCGAGGTTGTGGCAGGCACCGGGGGGGACCCGCGCAAGGGGCGCTATTCCATGGTGCATGCCATCGCGATGAATGCCTTCCACCCGCGCAACCCGATCCTGAACTGGCTGTTCCGCCGCCGGGCGATCAAGACCCAGACCGCGATGTATGGCTCTTATGCAGACCGGATCAAACTGCGCTGGGTCGCGGATGAGAAGCAACACCACTTCCGGATGCAACTGCGCACCAACGCGAATTTCGGTGAAGGCAAGGTCGTGCGCTATTACATGACACGCCTTTGGTTTGACAGCCTGATGACCGGTGCCCGTGAAGGCATTGACCGCGATCCGGGGGCGATGTGACCGACCCCGTGGACCCTCTCTCTGATTTCGACGACCTGCGCCGGGCGGGCATTTCCTACGCACAGGAAGCCTCTGGCGAGATCTGGACCGATTACAACATCCACGACCCCGGCGTCACGCTGCTGGAGCAGACCTGTTTTGCGCTCAGCCAGATCGCCTATCAGGTCAGCCTGCCCACCCGCGATTTGCTGACCAACACGCGCGGGCATTTCAACGCGCAGGATCTGGCCCTGTTCAAACCGCGCCGAGTGCTCAGCACCTATCCCGTCACCCGGCACGACCTGCGCGCCTGGCTCTGCGATTGTCCGGGCATCGAAAGCGTCAGCATCGCCGCCCCGACGGAGGCGGAGGCCGGGCTCTTTCACGTGACGATCGTGCCTTCGCCTCACGGGGCCGCCCATCCCGATCCCGAAACGGCCTTCCGCGCTGCCTTTGCGGATGTGAGGCCACTCTGCACCAATCTGGGCCGGGTCGAGATCGCAAGACCCGCCAAGGTCGCCTTGCAGGGCCGGGTAGAGATCAACCCCGAAGCCCTGCCTGAAACCGCCGCCGCCGGGCTCTACCACAGGATCGGTCAATTGTTGACCGGCGCGCATGATCCCGGCGACCCGGCAACGCGTGCGGATGTGTGGGATGCGCCGGAACGGCTGCTGGCCCCGGCGCAGAACCGCAGTGCCCAATCGCTCGATCTGACAAAACACCTGGCGCGCCTGCGCCTGTTGCCCGGTATACGGGATATCGGAAGCCTGACACTCAAGTCACTGGAATTGCATAAGAAAGATGCGAAAAGCCCCGTGTACTTTCAGGTTGCCCTGCCGCGCAAGGATGATGAGATCGGTATCACCCTGACCCTTGATGGCGCGCCCGTGACGCTGTCTGCCGCTCGCCTGCGGGAGGAATTCATCCGCATCTCTGCCGAGACTATCGCCGAGGCCACCCATCACATCGACCGGCTGGACTGGGACGTGATGAAGCCGGGGCGGCACCGCCGCTTTGCGCACAGCCACGTGGATGCGCTGCTGCCCGTGCTCTACAAGATACCATATGGTACCAAGGGCGGAAGCGACCCCGCGCAACTCTTCGACGCATATCGCGGGGCCATCGACAGCCAGCTGCGCGAGATGGTCGACAGCCTCCGCCAACTGCCACAAAGCTTCACCGCCGCCCCGGACCATGCCGAGACCGATCCGGTGCGCCACCGGCTGCGGCGGGATCTGCTGGATTACCTGATCGCCCTGCAGGGCAGCGCCATGCCCGCAACGCGCCACAGCGGTCTGCACCGCTACATGTCCACCACGGCACGTCACCGGTTCGAGATTGCCTGGCGGCTGGAGTATCTCTTTGCCCTGCCCACGCTCAAACGCGGTCGCGCCACCGGGCCGGGTCCGAATGTGCCGGGCGGGTTCCTCGCGGAGCTTGCGATCTTGTGTGATCTGGGCCTTGCCGAGACTGTCGACGTGTTGACCGACCCGCTGCAAACCTATGGGTTGACGCTGGGCGCGGAAGCGGTGCTGGCGGAGGATGATGCCAGCGAAAAACTGATGATCGTGCCCGCCCATAACCCCTTTGACATGCTGGTGCCCGAGGACGCCAGCGTTGAGGCCCTTGATGCGGATGCGCTGCGCGATCTGACCGGTTTCCTGACGGACGGGGCGCTCAGCCCTGAACTGCTGGCACGTCTGACCGACCCCGACTGCTTTGCCATATCGCCGCATATGGGCGGCAAATGGCTGGTGCTGATGGACCCGGGTGAGGCCGCCGCGCTGCGCCAGATCACCATCGCCGAAAACAAGTGGCAGGCCCAGAGGACGGTCAATCGCTTGCGCATGACATGGCGGCAGATCAACCATAGGGCAGAGGCCGCCCATCTGATCGAACATGTGATGCTGGGCGAAACCCGCGCGGGGCAGGCCCAGATCGCGGACCTGATCCTGCCGGGCTATACCGCGCGCTGTGCCATGGCCAGTTACCGCTCTTATGTGGAAAACCGCGTCGAGGCGCTGGCCCCGGCCCATCTTTATATCCGGGTGCACTGGCTGGATCCGGCTGAACTTGCCGAGATCGGGCGTCTTGCCAGGGCCGCGAAAGACGGGGCTGTGGCGGAACACAGGGCCCTGCGCGAATTTCTTGATGCACGCGCGGCGGAAGCGGGGCGCTGATGGCATCACCAGCACGCAAAACCCCGACCCTTATGGCACCGGCCCGCATCGGCCTGTGTCAGGCCGAGTTTGACGTGGGTGCGCCCAACGGGCCGCTGTCGTCGCCGGAAAAGCTGCTTGCGGCGGTCCGGCAAGAGCTTTTGCCCGCACTGTCAGAGGTGCTCGATGATCCGGAGATGCAGGCGCTTGAGATCGACGCACCCTTGGTGGAGATTGACCTTGGCACCTGGCCGGATGATCCCACCTGGCCAGAGGTGCGTTATGTGCTGGCTCTGAAACTGCGGCAGGCGCTTGCAGCCTACGGCCACCGCCCGGCATCCGGCCGAACGGCCACACAGAGCGTGGAGCCCGAGAGTAACCGGACGCACAGCACGCCGTCCCGCCCGAAGCCAGCAAACAACGCCGCTGCGGTCCCGGTCGCAGTGGACCAGCCGTCACCCGACGCTTCGAAGGAGAGGCGAAACCAAAGCGCGGACTCCTCAGAGCACCCGGCAGCGGACTTGGAAGACGCTGTCGTCTCAAAGACGCTGGCAGTATTTGCAGAGTGGTTGAACGCGTCGGCTGCACCGCGCGAAACAGCCGAAATCCTCGCGCATCTGGCGGGCCGTCCCGCGTTGAAAAACGCACTCCGGCTTTGGCACCTGGCGCCATTGAAGGCACGTCAGGCCGTGCTGCCGGTCCCGCAGGCGCAGCAGCAGGCCGTATCTGATGCGGTCGAACGGCTCGGGCCCCAAGGACCGCCCCGGCAGGCGCGGTCTTCCGAGGCCGCACCCGCATCCCCGATCTATGACCCATCGCAAGCCATAGCTGACCCGCAAGCCGATCTGACGCGCCTGACCCGGTTGCAGCACTTGCTTGCGTCAGGATCGACGCCCGAGGCCGACCACCTGCGCAGGGCAGCCCATTGGCTCGCAACATGGCTACACAGATCGGGCGCGGAAGCAGACACGGCACAGGATCATGCGGTGCGACTGATGGCGCGCCTGCGGTCCGATCCGGATCTCGCAAAGGCGCTTTCAAGTCCCTCGGTGTCGGCAGCGATTGGGAGCCTTTCCGATTCACAAACCGCACCTGCGGGGTCTGCGTCACCTGACAAGTTGCCGGTGGCACCCGGGCAGGAGCCCCCCCGATCCGAAGACAGCGGCGCGCGGGTTCGCGGGGACACTGACGTCGACGCACGGACAGACGCGCACGCTCAAAGAGGCGGGAAAACGGCAGAAGGTGCGTTCGGCACGGCGGTCACCTCTCACGACGCTGAGGACCCGGCCCGCGAAGTCCCCCCATTGCGCGCTCTGGCAGCGGCCATCACCGCGCAGGACAAAGAGATACCCGCAGGGCCGGTCGCGCTGAGGCAAGTGGTGGCGCAGGCATTTGCCGAGCGACCTGCGCCGGTGTTCGAGGCCGCTGAAGCGCTCGGACAACTGCCTGAACTTGCCACCGCCCTGCAAAACCCCGCAGTTGCGGAGGCGGCATTGATCGGGGAACAGGCGCTCTCAGCGCCGCAGATCGTAGCACTCCATGTAGCTGATAGGGGCGCGATACCCAGGGCAATGGCGTCAATCGCCCCCCCTGCGTTGCAACAGTTGGTCAATCGCCTGCTGCCGCACTCCGCCCGTCTGCTGAGTGACCAGATCACCGACCTCGCACGGCAGGCCAAACACCCGGCCCACGCTCTGGAACGGGTTGTTCTTGCCCTCCTTGAAAACCGTCCAATGGACCTGGAGCACCTCAGAACCGCAGAGCCGGATGCCCCCGACCATACCCAGCCCCCTCGCCCGGCGCCGTCTGACCTGCACGGCGCATCTGGATCGACTGATCCCCTGCCAGGGTCAGAGGACAGCCGCCCCGCGCGGGATCAAACCGAAACCGGGCGGACGCCCCCGGCTGACGCCCCGCAGGGCGGCCAATTTCCCTTGCGCGCGTTGCTGGCTCTGTCGGGCCTTGAGGGGCCGGAGATTGACCGCGTGACCACCGCAGCGCGCCCCCAAACGCAGGTTGCACCCGGACAGCAGCGGGACAACCGCACTCATATGGCACAGGACGGCCCGGCCCCATCGGACGGGGCAGATGCAACCCTCCCCGATCCTCCGGCCAAGTCTGCAACGGGCACACCACCCCCGGTGACGCGGGAACATGACAGGCCAATCCCAGAGACCCGGACCCGGCATGACCCGTTCCGCCCAGGACGCTCCGACACGGAACTGCGCGCGCATCTGGAAAAGCTGGCGAGCGTGACGGCTCCGACATATGGGCAGGCCTTGCAGGATATGCTGACACTCATCTGGTCGGTCTGGCCAGAGAGGAGTTCACGCCAGCCGGAGCCGGGCACGCCCCTGCCTGCCGCAAAGTCCCCGGCGCGCGATCTTGTGCTGCTGACCGCCCGGCTCACAGCCCATGCCGCGCCAACAAACGGCTCATTGGCCGAACTACTTGACGCCGCGCTGCCGGTGTTTGAACCTGATACAGACCGCCGGATTTACGCGATGCGCACGGCCCTGGCGCGCCTTGCAAGCTTGACCGGACCGGATGTGACAGGGTTGCGCGCCAGCACCCGCGCCGCGCTCGAATACCAGCTGTCTCCCGCACCCCCGGAAGAAACGCCGCCCCGACCCGCAACGCCACTGAAAACCACCTCCACCCCCTTTGCCGAAGAGACATCGGACGAAGAAACCTTTCACGTGACCGAAAACGCGGGGCTGGTTCTGCTGCATCCTTTCTACCCGCTGCTGTTCGACCGGCTCAAGATCGACCGCGACGGCAAGGCGCTGGCAAAGGATCACCTGCCGCGCGCGCTCGGGGCCTTGCAGTTTCTGGCAGGCGATACAGCGCAGAACGACCCTCTGCACCGTGTCCTGCTGGGGCTCGATGCTGCACAGCCCATGCCCGAGCCGGTTGTACCCGATGACGAGGCCAGCACGCTCATGGACGGGCTTCTGCGGTCGGTGATCGAGCGTTGGGGGCGGCTGGGGGCCACATCGCCCGACGGGTTGCGCCAGACCTTTCTGTGCCGCACCGGCACGTTGCGCCATGATGCCACCGGTGCGCGGCTGCGGGTAACTCCCGGTCCGTTTGACATGCTACTTGACGGCCTGCCCTGGAGCCCCGGCCCCGTGACCCTGCCGTGGATGCCCCTGCCCTGCTACGTCTCATGGCGCGAGGATGAAGATGCGTGACATGACCCAAACCCCGCAACCACAGGCCCACGCAGAGGCCATCAGCGCCGAAATCCGCTGGCTCGAACAGGTGATCGAAGCACGGCTCACGCATTTCTTCGACGGCTCTGACGCACTGTTCGACGTGCCCACACCGCCAGCCCCTGCGGCGGATACCGTCCTTGGCGCGCTGATCGCTGAAACTGATCTCTCGACCGATGCCCGGCTGGTGCTGGCGCTGGCCCTCGCGCCGCATGTCAATTCCGCCGTGCTGGACCCATTTTACGTGAAGAACACCGCCATCGACCGGGCGTTTTCTCAGTTCGGTGGCCATCCTGATGCCAGCGCGGCCTTTGTGCCCACGGTCGAAACCGCGCTCTTCCTGATCGCAGGCGTCGATACCAGCGCCCGGATTGCCGCGATGCGCCTGTTTGAACCCGACCACCCGCTGCGGCTCAGCGCGGGTGTCACGCTGACCCAGACCCATCCCGCACAGGTCAGCCGCCTCGATCTGACGATCCACCGGGTTGTGGCGCTCTGTGACGGCACCCCGCCCCGGCCCGATTTCTCGCCGAATTTCCCGGCGCGCCGCCTGACCACGAAACTCGGCTGGGAGGACCTCATCCTGCCTGCCGCCGTGCGCGACCAGCTTGAACATATCCTCGCCTGGATGGAGAACCGCGATCACCTGCTGGAGGACTGGGGGCTGGCCAAACACGTGGGCCGGGGCTTCAAGGCGCTGTTCTATGGTCCCCCCGGCACCGGCAAGACGCTGACCGCCACGCTGCTGGGCCAGCGCACGGGCCTCGATGTCTACCGGGTCGATCTGTCGATGGTCGTCTCCAAATACATCGGCGAGACCGAAAAGAACCTTGGGCTGATCTTTGACATGGCGGCAGAGCGGGACTGGATCCTGTTCTTTGACGAGGCGGATGCGCTCTTTGGCGCGCGCACCGCCACGGCGTCGTCAAACGACCGGTATGCCAATCAGGAGGTCTCCTACCTGCTGCAAAGGATCGAGGAATGCGAAAGCCTCGTGATCCTTGCGAGCAACCTGCGCAGTAATATCGACGATGCGTTCTTCCGCCGCTTTCAGGCCGCCGTGGGCTTTGCCCTGCCCACCGCCAGCGAAAGGCTGCACCTGTGGCGCAACACGCTCTCCAGCCTGCCGGTCGCAAAGGATGTCGATCCCAAGAAACTCGCGCGCGCGCACGAGCTTTCCGGTGCGGCCATCGCCAATATCGTGCGCCATGCCGCCATCGGGACCAAGCGACGCCGTGCCAAGACCGTCACCGCACAGGACATTTCCGCCGCCATCACCGCAGAAATGCGTAAAGAAGGACGTACCTCATGAGCTTCTCTTGCCGCCTGCTTGCAGCAGTTCTCACCTTTTTCACGCTCACCGGGGCAGCGCTGGCCGCCTGCTCGGACGTCGGCAAGATCGACCTGGCGGAGTATAAGGAAACCACCAATATCGGCGAAATCCAGCGCGGGCTGCGGGCGGCCTACGGCGATGACAACGTGGCCCTGACCGACGGCCAGTTCGGACCCTACACCCGCGCAAGGCTGGTCGCGCTTTGCGAGGATGTGCCCCGCCCGCCCGGGCAGGCGGATGTTCCCGCAACGCTCAAACTGGTGAAGGAATACGCGGAAACGGAGAAGCTTTGGCCCGGCGCCATCGGGGATCTTTTCACCCTGCCCCTTGTCAACGATCAGGGCGCGCAGGTGGAAGAGGCCCTTGGTTTGCGTCTTGCAGGACCGTGGGCAATGAAGACACCCGCCATGGGGCGGCGCGGGTTGCTCTATGATTGCGCCGATCCCGGCGGCGCGCTGGCGGATGACCCAAACGGGGCCAGCGCCCTTGGCACGCTGACGCGGCTCTACCGCGACAAATCCGAAACCGAAATCTGCCAGATGTTGCCCGTGATCGGCAGCGTGGCGGAGTGGCAGCAGGCCATGGAACGGCTGGGCCAGATCAACAGCGGCCAGCGCACCGGGGCCATCCAGATCCTGCAAAGCGGCGATTTTCTCAACTGGGTGGAGGATGACGCGGAAAACCGTCTGCGACGGCTGATCGGCACCGTGCCCGCCGTGCTTGCCCTGCTGGACGAATACAACACCCAAGCCACGACCATCCCCGGTGCCACCAATTACAGCGGCGGGCCCTGCACCCCGGCCCGCATCGAACGCACGCTGACCTATTACGCACTGGAGGAAGGTGATGTGGAGACGCTGGATTTCCTTGTGTCCCTCAGCCCCAAGCTGGAGGCGTTCAGCGCGGAGCAGACCGGCTTTGACAGCCCGCAGGCGCTGTGGCGCGCGCTGGAGCCTGTGCTGGCCGAAGACCTCGACGCCTGCATCCTCGCCGAGATCGAGGCGCTGGTAAAAGGCCCCGACAGGCTGCCGCTGGCCTTCCTGCTCCGGCCCGCCGCGACCGAAGCCCTGATGGCCCGCGCAGCGCTTGAGACCGCCCTGCCCGTGCTGACAGAGCTTGCACCCCTGCGCACCGCGACCAAGGCGGAACTGGTCAACCGCATCCGCGCCGGGTTGCAGAACGTGCAGGACCAGCAGGTCGGCGAAGAGGTCACCACGGCTGCCGACACGCTTGCCGCCGCATCCGAACCCGCCGCACCCGCCACCGATGCGCCCATTCTGGAGCTGGAGCTTGACGAGGCGGACGCGCCCGCGCCGATGATGACCGTCACGGATGCAGCGGACGCGGCGGTGGAAAGCGCCATCGACACGCCGGAACTGGCCGATACCCTGCGCAATACGCCGATGGCCGATGCAACCGTGCCGGAACTCATCCGCTCTCAGGTGCGCACCGCCCTTGAGGACACCGCAGAGCGTCTCGCCCAACGTCAGGTGGATGCCCAGATCGCGCTTATTGAACCCGCGATCTCCTCCACCTGGGCGCTGACAGAGGCATTACAGGCCGAAATCCTCGCCCTGCCTTACGTCAGGGCCACCATCGCTGATGCCACCGCCGATGGCGCGCTTGACCGGCTGACGCCGCTGATCGGCGTCTCCTACCCGAGCTACCGCCTCTTCAGCGAAGCGCTGGATACGGTGTCGAAAGAGCCCGGCTTCATCCCCTTTTCGACCTTCGTGACAGAACGGATCATCCAGAAGGCGCAAAAGACCGAACCGGAAGAGAACAAGCAGCGCGCCTTCGGGCCGCTAGAGATCGAAGACTGCAAGTGCGTGCCACGACGCCAGACCGAGGATTTGCAGGTCTACGGCTTCTACCCGTTCTGGCTCGCCCCCACGGCGGAGGCGGTGGCCGCCGCCAAGACACCCCCAGCGGAGGGAGAAGAGGAGACACCGCCCCCGCCGCCGCAGACCCAGGTGGATTTCGGGACGGTCGGGCAGATCGCCTTCTACGGGCTGGAATTCCGCGCCGATGACACAGGCCGCGTTGCGCTCTTTCACCGGGACCGCTGGCGCGAGGCAAAGCAGACCTTCGTGAACTCGGCCCATCAGTACCGCGCCCGCGCCGATCTGGCCTTTGACCTGCGGGACTGGATGTCATGGGACGTGGCCACCATTGATGACGTAGTCGATGATATCGCCACCGAAATGGCCCCCTTCAAGCGCCTGCGCAGCTACGAGTTGAACCACATCGGCGAGGCGATCCCGACGCTCTTTGACCGTCCGCAGCCGGATGGGGTCACGCTGATCTTCCATGACTACAAAGGCACCGGACTGGGGCCGGACGAGATGAAGACCATGGTCCGCATCATCAAGAGTACCTACGAGGCGTTGCCCAACCGCGACCGGCTGCACATCAACGTGGCCTTCGACTTCCCGCTGGTGCAGGAACGGCAGGTCGGCAATGACACCGTGTTTGAACCGATCCTCGACAGCGCCATCTTTGACGAGCTTTTCGAGCTTTTGCAGGAACGCCCGTATGTCTTTCAGGACGAGGCTGCCAACACGCAGACACTCGACCCCAGCGCGCAGAACCGCAAGACCACCAGGATCATCAACAAGATCCTGCTGTTTCTCGAACGCCCCACGACCGACGCCAAGAAGGGCCTGCGCTTTCGCATGGAACAGGGGCTCTTTCAGGGCGAGTTGCGCCGTCAGGTGCTGCGCAGCATCATCCCCGTCGTCCCGCCCGCGGGCCACCGCGAGGTCCGCACCCTGGTCAAACCGAACGACCCCGATCAGGGGAACCGCCCGCCGTTTTCCCAGCTTGAGGATGACATCGTCTACTTCAAGGACAATTTCTCCGGTATCGGCTTCTGGCCCGTGCCTGACCCTCTGGGCGACGAGACCGCAACCATCAACGGGCTGATCGCCAAACATTTCAACGCCCCTGCCCTGCCCCCTGTGCTGGCGAGCTTTGCCGCGCCCATCGACCGCGTCTGCACCTTTGCCTGCCCCAACCGCGCCAAGGTGGCGCTGGCGGCCATGGCGCTTTTTGCCGGGCTGGTGCTGCTGACCTGGCGGTCCTTCTACAGCGGCGTGGTGGACAAGATCGCCTTCCGCTTCATGACCGTAGGGCTGGTCTGGATCGGCAATTTCGTTCTGCTGGCCACCCTGCTGGTGCTGTCGGGATGTGACCCGCACTCCGTCTGGCCGGATATCCTGATGAAGGTGCTGATCACCATCCTGCTCCTGCTCATCAGCTATAATTTCATCCAGCGGATCAAGAACGGCCCGATGCCTTAAACCATCAGATCACACCCTGCCCGCAAGATTTGCACTGTGAAGGACGCCTTCGCGCCCTAGTTGTCTGGCATGACCCGAGACGAGGTATGCGATGCTGCGCGATGACAATCCTTCCATAGGACGGTTCGACAAGTCCTTCCTGATCCACATGATCCGGGACTTCTTCATCATCCTGGTAATTGTCACCGTCGTCGAGTTTTCACTGAAAGCGGGTCTGGTCTATTACAACTATCTGGTGAACGGAGAGCGCGAAGCCGCCATCGTGGCGGAGGATCTGGCGGACAACGTGCTCTCCATCATGCAGAACGAAGGCGGTCCGGTGGCCGCGCGCACCATGTATCCTATCCTTGAGCGCAACTGGTCCGATCTGGGCTACACCATCGCGATCGAGCCGGCCCCCGTCACCGTGGCCTCGATCGAGGACGGGTTTGGCTTTACGCCGCGCGGCATCCCGGCGGGGGACTGGCCCGAAGGCAGCTTTGCCAGCGCCCGTATCGACATACCGGCGGAGGAGTTCTGCCTTGCCTGCCACAGCCAGGCCAGCATCGGGCAAACGCTTGGCACCGTGACCGTGCGCAACTATCTGTCAGGGGACTTTGCCCTGTGGATCAAGGACATACGCCTGACGGCGGCGCTTTCCGTGGGCAAGATCGTCCTGCATTCCTTTTTGCTTTTCGTGATCCTGCGGGCACGGCTTGAGCCGCTGATGGAGCTCAGATCGGTGGTCAGCAACCTGGCCCGCGCCTATGGTAACCTCGGGCACCGCGCGGATATCAGAACCTCGGATGAGTTTGGCGTGCTGGCCCGCGATCTCAACCTGTTTCTGGACCGCATCTCCGCGATCATTCAGGAACTGGATACAGTCCTTCTCAAGGTGGTGTCCGCCAATGATGACATCATCGCCGTTCAGAGCGAGTTGCGGCAATCCATCGACGAGGTCGTACTCGACATCCGCAAACTCGAACGTGACGCGATGCTCAGTGCCAAACGCGAACCGCGTCTCTCGGATGACTGGTTCAACGCGGTCCGTGGCCAGATCATGGAGCTTGACGGCAAGGTCACGGATGCAGGCGCGGGTCAAACCGCCACCGATCTGCTGGAGACCTTGCGGCAGGTGGTCTCGGACGCCGAAGCGCAGATCGCCTCCAGCGAAGAGGTGTTTCAGAAACTGGCGAACATCGGCGACCGCAGCAGCACCTTGAAAGACTCCATCCTGGAAATGAGCCGTCTGGAAGAACGGCTCAAGGGGATCATCGAAACCTGCGGCAGCCTGGTGCACCGGCTGCAACCTGAAAACGAGAAATCGCCCCCCCGGTAAATGGGGTCTGCTCCGGTAGGGGGCAGGATAGGACGTTAAGCGGATCAGTCATCGTTTTGGCCACCTATACTCGCCCGTCAGGAGAATATGTGCCCATTTCAGCGGCGAGATCTGCGACAGAAGCTCCGGCGGGCAATCTCGACCTTCGTCCAGTCTTGCTGTGACTGCGCGTCCGAGATGATCCGTATTCCAATAGATGATGATTGCGGCCAGCAGGTTCAGACCTGCCATGCGGTAATGCTGACCTTCAGCAGTGCGGTCGCGGATTTCACCTTGCCTGCCGATGCGCAGAGCGTTTTTGAGGGCGTGATGCGCCTCGCCTTTGTTCAAGCCGATCTGGGCACGGCGCTGCATGTCGGTGTCCAGCAACCATTCAACAATGAACAGGGTGCGCTCGATGCGACCGATCTCCCGCAGCGCCACTGCAAGTTCATGCTGGCGCGGGTATGATGCGAACTTCTTCAGCTGTTGGCTGGGCGGCATGAACCCTGCCGCCATTGTTACAACGGCGCGTAGAATATCCGGCCAATTCTGGTCGATCAGATTTTCCCGGACCTTGCCACCGATCAGGCCGCGCGATTCTTTGGGGGCTGTTGCAGGATCGACCTGCAAGGTGGCGTGCCGCTGATGTCGGTAGGGATTGGCATCCTCGCCCTGTCCGAGGTGCTCGTGCAGTTGGAACGCCGCTTTCGTCGCACCGATGGGGCGGACACCCAATCAATCGACATGCCGCAATCTGAAACGGATCGCCTGACCGGTCGCGACATTCGGCGCATTGCCCCGACCGTCGGGCGCTCGGCCGTGATTGGCACGCTGATCGGCGCGCTGCCGGGGCTCGGCACGACCCTTGCCGCTTTTCTTGGGTATTCCGCAGCCCGTCGGGCGTCGAAGGATCCGGGGTCGTTCGGCAAAGGTAATATCGAGGGCGTCGCCGGCTCCGAAGCCGCCAACAACGCGGTGGTGGGGGCCAACCTGATCCCGCTCCTGGCGCTTGGCGTCCCCGGCAATATCGCCGCCGCCCTGCTTGTGAGCGCTTTCATCATTCACGGGCTTGCTCCAGGGCCTTGGCTCTTCGAAGAACAGCCGATCCTCATCTACGGCCTGTTCATCTCAATGATGTTTGCCACCGCGATGAACTTCCTCGTCGGCAATATCTTTTTGCGCTGGTTCGCGCTGGTTCTGAGGATCCCTGCGCATGTCACCTGTCCGGCCATTGTGTTCCTGTGCATCGTCGGCAGCTACATGAACGAGCAGAGCCTCTTTGCCGTCGGGATCACTTTGGCCTTCGGTGTTATCGGCTACCTGATGCGACAACTCGGCATTCCGATCGTGGCCTTTATCATCGGATTGATCCTTGGCCCCATGCTCGAACATTCGCTCAGCCAGACTTATGTTCTTACGGATGCATCCTTGGCCGGGCTGATGGATTATCCGTTCGCCCTAGCGCTCTATCTGCTTGCTGTGGTGATCCTGTTTCGACCCCTCCTGCGCCGCCGAAAACAACGCGATGCAGATGAATTTGGAGACACCGCCCCATGAATGTTGATCCAGCACTGCTTGGAAGTTTCTCAGTCAGCCCTCTGGGCACCTTCGAGGTGGCTTCCTATCAAACATTCGAGCTCACGGTGGAGCTGGGTGTGTTTGGCATGGACGACAAATCGTCGATCCGTTTCGTGTTTCATGGGGCCAAGGATTACTCGGAGCCGCAAACGCGCGATCCCAAAGCGCCGGGATATGTCACCGCGCGCACGTCGAGCGGTGAAGCCCTTGACGTCACTTGGAATCCGTTCCAGTCCGAACGGCCCTGGTTCAACACGCTCGAAGTCCGGCTGGTGGAGGGCGGTCTGCGCCCCGGCGACAAGGTCCACGTGACGCTTGGCGATACCAGCGGTGGCAGTCCGAGATTTCGGATGCAGACCTATTGTCAGGACGAATTCAAATTTCGGGCGCTCATCAATCCGTTTTCCACCCAGCAGTTTACGCCCCTGCCCGAAATGCCCGCGATCACTGTCGGCCCAACCACGCCACACCGGCTTGTTGCCGTTTTGCCCACGTCGCGTCAGGCGGGCGAGGCGTTCCGACTCGCGATCAAAGCCGAGGACATCTGGGGCAATCCCACCGATCAGACAGGGCTGGACCTGACGTTGGCCCCGTCGCATCCGGTGCAGGGCTTGCCCGAAACCACGCGGCTGAACGCAGGAGAGTTCACAACGATCCTTGAGGGCCTGAAAGCCGCGACGCCCGGTGATCTTACGATCACCGTCGGCGACGCGACCACTGGCATGAGCACCGCGACCAACCCGCTGCGGGTGATGGAACAACAACGCCAAGGGCAGTTTTGGGGCGACATGCACGGCCAGACCGGTGAAACCATCGGAACAAATTCAGCATGGCGCTATTTCGAGTTCGCCCGCGACAAGGCGTTCATGGATGTTTGCAGCCATCAGGGCAATGACATCCAGATCACGGATGCCTTTTGGGCCAAGCTGAACGACGTCACCGCGGAATTCGACGCGCCGGGCCGGTTCCTGGCGGTTCCGGGGTATGAATGGTCGGGCAATTCCTCGGTTGGCGGGGATCGCAATGTGTGGTTCCGAAATGAGGGAGAGATGATCCGGCGCGCGCACCGCGCTCTGGTGCCCGACAAAACCCATCCTGAAACCGACTGCCACACAGCCGAGGCACTGTTCGACGCGTTGGTGAGTGAAGGTGTCGATGTGGCCGTAGGGGCCCACTGCGGTGGGCGCTATGCGGACATCAACGTAGCCCATGATGGACGGGTCGAGAACTCGGTCGAAATCCATTCCGCCTGGGGCACCTTCGAATGGATCCTGCAGGATGCCTTCGACAACGGCTATCGCGTTGGTATCGTGGGCCACAGCGATGGGCACAAAGGACGGCCCGGCGCGAGTTATCCGGGGCAGAGTTTTTTCACCTCCAAGGGCGGGTATACCTGCTATCTGATGCCGGAACTGACGCGCGATGCGCTGTTTGAGGCCATGCGCCGCCGCCGCCATTACGGGACAACCGGTACAAGGCTTTATCTGGCGGTGCATGCCGAATTTGACGCGCCGGCGAAGATCTACCACCAGGACCCGGATGTATTTGGCGCGGATGTGGCTTTTGATACAGCGCGGCGTGCCGAGATGGGCGACATCGTTCAACCGGCGCCCGGCACGTCGGAAATCAAGCTGAACATTGATGTTACCGGCTCTGCACCGATTGAGAGGGTGGACATCTTGGACGCAGGAGAGATCATTGAGACCCTGCGGCCTAACGCACCATCCAGCCCGTCGCGGCGCGTTCGGGTGATCTGGTGCGTCGCGAAGTATCGCGGGCGCGGGCGCAACATGAACTGGCGCGGAACGGTGACAGTAGACGCCAATGAAATTGAAACACTGAATACGGTCAATTTTTGGGGACCAGAGATACAACCCCACATGCAGGATCCGCACACCATTGTCTTTGACGGGCTGACGGCAGGCAATTTGCAGGGGCTGGACATGGTGCTGGCGCAGGCAGAAACGGGGACACTCCGTTTTGCAACGCAGCAGGCGCAATTCAATCTCGACCTGAAGCGTTTAAGTGGCAACGCTGATTATCTCGTCGATGTCGAGGGTCTTGGCGCCGATATCCGCGTGTCGCTGGTGGACGACGACGCCATGCAAACCCAACTGGCTGGTAGTATGACAATACCGCGCACTGGTCAGGGCGAACGCAGGCTCTTTGCCCGCATTACCCAAATGGATGGCCATCAGGCATGGTCGTCGCCGATCTATGTACTTCGATGACAAGCGCAGGTCTTGAAGGTTATTTTCTCTACCATTCAATTTGGATGTAACTAGGCAAAGAACACGACCTTGCCCACGCAATGACCGATTTTGCGCAAGCCTGGGCTGCACCGAATGATCGCCAATGGGACTTTGTCCCTCGAAAGCGGCAAGAGTTCATCACTTGCTGGAGCAGGCTCCTGAATGCGCCAGCGGGGACCGTGACAACCTGCGATTACGTTACACAGGGGGGCCACAACTTTCATCGCGCGATCGTTGAAAACCAATTGCAGGGCACATCCGTGTTCATTGCTGCTGACTGTTTTCCATCGGTGCATTTCCTGCATTCCCGTTGGCCGGGCGGGCGGCCAAAATGGGATTTCGCTGGAAACCTTTCCCCTTAACCTTGTAAGGCGTGGGTAGAACCAGGCGATTTCTGAGAGGTGTGGCTCCGAAACGTAAGCCTTGCGTTACTGACATAGGTTTCGTCAACCACCTCTGGACGTGTCGATCTAGAGGCGCGCGTTGCCCATGGGCGCGAGATGGAAAGCTTGATCGCTGTGGACATTCCGCAAGGCGCAGGCCTTTTGCCCTTTTGCGATATGATGCCAAAAATTGACATGGCCGTCTCGACCAGTTTGAAGCGGATGTGAGGGGCGCCGAGCAGAATCAAGCGGCACTCTTACGACACAACCGATTGATGGTTGGCCGAAGCTGCGGAGGCGCGGGGCTCAATGATGCTGCGACTGGCAGATAGCGCCAAAGCCAATGCAACCACTGCGGCACTAAGGCAAGAAGGAATTACCGTTGATTTTCGAGGTTCGGTTCTTCGAATTTCGCCAGAGGAGCCAGCCGGTACGAGCAAAACCGAAGCACTATTGGATATCATCTCCGGCTAAACACACGAAAGATTGGGAGCAAAGAACCTAGAGCCGCCGAACCAAAACCTGAACTCGATCGACTGCAGAACGAACGGGGTGCACCGTGACGCATCCCCAAAAACCAGGCCAGTTCGATGGCTTTCTGACGAGTCATACAGGCAACATTCGCTAGAAAGCCGAGCATCAATCGAGTCCCCGGGACGAGGCGCTACCACCAGAATGCAATCATTGGTGCGGGGTCTGCGATAACTCACATTGTCGGCGACCGGTTCGTTGCGTGACAACGCGCGCGCTGCATTTGACGCCGACGACCGATCTAGCCGCTGCAGCGCAGCTGTCACAATTGCCGACTGGCATCAAACTCTGCGCTGCGTGCGCTCGCAGCGCAATTCCAGAGTTTACAGGTTGGACTCACTCAATGAATTCGCCGCGCGCAGCATGAATGTCTGGTGTCATGAAGATTGGCGATGCCGCTTCATGATTTCGGTGACTGTATTCTTGGAAATGCCGAGGTCGCGCGCGATCCAGCGGTAGGAGCGCCCATCGGCGATGGCCCGAACAACTTGCGGGGCGAGCTTATCGGATTTCGGTCGTTGGCCGGGTTGGCGTCCATGCTTCTTGCCGCGCGCGCGGGCAGCGGCAAGCCCGGATTTGACCCGTTCGCTGAGGGGATCGCGCTCGAACTGCGCGACCCCGGCCAACATCGTGGCGATCATGCGTCCGTGCGGTGTGTCTAGTTCGAATGTCATGCCGCTCATGGCCACAACGGACACCTTCCAACCGGCAAAATTGATCCAGAGTTTCCAGCAAATCCTGGGTTGATCTCCCCCATCGAGATAGCTCTGTAACAAGAATGGAATTGATCTCGCGCGCTTGGGCAAGCCGCATGATCCTGTTGCGCGCTGCCCGACTGGCTTTGGTGCCGGATGCGGTTTCTCGGAAAATGTCGATAACCTCATATCCGCCGCGCTCGGCAAATGTGGTCAAGTCAGCCACTTGCCGATCACAAGACTGGTCACTGGTCGAAACCCTGGCATAGATGGCTGCGCGCTGCCCCAATAGAACCTCCTGCTATTTTTGCCTTGCAAGCCGTTGGTTTTACTGGTGCTGGATTTGTCCTGAACAGTCTAATGATTAATAGGGACAACTCTCATTGCCAAGACGCCAAATTCTGACTGATCGAACTCGCTCAGCCCTTTTTGATATTCCGACAGATCAGGCGTCGCTGTTACGGCACTACACTTTGGCCGATGACAACATCGAGCACATCTGGGAACAGCGTTTGGCGCGGAACCAACTCGGCTTTGCTCTCCAGCTCTGTGCATTTCGCTATCCTGGGCGGTTGTTCGAAGAAGCGGAAGCCATCCCGATGGAAGTGTCCGACTTCGTTGCCGCGCAGCTTGGACTGTCTGGCAAAGATCTCGCAGGATACGAAGAAACAGACGTGACGCGACGGCGGCATCTGATCGATCTTCGGAACATCAAGGCTACAAGATGTTTTCCGGGCGTGTCGCACAAGGCCTTAAAAACTGGTTGGACAAACAGGCAAAACAGGCGCAATCCAATGAAGACCTGGCCCGGAGGTTTGTGGAGGAATGCCGTCGCACGCAAGTGATCCTTCCCGCAATTACGACGATTGAACGTTCATGAGCCGATGCGCTTGTCGCCGCCGAACGACGGATCGAGGGTCGGATCGCAAACCAACTTAACGGCGAATTGCGCGATCAGCTTGATACTTTGCTGACGGAAGATGTGGATGGTCGCCTGAGCCGGTACATCTGGCTGCGACAGTTTGAAGTCGGTAACAATTCTGCAGATGCCAACCGATTACTTGACCGGATCGTTAGGGAGATCTCGCGTGAGGCCAACACACTCTGTGATGCGCGCTTCTCAAATTCGAAATCCACTTTGCAGACCACACTGGCCGGATTCTCGGTTTTGGGTTTGGCGCTGATCGAAGCACATAGGGACAATGCTCCCCTTGAAAATGCGGTTACCGCGATCGGGGGGTGGAATGCGTTGGAAACCCTTGTCGCAACGGCCAAGGCACTGACCGACACCATGGCCGCTGATCCGTTGGCCCATGTTTCGCAGGGGTTTCATAGGTTCAGACGATATGCGCCACGCATGATAAGACTTCTCATGATGAAATCGGCACCGATTTGTGAGCCATTGCTCAACGCGGCGAAGATTGTTGGCGACGGAGGAAGCAAGACCGTCCGCCCAACCAACTTTCTGCGGCAAAATTCGAAATGGCATCCCCACCTACAGGCACAAGACCCAGGCAATTTCCGGCTATGGGAAGTGGCGATCCTGTCGCATGTGCGGGATGCCTTTCGCTCTGGGGACATCTGGCTGCCACATTCGCGCCGCTACGCTGATGTCAAAGACGCGCTTGTCCGCCTTGCCGCCGTACACAATACAGCCCACCTGAGTGTTCCCTATGAACCTTTCGAGTGGCTGGAAGCCCGAAAGGCGCGCATGGCTGTTGGTCTGGGCAAGCTTGCAAAGGCAGCAAAGCGCGGTGCCATTCCGGGTGGCTCCATCGAGAACGGTGTTCTCAAGCTGGACAGGCTAACCGCAAATGTCCCCGCCGAAGCCGATCAGCTCGTGCTCGATCTGTATCGGCGTCTTCCGGAGATTCGCATCATTGTGATATGCTGGAGGTGGACAAAGCCACCGGTTTCACGGACGCGTTCACGCACCTCAGAACCGGCGTGCCGTGCAAAGACAAGAATGGTTTACTGAATGTGCTTCTCGCGGAAGGTTTGAACCTCGGCTTAAGCAAGATGGCCGTGGCGTCAAACACCTATGAATATTTCCAGCTTTCCCGCTTGTCGCGTTGGCACATTGAAAGCGAGGCGATCAATGAGGCTCTGGACACGGTCATTGAGGCACAATCCTCGTTGCCGATGGCGGCGTTCTGGGGCGCTGGCGCGACCGCCTCAAGCGATAGTCAGTTTTTTCCGACGACCCGTCGGGGAGAGGCGATGAATTTGATCAATGCCAAATATGGCGGTGATCCGGGTCTGAAAGCCTACACCCATTTCTAGGACCAGCTCGGGCCGTTCGCCACCCAGGACATACCGGCGACTGTTAGTGAAGCACCCTGTATTCTCGATGGCCTTCTGATGAATCCAACCGGACGAAAAGTCCGAGAGCAATATGCCGGAACCGGCGGGTTCACAGATCACGTTTTTGCGGTGACTTCGCTTCTCACCTGCCGGTTCATCCCGCGCATCCGCGATCTGCCATCCAAGCGCCTCTATGTCTTCGAAAGGACTGGATTGTGCTCCGGAGCTGCTGGCTCATATCTCTCCGCTTGGATGGGCGCATATCTTGCTCACAGGCGAATACAGATGGCCAAGATCGTGACAATCCACGCTTATGATACGATTTCGCTCCGAGCCGGACTCGACCCCAGGTGCAGCACTCTCAATGCCCCGTTGCCGCGCATTTCTCAGATATAGGGACGAAAACGCTCTGTTTGCGGTTCACTGTGCATGGATTTGTAAAGCAAAGTAGTGGAATCTTCCCGCTTCGGGCAAATCGTGCTTACAGGCGGGAGTGAAGCTTCGGATATTGTGAGGATGCTCATTTTTTGAAAAACATCTTTTGCAGTGCTTGCGCACTTGCTGTGAGGTGCTTGCCGGCAGATTTCGCGACATCGGATTCGGACAGGTTTTTTGCGCGCAGCATTGTGATCCGAGTGGTGATCAATGGCTCAAAAGGTTTCATGACCAACCCGGCGGCCTGGAAATCAAGGGCTGCCAGGGCGTCGGTGACAGTTACACCCAGTCCCTGTGACACGAATTCACAAGCCAAATGCGACGAAGACACATCCAGTCGCAGCATCGACTTGATGGTTTCGAATAATTGGATCATTTCGGGGACGCCTTTGTCATACTCGTAAAGCGTGACCACCAGTTCATCTTTTAGGTCATCAATGGACACAGTGTGATTTTGCGCCAGGCGATGGTCCTGCGGGCATACACAGACAAAGGGCAAATCCATCATGTCTGTTGCTATTATTTCAGGCTCGCTGATCTCACCCTGCACAATGCCGAAATCAATCTTGCGCGATGCGACAGCTCCAAGAATCCAACTGGAGTTACGCAAGGAAAGTGAGAGGGACACGTCCTGGTTGGTATTCATGAACCGGGCAATCTCGCGCGGAAGCCAGCGATATGAAATCAACGGAATTGCGGCGACGGAAAGTGACCTGCCCTGATTGTAGCGCAGGGCCGAGGCGAAGTCTTCGAGGTGGTCGATGCCGGAATAGATCCGCTGAACCTCTTCATAAAGTGCTTGCCCCTCGGGGGTGGCGACCAGCCGGTTGCCCTTCCTTTCAAACAGCGTCAGCTCCAACCTGTGCTCGAGTGCCATCTTATGTTTGCTGACAGATGGCTGAGAGATGTTCAGTCGATCTGCGGCGGCTGAAACCGACCCGGTGTCCATAATGGCCCTAAAGATCTCATACTGCTGAAAATTCATGACCCTGTATTCTTTTTTTTTAGAATAGTGCGAAAGAATATTACTATTATTGCGTCTTGAGTTTTGCAAGAAGTAAAGGGCTGAAACGGCAAGCGACCTGACATAGACCCGGTATGAGCAACGAAAACCCAACATTGATCGCTGAAGGCATCCACAAAAGCTTTGGCAGGTTGGAGGTGCTTAAAGGCGTTTCCCTGACCGCGCACCAGGGCGATGTCGTGTCAATCTTGGGAAGTTCCGGCTCGGGCAAAAGCACCTTTCTGCGCTGCATCAACTTTCTGGAAACGCCCAATCAGGGCCGCGTGGTTCTGGATGGCGAAGAAGTGGTGGTGGACACCGACCGTAGGGGCCGTGTTCTTGGCGTAAACCAAAAACAGATACAGCGGCTACGCACTGGTCTGGGCATGGTGTTTCAGGGGTTCAATCTCTGGTCTCACCTCACTGTTCTGGAAAATGTCGTCGAAGGCCCCATCCATATCCTGGGACGCAACAAAACCGAAGCCGAAGAAGAGGCGATGGATATTCTGGCGCGGGTCGGCGTCGAATCCAAAGCGGCCTCTTATCCCAGCCAGCTTTCCGGTGGCCAGCAACAGCGCGTGGCAATTGCCCGAGCTCTGGCCATGCACCCAAAAGCCTTGCTGTTCGACGAACCCACGTCAGCGCTTGACCCGGAACTGGTGAACGAGGTGCTCAAGGTTATGCGCAGCCTGGCCGAAGAAGGTCGCACCATGCTGGTCGTCACGCATGAAATGGGCTTTGCGCGGGAAGTCAGCTCGAAAGTGCTGTTTCTGCATGAGGGCCTGGTCGAAGAAGAAGGCTCGGCCCGGGACGTGTTCGAAAATACGGCGTCAGAGCGCTGCCGGTCCTTTCTGAAAAGCGTTCTGTAGTGGAAATCCAAAACCTGGAGGAAGACATATGAAATTCAAATGGATAGCTGCAACCAGCATCGGCGCCCTTGTGGCAATGACCGTGATCGCATCGGCTGACGAGGTGCGCATCGGCACCGAAGGAGCCTATCCCCCGTTCAACTTTATCAATGACAACGGTCAACTGGACGGTTTCGAAATCGAGATGGGCAACGAGCTGTGCAAGCGTGCCAAGCTGGACTGCACCTGGGTCAAGAATGACTGGGACAGCATTATCCCCAATCTGGTGTCGGGCAACTATGATGCGATCATCGCAGGCATGTCGATCACCGAGGAGCGCAAGCAGGTCATCGCCTTTTCAGACGCCTATCTGAAGGCGGATCCTTCGAGCTTCGTCGCACTGGCGGGTGCGGATGACAGCGTAACAACAGGCGTCGTGGCCGCTCAGGCTTCAACGATCGAATCAAGCTATATTGCTGAGTCCGACGCAACTCTGGTTGAATTTGCCACGCCTGAAGAACCCATCGCCGCTGTCCGTTCCGGCGAGGTGGATGCCGTTCTGGCCAACCGCAATTATCTGGCGGGCGTGATCGAGGGCGATGCATCGTTGGCCTTTGTCGGAGAGAACGTGACACTGGGTGCCGGCAACGGCATCGGTCTTCGTCAATCCGATGGGGAATTGGCCGCTGCCTTTAACGAAGCCATTGCCTCAATGAAGGAAGATGGCAGCCTGAATGCCCTGATTGAAAAGTGGTTCGAAGGCAACAAAGACACCTGGTAATCGCCAGAGCTTCAATGAACCGGCAGGCGGCTTGTTCGGCTGCCGGGCCTACCAACGGATGGAACACTCGTGTTCGAATACTGTGCTGATCCCAAAACGCTTGAAGGTTTGCAGTGGTGGTCTTGCTACTTGACGACGCAAAAACACTTCGCGTTCTACAAAAGCTTTGGAATCGTGTTCGCGCTGCTGGCATTGGCCGCGCCCGTTATCCTTGGCATGGGGTTTCTGGGCGCGCTGGCCCGTATGTCCAAATACGCGCCACTGCGCTGGATCGGGGTGATATATACATCTATGGTGCGCGGTGTTCCCGACATCATTTTCTTTTTGTTCGTCCCTATTGCCATGGACCAGGGCTTCGAGTTTGTCCGCCACAAGATCAAATGCCCCGACATCACTGATCCCGTCTGGCACAACAACGAATTCAATGTCTGCACGGAGGCAAAACTGCCCTTGGGCAGCGCTGATGTCTGGGTGCATGACACCTATGGCTTTCTGCTGGCGCTGATCGCGTATTCCATCGTTTTCGGGGCCTTTGCCGCCAATACGATCTTCGGTGCCTTGAACGCCGTACCGAAGGCGCAACTGGAAACCGGCGCGGCCTTTGGCATGTCGCCGGGCATGGTGTTTCGCCGTATCCAGTTGCGGCAGATGTGGATTTATGCGCTGCCGGGGTTGTCGAATCTCTGGATGATTTTCGTCAAGGCCATGCCGCTTCTGTTCCTTCTGGGGGTTGAGGATGTTGTGTATTGGGCCCGTGAACTGGGCACCACCAAGACCGCTGCCTTTCAGTATCCGCATGGGGATTGGCGCATGGGGTATATCGCGGTTCTTCTCGTCTTTTACCTGGCATTGACCTGGGCTAGCGGGCTGGCTTTCAAGGCGCTCAATCGCCGGATGACAAAAGGCCAGGCTGGAAAAAGGGGGCTGACGGCATGAGTTGTTCGGACGCCTTCCAATCCTATGCTCTGCGCGCGATCGGTCTGGGCGAAAGGGCCTTGCCGAGATCGGATATCTCGATCTGCGAACAAGTGGTGCTGATCGGATCGGGAATGATCTGGAATGTCTATTTTGCCGTTCTGGCTGTTGGCGTTGGGTTCTTCTGGGCTGTTTCGGTTGCCATGGCCATGGACAGCCGGAACGTGTTCTTGCGCGGCGTGTCCCGGACTTATGTTTTTCTGTTCCGCGGCTCACCTTTGTTCATTCAGTTCTTCTTTGCCTACGAAGTGTTCGTCACCCTGCCCAAACTGGGGATCGACATCAATCTGGGCTTTACCGTAGTAACCGTTAGCACAAGCTGGCTGACCAAGGCCTGGCTTGGTGCCCTCATCGTTCTGTTTCTCAACACTGCGGCCTATGCCGCGCAGATCTTTCACGGCGCGCTTCAGGCGATCCCGGAAGGCGAATTGGAAGCGGCGGACGCCTGTGGCATGGGGCCTTGGCGCAAGTTCCTGCGGATCATTCTGCCATCCATGTTGCGCCTGGCCTGGCCCAGCTACACAAATGAGGCGATCTTTCTCTTTCATGCGACCGTGCTGGTTTATTTCTCCAGCTTCCCGGCGTGGCGGCAAAAAGGTGATGCGTTGTATTACGCCAGTTATTTCGCCGAGAAGACGTTCAACCCTTTCGTGGCCTACCCGATCATCGCTGCTTACTACGTGATGACAACGGTCCTGATTATCCTGGGGGCCAGCCTTGTTTCGCGCCGTCTGAACCGGCATCTCGCGCCACGATAGAAGCAGAAAGAAAGATGGTCATGGGCATTCCCGATAAGGAGAGCGGAGACGCGTCGGACATTGAGGTCTGGCAAACCATATCCCGGATGTCCGCGCGCGCCGTGTCCGAGACCGAAGCGCTGCTATTGGCACTTCTGGCCCAACCCTCGCCCAATCCGCCCGGCGATACGCGCGGGCTTGCGGATGTGATCGAGGATTTTGTTGCCGATCTGCCGGGCGTCGACTGTCAGCGGGTGGTGACGGATGAGCTGATCCACAACCTCATCATCACGCTGAAAGGCACCGGCGCGGGGCGTCGTCTGGTTTTGAACGGGCACCTGGATACGTTCCCGCTGGCCAATCCCGATGCATGGAAGCGTGATCCGAAGGGGGAATGCGCCGAGGGCAACATTTTTGGCTTGGGTGTCTCGGACATGAAGGGGGGGCTGGCTGCGGCGCTGCAATGCCTGAAGATCTTGTCGAAGTGTCGATCCGCCTTTGCCGGGGAGCTGGTGCTGGCCTTTGCGGGCGATGAAGAAGGGGCCGGCAAGCTGGGCATGGAATACCTGCTGGAGAACCACCCTGAAACGATTGGCGATGCGGTTGTCACGGTGGACGCCGGATCTCCGGAGGTCTTGCGTTTTGGGGAAAAGGGCGCAATCTGGATGGAGCTTTCCGTCAAATCCAAACCGTTTCACGCCGCCCATGTTCATCTGGGAACCAGTGCCATCGAGACCCTTACGGATGTTCTGAACGAATTGAAAAGGTTGAGAAACTGGCCGGTCGAGCTTCCAGAAGATGTGTCCGACGCAATCGAGACCGCATCGGACACTTCCGAGCAACATTCGGGTGCGGGCGAAACGCAGGTTCTGAAAACCGTGTCCGTCAATTTCACCGTGGTGAAGGGCGGGCACCTGACCAATGTTTCGGCCGAAACCTGTGCGGCCAATGTCGATATCCGATTGCCAGCCGGGGTTTCGGTGGATGAAATCAAGTCAGAGATCACAGCCATTATTGCCCGGTACCCACAGGTAAGTGCCGAGTACTCGGTTCTCGACGAGCCAAACTGGTCTGCACCTGGGTGTGAGCTTGTCCGGCTTTTGCAGGACAGCGGCGAAAAGGTTCTGGGAAAGCGTCCCGTTGCCACGATGCGCGTGGGCCAGTCAGACTCGCGTCTTTACAGGTATCGTGGTGTGCCAACTGTTGTCTGCGGATTGACTCCTCAGAATATGGGCGGTGCGGATGAACATGTGTCGCAGCAGGAGCTTTATCAATTGACAACAATGCTGGCGCTGACATCCCATCATTTTCTGAGCCATGGACCCGAGCAATCATGATTGGCTAGAACAGTTCGAATTGCATGATTGAATATGGGATACTGGTCCTCGCCGCACTGTTGGCAGGGACGCTCAATGCAATTGCTGGGGGAGGCAGCTTTCTGACATTCCCCGCACCTGTTTTCGTTGGCGTACCTCCGATTGCGGCCAACGCCACAAGCGCAGTCGCGGTCTTTCCCGGATACCTGAGCGGGGCATTGGGGTTCTTGTCGGAAATCCGCGCTTTCGATCGCAGGGTGTCAGGGTTTTTCGTAGGCCTTTCAATCATCGGTGGCGTTGCGGGAGCGTTGCTTCTTCTGATCACACCGTCCAAGCTGTTCAGCTTCGTCGTGCCGTGGCTGTTGCTGTTTGCAACGATTCTCTTCGCTTTTGATCGTAAGATCCGCAGCTGGACACGCTCTGACACCGGGATCACATCGGTCGGCAAAACTATGGCCACCCTCGCCGTCACCACATATGGCGGCTACTTCAACGGCGGTCTCGGAATAATCCTGCTGGCATTTTTTTCGGGTCTGGGGCTTTTGTCTCGTGATTGGGCGGTTTTGGCACTCATTATGTGAAGGCCTGGTTCACTTAACGTACTATCCTGCCCCCTACCGGAACCGACCCCTAGATGGCTCTGATCTTTTAGTTGATCGCTTTCCGCGCGAGCCCCCTGCCCCGCGCCCGGCAGAATCTGTCCTGTGTCCAGCCGACAACTGACCCCGGGGTCAGTGGCAAGATCCTGTTGTTCTAGGGCCTGTGGGGATTCATCGTCCATTGATGAGTGCGCTCGCCGCGTAGATCATTGCGGCGAACACAGTGTCGGTCTTGTCGGCGCGCAAGGCGATGCGCTTGAAGTCCTTCAGATCGCAGAAGAAGTTCTCGATAAGGT
>JBCCUU010000017.1:0-86106 GCA_039196345.1 Pseudomonadota bacterium | reverse complement strand
TCTTCTGCGATCTGAAGGACTTCAAGCGCATCGCCTTGCGCGCCGACAAGACCGACACTGTGTTCGCCGCAATGATCTACGCGGCGAGCGCACTCATCAATGGACGATGAATCCCCACAGGCCCTAAAGCGTCATGCGAAAAACCTGAAACGTCAAGCATCACGTAACGCGCCCCAATCTTTGATTTCAGGCAGCGTCACGCGATTCAGGTTTTTCGCATGACGCTTGTCTTATGATTTTCCTTGGCTCTCTGCGAGAGTAGAGCCTCAGCACGCCAGGCCATTTATGGCGTGCTGAGGCGGTGGTCGGATCGTCATTGGCTTGGTCGCAAAGGACCGTCTTAGAGTTGGATCGGCCACCGTCTTCGCATTGGGCCTGAACCACTGACCGGCAGGGTATTTGCGCAGCAAATGTCCCGAGAGGTGGATACGCAACAGCCTCCGAGGGCTTTGCACGACAAGCATAGGACGCGAGGACGATGAACGATAGCATTGGGGTCGACATTTCCAAAACCAAACTGGATTGCCACCGGCTGAGTGACGGGGCGCATGAGACTTTTGCCAACACCAAAACCGGGTTTGCCCAGTTACGCCGATGGATTGGGCGGTCAGTGCCCGCCCGTGTGGTTTATGAGGCAACGGGCCCGTATCACGGCGCACTTGAACGCGCCCTTTCGGGATATCTACCGTTGGTCAAGGTCAACCCGCTGCAAGCCCGGCGCTTTGCCCAAGCTCGCGGGACGCGCGCCAAAGACTGACCAGGTTGATGCCGCAGTTCTGGCTCAGATGGGTGCGGCTCTTGCCGTGCAACCAGATGATCCTCTGCGCGAGGATCAACATGAACTCAAAGAGTTACAGATCGCCCGCACCGCTTTGGTCAAGGATCGCACCCGGCTCTTGAACCGGATCAAGACGCAGACACTTGCCGTGACCAAACGTCGGTCAAGCGCGCTATTGCGTCAGATTGAGCAATCTCTCAAAGAAGTCGAAGCCGAGATCAAAACCCGCCTGCGCGCCACCGATCAGGGTGCTCTGGCCCACGATATCCTGCGTTCGACCCCAGGTATTGGCGAACCCACAGCCGCCGCGATCCTCATCGAATGCCCCGAGATCGGGACCCTCGGACGCAAACAGATCGTCAGTCTAGCAGGACTCGCCCCGATGACCCGGCAATCTGGCCAATGGCGTGGACAGGCCTTCATCCAGGGTGGCCGCAAGTTCCTCCGCGACGCACTTTATATGCCCGCTCTGGTCGCTGTCAGGTTCAACCCCGACATGACTGCAAAATACGAAGACATGTGCGCGCGTGGAAAACCCAAAAAGGTCGCACTCATCGCGATAATGCGAAAGCTACTCGAACTGGCAAACGCGCTTGTCAAAGACGGGCGAAAATGGTCGCCAAAACTGGCTTGATCAAGACGGATACTCTAGGGTCGGGACCCCTTTGATGTGTTGCCCCGGAGCGGGTGCCACAGGTGACAGGTCAGGCGCAACAACTTGTTGCCCAAAGGACGGTGACGCGGAGATACCTGCGTGACCGTCTTCGCTTTTCGACTAAGCGCAACACCATGACCAGTCCAGTGGTGATTGCCAGAGACAGCATCGGCGGGCTGACGCTGTACCAAGATCGGCGTTTTCTGCACGGTCTGGCGAGAGCGGCATCCGTTTGACCTGCAACATGACCCGCTACAGTTGAGGCCAGCCCCCATCTGGTGGGGGTGAAGCCCCCTACCGGGGGGAGGGCCGGGGTATAGTCGGTAAAGGCGGTTACTCAGATTTTCAGGCCAATGCGCTAGCGGGCAGCCAGGCGCGCTTTTGCCGTTTTGAATTTCCCAAGCGAAACCACCATCTTTTGCAGTGCGCGGTCGCGGCGGTCATACAAGACCCGCAGGGGCGAGCCCCGATCCCCAAGCCGCCAGTATCCATGCCCGACCGTCTCAGGCACCAGCGCGAGCGCGCGTGTCCAGGCCCTGTCCGCCTTCAGGTATTCGGCATAAGCAATGATGCAGAGTTTTCGTCTGGTGCGCAGATCAGAATGCATTTCAGCCCCCCGAGATGTCTGACAACCTGACATCAGTCTATCACATTCAAGGCAAAATGTCACACTGGCTGCACAGGGAAGTGCGCCGCCACGCATCTGGCCCCGTATTTCAGCGCCCAGGGGCAGGAGGATGCGGGCAGGAGCCCCGCCCGCATCAGTATCTCAAGCGACCAGATCGAAACGATCCGCGTTCATCACCTTGGTCCAGGCCGCGACGAAATCCTTCACGAATTTCTCGCCATTATCGTCCTGCGCATAGACCTCTGCGTAGGCCCGCAGGATCGAATTGGAGCCAAACACCAGGTCCGTGCTGGTTGCGGTCCATTTCACGGCACCTGACGCACGGTCCCGGATTTCATAGGTCCCGCCATCGGTTGGATGCCAGCTGAAGCGCATGTCGGTCAGGTTCACAAAGAAGTCATTCGTAAGCTGCCCAACCCGATCCGTGAAGACGCCATGGCCGGTGCCCCCATGGTTCGTGCCAAGAACACGCATGCCGCCGACGAGAACCGTCATTTCTGCCGCGGTGAGGCCCAGCAGTTGCGCCTTATCCAGCATCAGTTCTTCCGGCTTCACGGCATATTCTTCTTTCTGCCAGTTGCGGAAACCGCAGGCCAGAGGTTCCAGCACATCGAAGCTCTCCGCATCCGTCTGGTCATCCGAGGCATCGCCCCGGCCCGGCACAAACGGCACGTCAACATTGTGCCCCGCCGCCTTGATGGCTTGCTCCAGCCCGACGTTCCCGGCCAGCACGATCACATCCGCGATGGACGCCCCCGCCTCTGCCGCAATCGGCCCGAGCACACCGAGCACCTTCGCCAGACGCTCCGGCTCGTTACCGACCCAGTCTTTCTGCGGGGCAAGACGGATGCGCGCACCGTTGGCACCGCCCCGTTTGTCAGAGCCCCGGAAAGTGCGCGCACTGTCCCAGGCGGTCGCGATCATCTCGGCGGACGACAGACCGCTGGAAGCGATCTTGGCCTTTACCGCCGCAACGTCATAGCTTGTGCTGCCTGCCGGGATCGGATCCTGCCAGATCAGGTCTTCTGCCGGGACGTCCGGACCATAATAGTTCGCCTTTGGCCCCATGTCGCGGTGGGTCAGCTTGAACCAGGCACGGCCAAATGTCTCGGCGAAATACTCCGGGTCTGCGCGGAACTTCTGGCATATCTCGTTGTAGATCGGGTCAACCTTCATCGCCATATCGGCATCGGTCATCATCGGCATGCTGCGTCCGGATGGGTCCGACGGGTCCACCGGCATTTCATCTTCCGGCATGTCGACGGGTTTCCACTGGTTGGCGCCTGCCGGAGATTTCGTAAGCTCCCACTCGTAGTCGAAGAGGTAGTCGAAATACCCCATATCCCACTGGGTCGGATGTTTGGTCCAGGCACCCTCGATCCCGGATGTGAAGGCGTTGCTTGCCTTGCCGTCCTGGCCCGGGTTGGCCCAGCCAAAGCCTTGCGCATGCACCGGGCAGGCCTCAGGCTCCGCGCCGATATGCGCATGATCGCCCCCACCGTGCGCCTTGCCAACGGTGTGGCCGCCGCAAGTGAGCGCCGCCGTCTCTTCGTCATTCATCGCCATGCGGGCAAAGGTTTCGCGCACATGCAAGGCGGTGCGGGCCGGGTCCGGGTTTCCGTTCACACCTTCGGGGTTCACATAGATCAGACCCATGTGGACGGCGGCCAGCGGATTATACATCGTCCCGGGCTCGTCCAGATCGCCGTAGCGGTTCTCGGACGGGGCCAGCCACTCATCCTCCGCGCCCCAGTTCACGTCAATTTCCGGACCCCAAATGTCTTCGCGCCCGAAGCCGAAACCGAATGTCTTCAGCCCCATGGACTCGTAGGCCATGTTGCCCGCGAGGATAATCAGGTCTGCCCAGCTCAGCGCGTTGCCATATTTCTTTTTGACCGGCCACAGCAGACGGCGCGCCTTGTCGAGGCTCGCGTTATCCGGCCAGGAGTTCAGCGGCGCAAAACGGATGTTGCCCGATCCCGCACCACCGCGGCCATCGCCCATCCGGTAAGACCCGGCGGAGTGCCAGGCGAGCCGGATCATCAGACCGCCGTAGTGGCCCCAGTCCGCAGGCCACCACTCCTGGCTGTCGGTCATCAGCGCCTGCACGTCCGCCTTGACCGCCTCATAGTTCAGCGCCTTCACAGCGGCGCGGTGGTCATAGTCCGGATCCATGGGATTGGTCCGCGCACCGTGCTGGTGCAGAATGTCGAGGTTCAAGGCACTGGGCCACCACTTCGTGACCTCATTGCCTGTGCCCGTATTGCCGCCGTGCATGATCGGGCAGCCGCTGGCTGTGTTTACGTTGTTGCCATCCATGATTGTCTCCCTAGGGCTGAATTGGCTCCATTGCCGTCATCTAGCTGGAATTATTCTAAGCTTTCGCAACGATAATTTCCAATTGGATATTCAAAACATCATGATAAGTTCAGCTAATGATAGGATTGACCCTTAAACAACTCAGGTATTTCGAAGCACTGGCTCAGAAAAAGCACTTTGGGCAGGCGGCGGATGCCTGTTCGATTTCCCAACCGGCTTTGTCGCTTCAGATCAAGGAACTGGAGGCCATGTTCGGCACCGCTCTGGTTGAGCGCAACGCCCGTCAGGTGCGCCTGACACCTGTAGGAGAAAACCTCGCCCGAAAGGCGCGGCAGATCCTGCTTTCCGTAGATGAGCTTGAGGATCTGGCCCGCGCCGCCAATGGCCCCCTGACCGGCAGGTTGCGGCTCGGAATCATACCGACTGTTGCCCCCTATTTTCTGCCCGAGGTCGTGAAGACCCTGTCGCAAAGGTTGCCCGATCTGGATGTGGAGCTGCGCGAAGCCATCACCGGGTCCCTGATTGATGAACTTCAAGCCGGTCATCTGGACCTTGCCATGGTCGCCCTGCCTATCTCCGAGCCCGCGCTGAGAGAATTCGAGTTGTTTGACGAGGAATTCGTTCTCGTGCGCCCCCCGGAGGACGCCTGCAACCCGGTGCCACCGCCCGAGATCTTGCAGACCATGCGGCTGCTTCTGCTCGAAGAAGGGCATTGTTTTCGCGATCAGGCGCTGTCCTTCTGTCAACCCGCAAAGGCGCAGCCCCACAAGCTGATGGAGGGAAGCTCCCTGTCGACGCTTGTGCAGATGGTTGGTGCCGGGATGGGTGTCACCCTGATCCCCGACATGGCCGTGGGTCTGGAAACCCGGTCAGCGGAGGTTGCCATTTCCAGATTTCCGCCACCGCGTCCCGGCCGCAAGATCGGTCTGGTCTGGCGCAAGACCAATCCCCTGTCGGACCAGCTGATGGAAATCGGTGCAATTGTCCGGGCCTATTGCAAGCAAAGCACGATCAAGGCCAATGCAAGGTGAGGTGTCGGAGCCCTGTACAAACATCGCAACGGGTTACAATCTGTCGCTAAGTCTTATTCACTGGTGAAACGCCCGAACTCTCATTAGTGCATGAAGGACACTTTGTTGCGGTCGTGGGAGGACATATGAGCGCGAAACACTCTTGCAGACCAAGGCATTCAGGCGGGGCGGGCGGTATGCAGGCATTCCCGCGCCTTTCCGGGCAAGCCTACGCGACATCGCCTCAGCCGAAACAGGCAGGTCAGCACGTGCGGGTGTCATGACCCATCAAGCGCAGGTTGCCTTGATTAAGGGCGATGGGATTGGTCAGGATGTGGCAGAAGCAACCCTCGCCATTGTGCACGCCGCGACAAAGCGGATTGGCGGCTGCGCGCTGGCTGTAGAAGAAACGCAGGCCGGGGCCGGATACTACCAAGAGACCGGGCGGGATATCGAACCCGGGGGCGAAGAGAAGGTTGGACAGGCCGACGCGATCTTTCTGGGTGCCATCGGGTTGCCATCCGTCCGTCATAAGGACGGGACGGAGGTCAGCCCGCATCTGCGCCTTCGTGACCAGTTTGGCCTCTATGCGGGCGTGCGCCCGGTCAAAGCCTACCCCAACGCACCTCAGCGCCTCGCGGATCCCAGAGCCCGCGCAATCGACCTCGTCATCCTGCGCGAATCCACAGAAGGGCTCTTTTACTCCGCAGCGGTTCATGGGCGCAGTCAGGTTGTCGGAGACGAGGAAGTTCGGGACACCTTGCGCATTACCCGCTCGACCACGGAAAAGCTGCATCACTTCGGTTTCCGGTTGGCTCAGAAACGCAAGGCGCGCGGACATCCCGGGCGGCTGACCTGCGTCGACAAGGCGAATGTCTTCACCTCAATGGCATTCTTCCGAAAGATTTATGACGAAATCTCAAGCCTCTACCCGGAGATCGAGACGGATTACGCCTATGTTGACGCCCAGGCCCTCAACCTCGTCCGGAACCCGTGGGACTTTGATGTGCTGGTGATGGAGAACATGTTCGGCGACATCCTGTCCGATCTTGCCGGTGGGCTTGTCGGGGGCATGGGCATGGCGGCCTGCGGCGAAATCGGCGATCATACGGCCCTCTTTCAGCCCGCGCATGGAAGCGCGCCGGACATCATGGGGCAGGACAAGGCGAACCCTCTGGCCGCCATTCTGTCAGGGGCGATGATGCTAGACTATCTCGCTGAAAAGACCGAAAATCCTCGTTTCGAAGACGCAGCACTCCTTATTGAAAACGCTGTTGCCCGGGGATTTGAGGACAACGCCCTGCGCCCGATAGAGTTCGGCGGCGACATGGGCACAAAGGCGGTGACCAACGCGCTCCTATCCCGCGTCGAGCGCTGACGGCAGGTGGTCGAGGACCACTCCCAAGAACCATCTCTGCATGCCTTTGCACCACAGGCATGATGGCGCCGCTCCCTTTCTCGGCGCGAAACTTGCCTGCGCGATCAAACGGATGTTGGACACACGCGCATACTCTATGCAAAGCTTGCGGCCGTAGCCAACATAAAACAAGGACAGGGACATGCCAGAGACCAAGAAGATGCTCGACCCAGATCCCAGAGTTTGGGATTTCGAGACAGAATATGAGCTGGGTCAGGACAACATCAGGCCCTTCGGGCTCGACATTCACAATCCGGTTTTCCTGATTTCAAGCATCTTGATCGCCGCGTTCGTTTTGATCTCGCTCGCAAATCAGGAGGCCGCCGCCGCCTTCTTCGGCTGGTTGCGCCCCTGGCTCACGAGCACCTTTGACTGGTTTCTGGTCTTGTCGGTAAACGCCATTACGCTGTTTTGCCTCGCCCTGATTGTGCTGCCCGTGGGGTCGGTCAGGATCGGGGGAAAGGATGCGACGCCCGATTATTCCTATGCCGGCTGGATTGCGATGATGTTCGCAGCGGGTATCGGCATCGGATTGCTCTTCTTCGGCGTACTTGAGCCGGTCTACTATAACTTTGCAGAAAGCGGCGGTGCGAGTCCCCTCGGCATAGACATCACGGAGCCAGGCAATGAATATATCGGTATTGTCGGCACAATCCACCATTGGGGTCTCGAAGGTTGGGCGATCTATGCCGCGGTCGGTCTGTCCCTCGCGATCTTCTGTTACAACCTCAACCTGCCGCTGACCCTGCGGTCCGCGTTTTACCCGATCCTCGGTGAGCGCGTCTGGGGCTGGTGGGGTCACCTGATCGACACGCTTGCCGTCTTTGCGACGCTGTTTGGTCTTACCACATCGCTGGGGCTTGGCGCGCAACAGGTCGCTGCGGGTCTCTATGAGGTCTTCGGGATCGAGCCCACGTCGACCGTTGTCGTGCTGATTATCATCGGCATTACCCTCATTGCCCTGGGATCTGTCCTGATGGGCATGGATGCGGGAGTAAAGCGGCTGTCGGAGATTAACATGGTCATGGCTGTCGCGCTCTTTATCTTCGTCATCGCGGTGACAGGTGTCGGCACCGCGATTTCGCGGTATTTCTCGGTGATGGTGGACTATGTCCAGATATTGCCCGCCCTCTCCAATCCTTTCGGGCGTGAAGACACGAGCTACTTCCACGGCTGGACAACCTTCTACTGGGCGTGGTGGATTGCATGGTCACCCTTTGTCGGCATGTTCATTGCCCGTATCTCCAAAGGTCGCACAGTCCGCGAGTTCGTTCTCTGTGCGCTGATCGCCCCCACAGCCGTTTGTGCCCTGTGGATGTCCACCTTCGGCGGTGCGGCCATCGACATGCTGAACGCTGGCGGTGCAGACGGGGTAAGAGCCACCGTGATTGATGCCTACAAGCCCGAGGGCGCGCTCTTTGGGTTCCTGAAAGAGCTTCCGCTCTATTCCATCGTGGCACCAATCTCGCTCTTGCTGATCGTGATCTTCTTCGTGACCTCATCCGATTCCGGATCGCTGGTGATCGACACGATCACGGCGGGCGGGAAGATGGATGCACCGGTTGTCCAGCGGATTTTCTGGTGCACGCTGGAAGGCCTCGTGGCCATCGCACTGTTGCTGGGCGGCGGCCTTGCTGCCCTGCAAGGCGCGGCGGTTTCAACCGGCATCCCGTTCACGCTGGTGGTTCTGATGATGTGCTACTGCCTCTGGCTGGCATTGCGTGCAGAACACGCCAAGCTCTGATCCTTTGGGGCAGCGACGCACCAGGACGTCGCTGCCCCACCGCCATTTTGATCCACCTCCTGCTAGACACTCCGGCAATTGGATGGCGCCGTTGTTGTTGATCCCCCTCAGGCGATCTGAACCCGGCATGGCGCGTCTGCCAGACCTTGGGCAAAGATCGTTTCCCAAAGCCGATACCACAGAGATTGAGACCGACCTGAATTGGAAAACGTAAACCTGACACTTGAAATGTCCGTGGTGCTCGGGTTGCTGGCCTTCACGGTTTTCCTCTTTGTGTCGGAAATCGTGCGCATCGATTTTGCCGCAATCCTCGTGATGGTGTTGCTGGGCCTGTTGAGCCAATTGCCCGGGCTGTCCAGCCTGGCGGACGTCAGCCGGTTGTTCGATGGATTGGCCTCCAACGCGGTTGTGTCGATTATTGCCGTCATGATTATCGGGGCCGGATTGGACAAGACCGGCCTCATGGGCAAGGTTGCGGCACTGATCCTGCAACGGGGCGGCAAGACGGAAACCCGCATTATTCCCATCGTTTCCGGCACGGTCGGGGTCATATCCTCCTTCATGCAAAACGTAGGCGCAGCCGCCCTCTTTCTACCGGTCGTCAGCCGAATCTCGGTCCGCACCGAGATACCGCTCAGCCGCCTGCTGATGCCGATGGGATTTTGCGCGATACTGGGCGGGACGATGACCATGGTCGGCTCATCGCCGCTGATCCTGTTGAACGATCTGCTACTGAGCGCCAACCAGTCCCTGCCCCCAGATCAGCAGATGGAGACCTTCGGGCTCTTTTCAGTCACCCCTGTCGGGGTCTGCCTCGTCTTGACCGGCATCTTGTATTTCACCTTCCTGGGACGCTGGGTGCTGCCGAAGGGAAAGAAATCCGGTGACGGGACCAGCGCGCAGTCTCTCAAGGACTACCTCAAGGACATCTACGGTCTGAAGACCGATATCTTCGAAATCTCCATCCCGCAAGGACACCCCTGCGAAGGCCAGACCTTTGACGACATCATGCAGCGCTATCATGTCTACATCATCGGCAGCGCGCATCAGGGAAAGCGCTGGTTTGCGCCGGTGATACAAACCCAGATCACCACACCTTGCAGGATCGCCGTTCTGGGCCGCGAAAAGGTCATCCAGCACATGGTGAAGGATGGCGGGTTCGTCCTGCATCGCAACCTCGATGTCTTTGCCGAAGACTACGCACCGACAAAATCAGGCGTGGCCGAAATGGTTGTCCCGCCAGGATCATCGGTGATCGGCAAATGTGCCCATGATCTGGTTTTTCGCAAGACCTATGGCGCGAGCCTGCTTGCCATTCATCGCGACGAAGAAACCCTGAGCTACGTTGAAACTGACGATCACAAACCCACCGCTGTCGGCGAAGTGCCCTTTCACGCGGGCGACACGCTGGTTATTCACAGCACGTGGGAGGCCCTGACCCGCCTCACCCGGGACCGGGATTTCGTCGTTGTCACGACGGATTTTCCGCAAGAGGAACTGCGGCCGACCAAAGTGGGCTGGGCGCTGGTGTTCTTCATCATCTCCCTGTCGTTGATCCTCTTCACGGACCTGCGATTGTCGCTCTGCCTGCTGACCGGGGCCGTCGGCATGATCCTGACGGGCGTTCTGGATATTGATGACGCCTATGATGCCGTCAGCTGGAGCACGGTCTTTCTGCTTGCCAGCCTGATCCCCCTTGGACAGGCGGTGCAGACAACCGGCACGGCGGCGTGGATCGCGCAGCAGATCCTGACGTTGCTGGAGGGCTGGCCACTTTGGTCCTTGCAGGCGGGCGTGGCTGTTCTTGCAACCGTCTTTACGCTCATCATGTCAAATGTCGGGGCAACCGTGCTGCTGGTACCCCTGGCCGTCTCTATCGCCGTGGCCGCTGGGGGAGACCCGGCGGTGTTTGCGCTTACGGTTGCGATTTCCACGTCGAATTCATTCCTGATCCCCACCCATCAGGTCAATGCGCTTGTCATGGGGCCTGCGGGGTATAAGGTCACAGACTTCATCAAGAGCGGCGGTGTCATGACCCTCCTGTTCCTGATCGTTTCGCTCATGGTGATGAATGTGGTTTTCTGAGCCATCGGCAGAACGCGCTGTCCCCGCCAGTGATTTCGATGAATAGCAAGGCAGCAAAAGGGCCAAGCGGTGTCGGCGCTTGGTCAGACGGGCGGCACGCCATTGACGTTCAGGAACACGGAATAGAGCGACGTGGTTCCCGCGATAAACAAACGATTGAGCTTGGGGCCTCCGAAACAGACATTGCCCACAAGTTCGGGGATATGCACCTTGCCGATCAGGTCGCCGCTGGGGCTCAGGCAATGCACGCCATCTGCGGCAGAGCTCCAGATCCTGCCATCGCGATCCAGACGAAACCCGTCAAACAGCCCTTCGGTGCATTCCGCAAAGACATCGCCACCCGAGAGCGTACCATCGGCATTCACGCTATGACGCCGGATATGTTTGGGCCCGTTCGGATCATGGGTGATGCCGGTGTCCGCGATATAGAGAAACTGCTCATCCGGCGAAAACGCCAGCCCGTTCGGTTTCACGTAGCTGTCGGCGACGATGGTGATCTGCCCCGACGGGTCCACCCGGTAGACGTGACAGGCACCGATCTCGCTTTCCGCTCTTTCGCCCTCATAGTCCATCAGGATGCCGTAGCTGGGGTCGGTAAACCAGATCGACCCATCCGATTTGACTACCACGTCGTTGGGTGAATTCAGCCTTTTTCCCTGATAGTTGTCCGCCACCACTGTAACTGACCCATCATGTTCGGTACGCGTGACACGGCGGGCCAGATGTTCACAGCTGACCAACCGACCTTGCCGGTCAACCGTGTGACCGTTCGAGTTATTGGACGGTTGCCGGAAGGTCGAAACCGATCCGTCGGTTTCGTCAAATCTCAGAATGCGGTTGTTCGGGATATCGGACCAGAGCAGGTAACGCCCCGCCGCGAACCAGACCGGGCCTTCCGACCACCGCGCGCCGGTCCAGAGCCGTTCCACACGGGCATGACCCACAAAACACGCCGCGAACTCCGGTTCAATGACCTCGAACCCTGTCCCCTCGATGATCCCGTACATTGGCTTTTCCTTCATCTTGAACGCCGGCCCGTCGCATGCCCCAGCCGGGCGCGGGCCGCTGGTTGCCCGGGTGCGTGGGGTCCGTTCCCCAGATCGCCTGGTAGGTATCGACTGCCATGCCCCGTCTTTGCAGCACAATAAAAATGATCATCAGCGCCGTCCACCAGAGGATCAACGCGCCCCACATCCAGACCGGCCCGTTTGCTTTCCACAAGCCGAAGAGGATCGTCGCCATCGCCAGCACGAGCGTGGCATACCCGACCGATTTGTGCAGCGCCTCAAAGGCCAGCCGCCAGGGGGTCATGTCATAGTGGTGCCCGCGCAGCGATCCATCCGCCGCCGGGGCCGTTGGCCCGCCCTTCGAGCCGCGGAAGAACCCAAGCACGACCTGGATGCAAGCGCCGCTCAAGACCGCATATCCCATCCAGTTATGCGCGGTCATCGCGGATAGATCAGTTGGCAGAACCAGCGCAAGCCCCGCAAGTGACAGGATCACGACCAAGGATTGCCCCATCCAATGGCTGCGCCACCAGATCTGATTGTCAACCTCACGCGGCCAGTCCTGCCCCGGCATCACCTTGAAGAACCGCGCCATCAAAACTGCCAAAGGGGCCAGGACCCCCCAGCCCAAGACCATGAGGCGCGCGTGCCAGGAGATCGCAAAGCCCACGTCATGGGCGCGGCTCGGGTCAATCGGGGCGAGCAACCACTCCATCACCCTTTGACGGCACCCGCCGTCATGCCCGTGATGATCTGGCGCGAGGCCAGCAGCGTGAAAATGATGGGCGGAACGGCCAGCAACATGCCCGTGGCCATGATGACCCCCCATTCCACGTTGAATTCGGACATGTTGTTCACGATCAGGATCGGTACCGTCTTGGTATCGCGGTCACTAAGCGCAGAGGCCAGAAGGTATTCGTTCCAAGCGATACGGAAAGTGAAGATTGCCGCCGCCGCAAGCCCCGGCTTGATGAGCGGCAGCACCACCAGGAAAAAGACCTGAAAAGGACCCGCCCCATCGACACGCGCGGCTTCTTCGAGGCTGCGCGGCACCTGCACGATAAAGCTTTGCAGTATCCAGATCACGAAAGGCAGGTTCATCGCCACGTAGATCAGGATGATGCCGGAATGGGTCCCGGCAAGGCATACGTCCCCCCTGCCCCCAAACGCCTCCCGGATCGCGCCGCCGATCAGGCCATCCCGGTCCAGACAGAATTCATTGTTCCAAAGGCCAAAGACCGGCACCAGCAAAACGGCGGGCGGCACCATCCGTACCATCAAGGTCGAGAGCGATACCGTATCCCGGCCCATGAACCGGAAGCGCACCAGCGCGTAGGCCGCCATGCAGCCGATCACCAGCGTCAGCACCGTCGAGACAAGTGCTATGATCAGCGAGTTGATGAAAGCGCCACCGAATTTCAGGGCGCAGAAATCAAGATGCTCGGGCTCGTACCACAGGATATCGCAGAGGGCGGTCTCATAATTCTGGATCGTCGGCAGAAAGATCAATCCGGTGCTGCCCGAAATGATGTCCACATCCAGCTTGAATGAATTGACAAACATCAGCAGGACCGGCCCGACCGACATAAAGACCAGTACCGCGATGACCGCAAAGAAGGCTGCGTTGTGTCTCGTGGCAGACGCTGTCATCACGCTTCCTCCTCCACCTCGACACGCAGCCGGGCAGCGCGCGCTTCCTGCCACCGGTTGAAGGCGAACATGCCCACGGTCAGCAGCAAGAGCAGGATCAGCAGGTAGTTTGACATGGCTGCCGCCACACCAAGCTCGCGGAATTCGGTCGCGGTGCGGGAAATGCGCAGCGCGAGAATTTCGGTCGACAGCCCCGGGCCGCCTTCCGTCATCACCAGGATCACCTCAAGCACCTTGAAGGCATCGATCAGCCGCAAGAGAGCGGTCACGATCAGAACCGGCATCATCAGCGGCAGTTTGATGTAGATGATCTGCTGCCAGGCCGTGGCACCGTCAATGCGTGCGGCCTCCAGCGCGGAACGCGGCAGCGACTGTAATGCGGCCAGTGCGAGGATGAAGATGAAAGGCGTCCACTGCCATATATCGGCGATGATGACGCTCATCAGTGCATGTTGGCCCAACCAGTCAACCGTCGGCAGCCCAAGGCTTTCCAGTGTCCGGTTGAAGGTCCCGACGGTCGGGTGATACATGTAGCGCCACATGAGGCCCACGACGACCGGTGCGATCATCATCGGCAGGATGAACATGGTGCGCAGGAACGACATGCCCCGGATATCACGGTCGAGCAGCAGCGCCAGCCCGACGCCGATCACCATCTCGATCGTCACAACGAAAAACGCGAATTTCAGCGTGACGCCAAGGCTTTCGTGAAAATTCGGATCGTTCCATAGAAAGACATAGTTCTTAAGCCCGACGAACTCCGCCTCACCAATGGTCTGGCTTGGGTTCCATTCCCTGAAGCTGCCCCAGATCATGTAACCCAGCGGGTACATCAGGGCGAGCGCCATGATGATCGCCGCAGGTGCCATGAAGAGGTAGGGTGTCAGCCGGTTGGCCATCGCCGTTCGCATGACAGTTCCTTCAGCGGTGCAGGGTTTCGGGGCGTCCGGCGCGCGGCTGATCCACCGCGCGCCGGGTCGTTTAGGTTACTGCCAGGTGTAATACCCCGCATCCTCCATCACGGCACGGGTGCGTTCAGCCACCCCGTCGAGCGCTTCCTGAATGTCGAGGTCTTCGGTCAGCACCTTGGACATGGTGGTCCCGATATCGGCGTTGATCTTGCCCCAGACAGGGATGATCGGGCGCCAGTCCGGGTCGGCATATTTCAATGCCTCACCAAAGGTCGCGGAGAAGGGGAACTTCTCGTTCAGGCCCGGGTCTTGGTAGGTCGAAAAACGCGAGGGGTTACCGCCCTCCATCGCGACCATCAGATCGCCTTTCTTGGAGGTCAGCCACTGCATCAGCAAGAAGGCCGCTTCCTTGTTTTCCGCATTTTTTGGGATCGCAATACCAAAGCCGCCGGTCTGGCTGCCGCGGCGCACGCCCATTGGGTGCATGGCGTAGCCGACCTTGCCTGCGACCTTGCTGCGCTCTGGATTCTCAAAGCCAGGCATGAAGGCGATGGAGTCCATGAACATTGCCGCATCGCCGTTGGCAAAGGCGTTTGCCGCCTCGGACGGGCCAAAGCTCATCGCGCCTTCGGGGCCGCAATCCACGATGGTTTTCAACGCGTTGGCTGCCGCAACACCGGCTTCGTTGTTGATGATCGGGTTCCACTGATCGTCAAAAACCCGGCCGCCCAGCGGAGCCAGATGCAACAGGAACGCATGGCTGGCCTGGTGACCCGACGCCGCGCGGGAGGCCATACCGCCCATGCCCGGCTCAAGCTCCGGGATCTTGCAGGCGGCATCCAGAAGTTGGTCGTAAGTCTCAGGCTCCGCAATACCGTGCTTTTCAAAGATGTCCTTGCGGTAGGCCAGAACGCTGGTTTCCGACCCGAAGGGAATGCCAAAGAGCGAGCCCGTCGGCCCCGGCAGGTAGCCCTTTGCGCCACCGGCCACGCCGATGTTCTGCACATAGCCGTCAATCAGATCCTCGGCGTCGTAGTTTGGATCGGCCAGTTTCGGGTTCATGAAATACTTGGCAAGGTTCTCCAGTTGATCGGCAAACACGTAATCCGCCTTGGAAAAGACCACATAGGAAATCAGGTCATATTCGCCTTCCTCCTGCGTGAGCTCAAGCGTCTGGCGTTCGCGCATCTTGAGGTAGGGGAGCTGGTCAACCTCCACCTCGATCCCGGTTTCACGCGTGAACTCAGGCAACACCTTCATCGCAGCATTATAGTGTGGGTGCGCGGGAAAGTTCACGATCAGCGTCGTGCCCTCGTACTCCGCATAAGGATTGGCCAAGGCCGCCCCCGCAATCAGCGCGGCGACGGATACGCCAAGCGCCGTGGTGATAACTCTGTTCTTCATTTGGTTCCTCCCATTTTTTGGAATCGAGCGGCCTAAAGCGCCACTTCGGTTGCGCGATCAAAGAGGTGTATGCCCCCCGGATTGACCGCAAATGTCAGCGTTTGCCCCAGGGCCACGGGCGTTTCGGAGTTGATCTCCACCATCACCTGCGCGGCCCCGCAGGTGCACAGCAGCACGGACTGGGCCCCAACATATTCCGAGACCAGCACATCGAGCGTCAGCGACCGCTGAGGCTCCGCCGCGCCGTCAAAGCTCAGGTCCGATGGTCTGACGCCAAGTGTTACCTCTTTCTTGCCGTGGCTGGCGGCCTTGCGGGCCATCTCGCCGTCCAGGCAGACATCAAACCCCTCACCCGACACAAAAACCTCGCCGTCCCGCTCCACGATTTGACCATCGAGGAAATTCATCGGCGGCATCCCCATGAAACCGGCGACAAACTTGTTGACCGGGTACTTGAAGAGCTCTTCCGGCGTGCCTTGCTGCTGAATATAGCCGCCGTGCATCACCACGATCCGATCCGCCAGCGTCATGGCCTCGATCTGGTCGTGGGTCACGTAGATCATGTTCTTCTCGACCCGCTGGCTCATCATCGCCAGTTCGGCCCGCATCTGGCCCCGGAGCTTGGCGTCGAGATTGGACAGCGGCTCATCGAACAGAAATATGCCACTGTCTTTCGCCAGCGCCCGCGCCATGGCCACCCGCTGCCGCTGACCTCCGGACAGGGCACCCGGCTTGCGCCCCAGAAACGCCGTGAGGCCCACCATCTCGGCAACGTCTTTGACCTTGGCGTCAATTTCCGCCTTGGGACGACGCGCCAGCCTGAGCGCAAAGGAGATGTTCTGCGCCACGTTCATATGCGGGTAAAGCGCATAGTCTTGAAACACCATCGCCAGATCACGCTCTTTCGGCTCCAGATGGCTGACGGGTTTGTCATCCACATAGATCTCACCGTCCGATACTTCTTCGAGGCCCGCGATCATCCGCAGCGTCGTTGATTTCCCGCAGCCCGACGGCCCGACGAGCACGGTGAATTCGTTATCCGCCATCTCCAGATCAATGCCGTGCAGCACTTCAACATCGCCGTAGCGCTTGACCAGACCGTCGAGGCGAATAGTCGGCATAAGTAAATCCATCCCTGTTACCGGTCACAGTAACGTGTGTGACCGGTAACACAAGAAAAAACTCCTCAACCCCGAACTGCTCGATCAATGCCTGACTATCTGGAACTCTCGCGGAAGGTCAGATCAACAGAGACCGGCACAAACCGTCGCCCCTCACTCTGAGGATTGGCCAAGAGCTCCGCGATCAGACGGCCGGTTTCCCTCCCGATTGTCTTGGGGTCGATTGAAACGGTGGAGATCGTCGGACGCGCAAACCGCCCGACTTCGAAGTTGCCGAACCCCACGACCCCGATATCGTCCGGGACAGCTTTGCCCAGTGCAGGCAAGGCTGAGAGCATGCCGAACGCGGGCGCGTCGGATACGCAGAAAACACAATCGGTATCGGGAAACGCAGCCAGGAGCTTTGGCGCGGCAGCGGCTCCCTCCTCGATTGACAGAGGCGGCTTACCCGTGCGCAACACCCGATGGGGCGACAGGCCAGCTTCGGCCATCGCGGTCAGAAATCCCTTGCGGCGCGCCCCACCCCGGGTCCAGTCATCGTCCGCTTCACCAAGAAAGGCGATCTTTGAATACCCCTTGGCAATCAGCGCCCGGGTCATGGCTGCGGCGGCGTCGCTGTTCGAAAATCCAATCGTGTGACCAATGGGCTCCTCGGGCCTTTCCCAAAGCTCGATGACCGGAACATGCGCATCGCCCAGCAAGGCAACCGTGCGGTCCGAGTGCCCGTCATAGGACAGCACGATGGCTTCGGGCCGCCGCTTCAACATGTCCTCGACCATTCGCTCCTCGCGTTCTGCTGAATAATCCGTATGCCCCAGCAAGATCTGCCGCCCGTCCTTTTCAAGCTCTTCAGTCAGGGCCTGCACGGTTTCGGCAAAATGCAGGTTGTTGAGCGATGGCACCAGCACGGCGACAAAACCCGAGCGCCGCGTCGTCAGGCTGCCCGCCATGTAATCAGGCACGTAATTCATCTCACGCACGACCTTGAGGATGCGCTCGCGCGTTTCCTGCGACACGGGGCTGTTTTTCTTCAATGCGCGACTGACGGTCATGCGCGACACGCCCGCAGCGCGGGCCACGTCCCGCATGGTCACAGGACCGTTCGATTTTGCGGTTGGATCGCTCATGCCGCTTAGGGTGTTCGCGGTAACATCGGACGTCAAGTCGTTTGTGCCTCGCGCCACGAGTGCGCGTCTGCTGCCACTTTGCACAGGCCCCGAACTTGCTGCATCGGTCTGGAAACGACGGTCCGGTCTGGTCACCCTGAAATCGGGAAGGTACTGGACTAATGATCCCGAGCGAGGTCAGCCCGGAGAGGCAGAATTGCCCCCGCGAGACGAAGATCCCCTGCCCGCGGATTCCGACCGTCCTTCGCGACGGTAGCCATTCACGCTTTGTGTCGTGTCCGGTCCAGACGGCGCGTTGACAAAAGCGGGACAGCTGTAAGACTGACCTCAAGAAGGAGGTCGATGCCTATGTGCGATCCAAAACCAAGATGCCAGAGGGCCCTGCCCCATTTCCGTTTGGGGCGCCATCTGTGCGGGGCGGCATTGCATGATACCGCTAGCCACGGCTCATTGGTCCCGCGCAATGAAAGCCATAGATCATGAGCGAGAGCCCGCTGTCCAATCCCGCCTTCCGTTGGCTTTTTGCAGCGCATATCTGCTCCTTGGTCGGCGTCGGCCTGTTGACCGTCGCCCTGTCGCTGGCGGCTTTCAGGATTGGTGGTCCGGCCAGCGGGGGGCAGGTTCTCGGCCTCCTCTTTGCGCTGAAAATGATCGCTTACGTTTTCTGCGCCCCCTTGGCCGAGACAGCGCTTGCGTCCATTCCAAGGAAGCGCGCGATGGTGGCGCTTGATCTCGGGCGTATGCTCTTACTGGTGCCCATGACGCTGGTCTCACAGACATGGCATATCGGCGCCCTGGCCTTTGCATTTTTTGTGCTGGCTGCCGGTTTCACGCCGCTTTTCCAGTCGGTGATCCCCGATCTTCTGCCGAAAGAGGCGACCTATACCAAGGCACTGACGTGGTCCCGGGTCGCCTACACGATGGAAGCTGTTCTCAGCCCGGTGATCGCAGCAGTCTTACTCAACGTCGTCGCGGGCGAAACCCTTTTTCTGATAGCGGCTCTGGCCTTTGCCGGATCGGCGGGGGCGTTGCTGATAACACGGTTTCCCCCCGCGACCCGGCAAGACAGCAACGGGCCTTTCCTCCGACGCGCCGGGCGCGGCCTGTGGATTTACCGCGAGACCCCAAGGCTGCGCGGACTCTTTCTGTTGAACCTGTCGCTTTCGCTGGCGATGGCCTGGGTTCTGGTCAACACCGTCGTTTATGCCGGTGTGCGATTGGGAGATGCGGAGCGGTTTTTTCCCGTCCTTATGGCCTTCTACGGGCTCGGCGCCGTGATCGGCGCCTTGGCCATCCCCTCGCTTCTGCGGCGGTCAAGTGATCGCAGCGTGATCGTAAGCGGCAGCTTGGGGTATGCCGCGATCTGCGCCGGATTTGCGATCATGACATTGCCTGCCCTGCCGGTCCTTGGTGCAGTCTGGATCGGTTTTGGCATCACGTCTTCGCTGGTGTTGACGCCGGGTGCGCTGGTCATCACCCGTTCCGCAGACCAGCGCGACAGGGCAGCGGTCTTTGCCGCTCAGTTCTCGGTCAGCCACGCGGGCTGGTTGGTGGCCTACCCGCTGGCAGGCTGGCTTGCCAGCGCTCTATCGTTGGAAACCGCCTTGCTTGTTCTGGCGGGCATCAGCGCTGCGGTAGCCCTTGTTGCGATGCGGGTATGGCCTGCGGACGACCCGTTGGAGCGGCCCCACACGCATCCGGATTTGCCCGACGATCACCCGCACTTGCGTGAGGTTCCGTCGCACGGTCCGCAGCAAAGACACGTCCATGCGTACCATATAAACGATTTACACCCCGGCTGGGAGGGCAGGTCGATTTGATGTTGAACCCAATTATGGGCCCTTGGTAAGATAAGGCATGACATTGAAAAGAACGGTTTTGATTGACGGCCAGGGTCTGCCCGCCCTTGAAACGAGGATCGCCGAAGACCTGCAACATCTGTGCTATCCGGGCAAGGACTGGGTGCCACGGCGCGAGGGTGTGACCGACATTGTCATCATCGGGGGGGGCATGTGCGGCATGGTCGCTTGGCTCGCCTTGAAGACCGGCGGCATGCACAACATCCGGGTGCTCGACAGGGCGGACAAGGGCGAGGAGGGCCCCTGGCTCAGCTACGCGCGTATGGAGACGCTGCGCTCGCCCAAGGAACTGACCGGCCCCGCGTTTGGTCACGGTGCGTTGACTTTTCAGGCGTGGTTTCGCGCGCAGTTCGGTCTGGAAGACTGGACCGCGCTCGACAAGATCCCGCGCCCGATGTGGATGGACTACCTGCGCTGGTATCGCGAGACGCTGGAGATTCCGATCGAAAACGGCGTCTCCGTCGATCACGTGGAGCCCGAAGGCGATTTGCTCCGCCTGACCGTTTCCGGCGCAGAAACGGGTACGATCCTGACGCGCAAGCTCATCTTTGCCACGGGGCGCGACGGGACGGGCGGGCCGAACATTCCCGATTTCATCGGCGATCTGCCGGATCACCTCTGGGCCCATAGCGCGGATGAGATCGACTTTCCCAGCCTCAAAGGCAAACGCGTAGCTGTTATCGGCGTCGGTGCATCCGCTGTGGACAACGCCGCTGAAGCCTTGGAGCATGGGGCCGCAGAAGTGCGCCACCTGATCCGGCGCAAAGAGATGCCGACGATCAACAAGATGATGGGCATCGGCAGCTTTGGCTTCACCGCCGGGTTCGCCGATCTGCCTGATGAATGGCGCTGGCGGTTCATGCAATACAGCTTTGCGACGCAAACGCCGTCGCCACGCGGGTCCACCCTGCGCGTGAGCCGGCACCCCAACGCCTATTTCCACTTTGGCAAGGCCACGACGCGCATAGACCAACAGGGCCGGGGCGCGCTGATCCACTTTGCCGATGGCACCAGTTATCACGCGGATTTCGTGATCCTGGGCACCGGGTTCGTGATCGACCCCATGGCCCGGACGGAATTTGGCGACACAGCCGGGGACATCCTGCTCTGGCGCGATGTCTACACGCCTCCGCCCGGAGAGGCCTCCGCCGATCTTGGCCGCTTTCCCTATTTGAACAACGATTTCACCTTTCGCGAAAAGGCGCCCGGGACAGCGCCGTGGCTCAGCAACGTCTACTGTTTTAACTACGGCGCTTCCGCCAGCCTTGGCAAGGTGAGCGGCGACATACCCGGGATCAGCGACGGTGCTGCGTGGCTCGCACGCGCCATGGCCTCAACCCTCTACCGCGAAGATATCGAGGCGCACTGGCAGGGTATGCGGGCATATGACAAGCCCGAACTTCTCGGGGATGAGTGGACGGCCACCGCGCTCGAAGAAGAGGCCGCTTCGCAAGAAGGTCAGGTGGCATGAGCCTTGAGGCGACGACAACGCTTCGGGCGGTGGCGGTGGACCCTGACCACATGCCTGCGCTTGAAGCGCGCGGGACGATCTTTGCCATGACGCAGGAAGCAGAAGAAGCCGTCTTGCGACCGAAGGCGTTTGGCGCATTCCCCCACGCGCTGCGCGCCGCTTTGGCCGCGCGGATTGCGCGGCTGGCTGGCGATACCGTCCTAGCGAACCACTACCTCGCAGATGCGAAAGGGCATGATGCCATCGCTGATCCGGCGGAGACCGGCGCGACCCTTGGGAAACATGAAATCCTGTCGTTTGTCGACAAGGTCGCGCAGAAACCCCGCGATGTGACGGCAGAAGACATCGAGACGCTGAAAGCGGCTGGTGTCTCGGATGCTGATATCGTGCGGCTATGCGAACTCATCGCCTTTCTTGCCTATCAGATCCGCGTTGTCGGGGGCCTGCGGTTGATGCAGGGGCAGCCCCGTTGACCCGCGTGCTGCGCAAGTTCACCCGTACGGTTCCGCAGTGGCGACCCAGAGTCACCCCTGTCCGGCTGGAGGATGCGACACCGGAACAGCTTGAGGCGCTTCAGGTGACGCCCTCCAACACGAAGGTGTCGGATTATGTGCTGACGCTCGCCCATGACGTGGAAAGCCTTGCCGTGCGGTCGCCCCTTTTCAACGCGATCATGTACGATGAAGGCGGCCTGTCGCGGGCGGAAAGGGAGCTGGGCGCGCTGGCACCCTCCATCGTCAACCGCTGCATCTACTGCGCTGCCGTTCATGCGGACCGCCACGCGAAACTGGAAGGCGACACCGCTGTCACGGATGCGCTCTTCGCCAATGGCGAAGGCGCCAGGCTGAGCCCGCGCAATCAGGCCATTTACGACTTCGCCGTCAAATCCGCCAAATCGCCACCGGAAGCGGGGCCAGACGACATGCAAGCGCTCAGAACGGCGGGTCTGAGCGATGAAGAAATCCTCGATCTGATCCTGTCGTCCGCACTCTTTGGCTGGGCAAACCGGCTGATGCATGTCTTGGGCGACCCGGTGAGGGAGGAGAGCGCATGAGTGCTGCGCCAAAGACCATTGGCATCGCGGGTGCTGGTTCTGTCGCCTTTGGGACGGCCGCAATGCTGCACGCGCAAGGGCATGTGCCGCTGCTGTGGTCCCCGTCCGGGGAGGGCACAAAAGCGCTCGAACGTGACCCGCTGAACGCAATCGGTGCCGTTGAGACGACATTCGTCCCGGGCATCGCGGCCTCAGCCGAAGAACTCGCGGCGTCAAGCGACGTGTTGCTTCTTGCGCTGCCCGCCTATGGCCACAAGACAGTGATGGACGCCTTGGCCCCTTATATCCGGGACGGGCAACATGTCATCATTTCCTCGCATGCGTCTCTTGGCGCGATCTACCTGACGCAGAAACTGGCCGAACGCGGTGTCACCGCGCCCATCACCGCCTGGGGCACGACGATTGTCACCGGGCGCAGGCAGGACTCCACCACCGTCAAGGTCAATACGGTGCGCAGCCGGGTCGATCTGTGCACCGTCCCCGCGCAGGACACAAAGACAGCCATTGCCTTGTGTGAAGAGCTTTTCGGGGATCGTTTTCAACCGCGCGACGGCTTGCTGGCGATTTCCCTGTCGAACCTCAACCCGCAAAACCACCTTGGCATTGCCCTGGGCAATATCACCCGCATGGAGCGCGGAGAAACCTGGAGCCAGGGGCAGAATGTAACGCCCAAGGTCGGCAGGCTTCTGGAGCAGCTGGATCTGGAACGTCTGGCGATTGCCGAGGCGTTAAATCTCGACGTCAAAACCATCTTCGAGCATTTTCATCTGAGCTTTCACGTGCCCGTCGCCTCCATTTCGGAGATGAACCAGCAGATGCACGCGCAAGGCAACGGGGGCACCGGGCCCGCAACCGCAGACAGTCGCTACGTGACCGAAGACGTGCCCTACGGGTTGCAACTCACCGCCGTTCTGGGGTGTCTCGTTGGCAGGCCCGCCACCCTGCATGAAGCGGGCATCGCGATATTCTCCGCCATGTATGGCCGGGCGTTTTCCCAAGAGAATGATCTTCTCAATGCGCTGAACCTCGAAGGGTTAAGCCTTGACGACCTGCAACAGGCCGCCCGTACCGGTGTGTTGCACAAGGCACCCGGAGAGGTGCTCGACGCCAAAGATGATACGGAATTGACCTGAACCGACAAGGAGAGACTTATTATGAGCCGATCTACTTTTGACCGCCGCCGTTTTCTTGGCACCGCCGCAATGTCCGGTGCCGTCCTGGCAAGCCCGGCTTACCTGCGCCGCGCGCATGCCTCAGGCGGGGAGGTCAACATCTGGACCTATAACGACTTTGTGCCCAAGGCCTTCAAGGAGCAGTTCGAGTCCGAGACCGGCATCAAGGTCAACGTCCGGCTGGTGGATGACCAGGGCAAACAGTTCAACCTGCTGGCCGCCGAAGCCCCCAACCCCACCGTGGACATCATGACAGTGGCCGGGCACCGGTTCCTCCAGTTCATCGACAGCGAGCTTCTGGCACCGCTTGACACCGACCGGCTGAGCAATTGGGGCAACATCAACCCGACGTTCTCGGAAAGCGACTGGGCGACTATCAATGGCAACAAATGGGGCGCGCCGATCCTGTCGGGCATGGAGGTCCTGTCCTACAATACCGAGCTTGTCACCGCCGAAGAGGCGCAGACCTGGGACACGCTGTTCTCCGAAAAATATGACGGCCAGACCGCCTATATCATTCAGGACATGATGTCGATTGTGATGCTGATGAAGGGCTATGACGGGAATATGGTCGCCTATATGGATGATCCGGAAAAGGCAGCGGCCATCGTTGAAGAGGCCAAGCAATTCCTGATCGACAAGAAACCGCTGGTGCGCAAATACTATGACAGCGGGGCCGAGGTGCAGCAGATGTTCGTCAACCAGGACATCGCGCTCGGCCACAGCTGGAACGGCCCGGCGGCGGCCCTCATCAACGATGGCTTCCCGCTTGCGATGTCGATCCCGCAGGAAGGATCCTACGGCTTTGTCTACACCTACAACATCGCGAACAACGCGCCGAACGTGGACAACGCCTATACATTCCTCAACGCCATTCTGGCCTCGCCCGAGATCGGCGCGTCGATGACCAAGGCCTCTGGCTTCATCTCGACCTACAAGGATGCGTCGAACTACCTGACCGATCTTGAAAAGGCGTCAACCTCCTTCCCGGTGGAGCAACTGGCCAATCTGCAATTCTTCCGCGCGGAAGCGAACGAGCTGAAATACAGCCTCGTTGACCCGGCGGTCGAAGCGATCAAGGCGGCGTAACCACCGAAGTCTGAGCGACACCCCTGCCCGCAGAACACGCGGGCCGGGGCATTGTGATTTTCCGCGAAACGAGGCGTCCTATGAGCATTGAGGCAGGTGCTGCCAAGAGCCCCGGCACCGAAGGTTCGGGCCGTCGCACCTTTTGGGGGCGTCTGATCCATTGGACCCCGTACCGTGTGCTCATGGGGATTGTCACGGCCTCGCCGCGCCGCCAGTTCCTGATCCTCGCCGCCTTTCCGGTGCTGTGGCTGTTGTCGCAGCATCTGGGGCCCATGCTGCAAATGCTGCGCGTCAGCCTGACCGATGCTTACCCCGTCGCTCCGGGCGTCGAACAGCATTTCACGCTAGACAACTATGCACGCTTTTTTGGCGATCGGATTTTCTGGCAGCCGTTCTTCCGGACGTTGATTTTTGCCACTGTACTGACCTTCTGCACGCTGATCCTGACCTACCCGGTGGCGTATTTTCTGGCAGCCCATGTGAGTCGCAAGAACCAGATGCTGATGTTGCTGCTCCTCTTGATCCCGTTCTGGGTCGGCGAAATCGTCAGGACCTACGCGATCATGATCCTTCTGGGCAACACCGGCGCGGTGAACCTCGCGCTGAAATGGCTTGGTCTGATCGACCGGCCCATCCCCTTCATGTACACCAGTTTCTCCATGGGTATCGGCATCGTGTACCTCACCGCGCTCTACATGCTTTTGCCACTCTATTCCGCGTTGGAGAAGCTGCCCAAAAGCTACAATGAAGCCGCCGCTGATCTGGGGGCTGGCGCGTGGACAAGGTTCAGGCGTGTCACCCTGCCGCTGACGCTGGAGGGCGTCTCCTCAGGGTGCATCCTCGTCTTTCTGATTTCCACCGGCTTTTACGCGACACCGGTGTTGCTGGGCGGGCCGTCAACCACGGTCTTTGCCGAAACCATCGCGGGCTTTTTCCACGTTGCGGGCGACGAATGGCCGACGGGTGCGGCCTTTGCCACCATCATGTTCGTCACCGCGATGGTTCTGACCGGCATCTTCCAAAGGATCATGTACGCACTGCGCAAGGGAGACACGAAATGAGACGTGGAAACCGTGTGCTGCTGTCCTGCATCTATTGGTCCTTTGTCCTTTATGTCTTTGTGCCCCTGTTCCTGATGATCCTGATGGGGTTCAAGGACAGCAAGTTCATCGGCTTTCCCATTCGGTCCTGGACACTGGACTGGTACACCGGCGTCTTTGCCGATGCGGAAGTTCTTTCGACGCTGGGCTATTCGATCACGATTGCGGTGCTCTCCACGCTGATCTCGATCCTTGTCGGCACATGGATCGCGGTCCTGCTGGAGGGGCGTCGCTTCCTGGGGCGTGCCGCCATGTTCGGGCTGACGATCCTGCCGGCCTTGGTGCCGGGTATCATCTCGGCCATTGCCTTTCGCATCTATGCCCGGCTGCTTGGAATCGAACCCGGCATGGGGGCGATTATCTGGGCTCACGCGGTCCACAATGTGCCTTTTGTCGCGCTGGTGGTAATGGCGCGGCTTTCCACCCTGCCCAAAAGCCAGATCGAAGCGGCCCGCGACCTCGGGGCCGATCCGATTGTCGCCTTCATGCGCATCACCCTGCCCTACCTCATCCCCGCGATCCTCGGTGCCAGCATCTTCTGTCTGCTTCTCAGCTTTGATGACTTTGTCCGGTCTTTCTTCCTCGGCGGCTATGATCCAACCCTGCCGGTCCTGATCTTCGCCAAGCTCAGATCGGGCATGTCCCCCGAGATCAATGCCATCGCAACCGTCGCCCTTGTCCTCACCGCCGCCATCGGCATCTGGGCCGAACGTTTCACCCGCCGCATGAACAAGGATGCCAACTCATGACCGATCCATCGCCCCTTGTGCGCATCGAAGGCGTGTCGAAACACTTCAGCGATACCGTCGCGCTGGACAACCTGACCTTGGATATTGCGCCCGGAGAGTTCGTGACCTTCCTCGGCCCGTCGGGCTGTGGCAAATCCACGACCTTGCGTATTCTCGGCGGGTTTGAGCGCCCGACGAGAGGCCGCGTCATTCTGGAGGGTGAGGATGTGACCTTGCAGCCGCCTGAGAAGCGGCATGTGAATATGGTATTTCAGGACTACGCGCTTTTTCCGCATATGACCGTGCGGCAGAACATCTCCTTCGGGCTTGAGCTCAAGGGCATGAAACTGGGGGGTATTCGCGACCGCAGTGAAGAAATCATGTCGTTTCTCGAACTGGGCGACTACTGCGATCGCTATCCCGGGCAATTGTCAGGGGGGCAACGGCAACGGGTGGCTCTGGCCCGCGCGCTCGCGCCTGATCCGGCACTTTTGCTGCTGGATGAACCGCTTGGCGCGCTCGATGCCAAGCTGCGCGGGCAGGTTCAGCAGGAGTTGAAGTCGATCCAGCGCCGCACCCACAAAACCTTCTTTTTCGTGACCCACGATCAGGAAGAGGCCCTGACCATGTCGGACCGCATCGTCGTGATGAACAAGGGCCGCGTCGAACAGGACGGCACGCCGGAAGAGTTGTACTTTCACCCCGCCACCCGCTTCGTGGCCGAATTCATCGGTGACACGAACCTGCTGTCCGGCAAGATCCTGGGCCGCGAGGGAGATATCATCAAAATGGATTGGTTTGGCCAGGTCCTGAGCGGTCACGCGCCCAGCGGCACATCCGCAGCCGGGCAACAGATCACCGCTTCCGTACGGCTGGAGAAGCTGGGTATTTACCCCAAACGCCCGGAGATGGAGAATGCGGTGGAGGCGAAGGTTATCGCGAAGACATTCCTTGGCAGCCGGATGACCGTGGATTTGCAGCTCGACAAGGCGCAAGGTGCGACGCTCCGTGCATTTGTGGATGCTGAAACTGGCCAAGCGATGGGGGCCGAACCGATCTGGGTCGGCTGGGACAGTGAGAGCATGGCCGTTCTGCGGGACTGATCCGCGCCCCACCGCTGCGCGGTTTGGCGTCGGGCACCGGGCAAGCAGCCGCCGCATGCTTCAGCAGGAGGTCCATGCCGACGGTGCGGGAACAACTTCCAACTTTCGAGGTCCTGCAAAGGCCGACATGTGCAACGCCCCGCTTGAGACGCCGCAAATCCACCGAAAATCAGCGGGGATTGAAAGATGCAGCCGATGGAAACCCTGATTTGGGCACTGGTTCGCCTACCACTAAAACGTCAAGCGGTCCCACAATCACGTAACACTGCCCGAAATCAGAGACCTCAACGGGTTAGGTGATAGGCGAGATGCGAGGGATTTCGTTGAATGCGACAGGCAAGAACGCTGAGCGGTTCGGATGTGCCGATCTTGCAGCACAACCCGTAAAGCCAAAGGTCGTCAGGCTTTGTGATTGTAAGGTTTGCTGACGATGAACGCGCTGTAGAGCGCAAGCGCCGAAAGGGCAGCCACGGCGAAGGCAGCCCCCCCTCGTTCTGTCCCGGCAAGTACTGCAACGGTTGCGATACCACCGAGGCGCGCGAACGTGATGTCCAGACTTGTTGAAACGCCACGCATCCCCTTTGGCGCGAACCGCAGTATCATCTGCGTCGATGGCGCGTTGCTGCAAGCAAGCCCTGACCCGACGAGCATGGTGGAAAGAACGAGGAGAGACAGGTTTTCGCTGCCAAAAGACAGCGGCAACCCTGCCGCGATCAACAGCGGCGCGGCGAGCATGATGACGCGGATATGGTCTCTGTCCACCAAATTCCGCAAAAGAGTGCTGAGCCCGGAAAACGTCAGCCACAGGATCGACAGCACCAACCCCAGGCTGCCAGCCGTGATCTCGTTGGCGGATAATCGGACCGGAAGCTGAAACAGAAAATAGGTGATCGCCCCGTAAGTGCAGAATACATAGAGAAATGTGAGCAATAGATTGCGCGACCGAAACACCTCCAGATAGGCTGACAGGCCGCGTGGCCGCCACAGGTTTTTGGTGCTGTGTTCTTTCCCACTCTGGACCGTAAGCGCGACCAGCGCGCCGATTGCGATCAGAATGAAGGCAATGTTCCAATTCTGCTGGCCCAGAAAGCTGCCGTAGATAATCGGTGCAAAGGCAGCAACATAGCCCGAGATGCTGCCCCAGAAGATCAACGCGCGACCCGGTCTATGTGGGGAAGCCCGCGTCAGGAGCAAGGGTACAAGCGGCGAAAAGATACCTCCCCCCAGGCCCTGAAGTATCCGACCGAAGATCAACATGTCGAAACCGTCCGCGAGCGCCACCACCAGCGACCCCAGCGCAAAAAGAGCGACCCCATAGCCGAATATCTTTCGGACATTGAAAGCGTCGCCGCACCAGCCCCCAAGGAAAACGCCAATAGCCACGGCGACCCCATACGCGTTGAAAACCCAGACGAGGCTGCTGATCGATAACCCGAAATCGGCCTGTATCGCGGGGAGCAGCAGTGGCAACAGCGTCAGTTCCATCACGAACGCCACATTGGCGGCGACCGGACCGATAACGGCCGTCCGCACGGGCGGGGCAATCGGCTCGGCCTTTTCAAACTCCGGTGTATCTGGTCTCATCTGAGGAAGCTGACGGTCAACGACTGCCACTCTTTTCAAGAACCGCGTGTCGCATGGCGGTGGGCACGACGGCAGGAATTGATGAAAACTCCTGTGTCCGCGCCAGCCTTTGGGGCGGCTGCGCCAGCAGATTGGCCATGTCGTTTTCCTTCATCCAGATCAGATAATCCTCTTCGGTCACCTGTTGATCGGGCCCGAGCCAGCGCCCGGCCTCGCAGTGACAATACCCGTAGCGAAGATGGGCGCCTTTTGCCGCAAGTTGCTTTGGCACAAGCGCAAAGACAAAGGAGGGCTTCCAAGCCGCCACCATAATCTCCAGCAGGACACGTGACAAAAGTGCCGTCGCACCCTGACTGCGTGGACCGCCAAGACCACGGGCGCGAAGCCAGAAATCCCCCTGATAGCAAACCTTGCCGGAAATGGTGTGAAGCGCTTCTGGCCCTGAGTAGTAGGTCAGGTCGGGATCAGGGGTCGTGTCCGGGGTAATGTACTTGTGGCGATGATCTTTCAGGTGTTGGCCAAGCGTGATGCCTTTCAGATCAAGAAGCCGTACCGCCTGAGTATGGATCAGCTCGCCTTCTGGATTGAAGCCACAAACCCAAAAACCGTTGGACGAATCAACAAAAGAGCTGGCGACATCGAACATCGGATAGATCGCGCCGCGATCCGGTGTCTGCCCCCGGTAGGCCCGGTATCTGGCAAAGTCATCACCGACTTCGACGCGAATGCCCGCCTCCTCAAGTTCTTGAAGTATGGCGGACAAGTACTTTGTAATCTTGAACAATTCACGAGGTAACATACCCATACAACTGCCCCTTTTCTCCCGATTCCGGAAACAAGATGTCACCATATGGTTAATGTTGGGTTAGGCATTTTTGGGGAGGACGCATCTTTGGCAGAAGAAGCAGGCTTGCAAGGAACCTGAAAAACCACGACGAAAAAATCACTGTGCAAACGCCTCAGCGCAGACACGGATCAACCTTAATGCAAAGACCTGGACCCGCCGCCCGGCGCGCAAGCAGGATCGGCACACAAGTCTGCCAGAATATGTCAAAATTATGGAAAGCGTTGTGATTTTTAGTTGAATTTTTGCTTCATAAAATACGCACATACCACTGTTTATATTACTTTTTTACCCCAAATCATGCAGCGGCGCGATGCCGCGAAGTATCATCTGCCTTTTTGAGCGAGAATATGGCCAAACTGGGGCAAAGACGCGCTTTAGGCCATAATTTGGACACATCTGCTCAGGATATTTCCGGCCGAAAGGAAGCGCGATGATCCGAGATAAAGTCTTTGACCTGACCTCAATCGTGTCGAGCCCCCCACCCGGGTCGGTGAATGTCCGCAAAGGGGATGCCGTCGAGGGTCCTGGCGGACGCTGGATACCCTGCGCGACAGCAATTGGAGACGGCAGATACGTCTCTTGTGTCTATGAGATCGGGCCCGGGCGCAGGCAGGTTTGTGCGAATGATACACCGACCCATTGCGAGGAGGTCGCCCTGTCCCGCGCAATCGAGCTTGCGCGTACAGCCGCCGCGTGACCACATGACACCTCACGTGATGGTGCCGGTCGCCCTCAGTCCAAGACCAAAAGGAAAACCGCACCACAGGCGCGCACCCAGTCGCAGCCTTGGCGGGGATCAACCCGCAACGTTGACTTCTCGTCTGCCCTTGGGCGTCCTTATCCCGCCTGGTTGATCGCCTGATGTCGTTGGTCGCTCACGCTTCTGGACGGGTGGGGCCAGAACTGGCCCGCCGTTTCCACAAGCCGGTCGCGCAAGTCCATCACACTCATCGGCCTCCCGAAATAGTATCCCTGAAGGAAGTCGCATCCCATGTCCCTGAGCAGCTGGGCATGCTCTTCCGTCTCCACACCCTCCGCAACCACGCGCATGTTCAGTCCCTTGCCGATATTGATGATCGACTCCACAAGCGGTGTGGCATTGGTATCCGCTGTAATCGGCTGGATGAAGTGCCGATCAATCTTGAGGATGTCAGGCCTGATCTCAAGAAGGGCTGACACCGAGGCATGCCCGGTTCCAAAGTCGTCAAGTGCGATGGTCACGCCCAACTCGTCAAGTTCATCAATGGTCCAACGCACCACGTCCCCCAAGCGATCCAGGTAGACCGATTCCAATATCTCGATCGTCAGCCGGGCAGGATCGATCCCGGAGCTCCTGATATCATGGATGAAGCTTGGATCCGCCAAGCGCCCGGCGGAAACATTCACAGCCACGCGCGGCAGGTCCACGCCCGCCGCGTCGAGACTAACCAAAGCCTCGCCAAGACAAGAAAAAATAATCTCGTCAATCCTCTTGAGAACGCCCATGCTTGCGGCGGTATCCAGAAATGCCGCCGGAACGAGAACCCCACGCGATGGATGCGCCCACCTCACCAACATCTCCGCGCTGGCGATTCGACCGGTTCGCGCATCAATAAGCGGCTGAAAAAAGGGAATGAACTCGCGCCGTTCGCAGGCAAGCAACAGATCTGATGACAGCTGTTTGGTTGCAAGGGACTTGGCGTGCATCTCCTCGGTAAAGAAAGACCATCGCCCCTTTCCCTGCGATTTGGCGTGATACAGGGCCTCGTCAGCATCCGTGACGACCTGCTGTGGGTTGGTCATTGTCTTTTGCGCAATCGCAACGCCCACGCTGGCACTGCAGGTCGCGGATTTGCCATCACAGCTGAACGGGGTTTGCGTTCTCCTGACGATCTCATCGGCGAGGCTGCTGATGTTGAGGGCCGTCTGCCCCAGCGGCTTAAGGATCACAAACTCGTCGCCGCCAAGCCGGGCCACAAGGTCGGAAGCATCGGTCAGCTCTTTCAGCATGTCGGCGACGGAAATCAGCAACCGGTCCCCCGCGTCATGACCCAGCGAGTCGTTCACGAATTTGAACCGGTCCAGATCAATGTAAAGAACTGCGAACTCGGTGCCGTGTTTCTTCAGGTTCTCGACCCAGGTCTTCAACTCAACCTCGAAATACCGCCGGTTTGACAGCCCGGTCAGGGCATCCTCGTTCGCGTCCTTTGCCACTGATCTTGCAAGTTGATGAAGCCTCGCGTTCTCCTTTTCCAGAACGTGAACCTGTTCCAGCGCCCTCGCATAGCTCACATTATCGGCGCCCATGTCAACGCCCGCATCAGTTTGAGCAGGCTCTGCGCGTTCATCCTCCAACTCGATGATGGAACAGAGCCACCAATGATCTCCCGTCTCCGGATCGGACAGATGGGTCCAACTCATGCGTTGTCGGTAGGTCTCTCCGTTCTTGCGGTTATTGAGCGATTTGGTCGAGAAATTCTCCCACTTCATCAGTTTTTCGATGATAAAGAGATGCAGGCCCTGCTCCATATCCGCGCCGATGAGGATGGTGCCGCGTTGCCCAATCGCCTCTGACGGCGAATATCCCGTGATCTTCGAGAACGCCTTGTTGCACCACTGGAATTCCATGACTGCCCCGTCGTCATCCGAGGCCAGGGCAAGCGCCAGACCCTCGGAGCACTTGTCGTTGATCTGATTGAAAATCTGGGGCGGTATCACGGGCCAGGTTCTGTTTGGTTCCACTTGCGCCGAGGTATGTCATCCAAACGGATAAGAACGCTTAAGCAATACCAAATTAAACGCCGCTTTTTAGCAAAAGTCGAATGGTTAAACGGCGAGGCATGCAGACAGGCAAGGTCGATCGACAACTACGTCCGGGGGCCGGAGGTCTTATAGAGCAGAAGGAATACAAACACCGACCCTATGGAGGTGGTCACGATCCCCACCGGCAACTCCTGCGGCGAAAGAATATGCCTGCTGAGGATGTCCGAGCCGGTCAATAGTGCGGCACCCACCAGCGCTGCTGTCGGGATCAGTTGCCGGTGCAGAGGGCCTGCAATCCCGCGCGCGATATGGGGCACCATCAGCCCGATAAAGCCGATGACCCCTGCAACAGAGACAAACACTGCCGTTGAGAGCGCAGCAGCAAAGAACATCGCAAACCGCAGGCGTTGTACTGGCACCCCGAGGGTGGAGGCGGTGACATCACCTGTCAGCAGGGCATCGAGCCAGCGGCTGCGATAGAGCGTATAGGCCAGGATCAGGGCCAGCCCCGCACAGACCAGCGAAAATGTTTCCCATCGCGCGAGGCCCAAGCCACCCAGCATCCAGAAGATCACCGAATGCGCCGCCCGGCTGTCGCCTGCAAAGATCAGGTAATTCGTAATCGCTGCAAAAAGGAAAGAGACAGCCAGGCCTGCAAGGATCAGCTTTTCCGGCGCGCTCGTGCGCATGGCATGCACAAGGCCCAGAACAACGCATGACGCAATCAGCCCGCCACAAAAAGCCGCGAGCGGCAGGGTCCAGAACCCCAGAATGTCCCCCGTCACGGTGATGACAAAGACCGCCCCCGCCGCAGCCCCGGACGAGAGGCCAAAGAGGAACGGGTCCGCCAGATCATTGCGTGTCGTCGTTTGCAGGACAACGCCGACAATGCCCAGCCCTGCCCCGATCACCGCCGCAAAGAGCGAGCGCGGCAGGCGCAGGTCAAACACGATCCGGTGCATGCCAGACATCTCTCCCTCCACCAGCCCTGTCCCCCGCAGCACGGCTTGCACCACTTCGGTCGCGGGGATGGCGGTGGTGCCATAGGCCGTCGACAGGAGCAGCAGAGCAATCACGACGACCGCTCCCAAAGCTTGCATCAGGAACAGGGAACGCACGTCAGTTCAGGGTCGGGTGCATGGCTTCGGCCATCTTGGCAATCGCCTCGATATTGGCGGGCCCGGGGGTCAGCTCTTCGTAACGCAGGCCGATCCAGCGTTCGTTCTTCACCGCGATTGTCTGGGACATGACAGGGTGCTCCTGCAGGAATTTGAAGGTATCCGCAGCGCCGTTGCCGGTCTGATAGTCCAGCAGCACGAGAAATTCCGGGTTTGCGGCAGCCACGGTTTCCCATGAGGTGCGCCCCCAGCTTGTCTCCATGTCGTGGGTGACGTTCTTGCCACCAGCAGCAGCGATCATCGCGTCGGGAATGGCATATTTGCCCGCCGTGAACGGCGCATCGGCGGGACCGTCCAGCAAGAAGACACGCGGCTTTGCCAATCCTTCTGTTTTCGCTGTGATCTCGGAAAGCTCCTCTTTCCAGCCTGCGACCAGGGCTTCGGCCTTCTCCTCCACATGCATTACCTTCCCTAACCGCAAGACATCATTAAACAAAAGATCCATACTTGCCTCCGGTCGGTCCTCATCGAGATGGATGCAGCTTTCCGTCAGGATCAGGGTCTTGATGCCAAAGGGGGCCAGCGTGTCCGGTGTGACGTCTCCGCCCGGTTTCATGCCGTAGTACCACCCGGCAAAGAAGAGGTCAGGGTCCGCCGCGACGAGGTTTTCCAGCGAAGGGTACTTGGGCGCGAGTTCCGGGATATCGCCGCGCAGCCTGTCGAAGTCCGGGCTGGTCTTGTACCATCCGGTGATCCCGGTCAGGCCGACAATATTGTCCTGAAGGCCCAGAGCAAAGGCCATATCGGTCATGTTCATGTCATGCACGACCAGCCGTTCCGGCTTGGTTTCAAAGACCAGCGACGCACCACAGTTGTCGACTTTGACTTCATTGGCGGTGGCGGCGGTCGTCCCGGCAAGCACCAGGGCAATCGTCAGAAGGTGTTTCATGGGGAGGTCCTTTCGTTATCTTGAGGATTGCGTTCTTCGGATATCAAGCGCCGGGATCATCCGCCCTTCATGCTCGAAACTGAGGTAGCCCACGCCAAACGTGTCGCGCACGCGTGCGGGCGTCAGCACGTCGGATGCGGGGCCAAAGTCGGTTAGTTTTGCGTCCTTCATCAGCGCCACATGGGTGGCAAACTCGGGAATAAGCACGAGATCATGCACAATCATGACGACGGTGACGCCCAGCTCGGTCACAAGCGACAGCATGCGGCCCTTTGCGTCCGGGTCGAGGTGGTTGGTCGGCTCATCCAGAAACAGCAGCGAAGGGTTTTGCGCGAGCGCCCGGGCGATATGGGCGCGTTGGCGTTCGCCACCTGAAAGAACCGCCATCTTCTGCGCCTCCAGCGCGCTTAGGCCGGTCAGGTCGAGAATGCGGTCCAATGCCCGGGCATGCGCGCGCGCCGAGCGGCCAGGCAGGATCGGGATCTGTCCCAAGGCAACATAGTCGCGCAGTGACAGGCGTCCATCCGGGTATTCCTGCTGGCTCACAACCGCGATCAGCCGCGCACGGTCAGCGGCCGAGAGGGCGTTGAGGTTGCGCCCATCCACCCACACGTCACCCGACGCGAGGTTCGCCGCGCCACACAGAACGTTGAGCAGCGTCGTCTTTCCCGCGCCATTGGGCCCGGCAATGGCCAGTATTGCGCCTTCTTCCAGATCAAAGGAGGTGCCCTGCAAAAGAACGTCACCCTGCGCTGTATGATAGGTCACATCCCGTGCGATCAGGAAACCCGTCGAACTCACGCCTGCGACTCCGAACAGAGGCGCGGCAGCCGCGCCAGCGTCTTATCCAAAAGGGCAGAAGGCCGGTCTGTTGCATTGGTCCACCCATCGACACTGCGCTTGTATTGCTGCGCGAAGGCTGACAGGGCGTCCACGTCGCCTTGGTGGTCAATATCGCCAAAGAGATACTGTGCCTTGCCAATGGCCTGAAAGCCAACCGAGATCGGATGATCGCACCCCGCCATGCAGTCCACGGAACGGATCGTGAAACCGGGGGGAAGCCGGGGGGCGAGGGCATCACCAAGGGCTATGGCGAGTTCCTTACCCTGACACCGCGAACAGATCAGCAGGAAATGGTCAGAAGATGCCGTCATGTTCTGCTTCACTTGTCGCCAAGCGCGCGCAGAAGGTGCCGTTCAGGTACACTATGTCGAAACGTGCCATCAAGCCTCCTTCCAGGACGCCCCGCCCCGGGTTGGTTTCACTCTGATGGCAGGTCTCCTGACTTGCGGGTCGATGCTTGGCCACCCTTCCCGGCCCTGGGGCCAGTGGTCTTTGGCGTCACTCTCCGCTCACAGTTGCGGGGGCAGTCACGGATTTTTCAGCGAAACGCTGCCTCACCGTGTTCCCTTTTCATCCCCGACTTGATTTGGGGAACCATCACGAATTGGATGCCCGAGATTCCTCCGTGGGTCAATATCTGTCGACGGCCACAAGGTGACACGCCGGGACGATCACGACAGGTTCCGGCGACTATCCATTCGCAGCGCGGCATGGCATCAAGAGATATGACTCGTCTCTCGATTGAACAGCTTAAAACCTTTCTTGCCGTCGTCAGGTCTGGCGGCGTCCGGAAGGCCGGAAACGCTTTGAACCTGACGCAGCCCGCAGTCACCGCACGGATCAAGAACCTCGAAGACGCGCTTGGCTGCACCCTCTATGAGCGCGGGCCCCGCGGCATTCGCCTGACCAAGCGGGGCGAGTTGCTTTTGGTCCATGCGGAGAAATTCGAGCACCTCGCTGAACTGGTCGAGCGCGACGTGGTCGATCCCGCCGGTGTGGAGGGGCGGCTGAGGCTCGGCGTCTCGGAAACGATTGCGCAATGCTGGCTGCCCGAACTGGTCTCCAGACTGCATGAAAACCACAGCCGGCTCGAGATCGAGATTGACGTCGACATCTCCCCGAACCTGCGCGCCGGGCTCGTGAACCGCGAGATTGATCTGGCCATTCTCCTCGGCCCGATCTCGGAGCAATCGGTCAATAACGTGGCGCTGCCGGGGTTCGAGCTTGCCTGGTACACATCCGCATCGGGCGTGCGGCGCGAGAACGGGGCAGACTATCTGTCACGCCCGGTCCTGACCTACGCGCGCAACACACGACCTTACCGCGAGTTGAAAGAGATGCTCTTCGAGCGGGTCGGGCCGGACATCTCGCTCTTTCCATCGACGTCCCTCTCGGCCTGTTTCAGGCTCGTGGCCGCCGACCTTGGGGTTGCAGCACTGCCCCGTGCCCTCGGACGGGAACATGTGGAGGCGGGACGGATTCGCGAGTTCGATCCCGGCTGGGTGCCATCGCCTTTGCATTTCACAGCCTCCTATCTGGGGGTGCCCAAAAGCCATATTGTTGAAATCGCAGCCGAAACCGCCCTGAAAATCGCCAAGCAGCACCACATCCAATAAAAATCCCTGATCGGTATTGAATGATTTTTTCAATTTGATTTGATACCCGGCACCTGACACGCTGGCATGGACCGGGAGGCCAGCGTGACCATCACCTATGAAATCCTCAAGCAGAGTTCCTTGCGCGATGTGCGCCACGCCATCCGCAGCGGGGCCTATTCTTCGCATACAGCAGGACTTGGTCAAGGGTATCTGCAGGCCAACCTTGCCATCATTCCGGAACGCTTTGCGCTGGATTTCATGCGGTTCTGTCAGCGCAATCCGAAACCCTGCCCGCTGACGGGCGTTTCGGACACCGGCAACCCGATGATGACGACCATGGGACAGGATATCGACATCCGGCGGGACGTGCCCGCTTACAACATCTACCGTGACGGTCGCCTCGCGGAGGCAACGACGGATATCGCCGATCTTTGGAGCGATGATCTGGTGGTTTTTGCGCTTGGATGTTCGTTCACTTTTGAGCATGCGCTAATCCGCGCCGGTATCGCGATCTGGCATATCGATCACGACACCACGGTGCCGATGTTCCGCTCAAACATTGATACTGTGCCGGCGGGGCCATTCTCTGGCAAGATGGTTGTGTCGATGCGCGCAATCCCCGAGGACCGGGTTGCTGAAGCCGCAGCACTCTCCCGCCGGTTTCCGCTCGCGCATGGGGCACCGGTCCATTGGGGCGATCCGGCACAGATCGGCATCAAGGACCTGTCTGCCCCGGATTGGGGCGATGCGGCCCCCTTGGGTGACGGCGAGGTCCCGGTTTTCTGGGCCTGCGGCGTGACCCCGCAGGTCGCCATCGAGGCCGCGGCGCTGCCGCTCTGCATCACCCACCGCCCGGGCCATATGCTGATCAGCGATATTCCCGAAGACGCCGAGATCCCTGTAATTCAACACTTGACCCACCTTCAAAACTGATACCCCGACAAGGAGACATCAAATGAAACGCACTTTTGCACTATTGGCCGCAACGACAGCGCTGGCCGCCCCCGCCATGGCCGAAGACCTGTCGGTTGTCGGGAGCTGGTCCGGCCTGCCGCTCCACAAGCAATACGAAGCACCGTTCTGGAGCGAGACCCTGCCCGCCGCCTCGGGGGGCGAGATCAACGTGCAACTCACGACGCACAACCAGATGAACCTGGGCGTTGGCGATGTTTTCCGGCTGCTGGGCGATGGTGTCTATGACGTGGCAATGACCGTGGCGGACTATGCCGTGGCCGATGCGCCGGAACTCGAAGGGCTTGACGTCCCGCTGCTGGCGCTGACGGCTGACGAGGCGCGCGCCATGGTCGATGCGGCGCGCCCGATGGTCGATGAGATCTACGCCAACCGTTTCAACGCGAAGGTCCTCGCGATTGCGCCCTACCCGCCACAGGTTGTCTTTTGTAACGCCGAGGTCAGCGAACTTGCCGATCTCGAAGGGCTCAAGGTGCGGGCGTCGGGGCGCATGACCGCGAAGTTTCTCGAAGCGCTTGGAGCCGAGGGCGTGAATGTCAGCTTCTCCGAGGTGCCCGGCGCGCTCCAGAAAGGCGTGGTCGACTGTGCCGTGACCGGCGCGGGCTCGGGCTACTCCGCCGGTTGGTGGGAGGTTTCGACCCATCTGATGGCCATTCCGCTGGGCGGGTGGGACAGCGTTGTCACCGCCATGAACATGGACCGCTGGAACAGCCTTGGCGCAGAGACGCAAGCGTTAATCGCCACCCAGATCGCGGCAGAATTCGAGGCCCCGGCCTGGGCAAGCGCGCAGGACGCTCTGGTCAATGACATCGCCTGCCTCACCGGCAATGGCGACTGTCCGGCGGGTGAGGCGCGGGGCATGACCTTGGTCGAAGTCTCGGATGCCGATTTTGAGAAGGCGCGCGGCGTCCTTGTAGGTGAAGTCCTGCCCGATTGGAGCGACCGCGCGGGCGGCGACTGGGGCGCGCGCTGGAACGAGAGCGTCGGCGCGGTGGTCGGCGTGGCCATCGGCGGTTGAATAAATAGGGCTGTTGTTTCCATGGAAGACCGTCTGCTTGGCACGCTCCGCCACCTGAACCGCGCCGTGGCCCTGCTGACGGGCCTGGTGCTGCTTGCCTGCGCGCTTTTCGTGCTGGCGGACATCGTGCTGCGGCAGATCGGCTCTTCCTTCGGGGGCACGGATGAAATCTCCGGCTATGTAATGGCCATCGCGACCTCCTGGGGCATGGCCTTCACGCTGCTGGAGCTTGGTCACGTTCGCATCGATATTCTGAGGGGGCGCGCCAGAAAACTCGGGCGCGCGCTCTTTGACCTTTTCGCGATGCTGGCGCTGACCGGCACGGTCACGCTGATTGCCTATAAATGCTGGCCCGTGGTTGAGCGGTCGCTTGCAAACGGCTCGCGCGCCAACACACCGCTGGAGACCCCGCTGGCGCTGGTGCAAATCCCGTGGTTCGCGGGCTGGATATGGTTTGCGCTCATGGCCTGGATCACCTTCATCGCGGCGGCCATGCTGGTCTTCAAGGGCCGGTTTCAGGAGGCTGAAGCCGCCGTTGGCTGCTTCGGGGAAGAGCAGGAGGCAAGCCGATGATCCTCGCGATAGCCGTTGGGCTGCTGGGGCTTCTGGCCCTGTCAATCCCGGTGGGGATTGTGCTCTTTCTGCTGGGCTTCGGGGTCGATCAGTTCTTCAGTTTCTTCCCGCTGATCCGAGGGCTTGGCAATCTGGTCTGGTCAACATCGAACAACGCAACCCTCATCGCGATCCCGTTCTTTGTGCTGTTGGGGGAAATCCTCGTGCGTTCCGGCGTGGCGACCCGGACCTATGCCGCACTTGACCGCTGGGTGAGCTGGCTGCCGGGCGGGTTGGTGCACGCCAATGTCGCCACCGCAACGATGTTCTCGGCCACCTCGGGATCATCGGTCGCAACCGCTGCCACCGTCGCCACGGTCGCCATGCCGCAGGCCGAAAAGCTGGGCTATGACCCAAGGCTTTTCTCGGGTGCAATCGCGGCCGGCGGCACGCTGGGCATCATGATCCCGCCGTCCATCAACCTGATCGTTTACGGCTTCCTGACGCAGACGTCGATCCCGCAACTCTTTCTGGCGGGCCTCATCCCCGGTATCGCGCTGGCTTTGGGTTTTATGGCCATCACGGCGGTGATCTGCATGGTTCGGCCCTCGCTGGGTGGCAACCGTCGCACCTTCCCTTTCCCGGAAATGCTGCGCGCGCTTTTGCAGCTTGTGCCGATCATCCTGCTCTTTACGATCATCATCGGCACCATCTATCAGGGCTGGGCCACCCCGACCGAGGCCGCCGCCGTGGGCGTTGCGGGGGCCATCCTGATCGCAGCCCTTTTTGGCGGGGTCAGCATCAAGATGTTTGCAGAGAGCCTCCTCGGCACGGTCAAGATCACCTCGATGATCATGCTGGTCGTGATCGGTGCATCCTTCCTGAACTTCACCCTGGCCTCCGCCGGGCTGGGCAATGAGTTGCAGACCCTCCTTGACGGCATGGGGCTGACGCCCATGGGCCTGATCCTTGTCGTTGTGCTGATCTACATCGTTCTGGGCTTTTTCATCGAAACGCTGTCGCTCATGGTGGTCACCATTCCGATCATCGTGCCGCTTGTGGTCGCCCAGGGGTTCGACCCGATCTGGTTCGGGATCCTGATGATCGTGCTGATCGAGATGGCGCTGATTACACCGCCGGTGGGGCTCAACCTCTACGTCGTGCAGGGCGCGCGCAAATCCGGCAAGATGAGCGAGGTGATGGTGGGGGCCGTCCCATACGTCATTGCGATGCTGATCATGGTCTTATTGCTGATCGCCTTTCCCTCAATCGCGCTCTACCTGCCGTCCGTGCTGTCGGGGACCTAAAAGATGCTTTTTTCAACTCCTGAAGGGCTGATCGATCTGGCAATCCGCAACCTCACGGTCGCAGGCTGGACCGGCCGGGACCGCGCAGCCGTGGATCATCACATCGCGGAACTTGCAGCGCTGGGTGTCGCGCCACCCTCGAAGGTGCCGCTCTACTATCGGGTCTCGGACGCGCTACTGACGCAGGCGGCGTCCATTCAGGTGGTAGGGGCCGAGACCTCGGGTGAGGTTGAGCCCCTCGTGATCCGCTCCGGCGGGCGGCTCTACCTTGGGCTTGCCTCCGATCACACGGACCGCGCGCTCGAGGTCGCCTCTGTCGCCGCGTCAAAACAGGTTTGCGACAAGCCCGTGGCGGGTGCACTCTGGCCCTGGGAGGAAGTTGAAAACCACCTCGACGCTCTGAAACTGCGAACAGAGATCGAGGAAGAGGGCGTTTGGGTGCCGTATCAGGAAGGAACGCTTGCCGCGATCCGCCCCCTGCCCGACCTGATCGCCGATGCCGCGTTGGCGGATGGCGATGCGATGCTGTGTGGAACGCTATCGACAATTGACGGGGTCCGTCCGGCGCGGGCCTATCGCATGGCGCTAACCGATCCGGTATTGGGTCGGGACATGTCACTGGCATACACCGTCATGCCGCTTCCGATTGTGGCATGAAGGTCTGTCGGGGCAACTGTCGCCCCCGTGAGCCCGCGGCAACCACGCGTTTTTGACCAATATTTGCTGGCCCGAAGAGTGGTCTGACTTGGATATCGGCGAGGGTCGGGATTCCTCTTTTTTTGTGCTGAACATGCGCGGCAAAAACCCTTCGCACCCGTAACTCCAACACCAGTGAAAAGGCGGCTGGCCGCCGTTTCTTCAACGTATCCTAGAAATTATCTTGGGAGATTCGCCAAACCTGATTTACGCTTAACCAAATCTTTAGCTTTTTTGATTCGCAACGATTCATTTGGAGGAGGTGCACTCATGCCCGCCGTATTGACCTATCCTGGAGTATATATCGAGGAAGTCCCCAGCGGTGTTCGAACGATCTCGGGGGTGGCGACATCAATTACGGCATTCGTGGGCCGGGCCCCGAGGGGGCCTGTCGACACCCCGGTCAGGGTGCAGAGCTTCGCAGAGTATACCCGGATATTCGGAGGCCTCTGGCAACCCAGCCGGATGAGCTATGCGGTCAGCCAGTTCTTTCAGCACGGCGGCGCGGATGCGCTGATCGTACGGGTCCACAATGGTGATATTGCGACCGACAGCGCGACGATCACGCTTGCAACGTCCGGTGGCAACCTCGGCCTGATCGCCGCCAACCCGGGCCTTTGGGGAGAGCGGCTCCAGGCGACGGTGGATCATGACACGGCGGATCCCACGGACACCAACCAGTTCAACCTGTTGATCGAGGAACTCGAAGCCGTAGGCAGCACAACCGTTGTCTCCACCGAATTGTTCCGGAATGTGTCTGCCGACCCGCTCAGCCCGCGCTATGTCGACAGTGTCGTCAACGAAAGCTCGGCGCTGGTGAATGTGGACGTCACCGCACCCGCGAACGAACGACCGAATGCCGCCACGGTGGCCGCTGCTGGCACGCCCTCTGATGGCGGCGACATTACCGACGCCGACGTGCTGGGCACCCGCGCCAACCGTACCGGGATGTATGCGCTGGAAGATGCGGACCTGTTCAACCTGCTGTGCATCCCGCCGCTCAGCGATACGGATGATGTGCTGGAAACATCCTGGGATGATGCTGCGGCCTATTGCCAGGAGCGGCGCGCGATGCTGATCGTCGACCCGCCTATGGCCTGGACCGCGACGCCCGCAAGCGAGATCAGCACTGCCGAAGCGGGCGTGAATAGCTATCGCGCCACAATCGGCAACGCCTTCGCGATCAACGCGATGATGGTCTTTCCGCGCTTGAGGATGCCTGACCCGCTGGCCGAGAACCGGCTCGCGAATTTCGCCCCCTGCGGCGCTGTTGCCGGGATCATCGCCCGGACAGACGTACAGCGGGGGGTCTGGAAGGCACCTGCCGGGCTTGACGCGTCTTTCTCCGGCATCAAGGGGTTCACCTACACGATGACTGACGCGCAGAACGGCGTGCTCAATCAGGTTGGTCTCAATTGCCTGCGCAGCTTTCCCGTGGCGGGGCATCTGCTCTGGGGCGCGCGGACCATGGCAGGGGCGGATTTGCTGGCGTCGGAATGGAAATACGTGCCCGTGCGCCGTCTTGCCCTCTATCTGGAGGAAAGCCTTTATCGCGGGACGCAATGGGTGGTTTTTGAGCCAAATGACGAGCCGCTCTGGGCGCAGATAAGGCTGAACATCGGTGCCTTCATGCAGAACCTCTTCAAACAGGGGGCCTTTCAGGGTGCCAGCGCACGGGATGCCTATTTCGTGAAATGCGACCGCGAAACCACCACCCAGAACGATATTGACCGTGGCATCGTGAACATTGCTGTTGGCTTCGCACCGCTGAAGCCCGCAGAGTTTGTTGTTTTGAAAATCCAGCAGATCGCTGGTGATATTGACGTTTAAGGGAGGCCGCTATGGCGCAATTTGGCGTGAATGCAGAGCGCTTTGACCCGTATAAGAACTTTAAGTTCCGGGTGAAGTGGGATGGGCGATTTGTCGCCGGGGTCAGCAAGGTGAGCGCGCTCAAGCGTTCGACAGAGCCGATTGAACACCGTGAAGGCGGAGACCCGTCGCTGAACCGCAAATCGCCTGGGCGCACCAGTTACGAGGCGATCACACTGGAGCGTGGCGTCACCCATGACACGGAATTCGAGCTTTGGACCAACAAGGTCTGGAACTTCGGGTCCGGGCTTGGGGCCGAGGTCTCGCTCAAGGATTTTCGCAAGGACATCATCATCGAGGTCTACAATGAGGCCGGGCAACTGGCGCTGGCCTACAAGGTCTTTCGCTGCTGGGTCTCCGAGTTTCAGGCGCTGCCTGACCTGGATGCCAACGCGAATGCGGTCGCGATCCAGACGCTGAAGCTCGAAAACGAAGGCTGGGAGCGCGACTACGACGTAACCGAACCAACGGAGCCGAGTTTTAACGAGCCGGCCTAGGGCCAATGACCAGTTTTTCCGCATCCAAGCTGCTCGACCTCTGGGAGGCCAGTGTGTCGCGGCATCCAATCGACCGCGCCCTGGCGATGCTGTCGCTGGCGGGAGTGGCAGGGCCACTTGCAGACTTGCCGCTGGGAGAGCGCAACTGGCAGCTGATGCAACTGCGCCGCTCCCGGTTTGGCGATCACCTGTCGCTTTGGCTCGACTGTCCCGACTGCGGTGAACGGATGACGATGCAGTTCGGCGTGTCCGATCTGCCTGAGCGGGCGGGCGCGCCAGCCCCTGTTGTGGTTGACGGTCACGCCTTCCGGCTGGCCAACAGCCGTGACCTTGCCGCGCTTGTCTCTGCCGCAGATCCGGCTTCGGCGGCCCGCAGCCTGTTTCGCGCCTGCGCCCTGTCCCCCGAGACATTGCCGAAGGGGGCGGAGCTGGACCGATTGATGCGCGAGGTCGGCACGGTGATGGATGCCGCGGACCCCTGGGCGGACCTGAGCTTTGCGGCGCAATGCCCATCCTGCACGGCGGCGCATGATGTCCCGCTCGATATCGGCGATCTGCTCTGGCAGGAGCTTGAGGTGGTCGCCCGACAGTTGCTGGACCATGTCCACCTGCTCGCCAGCGCCTATGGCTGGTCCGAAAAGGCAGTCCTCGCCTTGAGTGACACCCGCCGTGCGGCCTATCTGGCGAGGCTCGGCGCATGAGCGGGTTCTTTGACAGAATTGCCCGGCAGGCGGCAGGATCGTCAAGGGCGCGTCTGCGGTCCTCGTTGGAGCTACCCTTTGCAAATGTGCCGCCAGAGAGGCCCACGGCGGCGCAAGCTGATCCTCTGCATCCGGAGCCTGCGATGCTTGCCCCGCAAAACCCGCCTCCGGACGAGCAGGATGTCCTCCGGGATCATCTGCCTGCCGCGGAAGTCACGCGGGCGACCCACCAGACGACGACCCCTCCCGTTTCGCCGATCGCGGCTACGTTGGCGCAGTCTATTGCACCCGTTGCAAATTCAGACGCGGAGCGGCCCGCGCCCGATCAGCGCGCCCCGACACCACCGCAGGCCAAGGCAAGGAACGCGGCCGCTCACACCGCTCCGCTGCTTGGTCCGGCGGAAGAGGACAGCGATAGCAATTCCATCCCTAAGCACCCCACCGCTCTGCCAGGCAGGTTTGCCGACGACCTGCCCCAACCGCCCGAGGCCCCGCGTGCCGGAGGTTTGCCTGACCCGCTTGTGCCGACAGGTACTGCCGTGACCAGGGACACCCCCACCGCGCAACCCGACGCACCTTCAATGCTCCGCCCAGCGCAGCCCCCTGAGCCCAGGCGGGCCGCACAGGAACCCGAGGTTCATGTCCATATCGGTCGGGTCGAGGTCACATCGGTGGCCGAGCCTGCCCCCGTCCAGCCCAAGCGCCCTGCCCGGCGGGCACCGCAGCTGTCGCTTGAAGCACATCTTGCCAAACGGCAAGGAGGCTCATCATGAGCACCGCCCTTGCCCTTGCCGGTGTGACCCACGTTCTGCGCGACCGGCTCAATGACGGGATGGTCAACCACAATATCGCTGGCATCCTGTCGACCTCCGTCACCGTCAGCGTCACCGCGCCTGACCGGGTGGTGGCCCCTGACGCGACCGAAGAAAGCCAGCTGAACCTCTTTCTCTACAAGGTGACGCCCAACACGGGCTGGTCGCAGATGGGGCTGCCGTCACACGATTCAACGGGCAGTCAACGGCTGACCAACCCGCCGCTTGCCCTGAACCTGCACTACATGATCTCCGCCTACAGCAGCAGCGATCTGCATGCGGAAATCCTGCTCGGCTACGCGATGCAATTGATGCACGAGTTCCCGGTCATTACCCGCGACATGATCCGCACCTCGCTGACGCCCTCACCCGCGATTGGAACCGATCTGCCGCCGGCCTTGCGGGCCTTATCGGACTCCGGCCTTGAGGATCAGTTCGAGCAGTTGCGCATCACGCCGCATTTTCTAGACGGTGAAGAGATGTCCAAGCTGTGGACCTCCACCCAGTCCAGCATGCGGCCTACTGCGGCCTATGAAGTCTCCGTGGTCCTGATCGAAGCCGCCTCTCCCACCAGCGCGCCCTTGCCGGTGCTCAGCCGGGGCGAGGTCGATCCGGTCAGCGGGCGGGACCGGGGCGTCGTGGTCACACCCAGGCTCATACCCCCTCTGCCCGCCATCGAAACAGTCGAACCGGCAGGCGCGCAGCCTGCCATTGCACTTGGGTCTGCCGTGACGCTGAACGGTCATCACCTGAATGGCACAAATCGCGAGATACGGCTGACCAGTGACAAATTCGGAATTGAGGAAGTTATCGGAGCTTCCGGTTCCAGCGCGTCAGACGAAATGACGCTCGTGATCCCGCCTGCGCGCGCAGCCGACTTTCCGGTTGGGGTCTATAATGTCTCCGCGCGGATCATTCCGCCCGGCGAAACAGCTGTGCGCGAGACCAACCAGCTGGGTGCCACGATCGCGCCCGAGATCACCAACCTGCCCCAGACCATTGCGCGCGACGTCATGGGCGATGTAAACGTAACGCTTACCTTCACACCCGAACTGCGTGCAGGCCAGCGCGCGACAATGTTCTTTGGCCAGCAGGAGATCGAACCGGAGGCCTTTGTCGCCCCGGTCGCCAGTCTGGATTTCATCGTCGAGAACGCCGCCCCTGGGGACCACCTGATCCGACTGCGTATCGACGGCGTGGACAGCCCCATCATTGACCGCGCGGCGAGCCCGCCGGTCTTCTTGCCGCAAACGGTGACCGTGACATGAATGCGCCGCTGCACAATGATCTCACGCCGTGGGTTGAGGCCAATCAGGCTTACCTCCTTTCTGAGCTTGCGCGGCTCAAGGCCTGCATCGCGGGCAAGGACGGGTCAGAGCGCCCGACCGCAATTCATCCCCCCGCCGCCATCGACCAACTGGCGCTGTCCTTTGGCCTGTCAGAGTTTGAGCGAGACGTGCTCTTGGTGTTGGCAGGGGTCGCGCTCGACCCCGGGTTTGCGGCTGACTGGGAGGCGCAGTTTGGCCACAGCCAGGTCACTTTCCAACAGGTGCTGGCCACCCTGCCCGAACCGCATTGGAGCGCGGTAGCACCGTCAGGGCCGCTGCGCCACTGGCGTTTGGTGACGGTCGCAGGCACCGAGACTTTGACTTCAGCGCCGCTTTACCTCGATGAACGCATCTTGCACTACATCGCCGGAATCGACGAAATGGATGCCGGTCTCCGCCCTGCTGTCACGGCCTTGGTAGTCCCACGCCTTATGGCGGCGGCGCACGACAAGGCAGTGCATGAAGCGGTCTCCTTCTTTCGCAGTGAGCGGGCAGACCGCCCGATGGTCATGCTCTCCGGGGACGATGCCGAGGCACAGGCGGATGTCGCAGCCGCCATCGCGAGGGGCCTTGATCTGGCGGGCTGGTCCCTACATTCCGACGCGATCCCAACCGACCCCCACGACCGCGCGGCGCTGGCGATTTGCCTGACACGGGAGGCAGTGCTCAGCGGTGCATTGTTCCTGTTGGATGGGACCTCTGCACAGACCCAAGACCTGGCCGACAGATTGCTTGCCCCGGTTGTGATCCAGAACGCGCGCGCCCATTCCGGCACGCGCCCGGCGCTGAACCTGCGCATCGAACGTCCCGACGCGCCCGGGCAGCGCGCGCTTTGGACCATGGCGCTTGGACGCCAGGCAGTGGCCCATCGTCAGTGGATCAACGACATCGGGAACCGGCACCGGTTGAGCGCCCGGCAGGTGGAACGGGTTGCCGCTCAGTTGGTCCATCGCAACGTCGCCGCCGCCCGGCAGGAACTCTCCGTGCAGACGGCGCTGAGCGACAGCGGCCCATCCGCCTTGATACGCAAGATCGACCCGCGGGCCGAGATCAGCGATCTCATCCTGCCGGAAACGCAATTGCGGATGCTCGAACAAATCTCGACCCACCTGAAGCACCAGACGCAGGTCTTCGAGGAGTGGGGTTTTGGGGCCAAAACCGCGCGCGGTCGGGGGATCGCGGCCCTGTTCTGGGGCGGTAGCGGTACGGGCAAGTCTATGGCGGCCGAAGTCATCGCGCGCGATCAGGATCGTGACCTGTACCGCATCGATCTGTCTGCAGTGGTGGACAAATACATCGGCGAGACCGAGAAAAACCTGCGCCGCGTCTTTGATGTCGGGCAGCAAACGGGCGCGGTGCTGCTCTTTGATGAGGCGGACGCCCTGTTTGGCAAGCGGTCCGAGGTCAAGGACAGCCACGACCGCTACGCGAATATCGGCGTGAGCTACCTGCTCAGCCGGATCGAGGATTACAGCGGTCTGGCGGTGCTGACCACGAATCATAAATCCGCGCTGGACCCGGCGTTCCTGCGCCGCTTGCGTTTCGTTGTCCAGTTTCCGTTTCCCGACGCACAGGAGCGGGCGCGGATCTGGCAGGCCGTCCTGCCCGCGCAACTGCCGCAAACCGAAGGGATCGACGTCCAGATGCTGGCCCGGCTCTCTGTGCCAGGCGGGGTGATCCGGAACATCGCGCTGAGCGCAGCCTTTCTGGCCGCTGAAGCCAACGCGCCGCTCAGCATGGCGCATCTGTTCCGTGCGGCACATCTGGACGCGATCAAACGTGACGTGGCGCTTTCGGAAACCGAGACACGGGGGTGGCTGTGACCAGAATTTCCATCCATATCGACAAGCTTGTGCTGCCGAGAAACATGGACGCCGGCGACGTGACCCGGGCGCTGCGCAAGGCGCTGGAGCGCGAGGTCCGTCAAAATGGGCGTACGGTTGAAACCATGCGGCAGATGCCTTCGCAGACCCATCTCGATGCCGGGCGGGTTGACGCAGCCTCGGGTGCAGACGGCTTGGGGCGTGCGGTATCGCAGGCGATCATCCGTCAGCACCCGGCCAAGCGGAGGAGCACGACATGAGCCGTTCACCAACGTCGAAACCGGCCCCGGCAAAAGCGCCCGGCAAGACGCCAGGCCCGTCAAAGGGGAAATCCTCTGGCACGCCTGTGGCCGCCAGCAAAAAGGCTGCCACACCGAAGATGCATTTCGCGGCCCCGACCGGTGGGCGAAGCCTTGACCACGGCACCCGAAAATCAATGGAACGCGGATACCGGCAAGGCTTTTCGGACGTACGCATCTTTACAGACAAGCGCGCAGGCGACCTGGCCGAAGGGTTGGGCGCAAAGGCCGTCACCATCGGCAAGAACGTCTATTTCGGACCGGGGCAATACAGCCCCACCACCGCTGACGGCAAACGCACCATCGCGCATGAACTGGCGCATGTAGCACATAACCGCCAGGCCTCCGTCAGGCGGCCCGGCGTCGCACCAGAGACTGCACGGTCTGAAACCATGGCCGAACAGGCCTCCGAGCACGTGCTGAAAGGTGACACGCCGCCCCCCTTCAACTTCCGGTCCTGGGGCCCCACCTGGGAGGCACAGCGTGCCAAGATTACCAAGAAGGGCACCTCGCAACATTCCGGTCAGGTGGGGGTAAACAGCGGTGTCCCGATTGGTTCTGTCGACGTGCGCACCGGCGAGGACATCGAACTGGCGAACGGGACAAAGATACCGAACGTCATCTCCATCGAATACAGCGGCGCGATCTCGGCAGACAGCAAATGGCTGCAATTCGTCTACGTGCAGATCGTCGTGACCAATCCCAAGGGCGACAAGTACGTGTCGGGGTCGATTTCATCGACTTCCGGTACAAAGAAACTCTACACCGGATCCGGCACCCCGGACTGGTCCGTTGATTCATCTTCCACCTCTGACCCCTTCTATGAAGCCGCTGGCGTCAGTCTGCGGAACGCCAGTTCAACCACGATCTTTGACAAGCCGGGCGGCGCCTCCTTCAAACCCTTGGCGGACCGCGAGTTTGCCAAGGACAAGACCGCGACCAAGGTGACGCTGACCGCGGGCTTCAGGACCTTCCTCGTCCAGAACGATTTTACGTCATACTCGGTCAGCTATACCGCAAGCACGGCCTTCACCAAATCCGGATCGACGGTATCGGGGGGTACGGTGGGCTATTCAGTGGGAACCTCCGGCGAAGCTTCGGGCATGCCCAAACTGTTCCGCGACGTCCTGCACAAGAACTATTCAGCCTTCAAGCACGTCAAATGATGCAGGCTTCGGGACATATCGTCATTCCTACCGCAGATGATCTGGCGCGGGTACTGATCCTCGATGAAAATCAGAAGGTTATCGCAGAGACTGAAACCAATACGATAGGGCAGTGGGTTGTTGATGCGCCCGATGACGCCGCCGGTGTTCTGGCGCACAGTTTCAAAAACAGCCTGCTGGCGCGCTATGCGCCGATCACGCAGGCGGCCACCATGGGATTGCCCAGCGGCCATACCTGCACCATCACCTGCGCGGGTGCCCCGGACGTTGCCAGCTACGCTTTTCATCCGGTTTCGCTGAACGGGCTGCCAGACGACAAGACCGCGCTCTTGCGCGACAGGGCCGATGGCACCTTGCGCAGCGATGTCGCCTCCTGGCTCTGTGAGGCAGAGCCCCGTGAGCTGACCCTTCAGGACGGGCGGTATTCGCTCTCAGGTGGGCTTATGTCTATGAGCGAACTCGCAGCGCCCGGCATCACCCTGAGTGCGGTCAGCCTGAATGGCCGTGTGATCGTGCCGGACGCTTTTGGCGCATACGAGGTCGAAGTCACTGAGCCGCTGGACCTGCGCCTCACCTTCAAGCAGTTGGAGAGCATCAGATGAGCGGCCTGTCCACATCGCCCAAGCTGGTCAAGGGCGGCATCGTTCTGGTTGACCCCAAAACGGCGGCGGTGCGCAAGGTCGTGGCGTTGCAATACAATCCCGAAAAGATGTCCCGCAACTTTCAGGTCAAGCGCATGATCGAAGGTGCCGACCATGCAGAGGCCCTGCGCCTGACCGGACCCGCCGTCGAAACCTATTCCATCGAGGCCGACATCGATGCCGCCGACAAGCTCGAATTTCCCGATCAGAACAGCGCGACCGTCGCCGCTGGCATCGCGCCCGAAATCGCCGTGCTCGAAAGCCTCGTGAACCCGAAGGTCACCGATTTGCGCGGTTATGAACAACTGGCCAACGCCGGCACGCTCGAAATCGCGCCGTTGGAGGGCGATTTGCAGCTTCTGGTCTGGGGGCCCAACCGGATCGTACCGGGCAATGTGACCGAGTTTTCCGTCAGCGAAGAGGCCTATGACCCGCAACTCAACCCGATCCGGGCCAAGGTGACCATCGGCTTTCGCGTGCTGACGATTGATGATCTTGGCTATGACAGCAAGGGCGGCGGGTTGTTCATGGCCTATCTGGCGGCGCGTGAAAAACTTGCCGGCAAGGCCGCCACATTCGGATTTGAAACTCTTGGCATAGGAGGTCTGACATGAGCACGGATCCCGTAAAGGCATTCATGCAAGCCATGGCGATCACGACGCCCTCTTTCCCGCCGGACAGCCGCTATCACGGTCTGGACATCGCGCAATGGACCCGGGCAGACGGGCGTGCGGTCCCTTACGTGCGCCGCCGCTTTCTGCCCCCGGTCGAGAGCTTTGAACAATCCGGCGAGCATCGCGTGTCGGTGGGGGACCGGCTCGACAATCTGGCGGCGGAGTTCGTCGGCGATCCCCAGCGCTACTGGCAGCTTTGCGACGCGAACGCGGTCCTGCGACCGAACGATCTGACGGAAACAGTGGGCGGGCGCATCAAACTGACCCTGCCCGGCGGAGGATAAGGCACGGACAATGGGCAACCCTTTGCATCTCTCTCTGAAGATCGGTCCGGTGGTGCCACTGCCGGTTCCGAAATTCATGATCGAGGCGCTTGAGGATGTCACTGTCACCCATCAGGCGGGTCAGCCCTCTGGCTTTCAGATGCGGTTCAAGATCCACAGTAAATCGGAGTTGAACACCATCCTGCTGATCGCGGCCGGGCAGAACACCTCGCTGGGCACCCCCCCGCTGCGCGCCTTGCTCACGGTGACCCTGAACGGTCGGGCGCGCCCGATCTTTGACGGCGTCGTCAGCAACGTCGAGGTGCAGCCAGGCGAACAGGGTCAGGCGGGTTCCGTCACGGTTACCGGCGATGATCTGGCCAAAGTCATGGATCTGATCGACTTTTCCGGCCTGCCCTACCCCGCCATGCCAATTGCCGCGCGGGTGGCGCTGATTGTCGCGAAATACGCGGCCTTCGGGATGATCCCGGTGCCGATCCCTGAATTGTTCCCGGACGTGCCGATCCCGATTGACCGCATCCCCGCACACCAAGGGACCGATCTCGACTACATACGGGCGCTGGCCGAAGAGGTGGGCTACGTCTTTTACATCGAGCCGGGCGAAGCGCCGGGGACCAACATCGCCTACTTCGGCCCGGAGATTAAGGTCGGCCCGCCGCAAAAGGCGCTCAATATCGACATGGACGCGTTCACCAATGTCGAGAACATGAGCTTCTCCTTCGATCCGACCAAGGGGGTGCTGCCGGTGGTTCTGATCCAGAATCCGCAAACCCGGGTGCCGATTCCGATCCCGATCCCGAACCTGAACCCGTTGCAGCCCCCGCTTGGTGTGCTCCCCACCCCGATTGCCAATCTCACGGTCCTCAAGGACACGGCGCGGATGAACCCCATGCAGGCGATCTCGCGCGGGCTTTCCGAGGCAAAGAAAGGCCAGGACAGCGTGACGGCCAACGGCACCCTCGATGTGTTTCGCTATGGCGACATCCTCAAGGCGCGGCGGCTGGTCGGAGTGCGCGGTGCAGGGCTTGCCTATGACGGGCTGTATTACGTGTCCCGTGTCACCTCGAAACTGAAACGCGGCATGTTCAGCCAGGATTTCTCGCTGACGCGAAATGGTCTGATTTCCATCACCCCAAAGGTTCCAGCATGAGCGAAAAATTCTACGGCAAATACCGGGGCATGGTCCTCAACAACATCGACCCGATGCAGCAGGGACGGCTGCAGGTGCAGGTGCCGGATGTGGCCGGGCTCGTGCCGACCACCTGGGCGATGCCCTGTGTGCCGGTCGCGGGCATTCAGAACGGCATGATGGCCCTGCCGATCATCGGATCAGGCGTCTGGGTCGAGTTTGAGCAGGGCAACCCCGAACACCCGATCTGGACGGGCTGCTTCTGGGGCTCGGCGGCCGAAGTGCCCGCGCTGGCCCTTGCCACGCCGCCGGGCGTGTCGGCGATCACCATGCAGACACCGTTGCAAAACGGGATCACCATTTCCGACCTGCCGGGCCCCACGGGCGGGATCATGCTGAAAAGCGCCACGGGGGCCACGCTGATCGTGAATGACACGGGCATTTACATCCAGAACGGCAAGGGCGCGATGGTCACGCTCGTGGGCCCCACGGTCACGGTCAACAACGGCGCACTGACGGTTGTGTAACGCAAGGATGAAAGGAGCGTAGAAAATGCCAGGACCTCTGCTGCATCTCGGGGCCACGGTCATGTGTGCCCATGGCGGCACCGCAACGCCAACCGCTCCAAATCCTCGGGTGATGGTGTCGGGTCAGCCGACGGCTGTGATGCCCATGCCCTGGGTTGTCGCGGGCTGTCCTTTCAACGTCTCGGGCGCTCCGGTGCCTTGTGTCACCGCAAACTGGGTCGTTGCCGCGACGCGGGTCTTTTCGAATGGCCAGCCTGTCGTCCTGATGGACAGTCAGGCTGTTTGCGTCCCGAACGGCACGCCGCTGATCCCTTCCGCCGCCCAGACCCGCGTGATCGGGAGTTGATGTCATGACCGCACGCGCCGCCTTTCCCCATCGCTTTGACGGCTCTGGCCGCACCTGGGATGTGGACGAAGCCGCCTGGGTGCGCGGGCTTGTCGAGCAGGTGCTCTTCACCGCCCCCGGCGAGCGGCTCATGCGCCCCACCTTTGGCAGCGGCTTGGCCGAGCTGGTGTTTGCCCCCAACAGCCCGGAATTGGCCAGCACCGTGCAGTTCCTGATCCAGGGAGCCTTGCAACAATGGCTGGCCAATATCGTGACGGTCGACACGGTCGAGGTCACAGCGGTCGAGGCGACACTGACCGTCCGGGTGACCTATACCATCCTCCGAACCGGCCTTGTGGAGACCAACACATTTGAGCGGGGGCTGGACGGATGATCTACCACTGCTGCGACCGGAACCGCCGAAATGCCGTTGACGCGCATGCAACCTTGAACGGGATCGACTGGATCGAGGTCCTGGACCTTGACGCGCCGCTCGGCGCGCCGCGCCAGCAGACCCTGCTTGTCCGCCTGTTGAAACCTGTCCCCGCAGGGCTTGCGCCAACCAACATCCGCATCGTGGGCGGTGAAAGGATACGGGAGGTCGGCGTGCTTTGGGTGGCACCCGCCGACACCCCGCCGGCCGCCCTCGGCAATGAGGAGCGGGATTATTATCAGGCGCTCGACGATGCCGACCAGGTCCTGTTGGTGCGCACGGATACAAACGGTGATTTCTCGACCTACCGGTTCCAGCTGGTGCAGGATGTGAGCGATGATGCACCGCCGCCGGGCATTGATCCGCAACTTGCGGCCATCGATTTTTCGTTCAAGGTCGAGTGCCCCAATGATCTCGACTGCAAGCCGGACCTTGACTGCGCACCAGTCCCCCACCCTGACCCGAACATCAGCTACCTGGCCCGCGACTACGAAAGCCTGCGCCGCCTGGTGCTGGATCGGCTGCGCCAGAACATGCCGGAGTGGCAGGGGCACCTGAGCCCGGCAGATGTCGTCCATACGCTGGCCGAACTGATCGCCTATGTGGGTGACCTGCAACACTACGAACTCGACGCCATTGCAACCGAAGCCTACCTGCGCACCGCCCGCAGACGTACTAGCCTGCGACGGCATGGCCTCTTGGTCGATTACCGGATGCATGATGGATGCAACGCGCGGAGCTGGCTACAGGTTCGGGTCGGTGCCTCGGGATTCGAATTGCCTGACGATGTCCGTTTCTTCACCCGGGTCGGCGGCGTGCCGGACCGGGTTGTCCCCGACAGCCCTGACGCTCGCATACTGCGGGCGGGTGCTCCGGTCGTCTTTGAGCCGATCCACCGGCCAACGCTTTTTGCCGATCACAACGACTTTTCTTTCTACACCTGGGGCGATGCGGAATGCTGCCTGCCCATCGGTGCGACACGAGCCACACTGGCGGGTCATTGGCCCGAACTTGCAGCGGGGGACGTGCTGGTCTTCCGCGAACAACTGGGGCCGCTTACGGGTGCCGCAGAGGATGCCGACCCGCGCCACCGCCACGCGGTGCGGCTGACCTCGGTGTCCGCATTTGACGGACCTCAGCCGCTTGAGGACCCGCTGAACAACGAAGAGATCACCCAGATCGAATGGGGGGCCGAAGACGCACTGCCGTTTCCCCTGTGCCTCTCGTCGATCACCGACGAGGCGCATGGCGAAACCCCGGTCGAGGATGTCTCCATCGCGCTTGGCAACATCGTGCTGGTGGATCACGGCGAGACCATTGCGGGCGAGGGTCTGGGCAGCGTCCCGCCGCCCTTGCTGCACTACCCGCCCAATGACGATGCCTCCTGTGACCGGGCCGAGCCTGAACCCATTCCCGCCCGCTTCCACCCCCTGCTGAACGAGGGTCCGGTGACGCTGCAAGGCTCCGTCCTGCGCAGCTTTGTTCAGGACGGTATCCGGCGCAGCGAAAGGGTTGCCTTCAACCCCGAGGCGTCGGCCCGGGCGGCGATGATCTGGAACACCGGCGACGCGGTGCCCCAGGTGACCCTTGCGGCCGGGGCGGACAACTGGACCGCCGAACTTGACCTTCTGAACTCGCGCGGAACGGACCCGCATTTCGTGCTTGAGACCGAATTTGACGGCAGCGCGCGGGTGCGCTTTGGCGACAATACCCATGGTCAGCGCCCCGATACCGGCACGGAATTCGTGGCGACATACCGGGTCGGCAACGGCGTCTCCGGCAACGTCGGCGCAGACAGCATTGCACATGCGATGACGACGGACGCGCGTATCCTGTCGGTCAACAACCCGATGCCAGCCGCAGGCGGTACCAAACCCGAAACGGCGGCAGAACTGCGTCGGCGCGCGCCGGTGGCCTATCGCACCCAGGAACGCGCCGTGACCCCCGCCGATTACGAGGAGATGACGGAGCGCCTACCCGACGTGCAGAACGCCGCTGCCGGTCTGCGCTGGACCGGCTCCTGGAACACGGTTTTCGTGACGGTCGACCGCGAAAACGAGGCCCCGGTGGATGCAGCCTATGCCGAAACCGTGGTGGACCATCTCGAGCGGTTCCGGATGGCAGGCCATGATCTGCGGATCAACGATCCGGTCTATATCTCGCTCGAACTTGACCTTCTGGTCTGCGTCGATGCGAGCTATTTCGCGGCGGATGTGCGGGCCGGTCTGCTGGACGTTCTGGGCAGCACGTTGCGTTCAGACGGGCAACGCGGGCTCTTTCACCCGGACAACTTCAGCTTTGGGCAAACGGTCTACCTCAGCCCGGTCTACGCAGCGGCACGCGAAGTTCCGGGTGTCACCTCGGTGCAGATCACGCGCTTCCACCGTCAGGGCCAGTTCGATCCCGTCCCATTGGCGGAAGGCTACATGACACTTGGCCAGCTGGAGATCGCCCGGCTTGCCAACAATCGCAACTTTCCGGAACACGGCGTGCTGCGGCTGAACCTTGTGGGAGGGAAGTAGATGAGTTGCGGACCTGACTGCACCTGTGGCTGCTGCGCCGGGATCAACCTTGAGACACCGATGCAGCTCGACAACCCACCCGGGCTGGATCAGATCAGCTACCGCGCCGGGCGGCACGGCGCGTTCATGGAAAGCCTCAAAGCGCGGCTCTCTAGTGCTGAATATCCGGCGCTGCAAGCGCTCACCACGCGCGATCCCGATGATGCCAGCATCGCATTGATGGATGGGCTTGCGGTCAGCCTCGATGTCTTGTCCTTCTACAATGAGCGCTTTGCCAACGAGCATTACCTGCGCACCGCGACCGAACGGCTGTCCGTCATAGAAATGGCCCGGCTGATCGGCTACCAACCCGCACCCGGCGTTGCCGCGGCCACGCATCTGGCCTTTACCTTGCAGGACCTGCCGGGCGCCCCATCGGATCCGATCACCATTCCGGTCGGCACCAAGGTCCAGAGCGTGCCCGGTCAGGACGAAGAGCCGCAGGTCTTTGAAACCGTCGCCCCCGCCGCCGCCCGGGCCGGCTGGAACGCTATTCCCGTGAAGCGGACACTGCCGTGGGAGCCGCAATTTGGTGATACCGAGCTTTGGCTCGACGGGGTCGCGACCGGGCTTGAGGCGGGTGATGCGATCTTGCTGGTCGGTGGCGCGCGTCGTGCATCCCCCGGAAGCGAACGCTGGGATGTGCGCGTGCTGCGTCAGGTCGAACCGGACATGGACAACGACCGCACACGCGTTGTCTGGGCGGACGGGCTTGGCAGCACCTACCCGCCGATGATGCCCGCCGATACAGGCGTTCAGGTGCACGCCTTCCGCGCCCGTGCCTCGGTCTTTGGCAGCAATGCCCCCGACCCCAACCTTCTGGGCAATGACGATTCCAACTACGGGCATCTTATCAGCACCTCCGGCAGTAACTGGAGCTGGAAAAACTTCGGCCTCTCCGACACGATCCCGATTGACCCGCAAAACAAGAAAGTGACCGCCAACAGCTGGGTTGCGCTGGTGTCGAATGTGACGGGCTTCGGATCAGCGGACCTGCCCGGCTATACCGAGCTTTACCGTGCCGAGACCGTGGCGCACCGCAGCATGTCCGGCTTTGGCGTGGCGGGCAAGGTCACAGAGGTGACGCCGGACACAACCGAAAACCTCACCGATGGCACCTTCCAGCGTCGCGACACGCTGGTGCTTTGCCAGTCCGAACATCTGCCGACCGTGCAGACCCCTCTGACCCACCCCGTGCAGGGCGACCGGCTGACCCTCGGGCGTCGCGAAGCTGACCTCGTTCCAGGCCAGCCGATCGCGCTGTCCGGCAAACGCCAGATGATAGAGATCAGCCTTGGGGTCAGCGGTTTGTCGCTGGTTCTGGACGATGGCACCACAACGCAGCTTTCCGAAGCTGACCGGCTGGCCATGATGGCCCCGGCAGAAACAACCGGCGTCAGCCCCTCGGCGCTCGACGGCCCGGCCTTTGTCGCCAGTATCGGAAGCAGCGCGTTGCTAAGCCTGCGCCTGATGGACCGGGACGGCAAGGTCGGATCGCTTGTGGCCACGGCGGACAGTTTTGCCTTGTGCCCCGCCACTGACGACGATCCGGTTGTGCAGCAGATTGCCTTTATCGACAGCGCACTGGATGCCATCACGCTGCACCGCGACAGCACCAGCCTGAAACTGAGCCAGGCGATGAGCGGTGTCTACGAACGGGCGTCGATGAATGTAAATGCAAATGTCGCCGAGGCGACGCACGGTGAGACCTTTGAGATGATCCTCGGCGATGGTGACGCGGGCACGTCGAACCAGTTCTTTGCGCTGAACCAGTCACCGCTCACCCATGTTGCCGCCAGCACGCCCTCGGGCCATGCCTCGACTTTGGAAGTGCGCGTCGAAGACGTGGCCTGGCAGGAGGTCCCCTCGCTCTACCGGGCGGCGCCGGATGCGCGCAGCTATACGACCTTCCAAACAGAAGACGCCACGACGTGGGTGCAGTTCGGCGACGGGATCGAGGGCGCGCGCCTGCCCAGCGGCTCAACCAATCTGCGCGCCACGTTCCGCAAAGGGCTGGGCACAGGCGGCAATGTGGACGCAGGAAAAATCACCACGCTGCTCAGCCGTCCGCTGGGAGTGGCCGAAGCCGTCAACCCGTCCCCCGCGACCGGTGGCGAGGATGCCGAACCGCTGGCCAATGCCCGCGAAAACGCCCCGCTGACGACGCTGACACTGGACCGTGCGGTGTCGATTGCGGACTATGAAAACCTGACCCGCGCCTTTGCAGGCATCGACAAGGCCCATGCCATCTGGATCCCGCATGGACGCGCCCGCGGCGTTTTTCTGACCATCGCCGGGGTGGACGGCGCAGAGGTCCCCGAAAGCTCCAAGACGTTTGAAAGCCTCAGCGCGGCGCTGCGGGATTACGGCGATCCGCTGGTGCCCCTTCGTATCGTGAACCACACGAACACCCGGTTCCGCCTGCGCGCCTCGGTCAAGGTGCTCGCAGGCCATGAAACCGAAAAAGTGCTGACAGATGTCGAAACGGCGCTGCGCACCACCTTTGCCTTCGCCGCCCGTCGGTTTGGCCAGACGGTTTCGGTGGATGAGGTGGCGGCCACGACCCAATCCGTGACCGGCGTCGAGGCCGTCCATGTCACGCATCTTTATCGCGACGGCACGCCTGCAAGCTTCAATCCCCGGCTTTTCGCACATGTGCCGGTGGCCACCCTGCTGGGCCTGCCGAAAGCCGCCGAATTGCTGACGCTGGCCGACGCGCCACTTGATCTGAAGGTCCTGCCATGAGTTTTGCCCCCAACGAGCTGTTCAATCTGCTGCCCGCCGTGCACCGCGCACGGGATGCGAAGCTGGCCGAGGACGCCGGGCTGGCGCGCGGCCCGCTGGAAGAGCTCATCGACATCTTCGCGCAGGAAATCGCCGTCATGGCGGAAAGCCTCAACCAGACACATGATGATCTCTTCATCGAGACTTGCGCGGACTGGGTGGTGCCTTACATCGGCGATCTCATTGGCTACGAGAGCCTGCATTCGGTTGTGCCGGAGGTGGCAAGCCCGCGCGCCGAAGTGGCACATACCATCGCGCTGAGGCGGCGCAAGGGCACGGCACTGGTGCTGGAACAGCTGGCGCGCGACGTGACCGGCTGGGATGCCAAGGCCGTCGAGTATTTCCAGCGTCTGTGCTGGACGCAATATATGAAACACCAAAGGCCGCAGGCGCTGCAGGCGCCGGACATGCGGCAAAGCCTGGCTCTGGAATGGATCGGTACCGCCTTCGAGACCGCCAACCGGACCGTGGATGTCCGCCATATCCAGTCGGGACGCGGGCGTCACAATATCCCCAATGTCGGCGTCCACCTCTGGCGTATCCGCGCCTATCCGCACCGCGACACCGAGGCCGCGCGGGCGGGTGTCCGGCTCTACCGCATCAGCCCGCTCAACCACGATATGTCGATCTACAACCGGCCCTTGGTCGAGCGTGACATAAGCCACCCCGCCAGCCCCGAAAACGTGCCGTTGCCCCTGTCGCGCAGGCGGTTGTCGCGGCAGCTGTCGCTGCACTACGGCCAGCGCCCGACGATGGGTGCAGAGATCGACAACCCGCTCCCCGCCTTGCAGATTGCCGTGGATGGCACCGTCTTTGAGCGTGACCGCATCCGTATCTGCAACCTCAGCGATGACGGGCCGGGATGGGCGCATACCCCGCCACCGGACGGGTTTCTGGCCGTGGACCCGGTGCTGGGGCGCATCGCCCTGCCCGAAGACGTGGCGGACCCAGCCGAGGTGCGTGTCCGCTGGCAGGAGGGGGCCGCACTGGAAATCGGCGGCGGCGAATATGCGCGCGGTGACAGCCTGCCCGAACCCGGCGATACGACCACGCGGATACGCGTCCCCGATGAGGCCGCCACGATCACGGAGGCCCTCACGACCCTTGGCGGGGCGGGCATGGTCGAAATCACCGACAGCAGCACCTATTCCGAGACCCTGAGCATCGACATCGCCGCCAATGAGAGCATCGAGATCCGCGCCGCTGACGGGCATCGCCCCTACCTCGATCTCGCCGGATTTACCGTGCGGGGCGATGAAGGCGCTGGGTTCATCCTGAACGGCTGCCTCGTTGCTGGCGCGCCGCTGGAAGTGCCCGACGCGGGTGGCAACGCACTGGAGCGCATCTCGCTGGTGCACAGCACGCTGGTGCCCGGGATCACCCTGTCACCCGACGGGCTGCCCGTTCAACCCAATGCGGCATCCCTGACGGTCGCGCTGAGCGGCGTCGACATCCGCATCGAACGCACGATTACTGGCACCATCCTCAGCGACCTGCGCGCCGACATCACCGCCGAAGACAGCATCATCGACGGCACCGACCCCGAGCAGGTCGCGCTGGTGGCGCTGGATAGCGAAAGCCCGGGCGCTGCGGTGACGCTGGAGGCCTGCACGGTTGTGGGCAAGGTGCATGCGCGCGAAATGCCACTGGTCTCCAACAGCGTCCTTCTGGCGGCGCTGGCCGATGCGGACACCTGGCGCGTTCCGGTGCGGGCCGAGCGCAAGCAGCAGGGGTGTGTCCGTTTCTCATGGCTGCCGCTTTCGTCAATCGTCCCCCAGCGGTTCGAGTGCCAGCCAGAGGCGGGAGAGGCCTTTGTCGCGCCGGATTTCAGCTCTCGCCGGTATGGCACCGCCGCCTACGGGCAACTGACGGCGGGCACGCCGATGGCCATCCGCAGCGGTGCCGATGACGGCAGCGAAATGGGGGCCACGCATATGCTCTACGCCACGCAGCGCGAAACCAACCTCAGGATACGGCTTCGCGAATACACACGCGTCGGACTCGAATCCGGCATTTTTTATGATTCATAGGAGGGCCCCATGACATTTGATCTCAGCCGCGTCCGCTTCAATCCACGGCAGGATTTTCTGGGCGTCATTATGCAGCAAGGTCGGGTTCAGCTCGATTCCGACTGGAACGAATGGGTCGCCGAAGTATCGCGGCGCATTCAGGCCGGTACTCTGGACACGTTCAACGGTTCGGTGGTGCCCCGTATCACCCCGGACGGCTTTCTGATCGACGTCACCGGGGGGGAAATGACCATCGGTGCCGGGCGGATCTATGTGGACGGTATTCTGGCAGAGAACCACGGGCGCCCACCGGCGGTCTGGGATCCGCTTCTGGCCGAAGAGACCGGCAGCGGCCCGGTCCCCTATGACGCGCAGCCCTACTATCCCAATGCGCCGATGCTGCCCACGTCAGGACGGCATCTGGCCTATGTGGTTGTCTGGCAACGGGAAGTCTCGCCAATCGAAGCCCCCTCGCTGATCGAACAGGCGGTTGGCGTTGATACCACCGGGCGGATGCAGACCGTCTGGCAGGTCAGGCTGCACGAGAACATAGGTGACACGGTGACCTGCGCGACGCCGGATCAGGATATCCCGAACTGGTCCGACGTGATTGCCCCGTCAGCCGCGCGCCTGACCACCGCGACCGGCGAACCGGTGGATGAGCCGAACCCCTGCGAAGTACCACCCGCCGCAGGCTACCTTGGGCTCGAAAACCAGCTCTACCGGGTCGAGGTGCACAGAGGCGGGCCGTTTGGCACAGCCTCTTTCAAATGGTCGCGCGAGAATGGCTCGGTGGCCAGCCGTGTCACCCATATCAACGGCGCGCGCGACCGGATCACGGTTGAGAGCCTTGGCCGCGACGAGGTGCTCGGGTTTCAGGATGGCGATTGGGTGGAGGTCATCGACGATTGGCTCGAATTTCACAACGAGCCGGGCGAATTGCGCCGCATTGCACCCGCGGGCGGTGTCGACCGGACAGCCCGCACCCTGACCTTCGAGACCCCGTTGCCGAACGGGACGTTCCCCACCAACGCCCAGCAGCAGACCAACGCGGGCCGCAACACAAGGGTGCGTCGATGGGATCAGAGCGGCGCGGTGCGCTCCGCCGCAGGCACCGAGATCCAGAACCTCGACAGCTCCGGCACCGCCGGCATTCAGATCCCCGTGCCGGGCACGCAGGTCTTTCTTGAGAATGGCATCCTCGTGGATTTCAACCTTGACCCGGCAGGCGGTGAATTCCACACCGGCGACCACTGGGTCTTTGCGGCGCGGACGGCCGATGCCAGCATCGAACTTCTCGATGCGGCCCCGCCGCTGGGCGTGCACCGTCACTATGCGCGTCTGGCAATCGTGGATTTGCCCGAGGACGAGACCGACTGCCGCACCCTCTGGCCTCCGATTGCACAAGGAGGCGACAGTTGCGACTGCACCGTCTGCGTCACTGCCGAAGAACACAACGCCGGAACCGCGACGATCCAGCAGGCGATCGACCAGATCCAGGACGTCGGCGGCACCATATGCCTTGAAGCGGGAAGCTACGATATCTCCGCCCCGCTTACCCTCAACAACCCGCAATCGCTGAAGATCCGGGGCCAGGGGTGGCGCACGGTGCTTGTCGGCTCTCAGCCCGGCCCGATCGTCGCAGCGCAAGGCGGCATCGGTCTGACGCTCGAAAATTTCTCGATCATGGGTGTGGGCGAGAGTGACAGCGTCACGGCGATGATTGATGCCGTCAACATGATCGACCTGAACTGCCTGCGGCTGAACATCCTTGCCGTGCCGGTCCCGGATCGTTCGGCCTCCGCCATTGGCCTGACGGGGCTGAACCTGCGCACCCGCATTCGCGAATGCGTTCTGGCCGGGCGGACCTGTATCCGGGGGCCATCGCTTTCGTCGGAAGCCTATCTGCTGACCGCCGAGACGGATATTTCAGGTAACGTTCTGATTGCGGAGCGCGCGGGGATTTCGATGGGCGACGCCTGCCTGCATTTCGGGACGATGCGGATCGCTGAAAACCTGATCCTGGCCAACCCGGACACAGGTGTTTCGCTGCGCGGGGCCTCCTTCCCCGGCGGTACGGTCGATGTGGACAACAATGTCATCACTTCCGACAATGTGAGCCTGTTTTCGGGCGTCGACAACCTGTCGGTCCGTGGCAATTCCTGCACCGGCGACGACAGGCGGTTCAGCGACGGGATCGTGCTCAGTCGCGGGCTCGACCCACGCCCCACGGGCAACATACGGGTGGCGGACAATCATCTGCGCTCCTTTGGCGGCAATGCCATCAGCCTGCTGCATCCTGTGCTCTCGGCCTCTTTCACCGGCAACCAGATCGAGGACATCGGCTCAGGCGCCTTCCTGATGGGCCAGAGCGCCGCCGCGCAGGATCTGCAGGTTTCCGACAATACCTGCCGCCGGATCGGTCTGCTGGCGCAGGAGGGGCAGATCGCCTTTGCTGCCATTCAGCTCATACGGGTCGTCAACGGTGAGGTCCTTGGCAACACCTTGGCCAATGTCGCGACAGACGCCTTCGGGTTGCCGTCGATCACCGGACTGCGCGCCGGGGCGTGCAGCAGGCTTCGGGTGGCCGATAACCGTCTGGTGGATATCGGGCCGCCGCGCGGCGACCGGATCGCCGCCATTCGCGCGATTGCGCCTTTTGACCATATCGCGATCCACGACAACGCGTTGCGGCGGCGCGCCACGCGCGATGCCATCGGCGGGCTGTCGGATTGGCGGGCTGTGGATATTGGCGACGAGCCTGTGGATATCGGGCGGCACACCTGGCCGTCGAGCTTCGTGAGCGCCAGCAGCGAGACCAGCTACATGCTCACCGATACATATGTCGCCGCTTTGCCCCTGCGTCCCGGCGATGTCAGCCTGCGCGGCAACGAGATGCTAAGCGCGCTTTCGCGTTCGGCCATTGTGCGGGTGGCGGACAACAACATCGAACATTGCCTGTTTTCCGAGAACATCTGTTCGGCCTTCAACCAGGATCAGGCCGTGACGGCAATTGGCGAAATCGCAGCCAATACGATAACGGTCACCAACAATCGACTGCGATGCACGCAACTGGACGGCAGCCGGGCGATGATCCTCATGCCGGGCCAACCCGAAGCCGCGATCGTCCTTGGCAACACCTCGACGTTGTTCATCGATGCTCCGGCAACGGTGCCAAGCCCGCAAAACCAGTTCAACATCATCGGTGTATAGGAGGAACCCCATGCCATTTGTCACCACCAACGGCGAAGAGAGCCTCGATGCGCTTCTGGACCGCTCCTTCAACCGCCTCACAGACCGCCAGCGCGTCACCGCCCGCAAAGAACTCTTGCGCGCCAACCCCCGCCTCGCCGAAATCGAGCGCCTGCCCAAAGGCACCATCATCAACGTCCCCTCCCGTGCGGCGCCACGCGCGAAAGTGTCGAACCGTGCCGATGATCCCGATGGTGAAGCGCTCAAAGAGATCGACAAGGCGCTGAGCGCCTTTGCCAAGGAGTATCGCACCGGCCATGACACCCTGTTGGCGGAACTGGACGAGGCGCTGGAAATCGCCCAAACCAAGGACGTGATCGGCGCCGTCAACACGTCAGACGAATTGCAGGAATTGCACGCCAAGGCTGTCGGACGGCTCGACGATCAGCGCAGCAGGCAGGAAGAGCAGCGCGCCCGCTTTGACATCATCGTGGAAATGGCGCGGGCGGACATCAAGAAACGACTGTAGCAGCGCAACGCGTTCCCCAGAACCTGCGGTATCGCGCGACGGTGAGACCCGGCAAGGCTGCCGAGCCCCGTTGCTTCCCGCTGGCTAAAGTCAGGGCCCTAGAGCGTCTGACGAAATACCTGAAACATCAAGCATCACGTAACGCGCCCCAATCTTTGGTTTCAGGCAGCGTTACGTGATTCAGGTTTTTCGCATGACGCTTTAGGGCGCGACCGTGCGCCCGATCAGGATGTCGACGGTTGCCTCGTCGGTCGCGTGATTATTCTGCACGTTGAGGGTGGTCAGATCACTGGCAAACAATGTCACCGCGTCACCATAGAGCACGAGCGGCCCGGTCAGCGCGGTCGGAGCCCCCAGTGTCGCCTCGACCGTGACCGACCCGTCCATGATGTCCGAGAAGATCGCAAGCACCGCGACCCCTGACGGGTCGGCAACCTGAAGAGAAAGCGCTTGGGCTGCGGCCATAGCGGGCTCAAGTGTTGCGGTGATGCTGGTAGCTGCATCAATAACGATATCGCCGCGCCCTGACACACGGGCGCCGCCATCGCTTGCCACTGAATTGGACCAGGAAATTCTGCTGGGCATGAGAGGACCTCTGCAAATCTGACTGTGATAGAAATTACGTAAAGTGGTAAACTCGAATTTTGCTCAATCATTAATAGAAATCAAGAAATATGGCTCAACTGCGCGAAGATTCGCTCTTTCGGGCGCTTTGCAAAAAGGCGTGCCCGGTGCGTGGACGAAATGTGAGACACTGTTGCCAAGACAACGGCACATTTTTTTGTCGGCAAGTGATTTGCGATAGGATGGATATTGATGGCGTTAGCAACAGCAGCCCCGAAGGCGGCCAACGCCGCAAAAACTGGTCGCAACACCCAGTCATCGGCAACGGTAGGAATTGCCGGTGCCGGAACAACCGCCGCGAGCGGTCCCCGCTATGTGGATCAGGCTCTTGGGAAGATGCGCGCGAAGTCCGGACAGGCTTTGCAGGGATCGCACAGTGAGAAATACGAGGCGCAGTTTAATCGCAGTTTTGCCGATGTCCGTATCCATAACGATCCCGAAAGCCGAGTAATGACGCGGATGCTCGGGGCACAGGCGGTGACGGTGGGCAATCATGTGGCACTTGGTCCGGATGTGTCTCTGGCTTCGCAAAAGGGCGAGGCGATCCTTGCCCATGAGTTGGCCCATGTCGTGCAGCAGGAAGGCGCAACCGCATCCGCCACCTATTCCGCCACCTCCGCAGGGCATGAGGCCGAGGCACAGGCCGCCGGGCAGGCTGCACTAGCCGGCAGAAAGCCGGGCCGGCTGACGCCAGAGACCGGGGCGAAATACGCCATGCAGCAAGCGCCGGAAGGCGAGGCACAAGGGTTGTCTCCGGAGGTTGCGAATGCCCCCATGAGGCTTTGGGTCGATGCCTATACCGAGATCTTCTACGATATGGACTACCGCCCCGCGCAGCCGGGGCATCTCTCCAAGTGGCTGCGTGTGTCCTACAGCGACGGGACGCTGATCGACATCAACATCGACGAGATCAGTGACGCAGACCTGAGCCCGGCCGAGTTCAGCGCCGCCATTTCCAACACGACAATCGGGCGGGGCGGGCGCTTGACGCCGGGGGTCATGAACCGGCAGACCACACCCCGCCTCCATGCCGCCAAACGCAGCGCGATCGAGGCCATGGAACAGTTCAACCTGAACTTCATGATGGCCACCGTGCCGGTGGTCCTGTTCATCATCACCATGCCCTTGGGCATGACAGGGGGCGGCGCAGGCGGTGGCGGACGCGGTGGCGGCGGGCCAAGGGCAACGCGGCGCCCGTTCAGACGGGGCTCCCGGGGCGGCACCAGAACGCCCACGCCAACGCCTGCACCTCAGGCGGGATCAACCGGCGCGGCGAGTGGGACAAGTGCCGCCGCAACGCAAACCGCCGAGCAGGTCGGGGCCTCCATCGGCCAAACGGTGATGCAACAGGCCCGGGGGCGCATGGCTGCCATCGTCGAGCAGATCTCGGCGCGCGGCATGTCGCAGAACGCAGCGGCGACGGCCACGGAATCCGCCGTGCGCACGCTCGGCCTGCGTGTCGGTCCACGCACCGTGCTGCCTAACGGCAATATCGTGGTGACCTCCGTTCAGGTCGGCCGGGGCCAGCCCGTCCTCGTGGTGCGTCCGGACGGTACCCTGTTTCGGGCAACCGCTGACCTGGTGTTGGAAGGCCTGGAACTCGTAGCTCGCAACATCACGGCCCTCTGAAGCGAGGCGGCGGTGGGCAACTTTCCTGTCAGTCTGTAAAGGGCGGAATGTGGCGGGCCAAATGTAAGAAAGCCGGAGCATTGAAAGCTCTCATAGTTTCCAAGAATTGACTGGCGCCCAGTGCGATTTGTCTGATGTGGCTGGCATCGTTTCCTTTGGAAAAGAGCCGGTGGCGGAGGAGGTGGGATTCGAACCCACGGTACGCTTTCACGCACGCCGGTTTTCAAGACCGGTGCATTCGACCACTCTGCCACTCCTCCGGTCACTCTCTCCTAGTCGGTGGGAAATGATTCTGAAACCATCAATATGCTCCGGTAATTCCTAGAGGAAATCTGCCGAGATCACGCGATGCGTCTTTCCACCGGTGGCAACGCAGGCTACACTCTGACAAAAATACCGTTTAGCACGGGGAAAATGAGATAATCCGCGTTGGCAGCGAGCAGGCTAGGACGTCATGACATGAGCATTTCACTGCATTCGTGTGTTACTGAGTTTCCGGGTTTTAAAATCTCACTTGTGGCATTGGGGGTATTGGCCCTTGCGGGCTGCGACGATGCCGGGAATTTCGACCTGACACAGGCCTTCGCACCGAAACCGGAGGCCGCGGATGCGGGAACGGCAGAGCAGGTCGCGGGCGAGTTTATCGAGAAGGATGTCGAAGCGCCGGACGTCTTTTCAGCAGCAGAACCCGGCCTTTGGGATGGCAGGCCGTCGCTTGGTGGTGTCTGGGTCGCGCATCCTGACGTGAAGGACCCCGAACGCGTGATGATCCGCAACCAGACGAACGACAGGTTCGTCGTCGGTGCCTTGTTCCGCAGAGAGCGTGAAATCCCCGGGCCACGTTTGCAGATCTCGTCAGATGCGGCGCTGGCCCTCGACGTTCTCGCCGGTGCGCCCGTCGATCTGGAAGTGGTCGCGCTGCGCAAAGAGCAGGTACCTGTTGCACCACCAGCGCGACAGGTCACTGAGCCCGCAATCGCCCGGCCCGAGGGCATCGAGGAAAGCACGCTTGACCCGATCGCTGCCGCCGAGGCCGCAATAGATGCGGCCGATCCGACACCTGTTCAGCCGGTCGAGGTCCCGACGGTTCAATCGACGCTGCCTGTGTCGCGCCTTGAGAAACCCTTTATTCAGGTCGGGTTCTTCAATCTCGAAGCAAATGCAGAGGTTACTGCCAACCAGATGCGCAGCGCAGGGATGGTGCCCACGGTGCTGGCGCAGGAATCAAACGGCAAGCCGTTTTGGCGGGTGATCGTCGGGCCCGCAACGACATCCTCGGAACGACGGGCGTTACAAGACAAGATCAAGGCCGTCGGCTTTTCAGACGCCTACCCTGTCTCCAATTGAACCCGAAGGGAGATTTGTTGATGATCCGCAACCTACTTGCCATCGCCTGCCTGATTGGCTCCACCGTCAGCGCCGCTGCGTTTGACACCCGAGCAACAGCAGCGTTTGTGATGGACCAGACCACCGGGACGGTCCTCTTGAACAAGGAAGCCGACACACCCCTGCCCCCGGCCTCCATGTCCAAACTGATGACGCTTTACATGGCGTTTGAGGCGGTGCGGCGTGGCAAGTCCGAGGGCGGGCTTGACCTTAATGAAATGCTTCCCGTATCAGAGCATGCGCAGTCCTTCGGCGGCTCCAGCATGTTCTTGCGGTCGGGCGAAACCGTCAGTGTCGAGGATCTGTTGCGCGGCATCATCGTGCTATCGGGCAATGACGCCTGTGTGGTGATCGCCGAGGCCCTGTCGCCTGATGGCACCGAATACGGGTTTGCCCGGCTGATGACACAGCGTGCCCAGCAAATGGGCATGACAAACTCCACCTTTACCAACTCAAGTGGCTGGCCACAAACGGGGCACCTCATGTCGATGCGGGACCTGGCTCTGCTGGCGGACCGTCTGATTGCCGATTTCCCGGAGTTCTATCCGCTTTTTGCGGAAACCGAGTTCGAGTTTGATAATCGTGTGCCCAGCAACAGGCGCAATCGCAACCCGGTTCTGTCGATGGGAATAGGGGCAGATGGGTTGAAGACAGGCCACACGCAGGAAGCAGGGTACGGGTTGGTCGGTTCCGCAAAACAGGGCGACCGCCGGGTGATTTGGGTCATCACCGGGCTCGACTCGACTGCCGCGCGGGCGCAGGAAAGCCAAGCCATTGTCAACTGGGCGTTCCGGCAATTCGCCATGCGTGACATCGCCAAGGAAGGGCAACAGTTTGCCCAGGCCGATGTCTGGATGGGGAGCGCGCCGACAGTCGGACTGGTGGCGCCGGATGACCTGAGCGTCCTGATGCCGGCGCTGTCCCGCGGTGCGCAAGAGGCCGAGGTTGTCTTTACCGGCCCGCTTGAAGCGCCCATCAAGAAGGGCGATGCGCTGGCCGAACTGGTCTTCACGCCCGAAGGCATGCCAGAGGTCCGCCTGCCGCTCGTGGCGGATGCAGATGTGGCCAGTGGTGGTTTTGTCAGCAGGATCACGACCGCGGCAATGGTGCTGTTCACGAAGCTGATTGAAGGACCAGAGGGGCAGACGTGACAACGCCTTCCCGCAATCAGGGGCTTTTCATCACATTCGAAGGGATCGACGGGTCGGGCAAGTCAACGCAAGTGCGGCACCTCGCCGAATACCTGCGTGCGCGCGGCCATGACGTTGTCGAAACCCGTGAACCGGGCGGCTCGCCGGGGGCGGAGGAAATCCGGTCGCTGGTGCTGCAGGGGGAGCCGGACCGGTGGTCCGCTGAAACCGAACTGCTGCTTTTCACCGCTGCACGCCGCGACCATCTGGAACGGACGATCGAGCCTGCACTGGCGGAGGGCAAGATCGTGATTTGTGATCGGTTTGCCGATAGCACTCGCATGTATCAGGGCCTTTCCCGGGGTGACCTGCGACAGACCGTCGACACCTTGCATGACCTCATGATCCGTCGCGAACCCGACCTGACCCTGCTGATCGATATGGACCCGGCGACGGGTCTCGAACGCGCCTTGTCCCGGCAAACAGCGGATGAGCGGTTTGAGGCCTTTGGTGAGGCCTTGCAAGCCCAGATGCGCGCGGGGTTTCTGGCTCTGGCGGAAGAATTCAGCGAGCGGTTTCGCGTTATCAATGGCGCGCGTGACCCCGAGTCCGTCGCAGGCGACGTCGCAGCGCAGGTCGAGGCGGCGCTCGCATGACGCCTCCGGACCAGATCGAGGGCGCCCCCCATCCACGCGACGCGGCAGAGATTTTTGGACAGCAACAGGCGGAATCAGCCTTTCTGGACGCTTACGCAACCGGGCGGCTTCACCATGGCTGGATGCTGACCGGTCCGAAGGGGGTTGGAAAGGCCACGCTCGCCTGGCGCATCGCCCGCTTTCTTCTGGCAACGCCTGACCAGCAGGATGATGGGTTGTTTGGCGCACCCCCTGCCCCGGAAACCCTGGCCATTGCGCCCGATCATCCGGTTGCACGGCGCATCGCTGCGGGGGCGGAGCCCGGGCTGAAATCAATCACCCGCAGCGAGAACGAAAAAACCGGGCGCATGCGCGACGTGATCTCGGTGGAGGACATCAGATCGCTCTCCGGCTTTTTCCAGCTTTCAGCGACAGATGGCGGTCGGCGGGTCGTGATCGTGGATGCGGCGGACGAGATGAACACCCAGGCGGCGAACGCGCTCTTGAAGATGCTGGAAGAACCCCCGGATCGCGCAACGATTATTCTGATCGCGCATCAGCCCTCCCGGCTGCTGCCAACGATCCGGTCCCGATGCCGTGTGTTGCGTCTTTCCCCGCTCTCACCTGATGACATGTCACGGGCGCTCTTGCAAAGCGGCATCGAGACCGGTGCCCAGACCGATGCGCTTTCCGAGTTGTCCGGCGGCTCCGTTGGTGCTGCGGTACAGTTGTCGCTTCAGGATGGCCTCAAGACCTATGCCGCACTTGTGCGCCTGCTCGGCAGCCTGCCGCAGTTTGATCGCGGCTTGGCGCTGAAGATGGCGGAGGCTGCGGCGGCACGGGGGGCGGACGCGCAGCGGGATCTGCTTTTCAGGCTTCTCGATTTGTTGATGGCACGGCTGGCCCGCACCGGTGCCAGCGGCGTACCCCCCCTGGTCGAAGCCGCAGAGGGCGAAGCCGAAACGCTCCTGCGGTTGGCCCCGAACCCCGCGGCTGGCCGGGCCTGGGCCGCAATTGCACAGGAAACCGGGGCCCGCGCCCGCCATGGCATCGCGGTCAACCTTGACCCCGCCGCTCTGGTCCTAGATACCCTCATCAAGATCAGCCAGACCCGTGCCGCCTGAGGCACCGTCCGGCACAAGAGTTTCGGGCAGGCATGAGCACAGAACCCCATATTACCGACAGCCATTGTCATCTCGACTTTCCCGACTTTGACGGATGGCTGGAGGAGGTGGTCAATGCGGCGGCCCAGGCAGGTGTGCACCGGATGGTGACGATCTGCACCAAGCTCAGGAACGAGCCCGCTGTACGCGCCATTGCAGAGGCGCATGCCCCTGTCTTTTACGCGGCAGGGACCCACCCGATGAGTGTGGCGACTGAGCCGATGGCCCGGGTCGATGAGTTGGTCAGCCTGTCCCGGCATCCCAAGTTTGTCGGGATCGGGGAGACCGGGCTTGACTATCACTACACTGCCGAAAGCGCAGAGGCTCAAAAGACTTCCCTGCGCATTCATATCGAAGCGGCACGGGAAACAGGGCTGCCGCTCATCATACATGCGCGCGACGCGGATGAGGACATGGCGACTATCCTGACCGAGGAGCATCGCAAGGGCACCTATAGCTGCGTGATGCATTGTTTTTCGTCCTCCGAAGACCTGGCGAAAGCAGCACTTGATCTGGGGTTTTACCTCTCCATGTCGGGGATCACCGCCTTTCCAAAATCTGAGGCGTTGCGCGACATTTTCTCGAACGCGCCGCTTGACCGTATCCTGGTCGAGACCGACGCCCCCTATCTTGCCCCGCCGCCCCATCGCGGCAAACGTAACGAGCCTGCCTATACCGCCCATACCGCGCGCCGCGCGGCAGAGACCTTTGGTGTCGACTATCCCGAATTTGCCGCCCGGAGCGAGGCAAATTTCGAACGGCTTTTTGCAAAGGCCGCCGCCTATCAGGGAGGCACCGCTTGAGCACCTTGACCTTCACAATTCTGGGATGCGGATCCTCCGGTGGCGTGCCGCGCCTCGGCGGACATTGGGGTGACTGTGATCCCTCCAACCCGCGCAACCGGCGCAGGCGCTGCTCTCTGCTGGTTGAGCGTGTGAGCGACGCCGGCACAACCACGGTTCTGATCGACACCTCCCCTGACCTGCGCGAGCAGCTCTTGTCAGCCGAGGTCGGGAGGCTTGACGGGGTGATCTACACGCACGGCCATGCGGACCACGTTCATGGTATCGACGACCTGCGGATGATCGTTTTCAATATGCGCGCCCGCCTGCCGGTCTGGGCCGATGAACCTACGCGCGACGCTTTGATGGAAAGGTTCACCTATGCCTTCGTTCAGGCTGAAGGCTCGACCTACCCGCCGATCCTCGACATGAACCTGCTGGACGGGGATGTCACGATTGATGGGGCTGGCGGTGTCATAACATTCACGCCATTTGAGGTGGCGCACGGCGGCATGAATGCCCTTGGCTTCCGCATTGGTGATCTGGCCTATTTGCCCGATGTCGCGCAGATACCGGATGACGTCTGGCCGGTCCTGGAGGGGTTGGACTGCTGGATCGTGGATTCCCTGCGCCGTGACCCGCACCCAACCCATTCGCATCTAGCCCAAACGCTGGAGTGGATCGCGCAGGTGAAGCCAAAAACCGCAGTGCTGACCAATATGCACATCGATCTCGACTACGAAACAGTGCTGGCCGAAACCCCGGACCATGTTCAACCGGCCTATGACGGGTTGCGGCTGAGCTTTCCCGCGCCGTAACCTGCCGGTCCCGGCAAGCCTCTAAAGGGGGGCGCATGCAGACCCTTCTTGATGTCATCCTGCCGGTCTTTCTGGTCATCGGGTTTGGCTACGTCGCGGTCTGGCGGGGCTATTTCTCGCAGTCCGGGGTGGATGGGCTTATGAAGTTCACCCAACACTTCGCGATCCCCTGTCTGCTCTTCAAGGCCATGGCAGAGATTGACCTTGCACGGTCTTTTGATCCCGGCCTGTTGGCAAGCTTTTACACCGGCGCCACCATCTGCTTTTTTGCCGGGCTCTTGGGCGCTCGTGCCTTCTTCAAGCGCGAATGGGAAGACTGCGTGGCGATTGGCTTTTGCTGCCTGTTCTCAAATTCCGTCCTGCTCGGCCTGCCCATCACGGAGCGGGCCTATGGCCCGGGCGCGCTTACCGGCAATTTCGCGATTGTGGCGCTGCACTCCCCCTTTTGCTACGGGCTCGGGATCACCACGATGGAGATCACCCGCAATCGGGGCAAATCCGCGGTTGAGATGGCCCGTGGCGTCATACGGGCGATACTCAGCAACGCTTTGGTGATCGCGATCCTGCTGGGGTTTGCATTCAATGTCAGTGGCTTGACGTTACCCGGCGTGGTGTCTGACGGGCTTGATCTGGTGATCCGCGCCGCCCTCCCCGCTGCGCTTTTTGCCCTTGGCGGTGTCCTGATCCAGTATCGGCCTGAAGGGGACCTGCGCGCGATTGCGATGGTCTGCTGCATCGCCCTGCTGCTGCATCCGGCCATCGTCTGGATCATGGGCCAGAGCCTCTCGGTGCCTACAGATGCCTTCAGGTCAGGCGTGCTGACCGCCGCGATGGCACCGGGCTTCAATGCCTATATCTTCGCCAATATGTACGGACGCGCGCGCCGGGTGGCGGCCTCCGCCGTTCTGCTTGCAACGCTGGGGTCGATCCTTACCGTGTGGATCTGGCTTTTGCTGCTTGGCGGGGTCTAGGGCCTGAAAATCTGATCACTTACCCCAACGAGTGTAACCGGCCGGCACCGCCAGCCAGCACCCGACCCTCCGCCCCGGAAGGGGGCTGGCCTCAGCTGAAAGGGGTCGTGTTGCAGATGAAACGGATGCCGCGCTAGCGACGAAACAATCGCCCCGGTGCGGTCTCCGGCGGCGTCATCCCGGCCAGTTTCATCATATGCCAGGCAAGGACCTGATTGCTGCTCAGAACCGGCAGATTTAAGCTTGTCTCCAGAGGCTCGATCACATCCAAGGTGCTAGATTCGTACAGGACAGGAAGACCCCGTCCACATCGGCTCCCTGCGTCAAGGCGGCCGCGGCGTCCAGGATTGACTGCCCTGAGATGCGCACCACCGTCGCTTCGGTTGCCGCCGCGAAACTGCCAAAGGCCGGTGTCTCGATCCCATCCGACCAAAGAACCTCGCGCAAATGCTCCGAAACCTGCGCGACATAGGGGGACAGCAGCGCAAGACGTTTGAGGCCAAGGCGTCGGCACGCCGCCACCAGACTGCTCAGAGGCTGCGTGACAGCCGAGGTCACGGCGGCGGACCCAATCCTGTCCGCTACCACAGTTGCGCCAATCTGGGCGGTTCCGGAGGTGCACCCGAAGCCGATCACATCAAATTGCACGCCAGACGGAAAGAGCGATGCGGCCGCAGCGAGTTGCCCCTCCATCGCCGCCAAGGTGTCGCGGGTGACTTCTTCAGCCGCAGGCACCCGCGTGACCATGAACTCTGCTTCCTGAGGCAACAGGGAGCGCATGTCACGCTCAATTGTCTCGTCAGATTGCAAGGCAATCAGCCCAATGCGGGGACCCTCGGGTTCAACAAGATCGAATGGGAACACTGCGCCGGTCATGCAGTCAAGGTGCGGATCCAAGCGCCAGAAGGGGCCGACAACCATTCGGCTCCAGCATCGCGGATCACGATGTTCTCTTCATGCACCATGATCTGACCGTCGTCCATGTCGATGCCCGGCTCAAGCGTCAAGACCATGCCGGGCGCGAGCACGGTGTGATCCTCTGCGATCAGCGAGGGCGGTTCGGTGAGTTGCAGCCCCACCCCATGCCCAAGGCGGCCAGCATCGGAACCGCCCTGCCCAACCGTCAGGATGTCATCCATGACATTGAAAAGGTCAGCAGCCGTCTGCCCGGGGCGCGCGGCCTGATAGGCGGCTTGCGTGGCTTCGATCAGCCTTGCATGGCCGGATTTGACCTTGTTGCTTGCAGGACCGACACTGAAGTTTCGATCAAAGTCGCAGAAATACCCGTCACAAATCAGCCCGGTGTCCAGCATCAGAACGTCGCCAACCGCGAGGGGACGATCATCTGCGGGCGAGATCACGTCACGGTATCCGCCCTGCCCCGCCCCCCCAGCAAGATATGGCACCCAGTCCGCGCCTTCCTCCAGACACAGGATCTGGAACCTGCGAAACACCTCGCTGAGCGGGACACCAGCCGTCGCCACCTCGGGTACGCGGTCAAATGCGCGGTTGGCGATGGCGCAGGTCTTCGCGATAGCGCGAACCTCTGCCTCTGATTTCACCATCCGCTGCGCAGCCATAAGCCCTTTGTCATCACCAAACCGACGGCCCGGCAGAAGCGCCCTGACGCGCGCCCAGTCCTGAACGGGCATGCGCAGATGCGTGCCGTTCCCACCGGGGAGGCCGATCATGCCGTCTTTTGACGTGACGCTGCCGAGTGTGTCCACCAGCAAGGAAACACCATCGTCGTCATAGTTGGGTGCGCGCCAGGTGCGAATGTCATCGAGCCACGTCCGCCGCATCAACGGCGCACCAATGCTCGGGATCACCGCAATTGGTTTACCCTCCGCCGGCAGGACCAGAAACCATGGCCGCGTCGGGCTTTCCCAGAAACGGGTCAGGAACCCGGTGAAATACCGAATATCCGCATCGGTTGTCAGCAGCAGAGCCTCGATACCAACGCGCGCCATCCGGCCCTGCGTTTGAGACACCCGGGCCTCAAACTCCTCGGGCGGGAAAACGGCGCACGCCATGGCTACTCCGGCCCTTCGCTCAAAACCAAAAGGACCCGCGACGCGCTGTCGAGGTGCAGACTGTCCGGTGCAGCGATCAGACCTGCCAGACCGGCAGCACCGGACGGGGTCGAGGGCAGTTCCAAGGCGCCGGCCCGCCGCGCCCCGGCTTCGCCTTCATCCTCCGAGATCACCATGAAGTCGTTAGCATCCCGCGCAAGGCTTTTGAGGGCGATAAGGGATGGCTCCTTGCAATCCAGCCGACCCATGGCCGAGACCGGCCCCGGCGCCACAACAGGCCCGCCCGCCTCAATCGACGCTTTCAGGGCCGGGGCGACGTCGGGCTCCACGACGATGATCCGTGGCGCTTGCCCCCACGCCAGCCGCGCATGTGCGGCACAGGCCCCTGCCAGCCCTCCGACACCCGCCTGCAAAAAGATATGCGTGGGAGGCTGCGGGAGTTGCGAGACCGCTTCGGCCATGAGGACTAGATAGCCCTCCATCAGCCGATGCGGGCGCTCGAAATAACCCGGCCAGGAACTGTCAGAAAGCAGAACCAGGCCTTCCGCTTCAGCAACCCGCGCAGCCTCGGCCATGCTTTCCTCGTAGACTGCCCCGGCCCGCACCACCTCCGCGCCGTGGCTGCGCAGACGCTCTGCAAAGGCCTCCGGCACCGTCTCCGCGATAAACACCCGGGATCTCGCCCCGAAGGAAGCCGCCCCCGCCGCGACAGAGAGCCCGTGGTTGCCCGCGCTGGCGGTGACATAGGTTTGCCCTGCCGCACGGCCCTCGGCGTGCTCGCAGGCGATCACATAGGCGGCGCCAAGCGCCTTGAAGCTGCCCATGCGCATGCGATCCCGCTCATCCTTGATCCAGACCTTTGCCACGCCGCGATCTCGCGCCAGATCAACAGCGTCGACCAAGGGCGTCGGCGCGGCGCGCGGACACCTCTCGACCAGCGCGACGGGTGCCGTCGCGTCCGCAGCAGTCCACGGCATTTCAGTGAGTGCGGGATGATTCATACCGCGGCCAAAGAACGGGTTCTTTATCGTTTCCATCCGTTCATTGCTACGTTAGTTCACCGGGCGGTCAATGGCTGGTTTCAACCGGGTGGACAGAAAGCCACCTTGTCAGCGCAGAAACCATGATAACGTACGGGCAAGCCCTTTATGGAAAGGCGAGGCCCAAGCTGTCAAATTAGGGTTTCGGTGGCCCCGTCAGAAGCGTGCCAGGCCGCATCCACAACATCGCCGTCAAACACGGTTGAGAAGCGCGCCCGTAGCGCGACATCGAGATCGTTCATCGTCACCGGCAGGCCCAGATCAACGAGGCTGGTGACGCCATGCTCGGAGATGCCGCAGGGTACGATACCGCCAAAATGCGCAAGTTCCGGATCGACGTTGATGGAGATGCCGTGAAAGCTCACCCATTTCCGCAAACGGATACCGATGGCTGCGATCTTGTCTTCTGTTACCATACCATCAGCGCCAACAGGTTTGTCAGGGCGTTCCACCCAAACGCCGACACGGCCTTCGCGAATGTGACCCGCGATATTGAACTGGTCCAGAGTGTTAATAACCCAGGCCTCGAGGTTGTGGACAAACAGACGCACGTCACGCCCCCGTTTTCCCACGTCGAGCAAGGTGTAGGCGACCCGCTGACCGGGGCCGTGGTATGTATACTGCCCTCCGCGTTTCGTGACATGGACCGGGAACTTGTCCGGATCGATAAGGTCCGCCCTTTTGGCGCTTGTTCCCGCAGTGTAGAGCGGCGGATGCTCGACCAGCCAGATGCACTCTTCCGCCCGACCGCTTGCGATCGCGGCGGCACGCTGCTCCATCCAGTCCTCTGCCGTTCGGTAATCCGTCAGGCCCTCGGAGATGATCCATTCTACCATGCGGCGGACTTAGCCCACATGGCCCCGAGGTGCAAAGCCAGAAATCAGCGGTGCGACAATCTTCAAAAATGCGAAAATGTGTCTTCACAAGTCAGCGTCGGCAAGCTAAAGACGCCACACCATTCATAAAGTGCGGATGTGGCGGAATGGTAGACGCGCAGCGTTGAGGTCGCTGTGGGGTAACACCCGTGGAAGTTCGAGTCTTCTCATCCGCACCATTTCACATTTTGATGTGAAATTATCCAAAAACTCAAATATTACAGATGGTTGCGGAGTTCGAAATCCTGTTTTCCGGTCGTATGCTAATGGTGCTCGAAACACTGTTTTGAGGATTGTTTTCTTCAATGCCAAGTTGCCCTTTTCGTAGATATTCCAAGGGCTTGAAAGAAATCCGTTCAAAAGTTCGAAAATCTCGCCCATGGTCAAACGCGGTTTGGAGTTTGAGCCCATCTTTTCTGTGAGGATCAGCTTTTCTTCTTCCAGTTTGGCGATCTTGGTCTCAAACGCGGCGATGGCTTTGGGATTTGATGTTTCCACCAAGCGTTCCAATAAACCATCTTGTTGTTTGTCGATCTGTGAAATCTGACGTTTGAAGCATCGCTTGGTGTTCGCAGCTTGATCCAAGCGTTGATCCCAAGCCGATTTCAGCATTGCTTTTACGACGGACATCAGACCGTTGCTAGGAGCCATGGCTCTTAGGATGTCTTCAAAGCCAGCGTCGATTTTCTCAGCCCGAATGCTCTTGCGATACTCCGCGCAGTCGCGCGTTTGGCACCAATAGTAAGGGTAACGCTTGCCGGAGCCACTCTTCGACCAACACGACGTCATGGGTTGATCACAGCAAGCGCACGTGACCGCTCCACGAAGTGGAAAGTCCTCATTGAGGTCCTTGCGCATTGGAGCAACAGTCTTTGTTGCCTTCCGGTCTTGGATTTTCAGGAAAGTCTCAAGCGAGATGATTGGCTCATGGTGACCCTTGCGTCGTGTGATGCCCCAAGGTTCATGTTCAACATATCCAGCGTAGATTATGCGACTTAGCAGGTCACTGACCTTCTGTTGACGGATCAGGCCGCCGGGGAGGTCTTTGGGAAAATTAGGTTGGCTTTCCAGAAAGCGTTTCACTTCTGCCTGAGTTCCAAAGCGACCAGAAGCATAACCTTCCAGTGCCTCTTTGATGATCGATGCCACGGGTTCATCGCGAGTTAGGAGTTTTCCGTGCGATCCTGTCTTTTTGTATATGTAGCCGATTGGGGCCGCGAAGACAGAGTAGCCATTCATCATCCGACCCTTCATGCGGTTGGATGTCTGTTCCGCGTTTTTCTCACGCTGGTGCTGAGCGACCGAGGCCAGCATGTGTTCAACGAGACGAGAGTCACTGTCCTCACCAAATTCAATAGATGGGCTTTCGAGGATACCGCCCGCATCAGCCAGCGTTTCGCGTAACTTGATATGGGCCTGCACATTACGTGCAAAGCGGCTGATGTCATCAATGATCACGACCACGCTGTTTTGCCTGTTCAAACGTAGGAAAGCCAACATGCGGTCCATGGCGGGCCGACGTTCGAATTTGCCCGACATGTCATCGCTGAAGACTTCAACAACATCATAATCCTTATAGGTCGCATATTCCCGGCAGCGATTTTCTTGCGAGGCAAGGCCATCGCCTTCACGCACCTGCTTGGCACCAGATACACGGGTATAGATCACGGCTTTGCGTAGTTTGTTTTGTATATTTGTCATGCATCCTCCTCATATTTGGCGTGTCTCAAAAAGTCTCGTCCCATCAATTCTACCAAATCCGGCGGGCCATCCGCCAAACCTTCTTCAGCTTGCTCACAGATTTGCTGCGCCGGGTTTAGGTCAAACCCAAGATCAACGAACATCACGACAATCGACCACAGCGTCTCGATCAGTTCTTTTTGCTCTTCGAGGGACATATCACTTGCTTCCAACATGGCAGCATAAATCTCCCAATCGATGCTGAGAGTGGGGCGTTTATCAAATGACAAATCGTGCGACGGCAGGCTGGGCATGGCCGGGGTTCCTTTCTTCAAATTGTTTGGTGATGGGCTCATTTGCTATGGCAGCACCATTTCGCAAATTGAGAACAAATATAGAACATATAACCACATCACCTGATTTCACGCAAGCGAATTAACCCAATAATCCTATGCGCTTAGATGTGACCATAGCGTGGCAAGCCATGGGTGATCTCGGGTGAAAAGAGGGTGAAAACGGGTATTGCGAAGGAACGAAACCCTTAGTCCATGGGGTTCGCAGGCCAATTTTCACGCCCGTGGCGAACGCGCAAAATACGAACCATTCGGTTATCATCCACCAAGTAGACGATGACATGTGCATGCACCGGGTGGATGCGGACAGGGGGAGAGATTTCTTCTCGAAGCCGCGCCATCTCCGGGTTGTTGGCTATCAGTTCAATCGTTTGGTCAATCTTATCCTGATAGGCTTCAGCTTGCGTCACGCCAAACTCTGTGACGCCATCAATGTAGATTTGAACCAGATCGGCTTCCGCCTTTGCAGAAAGGCGATAGTTCATGTGTCGGTGAAGGTTCCCGCCTGTTGTCTGGCTATGGCTCGGATTTCAGCAAGAGACTTGCCGCTATCTTCGCTGGTCATGGCCTCATCTACCAAGCGCTGCATGGCGTCGATCTTTGATGCCCGATCCTGATCGTGGCGAATGAGGTCGCGCATGTACTCACTGGCGTTGTCGTAACGCCCTGACTTCATCTGTTGTTCCACCCAATCACGCATTGGACCGGGCAGGGAAATATTCATGCTGGCCATATCTAGCTCTCCTATGGATAGTATGTCACAAAATGACAAATATTGCCATAGGAACATAATCCTCATGTCGTTTGATCCAAAGAATAGAACGCACAAAGCGCAACTTTATCCGATACTCAAAGCCTTGGCTGATCTTGATCCGCGCAAGACACCGGAGCTGATCATGGATGACGCGGTGGGATACCCTATTCCACATGGCAAAGACTACGCCAGCAATATGCGCAAGGGTGATATCAATAAAACCTTCGCGGCTTTGACGCATCAATGGTTAATGGAACATCACTTTGAACTGGCGCAACGTACATCACCCGAGATTTTCCTCCAAACGCCGGAAACGCGCTGGCGGGAAATCTTGGATACGCAAGCAACATCCGATGGTTTGAGATTTGTTTTACCAAAATCTGATTTTGGGATCGTGGAGCGAGACAGCGAACTGCAGCCAGTGGACGCTTCACTCAAACTTGGTCAAAGGTTTTTGTTGGAAGTATCTAGCGACACAGATGGTTTTGCCGTCGCACTGCAAGGTTGCAGGGATCAGTGGTATCCGATCAAGCTGGGAGTAGGTTCTTTGGCATGCGCACCCGTCGCGCAAGGAGCCAACGTCCTGCCTCGACTCGGAAACGGTCAACTCGACCCTCTCTCAGAAAACTGTGATGTAGGATTGCATGATTTTGTGGTTGTCGTAGGCGGAAACGATCAAATCCCAGTGAAAATTTCGCAACTGGTAACTTGGGTGAGCAAAACCGATAGTGCCATACACCGTAACTCAGTTCGGTTTTTCAAGTGACCACCCGATCCGGTCCTTGGCAAAACTGAGTCCTTCTTAAGGTACAACTGTTCAAGTGTTGAATTTGAACCTTACAAATTGGGAGCATCACTCAGTTAGAACGTTCTCCGCTTCTTCGTGGAGAAACCCAAACAGTAGTTCTATTCTTCGCGCGCAGACACAAATTCATTATAAAGTGCCCACGCCTCTTCATCATTGCCAAGAACGACTTGGTTCAGGACTTGTAACAACATCAGTGAACCTGGAGTGACTTCGTCCTGTTCAAACTCCTTATCCGCCAAGTCTGGGTCTGTTGCTATCTCGACGTTTACGATCCACCACCTGTCAATCTTTGCGATAAGCGAAACCAGTTTTGGGAACATGCTTTCGAAATCATGCTTATGCGCGCCGCTGAGGACGTTTCGGAGTTCGTGAGCAAGACGCTTCCGTTCTTCGATCAATTCTCGAATTGTGGTCTCGTCCTGTTCGTCGATCGCTTCTATCTGCCGAAGCCATACGACGCTTGCCCGCAAAGGGTCTTGCTTACCTTTTGGGTCAAGAGATAAGACCTTCTCACGATACACTGGGCTCTGCTTCCAGCCGCCGGCGGCTGACCAGGTATTTGAGTAAAAATCATGAATTCGATCTTTGATGGCGCTTAACAGCATCTCATGTGCGACCAAGAACAATCCTGCTCGCAGGAAACGAGTTCGAACTACATCTGGTTTCAGAAAATCCACCCATTCGTTTGCCATTGGGTGACGTTAGAAGAGCATGGCAAGCAGGGCAAACAGAACGATACATCGTTGGGCCGCGTCGTTCCACTTTCGCATTCGAGCAGGTGGTAACATCAGCAACGGCGAAAACGTCACGTTTGTCGGATTATCTTTGCTAGCCATCTAGCAAACCCGATCGGTACATGCTCTTTTGCGTTGGCTTGGGTCCACCATCACTGAATGTTGCGAAAATGACGTATATTGCTGAAGTTGTTGATTTATTTTGCGGAATTGGTGGGCTGAGCCATGGTTTCAAACGTGCTGGTTTTAGAGTCGTTGGTGGATTTGATGTCGATCAAACATGTAAATTTGCTTTTGAGCACAACAACGAAGCCAAGCTAAATGTAGCAGATGTTGCTGAGTTGACCGCCGCCGACATACACTCTTGCTTCACTGGAAAACTACCTACCGTTTTGGCTGGCTGTGCCCCATGCCAACCATTTTCAAAATATAAAAATAGATACGGAGAAGACCCCAGATGGAATCTGGTTTCTCGATTCGCGGACCTCGCAGCTGAAGTTTTTCCAGATTTCGTGACGATGGAGAACGTGCCGCAACTGTTGAAGTATCAAGACGGCCACGTATTTCAATACCTGTGCAATCGGCTGAAATCCTCCGGCTATAGTGTTTGGTTCAATGTCGAGAACGCAACAAACTACGGCGTTCCACAGAACCGTGAACGTTTGGTATTGCTGGCAAGAAAAGGTGGCGACATCGCATTTCCGGTTCGAACCAGCCAAACTACAAATGTTAGGGACGCCATATCTCATTTTCCCTGCTTGAATGCGGGGGAGACAGACGAGAACGATCCAATGCACAAGTGCTCAATGCTGAGCTCAAAAAACCTCAAACGTATTCGTGCGTCCATACCGGGAGGAACGTGGAAGGATTGGCCAGAAAATTTGATAACCGACTGCCACAAGCGGAAGTCAGGCCAAAGCTATGGTTCGGTTTATGGTCGAATGTCATGGGACAAACCATCACCGACGATGACAACCCAATGCTATGGATTTGGAAATGGGAGGTTTGGCCATCCTGATCAAGACAGAGCGATTTCGTTGAGAGAAGCAGCGAGTCTTCAATCCTTCCCCCCGGACTATCAATTCGTAAAGCAAGGCGAAGCAGTGACTATGAAAACTGGCGGCCGATGGATTGGAAATGCCGTTCCTGTAAAATTGGCCGAAGGGATTGGTCACGGAGTACGGGTTTCAATCAATGGCGGCTGAAGCCCGATATCAAGTCTCAATGCAGCTCAGTGTGCTAGAACACTTGGGTGAAAATCTGTATTCTGGAACCCCGGCTGTTTTGACGGAAGTTGTCGCTAATGCATGGGACGCCAATGCCACAGAAGTCAGAATCGATACCAACTCACGGGATGGAACGATAACCATAACGGATAATGGTCATGGAATGGACCTGAATGCCGTAAACGACAGATTTTTATCCGTTGGGTTTCGAAGAAGACTTGAGCAATCTAGTGTCACTGATGACTTGGAAAGGCCAGTCATGGGTCGAAAGGGCATTGGGAAGCTATCACTTTTTGCAATCGCCGACGAGTTCACAGTGCATTCAAAAGTCAGATCGGGAAACGTTGAAGCACTGCTCATCAATCGCAACGACTTGGTCAACGCAATAAAGTCGAAAACCCAAAGCTATAATCCGCAAGAAATCAAACGCGATTGGCCTTCTAAACGTTTTCCCGGCGGAACCCAGATCAAGATCACAAAATTTAAGGGTGGGCGCGGATTACGGGAGGACTTCATTAGACAACGCATTGCGCGGCGATTTTCTGTCATTGGAGAAAAATGGAAATTCCGAGTATACGTCAATAACAAAGAAATAACGGTCGCAGATCGTGGCTACTTTGGAAAGCTGCAATTTGCATGGACATATGGAAGCGAAGCCAACGAGTTGATCAAAGGCAAGGCCTCAAACATAAAGCATTATTCTGAAGTAAAAAACTCCGACTTGGTTGGATGGATAGGTACTGTTTGGCAGCCATCCCAATTAAAGATCGAAGGAACCAGCGAAACCGCCGGTGGGATTGTTGTCATGGTACGTGGGCGCGTGGCCGATGAGAACATCATTCAGACTTTAGGCGACGCTCGCCTTTTTACCCAATATGTAGTCGGTGAGATTCATGCCGACTACCTGGACGACGAAAACACAGAAGACAATGTTATTACTTCGTCCCGTCAGAAATTAAATTCTGATCTACCCGTGGTACGACAACTGATTGAGAAAATTCGAGTTCAACTCAATGAAATTGCGTTGAAATGGGACGACTTGCGAGAAAAAGAAGGATTGGAAGACGCTGTGAAAGATCTACCAGTCATTGAAGAGTGGCTTCAAACTAAGTCTCAAGATCGACAAAAGGCTGCTCGATCCTTGATCGGAAAAGTAAACAAAATCCCGGTGAAAAATGACCAAGAGCGAGCTGAGTTATACAGTTACTCCATCCTCGCCTTCGAAAAACTTGCTGTCAAAGACGCAGTCAGTGAACTTGACGGCGTCGATGATAAGGACCTATTTGGATTTTTAAACGCTTTCCGCAAGATTGATGATGTAGAAGCTGCGTTGTACCATGAGCTTGTACGTGGTCGGCTCGAAGTGATCTCACGATTCAATAATAAGGTGGAACTTCTAGCTAAAGAAAAGGAACTTCAGCAAGAGTTGTTTGACAACCTTTGGCTTTTTGATCCATCGTGGGATCGCGTGACCGGGCACTCCGCTATGGAGATAACCGCATCCAAATTCCTCGAAGAAAAAGGCACTGCGAGCACCAAGAAGGACCGGCTGGACATAGTTTATCGCAACCCGACTGGACAGCATGTAATTATCGAACTCAAGCGGCCCGGAGTTACGACTCCGCTGACTGAGTTGGAAGCTCAAGTTGAGAAGTACAAAACTCAATTGGGTTCGTTGTTGGCTGAAAAATTTAAGCAGTCAGACCCGATCATTAAAACCTACCTACTGGTGGATGAAGCACCCGAACAATGGAGCAATCCAGTGCGCCGCAATGAAGACCTTCGTGTTCATGCGGTGAGAGGCATTACATTGCTGACTTACAAAGAACTTATTTCCAAGTCGGAAGTACTGTATCGGGAGTTTTTAGAGAGCGACTTGAAGAGTGCAAAGCTCGCCAGTGTGCTTGAGAAGATTTCGGAGGCTTTAGAGGCGAAATCAACCTGACCCCGCTGGGCGACCTGACTTCTTAGCCGAAAAAGCGCGAATTGAGCTTGATCAATTCACTCCACTGGGATGCCCCCTTCGTCATCAAAAGTTCAATCTGCGCGGGATCACCAAGTTTGGCGACTTGGATGTCTTGAAAGTGAGCGTCCGTTGAACCCGACCTAACGGGGCCGTGCGTGGTGCGCTAAGTGTCCACTAAAATAAGTGGACACTAAGGGGCGGGTTTTATGGGTAAGCGGCGGAAGCGTCGAAGCTGGTCAGATGACGAGAAGCGGGAGA
>JBCCUU010000016.1:0-94357 GCA_039196345.1 Pseudomonadota bacterium | reverse complement strand
TTGATGTCTTCGAGGTTGATCGCGCCGAAAGAGGGCTCCAGCGCACAGACGATATCGGCGAGCTTCTCCGGGTCCGTCTCGTCCACCTCGATGTCGAAGCAGTCGATGGAGGCAAATTTCTTGAAGAGCACCGCCTTGCCCTCCATCACCGGCTTGGACGCGAGCGCGCCGATGTTGCCGAGCCCCAGCACCGCCGAGCCGTTGGTCACGACCGCCACGAGGTTGCCGCGCGAAGTGTATCTGGCCGCAGCCGCAGCATCTTCCTTGATCTCGACGCAGGCCTCCGCAACTCCCGGCGAATAGGCGCGCGCCAGATCCCGTCCGTTCGCCAAGGGCTTGGTGGCCCGGATTTCGAGCTTGCCGGGTTTCGGGTGCTCATGGTAATCCAGAGCGGCCTGACGCAGATTTGGCGTGTCGGACATAGCGGTCGGTTCTCCGTCTTTCTGGTAGTTTAACGTTAAACTACTTCGAATTCACTGGTGGGGTACTCCTAAGTGACGTAACGCCAAGAGTACAGCAGATGTTTACAATCCCCGCTATCAGCTTAAAGATCGCCGGCGAAATTGCGACCGGAAAAGCACTCCATGCGTGAACCGACCCCTCAAGTCCATCACCTGCCGACCGGCGCGACCTTGTCCGTGCTGGTCAGGAGTTTCGGACTTTGTCTTGGCCTGATTTGCGTCTCTATCGTCGTGGACCTTGCCTTTTTCGCGAACGGAGAGTCCTTTAAACGCGAAGGGGGTGGGTTGGAAAACGTGTCGGCCGTCCTTTACGGGGTTGCGGCCATCGTGTTCTTTGCCCACGCGCCATCAAGTCGATGGGGCAGATTGTTCCATGTCCCGGTTCTGATGGTTCTCTTTGCAATGCGGGAGATGGATTTCGACAAGGCATTTACGGAATCGGGCATACTTTCGCTTCGGATGTACTCTGGTGACGCGGCGATGATGACGAAGGTGATTGCAGGTTCTGTCGGTCTTTTTTCCCTCTACGTCATCCTGCGTACCGCGTGGCGCGGTATTCCGGCGGCGCTAAAGGGGCTGCGCGCCGGGGCCCGCTGGCCATGGTTTGCAGTTCTCGCCGGGGTGCTTGTGGTTGCGACGAAATCGGTCGATGGCCTGGGGCGCAAACTTCTGGACCTTGGCATCGTGATATCAAACGATCTGGACTCCGCCGCGTCATATGCCGAAGAAATCGGTGAGGTCTTCATCCCCGTCTGCGCAATTCTGGCGATCCTGGCGTGCTGGCACCGGGGGCGGCCATGACATGCACAAGGCAACGCCCTGCAAGGCGGTCACACTAACGCAGCCGCCCCGTTCCGTGTTGCGGTCATCACGCTGACCGCCCAACAATGCACCGGTCCGCCTTGGGTGTGCTGTTTTTCTTGCACTCGGAGGTTGTGACAGGCCCGCGACCATGCCACTAAAAGTGCTGAAACACTCAGCAGGGACCCGTTCTGATGAGCAACGAATTGAAGAATGCCGCCTTGCTGGTGCGCGAAAACGCTTATGTGCCCTATTCGGAGTTCAAGGTCGGCGCGGCCCTGCGCGGGGCGTCGGGGGAAATCTATCTGGGCTGCAACGTGGAAAACGTGGCTTATCCGGAGGGGACCTGTGCGGAAGCAGGAGCCATCGCCGCCATGGTCGCGGCAGGCGAGACCGAGTTCACAGAGGCCTATGTGGTGGCAGGCTCGCCCACGCCCGTGACCCCGTGCGGCGGATGCCGCCAGAAGTTTGCGGAGTTCGGCAAACCGGAATGCCGTGTTGTGATGGCGACAACCGGCGGCGTCGAACAGGTAACAACCGTCGGCGATCTGCTGCCGGGTGTCTTCAACCAAAGCCATATGAGCGTCTGACATGCCGGATGCGCGCTCGGTTCTTTCGCGGTTGCGACACGGGCTCCCGCTGAGTGCAACGGACATGGCATGGGTGGCCGAGGCCCTGGCCGACGGGGCACTGAGCGACGCGCAGGCCGGTGCCTTTGCCATGGGTGTCTGTGCGCGTGGATTGGCGGAGGCAGAACGGGTTGCCCTCACGCTGGCCATGCGGGACAGTGGCAAGGTCTTGCACTGGGATCTTGATGGCCCTGTTCTCGACAAACACTCCACCGGCGGTGTCGGCGATTGCGTTTCGCTGGTTCTTGCACCGGCGCTTGCCGCCTGCGGGGCCTATGTGCCGATGATTTCCGGACGCGGGCTGGGGCACACCGGCGGGACGCTCGACAAACTGGACGCGATCCCCGGACTTGTGACGCAGTTGGACGAGGGTCGTTTTCGCCAGATCGTGAAAGAAGCGGGATGCGCCATCGTCAGCGCCAGTGCCGATATCGCGCCTGCGGACAAGCGGCTTTACGCCATTCGGGATGTCACATCCACGGTCGATAGTCTTGATCTCATCACTGCTTCGATCCTGTCCAAGAAACTGGCAGCGGGGCTGGAAGGGCTAGTGCTGGATGTGAAGGTTGGTAGCGGTGCCTTCATGAAGGATGCGGACTCGGCGCGCGCGCTGGCAGAGGCGTTGGTTGACACGGCGAATGCAGCCGGATGCAAGACGACCGCCGTGATCAGCGATATGAATCAACCTTTGGCGCCAGCCCTTGGCAACGCTTTGGAGGTGGCAGAAACCATGCGGGTTCTCACCGGGCAGGTGGCGGGGCCGCTGGTGGAGATTTCTGCCGCCTTGGGCGGGCTGCTCCTGGCCAATGGCGGTTTGGCCGATGACGTTCAGGCCGGGGCGGATGCGATTGTTGCGGCTCTTCGGGATGGCCGCGCAGCGGAGAAATTCGGGCGCATGGTGGCCGCGATGGGAGGTCCTGTGCAGTTTGTCGAGAACTGGCCGCGATTCCTGCCGGAGGCTACCGTAATCCGCGAGATTGCAGCGCCCGGCAGCGGCATAGTCACCGAAATCGATGGCGAGGCGCTCGGCCTTGCGGTTGTGGCGCTTGGCGGTGGCAGGACGGTTGAAACCGATGTGGTGGACCCGAGCGTGGGGCTCACGCAGGTCGTGCGTCTGGGCCAGAGGGTGACGGCGGGGCAACCCTTGGCCGTGGTGCACGCAGCGCGCCCGGATGCCGCTGACCGCGCCGCCCAAGTGGTGCGTGAGGCAGTGACGATCGGGAACGCGGCTGACATCGAGGTGCCTGATCTCATTCGGGAAAGGGTCGGCTGATGGCACGTGCTTTTCTGGTTGTGATGGATTCCGTGGGCATTGGTGGCGCGCCGGACGCGGCGCAGTTTTTCAACGGCACGCATCCGGATAAGGGGGCGAACACAATCGCCCATATCGCGGAGCATTGCGCACGCGGTTTGGGGAATAATGGGCGCAACGGCCCCTTGGTGCTCCCGCATCTGGACCAGCTGGGGCTGGGGCGTGCGGTGCATCTGGCCAGTGGTCTTGTAGCGCCGGGTCTGGGGCGGGAGCCTACGGGCACCTGGGGGGTGGCGACGGAACTCTCCCCCGGCAAGGACACGCCCTCAGGGCATTGGGAATTGGCCGGGCTGCCTGTTCCCTGGCAATGGCATCACTTTCCCGAGACCGAAGCGTCCTTCCCGCCAGAGGTCATTGCCCGGGTCTGTGAATTGGCAGGGACGGACCGGATCCTCGGCAATTGCCATGCCTCGGGGACAGACATCATCGAAGAGCAGGGGGCCGAGCATGTCCGCTCGGGGTGGCCCATCTGCTACACTTCCGCTGATTCCGTCTTTCAGATTGCGGCCCATGAAGAGGCTTTCGGGTTGGATCGGCTCTTGGCACTTTGCGCCGATCTAGCACCCATGCTGCATGAAATGAAGGTCGGGCGCGTGATCGCGCGCCCGTTTATTGGTTCGTCTGAATCAGGATTTCAGCGCACCGGTAACCGCAGGGACTTTGCCATCAGACCCCCTGCACCGGTGCTGACAAATTGGGTGCAGGAGGCGGGCCGCCGCGTCTACGCGCTTGGCAAAATCGGGGATATCTTCTCCATGGAGGGGATTGACGAGGTTCGAAAGGGAAAAGATCGGGAGCTGATGGGGCATCTGGATCACCTTGTCGACATTGCTGAAGAGGGCAGCCTGACATTCGCCAATTTTGTCGAGTTCGACAGTGAATACGGCCACCGACGGGATGTCTCGGGCTATGCCCGCGCGCTGGAGTGGTTTGATGGTGAAATCGGGACGCTGCTGGAGAAGCTGCGCCCCGGCGATCTGCTGGTGCTGACGGCGGATCATGGCAACGATCCGACCTGGCGGGGTACGGATCACACCCGTGAGAGGGTGCCGGTTTTGCTCGCAGGTATCGGGGCAGGGCGGTTGGACCACATCGGATTTCAGGACGTGGCGGGCCTTGTGGCACGGCACCTCGGAGTGGTGCCGCCAAATCGCTGACATGCCGCTTGCGGGCACCTGTACCCAAAGTTACACAGGCGGGGGCAATTTCAGGAGATGCACATGGCCGATCATGTCACTGTCGTCGATCACCCGCTGGTTCAGCACAAACTGACCCTGATGCGCGACAGGGGAACCTCAACAGCGGTCTTTCGGCAGTTGCTCCGTGAAATCAGCCAGTTGCTCGCCTATGAGGTTACCCGTGGTCTGCCGATGACCACCAAGCAGATTGAAACCCCAATGCAGGTGATGGACGCGCCAACGCTTGACGGCAAGAAGCTGGCGCTGATCTCGATCCTCCGGGCGGGCAACGGGCTGCTCGATGGGGTGCTGGAACTGGTCCCGTCGGCACGGGTCGGTTTCGTGGGCCTATACCGAGATGAGGAAACGCTCAAACCTGTTCAATACTATTTCAAGGTGCCGGAGGCGTTGGATGACAGGCTGGTCATCGCGGTGGACCCGATGTTGGCCACCGGCAATTCCTCCGTGGCGGCCATCGACCTGCTCAAACAGGCCGGTGCCAATAACATCCGCTTTCTCTGCCTGCTCGCGGCCCCTGAGGGGATCGCACGGATGGAGGAAGCGCACCCGGATGTCCCCATCGTCACCGCCGCCATCGACGAAAAGCTCAACGAGATCGGCTATATCGTTCCGGGACTGGGTGACGCCGGTGATCGGATGTTTGGCACCAAATAGGCAAGAGCGGCGCGTTGTGAGTCGACTGACACTGCCACCTAAAGCGTCATGCGAAAAACCTGAATCACGCAACGCTGCCTGAAATCAAAGATTTCAACGCGTTACGTGATGCTTGATGTTTCAGGTATTTCGTCAGACGCTCTAGTCGCAACTTCCTTCTGCATCGCCCAACGCCGGAACAAGGCCTCGGGGGACACCGTCCCTTACGGACTGGAGGTGGCGGATCAGTCGCTATCCGCCGCAAATACTCTGAAGCCGCAGCCAATCCGCATCCGTCAGCAGCATGACCGGTTCCCGTCCGCTCATCGGGTCGGCTTCGATCAGGGCAAGGACGCTCTCGCCCGTCACGTCGCGGGCATAGGCGTAGGGGGTGCTGCGGACCGAACGTTCTGCGAAAGCTGCCAGCAAGGCGTCATCGTCCGGCATCACGCGCGGCTCGGTCAACAGGTGCTCCGCGTAGCGGTCAAGCGTCTCGCTCTTGAGGCTTCCTGTCGTCAAAAGCTGAAAACTTGCCAGCGTACCCACGGAGGACAGCAGATCGTGGAGCGGGTCGGACCGGGCCGCGAGTGTCTTTTCCGCCAGGATGAAACCGGCGACCACATCCGGTTCTTCATAATCCTCAACCAGCGCGCGGTCGATCAGGATCAGCCCGCCCGGCAGGTGCAGGCTTGTCGTGACGGCACCCGGCAGGATGTGGATAGGCCCGCCTCCGAGGCGGGCACGCAAGAGTTGAACGGCCCGTTGCCCGGCGTCATTGCCGCAGGCGGGTCCCGCCATGCGTTCGATCCGGGTGAGCAGCGCCTCTCCGATCTCGGCACGTTTGACGATAGGGACAACAGAGACCGCATGAGAGGTCATGGCCCCGGGCAGCCACAGCAATGCTGCCGCCATCACCGCCGTGAAGGACAGGGCGGTTCCCATCCAGCGCAACCGGCCCGGGCGGGGGCGGGCGCGCTCAACCGCCTTGCGCAGCTTTTCGATGGCATCAATCATCTGCGCTTCGTTTTCGGCAAATTCCAGCGTTTCGCCGGGATCACCGTCAGGGTGGAAAATCGCAGGCCGGGTGCCGGGGTTTGCCCGTGTGACCGCCGCCAGCGACCAATGGGTAATCGCTTGATCCCGCATGTCGGAGATCATGACCGTTGCGTCACCGATGGAGACGATGACCTCGCGCCGCTGATCCTCGGGAGAGGCGCGCCAGAGGGCGCTGGCTTCCAGCCTGGTATATTTCTTAAGGGCCGTCACTGGCGTATCTGCTGCTCGAAATCACTTTGCGCCATGTTATCAGCCGGGCACATGCGCGCAAAGGCCGTTCGGTCGAATTTGCCTGGTCCCGTGAGGCAAAGGGGCCTAAAGTTTCGCCGCCAGCTTGCGCAGTTCGAACTTTTGGATCTTGCCGGTTGAGGTTTTGGGAAGCTCCTGAAAAACGATCTGTTTCGGGGCCTTGAACCCGGCGAGGGTCTGGCGGCAAAATGCGATCAGCCCCGCCGCATCTTCTGCCGCACCGGGCTTGAGTTCGATGAATGCGCAAGGGACCTCGCCCCATTTTTCATCCGGTTTTGCCACCACGGCAGCCAGCAGAACGTCGTCATGCCCCATCAGGACACCTTCCACTTCGACTGAGGAGATATTTTCGCCGCCGGAGATGATGATGTCCTTGGCCCGGTCCGCGATCTGCATATAGCCGTCGTCATGTTGCACCGCGATGTCGCCGGAATGGAAATAGCCCCCGGCAAAGGCTTCCGCCGTGGCTTGCGGGTTCTTGTAATAGCCTTTCATGACGCTGTTGCCCCGGACCATGATCTCGCCCTGCGTGCTGCCATCCCGCGGGATCTGCTGCATGTCGGCGTCCATCACCGTGATGTGCTCCATCATCGGAAAGGCCACACCCTGCCGGGCCTTGACCGCGGCACGGGCACTTTGATCCAGCGCTTCCCAATCAGCAGCGCGCCACAGGCATTCGGTCACATGGCCGTAGGTTTCGGTCAGCCCGTAGACCTGCGTTACATTGAACCCCAGCGCCTCGATCTTGGAAAGCGTAGCGGGTGCTGGTGGTGCGCCCGCCGTGAAGACCTCAACCTGGTGGTCAAGGGGGCGGCGCTCGGCCTCCGTCGCGTTCACCAGCATGTTGAGCACAATCGGCGCGCCGCCAAAATGGGTGACTTTCTCGCCTGCGATGGCCGAATAGATCGCCTCGGCCGTGATGTCCCGGCAGCAGACGAGCGTGCCCCCGATCAGGGGCATCATCCACGCGTGGTTCCAGCCGTTGCAATGAAACAAAGGGACGATCTGCATGAACGTCGGGTGAAGGGTCATGCGCCAGCTGATGACCGTGCCCATGGTCATCAGATAGGCCCCGCGATGGTGATAGACGACGCCTTTGGGCCGCCCCGTGGTGCCGGAGGTGTAATTCAGTGCGAGGCTCTCCCATTCATCCCCGGGCATGATCCAGTCGAAATCCGGCGCACCTTGCGCGATGAAGTCTTCATAAAGCTCGTGCCGCCCGGACGCGGCGATGCCCGCAACGGGGTCGGGTACTTCGATGATCTGCGGGGGGGACTGCAACCCCTGACAGGCGGCTTCGACCAGATCAAGAAACTGCGTGTCCACGAGCACCACCCGGGCCTCGCCGTGCTCGAAAATGTAGTTGACCGTATCAACATCGAGGCGCGTGTTGATCGTATTCAGTACCGCGCCGCATGCAGGGACGCCGAAATGCGCTTCGACCTGGGCCGGTATGTTCGGCAAGACGGTTGCGACCACCTGTCCGGGTTCAATTCCGCGTTGCGCAAGGGCGCTGGCCAGCTGTGAGCAGCGTGCGAAGTGCGTCTCGTAGCTGTGACGTATCCCACCGTAGACGACGGCATCATGGGTGCGAAACACCTCCGCGGCCCGGCGCAGATGTGACAGCGGGGTGAGCGGGACATGGTTCGCGGCATTCTTGTCCAGCCCGGTTTCATCGCTCATCCATCCCATCTCTCGGACCTCCCCTGATGTCTCTTTGCGCGGTTTTTTGCGCTGCGGATACGAGGATATTGGATTTGCCGGATTTGAAAAGCGAATTGCAGGGAATTTGCGGCAAAGGTGTCCGGAACGGTCTGGACCAGTGCAGCCTGCTTGGCACTTGGCAGGCTGGCGTGGCTGTGCGGCTATCGAAACTCGTCAACCCGTCGCAGAAAAAAGGGGCCTTGGCGGCCCCTTTCATTTCGTCATGCCGCCTTGGAGGCGGGGGCGAAACGCCCGTAGAAGGTCTGGTTCTTCGATGCCATGTCGCGCAGCAGGTCCGGGCAGGCGAAACGCTCCCCGTAGGTAGCTGCTAGCGCATCGCACCGCTCAGCAGCATAAGCCGCGCCCAGCATGTCGAGCCAGCTCAAGGGACCCCCCGACCAGGGCGCAAAGCCCCAGCCCAGGATTGCGCCGACATCCCCCTCTCGGATGTCCATCAGCACCCCTTCCTCCAGCGCGCGGACGGCTTCCAGCGTTTGGGCGAACAGCAGGCGATGCTGAACATCGACCAGTTCCGGCTGGTCGTCCCGCGTCGGGTATCTCCGCGAAAGACCTTCCCAAAGGCCCTGACGTTTGCCCTTGTCATCATAGCTGTAGAAACCGCCATTCGACTTGCGCCCGAGCCGACCTTCCTCTTCCAGCCAGAAGATCACCTCGTCCACGGCCCCGTCGGGGTAGGCGTTACCCATAGCGGCCTTGGTGGCGCGGGCGATCTTGGCCCCGAGGTCGATGGAGGTTTCATCCACCAGTTGCAGCGGGCCGAGCGGCATGCCGACGAGACGTGCCGCATTCTCGACCAGTGCGGGTTCAACCCCCTCGGCCACCATGCGGATGCCTTCGTTGATGTAAGGAATAATGCAGCGGTTGGCGTAGAAAAACCGCGCGTCATTCACCACGATGGGCGTCTTGCGAATCTGGCGCACATAGTCGAGCGCCTTGGCCACGGCCCGGTCGCCGGTGCCCTTGCCCTTGATGATTTCGACCAGCAGCATCTTTTCCACGGGTGAAAAGAAGTGGATGCCGATGAACTGCTCGGGGCGGCTTGAGGCTTTGGCCAGTTCCGTGATCGGCAGGGTGGAGGTGTTGGAGGCAAAGACACAATCCTCGGGGATCACCGCCTCGACCTTTGCGGTCATCTCGGCCTTGACCTTGGGGTCTTCGAAAACCGCCTCGATGATGAGATCGCAGTCTTTCAGCGCGCCCAGATCCGTTGTCGCCGTGATACGCGAGAGTAACTGCTCCTTCTTCTCGGGCGTTGTCTTGCGACGCTGGATGCCCTTGTCCGCGAATTTCGCGGTGTAGCCCTTGCCCCGGTCCGCTGCCTCCTGCGTCTGGTCGATCAGCGCGACTTCGATACCCGCCTGGGCAGAGACCAGAGCGATCCCCGCACCCATCATGCCAGCGCCCAGAACGCCCAGCTTTTTGACCCGTTGGTCCGACACGTCAGCCGGACGCACAGCGCCTTTCTCCAGCGCTTCCTTATTGACGAAAAGCGACCGGATCATGGCCGACGAGGAGGGGTTCATCAACACATTGGTGAACCAGCGCGCCTCGACCTTGAGGGCCGTGTCAAAGGGCACAAGCGCGCCTTCGTAGACTGCCGACAACAGCGCCTTGGCGGCAGGATACACCCCTTGCGTCTTGCCGTTGACCATGGCGGAGGCCCCCACGAAGGTCATGAAACCAGCCGGGTGGTAGGGGGCACCGCCGGGCATCTTGTAGCCCTTCGCGTCCCAGGGTTTGACCAGATCGGCGTCCTTGGCGTTGAGCACCCAGTCGCGGGCCGCAGCCATCGGGTCTTCGGAAACGTCATCAATCAGACCCGCCGCTTTTGCCGCTGCCGGGGCCACAAGCTTGCCTTCCAGCAGGAAAGGGGAGGCCGCCATGGCACCCATCTTGCGGGTGAGCCGCGTCGTGCCACCCGCCCCGGGGAAGATACCGACCATGATTTCCGGCAAACCGATTTTTGCCTTGGGATTGTCGGCGGCAAAGATGCGGTGCGTGCTGAGCGGTATCTCCAGCCCGATCCCCAGCGCCGTGCCCGGCAGCACGGTTGCAATCGGTTTGCCCCCTTTCAGCGTCTTGGGGTCCATCCCCGCACGCTCGATTTTCCGCATGATGCGGTGCGCGTTCATGATGCCGTCAAAAAGCCCCTGCGCAGGATTATCGCCCGCCAGTTCCTTCATCTTTGCAATGACATTCAGGTCCATCCCGCCGGCAAAACTGTCCTTGCCAGAGGTGATGATGACCCCCTTCACCGCGTCATCGCCAAGCGCTTCGTCGATCAGGATGTCAAGTACATCCCAGGCTTCGAGCGTCATCACGTTCATGGACTTGTTCTTGACGTCCCAAGTGATCGTCGCGATGCCCTCGGCATCTGTCTTCATTGTAAAATCAGTCATCTATCTTCCCTCGTCTCGGGGGTTAAACGCGTTCGATGATGGTGGCGGCACCCATGCCGGAGGCAATGCAGAGGGTGGCAAGACCCACTTCCTTGTCTGCCCGCTCCAACTCGTCCAGCAAGGTGCCGATGATGATCGCGCCGGTTGCGCCAAGCGGGTGGCCCATCGCGATGGAGCCGCCGTTGACGTTCACCTTGCTGTCTTCCACGTCGAAGGCCTGCATGAACCGCAACACCACGGAGGCGAAGGCTTCGTTCACCTCGAAGAGATCAATGTCCTTGATGTCCATCCCGTGATCCGCGAGGATTTTCTGTGTCACGGGCACAGGACCGGTGAGCATGATGGTCGGATCGGTGCCGATCTTGGCGGTTGCACGAATGCGGGCACGCGGTTTCAGACCGTGCTTCTCTCCGAATTCCTTGTTGCCGATCAATACTGCCGCCGCGCCGTCCACGATGCCCGAGGAGTTGCCCGCGTGGTGGATGTGGTTGATCCGCTCCAAGTGAGGGTATTTCATCAGCGCGACCTTGTCGAAACCGGGCATGACCTCTCCCATCGCCTGAAAGGCCGGGTTGAGCCCGCCGAGGCTTTGCATGTCCGTCTGCGGGCGCATGTATTCGTCATGGTCAAGGATCGACAACCCGTTCTGGTCCTTGATCTTGATGACGGATTTGGCAAAGCGCTTTTCATCCCAAGCCTGCTTCGCGCGGCGCTGGGATTCTACGGCCAGCTGGTCTGCATCATCGCGGGTAAAGCCGTACTCAGTTGCGATGATATCCGCGCTGATCCCTTGCGGGACGAAGTATTTCTCCATCGCCAAGGTCGGATCGACCGCGATGGCGGCGCCATCGCTGCCCATGGCCACGCGGCCCATCATCTCCACCCCACCGGCGATATAGGCCTCGCCTGCACCGCCGCGCACCTGATTGGCGGCGAGGTTCACCGCCTCCATGCCGGAGGCGCAAAAGCGGTTGATCGCAAGGCCGGGGATACGCTCATCGAGGTCAGAGGCCAGCACGGCGGAGCGCGCAAGGCAGCCGCCCTGTTCCATGACTTGCGTGACATTGCCCCAGATCACGTCCTCGACCGCGTGGCCTTCGAGGTTGTTGCGGTCTTTCACGGCATTCAGCGTCTGGGCCGAGAGCCGCAGGGCGGTTACCTCATGCAGGCTGCCGTCTTTTCGGCCTTTGCCGCGCGGGGTGCGCAGCGCATCATAGATATAGGCGTCGGTCATTTCAGTCTCCTTTCGGTGCTGTCTCACAGTCACCGTTTTACGTGCGGTCGGCAGGGGAGCCGGGCATCAGATCGTAAGGGGCTTTCCAGCCGGGTGTGTCGGAAATCCGCGTGAGCCAGGCGTCAATGTTGGGCCAGTCGGCGCGGTCAAAGCCGAAGGGTTCGGGGTAATAGAGATAGCCGCAGCAGCTGATATCGGCATTGGTGATCCCGTTACCCACGATCCAGTCGCGCCCTTCAAGATGATCGTTGAGCACAGCGTTTGCGGCTTTGAGGCGTCCTTGATGGAAGGCGATGACTTCAGCGGGGCGTTTGTCTTCCGGCAGGAAATTCATCAGAAACCGGGTCATGCCCGCGCCGGAGCTCAGCTTGTGATTGTCCCAGAGCACCCAACGCAAAACCTCGCGCCGTTCGGCTGCATCCTTGCCGCCGAACTTCCCGGATTTTTCGCTCACATAATCCTGTATGACCCCGGATTGAGTCAGTTTGATGTCGCCATCGACCATGACCGGGGCTTCGCCCATCGCGTTGATGGTCTCGCGATATGCCGGGGTGCGGGTCTCACCGCCAAAGAAATCGACCTTCACCGGTGCCCAATCGAGGCCGGAGAGTTCAAGCGCAAGGGCGGCCTTGTAGGCGTTGCCGCTTTCACCAAAGCAGTAAAGTTGGATTGTCATGTGCCCAGCCCTCCCAAGGCGTCTTCAAAGTGATCTTGAGATCAGCTCTTTCATGATCTCGTTTGTGCCGCCGTAGATGCGCTGGACGCGTGCGTCCGCCCACATCTCGGCCACGTCATACTCCAGCATGAAGCCATAGCCGCCGTGCAGCTGGACACATTCGTCGAGCACTTCACCCTGCGTGTCCGTGATCCAGTATTTCGCCATCGCGGCCTTCTCGACGCTGAGCGCACCGCGCAGGTGTTCGGCCAGACATTCGTCGAGGAAAGCGCGGGCGACGGCGGTCTTGGTCTTGCATTCGACCAGCTTGAAGCGCGTGTTCTGGAACTGCGTCAACGGCCCGCCAAAGGCCTCGCGCTCTTTACAGTACGCGATTGTGCGCTCCACCGCCCCTTCCATTGCGCCAACCGCACCACAGGCGATGATCAGTCGCTCCTGCGGCAATTGCTGCATCATCTGGTAAAAGCCCTGACCTTCGGTGCCGCCCAGGATGTTCTCGGGCGGGATTTCCACGTCATCGAAAAAGAGCTCGGAGGTATCGGCGGCATGCAGGCCCACCTTTTCCAGATTGCGACCACGTTTGAAGCCCTCCGCACCATCGGTTTCGACCACAACCAGAGACACGCCCCTGGACCCTTTGGTCGGGTCCGTCTTGGCGGCCACGATGATTAGGTTTGCATGCTGACCATTGGTAATAAAGGTCTTCTGACCGGAGAGCCGGTAGGCGTTTCCGTCCCGCAGGGCCTTGGTCTTGATCGCCTGTACGTCCGATCCTGTGGAGGGTTCGGTCATGGCCAGCGCACCCACCATTTCGCCCGAGGCCATTTTCGGCAGCCAGCGGTTTTTCTGGTCCTCGGTGCCGTAGGCCAGCACGTAGTGCGCGACAATGCCTGAGTGGATCCCATGCCCCCAGCTTGCCAGATTGGCGCGGCCCGCTTCGATCAGGATCGCCGCCTCATGGCCGAAGTCGCCACCCGCGCCGCCGTATGCTTCCGGCACGGAAGGGCAGAGCAACCCGAGCGCCCCTGCCTCGCCCCAGGTCTCGCGGTCCATCTCTCCTTGCTTGCGCCATTTATCAAACCGCGGCGCCCATTCATTGGTGATGAATTGTGCTGTCATCTCCGCAATCATGCGGTGTTCATCGGTCATCCAGGTTGAGGGGGCTTGGGTCATTGTGTGGTTTTGATCCTGTTTTTTCGGGCATTGGGGTCGGCACCGAGCCCACCCAGACGCTCAGAAGTTCGCAACCTCCAGTGCCATCACAGGATCCGCGCCCGATTGGATGCGGCTGAGATGCAAGGCGGTCGCAGGCAATTGCCGCGCCATGTAATAACGCCCCGTCGCGATTTTTGTCTCATAGAATGCGGTGTCTGTAGCCCCTTCCGCAAGGGCTGTCTGCGCCGCCTTGGCCATCCTGGCCCACATGAGCCCGAGGCAGACGTGGCCGAACATATGCATGAAGTCATAAGAGCCTGAGAGTGCGTTGTTGGGGTTTTTCATGCCGTTTTGCATGAAATACATGCCCGCCGCCTGAAGGTCCTTGGACGCGGCTTTCAACGGATCGAGGAAGGCGCTGTCATATTCCGCATCAGCGCCCGCGTTCTCCTTGATGAAGTTTTTCACCACGTCAAAGAATGCCATCACGTGTTTGCCGCCGTCCTGCGCGAGCTTGCGCCCGACGAGATCAAGCGCCTGCACGCCGTTGGCCCCTTCGTAGATCATCGCGATCCGGGCATCGCGCGTGAACTGGGACATGCCCCATTCCTCGATGTAGCCATGCCCGCCGTAGACCTGCTGCGCCTTGATGGTCATCTCGTATCCCTGATCGGTCAGGAACCCCTTGATGACGGGGGTAAGCAGGGAGACAAGGCCATCCGCATCCTTGTCGCCTGATCTGTGGGCGGCGTCGATCATCGTTGCCCCCCAGAGCATGAAGGCCCGGGCGCCTTCCACAAAGCTCTTTTGGTCCATCAGGGAGCGGCGAATGTCCGGGTGCACGATCAGCGGATCAGCGGGGCCATCGGGGTTCTTGGGGCCGGTCACATCACGGCCCTGCAAGCGGTCCTTGGCGTATTCAAGCGCGTTCTGGTAGGCGACTTCGGCCTGGCTCATGCCCTGCATGCCCACACCCAGCCGCGCTTCGTTCATCATGGTGAACATGGCGCGCATGCCCTTGTGTTCTTCACCCAGCAGATAGCCGGTAGCACCGTCGTAATTCATTACACAGGTTGAGTTGCCGTGGATGCCCATCTTTTCTTCGATCTTGCCGCAGGAGACGCCATTGCGCGCGCCCAGGGAGCCATCGTCGTTCACGAGTATTTTTGGAACAATGAAGAGAGAGACGCCCTTGATCCCCTCCGGGCCGCCACTGATCTTGGCCAGCACCAGATGGATGATATTGTCGGACATGTCATGCTCACCCGCGGAGATGAAGATTTTCTGGCCGGTGATTTTGTAGCTGCCATCTGACTGCGGTTCGGCCTTGGTGCGCATGAGGCCAAGGTCCGTGCCGCAATGCGGCTCGGTGAGGTTCATGGTGCCGGTCCACTGACAGGAGACCATCTTGGGCAGATAGGCGTCTTTCTGGTCCTGCGACCCATGCGCGAGGATGGCGGAGGCAGCGCCATGCGTGAGGCCGTGATACATGGTGAACGCCATGTTGGAGGAGGAGAACATCTCGCCCACCGCGGTCCCGATGACGCAGGGCATGTTCTGCCCGCCGAATTCCTCGGGCATGTCGAGCCCCGGCCATCCGCCCTCGCGGATCTGGTCAAAGGCGTCCCTGAAGCCTGTCGGCGTCCGCACCACACCGTTCTCAAGCGTGCAGCCTTCCGTATCGCCCACCACGTTCAGAGGGGCGAGGACTTCGGACGACAGCTTGCCGGCTTCTTCCAGGATGGCTGATGTGAAATCCGCATCGAGATCCTTGTAGCCCGGGATCGATTGCTCTGTGACCTTCAGAACATCGTGCAGAACGAATTGCATGTCTTTGGTCGGGGCGATGTAGCTTGGCATGGGTGTCTCCCTTCGGTGGGCGGGCAGTGGCGTTACTCTGCCGCGTCTTGTGGTCTGCGCATCGAGGCGATCATGTCTTCGCCCCACTTGAGCTGTTCTCTGAGGTCGTGGATGGCCTGATCCAGTTCGTCGCGCTGGCGGATCAGGTCCGCGAGCCGGTCCTGGGCGATTTCGAACGCACGCTCCAGTTGCGTCAACTGCTGGTCGCCGATGTCATAAAGGTCGAGCAACTGGCGGATCTGTTCGAGGCTGAAGCCGAACCGTTTGCCACGCAGGATGAGTTTGAGCCGGGCACGGTCGCGTCGCGTAAAGAGCCGTTTCTGACCTTCGCGGATTGGAAACAGAAGCTCTTTCGATTCATAAAAGCGCAGCGTGCGTGGCGTGACCTCAAAGGCGTCACACATCTGGCGTATGGTCATGGTTTCATCAGTCATCGATCTGTACTTTCATCGTCTGGATGATGCGCAGGTATGAAGTCTGCACCCTGCTACAACAGGTTTGGTGGTTTACGTAAGTTGGACGTTACGTCATTTTAGTTGCGGTTCTGGAGGGCAGGTTTTCAAGGGGAATTCCCGCGTTTTTGTATCCTCGCGAAGACTTATTTTTCGTAAGTTGGAGCAAGAATTGATTGCGATTTGGTTGGTTTTCGCGTGTCGGTGCCTCACCGTTTTTTCTGCCGCGGGTGTTCAGTGTCGTATGGCGGATGACAAGAATTGGCGCTAGGTACTTGTTTTAAATGGAACTTATTTCGGTCAACTTCCGTGTGGTTGCGGGCGCGCGGCATTAGTGTCTTTTGGGCCTTGTGAGGGAGCATGTACGGGTGTGATGCGGCACGCCCGGCTTTTTCAAAGCGTTCTCTGCGCGTCTGTTGCAACGGGAATGCTGAGGCAAGATGTCTTGAACCTGACGTTACGTTCCCGCCGAGACGGGCTCAGGACATCTCAGTCTTCAAGGACCGAAGCGGTGTCGTCGCGGAGCTTTTGCAACTCGCGAATGGCTTCTTCCAACTGGGCGCGTTCTTCTGCCAGTTGTTCAAGCTGAGCGTCCGCCAGCGTGATCCATTTGCGCATCTGTGCATCAGTGCCTTCGTTTTCGTAGATCAGCAGCCATTGACGGATGTCTTCAAGCTGGAAGCCGAATTTGCGCCCCCGCAGGATCAGCTTCATCCGCGCCCGTTCGCGAGGACCATAAAAGCGTGAGCGCCCTTCGCGGTCCGGTTGCAGCAGCTCGATGTATTCGTAGTACCTCAGGGTTCGCGGCGTGACGTCGAACGCTGCGCACATCTCCTTGAACGTCAAACGATCGGATGTCATTGTCCTTCTCTCCCTTAATGCTAGGCTAGGGTGCAACGAGGGCGAGCGCAACAGTCGCCCTTGCCCTTCGGCAAAGACTGGTATGATAAGGGACGTGCTTGGATTTCAGAGAACAGCGCAGGACCGGGAATGGCCGATAAAGAGAAGATTGCACGACAGTTCATCGAAGCCATCCCGCACAGTAAGGCCCTGGGGATGCGGCTTGCTGACATCGCGGATGGCAAGGCCACCATCGAGATGCCCTTTGATGACAAGCTCGTCGGTGATCCCGAGACCGGCGTGATCCATGGAGGTGCGGTCTCAGCGCTGATGGATACCTGTTGCGGCGCGGCAGTGATGAGTCATCCGGACAACCTTGGCGGTACGGCAACGATTGATCTGCGCATTGATTACATGCGGGCCGCAACCCCCGGTCAGCGGATCCGGGCGCAGGCAGAGTGTTACCATGTGACGCGCAGCGTGGCTTTCGTGCGGGCGACCGCAACCGATGAAGATGCCGACAATCCGGTTGCAGCGGCTACCGGGGCCTTTACGGTAGAGGGAACGAAATGAGAGCGCCGCGCCGCCCGCCCGAGCCGGTTCAGGTCGTCAAACAGCGTCGCGATGCGACCCTGCGCGCGCTGGTAGATGGGGTGCCCTATATCCAGTTTCTGGGCATTGAGTTCGAAAGACGGGGGGATGAGCTCACCGGCATCCTGCCGTTTGACCAGAAGCTGATCGGCAACCCTTTGTTGCCTGCCATCCACGGCGGCGTGACGGCAGCGTTCCTGGAAGTCACATCGATCATCACGTTGAGTTGGACGTACCTCTGGAAAGACGTGGAATCCGGGGCGATTGACGCGGAAGGGCTTGCCAGGGGGGGGATGCCAAGGTTGCCCAAGACCATTGATATCTCCACCGACTACCTGCGCTCCGGTCTGCCCCGCGACGCCTACGCGCGGGCCTGCATCGTGCGGTCCGGCAGGCGCTATGCCAGCGTGCGGGTCGAGGCGTGGCAGGACAACCGGGATCGGCTGTTTGCCCAGGCGACCGGGCATTTCCTGATGCCAGAGCCACGTGAGTAGCAGCGCGGAAAGAGCAGCAGCCCCCATCAGCCATCGACGTGTCCTGAAGATCGCGTTGCCGATTGTCCTGTCGAACGCGACGGTCCCGATCCTGGGCGTGGTGGATGTGGGCGTCGTTGGGCAATTGGGGGAGGCCGCACCCATCGGCGCGGTCGCCCTGGGCGCGATTATCCTGTCGTCTCTCTACTGGGTCTTCGGCTTTTTGCGCATGGGCACCGTTGGCCTCGTCGGACAGGCGGAGGGGGCAGGTGACAGTGCCGAAGTCTCAGCCTGGCTGACCCGGACGCTGGCTGTGGCGCTGATCGGGGGTGTGGCGCTCATTGCCATGCAGCCCCTCGTCATCTGGGCGTCCTTGAAACTGGCACCTGCCAGCGCCGAGGTCGAAGAACTCGCCCGTCAATACCTTGAAATCCGGATCTGGACGGCACCCGCCGCCATCGCCGTATTTGCGCTCACCGGCTGGCTGGTGGCGATGGAGCGCACCATTGCCGTCTTCTGGGTCCAGCTTGTGATGAATGGCGTGAACATCGCGCTCGATCTGCTGTTCGTGCTGGTGTTTGACTGGGGTGTCCCCGGGGTGGCCGTGGCGACCGCCATCGCCGAGATCACCGGCGCAGCTTTGGGGCTCTGGTTCTGCCGGCGGGCCTTCCGCCACCCTGCCTGGCGCGATTGGACCCGTATCTTTGACCGGGCAAAGCTCGTGCGCATGGCGCTGCTCAATTGGGACATCTTCCTGCGATCCGCGATGCTCACGATCATCTTCACATCCTTCGTCTTTTTCGGTGCGCGATTCGGGGATGTGACACTCGCCGCCAACGAGATTCTCGTCCAGTTCATGCACATCACCGTCTATGCCATGGACGGGTTTGCCTTTTCTGCCGAAACCTTGATTGCCAGAGCCTACGGTAAACGCGATCCTGCCCAGGTGCGGCGCGGTGCCATGCTGACCTCCTTCTGGGGGCTTGTTGTGTCCATAACAACGGCTATCGGGTTTGCGCTGGCGGGAGCCTCGTTGATCGACGTGATGGCAAAGAACGCCGAAGTTCAGCAGATGGCACGCGCCTATCTGCCCTATATGGGTGCGGCACCGCTGGTGGGCTGTGCGGCCTGGATGCTGGACGGAATCTTCATTGGCGCGACACGCAGCCGGGACATGCGCAACATGATGGCGCTGAGCTTTGCCATGTACTGGATGGCGGTGCTCCTGCTGTTGCCGGCTTATGGAAATCACGGGCTCTGGCTGGCGCTGCTGATTTCCTTTGCCGCGCGTGGCGTCTCGCTGGGTCTGAAGTATCCGGCGCTGGAACGTGATGCCGCCGCCTGAGCCCTGACCCCCCGTGCCTTTTGGTCACAGCCATCGCTCAACATCAGTGCCGCGGGCGTCGCTGACCGAAGCGAAACCGTCCCGCGCCAGCAGGCCGTCCAGTTCATGAGCGATGCGCGCGGCCAATGACAAACCGCCATAGACCAGACCGGTGTAGAGTTGCACCGCTGACGCACCCGCGCGTATCTTGGCATAGGCCTGCGCGCCACTTGAAATGCCACCAACACCGATCAGGGGAATATCGGTCAGTGTCGACAACCGCGCCAGCACGCGGGTGGATTTCTCGAACAGGGGCTGCCCTGAGAGACCGCCCGCTTCGCCCCTATGGCGGCTTTGCAATCCACTCCGGTCCAACGTGGTGTTGGTTGCGATGATGGCGTCTACGCCCGTGTTTTTCGCGACATCTGCGATGTCGGCCAATTCGGCGTCTGTCAGGTCCGGCGCGATCTTGAGGAAAACCGGCGTGGACCCGCGCACCTGCATGACCCCATCCAGCAGCGCGGCGAGCGCATCCGCCCCCTGAAGGTCACGAAGCTTTTCGGTATTGGGAGAGGAGACATTGACCGTCGCGAAATCCACATCTGCGCGCAGATGTTCCATCACCTTGGCAAAATCCGCCGCGCGGTCGGGGCTGGTTTTGTTCGCGCCAAGGTTAATGCCAACCGGAATATCGGTCGAGGCGGCGGTCAGCCGCGCCCGGATGCGTTCCATACCGTCATTGTTGAAGCCGAACCGGTTGATCGCCGCCTTGTCTTCTGTCAACCGGAACAATCTCGGTTTGGGATTTCCCGGCTGGGGCAGGGGGGTTGCGGCACCCACCTCCAGAAAGCCGAAACCGGCCATGGAAAGCGGGCCGATCGCCTCCGCATTCTTGTCAAACCCTGCTGCCAGCCCGATGGGGTTTGGAAGCACCAACCCCGCCAGTGTCGTTTTCAGACGGTCCGATGTGACAGGGCCGGGGCGGGCTGCAAGGCCCTTGTTCAGCGCCTTGAGGGCCAGCCCATGCGCTCTCTCGGGGTCCATCTGCCGCAGCAGACCAAGTCCGGCGGTTTCCAGCAGGTGCTTCATAATGCGTTTGTCATTCCGTGCAGGCGTCTTCAAGGCCAGCGGGAAACTGGTGGACGCCACCCACCAGCAAAAGCGGCTGGGCCCAGGCCACGTCATCCATGCGCAAGGGACGGTAGAGATGCGGAAAAAGCTGGTCGCCGCGCGAGAGTTCCCATTTCAGCGATGCACCCAGACGCTCGGTATCGACGCCAAGAAGCATCAGGTCGTCCTCGCCGGAAAAGTGCTTTGCCGCGGTTTCCACGGCCTGTGCGGCGGTCGAGAAATGAACATAGCCGTCCGCGACATCAATGGGGGCGCCGGGGGTTTCCCCGTCGCGGCGCAGCCTCTCCCATTCGTCAGCCCTGAAAATCTTGAGAATGATCATGCGCGTGGTCATGCCTTGGGCAGTCAAAGGCGTCAAGGGGCGGCTTGAGCGAAACGACGCGCCGTCAGGGTGAAAGAGGCTTTGACACTTCCGCACACACCCCCCACCATGCCGCAATCATTCCAACGAGGGGGAAAAGCATGAAACGACTTGTAACTGCAACCGCAATGCTTGCTGGCAGCACGAGTATCGCATCGGCAGATTATACGCTGCACATCCTGCACACGAACGACATGCACAGCCGGATCGAATCGATCAACCGCTTTGATTCAACCTGTAACGCTGAAGGCGAAGCGGAAGGGAAGTGCTTTGGCGGCATCGCACGGGTCAAGACGGCACTGGATCAGAAACGCGCAGACCTCAGCGGGCAGAACGTGCTGGTGCTCGATGCGGGGGACCCGTTCCAGGGCTCGCTTTTCTATTCGACCTACAAAGGTGCTGCGGAAGCCGAGTTCATGGAAAAGATCGGCTACGATGCCATGGCGGTCGGCAACCACGAGTTCGATGACGGACCCAAAGGGCTGGCGGATTTCATCGAAAAAGTCTCCTTCCCCGTTGTTTCCGGAAATCTGGACCTGGAGGGAGAGCCGCTTCTCGCGGGCAAGGTCGAGAAGCACGTCGTGATCGAGGTGGGAGGGCGCAAGGTTGGGATTGTGTCCGCTCTGGCCACCGATACGGTGGAAACGTCGAGCCCCGGTGAAAATGTCATCTTCCAGGACGAGGTCGAGGCTTTGCAGGCGGATGTGGCGGCGCTCGAAGCGGAAGGTGTCGACATCATCATTGCGCTCAATCATGTTGGCCTGCCCCGGGACCTTGAGATCGCGGCAGCGGTGCCGGGCATCGATGTGGTGATCGGCGGGCATAGCCACACGCTGATGAGCAACGATGACGCCGAAACACCAGCCTATCCGACCCTGGTCGACGGCAGACCGGTGGCGCAGGCCTACGCCTATACAAAATACCTCGGGCATCTGGCCGTCGATTTTGACGATGCGGGGGCGGTGACGGGCGCTTCGGGCGATCCGATGTTGCTTGACGCATCGGTGACACCGGATGAAGCTTTCATCGCGCGTATCTCCGAGATGGGTGCGCCGATTGAAGAGTTGAAAAACCGCGTCGTGGCCGAAACCAGCAACGAGATTATCGGCTCACGTGATGAATGCCGCGCCCGGGAATGCGCCATGGGCAACCTGATCGCCGATGCAATGCTGGATCGGGTCAAGGATCAGGGGATCGAAATTGCTATCCAGAACGGCGGCGGCATTCGTGCGAGCATCGACGCGGGCGAAGTGACAATGGGCGAGGTGCTCACGGTTTTGCCGTTCCAGAACACGCTCAGCACGTTCCAAGTCACCGGTGCCACGATCCTTGCCGCGCTTGAGAACGGTGTCAGCCAGCACGAGGAAGGGGCAGGCCGCTTTCCGCAGGTTGCCGGGATGAGCTATACCTTCGATCTCGCGCAACCTCCGGGCAGCCGCGTCAGCGACGTCATGGTGGGGGATGCGCCGCTGGACCCTGAAAAGGTCTATGGTGTGGTGTCCAACAACTACGTGCGCAATGGCGGCGACGGCTACAGCATGTTCAAGGATGCCATGAACGCCTACGACTTCGGCCCCGATCTTGCGGATGTCACGGCGGACTACATCGCGGCCAACGCGCCCTACACGCCCTATATGGACGGCCGTATCACCATGAAATGAACCGGCCTGGGCAGGTTCCTGACGCGGCTGGCACGCAGGCTGGCCGCGTTTTTTGTGGCTGGCTGTGTTGCGGACTGCAGGATAGCATCCACCCATGTGTGGACGTATGGTCAATCTGATGCCTAATGACGCGGTGGCGCAGCTTTTTGCGGCACAGCCTGACAATGACCTTCCCGATGTTCCCAACTTCAATGTCTGTCCGACGAATGCCATCCATGTGGTCACCGGTTGTGCGGAGGGCCCCCGTCGCCTGACGTCGATGCGCTGGGGATTCATCCCGCGCTGGTACAAGAAGCCAAATGACGGGCCGTTGCTCATCAATGCGCGCGCGGAAACTATCGCCGAGAAGCCCGCCTTCCGGGATGCCGCACGTCAAAGGCGCGCGTTGGTGATCGCCAGCGGGTTTTATGAGTGGACCAAAACGCCGGAGGGTGCGCGCGATCCGTGGTATATTCACCCGTCCTCCGATGATCTGATCGCCATGGCGGCGGTCTGGCAGGACTGGGTGGGCGCCGAAGGAGAGCCGTTGCGGACCTGTGCGATTGTGACGACCTCGGCCAACGAAACGATGCGCAAAATTCATCATCGCATGCCGGTGATCCTGAGGCCGGAAGACTGGCCGCTCTGGCTGGGTGAGGCCGGGCATGGCGCGGCGCGTCTCATGCGGGCGGCTGATGATGAGGCACTTCGGTTTTACAGGGTGGACCGGGCCGTGAACTCCAACCGTGCCTCCGGCCCCGGTTTGATTGAACCCATCGAGGTCTGAGAGTGTCGGCCTGGCAACCTGAATCACCCCCTTAACGGTTGTGCCCGACCGACACCGCCGGCCAGCCCCCGACCCTCCCCCGGGAGGAGGCTTCACCCCCACCCAGGGTCAGGGGCTGGCCCCAGCTGTAGGGGGACGTGTTGCAGGTTAAGCGGATGCCGCTCTAGCCATCTGCTTGCTGACGCAGCCAGACGCGGAACGAGGTGAGCGCGCGGCTTTCCTTTGCATCCGATGGCCAGACCAGAAAATACTTGCCGATGCTCTGCGTCGCATGGGTCGATGCCAGCACAAGCTGTTTGTTCTTAAGATACGGCTCGGCGACAAAAACCGGCAGAAGCGCGATGCCAAGGCCATGGATTGCTGCCTGTGCCATTGTCGAGAACTGGTCAAAGACCATACCGGGCGGCAATACCGGCTCTATCTCAAGGGTCTGAAACCAGCGTTGCCATCCCCGCGCGCGCGTCTCCAGATGCAGCAGGTCATAGTGCAGGATGGCCTGCGGGTCTGTGGCAGGGGTGGACATCAGCGAGGGCGCGCAGACGGGCACAACGACCTCCGGCATCAAGGGCATATGTTTGGCGCCGGGCCAGTCCTCCCGGCCAAAATGAATGGCGGCATCAAACCGCGTGCCGCGAAAGTCGAAGGGCGCGAGCCGTGTCGAGAGGTTGACCGTCACTTCCGGATGCACTTGTGCGAAACCTTGCAGCCGAGGGGCCAGCCAATGCATGCCAAACGCAGGCAGGATCGACAGGTTCAGCGTGGTTTCCTCTGCATCGGTGCGCGCTACAACGGATGCGGTTTGCAAACGTTGCAGGACGGTGCGGATTTCGGCGACGTAGGTCTCGCCTTTGGCGGTCAGGTGCAATTGCCGTCCGCGCCGTTCCAGAAGGGCAACGCCCAGTTGCGCCTCAAGTGACTTCAACTGGCGACTGACGGCACTTTGGGTCAACGACAGCTCTGCCGCTGCCCGGGTGGCGCTGCCAAGCCGTCCGACGGCCTCAAAGCACAGCAGGGCCGTGATGGAGGGCAGGAAGCGGCGAGACGGAGTCATATGAGTTTTTCTCATGTGTTTCAGGACAAAGCATCGTTAGCCTTTCGCGGCTTTACTTGCAATAATGCACGCAACAACAGTTGTCTCCTCGATTGAAAGGACCCTATCGTGAACGCAGAATCCCCCATTCTCAAAGCCAAGGATGCACCTGACCTCAACGCATTTGGCTGGGCCGACCCGCTGCGCCTGAGCGATCAGCTTTCCGAAGATGAACGCATGATTGCCGACAGTGCCGCTGCCTATGCGCAAGAAAAGCTGCAACCCCGGGTAATGGATGCCTACGAAACGGAAGCGGTTGAGCCCGCGATCTTCCGGGAGATGGGGGACATGGGCCTGTTGGGGATTACGCTGCCAGAGGAATATGGCGGGCTGGGCGGGTCTTATGTCTCTTACGGTCTGGTCGCGCGCGAAATCGAACGTGTCGATTCCGGCTATCGGTCGATGATGTCTGTCCAGTCGTCTCTGGTCATCTACCCGATCTATGCCTACGGGTCGGAGGATCAGCGTAAGAAATACCTTCCCAAACTCTGCTCCGGTGAATGGATCGGCTGCTTTGGTTTGACCGAGCCGGATGCGGGGTCAGACCCGGCGGGTATGAAGACGCGTGCGGTCAAGACGGCCAAGGGCTACCGGCTGACCGGATCGAAGATGTGGATTTCCAACGCGCCCATCGCCGATGTCTTCGTGGTCTGGGCAAAGTCCGAGGCGCATGGTGACAAGATCCGGGGATTTATCCTTGAGAAAGGCACCAAAGGGCTTTCCGCGCCAAAGATTGGCGGCAAGCACAGCCTGCGCGCATCGGTAACGGGTGAAGTTGTCATGGACGGTGTCGAGGTTGGTGAAGAGGCGCTCTTGCCGAATGTGCAGGGTCTCAAGGGCCCGTTTGGCTGTCTGAACCGTGCCCGCTACGGGATCAGCTGGGGGGTCATGGGCGCAGCCGAGTTCTGCTGGCACGCGGCACGGCAATACGGGTTGGACCGCCATCAGTTCGGCAAACCGCTCGCCGGGACGCAGCTGTTTCAGAAAAAGCTTGCCGACATGCAGACAGAGATCGCCTTGGGTCTACAGGGGTCACTGCAAGTCGGACGGCTCATGGATGATGCGCGCGCGGCGCCTGAGATGATTTCGATCATGAAGCGGAACAATTGCGGCAAGGCCCTCGATATTGCGCGCATGGCGCGGGACATGCATGGCGGCAACGGGATCAGTGGCGAGTTTCAGGTGATCCGCCATATGATGAACCTTGAGACGGTGAACACCTACGAAGGGACACATGATATTCACGCTCTGATCCTGGGGCGTGCACAGACCGGCGTACAGGCGTTTTTCTAGGCGGTCGCGTTGCCAGCGACACTGCAGAACACCTGAGAAACGGCGTGGGGCGCGCGTTTGATTCGCCTTTTTGGCGAAGTGAGCGGCGTCCCATCGCCCGTGCCCGCAGGGGGCCGGAGGGTCAAAATGGCGGATGAACGGGCCTTCCCAAACCCCTGAAGGCGAAGCCCTTCGTGAAAACACCAGATCATTTTGCACACGTGTGCAAAAACCTCTTGCCAAAGGGTGCGCGCGGCGACTAGCGTCGAGCAGACCCGCAAAACGCGGGCTGCAACAGCAGGGGGTTGCTATGGCTGAGATACAACTGCGGAACGTCAACAAGCGTTGGGGCAGCTTTGTTGGCGTTGACAATTTTAACCTGACCATCGCGGATGAGGAGTTTCTCGTTCTGCTCGGGCCATCCGGGTGTGGCAAGACCACCACGATGCGGATGATTGCCGGTCTGGAAGATGCGACGGAAGGTGAAATCGTGATCGACGGACGTGTCGTGAACGATCTCGATCCAAAGGACCGGGACGTGGCGATGGTGTTCCAGTCCTACGGTCTTTACCCGAACATGAACGTCTACGAAAACATCCGCTTCCCCTTGAAGGTGCGCAAGATACCGGACAGCGAACACGATGAGCGCGTTCGGCGGGCCTCGGCCATGGTGGAGCTTGATGACTTCCTGCATCGCAAACCGGCGGAGCTTTCAGGCGGGCAGCGCCAGCGGGTTGCACTGGCCCGCGCCATCGTGCGCGAACCGAACGTCTTCCTGATGGACGAGCCGCTGTCGAACCTTGATGCCAAGCTGCGGGTGTCGACACGTGCGCAGATCAAGAACCTCAGCCATGAACTCAAGGTGACGACTGTCTACGTGACGCACGACCAGATCGAGGCCATGACCCTGGCGGATCGCGTTGTTGTCATGAAACAGGGCAAGGTGCAGCAGGTCGGTACACCGACGGAGATCTACGACAACCCGGCAAACACCTTTGTGGCGAGCTTTATCGGCAGCCCGGCCATGAACCTGATGGACGGTCACCTTGAAGCTGGCGTGTTCACCGGCTCCAACGTGCGCATCGAAGGGCTGAGCGCGCCGGATGGTGAGGTCACGCTCGGCTTTCGGGCGGAAGATGCCACACTTGCGGCTGAAAACGCAGGGGAGATCAACGCACCCATCTACACGATCGAGCTTCTTGGTGATGCGACGATGCTGACGGTGCGCGCCGGAGGCCAACTGGTGTCGGTCAAGGCGCACAAGGAATTCAGGGCCGAGATCGGGGATATGGTCTCCTTCTCCGTACCAACGGCCATCTGCCATCTGTTCGACAAGGACAGCGGCGGCAGAATTGCCGCAACTTGAAAACAACGAGGCCCGGATCACCGGGCCACAATTTCGGTGCAGCCTTGCAAGATGCACCCAACTCAACTTCAACAGGGAGTTTGAATATGTTTTTGAAAAGAATTGCTATGGCGGGCGCCGTCTCGCTCATGGGAAGCGCTGCATTCGCGGCGTGCTCCTATGAAAACGAAACCCCGATCAAGTCTCTGAGCGCCGGGTTCGAGGCCTGGAAAGCGGTCACGGACGCCATGGCCGAATGTGGCAACTTCCAGGCCGAACTGGACCAGGAATTCCGCACCAAACAGCCTGCGGCTTTTGAAGCCAACCCATCGCTTTACCACATCGGCGGGGTGTCCAACGGCACGATTACGCCGCTTCTGAATGCGGGCACCATCCGTCCGTTGGATGATCTGGTGGCGAAATACGGCGAAAACCTGAGCCCGAACCAGTTGATCCGCATCAACGGTGAGATCATGGCGATAGCGATGATGGTGAACACCCAGCACCTGATGTATCGCTCCGACATTCTGGCTGATCTGGGGATCGAGACGCCCACCACCTGGGATGAGGTCTACGCCGCGGCCGACAAGATCAAGGAAGCCGGTGTCGTGGATTACCCCTTGGGTGCGACCATGAAATCCGGCTGGAACCTCGCGCAGGAATTCGTGAACATGTATCCCGGCCACGGCGGTACATTCTTCAATGATGACAACACGACCGCCGTCAATTCCGAGGCAGGCATGGCGGCGCTGGCTACCATGAAACAGGCGCTGGAATACACGGATCCGGAAGTGCTGGTCAGCGATTCCACCTACGTTCAGCAGCAGTTCCAGCAGGGCAAGATCGCGATGGCGAACCTCTGGGCGAGCCGCGCGGGCGCGATGAACGACGAAGCAGAAAGCCAGGTTGTCGGCAAGGTCGCCATGGCGGCGGCTCCGAAGGCCGTTGCGGATGGTGCCCCGGCCACAACCCTCTGGTGGGATGGCATCGTGATTGCAAAGAACATCACGGATGAGGAAGCTGATGCCGCTTTCCGTCTGGCGATGGAGGGCCTTGATGCCGAGATGGTGAAATCCGCCAACGATGCGGCAATCTGGCTGGTGCAAGGCTACGAGCCGACCGAAATTGCAGCGGGCGCGATTGCAACCGCGACCGCGAACCCGGCCCCTCCGGCTTACCCGTCGACAACGCAGATGGGCCTGTTGCACACAGCACTTGGAAATGAACTTCCGGCTTTCCTCACAGGTGAGAGAGATGCAGCGGCGACCTTGGTTGCGATCGAGGAAGCCTACACGACATCGGCAAAAGAGGCGGGTGTCCTGAAATAAGTGTTCTCGCGCTGGCCCGGACCTGACCGGGCCAGCGCCCCCTCTTATCGGTTTTGCAAAAGGCGACATCACCCGTCTTTCGCAAAGCTGACCCGAGATCCACGCGCATGACCGCAAGGAGAACCCCATGAAGTTCAAGACCTTTGCAGCCTTTGTTGGACCTTCTGTCTTCATGATGTTGCTGTTCATCGCGGCCCCCCTTGTCAGCGTGTTTATCCAGAGCTTTCAGGTCACCCAGCCGATCCTTGAACAGGTCGAGGTGGAAACCTGCACGCCCGGATTTTTGACGCAGACCTGCACGACGGAAATCAAGACCGTGCCCGTGCTGGATGAGAACGGAAAAACGCTGACCGAAACCAGATGGGTCGGGTTGCAGAGTTATCAGAACGTCTTGCAGATGGACAAATTCTGGGAGGCCGTGGGCAATGGCAGCTGGAACGACATCATGCAGATCGACTTTTGGAGGGCGCTCAGGTTCACCTTGTCCTTCACGCTGCTGACCTTGCCGTTGGTGATCGGGGTCGGTCTGGCGATCGCACTGGCAGTCAACAACGCGACCCGCGCCATTCGTGGGCCGATCATCTTTGTCTCACTGTTGCCGTTCATCATCACGCCCGTGATCGGGTCACTGTCGATCTACTGGCTTTTTGTCGGTGACGGGATACTGACCGCCATGATGGAGCGTTGGACCGGTACGAATATCTCCATGTTTGCGCAGGCCTGGACGATCGAGCTGCTGATGTATTTCTACCGGGTCTGGCACGTGGCCCCCTTCGCCTTTGTGATCTTTTATGCGGGGTTGCAGACCGTGAATATGGACACGCTGGAATCCGCCGTGATCGACGGGGCAAATCGGTGGGAGCGGCTACGCCACGTCATCGTGCCGCATCTGATGCCATTGATTATCTTTATCGCACTGATCCACCTGATGGACTGCTACCGCGTCTTCGAGGAAATCGTGGGCTTCCGGAGCCAGGCGCATGTGATCTCGCTGCAATGGCTGACTTATGACTTCATGACGCCGGATGATGCGGGCAACCGTGCGATCAGCCGGGCCTCGGCTTCCGCGATGCTGACCATGATCGGGATCGTCTTCCTGTTGATCCTGCCGCTGCGCCGTACCTGGCGTGACCACAAAGGGAGCGCGCACTGATGTCTACCCCAAAAGCCATGCAGCAGTCTTTCGCGCTGCGCTTCTCCTCCGGCGCCTTCCTTGCCTTCTGGTGCGTCCTCGCAGCCTTCCCGATCTTCTGGATCGCGGTGATGAGCTTCAAATCCCCGGTTGACGCCTTCGCGGCCAGCCCCTGGGATGTTATCACCGGGCCCGCCACGCGCGTGAACGGCGATGGCCTTTCGATCATCGACATCGTTGTCGGGGTGGCGGTCCTCTACTTCTCCATCCGCTGGGCCTTCACGCGTCTGCCGGGCCTTGTGCGCCAGTACTGCCCGCCGGGTGTGATCGTATTGGGGTGGATCATCGGCGCAATCGCTTACGGCATTCTGTTCGTGCTGGTCTTCTTCACGCTGATGCCGCTGATCCTGGGACCGGTCAACAGCATCCTGGGCCCGCTTGGGAACCCCATTCTGGGCCTGACGACGGAGCACTACGTCGCGGTTTGGGCGGAGAATGAATTCTATCGCAACTTCCTCAACTCGATGCTTGTCACGGCAGGTGTTGTGACAGTCTCGCTGACCGTCGGAACCCTGGCAGGCTACGGGCTGGCGCGCTCCGGGTCGGACCTGGCTTTCTGGCTGCTGATCCTCGCGCTGGTCTTCAGGGCGCTGCCGCACTCCGTGCTGGTCGCCGGGTATCTGCCGGTGTTCATTAACTCCTCGGAGATACTCGCGCCGATATTCGGTGAAGGCGCGCCGACCCTCTACGGTCAGCCCTGGGCCGTCATCGCGGTGCTGGTGGCGATCAACCAGCCCTTTACCATCTGGATGCTGCGGTCCTTCTTCCAGAACATCCCGGCTGAACTTGATGAGGCCGCACGTGTCGATGGCTGTTCCCACTTTCAGGCCTTCCGCCGGGTCATCATGCCAGTCATGTGGCCGGGGGTCATCACAACGGGCCTCTTCAGCTTTTTGCTGGGCTACAACGACTTTCTCGTGACATCGTTGCTGCTGGATGCGCAGAACCAGACTATGGTGCCGGCGATCGCAGGCTACTTCAACCGAGAAACCACGACAACCGATCAGGTCGAAGCGGTGGCGGCAGCGGTCTCCATCACGGCGCCACTCTTTTTGCTGGTCATGGTCTTCCAGCGCCAGATCGTTTCCGGTCTCACCGCGGGTGCCGTCAAGGGATAACCGCGCGGCACCGCAGATGCACAATAAATCTCTGCCGGGGGCGTTTGTCACCGGCCACAACATCGAAGGTTTGAAATGAAAGGCAGCCGTCCCGAACAGGCCGTCCTCAGCAAGGACACGGATATGTCAAAGACCGAGGCCACCCGCACGGTCATCGAAGGCATGGTCGACGGGCTCAACGACCACCGGATCGACGATATTGGCGCATTCTTCTCTGAGAGTTTTCGCTGGATGGGCAATCAGGGGTGCGGGACGAAAAACGGCCTGCGCGAATTCCAGGATAACTGGCAGCGCCCGTTTCAGGCGGCGTTTTCCGACAAGGTCTGCGTGGATGAGGCACGGCTTTACATGGGCGAGTGGGCAGCGACCTTTGGGCGTCAGGAAGCGACCCATTCCGGGCCGTTCATGGGGGTCGCGCCCACCGGTAAACGCGTCGATATCCGCTATATGGATTTCTGGAAAGTCGAGGACGGGAAGATCACCGACAACTGGGTGATGGTGGATTTCCCGCATGTGTTGGCCCAGTTGGGCATTGATGTATTCGACGGGGAAGGCTGGGAGGCCTTTGACCGCGGCGAACGTGTACCACCGCGCCCCGATCAAGAAGGAGAGTAAGCCATGGCAATAGAGTATCTTAAATCAGGCAAGTCCGATGCCGAGCGCGCAGATGATGATGCCAAGACACGGGCCGCTGTCGAATCGACCCTTGCGGATATTGAAAAGAACGGGGATGCCGCTGTGCGCAGACTGTCGGAGAAATTCGACAATTACAGCCCCCGAACTTTCCGGTTGAGCCTTGATGAGATCGAGGCGCTCATGGCGCAACTGACACCTCGGGAGCTTGAAGACATCAAATTCGCGCAGGAACAAGTGCGCAACTTTGCGCAGGCGCAGCGCGATTCCATGCTGGATATCGAAGTGGAGACAATGCCGGGCGTGATCCTTGGTCACAAAAACATCCCCGTGCAATCTGTGGGCTGCTATGTGCCGGGCGGTAAGTTCCCGATGGTGGCCTCCGCGCATATGTCCGTGGCAACTGCCTCGGTCGCGAAAGTGCCCCGTATCATCGCTTGTACCCCTCCGTTTCAGGGCAAGCCGAATCCGGCGGTGATCGCCGCGATGCATCTGGGTGGCGCCCATGAGATTTACGTCATGGGCGGCATTCAGGCGATTGGCGCGATGGCATTGGGGACAGAGACGATCGACCCGGTCCACATGCTGGTTGGCCCCGGCAACGCCTTTGTGGCGGAGGCCAAGCGGCAGCTCTTTGGCCGCGTGGGGATCGATCTTTTTGCGGGTCCAACCGAGACGATGGTGATCGCCGATGAAACGGTGGATGCGGAAATTTGCGCGACGGACCTTCTGGGTCAGGCGGAGCATGGCTACAACTCGCCCGCCGTCTTGCTGACCAATTCGCGCAAGTTGGCCGACGAAACGCTGGCGGAGATCGAGCGCATCCTGAAAATCCTGCCAACGGCGGAAACCGCACGCGCAAGCTGGGAGGATTACGGTGAGGTCATTTTGTGTGACACCTACGATGAGATGTTGCAGGTCGCGGATGACGTGGCCTCCGAACATGTGCAGGTCATGACCGACCGCGATGACTGGTTCCTTGAGAACATGACCTGCTACGGTGCGCTGTTTCTCGGGCCGCGGACCAATGTGGCAAATGGCGACAAGGTCATTGGCACCAACCACACCCTGCCAACCAAGAAGGCAGGGCGCTATACCGGCGGGCTCTGGGTTGGCAAGTTCCTCAAGACCCACAGCTATCAGAAGGTCACAACCGACGAGGCGGCGGCTGAAATCGGGGCCTACGGCTCTCGTCTTTGCATACTTGAGGGTTTCGTCGGCCATGCGGAGCAGTGCAACCTGCGCGTGCGCCGGTATGGCGGGATCAATGTGCCTTATGGTGAGGGGGCTCCGGCCAAGCAGGCTGCAGAATAGTCGGACATGGACCTCAATCAGGCCAATAAAAGGAAGGCCCGCGCCCTGTGGTCCGCCCTGGACACCAATCCGGAGGCGGCCATCCCTCTGTTGCCGAGGTTGTCCAACTGGCGCGGCCCGGAACCCATCGGGGAGCAGAGGGGCAGCAGTGCGATTATTGAAGCGCTGTTCATGCCCTTAAGGGATGCGATCCCGGACCTGTCGCGTCAAACCCATATCCTGATGGGGGGGCAGTCCTCTGCCACTGAGGCGGGTGACGGTGACGGCGCGTGGTGGGTGGCTGGCACCGGCTACTATACAGGCCGCGCCAACGCCACGGTCTTCGGCATTCCGGCGACGGGCCATGATTTGCGCATCCGTTGGGGTGAGTTCCTGCGTTTTGACGCATCAGGCGACATCACCTACGCCCAGACGATTTGGGATTTTGTGGACTGGTTCGACCAGATTGATCTGCCGGTGCTGCCTCGCCCCAGAGGGGCACTTCATGTCTATCCGGCTGCGACCGCCTACGATGCCGTCCTGACCGAACCTCAGGACGCAGCAGAGACGGGCGAAACGCTATCGTTCGGGCGGGAGTTCATCTTTGGCGGGTTGAACAGGTTTGATGAAAGCGACCTCAAGAGCATGGGGATGGCGCGTTTCTTTCACCCAAACGTCAAGTGGTACGGGCCGGGCGGTATTGGCGCATGCCTGTCCTTGCAGGAATTTGAAATGTTGCATCAACAGCCCTGGCTGACCGCCTTCCCGGACCGGAAGGTGATGCACCTTGAGAGCCTCTTTGCCGAAGGCCGGATGCTCGCGGGGTCGGGCCCGAAAGGGGTCATCGCCACCCATGGCGGGACCTATCTCGGGCATGCCGCGACGGGCAATCCCATCGAGGTTTCCGGACTGGACTTCTGGCTGCGGACAGGCGGGCAGTTCACGGAGAACTGGGTCTTTGTGGATATGGTGCATCTCTTTGCCCAAATGGATGTCGATTTGTTCGAGCGAATGAAAGTACGTGGCTCATGACTGACAGGCCCACAGCCCACAAAGCGCTGATCGCCCCCTTGCGCGCGGCGCTTTATGACTTTGACGAACAGCGCGTGCGCGCAGCCCTGCATGACCTCTGCGCGGAAGATGTGGTCTTCAGGCTGGCCTTTCCGTTCGAGACAACGATCGGCGTGGACGCCTATGTGGATAAGGTCTATGCGCCGCTGGCGAAGGCCATCCCCGATCTGGAGCGTCGGGACTTCATCGTCATGGCAGGCCCGACACCGGAGGGCGCGGATTGGGTCGGCTGCGGTGGATATTATACCGGTGCCTTCATGGCCCCCTGGCTCGATATTCCGGCAACCGGGCACATGGCGCACCTGCGGTTTCATGAATTCTACCGGTTCGAAAACGGCAAGATCGCCGAGATGCAGGCGCTTTGGGATCTGCCCGAATTGATGATGCAGGCCAGGGCGTGGCCGATGGGCCCGTCGCTGGGGCGCGAGTGGCATATTCCGGCGCCAGCGACCTGCGACGGCATCGTGCCCGGGCCCTATGATGCCTCTTGGGGCGACAAGACCTGCCAGCGCATCATCGACATGCTGGACCACCTCAAGAAACACCCTGGCGAAGGCGGGCCGGAAGTGATGGAGATGGAGCGCTTCTGGCACCCCAGGATGTCCTGGTACGGCCCGTCCGGGATCGGCACCGGGCGCGGTGTGCGGGGCTTCCGCGATTGGCACCAGATCCCCTTCCTCAATGCCATGCCCGACCGGGGGCAGTATCGCGACGAGATCGAGTATCACTTCTTCGGGGACCGTAATTACGCGGCGGTGACAGGCTGGCCGAACATGTACCAGTCGATCACAAATGGCGGTTGGCTGGGGATCGCGCCGACCGGCAAGAAGATCGCGATGCGGTCGCTGGATTTCTGGCGTCTTGAAGGGGACCTGATCCGCGAAAACTGGGTGCTGGTGGATTTGTTGCACATGTACGACCAGATCGGCGTGGATGTGCTGGCGCGGATGCGTGAGTTCAACAAGGCCCGCGCAGGGTTTGATCCAGAAACGGGAGCAGCACTATGACCACCTTACCCAAATCCCCCGGTTTTGATCTGACCGGCAAACGCGCCTTGGTCACGGGTGCGTCCTCGGGCATTGGCCTTGCCTGCGCCGCCGCCCTGGCTGAAGCAGGCGCGCATGTGGTCTGTGCCGCGCGGCGGATTGGCCCTCTGCAAGAGAGCGTCGACGCGATGGCATCCGCCGGGTACTCGGCGGAGCCTCTGGTGTTGGATCAAACCGATCTGGGGGCACTGGAAACGGCCCTGTCACAGCCCTTTGACATTGTCCTCAATTCCGCAGGTTTAGCGCGCCACAGTGCCGCCATCGACACGCGACCGGAAGACTATGACGCCGTGATGGATATTAACCTGCGCAGCGCCTATTTCCTGTCGTCCTTTTCGGCAAAGGCGATGATCGCAGACAAGCGGCGCGGGTCGATCATCCATATCAGCAGTCAGATGGGGCACGTAGGCGGCATTGATCGCGCGGTCTACTGCGCTTCGAAACACGCGCTGGAAGGCATGGTGAAATCCATGGCCATCGAGTGGGGCAAATCCGGGATCCGCATCAACACGATCTGCCCGACCTTCATCAGAACGCCGCTGACACAAGCGACCTTCGACAATCCCGACCGGCTCGCGTGGCTCATGGAAAAGATCAAACTGCCCCGCGCGGGCGAGGTGGAAGACATCATGGGGGCGGCTGTTTTTCTGGCTTCGGACGCCTCAGCGATGGTCACGGGGACCTCGATGCTGATCGACGGGGGATGGACAGCAGGGTGACAGGAAAGCGCCAAAGCAATGGGTAAGGTGACATCCCTTGATGTTGCGGAGAAGGCCGGGGTCAGCCGCTCCGCCGTGAGCCGCGTGTTTACACCCGGCGCGTCGGTGAGTGCCTCGACCCGGGAAAAGGTGCGCAAGGCCGCTGCTGCCCTTGGGTATCGCCCGAATGTCCTCGCGCGGTCGCTGAATACCGGTCGCAGCAGGATCGTGGGACTCGTCGTTGCCTATCTCGAAAACCAGTTTTATCCCGAAGCCATCGAGAGGCTGTCCAAGACCCTGCAGGCAAAGGGCTACCACGTGCTGGTGTTCATGGCCTCGAACGACAACAAGGCCACGCAGAGTGTCATCGACGAGCTACTGGATTATCAGGTCGATGCGATCATTGCCGCGTCGGTGGGGCTGTCCAGCGATCTGACGAACCGCTGCGAGGATCTTGGCATCCCCATCGTGCTCTTCAACCGGCACCAGTATGACAGCCAGTTGACGTCTGTTGCCTCGGATAACATCGCGGGCGGGCGCAAGCTGGCCGAGTTTCTGGTCGCGGGCGGCCATCAGCGGGTTGCCCATATCGCGGGCTGGGAAGGTGCCTCGACGCAGATTGACCGCGAGGCGGGATTCCTGGAGGGGTTGCGGAATGCGAACCTGCCCCTATTCGCGCGAGAAATCGGGAATTTCGATTTCGAAACGGCCAAAGAGGCGGCGCGCAGGATGTTTACTGCGGCTGAAAAACCTGATGCCGTTTTTGTCGCCAATGACCACATGGCTTTTGCGGTCATGGATGTCCTGCGGTTCGAACTGCGGCTGCGCGTGCCGGAGGATATTTCCGTTGTCGGCTATGACGATGTCGCAATTGCGCACTGGCCAAGCTACGACCTGACAACCGTGCGCCAGCCCGCAAACCGAATGGTAACTGCAACAACAAATGCCCTTTTTGCACGGTTGGAAAATCCGGCGATCCCAGCCCGCCAGATCGTTCTTGAAGGGCCATTGATGATCCGCGGCTCCGCCCGCAAACCCAAGGAAGGAAAGGCATGAAAGGCTTCGACGCGAAGTTCAAGGATTTCCCCGATTACATCATCGGGATCACCAGGGAAATCTGGGAAGACCGGGGCATCGCGACCCTGCACGACTACTATTCCGAAGACATTGTCGTTCGGTCACCGGCCTCCGTCGTGATCGGCAACCAGAATGTCATTGGTGCGACCATGGCCACTCTGGCGGAGTTTCCGGATCGGACGCTGCTGGGCGAGGATGTGATCTGGTCCGGCACACCGGAAGAGGGGATGCTGTCGTCCCATCGTCTGCTGAGTACGGCGACGCATCTGCACGACGGTGTGTATGGAAAAGCGACCGGCAAGAAACTCACCTACCGCATTCTGGCCGATTGCCATGCCATCAACAACCAGATCAATGACGAGTGGCTCATTCGCGATCAGGGGGCCATCGTGCGCCAACTCGGGTGGGAGCCCAAGGCCTATGCCGCAGACCTCATCGAAAAGGAAGGGGGCCCTGAGGCCTGTGTAAAGCCGCTGTCACCCGCGACCGACGCACAGGGCCCCTACAAGGGTCGCGGTAATGAAAACGAATGGGGTGTGAAGTACGCGGATGTCCTGACCCGCATCATGGGGGCCGATATGGCGGCGATCCCATCCGAATATGACCGGGCAGTCCAAGTGGAATACCCCGGAGGCAAGACCGGCCACAGCCATTCGGATGTGGATCAGTTCTGGATGGGCCTTCGTGCGTCTTTCCCGGATGCGCGGTTCCAGATCGACCACCAGATCGGGCGCGAAGACCCGATGATGCCGCCGCGTGCTGCCCTGCGCTGGTCGTTGAGCGGCAAGCACTCTGGCTGGGGTGCCTTCGGCCCGCCCACCGGTGCCGAGATTTATCTGCTGGGCATCTGCCACGCAGAATTTGGCCCATGGGGGCTGCGCCGCGAGTATGTCATTTACGATGAGACCACGATCTGGAAACAGATCCTCCTGCACACTGGCTGATCCGCCAAACCCCGCAATTCCTTACACCGACAAGAAAGAAAGAGAGATCATGACACCCGCTGAAATGGAAAGCCGCATTGTTCGATATGGCGATCTGAAACCGTGCAAGACCGCGTTCATTGACGCGCATACGCCTGGCTCCGACCAGAAGGAGAATTTTACCATCATCGGCGGCGGCGTTTCGGAAAGCCCGGACCAGCATGTGCATATTTCGATCCCGCATGGATTTAACATCGGGGCGGCGGGCCAACCGCCAAAATGCCGCAATTCCCTGCACAGCCACCGCACCGCGGAAGTCTTCTTTGTGTTGTCCGGGCGCTGGCGCTTTTTCTGGGGGCGGTGGGGCACCGCCGGAGAGGTCACGCTGGAGCCGGGTGACATCTTCAACATCCCGACCGGTATTTTCCGGGGTTTTGAGAACATCGGGAATGACTACGGTATGATCATGGCAATCCTGGGCGGTGATGATGCGGGGGGTGGCGTCATCTGGGCCCCGCAGGTGATCGAGGATGCGGCTGGTCACGGTCTGGTCTTGTCAGAGGAAGGCAAACTCTACGATACCAAGAAAGGCCAGTCCTTGCCGGATGGCGTCAAGCCGATGCCGCTGCTGACCGAAGAGGAGCTCAAGGCTTATCCGGAACCAACGACGGCGGATGTCATCCCCAACTACGTGGCGCGGTATTGGGACATGGTCGCACTCGCGGACCGCACGCCAGCCAAGGTGATTGGGAAAGACGCGATGTCGCGAGACAAGCCGGGGTTCGAAGTTGATCTGGTGACCCGTGCTTCTGCATCTGAAGAGATGCACCAACACGATCGTCCATCTGTCCTGATGCCGGTCAAGGGGCATTGGCACGTCAACTGGGAGGGTGGCAGCGCGACGCTCGCACCGGGCGACACCATGTCTGTTCCGGAAAATCTGAAACACAACGCGGTCCCCTCGATGACCGGGGAGGCCAGCCTCTATCACATCGTGGGCACGGAGGATCCAGCTGGAGCGACATGGCAGCAGTAACTTGAACATTGTTCATATTATTGTTGTGCGGCACACCCTGTTAGGGTATCAGATTCGTGAACAAGGTTCACGGAGTGTAAGATGCATACTATAGCCGATACAAAAACGCTGGTGGCGGAGGGGGTTATCTCCCAGGCCGCCGCCAGAATCATCGAGAGCCGTGCCCGTAGCGCAATGGTTGCTTTGGCCATCAACGCCGTGCTTTGTGCAGGGATCCTCTTTGCCACCTTCGGTTTGATCTTCTGGCTGGCGGATGCGCTTGCGGTAGCGGTCTGCGGCGGCGTTTTCCTGCTGGCGGGGGGGCTGACCCTGAACAAAGGCCACGCCCTCTACAGCATGTTCGGCAATGCAGCGGCGCTGATCGGCGCGGGCATGCTGATTAGCGGTTTTGGTATCGAAATGGCAGACAAGTACGAGGACATCGCGGGCTGGGTGATGGCTCTTGTCGGTGCAGGGGTTGCCTTATGCATGGTGCTGTTGCAGCGAACGAAGAGCCTTGCAACACCCTTCGTAACCGGTGCCATTCTTTTGATGGCCGGTGCCTTGCATTTGTCCGGCTTGGGCCTTTGGGCTGAGCAGCTGAGCCTTACCGGCCTGCCAATGGTCGCCTTCTGGCTCTATGCGGCAATGCTCATCGCGCTGGCTGGCTGGTTTGTCGACGTGCGTCTAGTCTCTGCTCTGGCGATTGTCCCATTCGCGCAAGCCCTCGACACGAGCACCTTCTATTTTCACGCCGCTTACGTCTTTTATTCACCTGAGCCCACGCTTTCTATCCTTCAAATGAGCGGGCTGATTGCGGCCATGTTGTGGGTTGCCCGCCGGGGTGACGAGCGCGTAGCGCGCCACGCCCGCATTCACGTCATGATGGCCTTCATTGTTGCCAACCTTTGCGCTCTGGTCGGCAGCCTCTGGGGGGATGTTGTGGGCGAGACGATCTTTGGGCCAAGCCGCGACCTTCTGCGGAATGGCGCGGACTACACCGATTGGCGCGACGCGGTGGAGGTCTACCGGGCCAGCGCTCTGGTGATCCACGAGCATGTGTTCTCGGTTCTTTGGGCCTTGGCGCTGGTTGCTATCACTGCTTTAGCTGCCCACAAGAATCTGCGGGGTCTGTTCAATGCAGCCGTGACTTTTGCGGGCATCCACGCCTATACACAGGTCTTTGAGACGTTCTACGATGAACCGCTTGCCTATGTGGTGGGTGGCTTTGTCGCAATCCCGCTGGCCTGGGGAATGTGGCGGCTCAACACCTGGTTTCTGGGGCGCGCGGCCCCGTCAAATGAATAAGAAAGGTGCCGGATCAGCCGAAAGCGGGTCCGGCAAACGAGGGAGAGAAGAATGACCAAGACGACCCATGTCGGGAGCCTGCCCAGATCGCAAGAGGTGGTCGACTACATCTTTGCGCGGGAGAAGGGCGCCACCTATTCACAGGCGGATTTTGATGCCGCGATGACCCGCGCTGTGTCGCAGACCGTCGCGAGGCAGGTATCGGCGGGCATCGACATCGTGAGTGATGGCGAGACTTCCAAGATTTCCTACGCCACCTATGTCAAGGACCGCTACACCGGGTTTTCCGGTGACAGTCCGCGCAACGCGCCTGCCGATCTCAAGCGCTTCCCCAGCTTTCTCAAACGTCTCGCCGATGACGGCGGCACCCCCCAATACGCCCGCCCCATGTGCACGGGCGATGTAACCTCCAAGGGTCAGGACGAGTTGCGCAAGGACATTGCCAACCTCAAAGCCGCGATGGCCGAACACGGGGCTGCGCGGGGCTTCATGAACGCCGCATCCCCCGGTGTGATCTCGCTGTTCTTGCAAAACGATCACTACCCCACCCGGGATGCCTATCTGGCAGCGCTCGCCGAGGCGATGCGGGAGGAATATGAAACGATTGTCGACGAAGGGCTCGATCTGCAACTGGATTGCCCCGACCTCGCCCTGTCGCGTCACATGCTCTTCAATGATCTCTCCGATGTGGAGTTCCTTAAGATCGCTGATGCGCATGTGGAGGCTCTGAACCACGCGCTCCAGAACGTCCCGCAGGAGAAGGTGCGTATCCATATCTGCTGGGGCAACTATGAAGGTCCGCATGTTTGTGACATCGGGATGGAAAAGGTGTTTGATACGCTGATGTCGGCCAAGGCGCGCTATGTGCTCTTTGAGACGTCGAACCCACGCCATGCCCATGAATGGACGGTCTTCCGCGACCGGAAGTCCGATATTCCCGACGACAAGGTGCTGATCCCTGGCGTGGTGGACACCACCACGAACTTTGTGGAGCACCCGGAAGTTGTGGCGCAACGGATCGAACGGTTCACCGACATCGTCGGCAAGGATCGGGTGATCGCAGGCTCTGACTGCGGTTTCGGGACCTTCGCGGGCTTCGGGTCGGTTGATCCGGAGATTGCCTACGCCAAGCTGGGTGCCTTGTCCGAGGGGGCCGCGCTTGCGGCGGCGCGCTGATGGACGCGGCATTGCACAAACTGCTGATGGAAGTCGACACACCAACCGTCTGCAACGCCATCGAGGTGGCGCAGGGCAAGCGGGGGTTCAACGCGTTTACGCGGGGCACGATGCTGGCGTCCCACCCCGAGGCGCCCGCCATGGTGGGCTACGCGCGGACAGCCCGTATCCGGGCGGTTGAGCCGCCTTCCGAGCCGCCGGAGGTCATCAAGAAACGACGGATGGGCTACTACAAACACATGGCGGAAGGTCCGCGCCCGGCGGTCTGCGTGGTGCAGGACCTGGACGTGCCCCATGCCATTGGCGCGTACTGGGGTGAAATCAATACCAACATCCACAAGGCCTTTGGGCTGGCGGGGACGCTGACCGATGGTGTCATGCGGGATCTGGGTGATGTGCCGGATGGCTATCCGGTTGTGGCAGGCTCTATCGGGCCAAGCCATGGCTTTGTGCATGTGGTCGACTACGGCCAGCCGGTGGAGATTTTCGGCATGGCCGTGGCGGATGGTGACCTTGTGCACGCGGATCGTCACGGGGCGGTTGTTGTGCCGCCGGAGGTGATCCCGAAGCTCGCGCAGGCGATCCAGACCCTGATGAATTCCGAGCGGATCATCTTTGACGCCGTAAAGGGCAAATCCCTGACATTCGAGGAGTTTGAAAGCGTCTGGGCCGCCTTTGAGGCTGCGCGCACCTGATATGCCACCCGTTATCGAAATGCGCGGGGCCTCATGCCGCGCATGTCATAACGCGCCTTGCCGCAGCATCCATTTAATCTGCGACGCGACCCCGTACAGCTGATGCCAGCCCCCTCCCCGGGGGGAGAGTCGGGGGCTGGCCGGCAGTGTCGGCCGGGTACCCTCGGTAAGGTAAGTGATACAGGTTTTCGGGCGGATGCTCTAAAGCGTCATGCGAAAAACCTCAATCACGCAACGCTGCCTGAAATCAAAGATTGGGGCGCGTTACGTGATGCTTGATGTTTCAGGTATTTCGTCAGACGCTCTAGCCACCCGCTTTCTTCACCCATACGACCGTTCCACAGTCTAGGCCTTGGCATCGGACGGCAGGCTTAAACCCGCGCCGACTGGCGCGCCACCCTCGAAGCTGTTTCCGTTGACGTAGTCACAGGGCGCATCGCGCATTTCCAGATGAAGCCCCTCGCCGGTGTAGGGATGCGCGCGTGCGAGGTCCTCATCGACGTCAATGCCCAGACCGGGGGCGTCAGGGGGCGTGATGAAACCCTCTTCGACCCGGATCGTGCCGCCGATCAGGGCATCATGAAAGGGGGTCTCTATCGTTTCGGCCATCAGCAGGTTGGGGATTGAGGCCGCAAGCTGGATGTTCGCCGCCCACTCGATGGGGCCTGCATAAAGATGCGGTGCCATTTGCGCGTTGTGGACCTCGGCGATGGCGGCGACTTTCTTCATTTCCCAGATGCCGCCTGCACGGCCAAGCGCGGGCTGGAGGATGGTCGCCGCACCTGCACGAAGCACTGGGCCAAACTCTGCCTTGGTCGTCAGACGCTCGCCGGTTGCCACCGGGATGCGCACGGCGCGGGCTACTTTTGCCATCTCGTCGATCGCATCGGGGGGCACAGGTTCTTCGAACCACAAGGGGCTGTAGGGCTCAAGAGCCTGTCCTAGCCGAATGGCCCCGGCGGTGCTGAACTGGCCATGGGTGCCAAAGAGCAGATCAGCTTTGTCGCCAACCGCGTCCCGGATGGCCTTGCAGAAGGCGACCGAGGTCGAGATATCGCTCATCGCGGGCATATGGCCGCCGCGCATCGTATAGGGTCCGGCGGGGTCGAACTTGACCGCCGTGTAGCCCTGCCGCACGAGTTCTGACGCAGCCTCAGCCGCCAACGCTGGGGATGTCCAGAAATCCTCAAGACTGTGGTGCGGCAACGGATAGAGATAGCTGTAGGCCCTGATCCGCTCGTTCATGCGACCGCCCAGAAGCGCATGAACAGGCCTGTCCCGTGCCTTGCCGAGAATGTCCCAACAGGCGATCTCCAGCCCCGAGAACGCTCCGATCACCGTCAGATCAGGGCGCTGGGTGAAGCCTGAGGAATAGACCCTCCGGAACATGAGTTCGATGTCTTCGGGGTTCTCACCCGCCATGTGCCGGTCAAAGACGTCTTCGATCACGGCCCGCATGGCTTTCGGACCTACGGACGCCGCGTAACACTCGCCCCACCCGATGATTCCGTCGTCTGTCGTGAGTTTCACCAGAATCCAGTAGCGCCCTCCCCAACCCGGTGCTGGCGGCGCGGTTACAATGATGTCGAGGTTCTTGAGTTTCATGTCTTACACCTCGGTGTCAAAAACGATGACATTCCGGCGGGCGGCGCCGCTTTTGGTGTCGGCGATGGCCTCATTGATCTGATACAAAGACCATCTCCCGGAAATCAACTCGTCCAGCTTCAGCCGTCCTTGCGCGTAAAGATCGACCATCCATGGAATGTCGCGCTGGATCACAACATCGCCCATCTTTGATCCGACCATGCCCTGTCCGATGGCGGCGAGGACCACGGGTTCATAGTTTGAGGTCGCACCGGAATGCGGCATGCCCACCATAATGACCTTGCCGCCGCGTCCCAGATATCGCGGGGCCTGATCGTAGGCGGGAATTGCCCCGACGGTAACGATCACCGCATCTGCGCCACGCCCGCCAAGCGCCTTGAGCGCGGCCTTCCACGGTTTGTCCTGCGTTGCCAGGAAACCATCCGTTGCGCCAAACTCCCGTGCGGTTTCCAGCTTCTCCGCGCTCATATCGACGGCGACGATCCGGCGCGCGCCCGCGATCCGTGCCCCCTGGATCGCGTTCAGACCGACGCCACCGGCACCAATGACAACGACATCCTGGCCGGCCCGAAGCCTTGCCGCATTCACCACCGCGCCGACCCCGGTGATGACGCCGCAGGCGATGAGGCTGGCGGCATCTTTGGGGATCTCCGGGCTGATCTTTACAACCTGCGACTGGTCGACGACGACCTTCTGTGCAAAGCCACCTGTCGCCATCGCCTGATGGAGCTTGCCCCCGTCCACCGTGGTGATCGGGCCGTGGTCGCCATCATGATCGGTCTCACACAATGTGGGCGCGCCGCCCGCGCAGCTGACACAGGACCCGCAGGCCCGGATCAGGGTGACAACAACGCTGTCGCCCGCGTCAAGGCCCGTCACGCCTGCCCCGACTGCGGTGATCCTGCCCGCGGCTTCATGTCCGTAGACCGCTGGCAGGGACCCGCCCCAGGCGCCCTCCGCGTAGGAGATATCGGAGTGACAGATGGCCACGGCATCGAGGGTAACCTCGACTTCTCCGAGGGCAGGCGTGCGTATGGCGATGTCTTCGATGACCAGGGGTGCGCCGAACTCATGGCACACAGCGGCTTTGATTTTCTGCATGGAGCGGTGCCTCCCTTGGTCCATTTCCGGCTCCCCGCCAGCGTTACGCCTTGCCCGGCCCGGTGCAAGCCCCAACGCGACGAAATGAAGGTAATGCTATCCGGAAAACGACCTCTGCCGGCGTCTTGCCGTAAAGGCCATCAGCCCCAGCAGGATCAGGAAGGCGGAGAGGACAAAGGGCGCTCCGGGGAAGTAGATCAGGGCATCCGGGCCGGTGAAAGCGGCAAAGGTGCTGGTCATGAGCAAGGGCGACAGGATCATCGCCAGGGCGGTAAGAGAGGCCAGCGCGCCCTGTAGCTCGCCCTGCGCGTCGGGGCCGACGGCCTTTGACATGATACCTTGCAGGGCAGGGGTGATTACCGCGGCAAGGGCTGCCAGAGGTGTCAGGATTAACGCCAGGGTCCCGCTGGTCACGAAGGCCAGCGCGAGAAACGCCATGATGTCAAAGGCATGCCCATAGATCACGGTGCCGCGTTCGCCCAGCAGACGCATCACGGGCCGGATCAACCCGCCCTGAACAATGGCCAGCATGATCCCGAAGAGTGCCAGACTCATCCCGATGGTTGATGGCTCCCAGCCAAACCGCTCCTTGCCAAAGAAGGACCAGACCGCGGGGTAGACGCTGAAGGCGACCTGATAGATGAAAAAGACCAAGAGCAGGGCCCCGAGGCCCGGCAGGGATTTCAGGTGACGGAAACTGCCCAGCGGGTTGGCGCGGCGCCATTCGAACCTGCGACGGTTTTCGAGGGCAAGTGTTTCTTTCAGAACGAAATAGCCGAAGATGGCATTGGCCCCGGACAGGGCGGCGGCGGCGTAAAAGGGCGCGCGGGTGCCAAATTCGGCGAGAAGGCCCCCCATGAGAGGCCCGAGGACAAACCCTATGCCGAATGCCGCACCGATCAGGCCGAAGTTGGCGGCGCGGTCCTCGGGGGTGGAAATATCCGCCATATAGGCGTTGGCGGTCGCTTGGGTGGCCGAGGTGATCCCGCCCACGATCCGACCGAGAAAGAGCAGCCAGAGGCTGCCTGCGACCGCCATCACGAGGTAATCGAGCGCCATGACGACAAGGGAGAGGAGCAGCACCGGACGCCGCCCGAACCGATCCGACAATCCGCCGATCACTGGCCCGAAAACGAACTGCATCAGCGCAAACACCGTGGACAGCGCGCCACCCCAGAGCGCTGCGGTACTCAGGTTGACGGCACCCACCTCCTGAAAGAGGTCCGGCAGCACGGGAATGATGAGACCGATCCCCATGGCGTCGATCATCATGGTGATCAGGATGAAGATCACCGCCGGGCGCCTCATCAAAAGGTCCCAACGCGCGCCGCGAATGCGCGTGCGTCAGCGGGGGCCTGACCGAGGTTGAACAGCGGATCAAGTGCACGCTCGTTCAGGTCGGGGTAGGCATCGCGCGCCAGTGTCTGCAAAGGTATGCCCTCTGCCAGAGCGCGCGCGCACAGGCCCTTGACAGCGGCTTGTGCCTGCGCGCGCGGCATCTGGTCGGCCAGTGCAAAGCTCAAGGCTTCTGCCTGCATGAGGCCCAACCCCTCTGTCAGGCAGGCCTTCATCCGCCGGGTGTCGGGAGCAAGGCTCTGGCTGATTTGGTTCGCGATCTGTAGGGCGGCGGCGCAGGACAGGGCAATCTGTGGCAGGGCCATCCATTCCGAGAACCACGCCGCCCCATCCCGTTGATGCTGATGCGGACCTGCCGCTCGCAGAGTGCCTTGCAGACCATAGGTTTGATGGGCGAGGGCGATCAGGGTTTCCGCCTGCACCGGGTTTTGTTTTTGCGGCATGGTGGAGGACCCGCCCGCCACGTTGAACCTGATCTCCTCGATTCCGCTGGCGGAAAGCGCGCTCAGGGTGCTGCCCATGTTGCCCAGCGTCGCGGTCACCCCGGCGATCCAGTCGGTGATACGCAGGATCGGTCCGCGATCCGTGTGCCATGAGCGACCGGGATCAAAAAGCCCCAGACCTTCGGCCAGTGCCGCCCGCAGCGCGGGGGCTTCTGCGCCCAACGCGCTCGCCGTCCCGGATGCACCCGACAGCGAAACCCAAAGCGCGGCGGCGCGCAAGCCCGGCAACGCCTCCAGCGCATCCGCCAGCGGCATGCCCCATTGCGCAACGACGGCCCCCCAGGTGGTTGGTGTCGATACCTGCCCATAGGTGCGCGCGGCCATCGGGGTCTCTGCATGGGCGTCCGCCATCTGCGCCAGTTGATCCAGCAAAGCCCTCAGATCAGCCTCTGCCAGCGACAGCAGCTGCCGCAGGCGCAGCATCAAGCCGGTGTCGATGATGTCTTGTGACGTCGCCCCCCAATGGACGTATTGCGCGTGTTCGGGCGCGTTCATTTCGGCGCGGAAAGCGCTGACCAACGCGCGGATGCAGACACCATTTCGACCGGTTCCTTCCGCAAGTGCCCCGGGATCGATCTGAATCTCGAGGCTCGCGCGGTGGATCGCTGCGGCACTTACTTCCGGGATCACCCCCGCCTGACCCTGCACTTTGGCCAGCGCACCTTCAACCAGAAGCATAGCGCGGATCGCGGCGCTGTCGGAAAAGAGCCGCCCGGCCTCGCCGGTGGGAAAAAGCTTAGCATAAAGCGGGCTGTCAAATACACTTGCGGCCATAGCCTATCCTCTCGTGGCCCGATCCAGCCGCTGTGCCAGCCCTTCAGGATCCGCAAGGAACGGCGAATGCCCGCATGCCATGTCTTCGACCGTATGGCGCGCCCAGCCTTGCGTCATCGTGACCTGAAATTCCGGCGGTATCGTCCGGTCATCCATGCAGCGGATATAGTGGCGGGGCAGGGCGGCCTGCTGCGGGGTGCTGACAAAGGGCACGCTGGTCGGGGCCACGGCCTGAGGGCAGAGCCGCGCGATGGCCTCTTCGGCGATGTCTCTTGGGCAGTCATGGTAAAAGATGTCTTTCGCCATCTTCGGATCGAGGGTGAAGCTGATCCCATCATCGCGCATCCGAACCGCGGGCAACAGCGGTTGTCTCGGGGCCTGCATCCGCATCTGAGCCAGCGACACGCCTTCTTGCGGGACATAGGCACAGAGGTAGATGAGTTTGGCGATCTTTTCGGGCACCAGCCGGGCGGCGGCGGCAATGGCATAGCCGCCCATCGAATGCCCGACCAACTGAGTTTCTTGCCCGCAGGCCCCCGCAATCGCATCGGCGTAGGCCTCCAGCGTCACCGCTTCGACCGGTGTCTGGTCGTCACCGTGGCCGGGCAGGTCGATCGCCTGCACCTGGTGGCCCATCGCTTGCAGAAGCGGGATCACATGCGCCCAGCACCATGCGCCGTGGCACGACCCATGCACGAGAAGAAACTCAGCCATCTTCCCCCGCGATATGGCCGATCTGGGTCAGAAATTCGGTCAGCACCCGGGCGTACTCTTCAGGCTGCTCTACGCAGGGCAAGTGCCCGGCCCGCCGGATGAGATGGAACTGACTGCCGGGGATCAGATCGACGGTCTCGCGCACGAGGTCGGGGGGTGTCGAGCCGTCTTCGCTGCCCGCGATGCCCAATGTGGGCAACCGCAGGCTGGCGGTCGTTGTAAAGAAATCACTCCCGGAGATAGCAGCCGAACAGCCGATGTATCCGGCGTCTTGCTGACGGACCAGCATGTTGCGCCACAGTTCCAGTTCCGGCTTTGCACGAAATCCGGCGGAGAACCACCTTTCCATCACCGCATCCGCCAGACTTTCGATGCCGCCCTGTTCGACATCACGGATGCGGGCCTCCCAGATGTCCTTGGTTCCGATCTTGGCCCCGGTGTTGGACAGGACCATGGCGCGGACAAGATCAAGACGCTTGACCGCAAGCCCCTGCGCGATCATCCCGCCAATGGACAGCCCCACAAAGACGCAGTTCGTGATGCCAAGATATTCCAGCAGCTGTTCCGTATCGCTGATGAGCGCGCCCATGGAATAGGGCGCGGGCGGACAGGTCGAAAGACCGTGCCCGCGTTTGTCAAAGCGAACGATGCGCAGGCCCTGCGGCAACAAGGGCAGGATCGGATCCCAGAGCCGCATGTCGGTGCCCAGCGAATTGGCGAAGACAACGGCCAGACCCTCCGCCGGACCGTCGACGCGGTAGTGCAGGGAAACGTCCTTGAGGGGTGCGATGTCCAAAGGCTTCTCCTTCTTCGCCGTGTCAGGGCAGTTTACCGCCAAATCGGGTCAGCGCCATTTCGAAAACCTCCGCATCGACGTTCCCGCCTGAGATGGTCACGATGACATCATCGCCCGCCACCTGATCTGACCGGAAAAGCGCTGCGGCCAGGGCAACGGCGCCTCCCGGTTCTGCCACGACCTTAAAGTGTTCGAACGCGATAGCCATGGCGTGCAAGGCCTCATCGTCGCTGACAACCAGACCCGGGCCTGCAAGGCGGTGCAGGATCGGAAAGGTCAACACGCCCGGTGTCGGGGTGATGATCGCGTCACACTGGCTGCCGGAGGTCCGGGCATTGCTGAGCCTCTTGCCGGACGCCAATGACCGCGCCATGTCGTCGAAGTCCTGAGGCTCTGCGGGCCGCACGCGCATTGTCGGAGCCTCCGTCTCCAGCGCCAGCGCGATCCCGGAGGCAAAGCCGCCGCCCCCGCAGCAGACGATCACATCACGGGCGTCTACCTCCAACTCCTTCGCCTGCTCGGCGATTTCGAGGCCCGTTGTGCCTTGCCCGGCGATCACCTCTTCGTTGTCAAAGGGCTTGATGAGAGTAAGGCCCCGCTCATCCGCGATCTGCTTGCCCAGAAGATCGCGATCTTCGCCTGCGACCCGGTCATAGAGCACGGTTTCAGCGCCAAGCGCCCGCGTGTTCTCGATCTTCAGCCGGGGCGCATCGGCGGGCATCACAATCACCGCAGGCGCACTGGCCTGACGCGCCGCGAGTGCAATGCCCTGTGCATGGTTTCCGCTGGAGAAGGCGATGATGCCCCGCTCACGTTCTTCGGCCGAAAGGGCCGAGACTGCCGAGAGTGCCCCGCGATACTTGAAGCTGCCCGTGTGCTGAAGGCATTCCGGTTTCACCCAGATGCGCCGCCCCGCGACCGCATCCAGCAGGGGGGCGTTCAAAAGCGGCGTGCGCCTGAGCTTGCCTTTCGTGCGCAGTGCGGCGGCGCGGATCTTGTCGATATTCACTTCATCGCCTCGATCCAGGTTTGCAATGCGGCAACGGCTTCGGGCTCATCGAGGAAAGGAATGTGCCCGCGTCCAACCGCCGTGGCCGCGATCATGTCCGGGCGTCGCCGCCTCATTTCATCCAGCGTTCCAGGGGCCAGAAGGTCGGAATTCTCCCCGCGAATACAGACGAGGGGCAACCCCTCCAGCGCGTCAAAGAGGGGCCATAAGTCAGGGGCTGCCTGTGCGCCCTGTTCCTCCACCGCGTCGCGAAGCTTCGGATCATATGTGATGGCCAGACCAGCCCCTGATTTCTCGTAATGCTTGACGGCCTCTTCCATCCAGCGTGACTGGGGGATATCCCTGAAGCCGGTCATTCCGCGTTCCATGGCCCGCGCCACTTCGGCATGGGATTTGGCGGCGGGGGGCTTGCCCAGATAACCCATGATAAACTCAAGGCCCTTTGGATCAATCTCCGGCCCGATGTCGTTCAGCGCAACACCGAGAAGTCGGTCCTTGGCACCGAACGCAAGCCCCATGGCCAAAAGCCCGCCCCGGGATGTCCCCAATATCGCAGCCTTCTCCAGCGCCAGGTGATCCATCAGTTCGATGACATCCCGTGCCTCGACCACAAGATTGTAATTGCGCCACTCTGGGTCCCAATCTGACGCACCGCGCCCACGGTAATCCAGTCGGATCAGGCGCACGTCTGAAAGGTGCGGTGCGACGTAATCAAAGTCGCGCGTCGTTCGGGTCAACCCGGCAAGGCAAAGCACCGGCAAGCCATCCCCCTCATCCGTATAATGCAGCAGCAGACCGTCGGAGGTCGTGAACTTTGGCATCAGGAGCCTCCCGCGAGTTTTGGAATGCCTGTCAGGTCTCGGAGGGTCTCGGAGGGTGTCCATGGCAACCTGTCCACGGGGTCGTCGCCGCGGTTGACCCAGACCGTGCGAAACCCGTAACCGGTCGCGCAAGCCGCGTCCCAACCATTTGAAGACACGAAGAGGACCTCTTCTTTTGCGCAGTCAAAGCGCTGGCCCACCAAATCATAAACGCGGGCATGTGGTTTGAAGATGCCGACATCTTCGACAGAGAGCACGTCATCCAGCAAATCGGCAATGCCCGCCGACGCAACCGCGCCCGACAGCATATCCGGTGATCCGTTGGACAGTATCGCGGTGCGCAGGCCTGATCCTTTGAGGGCCGCCAACATGTCCGGAACCTCTGCGTAGCACTGCAATTCCCAATAGAGTGCCAGCAGACGCTCCCGCAGGGCCGCGTCCTCCCCGACACCGGCTTTCTCCATCGCCCAATCGAGGCCTTGCTGGGTCACCGTCCAGAAATCCTCATGCGCGTCTGCAACAGCCCGGAGCCAGGTATATTGCAGCTGTTTTTGCCGCCAATGGTCGGCCAGCACCGGCCAGATCGGTTGAAGATAGGCAAAATCGGGTTCAGAGGCGGCCTGCCGGGCAGCCGCCGCGACATCGAACAGGGTCCCGTATGCATCAAAAACGCATGTGGTTATGGGCATTGTAGCGTTCCTTTTGCAGTGCACGACCAGAGTGTCACGCCGCGCCCGTGGCGGAAAGGGCCAAATGCACCGATTTCGGGTTTACTCCGGCACGTGGGACGGGCAGTCTCTCGCCACTCCTGAAGAACCCGCGCGGTACGGCGGCCTTCGTCCCTTCTCCTTTCAAGACTGGAAATCTGATGACCGAGGTTAAATCCGGCGATACTGTTGCAATCCACTATACCGGTACTTTGCTTGACGGCTCTACCTTTGACAGCTCTGACGGGCGAGACCCGCTCGAATTTGTTGTGGGCTCCGGCCAGATCATTCCGGGGCTGGACGTGGCCTTGCCGGGCATGTCGGTGGGGGACAAAAAGACCGTCAGGATCGCCTGTCAGGATGCCTATGGCCCGATCAATCCCGAAATGCAGCAGGCAATCCCGCGTGAGGGCATCCCGGCTGACATAGCGCTCGAAGTGGGCGGGCAGCTGCACATGCAGACGCCTGACGGTCAGGCCCTTCCGGTCATGATTGTCGCCCTTGATGAGGCCACGGTCACCCTGGACGCAAACCATCCGCTCGCAGGCAAGGATCTGACCTTCGACATCGAGTTGATGAAGGTCGAGCCAGCATGAGACTGCGGGCTTGACCACTCATTCTCGGCAGCAGACAGACTGGTCTGAAGGTCACAGGTCATTCCCTTGCGAGGGCTCCGTTAAGGTCATGTTAACGATGTGCCGTTGAAATACTTGAGAATAAATAAAAAAACCTCGATGCTTGGCGCGTTGTTCAATCGTCCGCCGCTGGACCTGAAGGGCTGCTTGGTCGACGTATTTGAAGGAAGTGAGAATTCCCGGTGCCCCAGCCTGACAGCAGTTCTTGCGAGCGCAGATATCTGACCGTTTTGCAGGTCGTCGCGATAAATGCCGTGGCGACGGTGGGCATTCTGGTTGGGGTCTTGGCGTTGGGCGCCTCGCTGATGACCGCACTTGTGAGTGCCTGGCTCTTGGGCGCGGTTGCAACGATGTGCATCGCGGCAATGATTTTTGTCTGCGGGGAGCGTCAGGCCATAAAGTCCACGCAGCTTACAGGCGGTGCGGCTTTGGTGCCCAAGAACATCCGTGACCCCCTCCAGCTTTGGGAGGCGGATCGCCTGATGGAAATCGACCATGCGCGGGCAGTGCGGGGCATCGAGTCTCTGGGGGAGGAACCAACCGTTGATGAGGGGGTTTCGGAAAGAGATACGCCGTCCGTCCGCGAAGAACCTACCCGAAAGCGGCGCGCGGGTTAGAGCGTGAAGGCGCTGTAAGCCACGTTGATCCTAAAGCGTCATGCGAAAAACCCCCAATCACGTTACGCTGCCTGAAATCAAAGATTGGGGCGCGTTACGTGATGCTTGATGTTTCAGGTATTTCGTCAGACAAGTCTAGTTCCTGTTAACCGGAACCGCAGAGCGCGGCAGCCCGTTTGCCACGACGATCTGACCAGCCGCCTCCCCGTTCTGCACCAGATCCGCGTCAGTCACCGGTCCCAGGATATTCTCAAGCGGTGTGTCTGTCAGATAACCTGCGGCCATCGGGTGGATCACTTCCAGACCTTCGGCCAGTTTCGGCCCAAGATCAGGGTCATGCCAGACCGCCACTCCGAAAGTGACAAAAATGATTGGGATCAAGAGTTTGGCACACCCACGAGCGCGTCTGGAACGCACAAGGTAAGCGTTCTGGCGCAAATCCCCTTTGGTCATAATCATCGACATGAACGTAGTGCAACAGATCAATGCGGCACGAATGGGGCAGAAATTTGGGATTGCTTTGCAGGTTAGAGGTTTTCACTCTGCGGCATGCCCAGAACGTGAAAGCCGCCATCCACGCGGATGACTTCCCCGGTTGTGCAGGCGCCCGCGTCGGAGGCAAGATAGACGGCTGTTCCGCCCACGGCTTCAAGCGTCGCATTCGAGCGCAGCGGTGCATTCTGATCGGTGTGTTTGTAGGTCTTCCGCGCCCCGCCAATTGCCGCTCCGGCGAGGGTCTTCATCGGCCCCGGAGAAATCGCGTTGACCCTGATAGCTTCCGGTCCAAGATCGTTGGCGAGGTAGCGCGTCGCACTCTCCAACGCCGCCTTGGCGACACCCATGACGTTGTAATTGGGGGTGACCCGGTTGGACCCCATGTAGGTCAGTGTCAGCAACGTGCCGCCGTTTTCCACCATCAGCGGGTGTGCCCGCCGGGCGATTTCGATGAAGGAATAGGCACTGATGTCGAGCGAGTTCTTGAAGTTGGCACGGCTGGTATTGAGGAAACGGCCGGTCAGTTCCGCCTTATCCGAAAAAGCAATGGCATGTACGACGAAATCAATGGTGGGCCAGCGGTCTGACAGCGCGTCAAAGGCGGCATCCAGCGAGGCATCGTCCGTCACATCGACGTCAACCATGAAATCGGAACCGACGGATGTGGCCAGTGGTTTCAGCCGCGAGCCAAACGCCTCACCCTGGTAGGTGAACGCCAGTTCGGCACCGGCCTCGGCCATCGCCTTGGCGATCCCCCATGCGATGGAGCGTTCGTTTGCCACCCCCATGACGAGGCCGCGTTTCCCTGACAGAACCCCAGACATTGCCGCTCTCTCCCTATCCCAGATATTTCGACAGGACCATTGATCCGTTTGTGCCGCCAAACCCGAAGGAATTGGTCATCACCGAGTCAAGCCCGGCACTGTCCACCCGGTCCAGCGCGATCTCGGATGGATCAAGCGCGGGGTCCAGGTTTTTGACATTGATGGAACGCGTGATGAAATCATTGTCCAGCATCAACAGGCAGAAGATCGCTTCGAGCGCGCCTGCCGCACCCTGTGCATGGCCGGTCATGGATTTGGTGGAGCTGACGGGCGGTGTACTGCCTTGCCCGAATACACGACGCACCGCCTCAATCTCGCCGACATCGCCGACGGGGGTGGAGGTGCCATGGGCGTTGATATAGCCCACCTTGCGGCCCTCCGGCAGGGTGCTCAGAGCAAGGCGCATCGCGCGCTCACCACCTTCGCCAGAAGGGGCAACCATGTCATGTCCGTCGGAGGTCGCGGCATAGCCGGTCACTTCGGCGTAGATCTTCGCACCGCGCGCCAGCGCGTGCTCCAGCTCTTCCAGCACCACGATGCCGCCGCCGCCAGAGATCACGAACCCGTCGCGATCGGCGTCAAAGGCGCGGCTGGCTTCTTCGGGGGTGTCGTTGTACTTGCTGCTCATTGCGCCCATGGCGTCAAAAAGGCAGGACAACGTCCAGTCGAGTTCCTCGCCACCGCCCGCGAACATCACATCCTGTTTGCCCAGCATGATCTGTTCCGCCGCATTGCCAATGCAGTGCAGGGAGGTCGAGCAGGCGGAAGTGATGGAATAATTGATTCCCTTGATCTTGAAGGCCGTGCTGAGGTTCGCACTGACCGTGGAGGACATGCACTTCGGGACGGCAAAGGGTCCGATCCGCTTGGTGGCCCCGGTCTTGGCGACGACATTATGCGCCGCCAGCATCGCCGAGGTGGAGGGCCCGCCGGACCCGGCAACAAGGCCCGTCCGCGGATTTGAGATCAGGCCTTCTTCAAGGCCCGCGTCCGCGATGGCCTGATCCATGGCGATATAGGCATAGGCAGCACCTGGCCCCATGAAGCGCAGGGTGCGCTTGTCCACATGCTCGGTGACGTCCAGCTTCAGGGTGCCCGCGATCTGACTGCGGAACCCATGCTCGACCATTTCCGGGCTGCTGACGATGCCACTTTTGCCTTCCTTGAGCGAGGCGAGGACCTCCTCAGCGTTATTGCCGATGGAGGAGACGATCCCCAAACCGGTCACGACGACGCGTCGCATGGCGCACTCCTTTGTCTTCTGGGTCTGCGTCAGCTCTCCGAGAGCGCGACCTTCATATCTGTTACCTGATAGATGGTATCCCCATCTGCCTCAACCCGGCCATTCGCGACACCCATGGTCAGGCGTCTGGTCTGAAGAGCTTTGGTGAAATCCACGTAGTAGGTCAGTTTCTTGCGATCCGGGCGCACCATGCCGGTCAGCTTCACTTCTCCCACACCAAGCGCGTAGCCGCGCCCTTGCCAACCGCGCCAGCCCAGGTTGAAGCCTGTGAGCTGCCACAACCCGTCCAGTCCAAGGCAACCCGGCATGATCGGGTTGCCCGGGAAGTGACATTCAAAAAACCATAAGTCCGGCGTGATATCAAACTCTGCCACCACATGGCCCTTGCCATGTTCGCCGCCGTCCCCGGAAATATCCGTGATCCGGTCCATCATCAGCATGGGTGGGGCGGGAAGCTGTGCGTTTCCAGGGCCAAACAATTCGCCACGGGCGCATTTGAGAAGGTCCTCTTTATCAAAACTCGTGGGGTATTGGCCCATTCTGGCGCATCTCCTGCTCGGCGTCGTCATTCAAGTCGACCCCCTCTAGCACCGGGGTGGTGCGTCCTGCAAGAGTGTGGTTTCGGTCGAAAAACGCTCAAAATGGTGGGATTCATTGCCACAGAAGAAGGGTTTCCAATTGAAAATCGTTCGCAAAGGACTTTATAAAGGCGAGGAAACCGATACGAGGCTGGCATGATCGACGCACAACATAAGACCGGAGCGAACTGGCTTGCGACCGCCGGTCTGCGCCCGACGCGCCAGCGTGTGTCGCTGGCCGCTTTGCTCATTGGCGACGGGCAGCATCGTCATGTCACCGCTGAAAGCCTTTTTGAAGCCGCCAAGGCTGAAGGGGAGGCGGTCTCGCTGGCCACTGTCTACAATACGCTCCGCGCGTTCTGCGATGCGGGGTTGATGCAGGAAGTGACGGTGGATGGCTCCAAGAGCTATTTCGACACCAACACGCATGACCATCCGCACTTCTACTGGGAAGATGACGCGACCCTGACCGATGCACCGTCGGACCAGTTGGAAATTGCACGCCTGCCGAACGCCCCCGAAGGCGCGGAGATTGCATCGGTGGATGTGGTCATTCGGTTGCGCCGGAAATAGCGGCGGGTTTCCACCTTCCTTGTAAGGTGTCGCTAAAACCACTGGCCCGGCTCCATCAGGCCTAGATCAAGCAGTTGACGCGAGTGCCACTCAAAGGGTTCCGAGTTGTGCCACTTGAAGGTCTCGATCTGATAGGTGCTGCCCGGATTGGTCTTGAGCGCCTTGGCGGTTCGGAACGAACAGATCGCGGCCGTCAGGTTGTGATGCCATGGGCAGGCATAGGTGTTGTATTCTTCAATTGAAAACGTGTGATTGTCGCGCAGGACCAAACCCGGCTGCGCTCTGAACAAGCCGATGCGGTCTATCTTGCGTCTGGCTTCGGGGATGTGTTCTTCAAACCGCCAGCGCAATCCGCCAAAGAAGTCCAACTGCCGTTCCTTCGGCTTGTTGTCCGAGCCCTTGCGGGCGAGGGAGTAATAGCCCGAGCGGTCCAGATTCGCATGATCGAGCGAGACCGCATCAGGAAAACGTGTCAGGTCATCGGCGTATAGATCAACCACATAGGTCAGCATCGCATCGCGGCGTTCTTCCGCATGGAACGCCAGCATCTCGCCGATGGTGCGGGTTTCGCAGAACGGAAAGAACAGGTACTCCGCGTTGTAACAATAATAGAGCCACTGACCCGGTGCCGCCTTGATGAGCGCGTTGACAGCAACCTCCGTTGCACCGTCAGCGGTGGCGTCATAGGTGATCCGGACCACCTGTTCCTCGGCATCTTCCGGCAGATCAAAGCTCTCCGGCATCAGGGCAAGAACCGTTTTGAACCCGGCTTGAAGGTGATGCCGCAGGGTCGATGCGACCTCCACGTCATCCTCAACAAGAATAATGGCAATAGGCCCTTCAGTGAGCGCCGCGCGCCGATGCTTGATGAAGTCACTTAGATCGGAATAGCGCATCGCAGGCTCCGCTTTCTGCCAAGGTGAAATTCGGGCAATTCCGGCTACATTGCAAGCCCGGGCATGGCCTGATACCAGACCGGCGAAACGCAAATGATCGGACCCTTGTCATGACAACGCCTAAAAAGCTTTTCATCAAGACCTACGGTTGCCAGATGAATGTTTACGACAGTGAACGCATGGCCGAAGCGCTGGGCGGCGAAGGGTACGTGGAGACGAAAGTCGCGGAAGAAGCAGACATGATCCTGCTCAACACCTGCCACATCCGCGAGAAAGCGGCGGAAAAAGTGTATTCCGAACTCGGCCGTATGAAGCCGTTGAAAGACCGGAACCCCGATCTGAAGATCGGCGTGGCGGGCTGTGTGGCGCAGGCAGAGGGCGAAGAAATCATGCGGCGCCAGCCGGCTGTTGATCTGGTTGTGGGGCCGCAATCCTATCACCGTCTGCCTCAGATGGAGGCCCGTCTGCGCGAGGGCCAAAAGGCGCTCGATACGGATTTCCCGGAAGAGGACAAGTTCGAAGAGATGAAGGCGCGTCCCAAGGCCAGACGCGCCCCATCGGCCTTTCTGACGGTTCAGGAAGGCTGCGACAAGTTCTGCGCCTTTTGCGTCGTGCCCTACACACGTGGCGCTGAGGTTAGCCGCCCGGTGTCGCGCGTTCTTGATGAGGCCCGCGCGCTGGTAGATCGGGGCGTGCGTGAGATCACGCTGTTGGGGCAGAACGTCAACGCCTACCACGGAGAGGGTGCAGACGGGTCGGAGAAATCGCTGGCGGACCTCATCTGGGCGCTCAACGACATCGACGGGCTGGAGCGGTTGCGTTTCACAACCTCGCACCCGAACGACATGCAGGACGATCTGATCGAGGCGCACCGCGATTGTCCGAAGTTGATGCCCTATCTGCATCTGCCCGTGCAGTCGGGGTCTGACAAGATCCTCAAACGCATGAACCGCAGCCATACCGCCGAGAGCTATTTGCGCTTGATCGAGCGTATCCGCGCGGGGCGTCCGGACATTCTGTTGTCGGGCGATTTCATTGTCGGGTTTCCCGAAGAAACCGAAGAGGACTTTCAGGCTACGCTCGATCTGATCCGCGAGGTGAACTACGGCTATGCCTATTCCTTCAAGTATTCCACCCGGCCCGGCACGCCGGCGGCGGAACGCACCCAGGTGGACGCGGCGGAGGCAGATGACCGTTTGCAGCGTATCCAGGCGCTCATCACGCAGCAGCAGCAGGCCATTCAGAGCGCCATGGTCGGGCGCGATCTGAGTGTGCTGATCGAGAAACCCGGCAAATTCGACGGCCAGATGGTCGGCAAGTCGGAGTATCTGCACGCGGTGCATATCGATGACTGCGCGGCTCAGGTCGGAGAGATTCTGCCCGTGACCATCACGGAGGCCAAACGCAATTCGCTGGCTGCTGTGAAGCGTTGACGGGCTTTTGAGCGCGACTTCGGCGGGCATTCTTGGATCAGAGTGGCCTTGCGGTGGAGGATGTCGCGCAGCGCAGCACTCAGCAATGCAATTTGCCGCTTTCCCGGTGCAATTCGGAATTTAGACGCATCTGAGGGAGAATTGCCGTGCAAGTGCTTGCGTTGTGCTGCTGGAATTGGCACCGTCCTTGCGACTCACACGCGCCAAGGAGCCGCTATTGCCGCCCAGTGACACAAGTCCGACGGACACCCTGACCGCCGCCCCGGGCGGGACCGTGGAATTTCCTGACAATCGTTTGCTGATCGACTTGTGTGGACCCTATGACGCCAATCTTGCCCAGGTCGAGAAGGCGCTCGGGGTGCAGATCATGCGGCGCGGGAACCAGTTGGCTGTCGTAGGCGAGCATGATGCTCAAACCGATGCCATAAGGGTGCTGCATGCGCTCTATGCCCGACTGGAAAGCGGACGCGCGGTTGAGGCGGGAGACGTGGACCGTGAACTGCGGATGGGCCCCTTTGACGAGGTAAGTGTTCCGGAAGACGGTGACCAGCTTGAAATGCCCATCGGGAACCGGATAGAAATCCAGACCCGCAAGAAGCGGGTGGAACCACGCACCGACGCGCAGAAGGCCTATGTGCAGGCGCTGTTCGAGAATGAGTTGGCCTTCGGGATCGGCCCTGCGGGCACGGGCAAGACCTATCTCGCTGTTGCGGTGGGGGTCTCCATGTTCCTGTCGGGTCAGGTCGACAAGATCATCCTTTCGCGCCCGGCGGTCGAGGCGGGGGAGCGTCTGGGCTTTCTGCCAGGCGACATGAAAGACAAGGTCGACCCTTACATGCAGCCGCTCTACGATGCGTTGGGGGACTTTCTGCCCGGCAAACAACTCACACGGCTGATCGAGGAAAAGCAGATCGAAATCGCGCCCCTGGCCTTCATGCGGGGGCGGACCTTGTCCAATGCCTTTGTGGTCCTTGATGAAGCGCAGAACGCGACCACGATGCAAATGAAAATGTTCCTGACCCGGTTGGGCGAGGGATCGCGGATGGTCATCACGGGGGATCGCACACAGATTGACTTGCCGCGCGGCACAGCCTCCGGGCTGGCGGATGCGGAACGGCTCTTGAAGACGATCCCCAAGATCAGTTTCAGCTATTTTACCTCCAAGGATGTTGTGCGGCACCCGCTGGTCGCGGCCATCATCGAGGCCTATGAGGCGGATGCGCCGCAGGATCAGGCCGGGGGCACAACAAGCTGAAAGAAAAAGGGCGCCCCGAAAAGGCGCCCGGTTCCAACTCTTGGAGCATCAAGCTGTCAGGCTTTTTGCCGGCGCTTCGCAAGGCCCAGTACGCCAAGACCTGCCAGCAGCAGAGGCAATCCGGCCGGAAGCGGCACCGCCAGTTCGTCGGGGTCGGTGTCTTCCACCAGACTTCCGTAAGTGACCCGCGCTTGTGAGAAGTTGTAAAAGCCAAACGCGCCGTCGCCAAACGCCTTCCCGCCATTATCGGCCTTGGTGTAGTCGATCTCTACGACATCGTTGACCTTTACCTGGATGCGGTCTGCGCTGAAGATCAGGTCGAAGGTGTACGTTTCATTGAAATTGTAGCCGGTCGAGCCGAGTTTGGTGCCGCGCAGTTTCTCCGTAATAGGAGCATCGTGTTGCCACCACGGCCCGTTGACGCCGGTACTTGTCCCGACAAGGTTGCCGGACACGTGGCTCAGCGCTGTGCCTGCCCCGGCACCGCTCTGATCGCCCTGCTTTCAGTCAAACAGCCAGAAGTCAGCGTTAGTGCTGTTAATTTCGCCGTCCTGATACCCCAGGACGAAACCAATGAAGTCGTCATCATTGGCACGTGAATTGACGGAAATCGTCCCGCGGAGGGCGGTTCCCTGAGCATTCTTACCTTTTTCGAAAAAGACAGTGGGTGTGCCGTTCCTGCTTTGAAGCACCGAATCGCCACCGGATTGAACGGTCCAGGTTCCAGCGTTGTTGTTGGGATTGCCGTTTTCGGTCCAGGTCGACAGGTCAGCAGGCACGGTAGTTGCATGCGCAGCAAAGCCGGACAGCGCCAAGGCTGTCGTGGTGATTAAAGTCGTTCTCAACATTAAATGTCCTCGTAAATTGTTTACGTGGTAACGTTCACATTAACGATCCGTTAATTCGACAGGTTGAGCGGGAGTCTTGTTGAGTTTCAACTACGAGTTGGGCGCGGAGGGGCTCAATACCGGCTTGCGCTCACTTGACAGGCGAGGCATCAGCCGATGACCCCTTTCTGATTGTAAAACTGCGACACATGAATATCGACATCCTCATAAACGACGTGCGCTGGTCGGATCTCGATGCGGGTTCACTCTTTGAGAGTTTTATCGTCGCGGTGCTCGATCACCAGGGCCTTGCAGACTGGCAAGTGGAGGTCAGCGTTCTCGCCACAAATGATCCGGAGATTGCTGCGTTGAACGAATCGTTTCGCGCGAAGGCGCAGCCCACAAACGTGCTCAGCTGGCCCGCCAAGGACCTGGCCGCAGCACAAGAGGGTGAGCTGCCAACAAAGCCGTCCGCTGATCCTGATGGTTCGATACCCTTGGGCGATATCGCGCTTTCGTATGACACCTGTGTTCGGGAAGCTGCCGACATGGCCAAACCTGCGCAAGACCACATGTGCCATCTTGTCGTTCACGGAACGTTACACTTGTTGGGATACGACCACGTTCGTGACCTCGATGCCACGCTGATGCAGGGGATCGAGACTGAAATACTTGGCAAGATGGGTCTTGATGACCCATATAGGAGATGACGGGCGGCATTTTCCGCCTCAACGCAGAACAGGACCCAATGGGCGACACAGACGGATCATCTGACGCGGCGCGACGCGCGCGTGACGAACTCACCCCCTCGCAAGACCCCGAACCTTCCCGACAAGGCGGTTTTTTCAGCCGCGTGATCGAAGCGCTCAGCCCGTCTGATGAGGAAGAGGGCGCTTCGGACAACACGCCTCGCCGTGAAAACCAGCAGACCCATGGGATGATAAACCTGCGCCGGATGCGCGTGGAAGACGTCTCTGTCCCCAAGGCGGATATCACCGCAATTCCCATGACAACGACACTGGATGAGGTGGTCGCCGTCTTCAAGGAAAGTGGTTTGACCCGTCTGCCGGTCTATGATGGCACTCTGGATACGCCCGTCGGGTTCTTGCACCTGAAGGATCTGGCGCTCACGCATGGGTTCAATGGCGGCTCAAAGAGCTTTGACATGCACGCCATGTTGCGACCATTGCTTTTTGTACCGCCCTCCATGACCATCGGCGTTCTGCTCACCAAGATGCAGGCAGAGCGTCGGCACATGGCACTTGTGATCGACGAATATGGCGGTGTCGACGGTCTGGTGACGATCGAAGACCTGATCGAACAGGTCATCGGCGAGATCGAAGATGAACATGATATCGACGAGGGGCTTTTCTTTACCGAGGAAAAGCCCGGCTGTTATCTCGCGCTGGCAAAGACGCCGTTGGAGGATTTTGAAGCGGAAATCGGCATGTCCCTCACGGATCACGACGTGGTTGACGAGGAAGAGATCGATACGCTTGGCGGTCTGGTCTTCATGTTGTCGGGTCGCGTGCCGGCGCGCGGGGAAGTGGTCCAACATCCCGATGGGCCGGAGTTCGAGGTGATTGACGCGGACCCCCGCCGGATAAAGCGCCTCCGGGTGCGCACCGTCGTGAGTTCTTCCTGAAGGCCGCCCGGCATGTCGTTGAAGCCTTGATGTCAGGGGCATTTTCAGCGTTGCCGCTTTCGGCACGCCTTGCTTTCGCGGCGATGGCTGGTGCTGCCGGTGCGCTGGGTCAGGCCCCTTTCGATATTCCGGCGGCGCTCCTCATTGCCCTGACAGTTGCTTTCTGGCTTTGGCGGCACGATCCAACCCGCCCGGGCCTTCTGGGCTGGGCTTTTGGTGCGGGGTATTTCGCGCTCGCCCTGTCGTGGATTGTCGAGCCGTTTCAGGTCGATGTCGACAGGCATGGATGGATGGCCCCCTTTGCGCTTGCGCTTCTGAGCGGGGGCCTTGCCCTCTTCTGGGCGGCCGCATTCTGGGCCGCGCGACGGGTCTTTCACAGCCCACTGGCGCTGGTCCTGACCTGGACGGGTGCCGAGTTGTTGCGGGCCTATGTCCTTACAGGCTTTCCCTGGGCGGCCCCCGCGCAGGTGTTGGTGGAGGGACCAGCCTCCATTCTGTTGGCCTTGGGGGGGCCGCACGTGGCCACCATGTCCATGCTCGGTTTGGCGTGCCTGCTGTCGGCTGGCGGACCCTCTGCGCAGGTCCCCGCGTTTCGGGTCGCGTTTCGAACCGGGCAGGGGGTGCTTCTGGCAGCCGCTGTGCTGGCGGTCTCGCTTCCCCATGCGCGCCAGTCTGCGGGGCTGTCGGAGCATACGGTTCGGATTGTACAGCCAAACGCCGCGCAGCATCTAAAGTGGCGTCCGGAGATGGCGGATGTCTTCTTCTCCCGCCAACTGGCATTGACCGGCGCGCCTCCCGCGTCCCCGGACGATGCGCCGGATCTTGTTGTCTGGCCCGAGACGGCAATCCCGTGGCGCCTTGAGGCCGCAGAACCGGCCCTGCGGCTGATCGCGCAGGCCGCGCGGGGAACTCCGGTGGCCCTTGGCGCCCTGCGTTTTGAGGGAGATAGCTTGCGCAATTCTCTTGCTGTCGTGGCAGTGCAGGGCGAGGTTTCGGCGATATATGACAAACACCATCTGGTGCCCTTTGGCGAATATGTCCCATTTGGCAGCCTGACCTCAAAACTGGGTCTTGAGGCACTGGCCGCATCCATGGGCGGCTTTTCAAGCGGTCCGGGACCGGCACTGCTGGAACTTGGGGCCTTGGGCAAAGCCCTGCCCCTCATCTGTTACGAAGCCGTTTTTCCACACGGCGTGAATGCCATGCCGGAGCGCGCGTCGTTTCTGTTGCAGGTGACAAATGATGCGTGGTTCGGAACCTATGCGGGACCCCAGCAACATCTGGCCCAGGCCCGCATGAGGGCAATTGAGCAAGGCCTGCCGATGGTGCGCTCCGCCAATACCGGGATTTCGGCCATGATCGGTCCAACAGGGCGTATTCTGGCGCAGATATCCTTGGGGGAGGAAGGGTTTCTCGATGCGCGCCTGCCGCTGGCGTTGCCCCCCACGCTCTACAGCAGGATTGGGGACTGGCCTGCAATCCTGTTCATCGCCTTGGGGTATGCTGGTTGCTTCTTTCAGACCTGGCGAGAGCCAAGGGCGAGATAGCAATTGACGCGGTAAAAATGGCAACGTAGTGAGGCGCGACCGATCACAACGGCTTCCTGGCGTGATCTTGGATTTTAATGGAGCACATAATGTCCCGTAAAAACTACACTTTCACCTCGGAATCCGTTTCCGAGGGCCACCCCGATAAAGTCTGTGATCGGATTTCCGATGCTGTGCTGGACGCTTTCCTTGCCGAAGAACCCGAAGCGCGCGTCGCCGCCGAAACCTTTGCCACGACAAACCGTGTCGTCATTGGCGGCGAAGTCGGCCTGTCCGACAAGAGCAAGCTGCATGACTACATGGGACAGATCGAAGCGATTGCCCGGTCCTGCATCAAGGACATCGGCTATGAGCAGGACGAATTCCACCACGCGACCTGCGAGGTGACAAATCTGCTGCACGAGCAATCCGCGCATATCGCGCAAGGTGTTGATGCCGCTGAGGACAAGGAAGAAGGGGCGGGCGATCAGGGGATCATGTTCGGCTATGCGTCGGATGAAACACCTGAATTGATGCCGGCCCCCATTCACTACGCCCACGCCATCCTGCGTCGCCTGGCAGAGGTGCGCAAGGATGGGACGGAACCCACCCTGCGCCCTGATGCCAAAAGCCAGCTGTCGGTGCGGTATGAGGAAGGTAAGCCGGTCGGCGTGAGCTCCATCGTTCTTTCCACCCAACATGCGGACGAAAGCCAGACCTCCGATGACATCCGGGCGATTGTGGAACCCTACATCCGGGAGGTTCTCCCTGATGGCTGGATCTCGGCAGAGACCGAATGGTGGGTCAACCCGACGGGCACTTTCGTGATCGGCGGGCCGGACGGCGATGCCGGGCTGACCGGGCGCAAGATCATCGTGGACACCTACGGCGGTGCGGCACCGCACGGAGGGGGCGCTTTCTCCGGCAAGGATCCGACCAAGGTGGACCGCTCTGCCGCCTATGCGGCCCGTTATCTTGCGAAGAATGTGGTTGCGTCGGGCTTGGCGCGCAAATGCACCATTCAGTTGAGCTATGCCATCGGTGTCTCCAAACCGCTCTCCATCTATTGTGATACCTTCGGCACCGGCGAGGTGGACGAAAGCGTTGTTGAAAAAGCCATTGGCAGGGTCATGGACCTCACGCCGCGCGGCATTCGCGAGCATTTGCAACTTAACAAGCCGATCTATCAGAGGACCGCGGCCTACGGGCATTTTGGCCGCGCGCCGGATGCGGATGGGGGTTTTAGCTGGGAAAAGACCGACCTGACCGAGGCGTTGAAAGCAGCACTCTGATCCAGCGGAGCAGCTGCGCTGCACGCCATTCTGGCTGAACACGTGACCCGTGTTCAGCATTGTCGCGCTGTTTTGAGGGTCGCGGGGGGTTGGTGTCGGTTTCGCGCGGCACCAGCGTTATCCCGCCCGTTGCATCGAACTGGGCTCGGGGCTAAAGGGCGTGCATGACACGTACCGACCGACCGCATCGCAATTTCTATGGCAGGCTCAAGGGAAAGGCCCTCAAGGCGTCGCAGAAGGCATACCTCGATGAGGATCTCGCCGGTCTGTCGCCCGGCGCGGTGAGTTGGGAGGAAAACCCGACCCGCGCGCCGCTTGATCTGCACGGTCTGTTCGATGGCAGGCCGGTGTGGTTGGAGATCGGTTTCGGTGGCGGAGAGCATCTGGTCCATCAGGCTGCCGAGAACCCGGAGGTCGGGATCATCGGCGCGGAGCCTTATATCAACGGCGTTGCGATGCTGCTGGGCAAAATCCGGCGCGCGGGGGTGAAAAACCTGGCGGTGTTTCCGGGCGATGCGCGGGATCTGATGGATGTTTTGCCCGACGCGTCCGTGGATCGGGCCTTTCTGCTCTATCCCGACCCGTGGCCGAAGGCGCGCCACCATCGTCGGCGGTTCGTGACGCCCGAGCATCTGCTGCCCCTGTCGCGCGTGCTGAAACCGGGGGCGGTCTTTCGGGTTGCAACGGATATTGAGGACTACGTGCGCCAAACCCTGCAAGAAGTCCCGAAGCATGGATTTCAATGGCAGGCGGAGGGTCCGGATGACTGGCGGACCCCATGGCCTGACTGGATTTCGACCCGCTACGAGCAAAAGGCGCTGCGCGAGGGGCGCACCCCGCATTACCTGACCTTCGTTAGGACCTGACCCGACAGGGCCGAAGGGGCTGGACGCTGCCCATGTGGCGCGGTAATCCAGCGCCAAACACGTCCAAACCGAGTATTTCAATGTCCAGCCACGGCACTCCGACCCCGATGACCTCTCACGCCTGCGGCCCGCTTTCCGGGGTGGCAAGAGTGCCGGGTGACAAATCGATCTCGCACCGATCGCTGATCCTCGGGGCGCTCTGTGTCGGGGAGACCCGCATTACCGGGTTGCTGGAAGGACAGGATGTTCTGGATACCGCCAAGGCGATGCGCGCCTTTGGAGCGACCGTGACGGAGCACGGGGAGGGTGAATGGACCGTGAATGGTGTCGGCGTCGGCGGGTTTGCCGAGCCTGACCAGGTCATTGATTGCGGCAATTCGGGGACCGGCGTGCGCCTCATTATGGGCGCCATGGCGACCTCGCCCATCACGGCGACATTCACGGGGGATGCCTCCTTGAACGGGCGGCCAATGGCGCGGGTGACAGAGCCGCTTGCGCTCTTTGGCACGCAGTCCGTTGGGCGCGAAGGCGGGCGTCTGCCCATGACTCTGGTGGGGGCCGAAAACCCGGTTCCGGTGCAGTACACCGTTCCCGTCCCCTCCGCGCAGGTGAAATCGGCCGTGTTGCTGGCCGGGCTGAATGCCCCCGGCAAAACGGTCGTGATCGAAGCGGAAGCGACGCGGGATCACACGGAGCGTATGCTGGCGGGCTTTGGCGCGGAGATTTCGGTGGAGGAGACGGACGAAGGGCGTGTCATCACCCTGACCGGGCAGCCGGAGCTTGCGCCACAACAGATCGACGTCCCGCGCGACCCGTCCTCAGCGGCTTTCCCGGTCTGTGCCGCGTTGATCGTGCCGGGCTCTGATGTGCTGGTGCCGGGGATAGGGTTGAACCCGACGCGCGCGGGGCTCTTCACCACGCTGCGCGAGATGGGGGCGGACCTTACCTATGAGAACGAGCGCGAGGAAGGGGGCGAACCGGTTGCCGACCTGCGGGCGCGGTTTTCGCCTGATCTGAAGGGTATTGAAGTGCCACCGGCGCGCGCGGCGAGCATGATTGACGAATATCCTATCCTTTCCGTGGTGGCTTCTTTCGCCCAAGGTCAGACCGTCATGCGCGGGGTCGAGGAACTGCGCGTGAAAGAGAGCGACCGCATTGACGCCATGGCCGTGGGCTTGCGGGCCAATGGGGTCGAGGTTGAAGAGGGGCCGGACTGGTGGATTGTCACCGGGCGCGGGCAGGGCAATGTAGCGGGCGGGGCCACCTGCGCCAGCCACCTCGATCACCGGATCGCGATGTCGTTCCTTGTTCTTGGCATGGCGACGCAAAACCCGGTGCCGGTGGATGATGCGGGGCCGATTGCCACGTCCTTCCCGATTTTTGAGCCCCTGATGGCGGATCTGGGTGCGCAGATTACGCGGGACACTCACTGAGCCATGTCTGCCACTGCCTTCACGATTGCGATTGATGGGCCGGCTGCCGCGGGCAAGGGGACGATTTCGAAGGCGGTCGCCGCGCATTTCGGCTTTGCGCATCTGGATACCGGGCTGCTCTACAGGGCTGTTGGTGCAAAGATGCTTCTGGGGATGGAGCCGGGAGAGGCTGCGAGGCTGCTCACCGCAGCGGACCTTGAAGGTACGGAACTGCGCACGCCCGAGGTGGCGCAGGCCGCAAGCCGGGTTGCCGTGATCCCGGAGGTGCGGGCCGCACTTCTCGATTTTCAGCGCAGTTTTTCACGTCGTGCCGGTGGGGCCGTGCTGGACGGAAGGGATATTGGTACGGTCATTTGTCCACAAGCCGAAGCAAAGCTCTTTGTCACCGCGCGGGCAGAGGTGCGGGCGCGGCGGCGATACAATGAACTTGTCGCCAGGGGGGAGGCACTGAGTTATGAGCAAGTGCTGGCTGATGTGCATGAGCGGGACGCGCGCGACCGCGACCGGGCCGAGGCACCGCTGAGACCGGCACAGGATGCCGTGACAATCGACACCTCGGACCTGGAGATCGACGCCGCCGTAAACGCCGCCATCGCTGCCATTGATCGCCTGTTGGCATAGTTGGCACAGCGCGTTCAACTGCGGGATAGCGCATAGCCCGCGGCCCATTCGGATTTTCCCCGGACCGGCTATACACGGCCATGTTGCAGAATGCTCACCAAAGGGTGCTTGGCCTGTGAAGGTCAAAGCAGTTAGGCTCACGATTACTCAATGCGAAAGGTCCGAGCCATGTTCCGTGCACTCCTCGTCTCTGTTTTTCTTGTGGCCGCATCAAAGACGACTGCACAGGATCAATCGGCGCAAGAACCGCCAATGACGATGGACCGTCTGGCCGAGATCGTTCTGGCGCTGGACCCCGATGCGAGGCGCCAGGGGGCTGCCATTCAGTTTACGATCCAGGACATTCCCGTCGTGGTGATTGCCGATCCGCGGGCGGACCGGATGCGCGCCATGGTGCCCATCCGGTCGGCGGAAGGGCTGCAGCCGAAGGAACTGATGCGTCTCATGCAGGCTAATTTCGACACAGCGCTCGATGCCCGCTACGCGGTAGCGCAGGGGCGGCTTTGGGGTGTCTATATCCACCCGCTCTCGCCGCTGAAACGCAATCAGCTGATTTCCGGGCTTGCGCAAACGGTGAATGTCGCGCTGAGCTACGGGCAGACCTATTCAGGTGGCGCCTCGGTCTTTGGGGGCGGCGATTCAAATGGGATTTACGAGCAACTGCTGGAAGACCTGAAGAAACGCGGGCAGGAGCTCTGAGCGTTCAGGCAACTGATGGCCGGTCGCGCAGGAAGGACGCGTTCGCTGACAATAGCGCGATGAGGTCCGTCGGGTTGGCCTCCTTGATTGCCGAAACATCCACGATGCGACAGCCGAGCAAATCAAAGAGCGAAAGCGTTGCACTTTCGACGAGAGCCATCCTCCATCCATCGAAATACCTTTGTTCAACAGTGCCTTCGGACAGAACCACGAATCCGTTGTGGCGTTTGTCGTTCCGAATGCGACCGACCGTGCTGTCCAAAGGCTGCGCTTCGCCTTCCAGATACTGCAGTACGATCTGATCCTCGATATGGAGAAACCCGGTCAGACCACAGGCCCTGTTGTTGCGCTGGCTGGTTCCCAACAAGGCGTTGAGCGCTTCATGCTCCAGCGGCGCAACCAATCGTGAAGCATAGAGCAGGTAGCGAATGGCCATGGTCTTCTCCTGATCCGCTCAGAGTCGAAGCGAAAGGTTAATATGTCAAGCCTGCTGTGAGGCTGGCCCAAGGTGATCGGATAACCGCCGAAAAGCATGCCTTGGCGCGTTTTGGCGGCAGCGCGCAAGATGGCTTGATCACAGGCGGAAACCGCTCTATACGCAGCGCATTGACGGGGCATGAAAGTCACGCACATGGGCACTGGGCAGGGTCGGTTACCACCGGCCCTTCGTTTGTTTTTGTGCAAGAGCAGTCCGTCATGACCAATTGCGAAAAGACCGGCGGAGACAACCGCACGGCCGGAAACAAAAACTAGTTAGGAAAACAACGCCACATGGCAAATACAATGGACGAGTTTGAAGCACTCCTGAACGAAAGCTTCGAAATGGACACACCCCAGGAGGGGTCGGTTGTCAAAGGCAAGGTCATCGCAATCGAAGCGGGCCAGGCCATCATCGACGTAGGCTACAAGATGGAAGGCCGTGTCGAACTGAAGGAATTTGCAGATCCCGGTGAAGCGCCAAAGATCGACGTAGGCGACGAGGTTGAAGTCTTCCTGCGTCAGGTCGAAAGCTCGCGTGGCGAAGCGGTCATCTCCCGCGAGATGGCGCGCCGTGAAGAGGCCTGGGATCGTCTGGAAAAAGCCTATGCGGATGAGCAGCGCGTTGAAGGTGCGATCTTTGGCCGTGTCAAAGGTGGCTTCACGGTTGACCTTGGTGGTGCCGTGGCCTTCCTGCCCGGCTCTCAGGTCGATGTGCGCCCCGTCCGTGACGCCGGCCCGCTGATGGGGCTCAAGCAGCCGTTCCAGATCCTCAAGATGGACCGCCGCCGGGGCAACATCGTGGTATCGCGTCGCGCGATCCTCGAAGAATCCCGTGCCGAACAGCGCGCCGAGGTGATCGGCAACCTCTCCGAAGGTCAGACAGTTGATGGTGTGGTCAAGAACATCACCGAATACGGTGCCTTCGTTGACCTGGGCGGTGTTGACGGCCTGCTGCACGTCACCGACATGGCGTGGCGTCGTGTGAACCACCCGTCCGAGATCCTCACCATTGGCGAGACGATCAAGGTGCAGGTCATCAAGATCAACAAGGAAACCCACCGCATCAGCCTCGGCATGAAGCAGCTGCAGGAAGACCCATGGGATCTGGTGGCCGCAAAGTACCCGCTGGGTTCCACCCACACGGGTCGCGTGACCAACATCACCGACTACGGTGCCTTCGTGGAGCTCGAAGCCGGTGTCGAAGGCCTAGTGCACGTCTCGGAGATGTCCTGGACCAAGAAGAACGTCCATCCCGGCAAGATCGTTTCAACCTCTCAGGAAGTCGAAGTCATGGTGCTGGAAATCGACGGTGCCAAGCGCCGCGTTTCCCTGGGGCTCAAGCAGACCATGCGCAACCCATGGGAAGTCTTTGCTGAAACGCACCCCGAGGGCACGGAAGTCGAAGGCGAGGTCAAGAACATCACCGAATTCGGTCTGTTCGTGGGCCTTGACGGTGACATCGACGGCATGGTGCACCTGTCCGACCTCAGCTGGGACGAGCGTGGCGAAGATGCGATCCAGAGCTACCGCAAGGGTGACATGGTTCAGGCCGTTGTCTCCGAGGTGGATGTGGAAAAAGAGCGCATTTCCCTGTCGATCAAAGCCGTTGGCGGCGACAAGTTTGCCGAAGCCGTGGGCGGCGTGAAGCGCGGCTCTGTGGTGACTGTGACCGTCACTGCAATCGAGGATGGTGGCATCGAGGTCGAGTACGAAGGCATGAAATCCTTCATCCGTCGCTCTGACCTGTCCCGTGACCGTGCCGAGCAGCGCCCCGAGCGTTTCTCCGTCGGGGACAAGGTCGACGTGCGCATCACCAACGTCGACGCGAAGGCCCGTCGTCTCGGTGTGTCGATCAAGGCACGCGAGATTGCCGAAGAGAAAGAGGCCGTGGAACAGTACGGATCCTCGGACTCGGGAGCATCGCTGGGCGATATCCTTGGCGCGGCGCTGAAGGGTGGCGACGACAAGTAAGCCAGCAAGACGCGAACTGGAGAAGACCCCGCGAAAACGCGGGGTCTTTTTGCTTTGCGGCAAGTGTTGTCAAGCATCAGACTCTAGGTCGGCAATGGGAACCTGGACCAAGCCAATTTTCGCTGCGGTTGCGTTAAAGCGTCATGCGCACAATCTGAATCCCCTCACGCTGCCTGAAATCAGGGACTGGCGCGCGGGAGATAACAGGTGGTGTTCCAGGTATCTTGTCAGACGTTCTCATGACCTTTCTCCTGTTCACCCGTATGCCACTATGTCGGCGTTATGCAGCCGGGGTTAGGATGTACCGACGTGCTTTGAGCTGTTTCGGTAGTCCCCCTGCCACGCAGGGGCTGAAGGCAAAGCCTCACCCAGGATCGCTGTTATTTGGTTCCGGGCAAATGAATGTCTCTGCGAAGATCGGACAGGATTTCAGGCCCGTCGCTGCGCAGGACGACGATCTCTTCGAGGCGAATGCCAAACCGGTCCGGCAGATAAACCCCCGGTTCAATCGAAAAGACCATGCCCTCGTCCAGAACCGTTTCTGACGTGGACGTGACATAGGGCGGTTCATGGACCTCTGTGCCCAGCCCATGCCCGGTGCGGTGGTTGAAAAAGTCACCAAAGCCCGCGTCGTCGATCACCCCGCGTGCGGCGGCATCGACCGCAGAGGCAGGAACACCGGGCCTGGCCGCCGCAAGGGCTGCCTCGACTGCGGCGTCTACCACCGAATGGATATCTTCAAAGCCCTCCGGCATCTGTCCAAGTACGGCGACGCGCGTAATATCCGAAACGTAGCCATCAATGCCGCCGCCGATATCGATGAGAACCGTATCCCGCTCACGCAAGACCGTGTTGTCGGTATGGTGGTGCGGGAACGCTGCGTTTCGCCCCGCCGCAACGATCGAGAACAGCGGGCTTGCGCCCTGATTCGCAAAGCTCTGTTTCACGATTGCTGCAACATCTGCCTCGGTCATGCCGGGCTTCATTGCCGCCCAAGCGGTCTTCATTGCGGTGTCCGCGATCTGCGCATTCCGCTTCAGAAGGCGGAACTCGGCCTCATCTTTGCGAATGCGCAGCGCGCCGACGGTTGTCTCAGTGAACCTGCGCATTGCGGTCGGAAACCGATCCTGAACAAGGGCCGCATGGTCCGCGCGCATGGTTTCGTCCAGCACGATGGACGCGGCGTCCAAAGTTCCCAGGTCATTCAGCAGCCGTTCCAATGCCTCGTCCGGTCCATGGGCATCTGCCCATTCGTAGAAAGGCAAATCGGTCTGTTGCCTTGCGCTGTCGGCTTCCAGGGCCGGCATCAGAAACGCTGCCTTTCGTTGCGATATGCAGGCAAAGAGCGCGCGTTCATCAGCGTGAGGGCGGACATCCAGAAGCCAGGCCATATGCGCTCCGGGGGCCAGCACGACCAGATCGGTGCAGGTTTCAGCCATGCGGGCCTGCAAGCGGCCGATGCGTGTCATCTGTCTGTGTCCTGTAGTATTGTTTCGAATGCACGGAGCAACCCGGTCCGGTTTTCTGCAACCAGACGTTCCAAAGCCGCCACCCGGTCGGGCGTGAAATGACCCTCTTTGTCGAGGATATTCACCGTGCCCTGGACCACTTTTCCATCTGATACTGGAATATTGACCGCAGCCTCGCAGTCGAGGGCATTGATGACCGCGTGATCTGCAAAGTACGGCGCAAATTCGGAGGTCGTATTTGCAACGAAGGTTTCGGCGCGGTTCAGAACCTGCCGTGTCCAGTCGTTTTCCTGCAAGGGCTTGGTGCCTGTTACCGGGTAATCCCCGGGGTGTGAGCTGTATGCCCGCCACGCGACCCCCGCCTTGCGGTCCAGAACGGTGATAGTGAACAGCCGGGCGCCACAGGCTGCCTTTGCCTCGGCATGCAGGCTTTCGAAGGTTTTCATAAGACCTGTGTCTTTCAAGTTGGTTTGCGCGGACGAGGGTGCCCGCCCGCGCAATGCGTCCTTACTGCTTTTCTACCAGGCGATAATAGACGTAGTCGGCGTTTGCGCCATTGACGAAGCCGGTAACCTCATCCGCCATGGCCACCTGCTTGACCGCCTGGAACATGATGACGAAGGGCGCTTCTTCCTGCATTGCCGCTTGCAACTCGATATACATCTGGTTGCGTGCGTCGGCATCCTGTTCGGCTAACGCGGCCTTGGTCTTTTCGTTGATCTCGGCAGGTGGCATCCAGGCGTTCCGCCAGGTCGTGGTCGAGACGTATTTGTCATCGGAGTTGTCCGAGTTGTAGGCAAAGGCCTTGGCATTGGAATGGGGGTCCATGAAGTCGGGACCCCAGTACAGCAACATGCCTTGGTGTGTTCGCGCGCGGTACTTGGTGATTACCTGAGAGCCGGTGCCGGGAAGGATGTCAAAATTGATGCCGGCAGGTGCAAAGGTCTGTTGGAGGCTGGCCGCCATATCAGTGAAGGGTTCTGCATTGATGACATCAAGCTCGATCGTGAGAGGCAGTTCAACACCGCCTTCCTCGAGGATCGCCTTGGCTTTTTCCGGATCATAGCTGAATGGTGTATCGGTCAGTGCACCTGGAAATCCTTCCGGCCAGAAGGCCTGATGCACTTCCATCTGCCCCTTCAGGAAGCTGTCGGCCATGCCGTTGTAGTCGACCAGGTAACGCGAAGCCTCCCAGAGCGCCGGGTTGGTCAGGGGTTCGTGCTTTTGGTTGAAGCTGAACCAATGGACCGCGGTTTGGGGATAGGTTTCGACCTTGATATCCGCATTGCCCGAAAGCCCGGCAATCTGGTCGGGGGTCAGGTTCTTGGCCATGTCCACATCACCGGATTCCAGCAAAAGACGCTGGGTTGCAGCCTCGGCCACATGACGGATCATCACCCGCTCGATCCCGGGTGCCGTATTCCAATAGTTGGGATTGGCTTCCAGCATCAGAACTTCGCCCGGCGCATAGCGGGCCAGTGTGAACGCGCCTGTTCCGGCGCTGTTCTGGTTCAGCCAGGCATGGCCCAGATCGCCATCGACCTGATTGGCCATGGCGGTTTCGATGTCCACCACGGCGGCAGGGCGGGCCGCCAGAACGTTCAGAACAAAGGACGGGGCAAAATCGCCCGCCCATTTCACGGTGACCGTGTTGCCGTCAACAGTGACCATCTCGTCAAGATTATCAGCAGACCAGCCGAGATTCTCCAGAATAAACGCAGGTGCCTTTTGCAGCACGAGCACACGCCGCCAGCTTTCCAACACATCCTTGCCGCGCAATGGATTGCCTGACGAGAACGTCACGCCCTCACGCAACTGGAACGTCACGGTTTTGGCAGTCGTATCGATCTCCCAGCTTGCCGCCAGACCGGGTGCCAGTTTTGTCGTGTCCTCGGCATCGTACTGCACCAGTTGGTCATAGGTATTGGCGACATACTCACCGGATGTGAACTCATACGCGGAAGCCGGATCAATGGTGACGATATCATCAATGTTTTGCGCAATGACCAATGCGTTGTCGGGGGTATTGGCCATCGCAGGGGCTGTCGTGAGCGCGATCAGGCTGACGGCCAGCACTCTCGCAAAATGCGGAACATGTTTCATGGATCTCTCCTGTTGGTGTCATTGTCGGTTGAAGGGCCGGTCTTTGGCCCCAGAAATCTTGGTGACGTGCCTGTCCACAAAAGCTTGGCCGGACCGTCACCCACATTGGCAAAGGCATGCGGCGTGTCGCCCATGAAATGCAGGCTGTCGCCGGGGTGGAGCACAATCAGCGCGTCATCGAGCGTTTGGCGCACCTTGCCTTCCAGCACCAGGATCAGCTCTTCGCCCGCATGCGCGGTCACCTCCGAGGCGTAGCCCACCGGGATGTGCACGATGAGCGAGGAAATCGTGCCGCCGGGCAGTGCAGTCGAGACATGTTCGTAGGACAAGGAACTGTCGGCAAGGGCAAAGCGGGGGCGCTCCCCTTCGCGCGTGACACTGTCGGAAGGTTTCTGCGTGGCAATGAACACGTCCACATCGACGCCGAGCGTCGCGGCGAGGCTGGCAAGTGTTCCAAGGCTGGGCGTGGCCTTGTCCCGTTCGACCTGGCTGAGGAAGCCGACAGAGATGCCCGCCTGATCTGCCAAGGCCTGCAGGGTCAGGCCGGATTTACGTCGAAGATCGCGGATCCGTCCCCCGAAGGCAGGAGGTCGCGCGCTTTCAAGTTTCGATACCTGTGCTGTCATCCGGTCTCCTAAAGTATTTTTCTGATAGTAAAAAAATTTTGATGTGTCAAAAAAACTTTGCTAAGACCCGTCAAATGGAGTTTCTTTTGATCCGCACGCTTCCCGTGGCCCGGTTTCTGCTGACCTTGGCGGTGACCTTTCTGGGCCTTTTGGCGATCACGTTTGTGATTGGCCGCGTTGTGCCGATTGATCCGGTGGTGGCGGTGGTGGGTGATCGCGCAAGCATCGAGACATATAACGCGACGAAAGAGGCCATGGGCCTTGACGATCCCCTCTTGCAGCAGTTTGCGCGCTATGTCGGACAGGTGCTTCAGGGTGAACTGGGGATGTCGGTATCCACCGGGCGCCCGGTGGCCGAGGATCTGGCGCGGGTTTTCCCCGCCACATTCGAGATGGCGACGCTCGGCATCATCATCGGTGTGGTGATCGGCGTTCCGATGGGGGTAATCGCGGCGGCGCGACAGGGTCGGCTGACCGACCAGATTATCCGCGTGATCGGGCTTGCTGGCTATGCCATCCCTGCCTTTTGGTTGGGGCTGATCGGCCTTGTCGTCTTTTACGCCAATCTTCGCTGGGTGGGTGGTCCGGGGCGGATCGACTTCTTTCTGGATGGCATGGTGCCGACACGCACAGGGCTCTTGCTGATCGACAGCGCATTCGGCCGCAACTGGGAAGCGTTTCAAAGCGCGTTCTCCCACATCATCCTGCCGTCTTTCATTCTCGGTTTTTTCGCACTGGCCTATATCGCGCGTATGACCCGCAGCTTCATGCTGGAACAGTTGAGCCAGGAGTTCATCACAACAGCGCGGGTCAAGGGCGTGCCAGAGCGGTTGATCCTTTGGCGGCACGCCTTCCGACCGATCCGGGTCCAGCTTATCACGGTGATCGGGCTCAGCTATGCCGGGCTTCTTGAGGGGTCGGTGATGATCGAGACGGTGTTCAGCTGGCCGGGGATCGGGAATTATCTGACGACCGCGCTTCTGAACGCGGATATGAATGCCGTGCTTGGGGCGACACTTATCATCGGTGCGGTGTTCGTTGGCATCAACAAGGGCTCGGACGCGCTTTACCGCTGGCTCGACCCGAGGGCGCGCGCATGAGCACCCGGGCGTGGCTTCTCTCGGATGATCCCGAGACGCGGATGCAGGCCCGTCTTGGGTATGCCTTTCGTCTGGCGCGGGATTTGTCCCGGAACCCCTTGGCCATGGTGGGGCTGGCGATCATTGTCGCGCTTTTGGTGATCGCCGCCTTTGCGCCCTGGCTTGCACCCTATTCCCCGGTGGACGGTGACCTGGCCAACCGGTTGCAACCACCCTCTGCCGCCCATTGGATGGGAACGGATGAGTTGGGGCGCGATATCCTGTCGCGCGTGATCCACGGGACGCGCCTGACGTTGATGATCGTGCTCTTGGTGGCGGTTATCTCGGCGCCGCTGGGCCTATTGATCGGCACGGTCGCGGGCTATTTTGGTGGATGGGTAGACCGCGTGCTGATGGGCTTGACGGATATTTTCCTGTCACTTCCCCGTCTCGTCCTGGCACTTGCCTTCGTGGCGGCCCTCGGTCCCGGGATCGAGAACGCCGTCATCGCCATCGCCATCGCCGCCTGGCCCGTCTATGCGCGTATCGCAAGGGCCGAAGTCCTGACCTTTCGCAACGCGGAATTCCTCGATGCGATCCGAATGCAAGGCGCTTCGCGATTGCGGATCATCACCCTGCATGTGATGCCGCTTTGCCTCTCCTCAACCATTGTTCGGGTCACGCTCGACATGGCCGGGATCATCCTGACCGCCGCAGGTCTTGGGTTTCTCGGTCTTGGTGCGCAGCCGCCCCTACCGGAATGGGGAGCAATGATCTCACGCGGGCGGTCATTCATCCTCGATCAATGGTGGGTCGCCACCATGCCCGGCTTTGCCATCGTGATCGTCTCGCTGGGCTTTTGCCTTTTCGGTGACGGGTTGCGTGATGTGCTGGACCCCAAACAAAGGTCGCGCGGATGAGCCTTCTGAATGTCGAGAACCTGCGCGTCACCTTTCCGACGGATCACGGACCTGTTGATGTCGTTCGCGGGCTGAGTTTCGCCTTGGGACGCGAGCGGCTCGGGATCGTCGGCGAAAGCGGTTCCGGCAAAAGTATGACGGGCCGCGCAATCATGGGCCTTGTCCACAAGCCGGGCCGGGTGACGGCGGACCGGCTTGAGTTTGACGGTCAGGACCTGCGCGACCTGCCCGAAGCGGCGATGCGTCGGTTGCGCGGCCCCGCCATGTCGATGATCCTGCAAGATCCGAAATTCAGCCTGAACCCGGTGATCCGGATTGGCGATCAGATCGAAGAGGCGATGGCGGTTCACAGCGATCTTGGCAAACGCGAGCGCCGCCGCCAGATGCTGGAGGCGCTGAAGGCCGTCCGCATCAATGCGCCCGAGCGGGTGGCACGGCTCTATCCGCACGAGGTATCGGGTGGCATGGGCCAACGGGTGATGATCGCCATGATGGTGGTTCTGGAGCCAGCCCTGATGATCGCCGATGAGCCGACCAGCGCGCTGGATGTCTCGGTCAGGGGGCAGGTGCTGGACATCCTTGCCGATCTCGTGACGCGGCGCGGCATGGGCTTGATCCTGATCAGCCATGACCTGAACATGGTGGCGCGTTGGTGCGATCGCATCCTTGTGATGTACCAAGGCGAAATCGTCGAAGAGGTTGCGGCGGGTGGCCTTCAGGATGCAATCCATCCCTATACGCGCGGGCTGGTGGCCAGCCTCCCAAAGATCGACGAGAGCCGCGCGCGGCTGCCGGTACTGGATCGGGAGAAGCTATGATCGCTGTCGAAAACCTGTCCGTGACATTTGACGACACGCAGGTGCTGCACGAAGTCTCCTTTAAGGTGGCGGCGGGCGAGAGCTTTGCCCTTGTGGGCGAGTCAGGCTCTGGCAAATCGACCATATTGAAGGCGCTTGCAGGCCAGTTGCGAGGCTATGGCGGCTCGGTCGGGCTTGGAGACGGTGGCGACAGCCCGGGACAGACCCGCGACACTGCACGAAAGGTCCAGATGGTTTTTCAGGACCCTTACGGAAGCCTCCACCCGCGTCGGACTATTGATGACACGCTATCCGAACCCTTGTTGATCCATGGTCTCCAGGAGCGTGATGCCCGTGTTCTGACCATGCTCGACGCGGTTGGACTGCCGCGCCGCTTTCGGTTCCGCCTGCCACATCAACTTTCGGGCGGTCAACGTCAGAGGGTCGCGATTGCGCGCGCGCTGATGCTTGCACCGCCCATCCTTCTGCTGGACGAGCCCACCAGCGCGCTGGATGTCAGTGTTCAGGCTGAGATTCTGAACCTCCTGAAAACCCTGCGGGAAAAAAAGAACCTGACCTTTCTCCTGGTGACCCATGACTTGCCGGTCGTCAGTTTTCTATGCGACCGATTGGCTATTCTGAACGCTGGCCGCATTGTGGAGACAGCCGACGTGAACGCGCTTAAGTCCGGCGCGTTGACGTCTTCTTTTGGGCAGGAACTCTACGATCGTTCCGTCAACGGATAGCGTAAGGCTTCGGGCATCGTGAATTCGGCGAAAGACAACCCTTGCCACACAGTCCAAGCGGGCCAGATGGTCACGTTGCAGGCGGTGGAACAGACAGGGCGATGGCTGGCACCCCAAGGGCAATGAACGGAACACCTGTCAGCAGGCGAAGACCGGGCGGCTTTTGTTGACCGCGTAGCATGCACTCAGGGCCTGCCGACCGCCAAGGCTTGGACGGTTTGGCTGTCAACCAGTAGCGCACCGTTCCGGACTGCCGTGAAGAATGCCCGTGACGCCAATGATGACGCTGAGTGTCACAAGAGTGAGGCGCAATTGTCTCATTTTTTGGATTTACGATTGTGCCATCCCGTTCGGCGCAGCAATAATCCTGATGTAACAGAGCGGGGTTTACGTCATATTATACCGAAGGGTAGTTAAATATGCGGTTTATACCCAGATCGAGAAGTATTGCCCATTATGGTAGAGAATATAAAGCGTCGTGGTCCCGGGCGGCCCAGAAAGTTCGATGCTGATGTCGTGTTGGACACAGTCATCAATGTCTTCTGGGAGTTGGGTTACGATGCAGCAGACACGGAGACGTTGGCACGGCGCACGGGCCTGACGAAGCCGAGCCTCTACAATGCGTTCGGCTCAAAGGAGGATCTTTTTGTCGCGGCACTCCATCGGTACAGACAGACCTGTTCGAAGGCGTGTTTCGACGCACTGAAGCAAGCATCCACACCGCTGGAAGGCCTCAGAAACTATTATCTGACTCTCGCTGAGATGGTGGCGGGAGATGGCCATCCGACCGGGTGTCTGCTCATGTCGGTGGCCTTGCCCGTCAGAAACCGTCTCCACAAGGTTGCCGCGATCTTTGAGAAGATGCCGCACGAGAGCCATATGCAGTTGACGGCCTATTTCGAGGAGCAGATCAGCTTGGAGAACCTGCCCGACGATTTCATTGTTCCTGCTGCAATCGCGCTGTTCCAGGATTTGGCGGCCGCGATGACCATGCAGGCTCGTGCAGGAGCACATCTGGATGTGCTCCAGAGTAAGGCGCAGCGAAATGCAAGGCTCGTCATGTTCGAAGGCGGGATTCTGGACGGAAGCTAAACTGCTGTCGTGTGTGTTTGTCCTGTCTGTTGGGGGATCACATCGCGCGGGATTGGTGCGGTTCGACGTCGACAGGTGGCGGGTGCTGCTCGGATCGACCATCTTGCGCCCTGAAGACGACCCTCTCACTCAGATCAACGTGATTGCGTCCACCTGCCCACCCTCAAATCACTGCAAGTGTTTTGTACTGTTTCGTAGAATATATTTGACACATCTCAGGCATGCTGATTTCTACTGATTGGTATAAATCTAAGCTGGCGGAAGTTCCAGCCCGATTGAGCTATTGGGGGACCGACCTTGACCAATATCGTCCGTGACGTGCGGAGCGTGATTGCCGCATTGCTGCTCTCATCTGTCTTTGGGTTCCTGTTTCTGTCAGAGGGAATGGCACAGACTCTCCCCGTCTCGCCGTCAGCCGTTGCTGAAAATGAAGTCGCCCTGCCGGAACCGTTGACCCCGCAAGCGGTGCAATCCCTCGTGGCGCAATTGTCGGACACAGAGGTGCGGCAACTTCTCCTGCAAAGGTTGGAAAGTGTCGCAGTCCAAGAAAGTGCTTCTCGCGACGGGGCGTCTCTGATCGAGGCCCTGACGGCCATTTTCCAGGGCCTTTACACACCGGTGATTGTTGCGATCCAAAGACTGCCGATCCTGTTCTCAAGCCAGGTGGAGAGCATTGGAAATTTCGCGAACAAGCTCGGCAATGACGGCTTGCTCCGCCTTTTTGGGGGCATGGCACTTGCCATCGCGCTCGGTCTGGCTGTCGAACGCACGATCAACTATTTCGCACGCGACTGGCAGATGGGACGCAAGGAACAGCAGTCCGACAGCCTCGCAGCAACGTTGGGATTCCTGTCGCGCCGACTGTTCGTCGAGGTTGTCGGGCTTGTGGCATTCGTCATTGTAATGGTCCTGACCATTCGCCTCTTGTTGAGCGGAACCGAACTCGCCATCGCCCGCTATTTCCTGACGGTCCTCGTGTTTCTGCCGCGCGTCGCGGCTGCGTTTTCGCGTTTCATGCTGGCTCCGAACAAACCGGAGGTTCGCATAATCAATGCAGATGACTATTGGGCACGATGGTTGCATCGCAGGCAAGTTGCTCTGTCAGTACTGATCTGTTTCTCTGGCTTCATCATCACGTTCAATAGTCTGAACGGAGTGCCGATGGGACAGACACGGCTTGGGTTCTGGCTGAACGCCTCTGTGCATTTTGCCGTCGCGTATATCTCTTACCGGTCGCGACATGCGCTGGTTGGGATGATGCGGGGTCGGGATCCTGACATCACGCGGATGGATGAAGTGATTGCCCGCGCTTACCCTTGGTTCTGTATGGCAGTGGCCCTGTTTACCTGGATGATCGTGAACGTCGTCGCGAGCTTTGAGAATTTCGCGCTGCTGCAGCGCAGTCCGCATTATGTCACGTTGTTCCTTCTGATAATGGCACCTGTGCTGGATACAATCGTGCGGGGCACTGTGCGGCACGTCGTTCCCCCGATGCTTGGCGAAGGCCGGATCGCGGAACAGGCCTATTATGCAACCAAGCGCAGCTACATCCGAATCGGCCGTGTTCTGGTGACGGTCGTTGTCCTCCTTCTGATCGCCAATGCGTGGGACATTGATCTGACCAATCTTGCCGCAGCAGGTGTGGGCACGCGCATCGCGGCGGGTCTGGTGGAGTTTCTTGTTGTCCTCGCATTCGGATATCTCCTGTGGGAACTTGTCTCGCTTTACATCAATCGCAAACTGGCCGCAGAGATGACTGCATCGGGCTATGATCCGGAGAATGAAGAGATGGGCGGCGGCGATGGCGGAGGTGCCGGCGGCTCGCGCCTGTCGACCGTATTGCCGCTTGTGCTCCTGACGGCTCGGATCGCTATCGTTGCCATCTTTGCCCTGCTGGCTCTTGGCAACATCGGCATCGACACGACACCGTTGCTGGCAGGTGCTGGAATTGCAGGTCTGGCAATTGGTTTTGGTGCGCAGAAACTTGTGACAGACGTTGTGTCCGGCGTCTTTTTCCTTTTGGATGACGCGTTCCGTACAGGCGAATATGTCGAAGTCGATGGTACAATGGGAACGGTCGAGAAGATCTCGATCCGCTCCATGCAGCTACGTCACCACAAGGGGCCGGTTCATACCATCCCTTACGGAGAAATCCCCAAGCTGACAAATTACTCGCGCGACTGGGTTATCATGAAACTGAAATTCACTGTTCCGTTCGACACGGACCCCAACAAGGTCAAGAAGATCTTCAAGAAGATTGGTCAGGAGATGCTTGAGCATCCTGATTTGGGCGAGGATTTCCTGCAGCCCTTCAAATCCCAGGGTGTGTTGGAGATCGATGATGTGGGCATGGTGATCCGCGGCAAGTTCATGGCCAAGCCGGGCAAGCAATTCATGATCCGAAAAGAGATCTTCAACCGTGTCTCGGCGGCCTTTGGCGAGAACGGCATCGACTTCGCCCGCCGGGAGGTTCGCGTCGCGATCCCGGGCATTGAGACCAAGGATGAGTTGACAGACGAAGACAAAGCCTCCATCGCGGCTGCGGCAAGTCAGGCGGCACAGGACATGAACGCAAATACGGATGCAGCCGGCGATAACCGTTAGGCAAGCCGACGACGTTTCTGGAACTCTCGGGGGCATGCGGTTCGGTTGGCGGTATGTTCCGCCTTGCGGTCATGGAGCGGACCCAGAGCACGACTCGGCGCCTGCAAGAAAGCTCCAGCATTCCACCAGGCCGCCTTTTTTGGAGAACCGTGCGGCTGAATACGGTTTCCGGTCAGCAACGAGGCCGCCGACAAGAGCTTGATTGTCGAGCGCTGCGACGGCCCTCGCGACGCACGTTGTCTGGAAACCCTTTCGTTTTGGTTGCTCTGCCATCGCCGCGATTGGCCGCACTGCTGTTCAGCACCGTGTTTTTTTGTTTGTAACCTGATCCGATTACTGTCATCCGAATCCGCGTCTGCCTGCCGCCAATTGTGAGGTTCCAACATGTTGAAAAAAGCCACGACCCTTGCGGCCCTCATTTTCGGTATGGTGCCTTTTTCTGTGCGCCCCGACGCGGCACAGGATGGTTTTGTCACATCCAACATTCGCGCCATCTTTTATCATGAGTTGGGGCACGCCGTGATTGATGTGATGGAAGTTCCGATCTTTGGCCAGGAAGAAGACGCGGCAGATGTCATGTCTGTCTTGCTGATCGACTGGCTGTTCGAAGAAGAAGTGGCACAAATCATCGCCTATGACAGCGCTTTCGGGTTTTTGGACGATCCGGAAAAGGAAAGGGAGATTGCCTGGTGGGATCAGCACGGCCCCGATGAACAGCGTTTCTACAACCATGTGTGTCTCTTCTACGGCGGCAATCCTGACGCGCGTGGAGAACTGGCGAAAGACCTGGGCCTGCCGGAAGAGCGCGCAGAGACCTGCCTCGAGGAATACGACCTAGCAGCGGGAAGCTGGGCGCTGGTGTTTGAAGAAATGGACCGTGCAGGGAAGGGTGCGCCGATGACCTTCATTCCGGGGACCGGCAAGGACGATGCTTTGGTCAATCAGGTCCTGAGCGAGGAGGTGGCGCGCATGTCGGAGAGTATTGCCTTGCCCACCCGGATCGAAGTGCGGGTAGAGGTCTGTGAAGAAGCGAATGCCTTCTACGATCTTGAGAAACGTTCGATCATTTTCTGCACTGAATTTGTGGATCACCTGCGGGATCTGTTTGATCGCAATTTCCAGTAACCCACACCGGCATCATAGCGCGACCCTGATCTCGCAACAGAAATCCGCGGGATCGGCGACCTCAACGAATCATCGAAAATTCTGCGCCGCAGCAAGGCTGGGCCGCGCTTTTGTCGTCGATGATCCTGCGTGGCGTAGCGAAAAACTGCGCAACTACAGCGTGTTCCCTGCCAAAAAAACCACAAACCCTTGCATGGGCTGGCTTTCCGTGTGCATGGAAACTTCCTATAGTTTAAGTGGGCGCAGCTTGCGCCATAAATTGCTCCGGGGGTGTCGCCATGATCCGTTCTGAACTGATCCAGAAAATTGCCGATGAGAATCCGCATTTATATCAACGCGATGTTGAGCGTATCGTGAACACCATATTTGAAGAAGTGACCGGTGCGATGGCGCGGGGAGACCGAGTGGAGCTGCGTGGCTTCGGGGCTTTCTCCGTCAAGAAGCGTGACGCGCGTATCGGTCGCAACCCCCGCACCGGCGAAACGGTTCATGTCGAGGAAAAGCACGTGCCGTTCTTCAAGACCGGAAAACTGCTTCGCGACCGGCTGAACGGGAAATCCTGATGCGTTACATCAAATATGCTCTGATCGCGGTGTTTGGGATCGCATTGATTGCCGTGGCGCTTGCCAACCGGGGGATGGTGTCGATCCAGTTGATCCCGAGCGAGGTCGCCGGGTGGTTTTCACTGAATCCGCAGATCGAGTTGCCTTTGTTCATCATCATCTTCGGGGGCATCGCCGTTGGTCTGTTTGTCGGATTTGTCTGGGAGTGGGTCCGCGAATATGGCCATCGTGCGGAAGCGGCCCGGCAGGCCCGCGAGGCGCGTCGGCTGCAACGCGAGGTCAATCGTCTCAAGGGCGAAAAGCATGAGGGCAAGGACGAGGTTCTGGCACTTCTGGACGAGGCAAGCTGACCCACTTGCGCGTCGGTGGTTTCCGTGCTGAAAGCAGGGGATGAAACAGGCGATTTCCGTCAAGATTTGCGGGCTGTCCGACCCCGAGCATGTGGCAACGGCGGCTGATGCTGGTGCAGCCTATGTGGGGTTCGTGTTCTTTCCCAAGTCACCGCGACACGTGTCCTTCGAGCAGGCCCGTGCGCTTGCGCTGGCAACGCCTGTTGGCATGGTCAAGGTCGCCCTGACGGTGAATGCAGATGATCCCTTTCTGGATCAACTGGTTGCGGATGTACCGCTGGACATGCTGCAACTTCACGGCGCTGAAACGCCGGAGCGGGTCGTTGAGATCAAGGCGCGGTACGGTCTGCCCGTCATGAAGGCCATCGGGGTTGCTGACCGGACGGACCTGCACGCCATTGACACCTACAGCGCGGTCGCGGACCAGCTGCTGATTGATGCCAAGCCGCCCAAGGATGCCGATCTGCCCGGCGGCAACGGGCTGTCCTTCGACTGGACGGTCTTGCGGGATCGCAAATACTGGACCAAGCCCTGGATGCTGGCCGGTGGGCTGACGCCCTCGAATGTAGCGGACGCGATCCGTTTGACCGGCGCGCGGCAGGTGGATGTATCCTCCGGTGTGGAAAGCGCTTCTGGCGTGAAAGACAGCCGATTGATCGCTGAATTTTTGAGCGCTGCACGGGAAGAACCTGCGCCAAAACTTGCGTGAACTGCTTCACAGACCAGACCTTATAGTTTCGTTAATATCTTTTGTGCGACCTGCAGTGCAGCGGGCGTGACAGGAGTAATGAGTCGTGAAAGTACGTTTCGTCTTTTATGTTGCCATAGCTGCTATTCTGGTGACTGCGGCAGGGGCAATTGCAGGGGCTGGCAAGGATCGGTCGGCACATGACAGGGTGATTCCGGAAGCCGCTACAGAGGTTTCAGCAAGGGCAATCTGACGCGCAGCGCGGATGCAATTCGCCTTGTTTCCGGCCCCGCCGCGGGATAGTCAAAGCGGTGTTCAGAAATGAAGGTGCGCGCAATGGCCAACGATCTTTTCAATTCTTTCATGACGGGTCCGGATGAAAACGGGCGCTTTGGGGATTTCGGCGGGCGGTTTGTCTCAGAGACACTGATGCCGCTGATCCTTGAACTGGAAGAGCAATACGAAAAGGCCAAGACCGACGAAAGCTTCTGGGCAGAGATGAATGATCTCTGGACCCATTACGTGGGGCGTCCCAGCCCGCTCTATTTTGCGGAGCGCCTGACCGATCACCTGGGTGGGGCCAAGGTCTATATGAAGCGCGATGAGCTTAACCACACGGGCGCGCATAAGATCAACAACGTGCTGGGGCAAATCATTCTCGCCCGGCGCATGGGCAAATCCCGGATCATTGCCGAGACTGGTGCAGGCCAGCACGGCGTTGCCACGGCCACGGTTTGCGCAAAATTCGGTCTGAAATGCGTGGTCTACATGGGCGCACATGATGTGGAACGTCAGGCGCCGAATGTCTTTCGGATGCGGTTGCTGGGGGCCGAAGTGGTGCCCGTGACCTCCGGGCGGGGCACATTGAAAGACGCCATGAATGACGCGCTGCGCGACTGGGTGACCAACGTGCGGGACACGTTCTACTGCATCGGCACGGTTGCCGGGCCGCACCCTTACCCTGCGATGGTGCGCGATTTTCAGGCCATCATCGGCAAGGAGGTCCGCGAACAGATGACCGCTGCCGAAGGCCGGTTACCTGACACGGTGATCGCCGCCATTGGCGGCGGGTCCAACGCCATGGGGCTGTTCTACCCGTTCCTCGATGACAAGGAGGTCGGGATCATCGGGGTTGAGGCAGGCGGCAAGGGTGTCAACGAAAAGATGGAGCACTGCGCATCCCTCACGGGCGGGCGTCCCGGTGTGCTGCACGGCAACCGCACCTATCTGCTGCAGGATGACGATGGTCAAATCCTCGAAGGGTTCTCGATCTCTGCCGGGCTCGATTACCCCGGGATCGGCCCCGAGCATGCCTGGCTGCACGAGATCGGGCGCGCGAAGTATGTCTCCATCAACGACACCGAAGCATTGCAGGCCTTCCAGCTGTGCTGCGAACTCGAAGGCATCATCCCCGCGCTTGAGCCCAGCCACGCGCTGGCGCATGTCACGAAGATCGCCCCTGAATTACCCGCTGACCATATCATCTGCATGAACATGTGCGGACGGGGCGATAAGGACATCTTCACCGTGGCCAAGGCCCTCGGGTTCGAAATGGGCGAGTTTGCTTAGAGCGGGATTTCACCGCAGGTTTATTCCAGCCTGACACTCTGGCCTGCATGCGGTTGGCCTGATCGAACAGGATTACTGCTTCTTGTTCCAGGCGGCGGACATGCTAGGCTGTGTCGATGAAACAAAGCCTAAAGAGAGTACTGCTGGCAAGCATTTTGACGCTGGTAGGTGCAATGCCGGTGGCAGCTCAAACGCCCGAAGATATGGTGCGCTGGATTTATACCTCGCTCGCGAGCGACGGCCACGTATCTCAACAAGGGCTGGATTTCATGTCCTCTCCCGACCAGCGAAAGAACTATTTCACAGAGCGTATGGTGGCGTTCTATGTTGCAAACGATAGCTACGGTGGCGATCTGGCGCGGGCCTGCGTCGACTTTGGGTTCGCAGTGCCGGGGCAGGACTACGATGCGACCGAGATCGCGCGCAGCCTGCGCCTGACCTCGCAACGTGGAAACGACAGGATCACAGTCACTGCCGAGTTCACCAATTTTGGAGCGCCAGCACGGGTGATCTATGATTTTGTGCCGGAGGCCGGGTACTGGAAAATAGATGATATTGCCGGGCAGGGCTTCCGGGTCTCACAGATCAATTGCTCGCCCAAGGCATCAGCGACACAACCCGCCACGGTGTCGCAAACTGCTTACTGTTTTCAGAAGGGCGACGATGTTCTGCGACTTGATCTGGCCCGTGACGGCAGCGCGCGGCTTGAGTTTCTCAGTTGGCAGGCCAACGGGCATACGTGTTCCGGTCAACAGTCAGGGACACAGGTTGCCGACGGTTGGCGTTTTCCGGGGGACTTGGGGTGTCAGTTGCAGGTGGTTGTTACTGCTGATGGCGGTGTTGAGCTCAAAGACCCGGAGTGGGTCTGCAAGACCACGATGTGTGGTCAACGTGCAGTCGTGGACGGTTTGACGTTCCCGCACAGCAGCCGCGTGGATTGCGCCAATTGGCGTGGGATGGGCAACTAGAGTATCGGCCTGAACGTCTGAATCACCTGCCTTACCGAGTGTACCCGGAGGCACCGCCGGCCAGCCCCCGACCCTCCCCCGGGAGGGGGCTTCACCCCCACTGGAGGGGGGCCTGGCCTCAGTTGTAAGGGTTCGTGTTGCAGACTAAATGGATGCGGCTCTAGGCGCGGTTCGATCCCAGCGCGTGGCTTTGCAAAACGGCCAATGGAACGATTTCCAAGGCGCGCTGGTGGGTTGCCTCAAGGTTGACCTTTGGCGCGCAGCCTTCGTCATGGGCCTGTAGAAACCGGCTCGCACATAAGCACCACTTGTCGCCCGGCTTGAGACCGGCAAACCCGAACTCAGGTCTTGGCGTGCTGAGATCGTTGCCCACGTATTTGGAATAGGCGAGGAACTCCGCCGTCATGACAGCACAGACCGTATGGCTGCCCTGATCCTGATCGCAGGTGTTGCAATGCCCGTCGCGAAAAAATCCGGTCATGGGGTCGTTTCCGCACAAGGCCAGTTCGGAGCCCAGAACATTCACGCTTTGATGTTTTTCCATGAGGCCCCTTTCTATCTGTGATCCGCAATTTGGCGAAAATAGCTGAGGTGCGCGTCCTGAATGCTGCGATCCCGGAAATCGGGGTCAGCGGCTGTCAGGGCGATCACCGTGTTTTCTGGCTCGTTAATGTAGAGGTATTGTCCGTAAATGCCACGTCCCATGTATTCTCGCGGGCGGGCATCACGCGGTATCCACCACTGATAGCCGTATCCATATTCATCCGCTTCAGTAGGGGCTGACGCCGTCGTTGATTCAACGAGCCAGTCTTTCGCTACGATCCGCTGGCCTTGCCAGTCCCCGCCCTGCAGGATCATCTGGCCAAAGCGCGCATAGTCGCGCGTGGTCAGGTTCAACCCGCCAAGGGCAAAGGCCACGCCCGCCCCATCCGTCAGGTAGTAGGGAGATTTCTCTAGCCCGAGGGGCGCGATGAGCTTCTCCGCCATCAGGTCCGAGACGCTGCGCCCCGTTGCCCCCCGCAGCACCATCCCCAGAACATGCGTGTCGATGGACACATATTGCCAATCCGTGCCGGGCGCGGTGAAGGTTTCGGTGAGACCCACGGCAAAGTCATCCATCAGACCACCAAGCGCAAGAATACGGCCCATGCGATTGATATCGGAATCGTAGTCCAGATAGTCTTCGTCAAAGGTCACGCCGGTGGCCATGTTCAGGACATTGCGCACCGTTGCCCGATCATAGGCGCCCCCCTTGAGGTGCGGGACGTATTTGGTGACGGGATCGTCCAGCGATGTGATCGCACCTTCTCTCAGCAGCACGCCCGTCAGGACGGAGATGAAGCTTTTTGCCAAGGACCAACTGATGCGCAGATCATCCGGACGGGTGCCTAGATAATACCCCTCGAACACCAGATCACCGTCCTTGAGAATTACAAGCGACGTCACACGGCGGTCGCGCATCCAGCCCTCCATGCCATCGGGGAGGGACAGGGGCGATCCCAAAGGCAGGGGGGAGACCGCGCCGCCACCCCTTGGCAGGTCCACATGCAAGAACGCCTTGTCCATGTTGCTGAAGTTATGGACGATCTTTTCCGGTTCGAACAACGTGTTGACGGCCATCAGGCGCTTGATCTCTTCGCGCTTCCAGAGGCCTGTCACCACGGCTGCCAGCAGAAGCGCCAGGAGCAGGCGGCCAAGCCATTTTCCGACCACGCGGATCATGCGACGCCCGACCATTTGATCCAGCGGCCATGGAAATCCGCGCGACCGAGGTTTAAGGTCACGTTTCCCGGCCAGAACCGGAGCGTGAGGGCCGCTCCCAATGCGCCTTTTGTGTCTCCGTCGCTTTCCATCGCCAGCCATGCGAGGGGGCGGCGGGAGGTGGCCTGCTTGCCTGCGGCCTCGATCAGGGCGCGGCCACGGTTTTGGGAGGCCGAAGGGAAATACTGCCAGGCCACGGTGTGCTGGATCAGGTGAACATGGCCTTCCGGCGCCTCCGCCAGACGGTGGTCCAGCCAGTCAATGGCGTCGCCCCGGAAGACAGGCGCCGTTGCGACGGCGGCGGCGGCTTTGGTCAAGGCCAGCCGCTCTGGCTGGTCGGGCCAGAGGTATGCTGTCAGCCGCAATAGATCGTCCGGGTCCGTGGGATCGAGGGGGTTCAGGTCCACCCCCGCGCGATCCGAAACCGTTGGCAGGTCTAACGGCGGTAACGGGCCTTCCCAATCGGGCTTTAGCGTAAGGGCCGGGTTGTGAGGGCCTAGTCGGGCACCCGGAAGATCGACCGCAAATTGATCCCACATGAGGTTCAACCCGCCGCTTGCGCCCAGTTCCGACAGCCACACTGGCAAATCGGTGTGCTGCCGTAGGATAGCAGCAGCGGCGAGCAGGGCCGCTGACCTGCGCACTTCATTGGTCTGGGGCGGGCTTTGAACCCAGTCCAGCAGAAACCCTTCGTGTTGGTGCAGCGCGTTCGAGACGGCGCAAAGTAAGTCTGCGTCCGAGACGGATGCGGGCGGATAGGCGGATCGCAGCTCAGACGATGTGCCGGTCAGCACAAGCGCGTGTAAGCCGCCCGCGATGCGCAACGGGAGCGACGCCCCGGCGGGACCGATGTCATCGTCGAATTGGTTGAAATAGGTGCCAAGGCGGCTTTCGTAGGGCCAACATCTCGTCAAAGCCTCGAACAACTGCCCCATGAAGGGCGAGCCGAGCCGGGTGCAACTGATCGCCTGATGCTCGAAGGCCTGCGCCAGCGTCACCGAAAACGCTCCACCAGCCGTTGCAAGGCGGATCGGGTGTCTTCTTCTGGGGCAACGGGTGCGGCGGCTTTGGCAGGGGCGGGCGGGGTCTTTTGCCCTGTCCCGGAACGCGGCGGGCTCACGCGCAGCGCCACGGCATTGCTGAATTTCGCCGGATCGCCTTCCGCCAGATGCAGGGCACCGTCACTGACGCCGCGCAGGACATCGTCCAGCCAGCTCTGATCCGCCTTGGCAAAGTCATGCAGCACGTAAGAGGGAACCTTGTCCTTGTGTCCGGGATGCCCGACGCCGAGCCGCACACGGGCATATTCAGGCCCGATGTGGGCGTGTATGGAGCGCAAGCCATTATGGCCTGCATGCCCGCCCCCCAGCTTGTATTTCACCTTGCCGGGGGCCAGATCAATCTCGTCATGAAAAACGATGACATCCGATGGCTCCAGCTTGAAAAACCGCATGGCCGCCTGAACCGATTGGCCCGAATTGTTCATGAAGGTTTCGGGTTTCAGCAAAACCGCGCGCGCCGAGCCGAAACGTCCCTCTGCAAGGCTGCCCTGATGTTTGCCTTTCCACGCGGCAAACCCATGGTCGCGAGCGATCTGGTCAAGCGCAATGAACCCGATGTTGTGCCGGTGACCGGCGTATTTTGGCCCGGGGTTGCCCAATCCGACGATGAGTTTCATGCTGGCGTTTCCTTCGTGTTGCGGTGCAGCATAGCCGAGCCTGTCCGGAAACGAAATACGGGGCCGCGAGGGCCCCGTTTTCAAAGTCTGACCAATTGTCCTGGGCTGACTTATTCTTCTGTGACCTCTGCCCCATCATCAGCGGCTGCTTCAGCTTCGGTGCTTTCGCCGTCTTCATCTTCGTCGGAGGATGCGAGGCCCGCAGGTGCTGAAAGTTGCGCAATCACGAAGTCACGGTCGATGGTCGGCTTTGCGCCTTCCGGCAGCTTGACCGAAGAAATCGTGATGTTGTCGCCAATCTCCATCTCGGAGATGTCGATTGTGATGTGATCCGGGATATCGCCCGCTGTCACAACCAATTCCACCTCGGGGCGGATCAAGGTCAGCACGCCGCCTTTCTTGAGGCCGGGTGCCACGTCGTCGCCCTGTACTTCAACCGGGATGAACAGGTTGATCTTGGTGGTGCGGCGCAGACGCATGAAGTCGACGTGGGTGGGCAGGTCCTTGACCACGTGGCGCTGAACGTCGCGGCAGATAACACGCACATCGTCATGCCCTTCGACCTTCATATTGAACAGGGTCGATTTGAAACGCCCTTCCTTCAGCTTCTTGAGCAGAACGTTGAAAGGGATGTTGATCGGCAGCGGATCGACGTCGCCCCCAAAAACAATACCAGGAACCATGCCATCGCGGCGTGCCTGACGAGCGGCGCCCTTGCCTGTCCCCGTCCGTTCCTGAGCGACAAGATCCGGAATTTCTCCAGCCATTGATACTCTCCAATTTGCAATAGGGTGGGGCTCCTCCAAGGCTGTAGCCCCACGTGAAGCCGCGCGTATAGACCGGATTTCCCGGGTTGGAAAGAGGTATTTGCCCAGAAAGTGGTCGGGCTTGCGGTGCGTTGCTTCAGCCCGGCCCCAGATAGCCACCAGAGGCCATCAACCGCTCATAAAGGGCAAATTCATCCGCGCGCGCCTTGCGCAAAATCATGAGGGAATCATCCGAGAGGTTCGCCTCTCGCCGGGGCGAGGCATTCCGGCGTTTGAGCTCAATCTCCGTCTTCAGACGGGCTCTCATGAAGTCCAGAAAAGCATCCTGTGCCTCATAGGCAAAGAGGTGATCCACCAGCAATCTGCCCTTGCGATTGGTCAGAAAGCGGAACTGACTGCCGATCTGCGCGTATTCCGGCGGGGCCTCTTGCGCCACGGCCAATACAAAGGCGTCGAAGGTCATCGCACGGGTGGAACGGGGCTGGCCCGAAATCTCATCCCGGCTGCGGTACCGATACCAGCTGCGGATCTGGTCGACCGGCGCGCGCATGACCGCGACCGTCTCCGCCCGGATCCCGAAGGTGTCTTTCAGAAACGGCGCCATCTTCTTCCTGTATCGCGCGGCATTCATGTGCTTGCGCTTTTTTGCCAGCACGATGTCCGCCTTGGGACGCAACGCCATTTCCACGGCGGTTGAGCCTGTTTTGGGAGTTGCGAGATAGGTCAGGCGGGCATCCGCGAAGATCAGCATGAGGCGACCCTACTTTGGCTCAGGACGTCTGCCAACGGCCTTCGAAACCTTCGGGGATGAGCAGATTGTGGCGTCCCAATCGATTGACGTCCGTTTCACCGCAAAGCGCCGTGGTGGTGTCGAGCTCCTTGTGGATGATCTCAAGCGCCTTGGTCACGCCTTCCTGTCCCATGGCCCCCAGCCCATGAATGAAGGCACGACCGATGTATGTGCCCTTGGCCCCAAGGGCCAGCGCCTTGAGCACATCCTGTCCGGACCTGATGCCGCCGTCCATATGGACTTCGATCCTGTCGCCCACGGCGTCGAGTATCGCAGGAAGCGCCTGAATAGACGATAGCGCGCCGTCTAGCTGCCGCCCGCCATGGTTCGAAACAATAATGGCGTCCGCGCCGACGTTGAGCGCCGCCTTGGCATCGTCGGCGTCCAATATGCCTTTCAGGATCAGCGGGCCACCCCACATGTCCTTGATCTTTCTGACTTCCGCCCAATCCAGCGCCGGATCGAAACTCTCCGCCGCCCAGATCGAAAGGGAGGTCATATCGCTGATACCATCGATGTGCCCGACGATATTGCCAAAGGATCGCCTTTTCGTTTTGGCCATCGCGGCGATCCATCGCCATTTGGTCGCAAGATCAATCAGGTTCGGCAGTGTCGGCTTGATGGGAATCGTCAGCCCGTTCTTGATGTCCTTGTGCCGTTGACCAAGGATCTGAAGGTCCAGGGTGAGCACGAGCGCCGAACACTTCGCGCCCTTCGCGCGCTCTATGACCCGGGCCACAAAGGCCTTGTCCCGCATCGCGTAAAGCTGAAACCAGAAGGGCTTGCTGGTGTGCTCTGCGACGTCCTCAATCGAGCAGATCGACATGGTCGAGAGGGTGAAGGGCACGCCGAATGCCTCCGCCGCCCGCGCCGCCAGGATCTCGCCATCCGCATGTTGCATGCCCGTCGACCCCACCGGGGCAAGAGCCACCGGCATGGCCACGTCCTGACCGATCATCTTGCTGGCCGTGCTGCGACCGGTCATGTTCACGGCCACTTTCTGGCGCAGGCGAAGCTTCTGAAAGTCAGTGATATTTTCGCGAAACGTCTGCTCGGTCCAACTGCCCGATTCCGCATAGTCGTAAAACATCCGGGGCACGCGGCGTTCGTGCAGATCCTTGAGGTCCTGAATGTTCGTGATCGCAGCCAATCCAGCTCTCCTTCTTCGGATCTCTCCGGGTTAGCAACCTCGCCGTGCTGACGCAATCACCTCGACCAAGGAATCATCACCGATCCACTATCGAGAAGACGACCCCAGCAGACCGAGCGGATATTTTACGGACCGATGCATTTCTCGCCGCTCTTAACAAGAACGTGCCAGCGTGCGCTATCCTGAGGGACCCCGTGAGGCAGGCTACAGGACGGCGCAGATCGTTCGAGGACCTGCTGAATGAGATCAACGAAGGTCAGTAATAACAACAGGGGGAGCCATAGCGGCTCCCTCATTTTTTGGATAGTTCAAGATATCTCAGATTGCCGACAGGAAATGAAAGCCCAACCTTTCGATTGCTTCTTTACGGACACTTAAGCTGGGACCTGCGCCGTACCCACCGGCAACATCACCGGAACCGTGGCCGGTAATGAAGTCATTTACCTCCTTGGATACACCAGCGTCTCGAAGCATGTCTTTGAAGTTTCCCCTAAGCGAATGGATGACCTTCTTCTCGTTGGCGGTTACGTTTCTCATCAGAGGCATAAGCGCCTTAGAGGCTGGTCCTTGCGCTTTACCGTCCCGATTGCGTTTGAACTGGGGGAACATCTGTCCCGACTTTCCTGTTTTGACCCAGTTCAACTTACTATGCACCGGTACCAATCGCTTGGAACCATCGTTCTTTACAACTGCGTTTGTTAGGTCGAAGTAAACCACGCGCTGGGCATCGTCTTCTTTGATATCTTCCCAGTTAAAAAGGGCTGCCTCATCAAGGCGCATCCCAGTTGTCACCAGAATTTCTAGTAGCTGTCTGAGGTGCCCCTAGATTTGTAGACGCTTTGCTTGGTAATTTTGGAAGCAAAGGACGATGCCAATGTCAGGGCAAATTCGTTACTCAGATGAGTTCAAGATCGACGCGGTGGCGCAGGTCACGGAGCGTGGCTATTCG
>JBCCUU010000015.1:0-94368 GCA_039196345.1 Pseudomonadota bacterium | reverse complement strand
CCAGGATCGTGGACTGGTACATGGACGGCAAGATCGAGATCGACCCGATGATCACCCACAAGCTGACGCTTGATGAGATCAATCACGGCTTCGACCTCATGCACAAAGGCGAATCCATCCGCGCCGTCGTGGAGTTCTGAGCGGATGCTGGAACAGGTGACGGAAAACCGAAGCTTTGGCGGGCGTCAGAAAGTCTTCAAACATCCGTCCAATACCTGCGGGTGCGAAATGACCTTCGGGATTTACCTGCCGCCGCAGGCTGAGGCAGGGCCCGTGCCCCTGCTGTGGTTTCTGTCGGGCCTGACCTGCACCCATGAGAATGCAATGTTCAAGGGTGGCTTTCAGGAGCATGCGGCGCACCACGGGCTTGCAGTGGTTTTCCCCGATACCTCTCCGCGCGGCGAAGGTGTGAGCGATGACGCGGCCTATGATCTGGGGCAGGGGGCTGGCTTCTACGTCAATGCAACGCGCGACCCCTGGAAGCAGCACTACCGGATGTATGACTATGTTCTCAACGAGTTGCGCGGCGTGGTGATGGAAAACCTGCCCCTGCAGGACCGTCATGGCATCACCGGCCATTCCATGGGCGGACATGGGGCGATCACCCTGGCAGTGCGAAACGCGGATCTTTTTGAATCCCTTTCCGCTTTTGCGCCCATTGCGCATCCCACCCAGTCGGACTGGGGGCGAAAACAGCTCAGCGCCTACCTTGGCGATGACGAATCCGTCTGGACAGAGCATGATGCGACGTTACTCATCGAGGAACTCGGGTGGAAAAGTGACCTGCTGGTCGATCAGGGATCGGAGGATCAGTTTCTCGACCTGCTGAAGCCCGAGGCCCTGTCCGAGACCATGGCGCGCCGTCGCCAGCCCGGACAGATCCGCATCCAGCAGGGCTACGACCACTCCTATTTCTTTGTGAACACCTTCGCGCGTGACCATGTGGCCTGGCACGCGGAAAGACTGCATTGAGACAACTTCGAAAGAGAGAAATATGCTGAAAAGACTTCTGACCGCTTCCTGCCTGATGCTGATGCCCTCGCTTGCATTTGCCGATGGCCATATCACTGGCGACGCAGCCGCGGGCGAGAAGGTCTTTCGCAAATGCAAGGCGTGTCACGCGGTCGGAGACGGGGCGGAGAACAAGATCGGACCGGTGCTCAACGGGATCGTCGACCGGCCTGTCGCCTCGGTGGAGGGGTTTGGCTATTCGGACGTTCTGCTGGCCCTGGCCGAAGAAGGGAAAACCTGGACGCCGGAAGAGCTCTCGGCGTTTCTGGAAAAGCCCCGCAACTATGCCAAGGGCACCAAGATGTCCTTTGCCGGTCTGCGCAAGGAAGAAGACCGGATGAACGTGATTGCATATCTTGCGACCTTCCCGGGCGAAGGATCGTAATCTGAGTTTTCCTTTGCTGGCGCCTGTTGCCAGCCGTCCGCAAAGGAAAAGAGCTGGTGTTTGGCCCCGACGGGCAGGGCACCTTAATCGCGGCAATACCGCCGCATATTGGGAGGCAAATAAAATGAAAAAGCTATTGCTTTTGACCTCCGGGATCGCGCTCTGCGCTGGCATGGCCACCGCAAATGATGATCTCGTGTCCCAGATGGGGGATTCCACGCAGTGGGCGATCCAGACGGGTGACTACAAGAACCAAAGATATTCCGCGCTTGATCAGATCAACGCTGAAAACGTCGGAGATCTGCAAGTTGCCTGGACGTTCTCGACAGGTGTTCTGCGCGGCCATGAAGGCTCGCCGCTTGTCATTGACGACGTGATGTATGTGCATACGCCGTTCCCGAACATTGTCTATGCGCTTGATCTGAAAGACGAAGGCAAGATCATCTGGAAGTATGAGCCAAAGCAGGACCCGGATGTGATCCCGGTGATGTGCTGTGACACGGTGAACCGCGGTGTGGCATATGCGGACGGCAAGATCTTCCTGCATCAGGCCGATACCAAGGTCGTGGCACTGGATGCAGCCTCCGGCGATGTGGTCTGGGAAGCCGTCAATGGCGATCCGGCCATCGGTGAGACCAACACGGCGACCGTATTGCCCGTCAAGGACAAGGTCATCGTGGGGATTTCCGGTGGTGAATTCGGTGTGCGTGGACACACTACTGCCTATGACATGAACACCGGCGAGCTGGTCTGGCGTGCCTATTCCATGGGGCCGGACAGTGACATCCTTGTCGATCCGGAAAACACCACGCATCTTGGCAAGCCGGTTGGCGCCGACTCCGGCACCAATACCTGGGAAGGGGATCAGTGGATGATCGGTGGAGGCACCACATGGGGCTGGTATTCCGCGGATCTGGATGAGAACCTGTTTTACTACGGCACGGGTAACCCCTCGACCTGGAACCCGGCACAGCGTCCCGGTGACAACCGCTGGTCCATGACCGTCATGGCGCGTGACATCGACACAGGTGTGGCCAAGTGGTTCTACCAGATGACCCCGCATGACGAGTGGGATTATGACGGTGTCAACGAAATGATCCTGACCGAGCAGGAGATCGATGGGCAGGAGCGCAAGCTGCTGACACACTTCGATCGTAACGGGCTGGCCTACACGATGGACCGTGTCTCGGGCGAGTTGCTCGTGGCGGAGAAATTCGACCCCGTGGTGAACTGGACGACCGGCGTCGATATGGATCCGGAGTCTGAAACCTACGGCCGTCCTGCGGTTGTGGCGCAGTATTCCACCGCGCAGAACGGCGAGGACGTCAACACCACGGGCATCTGCCCGGCGGCTCTGGGCACCAAAGACCAGCAGCCAGCGGCCTATTCGCCGAAATCGGAAATGTTCTATGTGCCGACAAACCACGTCTGCATGGACTACGAACCTTTCCGGGTCAGCTACACGGCGGGTCAGCCTTATGTCGGCGCCACGTTGTCGATGTATCCCGCACCAGACAGCCACGGCGGCATGGGTAACTTCATTGCCTGGGACAACATCAACGGCGAGATCAAGTGGTCCATCCCCGAGAAATTCTCGGTCTGGTCCGGCGCGCTGGCCACGGCGGGTGACGTTGTCTTCTACGGCACGCTCGAAGGTCACCTGAAGGCCGTGCATGCGGATACCGGTGAAGAGCTTTACCGGTTCAAGACACCTTCCGGCATCATCGGCAACGTGATGACTTACGAATCCGGTGGGCGTCAGTACGTCGGTATCCTCTCCGGTGTCGGCGGCTGGGCCGGGATCGGTCTCGCAGCCGGTCTGACAAACCCGAACGACGGTCTTGGAGCTGTGGGCGGCTATGCGGCGCTCAGCGACTACACTGCGCTTGGGGGTCAGCTGACAGTCTTCGCTCTGCCGAACTGACACGCTTGACCATATCACAGGTTGGCGCGGCCTTTTGAGGGTCGCGCCTTCCCAACCAACAGGGATTAGAGAATGAAAACGGTAAACCTGATTGCGACAAGCCTGATCGTGGCCCTGCCACTGGCGGCGCTGGCGGAAGAGCCTGTCGATCCAAAGCTCTATGAGGCGGCCTACTCCGAGGACGGGCGGTATTTCACCGAAGACGATGTGCCGACCTTCAACATTCAGGAAGATGGCACGGTGGACTGGCTCACCTTTTCCGGGTTTCGCCGCTATCACGCGGAATGCCATGTCTGCCACGGCCCGGATGGCGAAGGCTCGACTTATGCGCCCGCTGTCAAGAACTCTTCGGTCGATCTCGGGTATGACGGGTTTTTCGAGGTTGTCGTGAATGGCCGTGTGAATGGCAACTCGGTGATGCCGCACTTCGGCGAAAACCGGAATGTGATGTGCTACCTCGATGATATTTACGTCTACCTGAAGGCGCGGGGTCTCGACGCTGTGCCGAGGGGACGTCCCGCCAAGAAAGAAGCCAAATCCGATGTGATCCGAGAGGATGAAAATGCCTGCATGGGTTGACCGCATCAGATGCAGTTTCACCTCACTTCTACTGGGGTTCTCCCTGGCAGGGTCCGCCCTTATCGCGCAAACGTCTGATCTTGTATCGACATCGGCTTTGCGTGTCTGTGCGGACCCTGCGAATTACCCGATGTCGGCGGAAGATGGTTCCGGGTTCGAGAACCATCTGGCCGAACTCATTGGCGACAAGCTGGAGTTGCCGGTTCAATATACCTGGTATCCGATGGCGACAGGGTTCGTGCGCAACACACTGACCGCCAAGAAATGCGACGTGGTGATGGGATACGCGCAGGGTCACGAGCTTGTCTTGAACACCAACCACTACTTTACCTCCGTTTACACGTTGATCGTGCCCGAAAGCAGCGATCTGGCCCAGGTGACAACCCTCACCGATCCGGCGCTCAAGGGCCGGCGCATCGGCATCGTCGCGGGCACGCCCCCTTCTGCGCATCTGGCGCGCAACGGGCTGATTGGCAAAGCCAAACCTTACAGTCTGGTCGTGGATCGGCGTCACGAGTCGCCGGCCTCGGACATGCTCAACGATCTGGCGGGTGGTGAAATCGACGCTGCAATCCTGTGGGGTCCTCTGGGCGGGCCGTTGGCAAAGACCAAACATCCCGATTTCAAGGTCATCCCGTTGATCAAGGAGGAGCTTCCCCCGCGTCTCTTTTTCCGGATCACCATGGGTGTGCGCCAAGGCGAAAAAGTCTGGCAGCGCCAGTTGAATTCGCTGATCCGCCGAAACCAGGACGAAATCAACGCTTTGCTGCATGACGCGGGCGTTCCGCTGACCACGGATCTGGGCACCGAGGTGCTTGAGGTTTCGCAGTGAAGCAACTCTGGGCGGTGCTGCTTTGCCTGCTGCCGTTCACAGGGATGGCGCAGACGGTGCCTGAGCCCGCGGATTACCGGACAGATCACTACCGAGCGCCCGTTCCCGGCAAGATTACAGGCGGCACGGTCATCGGGCCGGAACAGGCTTACACGCTATGGATGGAGGGCACTGCGGCGTTCGTGGACGTGATGCCGCGCCCGCCGAAGCCCGCAAATCTGCCGGAGGGGACGATCTGGCGTGACAAACCCCGCTTGTCCATCCCGGGCGCCATATGGTTGCCGAATGTGGGCTATGGCGGGATCGCGGACGCCACGGCTGACTATTTCCGCGCGGGGCTTGAGGACGCAAGCAAGGGCGATCCCGCGCAGCCGCTGGTTTTTTTCTGCCTGGAAGACTGCTGGATGAGCTGGAACGCAGCAAAACGAGCGCTCGAATGGGGGTATACGCAGGTTTACTGGCTTCCCGAAGGCACCGACGGTTGGGGTTTGTGGGATTACCCGTTGGAAACGGTCACGCCTTTTCCCGGTCAGCCACAATCCGGTTAGCCGCCTTTGCGCGCAATTCGCCTTCCTTTCTTCACATCAGTGGGTGAGAAATGACTCTGCTTGTGCAGATTGGATGCTAGTATCTCAGAAAACTGAGGTCGGGTTTCGAAGAGCGTCCAACGAGATGCGTGTATTCTGAGGATGGGATTGATGGAAGAGAAGAAGATTTTCGTAGGGTTTGCGGTGGTGTCATTTGTGCTGTTCCTGGTGGCGGTCTACACCGGCTTTAGCCAAGAGGGCACACCGGCGGAACAAGAGGTCGCCGTGACGGAGGTGGAAGCGCCGGCCCCTGCCACGGAGGAGACCGCCGAAGCGGCACCGGCACCTGAACCCACAGCGGAAGTCGCTGAAGCGTCAGAAGAGGACAGCGCCGCCGCGTCGGAAGCGGCACCTGACGAAACGGCAGAGGCCGCACCTGCGCCAGTCAAAGATGAAAGCGGGTTCTCTGTTGGTGAGACCGCGGTCTTTGACGATGGTGCCGTTCGGGTCTTTGTCGCGCGGCTGGATGCGGAGAACGGGCAGGCCAGACTCTCCGTCAATGGCGATAGCGTAGCGCTTGGCGCCGGTGAGGCCCTGATCGTTTCGGCTGGTGCTACCGATTGCAGTGTCGCCCTGGATGCGCTTACATCACAGAGTGCCGAACTCAGCGCAACCTGCGGCGATGCGCTGCCCGCCCCGGAAGGTATCGGTGTGGGCGAGACTGCGGTCCTGATGGATGGCCAGCTGCGGGTTTTTGCCTCCAAGGTCGATACGGAGAGCGCGCGGCTGTCGCTCAATGGCGCGCTTGTTACGCTGCCTGTCGGTGGGTCGGCACGGGCTGATCTTGAGGGCGAACGCTGCCATGTGACGCTGGCCTCGGTGGATCGCGGTCACGCCAGTGTCGATGCAACCTGCGCGGCACTGCCCGCCCGCTCGGACCTTGCGGGTCCCGGCAGCACGGCCGTCCTGACGGCGGGAGAGACGGCGGCGCGTGTCTTTGTCTCATCCGTTGACAACCGGAGCGACAGCGTGCGCCTCGCCGTGAATGGACTGGACACCACCATGACTTCGGAAGGCGACGGCATCACGCTTGAGGGTGGATGCGAAATCGTCGTCGAAGAGGTGTCGGATGGTCAGGCGAGCTTCTCTCTGGCATGTCGCGAGTAGCCGATCCGGTTGGCAGTGCGAACCACCATCCTAAAGCCCGGCGCGCGTTTTGTGCGTTAACATGGTCGTAGCGACTTACCCGTCGTGGTGACATCTACCGGCCCGCGTAAGGCTTGGCACAGCCCACGCGTCACGCGGGTTCGCCTAGAGTCAGGTGCCGCCGCCTGTGCAACTCGGCATCTTCCAACGGTGTCCGGGATATCACGGTTCTCGCCCCAGGTTGTTTCTTGTCTTCGATGATCCATCATCCCGCACTTTAGCATCGAAATTGCTGCCGCTACCTTGAAAGGAAAGCAGGTTTAGAGCATCGGCCTGAAAATCTGAACCGCCGCCCTCATCGCGTGTACCCGGCCTGCACCCGACCCTCCGCCGGGCGGGGGTTGGCCTCAGCTGCAAGGGGTCGTGTTGGGGATGAAACGGGTGCCGCTCCAGCGGTTCGATGGCTATTTTTACGCTCATAGCCCCAAGGCGCTGCAAACGCCTATTCATGCATTGATCTCCGCGGGCGAATACCTGTTTACTTCAATATACCAAGAACTTACGAGGACACTCACGGTGTTCTCGATATAGTTGATGAACCGACCTTTTGGCGGCAAGGCGAGGCCATTTGACCGCCAAGCCTTGGCTTTCGCTTTTGATCTCTTCTATCCTTACCAACGACCCGCTGTTGGCATCAACAACTCGATAGAAGAAAATCCATCTGCTCATCAATGCCTTTGCTTTGGCAGCCCGGATCAGTGGCGACGGTTGGTGTGAAGAGGGGTTCGAATTCTACAACCGCAAACGCCCACGCTCTGCCCTTGGCGGCAAAAGCCCAACCGTGCACCATTGGCTGAGAAAAGATGAAATCCAAACCGGTCAGCAGAAGAAATGAGTGGCTTAAGTCATGCCAGAAACTGCCCAAGGATTGGGGAGTAGTTCAGCCTTGAGGGTTACCAGTCCTGGCGTTCATAGGTTTCCGCAACCTCTTGCGACTGCTCAGCTTCCGGGCCGATCACGACTGCCTCTTGCATCACGTCATCCGCATTGCCTGCATCATCAGGATCGTTCGGCTCGGCTTGGTCCATCAGCATCAAGTGCTCAGGGTCATCGGGCCCGTTCTGCGGCAGGTCGTCACCTTCCACGATGATCTGGAACGAGGTGCTGGCCTGTTGGGGTGCGCCATTGAACCCTTCCACCGAAACCGTAACTGCGGCATTGATCTCGCCTGCAAACCCCGGTGGTGGCATGACCTCCAGCAGGTCGAGGTTCCACCCATCAAGGCTGAGGTCCGACCCATCCGCGACAGCCGTCATCTCGCCACTCACCAGGATCGTGTCGGCGGGCAATCCGGAGAGTGTTGCCGACCCGCTGTCCCCCAGATCAACCGTTTCCAGCCCAATATCAATGGCACCGTTGGCTTCGGTGACCAGCTCCGTATCAGCCCGCACCAGTTCCCGTCCGTCCGTATCCGGTCCCTCCCATTCAAGTTTCAGACCGGCATGACCGTAATTCTCGAAATAGCGCACTTCGATCTCATGGGTGCCAGGCTCCAGTTCAATCTCGCCCGTGCGGGTCCGAAATCCGTGCAGTCCATCATTATCGACAACCTCTTCACCATTGATGAAGAGCACTACGCCGTCATCGCCGCCTACGAAGAATTCGTAAGCCCCCCCTTCTTCAACCGTGATCTCGCCCGTGATCCTTGCACCGAAAGTGTCTTTCGAGCCGCCTTCCCAGAAGGACTCCCTGCTGTTCTCGTAATTCACCTCGCCGACCACTTCTTCATGTGTGGGGGTGCTGTCCCAGTCTATCTGCTCAAGCTCCCGAAGTCTGTGGTCCACATCGAAGTAGCTGGCCTTGAACCCGGTCTGAACCTCGATTGTCGGCGGCGTAAGGTCCGCCGGGTGCACCTCGAATTCAAGGGGGTAGGTTTGGGTGGCTGTTGATCCGTCCTCCTGGGTGACAGTGCTTGTCAGGGAGGCTGCTACATCTCCGATGTAGTCGACAGGCGGTGTGATCTGGACCAGCGAAAGGTCCATACCGGTCACGTCCGCGGCGCCCGATGCATCAACCTCCATGACTTGTTCACCCACTCCTACCGTGCTGCCGGGCGGCAGCCCCTCAATCATGTGGGTGGTCCCGGCAAGGCCCTCTTCAACCTTGAGCTCAAGGCTGAGGGGCATACCGCTCACGGTTTGCAAATCCTCTGCTGACGGGGCGGTCACAAGCTCCCGCCCGTCGATCCCCGGGCCTTCCCACTCCAGCTTTAATCCCGCATGGCCAAAATTCTCGAAATATCTGATTTCGATCGCATGCGTCCCGGGCTCAAGTTCGATTTCACCAGAGCGTGTTCTGAAACTGTGCAGCCCGTCGTTTTCAATGACTTCAACCCCGTTCACAAAGAGCACGACGCCATCGTCACCACCGATGTGGAAATTGAAGGTGCCGCCTTCTTCGACATCGATATTGCCGGTGATCTCTACCCCGAAAGTGTCCTTTGAGCCGCCTTCCCAGAAGGAGTTGCGGCTGTTTTGGTAGTTGACGTCGCTCACAAGCTCTTCGTGTGTCGGATCTGCATTCCAATCGATATCGTCAAGTTCGCGCAGTCTGTGGTCGACATCGAAATATTTGGCATGAAACCCGGTATCGTGAGTGACGTCCGGCATGTCGGCGACAGCGATCTCGAAACTTTGTGTGACGGATGCGCCGCCTGAATCGACAGCCGTGACATCAATGCTCAAGCTGCCTGCATCATCATGATCGAGGCTGATCCCTTCTTTCAGTTTCAACAGGCCATCCACAACCTCGAAGCGGTCGTCGGACACCTCAAAACGATGCGCGTCACCGGTGTTGCCATCGGTGACTGAAATCCTGCCGACCACCGCGCCTGCCTGGTTTTCCGCAAGCGCCGTGTTGGACAGATCGACGGCCGTTGGCGCTTCGTTCGGCTCTGCCGCTTGGCCCGTCTCTTGCGGTTGCTCCGCCAAAGGCACCTGCGCGGCGGAGGACACCTCGGCAGGCGCGGATTGTTCCTGCGGCCCCGGTGCCTGCGGTGTGCCGTCCGCCTCAGGCAGATCGAGACCGGGCAAATCGTCGTCGCGGGCACGACCTGCGGATCTGCGGGCCGGCGCCGCACTCTGAACTGGTTCCCCTCCGGAAATCGCTGTTTCACCGAAGGTTTCCGGCGCCTCTGCAGCGCCGCCGTCGCTGTTTCCCGCATTGGCGAGCGCGGGTTCGGAGGCTGGCGTTTCGACCGATAAAGGTGCACCGCCGCTCAACGATCCATCCGGTGCGAATGATCCGAGGGTTTCGGGCTGCTCATCCTCTCCGTAATGCAGCGAACTGCGTGACGGGTCGTCTTGCACCTGTTCAGCAGCTTTGAGCGACTGCTCGGCGATCTTTCTTTTCAGATCATCGCTGTCACTTTCAGAATAATTCTCGATACCCGGGTCAAAATCGTCTTCGGCCATACATTCTTCCCTGTCTGTCTGGATACAGGATCAGCAAGCGAAGCAAACAAAGGCTTAACGACCCCCGGCAAAGAAGCTCAAAGTTTACGAATATTAATGATCCCTGAAAGTCTTGCGTAAATTGATTGTAAACTCTCCATCCCTAACCGTTTTTATCGTGTTGGGATGAGAAGGGGCCGCCGAAGCGATGACGTTGCACGATTCAGTGGATGACCTAAAGCCGCGTATCGGGTTCACGATTCTCGCGGCAACGCTTGCGCTCAACCTGCTGGCGGTCGCCTTGCCGCTGGTGGTCTTGCAGATCTTTGACCGCGTGATCCCGTTTCAGGCCACGGAGACGCTGTTCTTCCTTTTTATGGGGATGTGTGTTGTCGCGGCCCTTGAGTTTTCCTTGAAGTGGGCGCGCATCGTTTTGCTGAGCAATGTCGGCGAGGCATACGAACGCGACCTCTCCCACCGGTTCATGCGCGCGACCCTCGATGCCGAGCCGGACGCCTTTGCCAAAACCACCTCCGCCGCGCACCTGGACCACTTCGGGGCCATCTCGCAGCTGCGCGGCTTCTATTCGGGGCAGGGGCGCATTTTGGCGATAGACCTGCCTTTCGCTGCGATTTTCATCACGATGATCGGCTTTATCGGGGGGTGGCTCGTCCTTGTGCCCCTGGCGAGCGTCACGGTACTTTTGCTGTTCAAGGTCGCGCTGAAGCGGGTACAATCCACGATTTTCGAGAAACGAAAAACTCTGGACGACCGGCGGTACTCCTTCCTGGTCGAGGTGCTATCCCAGATCAAGACGCTCAAGGCCAACACGATGGAGCCGCAGATCCAGCGCCGTTACGAACTGTTGCAGGATCAGACCTCGAACATCAGCCAGCGGGTCATTCAGTTTGCCGGGTTCTCGCAGTCGTTCGGAGCGTTGTTCTCGCAGATGGCGGTCGCGGCGATGGGGCTTTTTGGCGGGTTTCTGATCATTACCGGCCACATCGGGATCGCGGAGCTTGCCGCCTGCATGTTGCTGAACGGCCGGACAGTCCAGCCGATGCTCCGGGCGCTCAATCTCTGGGTCCAGACCGAAAACCTCGCAACCTCCCGTGCGAAACTGGACGACACGTTCCGAATACCCGCCCGACCCGTCTTTGCGCAAAAACCCCTCGAAATCACTGGCCGTATCACATTCGACAACCTCGGCATGAAACATCCGGCGCGGGACGCATTCCTGTTTCGAAACCTCAATATGGACGTTGCCCCAACCGAAAATCTTGCGGTCTTCGGGCAGGGTGGCGCGGGAAAATCCACCTTGATGAAGCTCATTCTGGGGGAAGTGGAGCCTTCGGAAGGGCGGATCCTGATCGACGGTGTTCCCGCCCGGGATCTGGTGGAAATGCGCGGTGTCGGCTGCATCGGCTATGCCGATCAGAGACCGGTGGTATTCGCCGGCACCGTGCTTGAGAACATCTCGGCTTTCGGCGATGGCGAGACCATCGACCGTGCGCTTGAACTCTCTGAACGGCTGGGGCTTGAAAAGGTGCTCCACCGTCTGCCGATGGGGTATAACACGCTGATGCAGGACAGCGCCGCGCTGGCCAACAACCAGACGGCCTTGCTGGGTATTTCACTCGTGCGCACCATGGCGCTTCGCCCAAAAATCCTGCTTCTGAACAATGTCACGGCAACCATGGAAACAGGGGCCCGGCAGGGCTTTTTGTCCCTGATCCGGGAGGTCCAGGCGTCCACCACGCTGATCATTTCCAGTTCCGATCAGAAACTCCTCCAGGTTGCAGAGCGTCACCTTGATCTTTCCGCGGGGACGAGCATCGGGATTGATGAATGGATCGAGGATGCCCATGCCGATGCGGCTGACCAGGCCCGGAGCGCGCATTTCCCCGGTGAAAGAAGGAGCGCGTGATGGACACCGCTCTGACACCAAGCCTCACGCTTCTGAACCAGTTGATGTCCGCCGCCGGCTGGCACAGCACGGAGAACCGGCTTTTTGAAGCCGTGCCGCATATGTCCGACCGGCTTTCGCCGCGAGACATGACCAAGACACTGGAGAACCTGGGCGTCCCCACCTCGTCGGAATTCTGTCGCCTCAACGACATCACAGCAGAGGATTGCCCGTCCCTCTTTGTTGGCGCCCAGGATCAGATGCGCGCCGTTCTGGACGCGCGGGACGGCAAGCTTCTTGTCTCCCAAGAGGGTGTTGGTCGCCCTGAATGGATCGCGACCTCGCCCCTGCAGGGGCATCTTGTGCGGCTCGAACGATTTGGTCGGGAACGAGCATGCACCGAGCAGGAGACGTTTGGTAAGATCGCCGGAAGCTTCCGCAACCTGTTGCCCTGGCTTGTTTTTTCATCGCTCATGTCCAACCTGGCCGGCCTCGCGACACCTCTTCTCATCATGGTGATCTATGATCGGGTAATTCCGTCAGGGTCAATTGATCTGGTCACGTCGCTGGCGCTGGTCGCGGTCATTCTGCTGGCAACAGATGCCGGGTTTCGTCTGATCCGGTCCACTGCCGTGGCCCATATGGGCCGTGAAACCGAGCACAGGCTGGGTCTGGCCCTGTTTCGCAAGCTCCTCGCCTTGCCAGTCTCACAGATTCAGAAGGCCAGTGTCGAACAACAGCTCGCGCGCTTCAAACAGTTCGAGAGCCTACGCGATGTCTTTACCGGCCAGGTGCTGACAACGGCCCTCGACTTGCCCTTTACGCTCATCTTCCTTGCGGTGCTCTATATGCTATCGCCGCAAATTGCCCTGCTGATACTGGTTCTGGTGGTCGTTTTCATTATTCTGACCTGCATCACACTCCCGATGCAAAAAGCGTTGAACGTCAAGGCGGCAAAGGAGAAATCGGTCTTGCAAAGCTTCGTCTTTGAGACTGCGGAAAACCAGCGGGCGATCCAGCGACTGGGGCTTGTCGACTACTGGGATCGTCGCGCTGCCGTCCTGGGGGAATACAGCGCAGTCGCGACCCGGCGGGCAACCACGTTTCAACTTGTGACACAAAACCTCGGGCAAAGCCTGATGGCGACCGCGGGTCTGGGCGCCGTGGTGCTGGGAACACTCAGCGCGATGCAGGGGGCGATGACGTTTGGCGCGCTGATTGCGGTCTTGTCGCTTGTGTGGAAAGTCCTGACGCCGCTGCAATCGCTTTATGCAAACTCTGCCCAGATTGTCGCTTTCCAGACCAGCAAAACGCAAAGCGATCGCGTCCTCGCGTTGCCCGAGGAAATGGTGCGCGGCGTAGGCCAGAGCCACCAGAAGACTCTGCGCGGCCGGATCTCCGTCTCTGGGGTCACACACCGCTATGATGCGGCAAGTGCGCCGGTCTTGTCGCAGGTCTCGCTTGAGATTGACGCAAATGAATTCGTGGTCATCGGCGGGGGGAGCAACAGCGGAAAAACAACGCTACTAAGCCTGTTGAACGCGTTCTATCAGCCCAGCATCGGCGTGATCCAGATCGACGGCATCGACATGCGGCAGATCGCCGTGGATGACCTGAGGCAGTCGATCACCTATGGTCTGTCGCAGCCGGAGTTCTTCTATGGCACGGTGTTCCAGAATTTCCGCCTCGCTGCCCCCTCTCTCAGTCGCGAGGAGGTTCTGCAGGCGCTTGAAAGGATCGGCCTCAAATCAGAAATCGAGGGTTTTCCCGAGGGGATGGACACCCGATTGTCCGAAACCTTCCGGGCGGCGCAACCGCTTTCTGTTCTGCGGGCAATGGGGCTGGCCCGGGCGCTGGCGCGCGGCGGGTCGGTCTGTTTGCTGAATGAGCCCTGTGCCGGTCTCGACGCAAAACGGACAGAGATGCTTGTGAAGGCTTTGCGTCAGTTGAAAGGCGAGCGGACCTTTATCATCGCAACACAGGAGCCGGAGATCGTGAAACTGGCGGACCGGCTGATCTATCTGCAAAACGGCAGAGTCGTCGCCAACGACGTTGGCAAGTCGGGAATGAAGAAATTCGCGGCCCTCGTGAACCGATCAGGAGCGGAGTGACATGACTGGAAATGCAAACCCCATAGCCAGAAAAGGTGTCTTTGCACGGTCAGCGGAACGATCTGCGCGTCGCGGCCCCAAACTTGCGGGCATCCTGGTTCTGACCATCACCGGTTTTCTGGGTGGCATGCTCTGGATGGCAACCACGACCAAGGTCCCGGAATTGACCCGGGCAAGCGGTGCGCTGGTGCCCACCGGTCGCTACCACCAGATACAGGCCCCCGAAGCCGGTATCGTGGTCTCAGTCGAGGTGGCAGAGGGGCAATCAATCCAGCGAGGCCAGGTGCTGGCCGAACTCTCTTCACGCACGCTCGACCAGCAGGAAGAAGCCTTGCAGCAGGAAGTCGCAGGCAATGCCCTGAAGCTGCAAAACTACCACGCGATCCTCGCGGCAACGCAAGAAAGCGCGCAGGCATCAACCGATTTGACGTTCGAGGGGATGCACTACGCCGCCACGCAAATCAGGTTGCTTGCGCAAAAACAACGGGCGCAGGACGAACTGGTGGCGCGTTTGAACGAAACGCTGGACACCCTGCAAAGAGCGCGCGACCTGGCGGAAAAGCGGGTCAACGCCAAAGCGATTTCCGTGGAAAAGGATGAAGAGCTCTTTGCCAAGGGCCTGACCACCGCGCGCGATCTGGATGCGCAGAAGGACAGGCTCGACCAGTTGCAGGCCAGCCTTGTCGACGTGGATGTCCGTCTGTCACAATTGCAGAAAGACCTCAGCACCGCCCTGACGAAGGCGACACAAGAACGCTTAGGCCTGCAGGAAAAATATGCCGAACAGATTTTTGAACTGGAACTCCGCCAGCAAGCGCTTGTTGTTCAAGCCGCTGCGCTAAACGCGCAACGCGAGGCGCTGCGGGTCAGGGCGCCGGAAAACGGTGTCGTGCATGCCATCAGCTTTCCCAACCCCGGCGAGGTCATTGCCGCCGGTGACGTGCTCTTTGAACTCTTGCCGACCGAACAGAACCTTGTTGCTGAAATCGAGGTTAACCCGCTGGACATCGGGCATATCGCCAAAGGCGATGCCGTTGCCCTCAAATTCGATACATTCGATCCGCGCCGATACGGGCAGGTCACGGGTGAAATCATCAGTATTTCCCCCAATTCGGTGCTGGATCGTGAAACCGGGCAGGAGCATTTCCGCGCAACCGTGGCCTTGTCGGATGCAACCATCGGGCAGGGTGTCTGGCAGCGCAAATTGCAATCGGGCATGACAACAACTGCCGAAATCGTCACCGACGAGCGCACGGTACTGGCCTATCTTCTCAAGCCGATCAACCGGTCACTTGATAACGCTTTTGGGGAAAGGTAGCGCGCAAGTGCAAGGTGCCTTCGAGGGAGGGTGCGCCAAAGCCCTGAACAAAAGCCCCCCACACGTCGCGTCATCGCGAAATCACCTGAGACGCAGCGGGATGGTCAGTGCGGCTGGACACATTCCGGCACCGGTGTGATCAACTCCCGACCGGCGAAAAATGCGGCGAGGTTTTCACGTTGCAGCGCGCCCATTTGGGTGCGGGTCTCTATGGTACCGGAGGAATGATGCGGCGAGAGCAGGACATTATCGAGCGCCAGGAACCGGGGGTCGATCTGCGGCTCATTCAGGAAAACGTCGAGCGCGGCACCGGCAATCGCGCGCGTCTCCAGAGCGTCCAACAAGGCGGTTTCGTCAACCGTCGTGCCACGAGAGATGTTGACCAAAAGACCCGCAGGCCCCAGCGCCTCCAGAGCATCCTTGCCGACGATGCCAGCGGTTGCAGGCCCGCCCGACACGCAAACGAACAACACATCCACGTCCGCCGCCATGGCCGCTATGTCGTCATAGTGTCTCCACCCGGACGTCTCTTTCGGGGCACGGGCGAAGTAGCTGACATCAATGTTGAAAGGGACAAGCCGCTCCGCGACCGCCCGCCCGATGCGACCCAGACCGACAATACCCGCCCGTTTGCCGGAAACCTTGCGCTGCAAACGGTACTCGCCGTGCTGTGCCCACTGCCCGTTGGTGATCCAGTCCTGCGCCCCCGGAATACCCCGGGACCAGGCGATCATCAGACCAATGCCCAGGTCTGCCACGTCCTCGGTCAGCACATCGGGCGTATTCGACACAAGTACCCCGCGCGAGACCGCATGCGCCACGTCGATGGTGTCATAGCCGACACCAAGATTGGCGATCATTCCCAGATTTGGGAACCGGTCCATGATTTCACCGCTCAGAAAGGAATGCCCCCGAAAGGCGATGCCGCGAACGGCGTCGAAGGCTTCGGCAGGCAGGTGATCCGGAGTGCCTCCTTCGACCATATGCCAGAGGGTGTAGTCCTCCTGCAGCGGGGCGTGATCGTATTCTGCATAGTCTCCCACAACGAGGATGTCAGGTTTGGTCATGGGTCTCTCCGGTGGGTTGAACGGCTATTGCGCGGGCGGAAAATCTGGTCACCGGCGTATCATTGCGGGAGCAAACAGGTCAATCAAGTTCCGAAAGTATTATCTTTTGCCGGATAACATAATATATTCCGAATATGTTTGACCTCGAAGCGCGGGCGTCGTAGCGATGCTTATGCAGAAACCACAAGACCCCGGCACCCTGGTGGACCCTTATGAAATCCTGCGCGACGGGCTGATCTGGGGACGCTGGAAATCGGGCGAACGGCTGAAGCCCCAGCATCTGAAAGACGAGCTCGGATGCTCCAGGGCGGCGTTACGCGAAGCCTTGCTGCGGCTCGCCGGAGAGGGCTTTGTCGAGGCCGAGAAACACCATGGATTCCGCGCAACCGATCATACCGAGGAAACCTTCAGACAGGCCGCCCACCTGCGCCAACTGCTGGAATGCGAAGGCGCGCGCATGGCCATTGCACGCGGTGATTTCGAATGGGAAATGACCTTGAACGCGGCCCATCACAACCTGGCCTATATCGAAGAGCAGATGTCGGGGGCGGAGGACATCGAACCCTTTCTGAAAAGGTGGTCCCGTCAGGACTGGCTGTTTCACTCTGCTCTGCTGTCGGCCTGTGGCTCGCCCCTGCTGATGCAGAGTTACAAATCCGTCTTTGACACCTTCCGGATGTATGCGGTTTCCCAAATGGTCAATTTCGGGTTCTCCGACGCGACACGCGCAGAACATCAAGCCATTTATGACGCGGCAATTGCCCGGGACCCCGGCCGCTGCGGGGCCGCAATTCGCAGCCACCTCGAACCTCACGAAAACGACAACCGCGCGACCCGCGCGCAAAAGGGAGAAAACACATGAGCAAAATCGCATTGGTGACCGGCGGCGGGTCAGGTATCGGCAAGGCCTGCGCCGTCAAGCTGGCCCAATACGGCTACACCGTGATTGTGACCGGACGCCGTCAGGAGGCGCTTGACGACACGGTCGCGCAAATGGGCAGCGGACAGGGGATGGCCTGCGATGTCACCGACGCAGAGCAGGTTGACGCTCTTTATGCGCGCATCGTGCAGGATCATGGCCGGCTGGATGTGCTGTTCAACAACGCTGGCAACAATGTGCCAGCCGCCCCCATCGGGGACGTGCCGCCCGAAGATTTCCTGAAGGTGATGAACGTGAACCTATACGGCGCGTTCCTCTGCGCCCGTGGGGCGTTCAACGTCATGCGCGCGCAGGACCCGCAGGGCGGACGCATCATCAACAACGGCTCCATCTCGGCAGCGGTGCCGCGCCCGGGGTCGGCCCCTTATACCAGTTCGAAACATGCGATCACGGGGATGACCCGGTCGATCTCTCTCGATGGCCGCCCCTTCAACATTGCCTGCGGCCAGATAGATATCGGCAACACCGCCTCGGAAATGACCTCGCGCATGTCCGGCGGCGTGCCGCAAGCGGACGGGACGATGAAACCTGAACCGGTCATGGGTGTGGAGAACGTGGCCAACGCTGTCCTGCATATGGCGGACCTGCCGCTGGAGGCAAATGTGCAGTTCATGACGATCATGGCCACTGCAATGCCTTTCATCGGGCGCGGCTAAGGAGCTCGGTTCATCCGTCCCGGAGCCGGGTGAGCCAAGTCTTTTCTGTTTTTTCCAATGGCATAGCGGTCTTACGACCCCTTCTTCAATTGTGAGCGATACCTAAACCGCGACTCCTATTCCTTTTGAGGGCAGGGGCGTTGGCACATCTCTTCCATCATCTTTTCGCCGAACACCTCGGCGGGCGTCTTCCATCCGAGGAACTTTCGCGGCGTCGTGTTGAGGCGGTCGCAGATCATCTTCAATTCATGATCCATTGCCCGGCAGTCGTTTGCATCGCAAACGATGAGAGGGAGAGACAGCGATGATGTCGTGGTTTCTCGGCCGCTTGGCATGACGCGGCGGCCGTTTCTTTCTCCGACCGGGCAGATGGCAGGCCAGTTGTTCGGACTGTCCTTCGGCACTGTAGACATAGGCATAGATCGTCCCGTGGCTCACACGCACAGGCTGGTCATCGAAGCTCAGGCGGCCCGCAATCTGTTCCGGCGTCCAGCCGGTCTTCAACTGAGCGACGACATGAGAACATAGAACCTCAGGTCGGATAATCTTCCGCCTTCGTGCGCGTCGGTCTGATACGTGTTTCTGAGCATTCATTCCGTAGTAGCCATTCAGATATGGCAGCTTGCTATCTGTGAAATAGTTCCGCTTGATCTCGCGATAGACGGTAGAGCGGTGCCTGCCGGTCTCAGCTGCGATCTTGCTTACCGGCACGTTTGCCTGCAACATATCTTCGATCACGCGTCTCTCACGCAAATCCAACTCGGTGTGGGCCATGTCCGTTCTCCTTGCTTTTCAGCAAGATAAGGGATTTGTCGCAACCCAGTTTAGAATGTGCCCCTGCATACAGTCTTGTTGCAACCAAGTAGAAATGTCACCGGGTTTGCAAAGCAGAAGTGTCACCACAGAGAGCGCGACGGAAGCAAGGCTTAGCAGCCCGGAGACCTCAGATATCGCAGGGCTGAAAAGCCTTGCGGGACTATTCGTCAGAACTGTCGTAAATGTCGAAGTCGATTGTCAGACCGCGCTCGGCGAGCTTTTGCAACGTCTCGTTTGACAAACTGATACCTTCATTGCCTTCCTCCATGAACAGGCCGCAAAAGACGTCTGCCCGGAAACGTGAGGTGAGGTCTTGCCAAATGCTCATATCGTCGGTGAGCTGATCAAAAATCTCGGATATCTGAGCATCAAAGTCGCCCGGTTCACGCCGTTCTGCGCGCAACCGCCAGCCGCCACTTCGGGCCGTTCGTTTGTTCCCTGTGACCTTGCCGACGATCTCTTCTCCCTTTCTCTCGGATTTGTTTGGCTGACAACCGAGTAGGCGGGTGAGTACATCTGGGACCAAATCGTTACCAAAGAACCGAAGGGAGACGGCTGAGCTGCTCAATACAGCCATGAACTGTTTGCTTGAAAATATCTCTTCATTGGCACGCTATATTGTGAAAACTGACATTTGTCAGCCTTCGGCGGCTCGTTCCGCTCGCCGTCGCTCATAGTAAGCTTCCATCTTTGACGGTCGTCCTGGCGGGCGGCGTCCCGTTTTTTTTAACCATTCTTTGCACTGACAGGTTTGACCTTGGGCGGCGGTGCAACCTTCTCCAGCTCTTCCTTGATATGCGCCAGAACCGCACTCAGGTGTTTGTTCTCTGTGATGTCGGCGTGGGTGACCCGTTGCTGGTGCGGATCGAAAATGCTGCGGGGTAGGGCGACGCCTTTGGCGCGCACCTGGATGCGCCCGTCCGGCATCTCGTAGACATCCACGTATTTGCCGACGAGGCCGCGCGTCAGGTTGTTCACCTCGAGCCGGATACGCTTGCGGTCGTACTTCAGTGTCAAATCCTTGGTGACATAGCGTTTGTCACGCAAGCAGAAGACCTCTGCGAGGCGATCCGGCTCAATGTTCAAAGCACGGTGCAGGTTGTCGGGCTTGGCGGGAGCCTTTGCAAACTTGGCATTGTAGCGTTCGACAAAACCCGCAAGGAAAGCGTTTCCAGCCTCCATGTCGGATATGCCCGCGACGCGCAGTTCCTTGACCAGACGGTCCTGAAGCGTGCGATTGGCGCGTTCCACACGGCCTTTGGCCTGAGAAGAATTGGCGCAGAGGATCTCGACGTTCAACTCACTCAAAGCACGTCCGAACTGGGTGATCCGCGCACCGCCTTTGGCGTCTTTCTTGGCCACGCGGAACACAGTGTGTTTGTCGGAATAGAACGCGACCGGGCGACCATGCTTCAGCAGATAACTTTCCAGTGCCTCGAAATAGCTGAACGTGCTCTCCGACTTCACAAACCGCAGTTCCATCAGCGTGCTGGTCGCGTCGTCAATGAACACCAACAGTGTGCAGGGCGGGGCGCGGTCTTCGAACCAACGATGGTCCGACCCGTCGATCTGGATCAACTCGCCAAAGCACTCTCTGCGCAATCTGGGCTGGTGAAACGTCCGGCGCTGTTTGCGCGAGAGCCAAATACCACCTTCCTGCATCCATTTGCGAACCGTCTCGCGCGAGACCTTGAACTCATGATGTTCGGCCAGCATCTCAGCCGCCAGTGTCGGCCCGAAGTCCGCATAGCTTTCCTTGATGATGCTGAGCGCATAGTCGCGCTTGGCATGATGAATACGATTGTTCGGAGGTTTGCCGCGTGCCTTGTGCCGGATCGCCGACGCGCCATCCTGCCGATACCGCTTTAACAGCCGGAAAATCTGCCGCCGCGTCAGGTCCAACATGTTCGCCGCATTATCAACGCTCAGCCGACCATCATCGACCTGCGCCAGAACCTCCACGCGGTTCAACTCGCGCTCGCTCATCATCACCCATCCCATGTCCGCTTTCCCTCACATCGTTTTGCGAGGAGAGTGACACTTCTGAATTGCTCACGGGTGACATTATCGCTTTGCGGTGATGGCTCAAGGGTCGTTGCGACGTTTTCCGCTATCTCAGTTTCGTCAACTCTTCTCTGAAAGCCTCGGTAGGGGTTCGCCATCCGAGGCACTTTCTAGGTGTGCCGTTCAGGCGGTCGCAAATCGCCTTCATATTGCGATTTGAGAGCGCCGCGAGTTGGGTGTCACGTGGTAGATATCTGCGCGCACGTTTGTTCAGGTTCTCGACCGAGCCTTTCTGCCACGGCGCTTGTGGATCACAGAACCAACTCTCCGTGCCGATCCCGGATTTCAGCTTACGCCAGGCGCGGAACTCAAAGTCACGGTCAAAGGTGATCGACTTGCGGGCTGGCTGGGGCAGGGGTTCCATTACATCCATCAGCTTATTGATGAAGTGGGTCGAGCTGCGGTCGTTGTTGCGGAACAGGACCGCAAACCTCGTCTTCCTCTCGACCAATGAGGCGACATTCATCGTGCCTTGAGACCGCTCGAAGATCATCAGATCACCTTCCCATTCGCCAAAAGTCTCGCGTGTCTTCACATATTCTGGGCGTTCATGGATAGACCGATCCGGCGGGAAAACCTGGCCTCTGGGCCGTCTTGCATAGCGCGGCCTGCGTTTCTTGCGCCGACTGGGAAGGTGACGGGCGAGTTGTTCAGATCGTCCTTCGGCGCTGTAGACGTAAGCATAGATCGTCTCGTGACTGACCCGAACAGGCTGGCCATCGTAACCGAGACGGCCTGCGATCTGTTCCGGCGTCCAGCCGACCTTCAGCTGAGTGACGACATGGGCGCGCAATGCTTCGAGGCGGATCAATTTACGCCGCCGCGCGCGACGCTTCGAGGCTTCACGCTGCGCAACCATGCCGTAGTAGCCGCTCAAATGCGGCAGTTCTTCGTCGGTGAAAAAGTTCCGCTTGATCTCGCGGTAGATGGTCGAGCGATGCCTGCCGATCTCGGCTGCGATCTTGCTCACAGGCACTTTTTCATTCAGCATGTCTTCGATTGCGCGTCTTTCACGCAAATCCAGCTCTGTATGGGCCATGTCCGTTCTCCTTGCTTTTCAGCAAGATAGGGGATTTGTCGCAACCCAGTTTAGAATGTGCCCCCGCGTACAGTCTGTGTTGCCATAAGCTACATTATGTTAATTCAGGATCGAGCACACAATAGATGTGCATGAACCGGGGGCCGTGTGCGCCGCGGACATTCTTGGCTTCGATGTCGGCGGTGCCGCTGGTGCCGGTGATGACGTTCAGGCTGCGTCTTTGCGCCTCAGCTGATGCGCCGAAATGCTCAAAGGCGTCTTCCATATAGGGCAGGATGCTGCTGCGGCGCACCACGACCAGATGATGCAGCGGCAGGAAATTGAGCAGAACCGGAGCGTCAGGCGCAGTCTGGAACACCAGGGATCCGGTCTCGGCAATGGCGGCATCGGCGAAGGTCAGTGCCAGCGTTTCGTTCATCTGTGCCTGATGTGCTGTTTCAAATCCGCTCCAGTCCAGGGCGGTCAGGTTTTCCCGGGGTTGCAGGGCAATGCGTGGCGCAAGGTTCTTGTCTGACATGTAAGCCGCGACGGCCGCGGGCAGGGCTTCAAGTGACGAGATGTCTTCAACCGTTGCTGTCACCGTTTCAGAAGTGGCCTTGGCGACAAAACGGTCATAGACGGGTTGCGGCGCGAAAGTCGCGCGAAAGCCATCAGGTTCGGCGATCAGCGCCGCCGCCTCCGCTGCCACATCAGGCGATCTGCGCCCTGTGTTGGCGTTGTCGATCTTGCTCAGCATAGCGTCGCGCGACATGCCTCAAAGCCTCTTCTTATATTGCTGCATGAAGGTGCCCGCCTCGGGTTCGGGCAGATCGCGGGTTCCGGTCCATCCTCCCGCCAGCGGGACGGAAGTGATCCTGCCCCGGCCCCGCGCCAGCACCCGCAAGGCCACGTTCGAAACTGCTGTTCCCAGGCGGTAAAGGGCCGGTCGGGTCGCCATCGCGCCCCAGAGCCGCAGCGCCCATTTTGTCATGGGGGTGGGCATGCCTTCGTCGAATTGCTTTGCCCGCAAGGCGCGCAGCATGTCGGTCAGAGGGATATTCACCGGGCAGACCTCGCGGCAGCGTCCGTTGAGCGTGCAGGCGTTGGGCAGGTCTTTTGAACCTTTCAACCCGGTCATCGCAGGCGTCAGGACCGACCCCATCGGCCCGGGGTAAACCGCGCCGTAAGCATGCCCACCGACGGCGGCGTACACCGGGCAGTGGTTCATGCAGGCGCCACACCGGATACAGCGTAGCATGGGCCGCAGGAAATCAGACAGCATGTCAGAGCGGTGATTGTCCACCAGCACGATATGCAGATTTTCCGGCCCGTCCCGGTCGCCTGCGCGCTTAGTGCCGTTGAAGAAGGTGGTGTATTGGGTGATCTCCGTGCCGATGGCGGCGCGGGAGAGAAGCCGCAGGAACACGGCGGCATGTTTCAGGCTGGGCACCATCTTCTCGATGCCAACGGTGACGATATGGGTCTTGGGCGGCGTTGTCGTCAGCTCCGCATTGCCTTCATTGGTGACGGTCACAAAAGACCCTGTATCGGCAATCAGGAAATTCGCGCCCGAGATCGAGATATCCGCGTTCATGAACTTGGAACGCAACTCGCGCCGCGCGCTGCCGACCAGCGAGGTCACGTCCTGTTCGGTACTGGGCTCTTTGTGCTTGGCCGCGAAAAGCTCCGCCACCTGCTCCTGCGTCTTGTGCATCGCGGGCATGACGATATGGGACGGCGGGTCGCCCGCAAGCTGGATGATGTGTTCGGCAAGGTCGGTCTCGATCCGCTCCACCCCGGCATCGGCCAGCGCCTCGCCGATGCCGATCTCTTCGCCCAGCATGGATTTCACGCGGGTGGCGGTTTTGGCGCCTTCCGCGGTGCAGATTTCGGTGACGATCTTGCGGGCCTCGGCGGGGGTTGCGGCCCAATGCACCTCTGCGCCACTTGCAATGGCGTTTTCCTCGAACTGCCGCAGATAGTAGCCAAGGTTGTCGAGCGTATGGTCCTTGATCTTCTGTGCCGTCTCGCGCGCCTTTGCATATTCCGGAAAGGCGTCAATGACCTTGGCACGGCGGGTGCGGAGCAGCGTCGTCGTCCGGTCGAGCGCGATCTTCAGCGTGGGTTCCGCCAGCGCGCGGGTGACGTTCTCGGTGAATTGATGCGAGGTCTGTTTCATCGCAGCCTCACTTGAGCTTGGGCGCGCAGATGCCCGGCCCATCGGCCATCCCGGCGAGCACTTCGATGGTGTGATATACCCGCATCTCTTCGCCCTCGCGGCTGAGCTTTCCGGCCATGTTCATCAGGCACCCCATATCCCCACCGAGCAGCGTATCGGCCTTGGTCGCTTTGATCTTGGTGGTTTTGTCGGTGACGATGGCTGTCGAAAGCTCGGGGTACTTCACGCAGAATGTGCCGCCGAACCCGCAGCATTCGTTGTTGCCTTCAAGCGGCACCAGCGACAGCCCATCGACCTGCCCCAAGAGCGCGCGGGGTTGATCGTGCACCCCCAGATCGCGCAGGCCAGAGCAACTGTCATGATATGTTGCTGTCCCAGCGTAGCGGGCCTTGGGGGTATAGTGCATCACATCCGTGAGAAAACTGAGGATTTCCCAGGTTTTGCCTGAAACAGCCCGCTGCCGGTCGCGCCATGCCGGATCATCGCCGAACAATTCGCCGTAGTGGCTGCGGATCATGCTGGCACAGGACCCCGAGGGCACGACGATATAGTCAAAAGCTTCAAAGGCTTCGATGACCTGTTTGGCCAGCTTTTTGGTGGTGGCATCATCGCCGCTGTTGAAGGCCGGTTGACCGCAGCAGGTTTGCGCTGCCGGCACCTCCACCGTGCACCCGGCGTCTTCCAGCAGTTTCAGACTGGCAAAGCCGATGTTGGGGCGCATGGCATCCACAATGCACGTCACGAAAAAACCCACGCGGGGATTGGCATCGCGCCCGGTGTCCATGAAACTCTCCTGTTTGCGCACTGTGGTCGTCTTCTTGCCAAGCCGCTCCACATGCTCATGGTGGAACAAAAATCGCGCCCGGGCAAGCTTTGCCGTCCGGGCGCAAGCGCGTCAGATTTCCTCAGGCACCATTTCGATGGCCCCGCAGGGGCATTCCGCGGCGCAGATGCCGCAGCCCTTGCAGAAGTCATAATCAAACTCGAACCGTTTGCCGGGACCCAGTTTGATGACCGCATTGTCCGGGCAGACGCCGTAACAGTTGTCGCATTCAAAGCAATTGCCGCAGGAAAGACACCGGCGCGCCTCATAGAGCGCATTGGTTTCATCGAGCCCCTCAACGACCTCACCGAAGGTGGACTTGCGGCGTTCTACATCCAGCATTTCCTGAACGGTTTCAGGCGCATCGGTGTAGTACCAGGGGTTGAGCTTGTCGAAATCCGCGATTTGTGGCTTTTCCGGTCTGACGTAGCTGTCGGCTTGCAGCCAGGCGTGGATCGCGCGCGCTGCGTGTTTGCCGTGCCCGACCGCAACCGTCACCGTCCGCTCGGACGGCACCATATCGCCGCCCGCGAAAACGCCCGGGTGTCCGGTCATGAACTGGCTGTTCACCTGAATGGTCTTGTCCTTGATCTCGACCCCGTCGAGGCGTCCGACAAATTCCGTGTCGACGTTCTGGCCAAGGGCCATCACGACCGTGTCGGCTTCGAGCGCGTCCATCTCGCCGGTGGGCTGAGGCTTGCCATTGGCGTCCAGCTCCATTTTTTCGACCATGATCTTGCCGCCGTCACCGACCTCCTTGATGGTGGTGAGCCAGTTCACGATCACGCCCTCTTCGAGCGCCTCGTCCATCTCGAAGTCATGGGCGGGCATCTGATCGCGGTTGCGGCGATAGACGATGATTGCCTCTTCCGCCCCCATCCGCTTGGCGGTACGGGCCACGTCCACGGCGGTGTTGCCGCCGCCATAGACGACGACGCGGCGGCCCAGCATAGGTTTGTCTTCGGCGGTTTCCATGTCACGCAGCACACCCACCGCGTCGAGAATTTTCGAGGCATCGGTGCTGGGGATATAGGCCCGGTTGGCCAGATGCGCCCCGATGGCCAAGAAGACAGCGTCAAAACCACCTGCTTCTTTCTCGGCGGCAATGTCCTCGACCTTCTTGTTGAGAACAAACTTTACGCCCATATCCTCGATCCGCTTGATGTTGCCTTCCACAACGTCGCGCGGCAGCCGGTAGGACGGGATGCCGAAACGCATCATGCCACCGGCAACAGGCCCGGCCTCGTAGATCGTGACAGCATGGCCGAGACGGCGCAGGTGGTAGGCGGCAGAGAGCCCCGACGGGCCGGACCCGATGACCAGAATGTGCTTGCCCGACAACTCTGACGGGACGCGCGGCACCCAGCCCTGCTTGCGGCTTTCATCATCAAGGAAGCGTTCAACCGCGTGGATGCTGACCGCTGAGTCGATGTCCTTGCGGTTGCAGGCGTTTTCACAGGGGTGATAGCAGGCGCGGCCCATGATCCCCGGCAAAGGGTTGTTCTTCATGATCTCGTGCCAGGCACCTTCGTAGTCGCCCTCTTCAGCCAGCGCGAGCCAGGCCTGGATGTTTTCGCCCGCCGGGCAGGCGTTGTTGCAGGGTGGCAGACGGTCCAGATAGACCGGACGCTCGGTGCGCCAGGTGCCGGTATGGTTGTTGAGCGAGGTGCCGACATCGACGGTGATCGCGAAAGGGGCTGTGGTGGGAAGGCTCATGCCAGTGTCTCCTCTGTTTCGCGCAGCAGGTCGTAGTCCTTGATGTTGCGGTCGCACATGGCTTGCAGCTTTTCGATCGCCTCCTGTCCCTGCGGGGACTTGAAGAGATGCGCAAAGCGGCGTTGTGGTTTAAGATATTGCTCGACCGGCACGCGCTGCCGGATCGGGCGGGTGGAGGTCACCGCCCCATGCTCCGCCTCAAAGAGGGGGAACATGCCGGTCTCGACCACCAGCCGTGCAAGGTTGATCGTTGCATTCGACGCGCAACCCCAGCCCAGCGGGCATGGTACATAGACGTGAATGTAGCGCGCGCCCTTGAAACTCATGGCCTTTTCGACCTTGGCCTCAAGATCCTGCAAATAGGCGACCGAGGCCGTGGCCACGTAGGGGATGTTGTGCGCCATGGCGATCTTGGGCAGATTTTTCCCGGTGCCAAAGACGTTGCCGGGATGGTCCGCGTCGGTCGGCATCGTGGTTGCCGTGCGTGCGCCGCCCGGTGTGGCCCCCGAGCGTTGCACCCCGGTGTTCATATAGGCCTCGTTGTCGTAGCAGATATAGAGAACATCATCGTTGCGCTCGAACATGCCCGAAAGACAGCCAAAGCCGATATCGACCGTGCCGCCGTCGCCGCCCTGCGCGATGATGCGCGTATCGCGGCCCTTGGCCTTCATTGCCGCCTGCATGCCAGAGGCGACCGCAGGCGCGTTGCCAAAGAGCGAGTGCATCCAGGGCATCTGCCAGGAGGTTTCCGGGTAAGGCGTGGTGAACACCTCAAGGCACCCGGTGGCATTCGCGGCAATCATCTGGCCGCCCGTGATCCGCATCGCGGTATCCAGCGCGTAGCGCGCACCCAGGGCCTCGCCGCAGCCCTGACAGGCGCGGTGACCCGAGGTGATCGCATTGGACCGGTCCATCGACGACTGAACATTGCGGCTGTCTGCATCGACGAGGCGATTGCCGACGGTGAACGTGCCTTTCTGGTAGAACTTGACCTTTTGCTCCGGCGCCATGTCCGCAGCGGTGCGAGGGGATAGTTTGTTCATGGTTCCGTTCCTTAGTTCGCTGCGTGGCTTGCCGCGCCGCCATAGGCGGTATCGACCTGGATGTTCTTGAGGATGCTTTCCGCCACGGGGCCGGAGTTGATCTGCGCGCGTTGCCGCGCCAGTTCCGCATTCACGATGTCCCATTGCAGATCGAGAAAGTGCATGTCCTCCAACTCATCCGCGAGCGCTTTTTCAAAGAGCTTGTGCAGCGACGGCATGGTGATCGGACGCCCGCCCAAGCCCGCGACGACCGTATGGACGTGAATGCCGGTGCCTTGCAGGGACATCATGATGTTGTTGGCAACAACCCCGCCGAACCCCAGCGCAAAGCTCTTTTCGAGCACAACGACCTGTTTGGCGTTCTTCACCGCTTCGCGCAACTGTGCTGAGGGGAAAGGCCGGAACGAGCCGATGGTGACCACGCCGATCTTCTTGCCGGCGGCGCGCATCTCGTCCACCGTGTCCTTGACGGTGCCCGCGACAGAGCCCAGCGTGACGATGATGGTGTCCGCCCCTTCGGTCTCGTATTCACGGATCAACCCGCCGCTGTCGCGGCCAAAGATCTCTTTGAACTCGGAGGCAATCTCGGGGATCACGTCAAGCGCCTGTAGCTGCTTTTCATGCGCGAGATAACGCACCTCGGTAAAGGCTTCGGGACCGACCATCGCCCCGATGGAATAGGGATTGGCCGGGTCCAGTACCTGTTGCGGCTGGAAGGGCGGCAGGAATTGATCGACTTGTTCCTGAGTCGGCATGTCCACCCGCTCATAGGCGTGGGTCAGGATAAAGCCATCCATGCAGACCATGACCGGCTGGCTGAGCCGTTCAGCGATCTTGAAGGCCTGAATATGCAGGTCGAGCGCTTCCTGGTTGGTTTCCGCGAAAATCTGGATCCAGCCCGCATCCCGCATCGACATGCTGTCGGTGTGGTCGTTCCAGATGTTGATCGGCGCGCCAATGGCCCGGTTGGCCACGGTCATCACGATGGGCAGGCCCAGACCGGAGGCATTGTAAACCGCCTCTGCCATGTAGAGCAGACCCTGCGAGGCGGTCGCCGTATAGGTGCGCGCGCCACAGGCGGAGGACCCGATACAGGCGGAAAGAGCGGCAAATTCGCTTTCCACGTTCATGTACTCGCAATTGCCCATCTCGCCCATGCGCACGAGCTCGCCACAATGTTCCACGATATGGGTCTGCGGGCTGATCGGGTAGGCGCAGATAACTTCGGGACGGCAAAGGGCAATGGCCTCCGCGACCGCGTGGCTGCCTTCGAGTTGTTTAAGCATCTTCCAGTTCCTCTCCGAGCGCGGCTGCATGGGCGGCCCGTGCCGCGGCGATGTTGCCCGCTGCAATCTTGCCGCCGAATTTGGTTGATATGGCTTTCTCCACGCTTGCCAGATGGATCTCGCCGCTGATGGCCGCGAACCCGCCCAGCAGGGCCGCGTTGGGGACAGGTCGGCCCACGTGCTGCTTGGCCAGTGCAGAGGCGTTGATGCCCACCACATGGCCTTCGGGCAGATGCGAGACCTTGTCGACGATGCCCAGCTCTTCCCAGGACTTGGTGGAGTTGATGAGCACGTAGCCCCCGGGCTTCAGCCCCTGGAACACGTCGAGCGCGTGAAACAGCGTCGGGTCCTGCACGATGAGGCAATCGGGTTCCAGAATGGGTTCCCGGCGGCGGATTTCACGGTCATCCAGACGGCAGAACGAGACAACCGGCGCGCCCGTGCGTTCCGACCCGAACGAGGGGAACGCCTGCGCGTGCTTGCCCTCGTTGAAGCCCGCGATCGAGAGCATCTCGGCGGCGGTCACAACCCCCTGCCCTCCGCGACCGTGTAATCTGACTTGAAACATTGCTGGCTCCTTTGGCTTGCTCTGGTGCGCTGCGCTTATTCGGCGGCGGACCTTTGTGTGTGGTCCACGCCGCAGCCGCAGGGCGCGCCGTAGTATTTCTCGCGGGAAGTCTTGCCGATCCCGGGATTGAATGAATTGGTGGGGTCGAGCGTCTTGTAATGGGTCTCCAGCGCCGGTTTGGCTTTGTAGAGATGGCCCACGTTGTGTTCCGCCGGGTATTCCGCGCCGCGTCTGTCCAGGAGCGCAAGCATCTGTTCTTTCAGCGCTTTCGGATCGCAGCCTTTCTTGACCACGTAGTCCTGGTGGAAGACGTGGCAGAAGAAATGACCGTAGTACATTTTGGCCACAAGCTGGTCGTCGATTTCGGGCGGCAGGGTTTCGACCCAGGCCCTGTCATTGCGTTTCAGCGCGATATCCAGCGCCAGAATGTCCTCGGAGGTTTTGGGATGGACCGCATGATAGCGGATCGCGGCCCCCGCTGCGGCAAAACGGTGCAGCATCGCCTTCTTGGTCTCTGCCGCGTCACATTTGAACCAGCCATCCGGCCCGCAGGTGTCATCGAGGATGGTCTCGGTCGCGGCGGCGCTGCTGGCCCCGACCTTCAGGATGAGGTGGTGTTCGTACCTGTCACGGAACGCCAGCATGCGCTTGGGCAGCGCTTCGGGCATGATATTGGCAAAGACCTGCATTGCCCGGTCCACGAGGTTCGCGGGCAGGAAGGGGATCTTGGCGAAACGCGCATCCATAGCACCCTTCATGGCAAACATCTTCGGCAGAAAATCCGTGCCCAGCCAATGGATCATCAGCAGGGTGTCCTTGCCGTATTTGCGCGCGATGTCAAAGCATTCACGGTGCAGGTATTCCCCGCTCACAGGCAGTTCCGGCAGTTCCGTCAGGGCGCGGCGACGTAACTCGGTGAGGGCGGCGGGGTCATTGGTGCCGACGTAGTAGACCTCGTCCCCGGTACTGATCGGGAAGGTGTCGAGCCGGACGGCAAAGACCGCCAGCTTGCCCGCGCAGCCCGAAGCCTCATGCAAGGTCCGGGGGTCGGCATTGAACCGTGCGGGGCTGTCGGCATCCACATCCGTAACCCGCTCCGGGTATCCCGCGTCAGAGCCTTTGCCCGCATCGTCGCTGAGGTCCGCGTCCGAGAAATCACCCCGGTCCAGTCGGGCCAGCATCTCCTCCGGCGCGTTGCCAAGGTTGATGCCCAGATGATTGACCAGCTCCAACTGGCCATCGGTGTTGATCTGCGCATAAAGCGACAGTTCGGTGTAGGCAGGCCCGCGCTGCACCAGCGATCCGCCCGAATTGTTGCAGACCCCGCCCATGATCGAGGCCCCGATACAGGAGGACCCAATCACCGAATGCGGCTGGCGTCCGTAAGGCTCGAGCTGCTTCTCCAGCCCAAAGAGCGTGCCGCCCGGCAGACTGACGATCTGATGACCGTCGCGCACCAGATGGATGCGATCGAGCCGCAGGGTCGACAGGATCACCACATCCCGGTCGTAGGTGCCCTTGGGGGTGGAGCCTTCGGTCAGGCCGGTGTTGGCGGCCTGCATGATGAGGATCTTGTCCGCTGCCACGCAGGCCTTCAGCACCTGCCACATCTCGACCAGCGTGCCCGGGACGACCACCGCGATGGCCTCCCCCTCCCCTGACCTGAACCCCTTGCGGTAGCGTTCGGTGCGCGCCTCCCCCGTCAGAACGTGACGGGGGCCGGCGATGGCTTTCAGTTCAGCAATCAGTTGGTCATTGGTCATCTTGCTCGCTCCTTTTTAGAAGGCGATGGATGGCAGCCAGGTGGCCAGCGACGGGATCACGAAGACGAGCGCCAGGCAGAGCAATTGCAGCAGCACGAAGGGCACGACGCCTTTGTAGATATCCGTCAGCTTGATGCTCGGGGGGCACACGCCTTTGAGATAAAAGAGCGAGAAACCAACCGGCGGGGTGAGGAAGCTGGTTTGCAAGGTCACCGCCACGAGGATCACGAACCAGATCAGCGCAGGCTCATCGATCACGCCGTAACCCGGAATGTCGAGGCCAAGGCCGGAAACCACGGGCCCCATCAGCGGCAGCACGATCAGCGTGATCTCGATCCAGTCGAGGAAGAAGCCCAGCAGGAAGCAGATGAAGAGGATGAAGATGATGGTGCCGTTGGCGCCAAACCCGGTGGAGGAGATCAGGTGTTCGATGAACTCATCCCCGCCCAGTTCCCGCAACACGAAGGAGAAGACCGTCGCGCCGAGGAAGATCGCAAAGATATAGGCGGTGGAGTTGAAGGTGGCCTTCATCACGTTCCAGACCTTGTGCAGGGTCAGCTTGCGGTAGACGAGCGCCAGCAGGGTCGCACCCGCAGCACCAATGCCGGAGGCTTCGGTCGGTGTGCAGATACCGGCAAAGATCGAACCCAGCACCGCAAGGATCAGACCCAGGGGCGGCACAACGGCCAGCAACACTTCCTTGACCGCGTCCCAATCGGGGCGCTTTGCACCCTCCGGCACAGGGGCGGAGGCCTTGCTGACCTGCGCCACAATGAAGATGTAGAGAAGATACAGTGTTCCCAGCAACACGCCCGGCAGCATCGCGGCCATGAAGAGGTCGCCCACCGACAGGGCCATCTGGTCAGCCATGATGACCAGCATGATCGACGGCGGGATCAGGATGCCAAGCGTCCCCGAGGCCGCAATCGTCCCGGTCGCGAGCGACTTGGAATACTTGTTTTCCATCATGGTCGGCAGGCTCAGCACGCCCAGCAGCACAACCGACGCGCCGACAATCCCGGTGGAGGCCGCCAGAACGATACCGATCAGGGTCACGGTAATCGCCAGCCCGCCCCGCACGGTGCCGAAAAGGCGGGTCATCGCGGACATCAGACGCTCCGCCACGCCGCTTTCATCAAGCATCAGCCCCATGAAGATGAACATCGGCAGGGCCACAAGCACCGCATTGGACATGGTGGCATAAACACGGTTCACCACGGCCCCGAGGGTCAGGTAGTCAAGCCCGGTGAAGGTGCTCTCCAGCCCGGTCCAGAGCATGAAGTCATTGTCGAAAAGATAGGCAGCGGTGCAAAACACCATGCCGGTGCCCGCCAGTGTCCAGGCCACCGGGAAGCCGGTAAAGAGCAGCCCGATGAAGGTCATGAACATGCCGATGACCATCATCTCTTCGGTGGTTTCGACAGTGAACTTGAGCCCCCAGGCCACGGCCATCGCCGCCATGAAGGGCACGATGACAAGGAAGATCGACCGCCCATCGCTTTCCTCGGCCCGGCGGGTCCAGAGGGCGTGCAGATCGTGCACGACCCGTGCCGCAACAGCCAGCGCCAGCATGATGAAGCTCAGCGGAATGATCGCCTTGAAGGCCCAGCGGAACGGCAGACCGGTGGCTGATGCTGAGCGTTCGTTCACGCGGTAGCTTTCCCAGAAGTAATCCGCGCCCTGATCGATCATCAGATAGATGAAGGGTGTGACCAGAAAAACCATGCCGAGGATCTCGACCGTGCGTTGCGACCGCCGGGACATCTGCATGTGTAAAAGGTCGACGCGCACGTGACTGTCGGTAACGAGGGCGTAGGAAATCCCGAACATCGTCACGAGGCCATAGAGATGCCACTGCAACTCGTCGAGCATGGGATAATTGACGTTGAGGATGTAGCGCATGCCAACTTGCAGCACGATCGCGACAATCAGGATGAGATTGGCAAACATGACCGTATGGCCGACCGTTTTGACGAACTTGTCGATCGCGGAGGCAAGGCCCATCTGGTCCGGATCCTGACCTTCGACCAGGGTCTCGTAAGTTTCCACCGCGTCTTCGTCGAGATCGCTTTGCATGGTCATGTCAGGGTCCTCCTCAGATGTGACGGGAGCGGGAGCCAGGGCACTCAACCGCTAAATATCGGGGTATGGGTGCGGGCGGCCTTACCGGGCCACCCGCGTCTTTCAGGCCAGAGTTACTGACGTGGCAGGAAGGCGTTGATCTTCCAGAGGTTGTAGCCTTCGCGGAAGGTCTGCATGTCGGCATAGACCTCTGCAAAGAAGGGGTCGGCCGCTGCTTCTTCAGCCGCAACCTCATCCCAGGTTGTGCGGAAGAGCTCCAGCATCTCTGGCGACCACTGCTTCATGATGACGCCGTTTTTCTCGACATTTGTCTGCATGGCTTCGAATTGCAGCGCTTCGCCTTCGGCAAAACTGTCGGCCATGGAAGCCTTGCAGGCTTCGGTCAGGATGGCCTGATGCTGTTCAGAGGCTTCGTTCCAGACATCCTTGTTGATGAGCAGTTCAAACACGGTTGCCTGCTGGTGCCAGCCGGGGAAGTAGTTGTACTTCGCGACTTTGTGGAAGCCCAGACGCTGGTCGATTGCAGGCATGGAGAATTCGGTCGCGTCAATCGCGCCTTTTTCCAGTGCCGGGAAGATTTCACCGCCGGGCAAGAGGGACGTCGCCACGCCCAGTTTCTCCATCACTTTGCCACCAAGGCCGAAGAAGCGCATTTTCAGACCATTAAGGTCTTCGGCGCTGTTGATCTCCTTGGCGAACCAGCCGGAGGTTTCGGGCGCGATGACAGCGCAGGGCAGGACATGCACGTTGTAGCCAGCCTGATCGTACATGCGCTGGTAGAGATCCATGCCGTTGCCGTAGTAGAGCCACGCCATGTATTCGCCCGCTTCCGGGCCAAAGGGAACGGCAGAGAAGAGCGGCGCGGCCGGGATCTTGCCCGCCCAATATCCAGCCGTGGTATAGCCCGCATTGATCTTGCCGGTAGAGACCGCATCAAGGATCTCGAACGCGGGAACCAGTTTGCCCGGCTCATAGACCTTCATCTTGAGTGTCCCGCCGGACATCACCGCCACTTCGTCCGCGACACGGGGGATCGGCGTGCCCAGACCCGGCAGTTCTGTCGAGAAGGCCACCGGTGTTTTCAGCAACAGTTTGTCGCCCGCTTCCGCGGCGCCACAAGCGACCGTCGCGGCAAGTGCCAGGCTGGTAATCATCGTTTTCATGTAAGGTTCCTCCTATGCCCCACGGGCTTCCTAAAGATGGAGGGAATTTACCTCTTGGTGATATTTACTTTATTTGATCTAGATCAATAACGGCGTATTAATTAAAAAAATACCGGTATAACAACATGATAAATTCCCTTTTCCTTTTCGGAATAAGTGGTAAACTAAGAGAACCACTGTTTTAGGAAGGCCCGTTGGATGTCAGACATCTCCAAAATCTTCGAGAAAATCGCCCACGAATCCGTTGCTGATATGGTCGTGGAAGAGATCGAAAACATGATCATCAACGGGGTTCTGTCAGACGGGGATCGCCTGCCCTCGGAGCGTGAGCTGTCAGAGCTGATGAAGGTGTCACGCCCCAAGATCCGCGAAGCGCTGAAAAAGCTTGTCGGTGCCGGTTTGCTTGAGGTTCGCCATGGCGACGGCACCTTTGTCGCGCAGTTGACCGGGGACGCGATGACCCCGGCGCTGATCCATCTTTACGGAAGGCACGGGCTCGCGTTTTTCGACTATCTCGAATACCGGCGCGAACAGGAAGGCTTCGCGGCGCGCTGCGCGGCAGAGCGGGCAACGCCACCGGATTGCGAGGCGATAAAGGCTTACCTTGAGACTCTGATCGCGGCCTATGAGGACAATGATATGGATCGGTCGTTGAAGGCGGACATCGCCTTTCACATGGCAATCGTCAAAGCCAGTCATAATGTCATGCTGATCCACATGATGCGTTCGATCTACGACCTGACAGAGCAGAAGATCTTTTTCAGCCGTCACCACCTGCGTGAGATTGACGGCTCATCAAAAGCGCTGCTCAATCAGCACAAGGCCATCGCGCATGCGATCCTGGCCGGAGATCCGGACAAGGCCGAAGCCGCTGCGCGCGCCCATATGGACTATGTCGAAGAGAAGTTCCGGTGGCAAAACGCCTTCGAGCGGCGTAAGTCGGTCGCGCGAAAGAGACAACATCAATCAAGCCTGTCCTGAAGAGTGTAGAACGCGCACCACTTCGGAGGCCGCAGGCCAAAACAGGCGTTTAAGCTTGCTGCCAAAGACGCTAGACTGATCTCATGACGTCCGTTCAAGCCCCCCGTCCGCGTTCGGACCTGATTGTCTGCCCCCGGTGCGACGCGGCTTTCGCGCTTGAGGTGCCCGAGGATGGGCAGCAGGCAAAATGCCAGCGCTGCGGTACCGTTCTGATCAGTCCGCGCAAGAAAGCGGGGGCGCAAATCATCGCTTTGTCCCTCGCCATCACCGTGTTGATCATTGCCGCGGGGGTTTTTCCCTTCCTCTCCGTCCATGTGGTTGGTGCCAGCAATTCGGTTTCGGTACTTGACACAGCATTGGCCTTCAGTGATGGGCCGCTGGTGTTTCTGACCCTGGCCACGGCCAGCCTCATTTTCTTCATCCCCTTGTTGCGGGTGCTGCTGTCGATCTACGTGCTGGTTCCCATTGTCGCCGACAAGCCACCCGCGCGCCACGCGAGATGGGCCTTTCGGGTGTCAGAAGCGCTGCGGCCCTGGTCGATGGCGGAAATCTTTGCCATTGGCTGCGCGGTGGCCCTCATCAAGATCAGTACCCTGGTCGAGGTTTCCTTTGGACCTGCGTTCTGGATGTTTGCGGTTCTGGTTGTTCTCGTGGTTGCGCAGGATAGTGTCATTTGCAGATGGTCGGTATGGAACGCATTGGGCAACGACAGAAAGTCCTGACCGCGCGCCAGATGGGTCTTGTAGCCTGTTCGCGCTGCCAGCAGGTGTGGGAGAAAGAGGTCCAAACCTGCGGGCGATGCGGGCACAAGCTCGCCAGCCGCGCACCCCACAGCCTGCAACGGGTTTGGGCCTACTGGCTGATTGGGCTGATGTGCTACATTCCGGCAAACATCTACCCGATGCTGCAGACCCGCACGCTTTTCTTTACCCAGCAGGACACCATTATCGGAGGCGCCATCGAGTTGATCGAATATGGCAGCTACGCGGTGGCGCTGATTATCCTGTTTGCCTCGGTCGTCATTCCAATCGGCAAGTTTCTTGCCATCGCCTTCCTGGCAATCTCGGTCCAGAGGCCCACATCAGTGTCACATCATCAGCGCCAGATGCTCCATGAGGTGGTCGATTACATCGGACGCTGGTCCATGATTGATATCTTTGTGGTTGCGATCCTCTCCTCTCTGGTACAACTCAAGGTATTGGTGTCCATCTACCCGGGGCCCGCCAGCCTGTTCTTTGCATTGACGGTGATTTTCACGATGATCTCCGCGCAGGCGTTTGACAGCCGGTTGATCTGGGACGAGGCAAACGGGGAGCAGGAAAGCAAGGCCGATGACTGACATACCGCCCGTGACGATAGAACAAAAAGGCCGCTCGTGGTTGAGCGGTCTGTCCGTGGTTTGGGTCATTCCCCTGCTCGCTCTTGTCACGGCGCTGGGTGTCGCCTGGCAATCCTACAATGACCGGGGCCCCCTGATTACAATCGAGTTTGAAGACGGCGCCGGTATTGCGCCCAAGGAGACCGAGCTCCGGTTTCGCGACGTGAAAATCGGGCTGGTGGAGGAGTTGCACTTCGGCGAAGGGTTGCGCAGCGTGCTTGCCAGTGTCCGTATTGACAAGGATATGGCGCAATACGTGGATTCAGCTGCCACCTTCTGGGTGGTCCGGCCCGAGCTTTCAGCCAGCGGTGTCAGCGGGCTCGATACGGTGCTGAGCGGGGTGTTCATCGAAGGATCATGGGACAGTGAAATCGGGCCTGCGGCAACCTCGTTCAAGGGGCTGAATACCTCGCCGCTCTACCGGTCCGGCGAAGAGGGGCTGCAATTTGCGCTTCGCTCCGTTCCCGGAGGCAATCTGAGTGCCAATGTGCCGATCCTTTATCGCGGCGTGGAAATCGGGCGCGTGGGCCCGGCGCGGGTATCGCCGCAAGGCAGTTTTGCCATCGCCGAAGCGGTGATTTATGAGCCCTATGGCCGGTTGGTGACGCCCGCAACGCGCTTTTGGGACACCTCGGGGTTCAGCGTCTCCTTGGGGCCCAACGGCGCTGAAATCGACTTCACATCCATCGCGACGCTTCTAGGTGGCGGCATCACCTTCGACACCTTCGTCTCCGGCACGGAGCCGGTTGGCGACGGGTCCGTTTTCGAGGTCTACCCGTCCGAGCTTGAGGCGCGAAACAGCGTGTTCAACACCTCTGAAGTGGCGAGCCTCGAACTGCGGGTGGTCTTCGAGGACAACATCTCGGGCCTCGCGCTGGATGCGCCGGTGGAGTTGAACGGCCTGCAAGTTGGCACGGTGCAGCATCTGTCCGGGCTGGTTGACCCGGAAACCTACGGAGATAGCCGGGTGCGCCTCAACGTGATCCTGGGCATCCAGCCTTCCCGGCTTGGGTTGAGGGGCGAGATCACGACCGAAGATGCCCTGGCGTTTCTGCAGGAGCGGGTCGCCTCGGGTCTGCGCGCGCGGCTGGCGTCGGGCAGTCTGCTGACCGGCGGGCTCAAGGTCGAACTTGTCTTGGTCGAGGATGCCGAGCCTGCCGAACTGGTGATCGAGGATGGCGCCACCCCGATTATGCCAACGACGGAAAGCCAGGTCACGGATACTGCCGCCACCGTCGAAGGGGTCTTCAACAGGATCAACAGCCTGCCCATCGAAGAGCTTTTGCGCAGCGCCATTGGCTTCATGGAAAGCGCGCGTACCATCGTGAACAGCGAGGCGATACGGGAAGCCCCCGAAGACCTGCGCGGGCTGCTGAGCGACATCCGGGGTGTCGTCACCTCGCAAAGCGTCAAGGACATTCCCGTTACGATGAACGCCGCGCTCGGGCGGCTGGATGCGATACTGGCGCAGATCGAGGAAGAACAGGCGGTCGCGCGCGTGCTGGCGGCGATTGACGCGACCACGGCTGCGGCGGCAAATCTTGACGGGGCGGTCGATGGCGTCCCCGCTTTGGTGGACCGGCTGGTGGAGGTGGCTGCCAAGGCGCAGGTCCTTCCGCTGGAAGAACTGACCGATCAGGTGACGGAGATCCTCAAGTCAGCCGACGCGGTGGTCAGCGCCCCCGCCATGCAACAATTGCCCGCATCGCTTGCCGGCGCGCTGGATGAATTGAACCGCACGCTGGCGGAGTTGCGCGAAGGCGGCGCGGTGACCAATGTGAACGCGACATTGGCCTCGACCCGGGCGGCGGCGGATGCGGTCGCAATCTCGGCGGCGGAATTGCCCGATCTGGTGGAGCGCATCACGGAGGTGTTCGATCAGGCCAGCGCCACCATTGCAGGTTACAACAAGGGTGAGGTCATCAGCCGTGACGCACAGGCCGCGTTGCAGGACATCTCTGAGGCGTCGCGGGCAATCTCCGCCCTGGCCCGGCTGCTGGAACGCAACCCCAGCGCCCTTATTCGAGGACGATAAATGAAGCCTTTTGCCCTTTTGATCCCGGCGCTTGTCGCGTTGAGCGCCTGTGGCGGTGCAAGTGACCGCTATATCGTGACCTCTCCGCAGGCCACACAGAGCCAGCGCATCGCCTTTCGCGCTGTCGAGATCCGCGATGTGTCCCTGCCCGCCTATGCCGCAGACGATGAAATCGTGCGCCGCGCGGCGGACGGCAAACTCGTGAGTGATGGGGTCTTATGGGCGGATACGCCCGACCGCGCCGTTGCGTTGGAGCTGAGCCGACATCTTGCGCAGATCACCGGCGCGCGCGTTGCCTCCAACCCATGGCCTTTCGAGGCCCTGCCCGACGCCCGGCTTGATCTGCGGTTCGAGACGCTGGTGGCGGGTGTGGACGGCAGTTTCCGGACCACCGGCCAGTACTTCGTGGCGGTGGCAGACGGGCGGCGCGAACGCTCCGGCATATTCAACCTCTCCGTGCCTTTTGACCCCGAGGCAGGTCCTGCCGCTGTCGCGGCGGCCCGGGGCGAGGTGATCCTGAACCTTGCAGCGTATCTTGCGCGGACCGCACTGCGTTAGGATCAGGCAAGACACAGCAGCTTGCACAAACACCAGCCATGGCCCACGATCACTTTGAAAACGGAGCCAGGATTTCAAAAGGATCTCGCCATGCACCAGCTTGAGCCCTTTACACGGTTTGCGACGCTCGGGCTTGTCGCCTTTCTGACGTTGGTCTGTCTGATCGCGGCAGCGGTCTGGAGCGCGTGGTTCCTAGTTCCGCTGGTCTTCTTTGTCGCACTCACTCTTCTCGGGATTCACGATCTGCGCCAGCCGCATCACGCCATTTTGCGAAATTACCCGGTGCTGGGGCACATGCGGTTCCTGTTCGAAGGCATCCGCCCCGAAATCCGTCAATACCTGATCGAGTCCGATCAGGATGAGGAACCCTTTTCCCGCGATGCGCGCTCCCTCGTCTATCAGCGTGCCAAGGGACAGGAAGACAAACGCCCCTTCGGCTCGCGGATGAGAGCCTATGACGCGGGCTACGCCTGGGTCACCCATTCCGTCAATCCGATCCACATCACCGACACGGATTTTCGTGTCACCATCGGCGGACCCGACTGCAAGCAGCCCTACAGCGCGTCGCTCTACAATATCTCCGCGATGAGTTTTGGATCGCTCTCCGGAAATGCCATCGAGGCGTTGAACAGGGGCGCAAAGATGGGTGGATTTGCCCATGACACCGGCGAAGGCTCGGTCAGCAAGTATCACAAACTGGGCGGCGGGGACCTGATTTTTCAGGTTGCTTCGGGCTATTTCGGGTGCCGCTATGACGACGGGAATTTCAACCCCGACAAATTCAGGGAGACGGCGAGCCTTGAACAGATCAAGATGATTGAAATCAAGCTGAGCCAGGGGGCCAAACCGGGACATGGCGGGATGCTGCCCGCCTCCAAGATCACGCCGGAGATCGCAGAGGCCCGCCATATCCCCATGGGGGTCGATTGTGTCTCTCCCGCCGCCCATCCGGCGTTCTCCACACCTAGGGAGCTGATGGCGTTCATCGCGCAATTGCGGGAGTTGTCAGGTGGCAAACCCGTGGGGTTCAAGCTCTGTATCGGCCACAGGCGTGAATTCATGTGCATGGTCAAGGCCATGCTGGAGACCGGTGTGGTTCCTGATTTCATTGTCGTGGATGGGACAGAGGGGGGCACCGGGGCCGCACCGGTGGAATTCGCCAACCACGTTGGCATGCCGATGATCGAAGGGCTGACCTTTGTCCACAATACCCTGCGCGGGGCCGGTCTGCGGCATCAGGTCAGGATCGGGGCGGCCGGCAAGATCGTATCGGCCTTTGACATCGCGCGGGCCCTGGCGCTTGGCGCGGATTGGTGCAACTCGGCCCGTGGCTACATGTTTGCGATTGGCTGCATTCAGGCGCAGGCCTGCCATACCAACCACTGCCCGGTGGGCGTGGCCACGCAGGACCCGTTGCGCGCCCGGGCGCTGGATGTGTCGTCCAAATCGGAACGCGTGGCGCGGTATCACGGCAACACCTTGGCCGCCCTTGGGGAAATGACCGGGGCGGCAGGTCTGACCCACCCGGGGAAATTCATGCCGCAACACATGATGCTCCGCCTTGGCAACAAGGAGATGGCCGAAGCCTCGGAGACCTTTGCCTACCTGCCGGAAGAGTTCCTTTTGAAGGATGGTTATGAGGATGGGATCATGGCCGATTACCGCAAGCGGTGGCGGCGTGCCTCCAGCGAAAGTTTCGCCGCACCCGATTTCTGAACCGGATCAATCCCGTTTGCGACCGCAGCCCGTCTCAACGCGCGTCGCAACCATGACCACGAGGACAACAAGCGCCAATCCACCGGACCCCATTGCAAACAGCTCAACTGACATATCTGTCCCTTCTTTCAGGTGCAGTCATGCCCGTGGTTAACATCCATAGGTTCAGAAATCGTAAGCGACCTTGTCGCGTTGGCGGACCGGGAACGTCACCGCAAGCCAGTGCTCGTCTGCCTCAAAGCCGACATCCACGTCACCGTTCAACTGCCGCGTGAAGGCGCTGATGAGTTGCGTGCCAAGCCCCGTGCCTTCACTGCCCTGCGCGCCGGAGGTCGAATTCATGATCCTGAAGCAGGCTTTCGCGTCCGGCAGCGATGTCAGAGATATCTCCAGTTTGGGCGGGCCGCCCTTGTCTGGCGGGCCAAGGTATTTGAGCGCATTGGTCACCGCCTCGGACACCAGCAGTGTCAGGGGGGCCGCGTCATCCGCATCCATCCGGATCGCATCGTAGGATTGCGTGATATTCACGCCATCGCTGCGCGACATCCCCACCGCCAGCAATTGACCTACGATCTCTTCCAGCAGAGTACCCGCGTCGACGCGGTCCAGATCTTCGGTCTGATAGAGGTTCTTGTGCACGGTCGCGAGGCTCAGGATACGGTCCTGAAGGCGCTTGAGAACCTGCCGTGCGTCCTCCGTCTGGGCCCGCCTGATCTGCATGTTCATGATCGAGGAAATGAGTTGCAGGTTATTCTTGACCCGGTGGTGCACCTCCTTGAGCAGGATGTTCTTGTCACGCAGGCTGTCCTCAAGAGCGGCCTCATCGCGGACAATCGAATCCGCCATTCGCACGAAGGCTTTCTGGATTTCCACCAGTTCGCGGGGCACACCACTGCCCAGCGACGTGCGCGGCACCCGCCGGTTATAGGCAAAGAGCCGCATTTGCCGCCCGAGCTTGCGGATATGGCGCACAGCGAGACGGTTGAGCGACCAGAAGGCCACGATCAGACTGGCCAACCACATGATGACGGGCAAAAACATGCTGAGCCCGATGGATTGTTGCAGGCTCGACTGCATTTCATCCGGGCGCCAGATGCTCATGGCGTAGGCGACATCCGGCACAATGGGCACAACAGCATAGAGACGCGGATCACCCGCGCGGTTCACATCCTCAAAAACATGCGGTTTGCTGCCGACGAGTTTCTTCAGGTCAAGCTCCGTCGGCATATCGGCGAAGGTCTCGTTGTGCGGGCGGCTTGCGCGGATGACCCTGCCGTCCGCGTTGAAGGTCACAAGCTCTGCCGGCATCCCGTCCAGCACATCGTTCATCTCTGCCGAGATGACCTGCAACGGCACCGACATTGTCATGAATCCGGCAAACCCAGCCCGCGTGAAGAACGGCTGGGACAGCACGATGACGGGCTGGCTGCTGATAATACCCTCGGGGTTCCAGATCACTTGTCTGCGCGCCTTGCGCACTTCTTCGGCAAAGCCGGGAAATTCGCTGAAATCAATGGTCCGCCCAGCCGACGAACACTCCATGATGCCATCAGGGGGCAGGTAACCAATGAAGGAATAAAGACCCACCGCCCGGCGGTACGCTGCCAGAAAGGAGGAACAGGCGCCCGGATCGCGCGCGTAAAGCTGCGCTAATGCGCTCAAGGCCTCTGCTGCGCCAAACCCTTCCTGAAAGATCGACCGTTCCGCACTGGCGGCCTGATCGGTGAGCGCGAGCAGCGACAGTTCCGAATTGGAATCCGCCTGGCGCACGATCTCCCGTGTCTGGAAGACCGAGATCAGGCCAAAGGGCAGCAGCGCCAGCGTCAGAAACAGCAGAATACGAAAAGCAAGACCGCGAAAGATATCGCCGTCCAGAAACCCGCCGGTCATGTCAGAAAGATGCGGCCTTTGCCGCCGTCAGAACCGAAAGAGTCGCATCATCGGTCATTTCCAGCGTGTCTTCCTCTTCCAGGTCCATCAGCTCCGCCAGCCGCTGGCGCGCACGCCCCGTGCGGCTTTTGATCGTGCCAACCGCGACATCGCACATCTCTGCCGCCTCTTCATAGGAAAAGCCCGACGCCCCGACAAGCAGCAAAACCTCACGATGCTCATCGGACAACTGTGAAAAAGCGGACCTGAAATCGTTCATCTGCAACCTGCCGTCATGCAGCGGCTTTTCCGCAAGCGCCTCGGTATGAACGCCGTCAACGTCAGCCACCTCGCGCTTTGCCTTGCGCTGAGAGGAATAAAACGTATTGCGCAGAATGGTGAACAACCACGCGCGCATATTCGTTCCGGCTTCGAACTTGTCGAAATTGCTCCATGCCTTTTCCACGGCATCCTGCACCATGTCGTCCGCGGTTGCCGGATTACGGGTGAGGTTGATTGCGAAGGCGCGCATCGCGGGCAGATGGGATACCAGCTCCTCCTTCGGGTCTGGCGCACTCATCCGTCTGACCCTTTTGCCTGATCCTGTTGTTTCAGGGCATCGAGAAGCACGCGAAAGCGGTCAGGCACGCCTTCCTCGAGCGCCTCGTCATAGACGCGCCTGAGGTTCTCATCAATGATCTTTTCGCGTTTTCGCTGCGCACCAGACTGAGCCATAATGACCATTTATCCCCGAAACCGGTTGAAACTTGTCAAGCCAACTGCAACTTAACGTCACAGATCACTATTTGGTTCCCACCAAGGTGAAAAAAAGGACGACACCATGTCAGATAGTACGCATACGCAGGATTTCAGTAGCCATCTTGCAACGCATTTGCCCTATTTGCGCCGGTTTGCGCGCGCCATGACGGGCAGCCAGTCCAGCGGGGACAGCTTTGCGGCCGCGACCCTGGAGACGATCCTGACCGACCGGTCGGTGATGGACGGCGTTGATATGAAGACCGGCCTCTTTCGCGTGCTTTACCGTATCTGGTCGAGCGCGGGAGCACCGGTTGACGAAGGCGAGAGCGGGCTTAAGGCCCGCGCGCAGAAACACATGGCCCTTTTGACCGACAACAGCCGCGAAGCGCTGCTCTTGCACACGCTCGAAGGGTTTTCTTTCGACAAGATCGCGGACATCATCGGCATCGACCAGGCGGAGGCGGCGGAACTCGTCCAGATTGCGCGGCGTGAAATGTCTGATGCGGTGTCGGGGTCCGTGATGATTATCGAGGACGAGGCCATTATCGCCATGGACCTTGAAACCATCATCTCCGATATGGGGCACCGGGTGACGGGCATTGCCCGCACCCATGGCGAAGCGGTGGACCTGGGCAAGTCGGACCCGCCTGACCTGATCCTCGCCGATATCCAACTGGCGGACAATTCCTCCGGCATCGACGCGGTGAACGAATTGATGAAAGACCTGGGCGATCGTCCCGTCATTTTCATCACCGCCTTCCCCGAGCGGTTGCTCACCGGTGAAAAACATGAGCCCGCGTTCCTGATCTCCAAACCCTATGCGGAGGAACAGGTGATGTCAGCGGTCAGCCAGGCGATGTTCTTCTCGTCGACGGAGACCTTGAAGACCTGAGCGGTCTTCGGCACTCGATCAGGCGTCGCGCCAATAGGCCCGCCCGATCGGACCGCAGGCAAAAATCCGGGTTTGATCGCCGTAGCGGCTGTCTTCGTATCCGATGCTGCAATCCTTGGCCTTGATGCGCCCTTCGGTGTCCTGTTCGGAGTCGGGCGCATCAATACGACCAAGGTCAATACTGCCCGATCCGGTTACAGAGTTGGGCACCTTTGATTTGAGCGTCGTGTCATCCTGAATGCCCATGTTCGCGCCCCACCCGTCATGGTAGTGAGACCTGGCGTGAGCCGTCACGTATTTGACGGCACGCAACTGCAGCGTATCGTTGCCGCCCAGATCAGCCTTGCGTTGCAAGGCCGCAAGGGCGGATACGGGTGCGCTGCGATCTGCCCGCCGCTGTAAACCGGTTGAGGGCTGCGTGCTGCGCGCGCCACCTGCGTCGGTGGGTTTCCTGCCGGCTTGTTTCTGCGGAGCATGGGTTTGCATTGTGGCCTCTGATCGACATCAATACCCGGTCGCGACACCGACCTTCTTACAACCTGCGCGAAAGAGGTTTTTGACGCAAGTACAATCACAGGGAGAAATCAGTCGCCTGTGGGCACCTCCGACAGTCGCACGGCGGTTGTGGCGGCAGCCTGCGCCTGCTCAACAGGGGCGCTGTCCTCCGCTTCCGCGATGTCATCCTCCTGATCAGCCTCCAGCTGCGCATTGAACGACGCGCCAAAAAGCACGAGAAAGCTGCTAAGCCAGAGCCAGACCAGCATCGCGATCACAGCACCGATGGAGCCGTAAACCTCGTTATAATTGCCGAAATAGGTCACGTAGTAGGAGAACGCGATGGAGAGCCCGGCCCATGAAGTTGCAGCAAAGACCGATCCCGGGGTGACTAGCCGAGTGCGCTTCGGTCGCCGGTTCGGCCCGTACCGGTAAAGCAAGCCGATGCCAATGAAGATTACCGCAATCGCAATGCTCCAGCGCAGCAGACCGATCAGCACGGTCGCAAAGCCGCCTAGAGCAAAGAATGACAGAACGACAGGGGCGATGACAACGGTGAGCAAAGCCACGATCCCCACCCCGACAAGGGCAATCGTCAGCAGGATGGCACGCACATAGTGCCGCCATGTGCTCCGCCCCGCGCGGTCGTACACCACGTTCAGACCGTGGATCATCGCGCCGACCCCTGCCCGCGCCGACCAGAGCGCGACCATGACCGACAAAAGCCCGGTCCACCCCAATGTGTCCGTGCTGGTGCTGACCAGACCGACGATCTGCGCGTTCAGGATGTCATAGACATCGTCGGGCATGAGCTCGCGCATTTCCTCAAGCTGCACGACGACCACTTCCGGGTCCGCGATCAGGCTGAGCACCGCGATCAGTGCCGCCAGCGCCGGAAAAATCGACAGCATCGAAAAGAACGCGACACCTGCCGCGATGAGACTGAGGTTGTTGGGGCCGATGTTGCGCAGGGCGGCAAAGGCAGCCCCACCAAGGCGCGACATGGTCCCCCCAGACATCCCTCAGGCCACCGCTCTTGCGGCACGTGGGCCTGCCAGCAACCAGACAATAAACCCGATCAGGGGCAGGATCAGCACAAGCAGAGTCCACAGGACTTTTGAGCCGGTTGACTGCCCGGATCCCAGAATTGAAACGATTGCCCAGATGTTGAGCACCAACAGGATGAATCCACCAACGCCAGCAAATTCCACCATGATCTCGACTCCTTCTCTTGCTTTGGTTGTGCCATCTAAACGCAATGCGTGGCTAGGCGGTTCCCGAATTTTTTGGCTCTTTCGGACCAGAAAGTGCTCTGCCACAGGTCAGCTCTTCGGCCGTTTGGTCGGGGGATGCTGAAATAGGGCATCTGTGTCAGGGGCTTAGCCCAGTTTGGTCAAAGCCGGGCGCGACGCTCTTGCAGCCTCCGCTCCCGTCTCTTGGGACCCTTACTTGGCTCTTGACCAACCAGGCAAACCGTCCCACTCAGTCGGGACAAACCATGAAAAGGAAGAGCAATGCCCGGTTTCGCCCCTGACCTGATGCAGGACATTCGCAGCCGTTTTTCCCATGTCGACGCATGCCCCTTTCAGGGCCCGCGCGTCTTTTTCGAGAATGCGGGCGGTGCGCTGACGTTGAAATCGGCTGTCGAAACATCCGCCACATTCGCGGCAATTCCCGACAACCAGGGGCGCGACAACCCAGCGGCCCATGCGCTTGTCGATGTGATCGCCCGGTCGAAAGACAACATGCGCCTCTTTTTCAATCCGGACGGGGGGCAGTTTTTTGTCGGAGAAAGCGGGACGGAGCTGCTCTTCCGTCTGATCCGCACCGCCGTCATGGGAACAGCTGACGGCGCGGTGATCGGATCAACCGTGGAACACCCCGCCTCCCGCTCTGCCGCGACCCATTGGGCCCGGATGTCAGGCAAGGCCTATATCTCCGTCCCGCATGATGACGCGACCGGTTCCGTCTCGCCCGAGGCCTATGCAGCCCTGATGACTGCGGATGTACGTGTCGCCACGATCCTGCATACCTCGCCGGTGACAGGGATCGCCAATGACGTGGCCGCCATCAGCAAGGCCATCCGCGCGGTGGCTCCGGAGGCATTTATCATCGTCGATGGTATTCAGCACGCCAGTCATGGGCATATTGACATCGCGTCCTATGATATTGATGGGTATGTGGTTTCTCCCTACAAGGTCTTCTCGCGACATGGCTACGGCGTCGCATGGGTTGCGGACCGGCTGACCGAACTGCCGGTCGAGCAACTCATAGATGGCCCCCGCGCCAATTGGGAGATGGGCACCCGCGACACCGGGGCCTATGCGACGTTCACCGATGTCGTGAGCTATTTCGGCTGGCTCGGCGGACAGCATAGTGACACGACCGACGCCCGCGCGCGAATCGAAGCGGCAGGTGCTGCCATCCACGCCCATGAAAACGCCATGACAGGGGCGATGCTGCACGGGACAGGCAACCTCCCGGGCATTGCCGAGTTGCCGGGGGTGACAATCATTGGCGGCGAAAACAACCCCGCGCGGGAAGGGCTCGTCTGTTTTGCATTGGACCATGTGCCGGCCCGCGACATCGTAAGCCAGTTGAACGCGCAGGGCATCCGCACGCATATCCGCAAGGCCGATCACTACTCGGGCAATATCCTCAGACCGCTGGGGCTTGAGGCGGCAGTGCGCGTGTCTCTTTGCCATTATAATTCACTGGAAGAAGTTGCATCCCTCCTTGCGGCGATGAAAGATATCGCCGCCCGGGAGTGACCATTTGCCAACGAACCCAGAGGCCTCAATCGTCTTGCCATTTCCCGTGCAACCCTGAAGACTGTGCCTATGACAGATCTGCTTTCGGAGACCATCGCCGCGCGCCGCGACGACCTTGTCGCCCTGACACAGGCGCTGATCCGAATTCCGACGCTCAATCCGCCGGGCGCGGAGTATCGCACCATTTGCGACTTTCTCGCAGATCGGCTGCGCCCGCGCGGGTTCAGCATCGAGTTCATCCGCGCCGAAGGGACCCCAGGGGATAGCGACCCGTATCCCCGTTGGAACGTGATCGCCCGGCGCGAGGGGCGCGACGCGGGCGACTGTGTGCATTTCAACAGCCACATCGACGTGGTCGAGGTGGGACAGGGCTGGACCCAGGACCCCTTCGGCGGCGCCTTGATTGACGGCAAGGTCTACGGGCGGGGTGCCTGCGACATGAAGGGCGGGCTTGCCGCCTCCATCATCGCTTGCGAGGCCTTTCTCGACACGCATCCTGCATTCGCGGGTGCCATCGAAATCTCGGGCACGGCGGATGAGGAAAGCGGCGGCTACGGTGGCGTTGCCTATCTCGCGGAGCGGGGGTTCTTTGATCCTGCGCGCGTGCAGCACGTCATCATCCCCGAGCCCCTGAACAAGGACCGCATCTGCCTTGGACATCGCGGCGGCTGGTGGGCGGAGATTGAAACCCACGGTGAGATTGCCCATGGCGCCATGCCGTTTCTGGGCGACTGTGCCGTGCGGCATATGAGCGCCGTGCTGGCCTCGTTCGAGGACAGGCTTTTCCCGGCCATGGCATCCCGCCAGACCGACATGCCGGTTGTGCCGGATGGCGCGCGCCAGTCCACCATGAACATCAATTCCATCCACGGAGGCCAGCCCGATCAGGACGCCGACGACACCAGCCTGCCCGCGCATTGCGTGCCAGATAGCTGCCGGATCGTGATCGACCGGCGCTTCCTGATCGAGGAATCCCTGGAGGATGTGCGCGCCGAAGTCACCGATCTGCTGGAGACGCTGAAGGAAACGCGGCCGGATTTTGAATACACGCTGACAGAGATCAACTCCGTCCTGCCCTCGATGACAGACCGGGACGCACCCGTGGTGCGCACCGTCGCACAGGCTATTGAGAAGGTGATCGGCAAACCACCGGAGTATGTTGCCTCCCCCGGCACCTACGACCAGAAACACATCGACCGGATCGGCAAGCTCAGGAACTGCATTGCCTACGGGCCCGGCATTCTGGAACTTGCCCATAAGCCGGATGAATATGTGGGCGTCGGTGACATGATCCACAGCGCGCAGGTGATGGGTGCCGCGCTGGAAACCCTGCTTTTGCCAAATTAACCAGCGGTGCAGGCCCGCCGGTGTCGACGGCACCAGCCCTTGCCTCCGCGCAATGCGGGGTGGCCCGGGGCTGACTGGGTCGGTGCCGACAAGATGTTGTCAATGCCCGTGACCATCACGTCATTCTGCACCGTTGCACCACGCGAAACCTCGGCTTCGATCGTCAGCGTCCGGATCATCGCCGATTGCGGCAAGATCAGGACCGGCCGGTCCGCCTTCCTCAAATGCATGAAGGGCACCTGGAGAAACGACCGGCGATTCGAACGGGAATATCTGAAAGACAAGGCCGTCGCCGTTGCCACCCCCTGCACTGCCGGAGGTCATTGCCGTCCAGCTGACCACGTAGGCCCCGTCCTCAAGCGCTACGACCGCTGGCGGCTCCTGCGTTTAGGAGAATTCAGTATTTACCTGAACCGCGCCATCGACCGGGGATCCGTCCGGCGCACCCTGCCACGGCCAGGTCATCTGCGGTTTGATTGCCGGGGAAAAACGACAACCCTGCCGTGTGGCCCGCGTTCCCGTTCAATTTGCGTAGGTCTCCCGGCGCTCCGCTCTTCATTCCCCTTTGCAAGGCCTAGCCCAGCATGTCGGATGCGATACCGGCGTACCAGCCTTCCGATTCCTCATAGGTCGCCTGCCTGACATCGGCCGCCTCTCCGACCTGCGAAACGAAGCCGTCCACCTTGGCGATCTTTTCAGGGGTCGCCTCATAGGTCGCGCCGACTTTGACGCCGTCATTCTTGGCAATGAGGGACCAGCAGGTGTTGGAATACCGAGCGGGATAGACCCTTGATCCGGTCAGCGCGCCCCGAATGGCATTGGCGCATACCTTGGCCTGACTGTTGGCGGAGAAGGCGGATTTGGGCATGTCGCCCTGCTGCGAGGCATCGCCAAGCACATGGATGTCCGGATCCGCCTTGCTGGACATATCCGCTGCGTTGACGGGCGCCCAGTTGCCCTCGGTCACGCCTGCGATCTCGGCAATGCGCCCGGCCTTCATTGCCGGGATCACATTGCAGACATCGACGTCCATTGTCTCTCCGTCAATGGTCAGTGTCATCTCCGATGGGCTCACGCTGACCTCCCCGCCGCCAAAGTCCTCGCCAATCCAGTCGATCATGCCCGGATAGTGGTCGGCCCAGCCTTCTTCGAACAAGGACATTTTGGAGAATTTCGGTTTGGGGTCCGCGATCACGATTTTGGCCGTGGGGTTGTGCTGCTTGAGGAAGTGCGCCGCCATCGACACCCGCTCGTATGGCCCGGGAGGGCACCGATAGGGGTTGGGGGGCGCGACCATGGCATAGGTTCCCCCCTGCGGCATGGCCCTGAGTTGCGCCCGGAGAAGCTCCGTCTGCGACCCGGCCTTGTAGGCATGCGGCATCGCATTTTGCGCGGCAAGGTCCCAACCGGGCACCGAGCCTTCGACAAAATCAATGCCTGGGCTCAGGACCAGCTTGTCATAGGGCAGCGCCGCCCCCCCGGCCAGGGTGACCGTTCTGGCGTCCCGGTCGACACTGACGGCCCAGTCATGGATGACATTGACCCCGGACGCCGCGAGCCTGCCGTAGGAATGGCCGATGTCATCCAGCGTCTTGAAACCGCCGATGTAGAGGTTCGAGAAAAAACAGGTGTAGTAGGTGCGGGTGGGCTCAATCAGCGTGACATCAACCGCCCCTTCGCTGTCCTTGGCGATGTAGCGGGCCGCTGTCGCACCGCCCGCCCCGCCTCCGATCACGAGGGCGCGCGGCTTTGCCGCCCCATCAGCAAAGACCGATGGCGCTGCGAGGGCGGTGGATGCGGTTGCAACGGATCTCAGAAAACTGCGTCTGTCGAATGTCATCTTTTTCTTTCCCCTATCGGTCGCTGAAATGTACTTGCTGGGTAAAATAGGCGGCCAGAGCGGCAATGTCTTCATCCGAGAGCCGGCCCGCAATCATCTGCATGGTCTGGTTTTGTCGTTGCCTGGTCTTGAAGGCGTTCATGGCAATGACGAAATCCGGCGCGGAGAGGTTCAGAAAGGACGGGATGCCCTGACCCTCGCCGTCCAGCCTGTGGCAGGTCTTGCATTCCTGGCTGAGGTAGGCACCGTATTCCACGTCGCTCCCTATCGGGCCGGCAGTGTCCTCCGCCGCGAATACGGGCCACGCGGTCATTGCCCAGACAGAAGCGACAAGCGCAGGTTTTGATGGGCCCCGGGCGCTCACCCTCACCATCCTCTCACGGGGCGGAAACTCACCCCGCACCCTGTGATGATCGTGGATCAGGCAATCGCAATCTCCTTGCTGTCGGTGTAGACCGACCCATCCTCGTCGTACCACGCAAAGTCGAACCGTCCTGCCTCCGGCACCACCGCGTCGAACTGGAAGAACGGATTGGTGGAAATCGACGGTTCCATCGCGATGTCGATGATGTTCTGCCCGTTGAAATCCGCCGTGAAGCGATTGATGATCGAGCGCGGGATCAAATCGCCCGTGTCACCCCGGCGATGCCCGCTTTCCATCTTGTGCGTAATCAGCGTCTTTACGGTCACGACCTCGCCCGGTTTGACGGTCTTGGGGAGTTTGACCCGTGTTTTTACACCTGTTGCCATGACTTTACGCTCCACATCCGCCGACGGTGACGTCCACATGAACTTCGGCTTTTTGCAAGGAGCCGTCCGCCATTTCGGCAAGCGCCACAACCCTTTGAGAACGCGCGAGCCTGATCCGTGTTCTGACCTGTCGCGTGGCACTCAGCGGGCCGAAACGAAACTGCGCCACCCGAGGTGCCGGGTTGTCCTCTGCCAGCAAGGTGATCGCCACTGCGCCGGGGGCGTCTATTTCGACAGGCACCGTGAACCCGTCTTCTGCGACCTCCGGCAGGATCAGGGTGACACCGGACGCGGGCACCTCAGCACCACCGGTGATAGCGTCGATTTCCGCGTCAAACAGAGCACTGGCCGCGGACGCACCTGTGAGCCCCTGTGCCAGCAAGGCACCGGACCCGATCATCAGGGATTTGCGTCGCGTCAGTTTCACCTCATCCTCCGCAGCGGCTGGCGGCAGTTTAGCACAATTGCCCATGAATTAACCAAATTCCCGCAATGCACGCATCTCCTATGCATCCTGATGACGGTAAGTTGATTGCGTCTCCAGAATCGCGCCTTCTGCAGAGGCGCGCAGGGAGAGGACCCGCTGCGCCAGTCTTTGTGCTTCTGACATGGCATGGGTGACAAACAACGTGGCCGGTTTTTGCCCGGAAATCAGCGTTTCGGTCAGGCGCATCATGGTTTCAGCGGTATCCGGATCAAGCGACACGAAAGGCTCGTCCATAATCAAAAGGTCAGGCTTGCCGACAAACGCCCGCGCGAGCGACAACCGGCGCTGTTGACCAAGAGAGAGTTGCCCCGGAAACTCCTGTTCTTTTCCCGAAAGGCCGACCTTTTCCATGGCGGCGAACGCGGCCGTATCGCTTAGATCCGGGTGAACGATCCGCAGGTTGTCGAGCGCCGTTCGCCACGGCAAAAGCGTGGGTTCCTGAAACACCATGGCCAGTGCGTCGGGCCGTTCAACGGACCCGTCAAATCCGGTGTCGATCCCGGCCACCAGTCGCAGCAGCGTGCTTTTCCCAATCCCGGACGGCCCCACAAGGGCCACGGTTTCACCCTTCGCGATCTCGAACTCGATCCGCCCCAGGATCGGGGTGGCGCCGAAGTTCTTGCCCTTGATCGCGACCCGGATCATGCCCTGCGCCAGCGCGACACGCGCCGCTCCCAGGGTTGCAGGATCGCCCATTCCACCGCCAGCATGACCAGAATGAAGGAAAATGCGTAGACGAGCACCATGGCCACATCGAAAAGCTGGAAATAAAGGTGAATCTGAAACCCGATCCCGGAGGAGCGCCCGAGAAATTCTACCACCAGCACGATTTTCCAGATCACCGCAAGCCCCCCACGCGAGGCCGCGGCGATGAACGGGGCAAGCTGGGGCAGCAGGACATGACGCAGCCGCGCCCACCTGCCCACGGCGTAGGCCCGCGCCATTGCCTCAAGGTTTGTATCGAGCGCCCGCGCGCCTTCGCGGATCACAAGCGCCACGTTCGGGATCTTGTTGAGCATCACCGCGACGATGGCGGCTGTTTCGGTCAGACCGATCCACAGGTAGCAGAGCACGATGAGCACAAGCGCGGGCAGGTTCAGAAAGACAACCAGCCATGGATCCAGCCAGCGGTTGATCGCCTCATGCCGGCCCATGACAAATCCGATGAGCGTGCCGAACGACATGGCCAGCGCAAAGGCCCAAAGCACCCGGTAGAGCGTCGCGCCAAGGTGGTGCAGCAACTCGCCCGAGGCAAGCTCGCCCGCAAAGAGCGGCACAAGCGCAAAGGGAGACGGCAGAACCTGCGGGTCATCGGTCAGATAGGACAGGATCAGCCACAGCGCGAGCAGAGCGCCAATAGAGAGGATTGGCGTGATGCGTTGTGCGGTCATCAGCCGCCTGCACTACTCAACCGGGACAAAGAGGCCCGCCGGAACCGTCGTAGCGTCGCCGACAAGATCGGCGCCGCCCAGCTCTGCCATAAGCGCCAGCATCGCACCGGCATCGGCTTCATCGACGGGTCCGCGCGCCGGGATGCCTGCAATCCAGTCGTTTTTGAGCTGGTCGAACTGCGCATCGGTCTTGGCATTCATGCGGGGACGGATGGCCTCCCATGCCGCATCCGATCCGGCCAGCAGATCCTTGGCGTCGCGGCTTGCGTTGTAAAAGGCCTGCGCCAGCCCGGGGTGATCCTGAAAGAAACTCTCCTTGCCGAAATACCCCAGAAGCGGGGTATCGGGATCAAGACCCAGCGCTTCGGTCGCCGCTGCCACGGAAACCAGTTCTTTCATGCCCGAGGCTTTCATCTTTGCCAGGAAGTGCCAGAAGTTGATGGCACCGGCATAGTCATCCCCCAGGGCGGATTTGAAGATCAGCGGCGGCGCGCCGTAGACCTGCTCCGTTCCCGCCTTGAGGTCCATGTCATGTTTCTGTTTCGCGTAGGCCTGAAGGATGAGCCAGGACTTGTCCAACGGTCCTCCGGCGATGCCGATCTTTCCACCTTCAAGGTCCGTCACGGAGGTTGCCGTGCTGTCCTCTGGCACCACAAGCCCGCCAACCGCCTTGGAGTAGGGAAAGAACACATAGTCCTTCCCGGCACTGCGCTGCCGTGCAACCCAGATCCAGTCCGCCACGGCCATGTCGGCAGCGCCGCCCTCGACCGCCACGCGGGAGCCATTGTTGTCCGCAAAGGGCTGCACCTCAAGCTTGAAGCCGTGCTTCTCGTCCAGCCCGTTCTCGACAATCGTGGCGAGTTCCCAATTGACCGTCCCGATCTTGAGGACGGCCAGACGCACCACGGGGAGATCGCTGGCCAGTGCGGGTACACTCAGCAGCGACCAGAACAGCAGCCCTAGCAGAAATCTCATGAATGCCTCCTCTCAGGACCTATTCAGCGCGGCGGCTGACTTCGTTGAGGTCTTTGTCCAGCTTGATGTCAAACTGATCGCCGCCCTTGCAGATCACGTCATCCAGATCGTAACCGTCTTCTTCAACTTCGATGTCATCGGGGTCCATCTGGCATTCGATGGAGGCCAGGAAGGCTTCGATCTTGGCAACGGTATCCGCATCGACGGCGTCGCTCGCAAAGGCCGGTCCGGCAAGAATTGTGCAGGTTGTGGCGAGAATGAGTTTACGCATGGGTGTGTCTTTCCTTGATTATTGAATGGAGAAAGTGACGGATTGCGCGTCACCGGTAGAGCCGGGAATGCGCAGCGTATGACGCCCCGGCTTGATCGCGATGAACGAAAGCTCCGCTGTGCCCGCCTTGTCGAATTCGATGGAATCGATTGCCATCGGGCGGATCTCGATCTGGTTGATGACGATCTCGTTCATCCAGATCGCCCGGAAGAAACCTGAGCCTTCCAGCGCCAGTTCAGCCGATCCGTCAGCGGTGATTTCGAGCTTGTAGTAGGCCCCTGATTGCAAGGTCACGTCATCGCCCACAGGCTGGCCCGAGGCCAGTGTCAGCTTGATGGTGTCGCCCCGGTTACACTTGGCCAGCAATCCGGCAAAGCCCAGATCGTCGCACAAGGGTGCTGCCACCACAGGTGTCGAAAGCGTCAATGCCACCACGGCTGCCAATAGTCTTTTCATAGTTGTCTCCCCCTTAATTCCTGTCAGTCAATTGTCACCACGCCCCAGGGCTGTTGCCCGACCTGCACTGATTTGATGGCCTTTTCACTGGCCACGTCGATCACGGTGATGTCGTTGGAATTGCCATTGGTGGTGAGCAGGTATTTTTCATCAGGCGTAAAATCGAGCTGCCAGACCCTCTGCCCCACGAGGATATAATCCAGCACCTCAAGGCTTTGCGCATCCACGACCGCCACGCGGTTGGCCGGGCCGAGGGCCACGAACAGCCGTTTGCCATCTGACGTCACCCGCGCGCCAACCGGTTGCAGCCATTCCGGCTGCACCCCCGCCACCTCAAAGGAAATCTTGCCGACCACCGTGGGTGCGCCGTCTTCGGCGATATCCATCACGCTGACCGTGCCACCGATCTCGGAGGTCACGAACAAGCGTTTGCCGTCCGCCGTGTAATGCGCATAGCGCGGGCGTTGATCCACAAGCACGTTATGTTTGATCTCATAGTCTTCGGTCGAGATGAAATGCGCCATGTTCGTGGTCTCGGATGTGTTGACCACGAACTTGGCATCCGGGCTCATGCCCATGCCTTCGGGTTCCACCCCAACCGGGACTTCGGCCAAGATCGTGCGGGTCTCCGTATCTGTTACCGTGACGAGGTTGTCGTCCTCATTGGCGATGTAGAGGCGCTTGCCGGAGGGCTCCAGAATAAAGAGTTCCGGGTCAGGACCCGAGGGCAGGCTTGGCAGTTCCTCATAAGTGGTGGAATCAAACACCCGAACCAAATTGTCATCAGACGCGCAGACATAGATCTTGCTGCCGTCCGGGCTGACCGTGATGCCCCGCGGACGGTGACCTGCGAAGAATTCGGTCTCCACTTCCCAGGTGTCGGTGTTGACGACCGTGATCGTGTTGCCACGCTCGTTGGACACAAAGGCTTTTCCGGCCAGTACAGGACCGGCCAGCAAAAGGCTGATCGCCGTGCTCGCGAACAGAAATTTCATTCAAATGCCTCCTCAGTTGAATGCAGTGCAATTTGATTCCGGTTGGTCCAGCCCCATGGTGTCGAGCGGCGATGTCTGGTGCAAAAACCCGTCCTGGGGCGAGACGCTCACGGTGATGTGGCCATCATAAAGCAGGATCGGCTGCCGCAGCTGGCCGTTCCATTTCCTGAAGGTGACGCGGGTGCCCTTGAACGCGGCAAGCTCGAACACATCCGACAGAGCATAATCGCGCACGCCCATCGGATCGGCGGTATTGGCCCGGGTCACGGCCTCGCCCACCACCCGCAGGGCAAGCCAGACGTTGTAGTCTTCGGGTTTGGCGTAGCGCCCGGTGAGCTCTTCAAAGCGGGTCTGGAACTGTGTCGCGCCATAGGCTTCATGCGCTGCATGGAATGTCGTCGGCACCAGCCCGCCCGACCCCATCACCGGTCGCGGTGTCCACAGGTGATAGCTGAGGTAGCGGGCGAAATAATCCGTGCCATCTGCCGCAATCACCACATCGTGGTCCTCGGCATCCTGCGTGAAAGTCGGTAGCTGCCGCTGCACCAGGACATGACCGGAATCGGTGCGGCGCGACCCTCCGGTGTCCTCGAACAGGCGGTCTTCGGTGATCTTTGCGCCAAACTTCCGGGCCGACTTGCGAAAGGCCTCGGCGATGGCAACGTCCTCGGGGTTCGATCCGGAAATCAGAAACCACTCGGTCCACCGCTTCCAGACCGCGAATTGCGCCACCGCATCTGCGAGCATGGCGTGACTGGGTGCCACATGCAGGAGGTTCGCGCGACACTGGTCGTCCCTGAGCGTGGTATCGCCGGAGCCTGCGTTAAATACCAGCGCGCCCGCCTCCGCTGCCTTATCGGTCAGGCGCAGCACGTCCTCCCCCCGCGCGTCCAGGACGATCAACTCAATGCCATCCTGCAACAGGGCATCGAGCGCGGCATCAGCTTCCTCTGGCGCAACTGCCACCGTAACGGTCTCGTAGGTGTGGCCAAGAAAGCCCCCGGTGGTGCCATTGTCCTGATCGGCAAGCGCTGCCCCCGCAAACCCCAGATCATCGGGGCGAAGATCATACCGGCTGATCGGCAGAAGCGACGGGTAATCCACCCGCAGCACCCCCGCCTTGACGTCAATCGCCTGTGCCGGGTTGGCCAGACCAAAGCATACGACACATGCCAGAAAGGCAACAAGAAGTCGGTGCACGTTTTCCTCCCCAAGCGCGCTCTTCGGCTCCGGCTTTTATCTCTTCCCGGCGAAACCATGTGAACCGATACTTTTGGCCGGGTTGCGAACCAAAGCCTAACATTGGCACGATAAACTACGACTCTTATTTTTTAAGAATGGCGGCATGCGACTGTTTTTGCTCATACTTCTGAGCAAACTGGTGCTTGGGCGGTGTAGGGACTCAGGTCTCGTGACATCGCGTCCGACGGGTCGATCAAAAAAGGAGGTTTCATGAAACGAAGAACTCTTGTGGGATTGGCCGCCAGCGCGCTGCTGCTGCCCGGACTGGCGCTTGCCCACGGACCGACACGACAGAAGATCACCCTGACTGCGGAGGTCGCCGCCAGCCCTGAGGACGTCTGGGCCGCCATCGGCGATTTCCAGGATATGTCATGGCATCCGGCGGTTTTTTCCACGTCGGGTGAAAACGGCAATGACATCGACGCGACCCGCGTTCTGACACTGGCGGAGGAAGGCGGGCCGACGATCTCGGAAATCCTCTACAAGTACAGCGCCGAAAAGATGAGCTATTCCTACCGGATCACGGAGGTGCTGGTGGAGGTGCTGCCGGTCACGAATTACTCGTCCCACTTGACCGTCAAGCCGCGTGAGGACGGGGGATCGCAGATCGAATGGCGCGGGGCCTTCTACCGCGGATATCCCAACAACGATCCGCCGGACGAATTGAATGATGAAGCCGCCATCGCTGCGGTCTCCGCCGTCTATCAGGCCGGTCTCGATGCCTTGGTCGAACGATTTGGTGCGCCGGGGTCTTGAGGCGCTCGGTATTGCTGCCATGGTCGTACCACCGGCTGTGGCAGATGTCGCCTATGTGACCTGCCAGACGGGTGATGAAGTCGGTATAATTGATCTGACCCGGGGTCAGGAGACCATGCGGTGGCAGGTCCCCGGCAAGCCTGCTGGCGTGGCAGTATCCCCGGGGGCGGTCTTCAGCGTCTCTGCAGAAAGCAAGGTGATCCGACGCATGCACCCCGGCAGCGGCGAGGTCATGGCAGAAACCACGCTGGACGGCGGCCCGATCGGTGTTGTTCTGGATGCGCCCCGCGACCGGCTCTTTGTCTCCGACTGGTATGCGGCCCGAATATGGGTTCTTGCCGCGTCAGACCTGTCGATAGAGCGCAGCCTGAAGGTCGGTGCCGCCCCTGCCGGGGTGGCGCTGTCACCGGACGGACGGTTCCTCGCCTCGGCAGAGAAAGATGCCGATCAGGCCTCCGTCTTTGACGCGGAGACGCTGGAATTGCTGCACAGGATCTCGGTCGGCACAAGGCCCTTTGGTCTTTCCTTCGGGCCGGATGGCAGGCTTTATGTCGCGAACGTCGGCAGCCATGATGTCACCGTTGCCGATCCGCAAACCGGGGAGCACATCGCGACCGTTCCCGTCGGTGAAAGACCTTACGGCGTCTCTTTCGCAAAAGGGCGGGCGTTTGTAACCAACCAATACGCAGGCACCATCAGCGTGATCGACACGGAAACGCTAGAGATGCTCAAGACCCTGACCGTCGGCGAATACCCCGAAGGGATCGACACCACGCAAGACGGCAAACGGGTCGTTCTGGCGAACTGGTTTGACAACACGGTGACAGTTGTCGACGCAGAGACCCTGTCTGTGATAGAAACCATAGAAACATGTGACGGCCCCCGCGCCTTTGGCTCCTTCATTCTGGGAAATTGGCAATGAAAAATTTGACACTCTCCGCGCTGCTTCTCGGCGCTCTGGCCTTTCCGGCCTTTGCTTCCGGTGAGGCCTGGGAGTCGGTAAAGGAACAGCTTTACGGTGAACGTATCCTGCTGAACGGCCAGAATTTCATCGCGATTGATGCGCCCTACCGGACCTACGATGACGCGCGCACAAAACTCGCCGCTCAGATTGTCGCCCCCGATAACACCAGCGTTACCAGGGTGATCCTAGTGCTTGACGAAAACCCGATGCCGGTGTCGGCGGTCTTTGCGCTCGATGAACCGCTGCCCGGCTTTTATTTCGACGTCACGATGCGGGTGAACGGGCCGACCCCGATGCATGTGATCGCTGAGACCACCGACGGGCGGGTCTTCGTGACCGAACAATTTGTCAAGACGTCGGGACAGGGCGCTTGTGCGGCCCCTCCGGGCACTGATCCCGAACTGGCACTGGCGACGCTGGGAGAGATGGATATTCAGATCACGGAAGAATTGCCCGGGATCGGTGACGGCAAATTGCAGAGCCTCGCATCACGGCTCAACCGCATGGATCTGGACATTTCCCACCCCTCCCATTCCGGGATGCAAATGGATCAGATTTCGCTGCTGTTCATTCCGATGCGGTATGTCGAAAACGTGGACGTTACTCTCGACGGGGCCGGGTTTGTGGAATTGACAGGCTCAATCTCCCTTTCGGAGAACCCGCGGGTCGGCCTGGCTGTGCCAAGCCAGACGCGGTCGGTGGATGTTACGATGACGGATACAAACGGTACAACCACATCAACGCACAAGAAACTCGCCGGGTTCTAGGGCCAGTAGGCTTTCGGGACCCCCATTTGGTCTGAGTTTTGATTGGCCTCGCAAGATATGGGGATGGACCGGGCCCGAGCAGATTTGTTCGGACCGATCTTCTCTTCCGCCGGATGGAGCTTGCGCGTCTTGCGAGGGACGTCCTTTACGCCCCCATCACTCGCCCGTTTTTCAATTCCAGCCTTCAGGGTCTTACGGATCAATCCGCGTCGCGCTGTGCAATCCAGTCATGATCGGGATCGTTTTCGAAACGCCATTTGCGCAGGGGCCCTGCCATCACGTTCAGGTAATACATGTCATAGCCGTAAGGCGCGCCGCAGGGATGGTGCCCGCGCGGGACACAGACAACATCCCCGTCGCTGACCGCCATGGTTTCATCGAGGCTGCGGTCATCGGTATAGACACGCTGGACGCCAAATCCCTGCGCGGGGTTGAGACGATGGTAGTAGGTCTCTTCCAGATAGGTCATGCGCGGGTAGTCGTCTTCGTCATGCCGGTGGCTGGGATAGGACGACCAGTTGCCGGAGGGTGTGAACACTTCCGTGACCAGCAGGCTTGACGCCACATCCCGGTCCTCCATGGCGATGTTGTTGATGTAGCGTGTGTTCTGACCCTTGCCGCGCGGCGTCAAGACGATCCCGTCGGGGCCAAGCCGCTGCGCCGGATAGGGCGCGATAGAGGGTGCCGTGCAGACCGCCAGAACGCAATCGGTGGTTGCTTCCGCCGCCCACTCCGCGTCCCCCGGCACGTAGAGGCAATGCGGCGGGGTACGGTCAAACACCGACATCCGCTCGCCCATCTCGCCGAAATCCTCACCGGCGGCAGAGAGCCGCGCCTTGCCTTCGACCAGAACCAATATGGCTTCGCGGTCTCCGGTCTGCTCTGCCGCGCTCTGACCTGCCTCCAGCCGGTAGAGCCCGAAGCCCACATAGCCCCAGCCCGCATCCTCGGGCGAGATGTCATGCACCTTGCCGGAGGTGCCGGTGGGTTTGTAGAGCAAGCCGCTCATATGGTGCCGCCCAGTGACCCTTCCAGCGTGGCCAGTTCCTGCCCGCCGGCCATGAGGTCCTGCAACTCATCGGGGGTGATCTGCCCGCGCTGCGCGGTGCCAAGGGTCTTGCCCCGGTTCAACACCGTGAAGCGATCCCCCACCGCCATGGCGTGGCGCACATTGTGGGTGATGAAGACAACCCCGATGCCGTCCTTGCGCACCCGGTCGATGGTTGCCAGCACGTTGGAAGTCTGCCGCACGCCCAAAGCAGAGGTCGGCTCGTCCAGGATCAGCACCTTGGCCCCGAAATAGACCGCGCGGGCGATGGCGACGGTCTGACGTTCCCCGCCGGACAACGTGCCGACCGCCTGATCGGGGGCCCGAAGGTTGATGCCCATCTTCTTCATTTCGGCCATGGTGATCTCGTTTGCCCGCTCCACATCGAACCGTTTGAAAAGACCGGCGCCCTTGGTCGGCTCCCGCCCCATGAAGAAGTTGCGGGTGACTGACATCAGGGGGATCATCGCGAGGTCCTGGTAGACCGTGGCAATCCCCGCTTCCATGGAATCGCGCGGGCTGTTGAAGCTCATCTCAGCGCCTTCGAACATGATCTTGCCCTTGGTGGGTTTGTGCACCCCGGACATGGTCTTGATGAAGGTGGATTTGCCCGCGCCGTTGTCACCCAGCAGGCAATGGCATTCACCGGGCGTGATGTCGAAGGAGACCCCGGCCAGCGCAATCACGTTGCCAAAGTGCTTTTCGATGTCTTCCATGTGCACGATGGGCGCTTTTTCTGTGCGCGTATTCATCTCAACGCTCCCCCGTCACGCGCTTGCGGATCATGTTGTTGAAGAGAACCGCCACCAGCAGCATGCCGCCGAGGAACACGAGGTACCAGTCCTGGTCGATGTCCGTATAGGTCAGCCCGATGAGCACCATGCCAAAGATGATCGCGCCAAAGAAGGCGCCAATGGCAGAACCATAGCCCCCCGTGAGCAGACAGCCCCCGATCACAGCCGCGATGATCGCCTCGAACTCCTTCTGGAACCCGCGCCGCGCATCGGTGGAGCCTGAGTCCAGAACCGTGATGATCGCCACAAGTGCTGCACAGCAGGCCGTGACCATGAAGAGGATCAGCTTGACGCGCTTCACCGGCACACCGGAGTTGGAGGCCGCATTCGCATCTCCCCCGCTGGCAAAGATCCAGTTCCCGAAGGGCGTCTTTTGCAGCACGTAGGTGGCCAGAAGCGCAATGATGATGAACCAGATGATCTCGACCGGAACGCCCTGCACCTTGGGGGTCCCGTTTCTGAAGGTGTCAATCAGGCCCATCTCCGCGAGCCTTGTGAACAGGCCCGGGAACGCGTCGCCCGAAAAGATCGGCGCAAGCCAGTCGCCTTCGACCGCGTCCCGCACACCGCGCAGCTGTGTCGACCCATCCGTCGCCCATTTCAGCCCGACAAGCGACAGACCACGCAGGATAAAGAGGAACGCCAGCGTCACGATAAAGGAGGGCAGACCGGTGGCCAGCACAATTTGTCCGTTGCCCGCGCCGACGCAGGCCGCAAAAATCAGTGTGGCGGGGATGGCAATGACCAAAGGCAGCCCGAAGGTCACCACACAGGCCCCAAAGAAAAGGCCCGTAAACGCGACCATCGACCCGACGGAGAGGTCAAATTCTCCGCCCACCATGAGCAACGCCGCTCCGATCGCGAGAATGCCAAGCTGGGCCGCGGGAGACATGAAATTCATGAACCCGGCCAGAGTGAACATCGCACTGTCCGCCGTGGCAAGAAAGAACACGGTGACGAGAATGACCCCGGCAATCGCGCCAAGCTCGGGTCGTTTCATCATGCGCGAGAAAAAGGATTCCTCCTTTATGCGCTCGTCTACAGCGGCATCCGTGGGCATTTTCCCCTCCCGAAGAATGTATGAAAAAGGCGGGGCGCGACGGCCCCGCCTGATCTGCGGTTAGCGGATGCCCTTGGCGGAGAGCTCCACCACCTGACCCGCCTTGTCGGCAGTAATCAGGTTCGGGCCGGACGGCACATTGCCCCCCGGGATCAGCCCGTATTCGGCATGTAGCGCCAGGAAGGCAACCGGCAGGTAGCCCTGCAGGTACTGCTGCTGGTCGATGGCAAAGGCCGCTTTGCCGTCTTTCACCGCTTCAAGATACCCTGCGGAGAGGTCAAAGGAGCCGACGTTGATCGACCCTTCACCTCCAACGGCAGCAACAGCCTTGACCGCCGGTTCGCCCGCCAGGGAGGCCCCCAGTGCCATCACGGTGTCGATGGCTTCATCGGAGTCGAGCGAGGCTTTCACCTTGGCTTCGATTTCAGCCGGGTCATTGGTTGTCGGCAGCACGATCACTTCGCCGCCGAAGCCTTCTTCAAACCCCGCGCAGCGCGCATCGAGCGAGACGTTGCCCACTTCGTGGTTGATGCAGAGCGCCTTGGAGCCGCCCATGGATTTCATCATCGCGCCCGCGGCAAGACCGGCATCAAACTCTTCCTGACCCACGTGCAGCAAGGCGCCAAGGCCCTTTGAGACGTCCGAGCCGGAATTCATGGAGATGACGGGAATACCCGCCGCGACCGCTTTTTCGATGGAGGGTCCGAGCGCATCCGCATCAGGGATCGAAACCACAAGCCCGTCGGGCTCCTGGTTCACGGCGGCGTCGATCAGCTGGCTCATCGCCACCATGTCGAAGGTCTCGGGCGCGCGGTATTCCACGTTTGCGCCGGTGTCCTGTGCCGCTTTCTCAACGCCGTTCTTGACGACAGACCAGAAGGGGTCGGATGCCTGACCGTGGCTAACAACGATGATGTCCGTTGCCAGGGCGGGTGTCGCAATCGCGAGCGCCGCCGCGGCAAGTGTGGATTTCATTAGGTGTTTCATGGTTCCTCCCAAAAATTGACTTTTGAAGTCATTATAAAGGTCGTTTTTACGCCTTCGCCGGTGACCAAAGCACAGGTCGATCTTTATTGCAACCGGTTGCAAGGAATCTCGTGCTGTGTTCAGATGTTGGGCGTGAAACGATGTGCTACGGGATGAAATGACGGTCACTCTGAAAGATGTCGCTGAGCGTGCGGGCGTGTCCCGTTCCGCCGTGTCCCGCACCTTCACGGAAGGAGCTTCCGTTTCCGTCAAGACCCGCAGGAAAGTCGAGAAGGCCGCAGAAGAACTTGGCTACAGTCCCAACGCGCTTGCCTCATCGCTGACCACGGGCCGGACCAAGCTGATCGGGTTGATTTCCAACAACTTTCACAACCCGCTATTCCTTCAGGTCTTCGATCTCTTTACCCGCAGCTTGCAGGATCGCGGGTTGCGACCGCTGCTGGTCAACCTGACCGATGAAACCGACCCCGCCAATTCCCTGCGGCTCTTGCGGCAGTACTCGGTGGATGGGGTGATCGTGGCGTCCTCGACACTGTCGCCGGAGTTTTCGCTGGCCTTTCACAAGGCGCGGATTCCGGTCGTTCATTCCTTTGGCAAATTCGCGACGGCGCCCCGGGTCCATGTGGTGGGCATCGACAATATCGAATGCGGGCGCATGGCCGCGCGCACGCTCATCGCGCGCGGATACCGGAAGGTGGCGTTTCTGGGCGGGCCCGCCAAGGCGACCTCCACAATGGACCGGCGGGCCGGGTTTTTCGAAGTCGTGGGCGCACATGAAACCGTAACCGCGACAGAGAGCTTCGCCACCGCCTATTCCTTTGATGCCGGGCGTTCCGAGATGCTGGACCTGATCCGGAACGGTCCGGCCGAGGCGTACTTTTGCGGTGATGACGTCGTCGCCGTCGGGGCGCTGAGTGCCCTTCAGGAAAACGGCTTGCGGGTGCCCGAAGATGTCGGGATCATCGGGCTGAACGACATGGATATGTCGCGCTGGCAAAACATCAACCTGACGACCATTCGCCAGCCTGTTCGGGAAATTATCGACAGTTCGATCGAGATTGTCATGGCGATGCTGGATGCCCCGGACCGCCACCCGGAGGCGCGGCTCTTTGCCTGTGAGATCATCGAACGCGGCACCTTGCGCCCCTTGCGCTGAGAGATGTGGCGACCCTTTGCCAAGAGAGTGCCGGCATCCAGTCCACTGGGTGCCGGCCCCCGGCCCGATACCCAGAGCGGCATCCGTTTCATCTGCAACACGATCCCTTGCAACTGAAGCCAGCCCCTCCCGGGGGAAGGTCGGGGGCTGGCCGGCGGTGCCGGCCGGGTACATTCGGTAAGTGTAAGTGATTCAGGTTTTCAGGCCGATGTTCTAGCCGGATCTGCCGGAAACCTTGTTCTGCTTCAGCAGCACTTCAAGTTTGGCAAACATCTTGTCGGTCGAACTTTTGTACCCCTTTGCGACGGGCATTTCCTGCACCTGCCGGTTGACAATGCCACGCTGCTGCTTCTGCGCGACGACCTTGTTGGAGCCCTTTGCAATGCGGTCGAGAGCGGCAGCGAATTCGGTTTCCGTTTCCAGCGGCACAACGTGCATGTCCACGTTCTGACGATGCTTGGTGTTGCCATGCACATAGGGCGCTTCTGTCACGGCGCGTCTAATCTCCACAAGCAACTCTTCCCTCCGGGACAGATCTTCAAGGGTGAGCGGGATGAGCAGAAGCCGATCTTCGTAACAGCTTGCAAGACCCAGCTTTGGCAGCACCGTTTCAACCCGCAGCTTCATGGCTGCGAGAAGCTGCTTGCGCAGCGCCGCACGCCCCCAGTTGGTCAGAACCTGGTAATGCCGCAGGCGCAACACGAGGATCTGCGTGTAGGACCCGTCGTCCATCGCCACGGCCCGGATCATGCACTGCCGCGTGAAACTTTCGAAGTGAGGCAGCCCTGTGTCAGGGTCAAGAACCGCCGAGGCGTGCAGACGGCGTTTGTCCCGATGGCGAAATCTTTCCGCTTCGAGAATGCTGCCGACAATCGGAACCGCAAAGATATTGACCATCAAGAGCGGTAGCGCGGCCTTTTCAATGAACCAGTCCCGGGCAGCCTCCGGCATCACCAATGCCCCGCCAAGGTGGCTGGAGGTGGCGAGCGCAAGAAAAACCATCGCACCAAGGCCGCGTTTGGGTGTGAACCGCATGCACCCCGCCCAAAACGCACCCCCAGCGAGGGCCAGCACCATACCCAGGACCCCGCCCCACATCCCGACGCCCCCGAGATTGAGGCGCATGGCCACGGCGATGGCAAGACAGGTCAGCGCCCCGCGTATGCCAAGGAAAGCGCCCGCCATCGCGATGGGAATGTTCCGGAAGTCAATGATCAACCCGTCCATCGGCTCAAACGGCCTGACCATTTGCAGGGCGGCAGCGAGCCCGAACAGCGCACCGAGAACGATCTGGCTTGCCTTGGGGAAGCGTAGCCGATGATGCAGTTGCGCGTAGGCGTAGCCCAGCACCATAATCAAACCAAGCGACGCCACCATGTCCACGATATCGGTCAACTGCATAATCATCATCAATTCCCACGAAGCCACGCAGGGACTGTCAGTCAAAAAGAATAACAAAGAGCTAGCAGATAAACTTGAACAGAGATTATCTGCAGATGATTGCGGCGCATCCGGCCCTTGACGAATTTCCCGCCACCCCCCGTTGCCCCCAAGACAGGGGGGTCAAGGGGTGCTGACCGGAAAGCGCAAAACGCTCACAGACAGGCCACGATCCTAACCACCTACGGCAGCAGAGTGCATAATTCGATTTCGATCCGGCACAAAAAGGGGCCGGCAGACCGGCCCTTCCTCGCGTTATCCGTGTAGGATCAGCCGTGCTTGCGCCGACGCGCCATGGCACCCATGCCAGCAACTGCACTGATGAGCAACAGACCGGCTGCGGGCACCGAAACCGCCGCGATGCGCAGATCATAAAGGGCTGCTTTGCCGGCGGCCGGGCCAACCGATCCATCGATGGTCAGCGTGTAGACTGTGTTTCCGTCACCCGAAAGGATGAACGGATCGGCACCGCTCAGGATATCTGTGGCAAAGGATCTGCTTTCGGAAGAGCCACCACCTGTCAGGGTGAACTTGACCCCTTTCATGATCTCGCCCGGGGTGGGGTCACCCCCTCTTTTCTTTTGCCCAACGAGGCCAGAATTGCTTTCGAACCCGCCGAGGGCAAGTGCGTAGCCATCGAGGTCAAAGGAGACGTTGAATGCCTGTGACATCGTGAAGGAGTAGGAGAATACATCCTGAGACCCAACGATCCGGCCGTGAACTTGCAAGGCGTCAGCGGCGGTGAATGCCCCTAGGTCAAACCCCGGCGTATTGGAGTTCGCATCGTTCAGGTCTATGGAACCCGCAACCAGTTTCCGGTTGTTTCCATTGCCTTCAGTCCACGTAAACGTCGCGGCAGACGCGGCGACTGCCGACAGCATCAGGGCCGCAGCGGCCAAAGTTGAGATGGTCTTTATACGCGTACCCTTCCGACATAATATCCCGGCTCGAAAACAGCACTTTTGCCCACCCGTCACAAATACTTGTAGCTTGTCCGACCATCAATTCGGCTGGTTTTTCTGAAGACTGGTCTCAACGTCTCGCTGTGGTAGCATCCGGCCCATATGGTACCGCTTTTTCGGTGGGATTGTGGCCACTATCGGAACATTGGCGGGCGCGCATCCACCCATTTGCCATCCTGCCCCGCAGAATCAATCGCTGCATAAACAGCCGCCATGGAGCGTAATCCATCCTCTGCCAGCGGAAGCGCGGCCCGCGTCTCGCCCCGGATCGCATCCGCGAGATCGACGTATATGTTGGCCACTGCCAAAGGGAAGCCTTCGGGGTGCGCGATGGCCACGCGGCTGAGGCGCGTTGCCTCATCGGAGAGACCCGCCTCACCTTTCTCGATGATCTGCGTCCGCCCGCCCACCGGCGTGTAAAGAACCTGATTGGGCTGCTCGGAGGCCCACCGCATGCCGCCTGTCTCGCCAAAGACCTGGATGTCGAACCCGTGCTGGCGACCGATCGCCACCGAAGACGTCCAGAGCCGCCCGACCGTGCCGCCTTCCATGCGGAAGTTCACCATCGCGTCATCCTCAAGCACGCGGCCGGGAATGGTCGAGGCAAAATCCGCCGACAGGCTGCGCACCTGATCCCCGACGACGAAGCTTGCCATATGCAAGGCGTGGATACCGCAATCCGCAAACTGGCCCGAAACACCGGCCATCGCCGGGTCGTAGCGCCAGCGCACGCGCGGGTTGTCCGCGTCCGTAGCATCCCCGTGATGGCCGTGGCTGAAACTGGTCACGACAAGGCGCACCTTGCCCAACTGCCCCGTCGCCACCATCTGGCGCATCTCGCGCACCATCGGATAGGCGGAATAGCAATAGTTCACCGCGCAGATCCTGCCGGCGGCTCTTGCGACCTGCACGATCTCCTCGCCCTCTTCGACGGTCATGGTCATCGGCTTTTCGCAAAGCACGTTGAAGCCCGCCTCCAGAAACGCTTTGGTGATCTCGAAATGCGTGGAATTCGGCGTGGCCACGGTGACCAGATCGACGCGGTCGTCGCGGGATGTCTCGCCCGCCAGCATTTCCTGCCAGCTGCCATAGGCACGGTCTGCGGCAACCCCCAGCGACTGACCATAAGCGCGGCCCTTTTCGGCATCCACGTCCAGCGCCCCGGCCGCCAGCACGAAATTGCCATCCGCCTGCGCGCCAAGCCGGTGCGCGGGTCCGATCTGGCTGCCCATGCCGCCGCCGATCATGCCCCAGTTCAATCGTCCCATCCGTATTCTCACTTTCTGTTAACACCGGGCGCCCGCCGCTCCACGAGCGGCGACGCACCGATGACCCTCGATGGGTCGGAGGTGCGTCCCCCTTGCCAAAATCAAAACCCGATGCTCTGCAGATAGGCACGGTTTACCTTAGCATCGCGCAAACTGTCCGTGTCCGGCAGCGTCGGGTCGCAATCCTGCTCCACCGTGCACCAGCCCTCAAAACCGCTCTCCAGCAGGATCTCCCGCACGCGCTGGAAATCCACATCCCCATCGCCAAGGTTGCAGAAAATACCCTGCCCGCAAGCCTCATAGAAACCAGTGCCCCTGGCGATCACATCCGCTTTGACGACAGGGTTGATGTCCTTGAAGTGCATATAGCTGATCCGGTCGATGTGGCGCTCCGTGAAGGCCACGGGATCGAACCCGGCATAGGAATGATGCCCGGTGTCAAAACAGATTTTCAGGATGCGCTCATCCACCTCGTCCAGCAGGCGTTCCAGTTCCGGCTCAAAATCCATGAACCCCGCCGCATGGGCGTGAATGCCGACGGTCAAACCGTAGTCCTCAACCCCCATCCTGGCCACATGCGCGATCCGGTCGCGGAAGGCCGTCCATTCGGCCTGATCCATCTGCTCTGCATCCGCCGCGCGCCCCGCTGTGCCGGCCCGGCGCGGAGAGATGCTGTCGATCAGCACCAGATGCTGCGCCCCATGCGCCTTCAGCGCCTCGCAGGTCCGCACCGCACCATCGAGCACATCCTCCCATCCGTCAGGGTCATGGAAGGGGCGAAACACCACACCGCCGATCAGCTCCAGATCATGCTCCGCCAGCGCATCGCCCAGGACCCCCGGGTCCTCGGGCATGAAGCCGACCGGTCCGAGTTCAATCCCCTTGTACCCCGCTTCGGCATTTTCGCGCAGCACATCGCGCCAGCCCGGGTTGCGCGGATCATCCGCAAATTCCACACCCCATGAACAGGGGGCATTGCCAATTCTGATTGTCATTTCCGGTGCTCCCCACGTCCTGATGAAGGTGTTACATCCTGCCAGCCGCGCGTATCGCTGGACCGGCGCGCGGCATCAACCACCGCGCTGACCTCAAGCCCGTCACGAAAGGTCGGCCAAAGCGATTTGCCCGCCTCAATCGCGGCGAGGAAATCACGCGCTTCAATGATGATCTGATCCTGATAGCCGGTGCCATGTCCCGGCCCGAGGCAGAAGGGCGCGTAATCGGGATGCGCGGGGCCGGTCAGAATCTGGCGAAAACCGCGCTCCGCCTCCGGCCCTTCGGCCTTGTAGAGCCAGATCGCATTCTGGTCTTCCTGATTAAAGCGGATCGCCCCCTTGGTCCCCGTAACCTCGTAAATGTAGCCCATCTTGCGGCCCGTCGCGGTGCGGCTGAAAAAGAGATGCCCCATCGCGCCACCGGCAAAGCGGCACATGATCTGACCCTGATCGTCATTTGTCACCGCCACCCCGCCGCGCGTGGTATGCACCGTCTCGATTTCGGCCATGACGGACCCGATGGACCCGATGAGCGCCAGTGCAGCGTTGATCATATGCGGTGCCAGATCACCCATGCAGCCGTTGGCCTCGCCTTGGGCACGCCATGTCGCGGGTTCATCCGCGTTAGCGTAGAAATCCTCGGTGTGCTCGCCCCGGAACCACGTGACCTCACCGATAGCCCCCTCCGCGATCAACTTGCGGGCAAACTGCGAGGCGGGGGTGCGGATGTAATTGAAGCCGATCATGTTCACCACACCAGCCTTCTCAACGGTCTCGGTCATCGCGGTGGCATCAGCGATGGAGGCACCCAGCGGCTTTTCGCAAAAGATCGGTTTGCCAGCCTCCGCTGCAAACCGCGTGATTTCCAGATGCGTCTCGGGGGGCGAGGCAATGACGATCGCTTCCACCTTGGGGTCCGAGACCAGGCTGCGCCAGTCGCCGGTGCTGCGGGAAAACCCATAGGCCCGGGCGTAGCGCTGCGCAGAGGCGTCGGAGGACGCGGCGATCATCTCAAGACGCGGGCGCAGGGCAGTGTTGAACACAGTACCGACCGCGCGCATGGCCACCGCATGGGCCTTGCCCATGTAGCCGCCACCAACGATGCCAATCCCGATTCCCGCCATGGCACCCTCCCCAAAAAAGATATTGCAACCGGTTGCAATACGGGTATCTATAAATGGCGCTTCAGGTCAAGCGTCAATCATCCTGGCCTGACAGATTGCAGTGGAGGGGCCCCGGATATGACCGACAAGACCATTCGCCTGACAACAGCTCAGGCCATCATTCGTTATCTCAACGCCCAGTTCATCGAAATCGACGGCGAGAGACAGCGCCTCTGCGGCGGCGGTTTCGGCATTTTCGGTCATGGCAACGTCACTTGTCTGGGCGAGGCGCTCTACGAGGTGCGCGATACGCTGCCGCTCTACCGGGGCCAGAACGAACAAAGCATGGGGTTCGCAGCCGCGGCTTACGCCAAATACCACCTGCGCCAGCGCTTCATGTTCTGCACCGCTTCGGCCGGGCCGGGCACGGCGAACCTGATGACAGCCGCCGCTCTGGCCCATGCCAACCGCCTGCCCCTGCTCATGCTCTGTGGCGATACATTCCTCACACGCCTGCCCGATCCGGTGCTGCAACAGCTTGAACACTATGGCAATCCCGCGCTCGGCCTGAACGATGGTTTCAAGGCGGTCAGCCGGTTCTGGGACCGGATCACCCACCCCGCGCAGGTCATTCAATCCCTGCCTGCCGCCATCGCGACCATGCTCGACCCGGCGGATTGCGGCCCGGCCTTTATCGCCCTGCCGCAGGACGTGCAGGGCTGGGCATATGACTACCCGGTGGCGCTTTTCGAGGAAAGAACCCACCGCATTCGCCGCCAGGCCCCGGATGCGGCGGAGGTGGCAGAGGCGGCAGCACTCCTGAAATCTGCCGAACGCCCGGTGCTGATTGCAGGTGGCGGGGTGCAGTATTCCCGCGCGGTGGCTGAGCTCACCAGTTTTGCCGAAGCCCATGCTATCCCCGTGATAGAGACAATTGCCGGGCGCGCGAACCTGCTCGACACGCACCCACTGAATATCGGGCCGGTGGGTGTCACGGGATCGGACAGCGCCAATGCCGTCGCCGAAGCGGCGGATGTGATCCTCTCTGTCGGGTGCCGCTTGCAGGATTTCACGACAGGATCGTGGACCGCCTTTGCCAAGGACGCGCGCATCATCTCGATCAACGCCGCACGCCATGACGCGGCCAAGCATCTGTCCTTGCCGGTAGTGGGGGATGCCAAACTGGGCATTGAGGCGCTTGGCGCAGCGCTGAGCGGCTACACAGCCCCCGAAAGCTGGGTCAGCTTTGCCAAGAGTGAGCGTCGGAAATGGAACGCCTATGTCACCGACAACGTCAAACCCGGCAATCGCCCGAACTCCTATGCCCAGGCCGTCGGCGTCGTGAACGCGCTCTGTGACAAGCGCGACCGGGTGGTGGCCGCTGCCGGTGGCCTGCCGGCGGAGGTCACGGCCAACTGGCGCACGCTCGATATCGGCACGGTGGACGTGGAGTTTGGCTTCTCCTGCATGGGGTATGAGATTTCCGGCGGCTGGGGGGCACGCATCGCGCAGGCCGAGAAGGAACCGGACCAGGATACCATCGTCTTTTGCGGCGACGGGTCCTACCTGCTGATGAATTCGGACATCTATTCGTCGGTGCTGACCCAGAAGAAGCTCATCATCCTGGTGCTGGACAACGGCGGTTTTGCGGTCATCAACAAGCTGCAAAACAACACCGGGAACGAAAGCTTCAACAACCTCTTTGAAGATACACCCACGGTGCCCGAAGCCTTTGCCGTGGATTTCGCCGCCCACGCGGCGGCCATGGGGGCCAATGCCGTCAAGGTGGAGAACCCGGCGGAACTGTCCGCGGCCTTCAAAGCGGCAAAGGCCGCTGACAAGACCTCTGTCATCGTGATGAATGTCGATGCCTATGAAGGCTGGACAACCGAAGGCCACACCTGGTGGGAAGTCGGCACGCCCGAGGTGTCCACCGGCGAGTCCGTCCGTGAAAAGCACGTGGAGTGGGAATCCTCCCGCGCCAAACAGCGCCGGGGCGTGTGATGGCCGGTCTTCCGACACAGACCTTGCTCGATGGCATCGGCGGCAAGAGTTTCGTCATTCTAGGCCGCGCGGGCATGGACATGTTCGCCCATCCGCCCGGCGTGAAAAGCGAAGAGGCGGAGGTCTTCCACGCAGACCTCGGCGGCTCCTCCGCCAATATCGCGGTGGGCCTGTGCAAGTTCGGCTGCAAGGCGTCGCTGGTCACGTCTGTCTCGGATGATGCGGTCGGGCGGTACTGCCTCAACAAGCTGAAACATTACGGTGTAGAGACGCAATACGTCCGCTCTGTCGCCGGAGAGTTCCGCAATTCGCTGGCGGTCTATGAGAGCCGGGTCGATAACTTCCAGAACGTGATCTACCGCAACGGGGCGGCGGATTTCGAAGTCACCTCCGAAGACATGGCGGCAGTGGACTTAAAACTCTTTGGCGCCTTGGTCACGGCAGGGACGGTCTTTGCCGCTGAACCGTCGCGCTCCGCCACCTTTGAGGCGTTCGAGCGGGCCAATGCCCAAGGGCTGCCGGTCATCTTCGACATCGACTACCGCCCCTATTCCTGGCCCTCCCCCGAGGTCGCCGCCGACGTGCTCAGCCGCGCCGGTGCGGCCAGTGACATGATTGTGGGCAATGACGAAGAGTTCGGCTTCATGGCGGGCGACATGTCCAAGGGCTTGGAAAAGGCACAAGCGCTGGCGGACAATGGCGTCGCCATCGTCATCTACAAGATGGGCGAGAAAGGCGCCGTGACCTTCGCGGGGAGCGAGGAAATCCGCACCGGCATTTACCCGGTCAAGGCCGTGAAACCCAATGGCGCGGGGGACAGCTTCATGGCCGGGCTGTTGTCTGGCATTGCCGAGGGGCTGGACTTGCGCGACGCGGTGTTGCGCGGCTCCGCCTGCGCCTCCATCGTTGTCTCCAAACCCGGCTGCGCCCCCGCCATGCCAACCCACGACCAGCTTGCCGCCTTTCTGGCGGACCACCCCGGCCCCACGGAAAGGTAACTCAGATGCATATCCCGCCCTTTGACAACCAGAACAAACCCATCGTCGATGTGAACGACCCGCTGGTGCCGCTCAATTACTTCAACATCGTGAAGCTGAAAAAGGGCGAAAGCTTCGGCTATGCCGTGCCCGGGTTTGAAACCTGCATCGTCCCGGCCACGGGGCTGCTCGACGTCGCGGTCGGCGGGTTCGAGGCAAAGCAGCTTGGCGGGCGTGGTGTCGATGTCTGGGACGGGGAGCCTGAAGGGGTCTATGTACCCACCGGTGCGGAGGTGCGCTTTACCTGCCTCTCTGACACCGCAGAAGTCTTTGTCGCGGGCGCGAAATATGACGAGGTACTGGAACCTTTCGCGGTGCGGGCCGATGAGCTGGACCTTGTGCAATACGGCTCCGACGACACGAAAACCCACCGCAAGATCAAGCACATCCTCGGCGCCAACCAGCACGAAAGGGTTGGCCGTTTGCTCGTCTCGGAGCTTTTCACGGTGGGCACGGGCGGCTGGTCGGGCTTTCCCAGCCACAAGCATGACACCGACCGCCTGCCCAACGAGACCCGTCATGACGAGACCTACAACTTCCGCTTCAAGCCGAACTACGGGTCCGGGCTGCAAATGCTCCAGCGCGCGGACAATGAACCCGGCGATGCCTACCACATCGTCGATGGCTCCACGATCTGCATCGACAAGGGCTATCACCCCTGCTGCGTGTTGCCGGGCTATGAGATGTATTACTTCACCATTCTTGGCGGGCTGAGCCAGCGCAGCCTCAAGCAGTACTTCCAGCCCACCCACGCGGAGCAGCTTCACACCATTCCCGGCATCATGGATATGGTCGCCAAGTTCAAATGACATATCGGTTCCATTGTACCGCCCGGTCGAAGGCCGGGCTGCGTCGATCCGCCCCCGTCGAACCGAAGGTTCGCCTTCGGCGAAACAGGCGGCGCATATGCGCCACCCCGCGGGTCTCTACAGCCCTCGGAGACGCAAAATGACCCTCGCCACGCTCAAAGACGTCCTGCAACCCGCCCTGCGCGAGGGCTATGCCGTCGCGGGCCTTGTGACCTTGGGCTGGGAGGACATGCGCGCCTACGCCCATGCCGCCGAGGCCGAAGGGTTGCCGGTGATCCTGCAGGCAGGCCCCTCCTGTCGCAAGCACACCCCCCTGCCCGTCTTGGGCCGCATGTTCCGGCATCTGGCGGATAGCGTCTCCGTCCCGGTCGTGGCCCATCTCGATCATGGCTATACTTTCGAGGAATGCCGCGAAGCGCTTGACAGTGGCTTTACCTCGCTGATGTTCGACGGCTCCCGCCTGCCGCTTGCGGAAAACATCGACCAGACCGCCCGCATCGCCGAGATCGCCCATGCGGCGGGCATCTCCTGCGAGGGCGAGATCGGTTTTGTCGGCTATTCCGATGGGGAGCAATCCACCGGCACCGACCCGGAAGAAGCCGCGACATTCGCACGCGACAGCGGCGTTGACGCGATGGCGATCTCCTGTGGCAATGTACACTTGCAGCAGAACAAGGAAGGCGGGCTGGACGAGGACCGCATCCGCGCCATTGAAGCCGTGACGGACGTGCCCTTGGTCATCCACGGCGGGTCCGGCGTACCGGTGGCGCAACGCACCGCACTGGCGCGCGGCTCAAAGATCTGCAAGTTCAACATCGGGACAGAGCTGCGCATGGCCTTCGGCGCGGCTCTGCGGGAGGCGGTTGCCAAGGACAAGGACCGCTTTGACCGCGTCCAGATCCTCGGCGATGTGGAAGCCCCGATTGAAGCCGCAACCCGTCAGGTGCTGCGGGCATTGGCGGCGAAATAAGGCTCTAAGGGGGAGAATATCATGGTTTCCATCGGACTTTTGGGATGTGGCCGTATCGGTCAGGTCCACGCCCGCAGCCTTGCGCGGATGTCTGACGCCCGGTTGACGGCGGTCGCGGATGCGATGCCCGCCGCCGCCGAGGCACTGGCCGCCCGTTCCGGCGCGGAGGTGCGTGAGGCAGAGGCCATCATCGCCAGCACCGACATTGACGCGGTGATCGTGGCGACCCCCACAACCCTGCACTATAACCAGATCCACGCGCTGGCAGCGGAGGGAAAGGCGATCTTCTGCGAAAAGCCGATTGATCTGTCGGCGGAGCGCGCGGCTGAGTGCAAATCAGCTGTGGAGGCCGCTGGCGTCCCCTTCATGACCGCCTTCAACCGCCGGTTTGACCCTCATTTCGCCCATGTGCAGGCGCAACTGGCCGAGGGCGTCATCGGGCAGGTCGAATTGGTGGTGATTACCTCCCGCGACCCCTCCCCGCCCCCGGTGAGCTATATCCAACAGTCTGGCGGTCTTTTTCGCGACATGATGATACATGACTTTGACATGGCCCGCTTCCTCCTGGGCGAAGAGCCCGTGGAACTGCACGCCACGGGCTCCTGCCTCGTTGATCCGGCCATTGGCGCGGCGGGCGATATCGACACTGCCATGGTCACGCTGAAAACCGCTTCCGGAAAGCTCGCGCATATCAACAATTCGCGCCGGGCGACCTACGGCTACGATCAGAGGATCGAGGTGCACGGATCAAAAGGCATGCTCCAGGCGGCAAACCAGCTCGAACATCAGGTGACGCTGGCAGGGACCGATGGTTTCACCACCGCGCCCAACCAGCATTTCTTTCTGGAACGGTACGAGGCCGCCTACCTCGCGGAGATGCATGCCTTCGTCGCAGCGCTCAACGCGGGCACCCAGCCAAGCCCAGGCATTGCGGACGGGGTCGCGGCACAACGGCTCGCGGATGCGGCAGCACGGTCGCTGGAACAGGCAAAACCGCAGCGTCTGGGGTAAATACGCCCGCGCTGCGCGGGTCTTGTCGTTGGATTTCAGCGGGCGCGAAAGCGACTGCGACACGCGCTAGAGGTGCATCCGTATAATCCGCAACACGACCCCTTTCAGCTGAGGCCAGCCCCCGACCCTGGGTGGGGGTGAAGCCCCCTCCCGGGGGGAGGGTCGGGGGCTGGCCGGCGGTGCCGGCCGGGCACGCTCGGTAAGCTTAGGTGATTCACACTGTCAGGCCGATGCTCTAGAGGTCTAGGAAAGCGGAACTGACCGCAGCAAGCCCATGGATTTCGACCGGTGCGTCTAAACCGCAGCTTGCGCCAGCTGCGCAGCCTTGCTTAGGTCAGACTCAAAGAGCTTCATCGCTTCGGTGCGTTTCTGCGCGTCTGGGACCCGCAGCAGGTAAGCGGGGTGCAGCGTGATCAAAACCGGGACACTGTCGCGCCCTTGCTCCACCTCCCCGCGTCGCCGCATCAGGTCCTTGCCGGAGCCCGTCAGGGCCTGAGCCGCCGTGGCCCCCATGGCGACAATCAACTTGGGCTGGATCTGCGCAATCTCCGCCGCCAGCCACCAGCGGCAATGGTGGATTTCGCCAGCGTCCGGGCGTTGGTGGAGCCGTCTGCGGCCACGCGGCTCGAACTTGAAATGCTTCACCGCGTTCGTCACGAAAGCGGCCTTCCGGTCGAGCCCGGCAGCGCCGGCCACCGTGTCGAAAAGCTGCCCCGCAGGGCCGACGAAGGGACGGCCTTGCAAGTCCTCCTGATCCCCGGGCTGTTCACCAACGATCATCAGGTCCGCATCCATCGGACCTTCCCCCGGGACCGCTTGCGTCGCGGTCTTGTGCAGCGGACAGCGGGTGCAGGCGTGGATTTCGCGGGGCAGCGCCTCCGCCGGGCCGTCCCAGACGGAGTGCAACGCCGCCTGCTGGGCCTGCACCGCCGCCGTGCGCGCAGGCGGCAGGGTGGGGGCGGCCAGCGCCATTTTCCGCGCCCGCGCGGGGGCGGAGGCGATCAGGTCGGGGATGGCGGCGGCCTCGGGCATGTTCTTCCAGTACTTCTTTGGCATCTCCGACTGCATCGCCTGCACCTTGAGGCGGGCGGGGTTGAAGATGTTGCGGAAGTACGTGACCCAGAGGGCCTCGCTTGCGTCCTCGGGCAGCGCGGGGCGGGGATGGTCTGCCTCAAACCGCATCTGGCCGCTTTCGAAAAACACCGAGATGTCGGGCGTCAGAATGCGCCAGTCCATATCCGCGAAACGTCGTGCAAAAAACTGTGCGGTGGGCTCGATGGTGTGATGCGTGGGCTCAAACCAGGCGGCGAACGACCGGCGGGGCGCGTCCGGCTCCCCGATCTCGCGGAAGCGCACAAAGGCCTTCATCTTGTGCTGGCAGCGCCGCACGTTCTTCTCCATCCTCCGCAGATGCGCAAGATCCGCATCGCCCCGGTCACTCATCAGATGCGGCGCGTCACGGAGCCGCCAGAGAAACCCGTAAAGCCGGGCAAAGCGTTCAGGGTCATTGTGCCAGACAACCGCACCCGCCATCTGCAAGAAGCTGCGGGGGACAGTCACGGTGCCCGCAGGCGGCGCAGAGCAAGGGGCATCAAACAGCCCTGCCGGAGTCGATGTATCGCCCCAGGTGATCTGATCGGGCGACGTGCCCGCCGTCAGGAATCCGCGTGCGGCCTCCCGCCAGGCCTCTGCGGTGCCGATCCGCGGCAGGCTGACATGCGCCATCTCAGAAGAGGCTCAACTGTTCGGGCGGCGGGGCAAAGCGGGCGCGCAGATCGGCGCTGTCGGTCAGGGCACCGGGCGTCCAGCCGTCGGCGGTAATGAAGGGCCGCGCCTTCTTCATCAAAGCGCCCATACGCGCGAGGTCTTCATATCGCAGTCGCCGGTGCCGGCGGGTCGAGAGGATGCGCCCGACCGTCTTGGTGCCAAAGCCGGGGATGCGCAGCAGCATCTCGCGTGGGGCGCTGTTCACATCCATCGGGAAAAGTCCGCGATGGGCCAGCGCCCAGCTCAGCTTGGGGTCGATCTCCAGATCGAGGTTGCCGCTTTCCCGGTGGCCGGTGATCTCGGTCAGGTCGAACCCGTAGAACCGCAAGAGCCAATCCGCCTGATAAAGCCGGTGTTCGCGTTGCAGCGGCGGGCTGATGAGCGGCAATTTGGCCGAAGCATCGGGAATGGGCGAAAAGGCGGAGTAATAGACCCGTTTCAGCTTGTAGCTGGAATAGAGCCGCGTGGATTGGCCCAACACGGTCGTATCGGTCGCCTGATCGGCCCCGATTATCATCTGCGTGGACTGTCCCGCCGGGGCAAAGCGGGGCGGGCGCCTGCCGGTGTGAGACCGATCCTTCGCCACCTCCTTGCGCAGCCGCACGTCGGCCATGGCGCGGCGGATCTGCTCGGGGCTCTTTTCCGGCGCGTGCTGCTTGACCGAAGCATCCGTGGGCAGTTCCACATTGATGGACAGCCGGTCGGCCAGCAGGCCCGCCTCTTCGATCAGCTCAGGCGAGGCGTCGGGGATGGTCTTGAGGTGGATGTAGCCGCGGAAATTTTCCTCATGGCGCAGTTTGCGCGCAATCCGCACCATGTCGAGCATCGTGTCATCGGGCGAACGGATGATGCCCGAGGAGAGAAACAGCCCCTCGATGTAATTACGCCGATAGAATTCGATGGTGAGCTTCACGACCTCCTCCACCGAGAACCGCGCGCGCTGCACGTTGGAGGACACCCGGTTGATGCAATAGCTGCAATCATAGATGCAAAAGTTGGTCATCAGGATTTTGAGCAGGCTGATGCAGCGCCCATCAGGGGCGTAGGCGTGACAGATTCCCGAGCCTTCGTTGCTGCCAAGGCTCTTGCCGCCGCGCGAATCCCGCTTGGTCGAGCCTGACGACGCGCAGGAGGCGTCGTATTTCGCCGCATCGCTGAGGATTGCCAGTTTTTCTTTCAGTGAATACCCTGCCATATGTTCTGTATATGTTCTCATCGCGCATCGGGCAACGCACATTCTGCCGCAGTGCAGTTTGCCCTTGAACCTGCGCCCCGTTGCGCCAACTCTCTGCCGGTATGACACCAACACTTCTAGGCCCTTTTCTGACCCTTGATGATGTATCGGACGGGATGATGCATCTGGCCGCTATTTTCGTGGCTGGGCGGGACGTGGAGATTCCTGCGATCCGGGTTGGCGATGCGTTGTTCGAGGCTTCGGAGCTTGCGCGCGTGGAGGACACCGCCATCGCGCGCATCCGCTTCAGCGTGCCCGCGCACAGCCCCTCCGGCTACGGTTGGAATGGAGAACACTACGATCTGGCGGGCGAGTTGGACGGCGACTTGCGCATCGCCTTTGCGTCCTGCAACGGCGAAGAACACGGCGATCTGGCCCGTGACCCGGAGGAGCGCAACGCAATGTGGGCCCGGCTTTGTGCGCAGCACGCGGAGGCCCCGTTTGCGCTATTGCTGCACGGCGGGGACCAGATCTACGCGGATGAGGCGACAAAGGGCCATCCGCTCAGTGACGACTGGCCTGAGCATATTCCCAAGGACCCCTCCCGCGCCGAACTGGCGGACCTGCGCGCGCATCTGCGCCGGGAATTTCTTGCGCGGTACAGCGCGCTTTTGCAGGATCAGCACTACGCCTGGCTTTCCGCGCGGGTGCCGTCGCTGGCGCAGTGGGACGATCATGACATCTGTGATGGCTGGGGGTCCCTGCCCCGCTCGCGTACCTATTCGCCGGTGGGTCAGTTGCTTTTTGACGTGGCCCGCGAAATGGCGCTGCTGTTTCAGCATGGCGCTGTGGACGGTGATCTGCCGCCCCGGTTCCGGGATCCTGCGGGCGTGCATCTGGGCTGGGTCGTTGACGCGCCGGGTCTGCGGGTGCTTGCGCCGGATTTGCGCAGCGAGCGCACCCGGCGACAGGTCATGGGAGAAGGCGGCTGGCAGATGATGGAGGCTGTTGCCGAAGCGGATGCGCCCGCGCGCACCCTGCTGCTGTCGTCGGTGCCCTTGCTGGGACCCCGTCTGTCGGTTTTCGAGACCCTGATGATGCTGGTCCCCAGGATGCAGGAATACGAGGATGATCTGCGCGACCAGTGGCAAAGCCGCGCCCATCGGGCAGAATGGCAACGGATGCTCCGGCTGGTGTGCCGGATGATCGGACGGGAGACGGAGGTCACCGCGCTCTCGGGCGAAATACACCTTGCCACGCGGGCCACGATGTCGGCAGGTGAGGGACGCATGCTGCACCAGCTTGTGGCCTCGGGCATTGCGCACCGGCCGCCACCAAGGAACTGGGCGCGGCTGCTGGGGGCTCTGGGGTCCTTCGGGGAAAATCCGCTGCCGGATCAAAAGATCAGCATCGAGCGGATACCAGGCCAGGCCGGACGCTACGTGGCAGATCGGAACGCGCTGATCCTGTCGCGGACGCGCGGCGCGTGGTCAGCGGTCTGGGATTTTGAAAGCAGCGGCCTGTCGGGTGTGCTGCCCCTATGAGGCAGTTGCGGGGTCGCGGCGGTAGAGCAACGCTTCGGTCAGCGGCTGTTCTGGGGACGCTTGGTAACCGAGCCGCGTCATCCGTGAGGTGAGGTCCGCCGCCTCACAGGCGTTCGCAAGGGCGCGCGGGCCTGCGATGACGCAGCGAAGCGTCGCGGATCCCTCCAACGCGCCTGCGATCATGCGGGCGTTGAGGCGGGGATCGTTCAGCAGCAAGAATGTACAGCCCGTCTCTGCCAGCAAGCCGCGCAGACCTGACGCACTATGCCGGTCATCCATCGGCTCAAAAAGTGGCTCGGGCGACAGCCGCCGTGCCGGGGTTTCTGAAATGCCGTTCACCGCCCAGATCATCCGGGCGGTTGCCAGCAAGGTCGCGTGTTCCTCCTGAGCGCAGATGCGCAACTCAGGATAGTGGCGGGCGAGCAAGGCGGGCAGGAAGCCCGCACCCGCACCGATTTCGAGATAGCTGTCACCGGGGGTGACAAGACCGGGCAGGCGCCGTGCGGGGTTGCGCAGGAACTTGCCTTCGGTGATGGCCTGCACAGCGGCAGGTGAAAAAACACGCGTGTCCGTCGGCAGGCTGATCTGATGGTTGTCGAAGCCCTTCAACGGCACCCGCCGGGACAGGTCGATATGACCTGTGAGATAGGGCTGCGCATCCACCGACAGTGCTGTCGCCGCGGGGGCAGGACGCTTTGCCAGTGTCTTTTCGATCTGCGACATCCGGGCCGCGATCTTTTTGGGGTCGCGCGGCTGCGGTGGCTTGGCGTCCACATCACTGATCGGTATCTCTGACGCGGCCTTGAGATCGGAAATCAGGGCCGCATACTCGGGTGTCTCCTTGAACGCCGCGAGCCGTGCTTCAACTGCATCGACGGCTGTGGCGTGCAGCGCTGCCAGGACCGGATCTCCCAGCAGCAGGTCCAGTATCTCCCGCCGTTTTTCCCGGTGGGCGAGGGCTGCGTCGTCATGAACCTCGTTGCGGTCCTGCAGGGCCCAGTAATCGGCGTTGTACTTGTCCGCCTTGTTGTTCACGTTGCCGCGAAACTTGCGGATCGCATAGCTGTCCATCGACTTGATGGCATAGTGGTTCATCTGTGCCCAGTCATAGCCCACCGTGCGCATGATCGACCGCCAGCCGCGAAACTTGAAATACTCCTCCATCGGGCGGCCTGAGCCGTTGAGCCACTTGACCGTGTGGGGAAAATCACTGTCGAGATGCTTGTTCCTGATCTTGGGACGGTGGATGCCGAGCTTCCAGAACTCCGGATCATATTTAAAGAGCGTCTTGACGCCCCACCCCTTGTTCCACATCGGCGGGGCGGCGTGCAGATACTGCTCTGTCACGGGGGCGCGCGACCACGTCTGAATGCCGTCGGAGCCAAAGATGCGCCAGGTGATGACAATGCCGTTGGCGCCCTGGTCCCGCGCCGCTGAAATCAGACTGTCGACCGTGCCGTCCCCTTGCCGGATGCAGAGAAACTCATCCGCATCAAAGACCAGCAGCCAGTCGCTGTTCAGCACGACGGGTTCCTGCTGGGCGTGTTTCAGGGCCGAAGGCTGTGGGCGCATCCCCTCCGGGATGACGTTGCGGCGATGATGTACCAGCCCGAGCTCTTCCAGCCGGGTCAGCATCGCGTCTGTGCCGTCCGTGCAGTCATTGGTATAGACAACCAGATCGGTGAACCCGAGACCGAGGTGATGGGCGACCCATTCCAGTACGAATGGCCCCTCGTCCTTCATCATCGACAGGGCGGTCACGCGACCATGGGGGCTGACATGCGCCTTCAGGGGAAATCCGACCGTTGCAAAACGGTCAGAGGCATCGGCTTGACGGGACATCTGCGCGCGTTCGGCCATGCCTCGTCTTTTTAGGGGGCCATTTGCCGTCCTCTCACATTGCGGGGACTGTTCCAACCGGGGTCAGCCCTGCCGTTCGGAGCCCGCGCGCCGCGCTGCACGATGGTTGCGCAGCCGAAGATCATCGTCACTGGGTACGCCGATGATACTGTGTTCAAACCCATGGGCTGTGGTTCTGCGAATGGTCCAGAAGCGTTGACCCGGCCAAAGCGCCAGAAGGATCAGGCTTTGCCAGACAAAGAGCAGAGCGGCTTCCGGGTTGATCCGCATCGCGATGAGGATCGCCAGCAATTGCAGGCACAAGAGCCCGGCAATGGCAAACCCCAGTGAGACAAAGGCGAGTTCGGCAAGTCCGCGAAAATAGACCGAAAAGATGTCACGCTTGCGCATGCGATGCTCCTTTTTTCGGGCGTGACGCTACTCCTCCACTGCAATGAACACGCCGTGCTCTCAACAGGTATCACGGAAGGTCTCAATTTCCACTTAACGCGGCTGAGTGGGGAACGGTCGATTTGGGAAATGCAGATTTATTGCACAAGCGGCCCACGGAACGCGCGGTATCGCATTTGACGGGCCGGTGCCAAAAAACGGAAAAGCCGATCTGCAATTCCGATCGCTTAGGGTATGCTTGCTGATCCAGGTCGCAAGACTTCAGCGATTGGCGAAGAGAACCGATAGCTGTTCAAGATCTTGCTGAAACCGCGCATCTGCATCTTCCAGGCTGATGCTGTCATTGGCGATGAATTGAAAGAAGCGAATATTCTGTAGCGAAAACAGGCAATCTGCCAGTTCGGCAGGATCGACGTCTTGCGACACCCTGCCCTTCTGTTGAAGAGACTTGATCAACCCCTCCATCTTCCCGACAAGCACATCGTCCAAAGCCATGTAGGTCTGGCCGAAATCGCCGCTGCCGTCGTGGATAGAGGCCGCCAGAACCTCGCGCCAGGTCGGTTTCTGCAGATAGCTCATGGCGTGTTTTCGAAGGATACGCCCGAACTCCAGCACCGCCGGGGTCAGGTCGTCGCCCCAGCTTTCGGTCAGTTCATCAAGCTGCTCTATCAGGATCGTATCGCTTTCCCCGACCAGCGCCAGAAGGATGCCTGCCTTGGTGCCAAAATAGTTATAGACCGTGGCAGGAGACACGTCGGACTCGGCAGCAATATCCTCGATCTTGACCTTGGCAAAGCCGATATTCTGGAACTTTTCACGCGCGACATCCAGGATACGGGCGCGCCTTGATGCTTTTTGCCTTTGCCTAAGCCCTTGATTCATTAAATATCCTACTCTGTCCTATTCAGCTTACTACATGGCAGACGGAACTGCCTCAATAAAAAGATTGACATAAAATTTATAGTCACTCTAATTTTATGTCAGATATAAAAAGGGGAGGGCGAAGAGTCTCATGATAAATACACTTTCAAAGAATAAAGCAATGCTTGTCAGTTTAGCGCTGACGGTTGCGACGGCAACCACATCGTTCGCGGAAGACTTCAGGGTAGCGATCGTGCTGCCGGGGGTCATCACGGACCGGTCCTTCAACCAGGCTGGCTATGAGGGTGTCGAGCGTGCCGCCGAAACACTCGGGATCGAATTCGCCTATTCAGAAAAGACCGCACAGCCCGACCAGCCGGAAGCGCTGTCGGATTATGCGCGGCGCGGTTATGATCTGGTGATCGGCCATGGCGGTGAATTCCAGGAATCCATTGACCGTGTTGCATCGCGTTTTCCCGATACGAAATTCCTGATCGTGAATGGGACTGAGCCGGGTGAAAACGTTGCCACCATGAGCTTTGATTTCCCAGCGCTCGGCTATGTCATGGGCTACGTCTCGGGGAAGACATCCGAGACCGGCAAGGCGGGTTACGTAGGTGCGCAGAAACTGTTGTTCTACGTCCAGCTTGGCGAAGGATTCGAAAAAGGCTTCATGGATGCGCGCCCCGATGGCGAGGTCTTCACCGCCTGGACCAATGACTGGGATGATGTGGCCAAAGGCAAGGAAGCGGCACTGAACCTCATCAGCCAGGGCGCTGACGTGATTTTCCCGTCAATGGACAACGCGGTTGTCGGCAGCCTTCAGGGTGTAAGGGAAAAAGGTGCGATGGGCATTGGAATCTACTATGACGCCATTGCGGATTGGCCAGATACGGTGATCCAGTCAGCCATCTTCGACATGCGCAGCGCTCTGGGGGAAGTGATCGGCAAAGCAAAAGCCGGTGAGCTTGAGGGCACCTCATACATCTTTGGGCTTGAAACACCGGCAGCCGCCCGCATGGGCAGCTATTCCGAGCGTGTTTCGGAGGAAACACAAAGCGAAGCCGCGGCGCTGATCGAGAGGATTGTCGCCGGCGAAGTGGAAACGCGCTAAGGCATCCGTGGTATCAGATGCACCGAACAATTGCACCTGATACCAACACTCTTGACAGAATAGGAGTGAACGACATGGGCGGCACCGCTCTCTCCCTGCGTGGCATATCCAAGCTTTTCGGGACGTTTCGTGCGCTCGATCAGGTCGATATGCAGATCGAACGCGGCACGGTTCATGCCATCCTTGGCGAAAACGGTGCAGGCAAGACGACCCTGATGAATATCCTTTTCGGGCTCGATCAACCGGAAGAGGGCCGGATCTTGCTGCACGGCACAGAAGCCCAAATCCCGTCGCCCAAGCTGGCCATGGATATGGGGATCGGGATGATCCATCAGCATTTCATGCTGGTCGACAGCCTGACCGTCGCCGAGAACATCGCTCTGGGTCTGCCCGGGCAAGGCCTGAAGCTGGATCTGGAGGCAATTGCGGCCCGCCTGGCAGAGCTTTCGGCGCAATATGAATTCGATATCGACCCGCATCAGGAGGTCTGGAAGCTGCCCATCGGAATGCGCCAGAGGGTCGAAATCCTGAAAGTTCTGTTCCGCGACGCTGATATCATCATTCTCGATGAGCCAACCAGCGTCCTGGCCCCCAATGAAATTGCGAGCTTTCTTGACGGGCTGCGGCGGCTGCGCGCCTTGGGCAAAACGGTGATTTTCATCACCCACAAGCTCGATGAAGTCGAAGCCGTCGCCGACAATGTAACTGTCCTTCAGCATGGGCGTGTCACTGCCGAGTTGAAAGTGGCAGAGTCGGATGCCAAGGAAATGGCCCGGCTCATGGTCGGGCGCGAGGTGGTTCATGACAAGATGGACCGCGGCGACAAAGTGCCGGGTGAGGTCATTTTTCGTGCCGAAGGGCTGCACGCGCGGGATCAACGCGGGATTGAGGCGCTCAAGGGCGTCTCCATCGAAATTCGGGCGGGCGAGGTGCTGGGTGTTGCCGGCGTTGATGGCAACGGACAGGCGGAACTGGCCAATGTCGTTGCCGGTCTCATGTTGCCCGAGGCGGGCACGGTCACGATAGATGGCGTGGATGTCACCGCCAGCTCAACCCATGCGCGGCGTCACAAGCACGGGCTGTCCTATGTGCCCGAGGATCGCCACCATACCGGGCTGGTGCTGGATTTCACCATCGCCCAGAACGTCATGATGCGCGATTTCAATGTGGCCCCTTTCTCGACGAACGGGGTAATCAACAAGTCCAGGATCCGCGGGATCGCGCAGGATTGGGTGGATCGTTACGATGTGCGCATGCGCTCGATTGATCAGCAGGTGCGCTTTCTGTCCGGCGGCAACCAGCAAAAGCTGATCTTCGCCCGCGAGGTGGAATGCGACCCCCGCGTATTCGTGGTGATGCAGCCGTGCAAGGGCCTCGATGTGGGCGCGATCGAAGCGGTACAACGCACGGTCATGCGCGAACGCGCCGCGGGCAAGGCCATCCTCTATATTTCAACCGAACTGGAACACATCATGACCGTCGCCGACAGGATTGCTGTCATGTGTGCTGGTGAGATCACCGGCACGCTCACACCAGATGAGGTGACCGACGAACGGATTGGCGCGTTGATGGGCGGCCTGTCGGAAGAGGAGGCTGTCTGATGCAAACCGCGATCCGCTATTTCTATGTCTTCCGCCCGGTCTGGGCTGTGCTTCTGGCTCTTTTCGTTGGTTCAGGGCTGATCCTGCTGGCCGGGATCAACCCTTTCACAGCCTACGTCGAACTCTTCAAGGGAGCGTTCTTCGACTATTGGGGCCTTGCCGGTACCTTGGTTAAAACCTCGCCCATTCTGCTGGCGGGGCTTGCGGTGATCCTGCCGTTGCGGGCAGGCCTTCTGAACATTGGCGTCGAGGGTCAAATCTATATGGGCGGGCTCTTTTCCGCCATGGCGGCCCTGTTGCTGCCAGAGATGAACCCATGGCTCCATATCCCGATCTGCGTTCTGGCCGGTGCCTTTGGGGGCGGGTTCTGGGGTTTGATCCCCGGCTATCTCAAGGCGTATCACGGCATGAACGAGGTGATCCTGACGATCCTGTTGAACTTCATCGCCATCAATATTGTCAGCTATGTCGCGGGTGGCCCAATGATGCAGGAAGGCGCCCCCTATCCCTATTCCGAGGAGATCAGCCAGGACTTGTGGCTGCCGTGGATCATGCCGTCTACCGATGCGCATGCCGGTGTGGTGATCGGCCTTGCTCTGGCGATGATCCTGTTTTTCATCCTGCGCTATTCAACCATCGGCTTTGCGCTCGACATGATCGGCAAGAATGCCACCGCGGCCACCTATGCCGGGGTTCCGGTCAAGCCCTACGTGGTCGGTGTGATGTTTGCCGCCGGGGCCATCGGCGGGCTGGCGGGCACGTTCGAGGTTCTGGGGCTAAAATACCGGCTCTTTCACCACTTCTCGCCCGGATACGGGTTCGACGGGATCGTGGTGGCCTTCCTGGCCACGGTGAACCCGTTGCTGGCCCCTCTTGCCGCCTTCTTCCTTGCCGGCCTCAAGGCAGGGGCACTGGTCATGCAACGGGCCGTGGGTCTGGAAAGCACCGTCATCGAGGCCATTCAAGGGTTGGTCATTATCTTCGTGGCCGCGAGCCTTGGCCTTAAATACGACGCGCAGAAATGGGCTGCACGGTTGATGCGCCGCCGAAGACGGCTGGACACCGAACTGGGCGACACGTTCCATGACAGATCCTCGGGGCAAGACACATGATCGACTTTCTGACCGACCCGCAGGCCCTTGCCGATTTCCTGTCGACCAGCTTGCGCCTGTCCATTCCGATCATCTTTGCTGCTGTGGGCGGTGTGATCTCGGAGCGTAGCGGGGTTTTCAACATCGCGCTCGAAGGCTGCATTCTTGGTGGCGCGTTTGGCGCTGCGGTCGGGGCCTATCTGATAGGCCATCCCGTTGCCGGACTGCTACTGGGTGTTTTCGTGGCAATGATGGCCGGACTGATCCTGGCCGGGCTGGCCGTGGGTCTGGCGATCAACCAGCTTGTCGCCGGGATTGCGATCAACATCCTGATGCTTGGCCTGACGTCCTATCTGGCGCGGCTTATTCTGGGCGCGGATGCCACATCGACACTGCCGGGGTTCCACGCGATCGCGATCCCCGGCCTTTCGGCCATCCCGATCCTGGGTCCCGTTCTGTTCAACCAGGATTTCCTGACCTATCTGATGTACATCTTGGTGCCTTTGGCATGGTGGGTCATCTACAAGACGCCCTGGGGCCTGAACCTGCGCGCGATCGGTGATTATCCCGTTGCCGCCGACAGCGCCGGGATCAGCGTGCCGAAAGTGCGGTTGCTGGCGGTGCTGGCAAGCTGCGCCATGGCCGGGCTGGGCGGCTGCTATCTGGTGCTGAGCCAGGTCTTCGTCTTCACCGAACATATGAGCGCGGGCAAGGGTTTCATCGCCCTCGCCGCCCTGATCCTGGGGCGCTGGAACCCGCTGGGCGCACTGCTGGCCTGCCTGTTCTTTGGCCTGTCCGATGCGATGCAGTTGAGGCTGCAGTTCAACAGCCCGGATGTGCCCTACCAGCTCTTTTCCATGGTGCCCTTTGTTGCATCCTTCCTGGCTCTGGTGCTGTTCGCTGGCAAGGTGCGTCCGCCTGCGGCCATCGGCATTCGTTACGAACGCGGAGGCAAGTGATGACGTTACCAGCGATGATCCAAAACCCGGTGCCCTGGCCCAATGGTGCAAAATGCGCCTGTTGCATCACCTTCGACATGGATGCCGACAGTCTCATCCATCTCGACCACCCCACCGACGGATACCGACGTGCCTCGGCCATTTCGATGCTGCAATACGGGCCAACCGTGGCGATCCCCCGCGTTGTCGAGACCTATCGCCACTTGGGGATCAGGCAGACGTTCTTCATTCCCGCCTGGTGCATGGAGACTTACCCGGAGGCGGTCGAGACCATTCTGAAGGGGGGCCACGAGATCGGCCAGCACGGCTATCTGCATGAAAACCCCGTCCCGCAAAGCCGCGATGAACAGGCCATGTGGATGGACCGCTGCATCGAGGTCATCCAGCGGATGACCGGCCAAAAGCCCAGGGGATGGCGCGCACCGCTCTACAACTTTTCCAACCACTCGGCTGACTTGCTGGTGGAACGGGGTTTCAGATATGACGCCTCGTTGATGGGCGACGATGTGCCCTATATCGTCGAGGCGAAGGGTGGCAGCCTTGTCGAGCTGCCCTCGCATTGGGGCCTGGATGACTGGCCACAATATGTCCAATCGATGGACCTTGACTACATGATGCCAATCCGCGCGCCGCGCACCGGATGGGAGCCATTTGTGCAGGAATTCGACGCAGCCTATCGGCACGGAGGGCTATGGGTGCCGGTCGTGCATCCCTTCGCAACCGGGCGTTTGTCCCGCTGGGAGGTTGTGGCTCAATTCCTGGAAACCGTCCTGCACCGTAGCGATGTCTGGTTTGCACCGATGGAAGAGATCGCAGCCCATGTGGACGCGATGATTGCCAGCGGGGAATATACGCCGCGCCGGGTGGTCATGCCCCAATATGACGCCGCAGTGAAAATCTGATCTGAAGGAAACAACATGTCAAAACATGGCTACGACTCCGGCCGTCTGAACCTGCCTTTCGTGGGCATCTGCACATTCGGAAAATACCCCTACATCGAAGATTGGGACAGGATTGACGCCGATGTCGCGGTCATGGGCGCACCGTTCGATTTTGGCTGCCAGTGGCGGTCGGGTGCACGCATGGGGCCGAGGGCGATCCGGGAAGCGTCCACCTTGTTCTCTTTCGGTCACGCTGGGGCATACGATCATGAGGATGATGTCACCTATCTCGACCCGGCAGAGGTCACCATCGTGGACATCGGTGACGCTGACATCGTCCACACCGATACCGAAAGGAGCCATGCCAATATCGAATTCGGTGTGCGCAAGATCCTCAAGGCAGGCGCAATTCCGGTGGTGCTGGGGGGCGATCATTCGGTCAATATTCCCTGTATCAATGCCTTTGAAGATCAGGAGCCGATCCACGTGGTTCAGATCGACGCCCATCTGGATTTTGTCGATGAACGCCACGGTGTGCGGCATGGCCACGGCAACCCGATGCGCCGTGCCGCAGAGAAACCCTATGTCACCGGGCTGACCCAGATCGGCATTCGCAATGTGTCGTCAACCGCGCGGGATGGGTATGTGGATGCCCGCGCCATGGGATCCGACATCCAGTCGGTACGGCAACTGCGCAAAATCGGGGTCGAGGCCATGCTGGACCGTATCCCCGAAGGCGCACGCTACTACCTGACAATCGACATCGACGCCTTTGATCCCTCCATCGCCCCGGGCACCGGCACGCCCAGTCACGGCGGCTTTTTGTATTACGAAGTGCTGGAACTGGTGGCGGGCCTTGCCAAGCGCGGCCACATTGTCGGGGTCGATCTGGTGGAGGTCGCGCCAGATTATGACCTGACGGGGTCCACCCAGATTCTGGCCGCGCAATTGCTGATGAATCTCATCGGGCGGGTTCTGCATGAAAAAGGCAACGGTAACGGATAGAACCGCTCCGTTAAAGCGTCATGCGAAAAACCCCCAATCACGCAACGCTGCCTGAAATCAAGGATTGGGGCGCGTTACGTGATGCCTGATGTTTCAGGTATTTCGTCAGACGCTCTATAGCACTTCCAGTTTATCTGGAATCACTTGTTCGCTGTCTTTCGCTTCGCTCAAACGCGAAAAGCGATGCGTGATGTTTCAACAAAAACTGGAAATGCTTTAAGGGACCGGTTCCGGATTGACGCAGTCTTTTACCCTTCCGCGTCAAGACAGAGAACAAGCTCCGGATGCGGGTCCCCTGCCCCGGCCATTTCAACCATGGCCCGCAGATATCAGGCGCGCTGTTGGCCACCTGTTTCAACAAGGGCGTCACTGCGTCAGCAACCGTGCAATGTTCTGATCGAGCGCCTTTTCAAACCCGGGATCATTCCTGGGATTTGCGGCACAGTTGCCGAAGTCCGAAGCGACAGGGCGAAACAGTGCATCTGGAATGAACCTCGCCTCGTTGTCAGCGGGGGGGGAAATAGAGGTGCTGCGTGCAGGGCATCAGGATGGTACGCGCCCGGATGGACCGCAGGGCTGCCTTGACGCCGCCCTGGTATGCCGTTGTTTCCAGTTGTGCGGACAGGCGGCGTAGAAAACCACGCACCGTTCCTCCGCCTCATAGGAGAGGTGGTTGTCTTTCGGGATGTAGAGAACGTCGCCGCGATTGCAGATGCAGGTTTCCTCATCGCAGACGAGCCGAAAGGTCCCTTCGAGCACGTTGATGATCTTGTCACAGGTCAGATCCCACGGCACCTTGATGTTGTTCAGCACGTTGATGCCGCCGCACATCCTGTGGGAAAAGGCAGAGGTGACCATCGGCTTGATATAGGTGTCGCTGTCCTTCTCTCCGATCTGGTGATAGCGATCCTCCACCAGTTCCCATTTCATAAGTCTTGCTGTATCACCCATCCCTTGTCTCCTCTGCGGCCAGATGTTTCGGAATGCTTTCGTTCAGCTCGACCTTGTAACCATCAGGATCTTCGTAATACGCAATGACCCGCGTGCCGTTTTCATGGACCCGGCCGGTCGGGTGATGTTGACGCCGGCTTCTGCAAGCCCTTCGCAGGCTTTGTAGACATCGGGCGTCTCAATGCAGATGTGGCCCCTGCCGTTGCCCTTCCCGTAGGACGCTTCCTGATCCCAGTTGGCGGTCAGTTCCCGGCAAGGCCCCTCAGCCTCTGGACCATAGCCGATAAGGGTCTTGGTGAATCTGCCCTCAGGATCATCCGAGCGACGCAACACCTGCATGCCCGGAATACCGCAGTAAGACCCGATGGGTTTTCCATATCCACCACGCGCATCATCTTATGCGCCAGACGGAAACCGGCGTTTATGCTGTCGCTCATGCTGATCTTTCCTGTTCGGTTTGATTATTTGACATGACATCCAGCACGATCCGCTCCTGCAAGGGGATGGGCGCATGCCCTACAATGAAATTGCCAAGAAGCTGGATGTTTCCGAAGGAACCGTGCCAATGGCCTGCGCGAGAACAGCCATCTGCGCATGGCTGCGATGGTTGATCCCGTTGCAGATAAAAACCAGTATCTTCTGAAGAAGAATTGGGGGCAAAGCAACCTGTCGGGATAGTGTTCGGCTTTGCCTGATCCATGACAAGCTGTGCTGACGGACGTCTCATCCGCGCGAACGCCTCTTGCGAATGCTGAGCTTACGACGTCGAGCGCCCCATTCATCAGCACTGAAACGGGCACAAATGCGCATAATCGGGAATTATGTTGACGATACGCAAAAAGTTTCCTAAAAGAAACCTGCGGGAGAGTCGCTCCAGCGACGCCGAAGGAGCAACCGCCCCGGAAACTCTCAGGCACCAGGACCGCGAAAAGGAACAACTCTGGAAAGCGAAGCCGCGATGCTTCCGCCCAAGGTGTAAGCGTCTGGTCATGAAGGTCTGGCGTGAAACTCTCAGGCCAATGACAGAGGGGGCGTTTGCAACCGCATCAGGTTGCGGGGGGAGGCGTGCCATGAAAGACAACACGAAGGTTGCCGTCATCGGCGGCGGGATCACCGGGATCACGACAGGGTATCAGCTGTTGGCCAAAGGGGCGGATGTCACCGTTTTCGAAGCCAACCCCTATCCCGCTATGGAAACAAGCTATGCCAATGGTGGCCAGCTGTCGGCGTCCAACGCGGAGGTGTGGAACAGCATTCCCACGATGCTGAAGGGCGTGCAGTGGATGTTTTCTGCCGGAGCACCCCTGTTGATGAACCCCAAACCGTCCTGGCACAAATATTCCTGGCTGGCCGAGTTTGTCCGCGCCATTCCGAACTACGAGGCCAACACGATCCAGACGGTGAAATGGGCACTCGATGCCCGGCAACAACTGGTCAAAATGGCCGAGGCGGAAAACATTGATTTCGACCGTGAGAACACCGGCATCCTGCATTTTTACGAAACCAAGGCACAGTTCGAAGTCGCTGAAAAGGTCACGCATCTGCTGAAGAAGGGCGGGTTGGACCGTCGCGCGGTGACGCGCGAGGAAATCAGCCAGATCGAGCCGACCCTCAAGGGTGAGATTTACGGAGGATTCTACACCGACAGCGACTTCACCGGAGACATCCACAAATTCACCAGCCTGCTGGCGAATGCCTGCGTCAAGCACGGGGCGACGATGAAGCTGTCGACGGTGGTGGAAAAGCTCCGCGCCGACTCCGGCAAAATCGAAGTGTTCAGCCGGATCGAAGACGACCGAGGCGCGTCATTTCCAGGCCTGCACAAGGAAGTGTTCGATCAGATCGTGATCTGCGCAGGTGTGCAGTCGCGCAAGTTTGCGACCATGCTGGGGGATCGGCTGAATGTCTATCCGGTCAAGGGGTATTCCATCACGGTCAATCTGGAAGACGCGGCCAATCAGGCGGCGGCTCCGATGACGAGCCTGCTGGATGACAATGCGAAGCTGGTCACCAGCCGGTTGGGCAAGCGCCGTTTCCGCGTTGCCGGAACCGCGGAATTCAATGGCTATAGCAAGGATATCGTCTGGGCGCGGATCGATCCGATGCTGAAATGGTGCCATCGTCATTTCCCTGAAATGAGCACCGCCAGTTTCGTATCTTGGGCAGGTTTGCGCCCGATGATGCCGAACATGCTGCCGCGTGTCGGACGTGGAAAACGCCCCGGTGTGTTCTACAACACCGGTCACGGGCATCTCGGCTGGACGCTGTCCGGCGCAACCTCCGACATCGTCTCAGAACTCGTTGTGAGCGAAAGGGCCGCGTGATGTTGGACGATGATTTTTATATTCCGACGTTTGAGGACATGGTTGCGGCGCATGAGCGGATTGGGCCTTACATTCGTCGGACGCCGGTGCGGACCTCGGCCTATCTGAACGAATTGACAGGGGCCGAGCTGT
>JBCCUU010000014.1:0-97033 GCA_039196345.1 Pseudomonadota bacterium | reverse complement strand
CTTCGACAGCTGCACCGAGGTCGCCGGCGCCATCACCCCCGTCCCCGGCGGCGTCGGCCCCATGACCATCGCCTGCCTGCTGGCCAACACCGTCACAGCATGCTGCCGCGCAAACAACCTGCCCGAGCCAGAAGGACTCACCGCGTGACCGGCAACGCCAAGGACCCGCGCCTTCTGCTTGGCAGGCCGGTTCGGGAACGCATTCTTGAGGAGGCGCGCAGTTATATTGCGGCAAATCCCGACATGGGAAAAATCGTCTCCATCTCGATTGGTGATATCCCCGAGGTTGCGGTCTACGTCCGCAACCAGGCCAAGGTGGCAAAGCAACTGGGTTTACCGTTCGATCAGGAGTTCTGGGGCGGGGATACGACGCAGGACCAGTGCAAGGCGTTGATCCAGGAAATGAATGACAACCCGGATGTCCTGGGGATCATTCTTCAACGGCCGGTCCCGGACCACATCAATGTCCGCTCGCTGCAATCGGCGATCCATCCGCTGAAGGATATCGAAGGCATGAACCCGGCCTCGATCGGGAATATCGTCTATAATGATGTGGCCCTTGCGCCCTGTACCGCTGCCGCGGCGGTGGAACTGGTGCGTGAGACCGGGCTGTCGCTGGAGGGGCTCGAAGTTGTCATGGTCGGGCATTCGGAAATCGTCGGCAAGCCTGCCGCGATGATGCTGATGGCGGAAGGGGCGACCGTGACGGTCTGTCACCATATGACGCGGTCGGTTGCGATGCATTCAAGACGGGCCGATGTGGTGGTGGTTGCAGTTGGCAAGACGCATTTGATCGGTGCGGACATGATCAAGCCCGGCGCGGTGGTGATCGACATCGGGATCAATCAGACCTCCGAAGGTCTGAAAGGGGATGTGGACACCGATGCGGTGCTCGACGTCGCCGGATGGATCACGCCGGTGCCGGGCGGTGTCGGTCCCGTGACCGTGGCGGTATTGATGCGGAATGCAACCGTAGCGCATGGGCGCCAGCGCGCGGTGGGCTGGCTGAACTGATCCGGAGCCGCGATCAGAGCGCCAGGAACGCGATACCCGCAAAGGTCAGGAGACAGGCAGCCCATTGAGGCGCGCTCATGCGTTCTTTCAGAAACGCCCATGCCAGCAGAATCGTCAGCATTCCGAACACCGATGCGGCAACCGACGCATATTCGGGATTGGCCAGCGGGGCGGCGGAAATGACGCTCAGCAACGCAATCCCGTCGAGCAATCCCATGATGCACAGGGGGATCAGGGCCCGTCGACCGGGAAAGAAGGGACCGGCCTTGTAGCCGATGACCAGCACAAGACAGACAAGTGCGGTCAGCCGGGCGATCAGCGTCGCTGGCAATTCACCGGAGACCTCGGCCGCCAGTTGGCCCAGCTTGAACGTGCCTGCAAAACCGCAGGCTGAGATCAGCGAGAACACGACGGTGGGTCCAAGCGGCGGGCTGTGATCTTCAGCCGGATCCGACACGGCCGCGACAAGCCCCACGCCAATCACAATCGCCAGCACGGCCACCCAGTCAAACACCGAAACCGACGCGCCCGACGCCACGGCGAACAGAATGGAGAGTATGGGGTAACTGGCAATCAGCGGCGAAACGATTCGCACAGGACCACGTTCAAAAGCATAATAAAGGCCCAGATTGGCGAAAAGAAACGCCACCCCAGCCCCACATGCCAAGGCCAGCGCGCGCGGCTCAAACACAAATGTTGCGGACAATACCGCCAGAATGCTTGCCTGAAACACCGCTCCGACGATCAGGACGGTCAGGAGCGCGGCCATCAATGGAACCGATTTGCTCAGGTAACGTATTGTGATGTCATGGATTCCCCAGCACAGGGCGGCAAGAAGACCAAGGGCGAGGGCACTCATGCGCGGCTGACCGCCAATAGTACAGAATATGTCAAGTTTGTGCTGCCTTTTCTTGCGTCGCGAGAATTTGCTGATATTCTCTAGATTAAACTTTTATTCCACAGATGCAAACTTTGTCGGCAGAGGTGGGCTTCGCAGGAAGGGTTGATATGCTAGATAACGTTTATCCCACGGTGATCTCTGGACCCCCCAAACCAAGCGGGATCATCCAGCCTAAAGTGTTTTCGATGCCGCCGGGCACCGAGCGATATGTGGTCGAAGGCTGCGGCGCGATCCTGATCCGGCTTGAGCCGGGCGACAGGCTGGAGATTGAAAACACCGAAGGTGGCCAGCCCTGTGAAATCGTGACCTGCGAGCCGTCCGGCAAGAATGACCCCGCACTGCTTGGTGCCGCGGGGCAGGGGCGTCCCACCGGGTTGATGGCCCTCTTGACCAGCAGCGATCAGAGCCTGCGCAGTCTGCGCATGGGGCTGGAGGCGCGGGGCATCGACCTTGCGAACTGTGCCGCAACGACGCTGTTTGACAGCAGCACCCCTGCCCGGGACACGGCAGAGTTCAGTGCAGAGCGCGAAGGCGTGGCGATCATCGCGGCACCTTTGTCCAATGCGCGGGGCTTCATGGATCTTGAGGCGCAGGATACCGCAACGCCTCTGACCGTCTATGTCCGGCGCGCGGTCATCCGGCAGACCCCAAAGTTCGAGCTGCCCGATCCGCTTGCCGATCCTGTGGCGGACGTTCGTGTGCACACCCAGACGGCGGAGGCCTATTTCGTGAAGGCCGGAGACTATATCCAGATCATTGATGTGGATGGACGGCAATGCACCGATTTCGAATGCTTCTCGGCCCGCAAGCTGGACAAGGGCATTGAACATGCGCTTGATGTCACGACCACCCGCACCCTGATGGGCCATGCCTACCCGATGCCGGGGCTGCATGCGAAATACTACGATCAGGAAATGGTGCCGCTGGTGGAAGTGGTGCAGGATACATGCGGGCGCCATGACGCCTTTGCCCTGGCCTGCACCGCGAAATACTACGATGACATCGGGTATCCGGGTCACGTCAACTGCTCGGACAACTTCAATGCGGCGCTGACCAAGTACAATGTCACGGGCCGTCCCGGCTGGATGGCGATCAACTTTTTCTTCAATACCTCCATCGACGAACACGGCGTCATGTACACGGATGAGCCCTGGTCTCGCCCGGGTGACTATGTCCTGTTGCGCGCGCTGACCGATATCGTCTGCGTCTCCTCTGCCTGCCCTGACGATACCACCGCCGCAAACGGTTGGAATCCCTCAGACATTCATGTCCGGACCTATTCCGGCAAGGAAACCTTTCAACGTGCGGTCGCTTACCGCCCTACGCCCAATGCGGAGCCCAAGATGACCAAACAAACCGGATTTCATGACAGTTTTGCCAAACACACCCGGAACTTCATCGAATACAACGGGTATTGGCTGGCCAACTGCTTTGCCGATGCGGGCCCGATCGAGGAATATCACGCCTGCCGTGAAGCCGCGGTCATCATGGACCTCAGCCCGCTGCGCAAATTCGAAGTGACCGGCCCGGATGCCGAAGCGCTTTGCCAATACTGCTTTACGCGGAACATGAAAACGCTGCCGATTGGCGGGGTGGTCTATACCGCGATGTGCTATGAGCATGGCGGCATGATCGACGACGGCACGGTGTTCCGTCTGGGCAAGGATAATTTCCGTTGGATTGGCGGCAATGACTACGGCGGCGAATGGCTGCGGGAGCAGGCCGAGAAACTGGGTCTGAAAGTTCTTGTCCGGTCATCGACCGATCAGCTGCACAATGTGGCCGTGCAGGGGCCAAACAGCCGTGATCTGCTGCGTGACCTGATCTGGACCGCACCACATAACCCGGAGTTCGACCAGCTTGGATGGTTCCGCTTTACCCCTGCGCGCCTGCGCCATGAAGGCGGCACCCCTTTCGTGCTGTCGCGCACCGGTTACACCGGAGAGCTGGGCTACGAGGTCATGTGCCACCCCAAACATGCCGAAGAGGTTTTCGAGGCAATCTGGGAAGCGGGTCAACCCTATGGACTGAAGCCGATGGGCCTGGAAGCCTTGGACATGGTGCGGATCGAGGCGGGGCTGATTTTCGCGGGTTACGACTTCAGCGATCAGACCGATCCCTTCGAGGCCGGCATTGGTTTCACCTGTCCCCTGAAGTCCAAGACAGATGATTTTGTCGGGCGCGATGCGCTGATCCGGCGCAAGGAACACCCCATGCGCAAACTCGTGGGTCTCGACATCGACAGTGCGGTGGATGTGGCGCACGGCGACTGCGTGCATATCGGGCGTGCTCAGATCGGCGAGGTCTGCTCCTCCATGCGCTCGCCTCTGCTGGGCCGCAACATCGCGATGGCGCGCATCGACGTGGCCCATGCGAATGCCGATACGGCGGTGGAGATCGGCAAGCTCGACGGGCATCAGAAACGCCTGCCCGCAACCATCCGGGCTGATCTTGCGGCCTACGATCCGGGCAAGACGAAACCCCGGTCTTGATGCAAATCAAGGCGGGGTCGGCCCGCCCAAAGGTAGGCTAGATCATGGCATGTGCATTGGATGAAATTGGCGGCGAAGACGCGCTCCGCACGCTTGTGGAGCATTTCTACGACGTGATGGAAACCGACCCGAAAGTCTATCCTTTGCATCGGCTGCATTTTCGGGGGCATGGTCTGTCGCATACACGTCAGACTCAGTTCGAGTTCCTCTCGGGTTTCATGGGGGGGCGCGCTTACTACCGTGAACGCTTTGGTCATATGAACCTGCGCGAAATCCACGAACACGTGCCCATCCGCGAAGAAGATGCAGAGCTTTGGCTGGAGACCTTCGACCGCGCGTTGGAGGATTGTGCCCTCTCTGGCAGCGCGGTGGAAAAAATGCGCGCGACCTTGCGCCGGGCAGCGCTGATGCTGGTGAACGACGTCCCGGACTGGCGGATCGGCGAAGCGCCTTGATCCGATTTGCTGCCATCCTCTGTGTGCTGGGGGCGGCATGGGCAGGGGGTGCAGGGGCGCAATCGGTCAAACTGGATGCGGATGAGATCAGGGATTTGCTGAGCGGGAACACCGCGATCGGCAGGTGGGACGGGGCGAAATACCGGCAGTTTTTCCAGGCCGATGGCGTGACGATCTATGCACAGGAAGGTGCACGATCCGCGCGTGGTCAGTGGCGTGTGGACGATGCCGCCCGGGAATACCAAAGCCTTTGGCCCGGAGACGCGGCCTGGGAAGGCTGGTTCGTCATGGAATATGGCGGGGCCTATTACTGGGTCTCCAAGAAAACTCCGCCAACGCCTTTCCGGGTTGTGCTGGGGGACGCGCTGGTGGCGCTGGATTGCGACGTCCTGCAACGCTTTGCAACTGATAACGAATTGTTCCCGCTGAATGGAAAACTGCCCCAGTGTACCCGGTCAAGAACCCTTGGCGGTGGCACGTCGGATGACTGCCACTGGAGCTTTCCGTACCGTTCCGAGGCGGCATATTCCAGCTTTGCAAGAGTTTCCAAGCAGTTGCAGTCCTGCTCGGGCGATGTGCAGTTCGAACAGGAGCCGCGCGTCAATCACCCCGACAGCTATGATCAGATCACCGCGACAATCGGTGACACCGACCTGAGCCTGTCGCTCAAGGACAAGGCGGCCTTGTCCGAAACCCTGATTTTTCTCAGACGCAGCAAAGCCACCGATTGACCCGAAAAAGCCCGGCGTTCTGCACACCGGGCTTTTTCGCAGTTCGATCCCCTAAAAGTCGGGCGGGCCCCGAGGTGCACCGCACAAGGCGGTACACCGACCTTCGCGGGGTCAGATATCCAGCGTGTTGGCGCGTTCCCATCCGGAGAAATGCGACACGAAGGAATTCCACTCTTCCATCTTCATCTTGAGATATGCGGAAGAGAACTCTTCGCCCATGGCGGCTTTCAGACCCTTGTCCTTGTCATATTCACGCAGCGCGTCGAGCATGTTGAGCGGCAGTTTCGGCGCGCCCCGGACCTTGTGACCTTCGGCATACATGTCGATGTCGTAGCGCTTGCCCGGATCGGCCTTGCTGCGAATGCCGCTGAGACCGGCCGCGATGATGACCGCTTGCAGCAGGTAAGGGTTGGTTGCGCCATCGGGCAGGCGAAGCTCGAAACGGCCAGGCCCCGGGACGCGTACCATATGCGTGCGGTTGTTGCCCGTCCAGGTGACCGTGTTGGGCGCCCATGTCGCACCGGAGGTGGTGCGCGGTGCATTGATCCGCTTGTAGCTGTTGACCGTGGGGTTGGTGATGGCCGCAAGTGCCGAGGCGTGCTTCATGATGCCACCCAGGAAGTGTTTGCCGCGTTCCGACAGACCCACCTCGCCTGTGGGGCCTTCGCCCTCGCCGGCAAAGACGTTGGTCTTGGCATCGGCACCGGGCGCATCCCAGACCGAGATATGCGCGTGACAGCCGTTACCCGTCAGACCTTCGATGGGCTTGGGCATGAAGGTGGCGCGGAAGCCGTGCTTTTCGGCAACCGATTTGGTCATGAACTTGAAAAAGCTGTGCTTGTCAGCGGTTTTCAGAACATCGTCGAAATCCCAGTTCATTTCCCACTGGCCGTTGGCGTCTTCGTGGTCGTTCTGGTAGGGATTCCAGCCCATCTCCAGCATATGATCCGAGATTTCGCGGATCACGTCGAGACGGCGCATGAAGGCCTGCTGATCGTAGCAGGGCTTGGCCGCCGTATCGAACGGGTCGGAGATCTGATCCCCTTCGGGTGTCAGCAGGAAGAATTCCGCCTCGATCCCGGTCTTGACGTGCATGCCTTCTTCGGCGGCTTCGGAAATCAGGCGGCGCAGGACGTTGCGCGGCGCCTGTTCGACCGGCTTGCCTTCCATGACGCAATCGGCGGGAACCCAGGCGATCTCGCGGTTCCAGGGCAGGATGATGACAGCTTCCGGGTCCGGCACGGCGAGCATATCGGGATGCGCCGGTGTCAGATCAAGCCAGGTGGCAAAGCCTGCAAAACCCGCGCCATCTTCTTGCATATCTGCAATCGCGCGGGCCGGAACCAGCTTGGCGCGTTGCCCGCCAAACAGATCCGTAAATGAGATCATGAAATATTTGACGCCATTTTCCTCGGCGAATTGATCCAGATCGGTAGCCATATGTTATTCTTCCCTGTGGTCGTTGTCTGTCGCTTACGAGAAGGGCGCGTGCAGTTTCATCTGCCGCGCCCTTGTGTTTCTTCTAGTAACCAGAGCCTGGTTTTCCGGGGTACCAATCGGTGCCGGCAAGCGGGACCTGTGCCATCGCCGCCGCTTCCATCGTCAGCGCACAGAGATCTTCCGGTTCGAGATTATGCAGATGGTTCTTGCCACAGGCACGGGCAATCGTCTGGGCTTCCAGCGTCATGACCTTGAGGTAGTTGCGCAGGCGGCGTCCGCCCTCAATCGGGTCAAAACGTGCCATCAGCTCCGGGTCCTGCGTGGTGATACCTGCCGGGTCCAGCCCCTCGTGCCAGTCATCATAGGCCCCTGCGGTCGTACCCAGCTTGTTGTACTCGGCCTCGAATTTGGGGTCATTGTCGCCCAGTGCGATCATGGCGGCGGTCCCGATGCTGACAGCGTCCGCACCCAGCGCCATGGCCTTGGCCACATCCGCGCCAGAGCGGATGCCGCCGGACAGGATCAGCTGTACCTTGCGATGCATGCCCATGTCCTGAAGCGCCTGCACGGCGGGGCGGACAATGGCAAGCGTTGGCTGGCCCACATGTTCGATGAACACATCCTGCGTTGCGGCCGTGCCTCCCTGCATGCCATCCAGAACGACCGCGTCTGCGCCCGCCTTGATGGCAAGAGTGGTGTCATAGTAGGGTCGCGCCCCTGCAACCTTCACGTAGATCGGCACTTTCCAGCCGGTGAGTTCCCGCAGTTCCAGGATCTTGATTTCCAGATCGTCCGGGCCGGTCCAGTCGGGGTGGCGGCATGCGGACCGTTGGTCGATGCCTTTGGGGAGGTTTCGCATTTCCGCAACGCGGTCAGAGATTTTCTGACCCAGCAGCATGCCGCCACCACCGGGTTTTGCGCCCTGACCAACAACGATCTCAATCGCGTCGGCCTTGCGCAAATCGTCCGGGTTCATTCCGTATCGGGAGGGAAGATACTGGTAGACCAGTTTGGTGGAATGGCCACGCTCTTCCTGCGTCATCCCGCCATCACCTGTGGTGGTCGATGTGCCCGCAGCCGATGCACCACGGCCAAGCGCTTCCTTGGCCGGACCGGACAGCGCCCCAAAGGACATGCCCGCGATGGTGATGGGGATATCAAGCTCAATCGGGTTCTCGGCGTGCAGCCCCCCGATTGTGACCGAGGTTTCGCATTTTTCCCGATACCCTTCCAGCGGGTAGCGGGAAATAGAAGCCCCGAGGAACAGAAGGTCGTCAAAGGACGGGACCTTGCGCTTGGCGCCGCCGCCACGAATGTCGTAGATGCCGGTGGCTGCCGCGCGGCGAATGTCCGAGTTCACATCCTGTGTAAAGGTCGCGGACTGGCGCGGCGTGGTGTGGGGAATGCCCCTGCTGTCATGTGTGTTCATCTGATCGCACCCTTAATACGCAGCCGCGTTGTCAATGTCGAAGTTATAGAGGTTACGGGCGGAGCCATACCGTGTGAATTCGGAAGGATCCGCGTCGATCTCCGCCTCGGCGAGGATCTTCCTGAGGAACTCAAGATGCTCTGGCCGCATTTCTTTTTTCTCACAGTCCGCGCCAAGCGATTTGACCTTGCCGCGCACAAAGAACCGCGCCTCGTAGCAGCTGTCGCCAAGCGCGTCACCCGCGTCGCCCAGAACCACGAGATTGCCGGACTGCCCCATGAAGGCCGACATGTGCCCGACATCGCCCTGCACGACGATATTGACGCCCTTCATCGAGATACCGCAGCGCGATGAGGCGTTGCCTTTGACCACGATAAGACCACCGTGTCCGGTCGCCCCGAGGTACTGGCTCGCGTCACCTTCGACCACGATCTTGCCGGACATGATGTTCTCGCCTGTGCCGGGGCCCGCAGACCCGTCGATTCTCACGGTCGCCTGCTTGTTCATGCCACCACAGTAGTAGCCGGTCGAGCCGCGCACGGTGACCTCTATCGGCGCATCGAGGCCGCAGGCGATGGCATGGGCACCACGGGGGTTCACGATTTCCCAGGCGGTTTGGTTCGTCTCGTCGGACTGCGCGTGCAACGTCTTGTTGGTTTCGCGCAAGCCTACTTCAGTCAAGTCAATTGTCTGCATCGTTCAGGCGGCCTTTTCGGTCGAAGTCGGTGCCGTGTTATGGCTCCAGAAATAAACGGTGGCGGGTTCGGGCTCCCAGACCCGTGCGTTTTCGATCCCTGGCAGGTCAACCAGCGCACGGTATTCTGAGCCGAAGGCGACATATTGGTCGGTCTCGGCCATCACGGCGGGCTTGCAGGCGATCGGGTCGCGCACGACGCCAAAGCCGTCCTTGGTGCCCACGACGAATGTGAAAAAGCCGTCAAGATCATCGAGCGAGCTTTGCAGCGCTTCCCCGAGGGTGGAGCCGGTCTGCATTTTCCACGTCAGGTAGGCAGCGCCGACCTCGGTGTCGTTCAGGGTTTCGATATGGATGCCTTCGCGGCGCAGCTTGCGGCGCAGCGAGTTGTGGTTCGACAAGGACCCGTTGTGAACCAGGCATTGGTCATCGCCCGTGTTGAACGGGTGCGCGCCCATGGTGGTCACCGCCGATTCGGTCGCCATCCGGGTGTGACCGATGCCGTGGGTTCCGCGCATGCCGGAGATGTTGAAACGCGCTGCCACATCCTTGGGCAGGCCAACCTCCTTGTAGATCTCCAGGCTCTCTCCTCGGCTCATCACGCGGACGCCCGGACGAATCTCCGCGAGCAGGGTGCGGACCTGGGGGACGGTGCCTGACGGGATGCCCAGCACCGCGTGGGTGGAGTTCACCGACACGCTCACCGGCGCGCCAAGCGCATCGGTCAAAGCCGCTTCCAATCCGTCAAAGTCCTCATCCGGCGTATCTGACTGAACTGTCAGTTTCATACGGCCGCCTGCTTCCTCGCCATAGATTGCGATCCCCGCGCTGTCAGGCCCGCGATCGGTCATGGTGATAAGCATATCGGTCAGCATGTTGCCCAACTCGGGTTCCAGGCTTTTGTCCTTCAGGAACAGACCCACAATTCCACACATTTTGAAATCCTCGACTTACGACCTCCTTTTGGAAGCCCTCGACTCAGACGTTAGCATTGAAATTTGCGTCTCTCAACTGTGAAGAATATTTTTTTCATCTCAGGCAAAAAAAGAGCGCACCACTGGCGCGCCCTTTTCGTCTTTTTTTTGGCAGGTATCAGTATCGTTCGAGACTTTTCTGGATCCGTTCGTGATCCAGCGCCTGTTGCTTGGCCTCCTCCAGGTGCTTGCCCTCGCGGACAAACTGGATGCGGTGCCAGGCAAGCCAGAAGATCACACCGGCAATGACCATCGGCACTTCCCACCCCTGCATGGGGTAGATCGGACCCACATCGGCCATATCGACGGCCCAGCTTTCATACCCAATCGTAGACATTTCTGTTTCTCCTTATTCTGCCGCTGTCGTCTTGCTGGCCAGATAGGCTTTGTCAGCTTCGATGATTTCATTTTGCGCATCTTCGTAGGCGTGGTGCTCGGCGTAATCGAGACCTTGCAGTTCTACCTCTTCAGGAATGCGCAGTACGCCGGCAGCGGCCTGCATCTTGGCCACCACGAAGGCCGGCAGGAAGCCCAGCACGAAGAACATGATGAAGGCACCGATGGCCTGACCCAGCGGGTTGATTGTCGCGTAGCCTTCGTAAGGGGATGATGGCACGCCCCAGAGCACGAAGCCGCTGATCAACAGACCGACCACACCGGCATATCCGTGCACCGCAACCGCACCAACCGCGTCATCCAGCTTGAAGCGCTGTTCGACCCAGAAGTGCAGCCGGTAGACAATGAATACGCCTGCTGCCGCGATGAGCATCGCTTGTACCGGATGGTAGAGGTCATTGCCCGCAGACGCGGTGATGACCCCGGCAAGACCCCCGGAAAAGGTCCAGAAGGCGTCCCCTTTGGAAACCACGTAAGCCATCATCAGACCACCGGAGAGTGACATCAGGAAGTTGAACGTGATGCCGGACAGAGACGTCGGCGCCAGATAGATGTTCGTTGCTGTCCATGTCGTGCCGGTAATCTGGCCACCGATCGCTTCGGGTGAAATCGCGGGCACGTTGCAGGCCGCATAGAAGCCCCAGAACCCGGTGTAGATCAGGAAGATCCCGATTGTCAGCATCCACGGGTTATGCGGCGGGATGTCCCTTGGTGTGCCGTTGGGTGAGAATTTCCCGATACGCGGGCCAAGGACCCAGATCACACCCAGCGCATAGCCACCGGCAATCGCGTGGATAACACCAGACGCATAGGCGTCGTGATAGCCTAGGTACTGAACCATCCAGCCACCGTAGTGCCAGCCCCAGGCCGCATCGATGATCCACCAGACAGAGCCGATCAGAACCGCATGGACCCAAAGTGCAGAGGAGCGAATGCGTTCAATGACCGAGCCCGAGACGATCGAGGCCGCGGTCCAGGAAAACAGCAGGAATGCCGCCCAGAAGACACCCGTGATGCGATCTGCGGCGTTCGGACCCATGGTTTCGGCCCAGGGTAAATTGGCGGCCCCTGCCTCCAGATCAAGCCCGCCAAAGAAGGGGAACATGGGAAAGGCCCAGTAAATCCACCAGCCGAAGAAGAAGAAGGTCACGGTCACCAGGGGAATCACCATGACGTTTTTCATCAGCGTGTGCATGTGGTTTCTTCTACGGCTCGCGCCGACCTCGTACATGCAGAATCCCACGTGAATTAAGAACATGAAAACCACGGTGACCCAGTAATAAAACTCGGTGAATACCGTGGTTAGTGCGTTTAGATTTCCGTCCACTTTCTCGCTCCGTTGTTGGCGTATATTCGTTGCGTTATTGCTTCTCAGTTAAAAATTTTTCCCCTGAGTGAGCACAAGAACCGACGCTATGTCAACGTTTTCCCGTTTTTTTGTTTGCTGTCGTGCAGCATACGGAGGCGTGTCGTTAGCGCGCAAAGGCCGCACAGAAACAGACAGAATTTTGCCTGTCAGGAAAAAATTTTTAACACCAATGTTGATTTTTCGTGCTGGCTGAGGCTCAATGCGCGCAAACGAGACTCAAAACACACAGTCAAAACACACAGGGAGCCCAACATGGCCATTCTTTGGAGAACATCAGCACTCGCACAGCGCCACGCCGAAATCGGCGGAGAGCTGGAGGATTGGAACGGCATGGGGACCGCATGGTTCTATGACCACACCCCGGAACGCGCCAAGGCCGACTATGAAGCGATCCGCACCAAGGCCGGCCTGATGGATGTCTCCGGCCTCAAGAAAGTGCATGTGGTCGGAGAGGACGCAGCCTACGTCATTGACCGCGTCACTACGCGCAACGTCGAGAAAATCGCGCCCGGGCGCTCCACCTATGCCTCCATTCTCAACAGTGAAGGCAAGTTCATCGACGATTGCATCATCTATCACATCGCGGTCAACTCCTGGCTGGTCGTGCACGGAACGGGCACGGGCATGGAGCAACTTACCACCGTCGCGGCTGGCAAGAATTGCTCGGTGATCTTTGATGACGATCTGCACGACATGTCCCTGCAGGGCCCCAAGTCGGTCGATATTCTTGCCCCCGAAGTGCCGGGGATTCGTGATCTGGCCTATTTCGGCCTGATGCAGACCCGTCTGTTCGGCCGCGACGTGATGATCTCGCGCACCGGCTACACGGGCGAGCGCGGCTACGAGGTCTTCTGCCGGGCGAAAGATGCAGTGCACATCTGGGACAACATCCTTGAAAAAGGCGGCGACGATGTGCGCCCCACGCAGTTCTCCACGCTCGATATGCTGCGGATCGAAAGCTATCTGCTGTTCTACCCCGGCGACAACTCCGAAACCTTCCCGTTCGAGAACGAGACCTGCGGCGACACGCTTTGGGAGCTTGGGCTGGAATTCACTGTCTCGCCTGGCAAAGAAGGCTTCATCGGGGCCGAGAATCACTACGCGTCCGAAGGCAAGGAGCGCTTCAAGATCTACGGCGTGCAGCTGTCGGGCGACGCGATGGACCAGATGGAGATGCATGCGCGTGTGCATCACGACGGCAAGGACGTCGGTGTCATCACCTATGGCCTGTCCTCTGAACTGAACGGGTATTCCGTGGCCATCGCCCGGCTTGATCCTTCTGTTGCCAAGGCCGGAACACCGTTGACAGTGGTCCAGCCGGACGGCACAGAATTGGCGGCCACCGCAGAAGAAATGCCTTTCTACGACAAGGACAAGGCGATCCGTACTGCCAAAGGCTGACACTTCTCACTTGCGCGCTTCGAGAGGTCGAGGCGCGCTTTTCACCACATGAAATGCGAGAGAACCCAGCAATGTCCAAATTCCAGTTCCCGCCAAGCATCAGAAGCAGGCCGGTCTATGGCACGCTCGAGGCGCTGCCAGGAAAATCCCACCTGATGATTGCCGACGCGGAAGGTGCTGAAGCGATCCTCGACCTGGCCGCTGCCAATCCCGGTCTGATGGAGAAGAGCCACATCATCTTCATCACGAAAGGCACCGATTACGCAGAGAAGCTCAAGGCGCTCAACCCCGCACAGTTCTACGAGGGGCCAACCTATGAGGCGTCGCTCCAGCGGTTGCGTCATGTGCTGGCCAATGCGCATCAGGGCATTCAGGTTTATCTGGCGGGAACCGAAGGGCTGATGGGGCAGGCCGAGAATGAAGCGATGCAGGCGGGCATTCCCCATACCGCGATCCAGACGGAGCACCGCGGGTCGGTCGCGCGCCGCATGCAATGCGTGCACTGCAAGGGCATCACCGAAGACGTGATGACAGATCCCTTTGTCTGTTCCCATTGCGGGTTGAACCTCTTTGTCCGCGATCACTACTCGCGCAGGCTTGCCGCTTATCAGGGGGTGTGCATTGATGCCGAGGATCCGGGCAATGTGCCAGAGCCGAAGGAGCTTTACACATGAGCGCTGCACCCCAGAAAGCCAAACCCGGTGCCGAACAGATTGCCGTGACCGTCGACAGGATTGTCCCGCTCAACGATCTGGTGACACGGTTCGAGTTCAAAAGGACCGACGGTCAGCCATTTCCGCCGTTTTCCGGCGGCGCCCATACGGTCGTGACGATGAACGATGACGGACGCACGCGTCTGAACCCGTATTCGCTGATGTCTGATCCCGCCGATACCTCGAAATACGCGATCTCGGTGCGCCGGGACGATGAGGGCAGGGGCGGTTCGCTCTTCATGCATACGCGCGTCAAAGAGGGCGACGCGATGACCATCACCTATCCGGTCAATCTCTTTTCGCTCGATCTGCGGGCGCGCAAGCACCTGTTTTTCGCAGGCGGTATCGGGATCACGCCCTTCATGTCCATGATCGCTCAGCTTGAACGTATGAATGGAAACTGGGAGCTGCACTATGCGGTGCGGACCGAGGCGCTTGGCACCTATGTTGACGAGTTGCTCTACAAGTACCCCACCAAGGTCCACGTCTACTATGACGACCAATCCCAGAGCATCCCCCTTGATAACCTGCTTGATGGCCAGCCGCTTGGCACCAACGCCTATGTTTGCGGGCCTGCGGGTATGATCGAGTGGATTCATTCAACAGCAGCGCAGGCGGGCTGGCCCGCCGATCAGGTGCATTCCGAAGAGTTCACGGCCCCTCAGCCCGGCAAACCCTTCGAGGTGCGGTTGTGCAAATCCGACATCACCATTCAGGTGGGCGAGCATGAAAGCCTGCTCGAAGCGATTGAACGCGTGGGCGTCGAGGCCCCCTTCCTGTGCCGTGGCGGAGCCTGTGGTCAATGTGAGACAGATGTTGTCTCTTATGACGGCGCGTTCGTGCACCGCGACCATTGGCTCGACGATGACGAACATGCCAGCGGCAAGAAAATCATGCCATGCGTCAGCCGCTTTGTCGGCAAATCCCTGGAGCTTGACAGATGACGATTCAGTTTAACGACGAAACATTCCGCGACGATTACTCATTCTATAACTCCGAATGGGCCATCAAACGTTTTCCCTTCCCGTTTCATGAAGACAGCTACATGTATTCGGTCAACATGGAGCAGCACCGTGGCGGGCCGGAAGGGTCTGTCTATGAAAAGCGCTTTGACGTGGACGAGCATTACGTCTCGGAGATGAAGGACCGCGCCAAGGTGCTGGCGGATGATCCCTTGCGCTGCCAGTCGCTGCCACACATGACCCTCGCGGGCTGGGATACGCTGGAACTCATCATGGTCTGCAAGTCGGAAGATTACCCCGACCTTTTCGAGTTGCATCGTGACGGCAACCGGTGGCGCTGGATCAACAAGCCGATGGGCATCGACGATACGTTCACCTTCCTGGATGATACCACATTGCCCTGTGGGCCTCTGGAATACATCACGCGCCAGGCGCAGGGCGATTATGCCGTGCTCGATCAGCGTGACGAGATGCTCTTTATGGACGCTGGCATGGTCACAACGCAGGCGGACTGGTCACTTGATTTTGACATCGGCATGGATTTCTTCGAATGGCACGCACCGGTGCCGCTCGCCCATGAGATGGGTATCTTCAAGCGCGCGCTGAAATTCCTTCTCAACATTCAGCAGGGCGCCCCCGCGCGTCGTCTCAACTGGACGATGACGGTCAACCCGCTTCTGGATACGTCCCCAGAGAATTACCATAAATGGGGCATACAGAAGACAACGCTGACACCCGAAAACATCGGTTCCAAACAGCACCTGCGGGTTGAGCTGCAGACCTTTTACCGACTGCCGCGCTCCAACGCGCTGCTGTTCCCGATCCGCTGCTATCTTTGTAGCTTCCAGGACCTGATGACCATGCCCAAATGGGGGCGGCGCCTACACCGCGTGATCCGCGACTTGCCGGAAGAGCTGGCCACCTACAAAGGGTTCATCGACAACCGCCCGATGATGCTGGACTACCTCAGCAAGTTTGACGACGGGCTTCCGACCAGCCCGGGAATCTTTCCTGATTTCGAAACCGAGCCGCCGCTACAGAAGTAGAAAAGCAACGCATAAAAAAGCCCCGGTCCAGTGCCGGGGCTTTTTACGTGTGCGGTCAACCTGTGCGCATCAGAGCGGTGTTTGCGGGTAAGAGATCACCGACAGATAGGTCGCCGGCAGTTCCGTCAGCGTTTCCGGGCCGTGCGGCGCGTCCGCATCGAAAAACAGCGTATCGCCGGGCCGAAGCGAATAGATATTCGCCCCATGACGGTATTCCACTGCACCTTCCAGCATGTAGATCGTCTCTATGCCGCCATGCTGGAACGTCTCGAAGGTGTCGCTCTCCGTGGTCAGCTTGATCAGATAGGGCTCGACGATCACACCGCTGGAATTGCTGCCGATATGACCCAGCAGATTGTAGTGGTGCCCGGCACGGGTACCCTCGCGTTCAATCTCGACACCGTCACCGGCCTTGGTGTGTACCGCTTCGCGCCGCTCCTCATACTGCCGGAAGAACGAGGTCAGCGGTACCGACAGCGCATTGGCAAGGGTCTGCAGGGTCGACAGGGAGGGCGAGGTGTTCCCGTTTTCGATCTTTGACAGCATCCCGATCGACAGGCCCGTCAGTTCGGAAAGCTCGGCCACCGTAATGCTCTGTGCCTTGCGATAACTGCGCACCTCGCGACCGATCGCGACCTCGAGGATCTTCTCTCGTTCGGCGCTTACAGAATGAGGGTCCTGTGTGAGGCGAGTTACCATTTCTGTCACCGTTTCAGCTATAGCCATTCAAGAACTCCTTACGCTGACGTACGCCCACCGTCTACTTTTCAATAGTAGTGATGTTTCTTGTGATTGCCACAAATTTTCTTATCAGTATAATTTTGACAGCGGATTGGAGAAAGAAAGTGTCAAAGCCCTTTACGACAGGATTTCTGATTTTCCCCGGTTTTCCGATGTCCTGCCTGACATCGGTGATCGAACCCTTGCGGGCCGCCAACGAAATTTCCGGCTCGGAGGCTTTTGACTGGCAGTTGCTGTCGGAAGGCCCCGGACAGGTCGCCTCGAGCGCCAGAATTGAGTTCGAGCCCGATCAGCAACTGGATACGACCGATGGTCTGGATCAACTGCTGCTGTTGTCTGCGCCTACGGCTGACTTTGACCTCCCGTCCAGTGGTGCGAAGCTGCGCAGCCTGCATCGGCATGGAACGGTCATGGGCGGAATCAGCGGCGGTGTCTTTCCGCTGGCGCGCGTGGGTCTGGCGAGCGATACGCCTTTTGCCGTGCATTGGTGCTACGAAGCTGCTTTTGCAGCCGAATTCCCAAACCTGACCAGCTCTGACCGGGTTATGGAGGTTGGATCGAACATGGTGACGGCGGCGGGCGCAGCGGCGGCCTTTGACCTCTCGCTGCACATGATTGAAACCCAGATGGGCGCGGGCCTGGCCACTGAAGTCGCCTGCTGGTTTCAACATCCGATCATGCGGCGGGAAGGGGTATCACAAATTGTTCCGGCGCTCTGCCGTGACCGGAGCGGTGAGACGTTGACACCCTTGGTGGAAAGGGCCGTCAAGCTGTTTTCGGAGTGCCTGGCGGAACCGATCAGAATCCAGGAAATTGCCGAAACCCTCGGCATCACGCCCCGCCATCTTGAACGTACGTTCAAACAGGCCACTGGCCTCAATCCGACACAATACTATCGCAAGCTCCGCATGGACGCGGCCCGCCAGATGATTCTCTATACCAACGAAAAACTCCCTGAAATCTCTGCTGCGGTCGGATACAACAGCTTGCAGGTCTTCAGGAAGCACTACACGAATGCCTTTGGCGTCTCGCCCAAGGCGGATCGGTCCCGCATCAATCTGTTTCGCGTTCAGGAGAACCTTCTGGTCCCCTCCGCCTGAGCCGCATCAATGCGCCGAGCGCATGGCCGTAAGTAGAGCGTGATGCAACGACCCGGCAGAAGACCGCGGCCCGAGCACCGTGATGTGCGCGTCCGACTGGACAAACATCAGGCAGCCGAGATGGTCGATGGTGGTGCGCGTGGCCTCCCCCACGGCACCGGCACGCAGGTTGACCGGGCACAGCCGCTCGAACACCTCCGCCAAGCCGCTCCCGGTCAGATCGAAACGACACCAGGCATCGTTTTGCTCGGTGACGCTGGCACTATCCCCGGCCGCTGTCTTGAGCTGAGCCGCAAGGTCTTCGGTGCTGTCGTGCGGGGCGAGGACCATAAACTGATCCGGCCCGGTCCACAGAACCGTGTAGGTCTCGTTTGATGCGCCTTTGCCCGGTGCGGGCAGCGGGTCCATGGAGACGAAGCGCCCCAACACTTGCAACGCGTCGGCTTCCCGGCCCTGCCGGTAGGCAAAAGACGCCAGCGCGGTGTCAGTCACTTCGCGCAGACTGACCGGCCCATGGTCGTCAACGCGCGGCGCATGGCCGCCAAGCGGGGTGATGGGCTGCATATCGCTTGAATAATCAGACACGAAGACGCTCTCCTTCGGGGTCAATGAAATGGGCGCTGACAACTTCGACATCATGATCCAGCCCCGTCAACGGGCTCACAAGTCTGACGGTCTCGCCAAGGCGGCTGTCACCGGATTTGAGGAACCCGATCCCGATGTGATGGCCAAGATTGGGGGAGAAACAGGCCGATGTGATGTAGCCCTGGTCATGGGCGGCATCGACGGGGTCTCCCTTGGTCATCAGATGCGCGCCGGCAGGGACGGCTTTCTCAGGGTCCACCGGCTTGAAGCCAACGAGCTTGAGGGCATCGTCGGTGTTCAGACCGTCCCGCTCGGACAGGGTCGAGCCGATGCTGTCCTTCTTCTTGTTGACCATACGGCCCATGCCAAGGTTGAGGGCGGTGGTTGTCCCGTTCAATTCGTTCCCCGCAGCATGGCCCTTTTCGATCCGCATCACGCCAAGCGCTTCGGTCCCGTAGACAACCGCGTCGAATTCCTCGCCCGCCTTGACCATCTTGCGGATCAGCGCATCGCCATAGCGGGTGGGAACGGCAATTTCGTAGGCCAATTCACCGGAAAACGAGATCCGGAAGAGCCGGGCGCGCACGCCACCCACGCTGATCTGGCCGCAGGCCATATAGGGAAACGCCTCGTTCGAGATGTCGTGCTCGGGGTCCACCACCTTTTGCAGCAGCTTGCGCGCATTGGGACCCGCAACGGAGAACTGTGCCCAGGCTTCGGTGGTGGAGATCAGTTGCACGTCCATGTCCGGGAAGAGGCACTGGCGCACGAATTCCATGTGCCGGTAAACGCCAACCGCATTGGCGGTGGTTGTGGTGACCACAAAGTGGTCTTCGGCCAAGCGCGCCGCCGTGCCATCATCCATGGCAATGCCGTCTTCGCGCAGCATGAGGCCGTAGCGGACCTTGCCGACGGGCACTTTCAGGAACGGGTTGCAATAGATCTTGTTCAGGAAGGCCGCGGCGTCCGCCCCTTGCACGTCGATCTTGCCAAGCGTTGTCACATCGCAAATGCCAACGCTCTTGCGGGTCTGAAGCACTTCGCGGTCCACGGACTGTCGCCAGTGGGTCTCGCCCGATTTCGGGAACCACTGTGCGCGCAGCCACATGCCGACCTCGACAAAGACCGCGCCCTGTTCCTCGGCCCATTTGTGCGAGGGCGTTTTGCGGACCGGGCGGAAATCCTCATCCCGCGACCGACCGGCAAGGACACCGATGGCCGTGGGGGTATAGGGCGGACGGAAGATCGTTGTACCCACCTGCGGGATCGGTTTGCCCGCAAGCTCCGCCATGATCGCAAGCCCGCCCATGTTCGATGTCTTGCCCTGATCCGTCGCCATGCCCAGCGTGGTGTAGCGCTTGAGATGCTCCACGGAGGTGAAGTTCTCCTGATGGGCCAGCTTCACATCTTTCGCGGTCACGTCGTTCTGCTGATCCAGCCAGGCGCGCTTTGCGCCTTCGACATGCCAGAAGGGCGTAATGTTGACGGGTGCATCTTCCGCTTCGGGCAGATCAGGGGCCTTGGCCTTGAGGCCGAGGTCCTGCAACGCCTGCACCGCAACCTCTGCGCCACTTTGCAGCGTTGCGTGGGTGCTGAACCGGCCTGCGGCGGCACCGGCCACAGACATGCCCTGCGGCAGGGTCTCACCCGGGACAAAGGCGGCGATCTGCTCATCCCAGACCGGGCGGCCGCGTTGATGGCTTGCCAGATGCACGTTCGGGTTCCAGCCGCCAGAGACCCCCAGCGCGCCGCATTCGATCGTGCGCTCCGACCCGTCAGGCATGCGCGCCTTGACGAAGGTCAGGCCCCGGCGTCCCAGCGTTTCGCTGACCACTGCGCCGGGCAGCACCTGATAGTCGGAATTGGAGGGTGCATCCGCGCGCGTGTCGAGCACCGCAGCAACCTTGACACCCTTGGCATGCAGGTCGGCGGCGGTCCGATGCCCATCATCGTTGTTGGTGAAGATTGCCACACGCCGGGACGGGGTTGCCGCCCAACGGTTCGCATAGGCGCGCATGGCTGAGGCGAGCATGATGCCCGGGCGGTCATTCTGCTCAAAGGCAATCGGACGCTCGATAGCCCCCGCCGCGAGGATCGCGCGCTTGGAATAGACACGCCAGAGGATCTGCCGGGGCTTGCCCGTCGGCGGCACCGGCAAATGGTCGGCAACACGCTCGACCGCGCCATAGATGCCATGGTCGAAGGCCCCGATCACCGTTGTGCGTGGCATGATGCGCACGTTCGGCATCGACGCCAGTTCCTCGACAACCGACGCCGCCCATGCGTTTGCACTCTGTTCTGCGACTGAGAAGGTCTCACCGTTGAGTTGCCCGCCCAGAACGTAGTCTTCGTCCATCACCAGCACCTGGGCACCCGCGCGCGCCGCGGTCAGGGCCGCCATCAGCCCGGCAGGGCCAGCCCCGATCACAAGCAAGTCGCAGTGCAAAAAGCCCTTGTCATAGCTGTCAGGGTCCGCTTGCAGCGAGAGTGAGCCCAGCCCGGCGGCCTTGCGGATGATCGGCTCATAGAGCTTTTCCCAGAAGGCTGCAGGCCACATGAAGGTCTTGTAGTAGAAACCGGCGGCCAGGAAATTCGACAGTCGGTCGTTGATGGCCATGACGTCAAAAGCCAGCGAGGGCCAGCGGTTCTGCGACTGCGCGGCGAGGCCGTCGAACAGTTCCACCGTGGTCGCGCGGGTGTTGGGTTCGCGCCGCGCGCCCTCGCGCAGCTCGACAATTGCGTTCGGTTCCGCAGACCCCGCCGTCAGCGGGCCGCGCGGGCGGTGATACTTGAAGGACCGCCCCATCAGGCGCACGTCGTTGGCCAGAAGGGCAGAGGCCAGCGTATCGCCTTCAAAGCCCTCGTAGGTCTTGCCGTCAAAGCGGAATTTAATCGGGCGGGTCCGGTTGATGAGGCCACCCGGCAGCCGGTTGGATTGGGTCATCTTGAACGTCCTTCCCGACGGGCCACATCCCGGGCCATTTCAACCTGCGTGATCTCATGGGTGGTGGTGTCGCGTGTCACCACAAGCCAGGACCGGTCGCCCCCCTCATGAAACCAAAGCTCGCGGTGCAGACCGGCCGGGTTGTCGCGCAGGTAGCCGTAATCCGCAAATGCCTGCACGGCGCCTTCTGCTTCCCAATCGGGCCGGTGAATGAGCGATGCATCGCCCAGATAGGTAAACTCGGCCGCATCGCGAGGACCAAGAAGAGGATGGTTGATAAGCATGTCCTGGTCTCCCTCAATGCAGGTTGGGCTGATTGCCCATACCTTTTTCGTCAATCATCAGACCGCGGTTGAACCGGTCGAAGCGATAGGCGGTGGCGGTGGGGTGCGGCTCGCCGGTGGCAAGCAGATGCGCATAGACGTAGCCGGAGGCGGGAGTTGCCTTGAAGCCGCCATAACACCAGCCGCCATTGAAATAGAGCCCGTCGATATCCGTCCGGTCGATGATCGGGGAGCCGTCCATCGACATGTCCATGATGCCGCCCCACATCCGCAGCAGACGCGCGCGTCCGAGCATCGGGAAGATCGCCATGCCGCCTTCGCAGACGTCTTCCAGAACGGGGAGGTTGCCGCGTTGCGCATAGGAGTTGTAGCCGTCGAGGTCACCCCCGAAAACGAGACCGCCCTTGTCGGACTGGCTGCAATAGAAATGCCCCGCGCCAAAGGTGATAACCCCCGGCAGAACGGGCTTGAGACCCTCGGAGACAAAGGCCTGCAACACGTGGCTTTCGATCGGCAGACGCATTCCGGCTTTGGCCATGACCCGGCTTGACGAACCCGCGACGCAGGATGCGACTTTGCCAGCCTTGATGGCCCCGCGATTTGTCTCGACGCCGACGCATTGGCCGTTTTCCATCAGAAAGCCGGTGACTTCGCAGTTCTGGATGATGTCCACGCCTTTGCTGTCCGCCGCCCGCGCATACCCCCAGGCCACCGCGTCATGCCGGACGGTGCCGCCACGATGCTGGGCCAGCCCACCCTTGATGGGGAACCGGGCGTTGTCTGTATTCAGGAAAGGGTAACGCGCCTTGATCTGCGCCGTGCTCATCAGATCCGCATCCGCGCCATGCAGCATCATTGCATTGCCGCGTCGGATGAAGGCGTCGCGCTGCGCATCGGTATGTATCAGGTTGAGAATGCCGCGCTGGGACACCATGGCGTTGTAGTTGAGTTCCTGCTCCAGTCCTTCCCACAGTTTCAGCGAGAATTCATAGAACGGCTCATTGCCATCAAGCAGGTAGTTGGAGCGAATAATCGTCGTGTTCCGCCCGACATTCCCGCCCCCGATCCAGCCTTTCTCCAGGACCGCGATCTTGCGCTGGCCATAGACCTTTGCGAGGTAGTAGGCTGTTGCAAGCCCGTGCCCGCCACCACCGATAATGATGATGTCATAGGCCGGTTTCGGCTCGGGGTTGCGCCAGGCGGGTCCCCATCCCTTGTGACCCGTCAAAGCTTCCTTGATGACCCGCAGACCAGAATAGCGCATAGAATCGGACTCCCTTTCCATCAGTGTCGCTTGATTCTCAAACCATTCCAGACCGGCACGAGACCTGAAACGATGCAAATCCGACATTTATGGGACCTGCTTTCCGGTTGAAAGACAAGAAACAATTCGAAAAAAGCATCCCTGAGAAGAAAAATACTTGATCCATAGTAAAAATGTGGGAAGCTGTCAGGGAAACGTCGCAGCTTCAAAATCAGGTCACGGCTTTTCAAGAAAGCACGCCGGGCGCAGGCCCGAAAAAACTGTGCGCACGACAGATAGGGAGATACCTCAATGAAGAAAGTTACAACCGCTCTGGCGACAGGAGTCCTGTCCCTCGCGCCTCTGGCAGCCTGGGCCGACAGCTCTGATCCGATTGTCATACCGATTCACAACTGGTCGTCGCAAATCGTGATGTCCAACGTGGTGGGCCAGATCTTCGAAGAGCTGGGCAACAACGTCGAATACGTGACCACAGACAGCCAGGCTGTCTATGAATCGGTGCGTCTGGGCGACGTGACCCTTGAAATGGAAGTCTGGGAAGGTGCCTTCGGCGCGTCCTTCCGTGCCGCGATGGAAAAAGGCGGTATCGTGGATGTGGGCGATCATGACGCCGTCACCCGTGAAGACTGGTGGTATCCGATGTGGACCAAGGAAGCCTGCCCGGGCCTGCCCGACTGGAAAGCGCTCAATGATTGTGCCGCACTCTTTGCCACCGCGGAAACCGGTGACAAGGGTCGCTATCTGGATGGGCCGGTGGACTGGCTCAAGCACGGCAAAGAGCGGGTTGAAGCGCTGGATATGAATTTCGAAGTGATCAACGCGGGCTCGGCTGCTGCACTCTGGGCGGAAATCGGAGCAGCAGAAGCAGACAAGCGCCCGGTGGTTGTCTTCAACTGGACGCCGAACTTCGCAGAGGCGGTCTGGCCGGGCGAGTTCGTGGAGTTCCCTGTCTGGGTCGATGGCTGCGACAAGGATCCCGCCGTAGGCCCGAACCCGAACGCGCTTTATGACTGCGGCAACCCCGCGGACGGTTACCTCAAGAAAGCAGCCTGGGACGGCATGGAAGAAAAATGGCCTGACGCCTTTGCCACGCTCCAGAAAATCAGCTTCACAAACCCGCAAATCGCTGAAATGGCGCGGCTTGTGGACGTGGATGAGCTTGAGCCCGATGAGGCTGCCGCCGAGTGGCTGGAGGCCAACGAAGACGTCTGGCAGGCCTGGATCAACTAACGCCCACTCTCGCCTTCACACCAGCCCTGTCCGCGTGTCGGGCAGGGTTTTTCATAAATGACATCCAGCGCAGGCCCCTGTGGTCAAAGCGAGACGTCATCGACACAGGATTGGCCCTTCATCATGACTACTCAAGCACCCGTCATCTCTTGCAAGAACGTCTGGAAAATATTCGGGCACGATCCCGAGGGTTACCTCGCCAAAATGCCGGAAGGGCACGGGTATGACGACATCCGCGCCGATGGATATATTGCAGGTGTCAAGGATGTCTCCATCGAGGTGGGACGCGGCGAAATGCTGGTCATCATGGGCCTCTCTGGCTCGGGCAAGTCCACCCTTGTGCGCTGTTTTTCGAGGTTGCACGAAATCACCGGCGGCACGATCGAGGTCGACGGGCAGGATATCATGGCGCTGCCGGAAAAGGACCTCATCGAGTTGCGGCGCAGCAAGATGGGCATGGTATTCCAGAGCTTTGGCCTGTTGCCGCATCGCACCGTCCTCGACAATGTGGCCTTCCCGCTGGAAATGCGCGGACAGGATCGCCACGAGCGTCGCGCCCGCGCACTCGAAGTGATCAGGCTAGTGGGGCTGGAAGGGCGGGAAGATTACTTTCCGCGCGAGTTGTCGGGCGGTCAGCAACAGCGCGTGGGGATCGCGCGTTCCCTGGCGATCGAGCCTGATATCTGGTTTCTGGATGAGCCCTTCTCGGCGCTTGACCCGCTCATTCGCCGCGAGATGCAGGATGAATTCCTGCGCCTTCAGGAGATGCTGGGCAAGACCATCGTGTTCATCACGCATGATTTCGACGAAGCGCTCCGGCTGGCCGACCGCATCGCGATCATGAAAGACGGGGCGGTCGAGCAATGCGACACACCGGACCAGATCGTGATGGAACCGGCCACCGAATATGTCCGCAAGTTCACCGAAGAGATCGACAAATCCCGCGTCGTACACGCGCGGGTGCTGATTGAAAACGGCGCAACAGGGACGGGGGAACCGGTAGATGCGGGCGCGACCGTTCACGACCTCGCACCGACCCTGGTGGCCGATACCCGCGAGTTTATCCCGGTCTCTGAAGGCAACGGCCTGATTGGCGCGATGTCGCGCCAGAAGGCGCTTCAGGTTCTGGTCGGAGCGGACTGATGGCTGTCACAACGACCAACGCCAAGGCCCCCGCCAATGCTCCCCGATACACCGCGTCGCAGCTTGCGACGGGTTTTGCCTGCTTCGCGATCCTGCTGACGGCCCTGCAATATGCCGGGCTCCTGCCCGCCTGGCTGCATCGCTTGCCGGAAACCTGGATTCCGCCCTTTGCCGTCTGGCTGGATGCCGCTTTCAATTTCGTCCGCACCGATCTTGGGCTCGAAAAGCTCACCCGCTGGTTTGCGGAAGGGCCGCTGCAATTCATGCTCGATACCACCGCCAATCTGCTCTACGGCAAGAAGCGCTGGCCGCGGTTCGATCAAATCCCCTGGAGTGCGATTGCCGCATCCGCAGCCGTGCTGGGCTACTATCTTGGCGGATGGCGTCTTGCCGCACTTGCGGGCGGAACCTTTGTCTGGACGGCGCTGATTGGTCAGTGGAAAGACGCGATGGAGACGATGTCGGTTCTTGTCGTCGCGGCCCCCATGGCCTTTGTCATCGGGCTGGGCCTTGGCATTGCCGCCTGGAAGTACGCTTGGGTCGACCGCGCCGTAAAGCCGATCCTGTCGGTGCTGCAAACCCTGCCCTTCTTCACCTACCTGCTGCCTGCGGTGATCTTCTTCAAGGTTGGCCCGACAGCGGGCGCTGTGGCCACGACAATCTACGCGATCCCCCCAATGATCCTGATGACCACGCTGGGGCTGAAGAAAGTCTCGCCGGAGGTCGTCGAGGCGGGCAAGATGTCAGGCTGTTCCCGCTTGCAGATGCTCAGGCATGTCTACGTACCTGCCGCGCGCACCGAAATTCTGGTTGGCGTCAACCAGGTCATCATGCTGTGTCTCGCCATGGTTGTTCTGACGGCCTTTATCGGGATGCCCGGCCTTGGTGCCAAGTTGCTGGCGATGATGGGCAGTTTCAAACTTGGCCGCTCCTTCGAGATCGGCGTCACAATCGTACTGCTGGCGGTCACGCTTGATCGTCTTTCAAAGGCCTGGGTTGTCAAACTGCCGGAGCATTTCGAGAAGGGCACCCCCTGGTGGCAGCGCCACAAATACCTTGTCATTGGCGTGGCCGCGTTCGTTTTCTTTGCTGTGCTGGGGCAGTTTGTCGAATGGCTCGCCGAGATCGGCCGCCGCCAGAGCTTCTCTCAGGGCAAGGAGATCGACACGCTTATCAAGAGCTTCCTCGCCGTTGACTTTGTGCAGAGCACAACGAGCGCCATCCGATATGTCCTCAACGTCTGGGTTCTGAACCCCTTCCGGGATTTCCTGCTGTCGATCCCGACATCCGGATTTATCCTCTTGATCGTGGCCGGCGCACTGGCTTTGGGCGGCAGGAAATCCGGGATCTATGCCGCCGTCTTCTTTGGCCTTGTGGCCCTGACAGGCTGGTGGGACCGTTCGGTCATCACACTCTATTCGGTGATTTCCGCGGTCATTCTGGCGACGATCATCGGCTTGCCGATTGCGATTGCCGCCGCCCGATCCGAGGCCTGGTCCAAGCGCATCCTGCTGGTCTGCGATACCGCTCAAACCTTCCCCAGCTTCATCTATCTGATCCCGGCCATCATGCTTTTCGGGATCACCGCGACCTCCGTTGTCATGTCGATCCTCGTCTTCGCCATGGTGCCGCTGGTGCGCTACACGGTCGAAGGGCTTCGCGGGGTCCCGCCGGAGATGACAGAGGCCGCTGACATGTCCGGGGCGACACGGATGCAAAAGCTCTGGAACGTCCAGTTGCCCCTTGCCTTGCCCACCATGGCCGTGGGCTTCAACCAGGCCATCATGTTCGCCTTCTTCATGGTCATCATCGCGGCCTTTATCGGCACACAGGACCTTGGGCAGGAATTGCAGAAGACGCTGGCGGGCACGGATCTGGGCAAGAATTTCGTTTTGGGTATCTGTGTTTCGCTGATGGCGCTCACGTTCGACATGGCGATCATGACCTGGGCGGAAGAGAAGAAAAGAGCATTGGGCCTGTAAGACCGAAAACAGGGCGGCCGGGCGGTTTCTTTCGCGACCGCCCCAGCCACGACGGGTGCCTTGTCTTGGTATGGGCGTTACACCGTCACTATCTCTCCGCGGCCAACACCAATGACTTCAGCGCGGCCTGCGGTCCCCCGATCGCGCTGTATTGGGCGGGCCATTTCCCTTTATCATATTCCTTGAGCACAACGAAATTGGTTCCGGGCGGGAACACGACTTCAAGCTCGCTCCAATTGGTGCTCAGGAACGAAACATCCCTCGCGGTCTTGTGATCGATCAGGCAGACCGCTGGATCAAAGCCGGATTTGGCCGCAAAGGAGGTCTCGAATTTCTTGCTGAAACTGGTGATTGCCAGTCCTCCACTGAGGCCCCCGCCGCGCCAGAGCGGCCCCCCCTGGTAAGGTTTCATGCGCATCAGGGCCCTGACGGCCAGTTTCGCCTCGTTGCGGGCTTTGGGCAGGTCCTTTTTCTTGGTTCTGTCAAGCGCACCAAGAGCAAGCTGGTGCAGCCGCTCACCCACTGCCTTTTCTCTCTGCTTTGGGTCCTCTATCTGCCTTGCCCGACGGTACTCGGGGTCCATCGCGGCAAAGGACTGCGCTGTTTTCAACGCCATTCCGTAAGCGGCCATATTGTCATTGTCCGCGTAGAGCAGCACGGGATTATAGGTGTCATAGCCGACGGTGGTGTATTTGTTGAGGGCGAGGAATTCCTTGGCGGCCTTCATGGAGTCTTGATTGTTGCCCGCGTTGACAAAGGCGTCGCGTACCATGGCCATGTTTTCTTCGTCATAGCCGGCAGCCTTGATCGGCGCATACTGCGACTTGCCTTTCGGATCCGTCGCGTGAATATCGTCCAATTGTTTCACGATGCCCTTTGCGGCTGAATCCTTGCTGGGATCAAAGGTCGCGGACGCATCATCGACAGTATCGTAAAGAGCCGCTTCAATGGCGGGATCCTCGACCGGATCATCATAGGTTGCGTTTACCCAGACGGGAATCGGCGGCCCCGGTTGACCGGCGAGCATCGCGGTCGTCTTTTTGACCAGCCATTTCAAAGGCGCGATGCGTCGGTACTTTGGATCCGTAGGGGCGGGGCTATGCCCGGTCAGCCATTGCTGGGCATTGAGCTTGATCTTGGTAAGCTCGGCCTTCCGCGCCGTTGGTGTCTTGGCGGTGTTGTAATCGTCGAGCGCCCGCAGAACGGCCGGGTAATGGGTGCCCTTGGTCTTGAGCCCGAAAAAGCGGTGACTTGCAGGCCCGGCCAGGTGAATAAAGCCGGTGCGCGTGGGCAACCCATGCTGCAAGGCCAATCCGGTCGGCGCCTGTTTCTCGTCGTCCTTTTGCTTGTAAGCTGCCGCTTCGGCATCGCCGGGAAATTCCGCCGTACCGGCGAACCCGGTAATCTGCGCCTGCGACAGCGGCGCAAGTGTTGTGTAGCCTGCGGGCAATTCGTCCACATAGTCGTTGAGCTTACCCTGCGTGCGCGCTTCATGCATGATCTCGTGGTAGGAGTGGTCACGATTGACCAGCATCTGCCCCAGCGCAGCCAATCGCAGCTTCTGCAATGCCGTCAGGTCCAGGCCGAGTTGCCGTGCCAGGTTGAAATACCAATCGGTCGAGCCCGAGAGACCAGCAGCCAGCGGGGCAAGCCGTTCGAGCTGATACCGCTCAAAGGTCTTCTTTTTTCCCGCGCCGCCCGCGCTGGTGTCGGGCAGTTTCTTCTTGCCATCCAGATTGTAGTATTTCGAGCCCGGAAAGAACGCCGGGTCCTCGCCGCCACCAACAAGTTCACGCTCACGCGGGCTCAGTTCCGCCCCCTTGCGCCGCAGTTCTCCCTTGTCCATCGCGTCATAATAGGGGTCGATGTCTTCATTTACATCGCGCTTTTGCCCGGAAACTGAATCGCGCCGTTTCAGGTGCCGGTTGGTCAGGGCGTAGGTATCAAGCGCGATGCCATGTTTCCCGACTTTCCGGGTGGGCAACGTAGCACCTTCCTTTTGCGCCAGTCTGAGTGCAACCGTCCCGCTTCGGATGGCGGTGTAGACCATATACATCTTTTCGCGCAGGTTGCCCTGAGCACGCGCCTCGGCAACCTTTGCCGAAGGAATGGCCCCGGCCTGCTGACCGTCGGGGTTTGAGCCGAAGACCTCGTTGGCCTGGCGGGTTGATCCGATGAGCGCCTCAAGTGCGTCGATAAGGGCGTCGGCCCCCTCGTGGGCGATCGTGCTGCTGAAGAGGCCCGCGCCAAGGGATTGTTCGAATGCAGTCGCGCGATCCCAATAGTTGCCAACAGTTGATTGCCGGATCAGCAGTTTTGCCAGTGACGGGTCCTTGTCCCAAAGGGTTTTGTAGTCACCCCGGGCCCGCTGAACCACTCCACGCCCCGGCACCGGCTTCAATTGCGCGGGGTGTTCTGTGCCTTGTGCGCCGCTGTTTGCGGCGCGTTTGCCCATCACATCCGCTTCAGCCTCCAGCGCGGGGCTGTCATTGATGTCCACACCCGCTGCGTTTGTCGTCGGACGCACACGGCCCTGCGCCTGCTGCACGACATGCCAGGCTTCATGCGGCAAGTGCTTTTCCTGTCCCGGACCAAGATGAATCTGCGTCCCCTGAGCAAATGCCAGTGCGCCGACCGCGGAGGGCGCAGAAGAGTTGCGGTGCACCCTTACACCGGACATGTCGAACCCTGAAAGCGCCTCTACCCCGGATTTCAGCCCATCGGGCATGCCCGTCGCATTCCGACCCGGCACCTGGCGCTGAAGGGCGTTGAGCCTGGCCGCCTGCGGACCCAGCGACGCTTTTTTCTGCATCGCTCCAACTGCCGTCTCCGGTGTCATCTCAGATGCCAAAGCAGACAGGTGCTGCAGGGCTGCCCCCGGGTTCTTTTCGACCGTGGGGTTGCTGCGGCTCAGAGAGCCGGGGGCAGCTGCTGGCACTGTCCGCTTTTGCTGCTGGTGTCCGCCCGTCACTCTCTCATCCAACCCGTGATTGTCATTTTCAAAGTATCTGCGCGGCCTGATTGTTTTGCAAGAGCCATGGTCTTGCGACGGTCCACCGGTATGAGGCTTGCCGGGGTGATCTGACATCGGTGAAGCAGACAGTGAACAGCAGTCCATTCCGACGAAGGGGGAAAAAGGAAAAAGGCAAAATACCGGATCACCGGAGGTCAAACTGTCCTCGGCGGGGATCGTCCTCGCCAAGATCACGCTTGCCTCCAACTTGCTGGTGTCCGATGATCTGGACAGCGCGCATCTTCTGCCGGAGAGGAAAGAGCACGCGCGCGCGGCATGCAAAGGCCGCAATCGGCACCTTTTGAAACAAGACCGATCGCACTGGCCGACCAAGAGATCGACGTCCGACAACGGTAAAAGAGGACCCATGCTGGCGCCACGACGACACGAACTGATATTGGAGTCTCTCGACAGGGAAGCCACGGTATCCATTCAGGCGCTGACAGAAAAGCTGGGCGTCTCCCGGGAAACGGTGCGCAAGGACATCGCGGAACTGGCCCGGATGGCCAAGCTCGAACAGGTGCGCGGCGGGGCCACGCGGGTGCGGACCCAGGAAGTGCCGATTGCCGACAGGACCAAGCTGAATGCGGCCGGAAAGGCGCGGATTGCCAGCGCCCTTGCGGCGCGCATTCCCAACCACGCGTCGCTGTTTCTGGACAACGGCTCCTCAACGCGCGCGCTGGCGGAGGCACTGCGCGGGCATCATGGGTTGAACGTTTGTACAAATGACCTCGATGTGGCACGTATCCTGGCGCTTGCGGGGGCAAACATCGTGATGCTGGGTGGCGAGGTTGATGTCCGGGAAATGGCGACGGTCGGTCTCGAAGCCTCGGAACAAGCGGAAAGGTACAATGTCGATATTTCGGTCATCAGTGCCGGTGGGTTGACGGCACAGCATCTGGTCACGGATTTCAACCGCGACTGCGTGGGGCTGCGCGACCGCATCCTGCGCAGCGGAAGAACCGGCTATATCATTGCAGATCATGAGAAATTTGGCGTTGTTGGTCAATTTGGCCTGCCAACTCCCAAGGCCGGCACGTGCCTTGTCATGGATCGCAGCCCCCCGGCGGATGTAATTGCAGCGCTCAAGGAGAAAGGGCTTTCCCACATCGTTGCCAATCCTGAATAAGCCTCTTGCCAACATTTGCAAAGAAATGCAAAGTAATGACAAGAGAGACTCATTTGGAGAGAAAGCGATGGCTGACACGACCCTTCCGCAGCAGGCGCAATATGTAATCATCGGCGGCGGGATCGTTGGCTGCTCGGTGGCCTACCACCACGCCAAGATGGGCCACACGGACGTCGTTCTGTTGGAACAGGGGCAGCTCAGCTGCGGGACAACCTGGCACGCGGCAGGGCTGGTCGGGCAGCTGCGCAGCCAACCCTCGATGACGAACCTCATTCGCTATTCGACCCAGCTCTACGCTGATCTGGAGGAGGAAACCGGCCTTGCGACCGGCTGGATGCAATGCGGGTCGGTCACTGTCGCGCGGACGGAGGATCGCATGACCGTGCTGCTGCGCACCGCGGCTTCGGCCCGTGCGCAAGGCGTGGAGGTCGATGTGCTGACCCCGCAGGAGGCGGGCGACAGGTGGCCGGTGATGGAAACCGGCGATCTCAAGGGCGGTCTGTGGATGCCCGGTGACGGAAAGGCCAACCCGACCGATCTGACCCAGTCGCTGGCCAAGGGCGCGCGGCAGCGCGGTGCGAAGATCATCGAAGGCATCAAGGTCACGGATGTGTTGACCAGCGAGGGCCGGGTGACAGGTGTCGTTACGGATCAGGGCACGATCAACGCCGAAATCGTCGTGAATTGCGCAGGGCAATGGGCGCGTCAGATCGGCCTGATGTGCGGCGTGAACGTCCCGCTCCATTCGGCAGAGCACATGTATATCGTGACTGAGACGATGGAAGGTATCAAACCCGATCTTCCGGTTCTGCGGGACCCGGACGGCTACATCTATTTCAAGGAGGAAACCGGCGGGCTGGTGATGGGCGGGTTCGAGCCTGAGGCCAAGCCCTGGGGCATGGATGGTATACCCGACAAGTTCGAATTCTCGCTCTTGCCTGATGACTGGGAGCAGTTCGAAATCCTGCTCGAAAACGCGCTGATCCGGGTGCCGCAGATGGAATCCGCAGGCGTGCGCAAGTTCTACAACGGCCCCGAGAGCTTTACCCCGGACAACAATTACCTGCTGGGCGAGGCGCCGGAGCTGAAAAATTTCTACGTCGGCGCCGGTTTCAACTCCATGGGCATTGCGAGCGCGGGCGGGGCAGGGCGCGCGCTGGCGGAATGGATCGTCGCGGGGGAGGCCACGTCCGACCTCTTTGCGGTGGATATTCGCCGCTTTGCCGATTTCAACAACAACCCCACATGGCTGCATGACCGGGTCAAGGAAACGCTTGGCCTGCACTATGCGATGCCCTGGCCCAATCGCGAACTCGACACCGCCCGTCCGTTCCGGCGCTCGGCGCTCTATGACCGGCTGGCGGACAAGGGTGCGGTCTTTGGCTCCAAGATGGGGTGGGAACGCGCGAACTGGTTCGCCCCCGAAGGCACAGCAGCCGAAACGGTTTACAGCTTTGGCCGGCAGAACTGGCATGACGCGGTTGCCGCCGAGCACAAGGCGGTGCGTGAGGGCGTGGCGCTCTTTGACCAGAGCTCCTTTGCCAAGCTGCTGGTGCAGGGTCGCGACGCCTGCGCCGAATTGAACCGCATCTGTGCCGCGAATGTGGACGTCGCCGTGGGGCAAACGGTCTACACCGGCCTTCTGAATACGCGGGGCGGCTATGAAAGCGACCTCACCGTCATGCGCCTGAAAGAGCAGGAGTTCCTGCTCGTCACCGGGTCAGCACAAGCCACGCGGGATGCGGATTGGATCTCAAGGAATATCCGTGAGGACGCGCATGCGACTCTGGCGGATGTGACCTCGGCCTGGTCGGTTCTTGCGGTGATGGGCCCGGAGGCGCGCAATGTCCTTGCCAAGGTGACTAAATCGGACCTGTCCAACGCCGCCTTCCCCTTCGGCAGCTTCCGCAAGATCGATCTGGGCTATGCGACGGTGATTGCCAACCGGATGACCTACGTCGGTGAGTTGGGGTGGGAACTGCTGGTTCCCGTCGAATTCACGGTGGGTGTCTATGAGGCGCTGATGGCTGCCGGAGCGGAGAACAGTATCCTCGACGCGGGCTACTACGCGCTGGACGGGTTGCGGATCGAAAAGGGATTTCGCGCCTGGAGCAGGGAGTTGACGCCGGACATCACGCCGATGCAGGCAGGCCTGAGCTTTGCGGTTGATTTTGACAAACCCGGCGGGTTCATCGGCAAGGACGCCTTGCTCGCCGCAAAACAGGACCCCGATCACCTCAAACGCCGGATCATCCAGCTTGTCCTGAAAGACCCGGAGGTGCAGCTCTGGGGCGGCGAGGCGGTGCTCTGCGACGGGACGGAGATTGGCGAGGTGCGCTCGGCGGCCTATGGCCACACCTTGGGCGGGGCAGTGGCCTTGTGTGACGTTCATGCGGGCGCGCGGATCGACAAGGCTTTCCTTGAGGCCCACAGTTTTGCCATCGATCTTGCCGGTAAACGTTGTGATGCCGCTGCCTACCTGCGCACCCCCTACGATCCGGGGGCCGAGCGGGTGCGCGCCTGATGATGTGACGCCCCCCTTGAGCCGTCTCAGATAGCCATATTTCGGACGGTGGAGCCGGGGATCAACCGAAAGCCGATGTCGACGCAGTTGGGCACCGGTTCGTTGGTCAGGCGCGCCATCATCAGTTCGGCGGCTTTCTGGCCCAGTTTCAGGTGTGACACGTGACAGGAGGTCAGCCGCTTTCTCATGACGCTGGCAATCGGCAGGTCCCCCCATCCGGCGATGCCAATGTCGCGTGGCACATCGAGCCCGCGCGCAGTGCAATATTGCAGCCCGCCAAAGGCCATCGCGTCGTTCTGATAGTAGATGCAGTCGATGTCGCGGCGACCCGCCAGAAGTTGCTCTGTTCCGTAAAAGCCGGGGTAGTAGGTTGCCGTATCGTGCAGGCATAGCTGCTTGACCACCGTGCCGCCCGCGCCTTCGACCGCCTTGCAGAACCCGTCCAGACGCTCAGTAGCGGCATTGGCGACATCATGGGACGTGCCGACATATCCCACGCTCTCATAGCCCAGTGAGATCAGGTAGCGCCCCATGTCGAAGCCGCTGTCGAAGTGATCGAGCCCCACGCTCATGTCGAGGGGGCTGGAGTTCAGATCCCAGATTTCTACCACGGGGAGCCCCGCATTGCGCAGCATCTCGGTGGCGCGGGCGGAGTGATACCGCCCCGTCAGGATCAGACCCGCCGGTTGCCAGGACAGAACGGTCCTGATCCAGCTTTCCTCTTCCTCCATCGTGTGCTGGGTGAGACCCAGAACAGACTGATACCCGAAGGTCCCGAGTTTGCGGTCGATGCCTTCAAGCACCTGGGCAAAGACCTCGTTGCCAAGTTCGGGGATAGAGACACCGATGAAGGTGGAGCGTTGATCGCCGGAGAAAACCGTCGCGAGGCGATTCGGCAGGTAGCCGAGGGCATCGACCTGCGCCATGACCTTCTGCCGGGTTTTTTCCGAGTAGCCGCCTTCCTCGCGCAGTACCCGGCTGGCGGTCATCTTCGAGACCCCTGCCGCCCGGGCGACCTCAGAGAGGCTTACCTTGTTGTTTTTAAATGACTTATCCAACTCTCACGCCATTTTACGTTACGGGTAACTTAGTCCTTGACAGACCCCGCGTCCTGAACCGATGCTAACGGAACGTTACGGGTAACTCAACGGTGAGCTTGAGACCTGTGACAGGGAGGATTTGAGATGTCGGACCTGCAATCAGGGCTGCTGTTTGACGGCATCGACAAGCATTTTGGCGGGACCTATGCGCTCAAGGACGTGTCGCTGACGGTGGGGCGCGGTGAAATCCTCGCGCTTCTGGGCGAGAACGGCGCGGGTAAATCCACGTTGATCAAGGTCCTTGGCGGTATCCATGCGCCGGATGCGGGCCAGGTGCTGATCGACGGGCAGCCCTACCACCACAAACCAGCGGGTTTCGGGGAGCGTCAGAAGGTGGCATTCATCCATCAGGACCTCGGGCTGATCGAGTGGATGACGGTGGCAGAGAACATCGGTCTGGCGCTGGGGTTCTCCCGCAAGCGCGGCCTGATCCAGTGGCGCGCGGTCGAGGAACTGGCCCGGGAAGCGCTCAGCAAGGTGGATTGCGACTTTGACCCCTCCACGCGTGTGGAGAACCTGACGCGAACGGAAAAATCCCTCGTCGCCATTGCCCGGGCGCTGGCGGTAGACAGCGAGTTTCTTGTCCTTGACGAGCCCACCGCGTCGTTGCCCGCGGATGAAGTCGAGCGGCTCTTTGCGGCGATCCGGCCGCTGCGCGACAAGGGGGTCGGCATGATCTACGTGTCGCATCGCCTTGACGAGATTTTCCAAATCGCGGACCGGGTCGCGGTCCTGCGCGATGGTACGATGGTGGGCGTGCGCAGCATTGACCACACCACCCCCGAGGAACTGGTGCAGAAGATCGTTGGCCGCAAGACCCGCGAAACGGTGAAATCGGCAGGGGCCGCGGGTGCGCCGGTTCTGAGTTTGCGCGATTTCTGCGTGGCGGGCATGCAGCCGGTGAGCTTCGATCTGCAAAAAAACGAAGTGCTCGGTCTGGTCGGGTTGCGCGGGGCCGGTCACGAGACCATATCGCGCGCGCTCTTCGGGTTGGTGCCGTTCACGGGCGAGGTGACACTGGACGGGCAAGAGCCTGATCTCACATCACCCCGGCATGCGCTGGAGGCAGGCGTCGGCCTGGTGGCCAAGGACCGGACCGAAGAATCCGTCGCCATGAGCCTCACGATCCGGGAAAACACCTTTCTCAACCCGAAAGGTACGGGGCGGCGGTTTTTCGACCTGCTATCGCCGCGTGTCGAGGCGGAGCGGGCGGCGATCATCGGGGCCGAACTGGACCTGTCGCCGAATGATCCTGCGCTTGCGATCGAGGCGCTGTCGGGCGGCAACCAGCAAAAAGTGGTGATTGGCCGCTGGCTCGCCACCCGCCGTAAACTGCTGATCTGCGAAGATCCGACGGCTGGTGTGGACGTGGGAGCGAAATCGGAAATCTATGCCTTGCTCAACCGCGCGCTGTCGCAAGGGGTCGCGATGCTCATCATGTCGACCGATTTCGAGGAAATCTCGACGATCTGTCACCGGGCCATCGTCTTCAGCCAGGGCGCAATCGTCGATGAACTCAGCGGCACCCGGCTGACCACGGAAAACCTGATCCAGTCGGCATCGGCCGGCAACCTCAAAATGACAGGGGGCGGAAAAGACAATGCAGTCGCTTGAATCGAGTGCGCTGGAACCCACGGAGGCCGAGCTGAAAGGGCTGGGACCGGGAAAGCGGCTGATGCGGTTTCTGCCGGTCTACGGGCTGGTGATCCTCACGATCTTTCTGATCCTGCTGTTCTCGGTGCTGCTGCCGGACACGTTTCCGACGATGCTGAACGTCCGGTCGATCATCTCCGACAAGGCGATCATTGCGCTCTTGTCGCTGGGGGCGATGATCCCGATGGCGGCAGGCCGGATCGACCTGACCGTCGGGTACGGCATCGTGCTCTGGCACATTCTGGCGATCAGCCTGCAAACCATGCTTGGCCTGCCCTGGCCCATCGCGGTTGCCATCGTGCTGATGCTGGGTGCCCTGACCGGTTTTCTCAACGGGCTTCTGGTCGAGGTGGCAAAGATCGACAGTTTCATCGCCACGCTGGGCACAGGCACGGTGCTTTATGCGCTGGCGCTCTGGCATACGGGCGGGCGGCAGATGGTCGGGCTCTTGCCCGACGGGTTTTATGCGCTGAACACAACCTTCGTCTTCGGGCTGCCGATCACCGCCTATTACCTGCTGGTCATCACGCTGGTGATGTGGATCGTGCTCGAATACACGCCCGTGGGCCGGTATCTCTACGCGATTGGCGCAAACCAGCGCGCGGCGCAGCTGAACGGCATTCCGACCCGGAAATATGTGATCGGCGCCTTTGTCGCCAGCGGCACGATGACCGCGCTTGCGGGAGTTCTGCTGGCCGCGAAACTGCGCATCGGTCAGGCATCCGTGGGCCTTGAGTTCCTGCTGCCCGCGTTGGTTGGGGCGTTTCTGGGCTCGACCACGATCAAGCCGGGGCGCGTGAACGTCTGGGGCACGATTGTCGGCGTGGTGATCCTGGCGGTGGGCATTTCTGGCATTCAGCAATTCGGCGGCTCGTTCTGGGTCGAGCCGCTTTTCAACGGTGTGACGCTTCTGGTGGCCATCGGGATCGCGGGCTACGCGCAACGCAAAAAGGGTGCCGATAAACGGTAGTCAACGCAAAAGCCGCGTGCTGCGGCACGAAACGGACATGAAAGGGAGGAAAGCATGCACTTTCGAAACACAATCGCAGGTCTTTTGGCCACAACAATTCTGATCGCATCCCCCGCACTTGCTGCGGACTGGGACGGCCCGACAACAGGCCCGACAGCCGCCGAAGGCAAATCCATCGTGGTTGTCGCGGGGGATCTCAAGAACGGCGGAATCCTTGGCGTGACCGAGGGCGTCGAAGAAGCCGCGGCCCGGATCGGCTGGGAGGTCCGCGTGCTCGATGGCGCAGGCTCCATCCAGGGCCGCACGGCGGCAATCGGCCAGGCGCTTGCGCTCAAGGCGGATGGCATCATCATCAACGGATTTGACGCGGTTGAGCAGCAAGCCGCCCTCGAGGGCGTGGTCGATGCCGGGGTGCCGATGGTCGCCTGGCACTCAGGCCCCAAGATCGGCTGCGACGCACCCGGCGGAATTTTTGCCAATGTCTCTACCGATGCGATGACGGTGTCGGAAGTTGCCGCGGACTGGGCGATCGAGGACGGTGGCGAGGAAATCGGCGTCGTGATCTTTACCGACAGCACCTATCAGATTGCCATCGACAAGGCGGACCGGCTGAAGGAGACGGTCGAAGCGGCAGGCGGCAAGGTTCTGGAATATGTGGACACGCCCATCGCCGATACATCCACCCGCATGGGGCCGCTCACCACCTCGCTTTTGCAGAAATACGGCGAAAGCTGGACCCATGCGCTGGCGATCAACGATCTCTATTTCGACTTCATGGGACCCTCGCTGGCAGCGGCTGGCCTTTCCCCCGACAAGGCCCCGAAAGCGGGTTCCGCCGGGGACGGGTCGGAGGCCGCATTCCAGCGCATTCGCTCTGGCGGCTATCAGGCGATCACCGTGGCCGAGCCTCTGAACCTGCAAGGCTGGCAACTGGTTGATGAACTGAACCGCGCGATCCAGGGGGCTGCGTGTTCAGGGTATATCACCTCGCCTGCGTTGGTCACACCGGAGGGACTCGCCAAGCTGGGGGACAGCAACCAGTTCGACCCGGATATCCCCTACCGCGACGCCTACGCGACCATCTGGGGCAAGTGATCGGGCGGGGTCGGGGCCTGATCCCGGGCCCTGTCCCAACGACACAGCTGAGAGACGGCAGGCGCAGCGCGGGGAGAATTTGATGACAGATAAGCCACTTGTCCAGATGACGGGCGTGACCAAACGGTTTGGCGGGGTGACGGCTTTGCAGGGCGTGGACCTTGCGGCCTACGCGGGTGAAGTGCTCGCCATCGTGGGGGATAATGGCGCGGGCAAATCGACCCTCATCAAGGTGCTCACCGGGGTCTACCAGCCCACCGAAGGCGATATCTATATCGATGGCGAGAAGGTCGCGTTTTCAAACCATGCGGAGGCCGCCGCCGCGGGCATTGACGCGGTCTATCAGACCCTGGCGCTTGCAGACCACCTCGACCCGGCCGCGAATATGTTTCTGGGCAATGAGCTGACCAAGAAGGTGTTCGGGATCACGCTGCTGGACAACAAGCGTATGCGTGACGAGACCGAGCGTGTCCTGATGGAGAGGCTCGGCGTGCGGCTCAAGTCACTCGACGCGCCGACCGACAGTCTCTCGGGCGGGCAGCGGCAGGCCGTGGCCATCGCCCGCGCGGTGTATCACAAGGGCCTGCGGGTCCTGGTGATGGACGAACCCACCGCAGCGCTTGGCCCGCAGGAAACCGCCCGCACGCTGCGTCTGATTGAAACGGTCAAGGCGCAGGGCATCGCGGTGATCCTCATCAGCCACTCGCTGGACGACGTTTTCGAGGTGGCGGACCGCGTGCACGTCCAGCGTCGCGGGCAATGTGTCGGGGTGGTTCTGACCTCCGAAAGCTCCACGCAGGAAGTGCTTGGCATGATCGTCGGCGCCAAGGAGGACGCAGCATGAACACCACCGTTGCCAAGCCGGACGGTCAGCCGCTGACCGAGCGGCTCGAACCCTACATGGCCATCATCGCACCGATGGCGATGATCGCGGCCATTCTTGTTTTCATGGCTTTCGCATCGCCCGCGCGCTTTTTCCGAGCCAGCAACATCGAATTGATCCTGCAGGACGCGGCCCTCTACATGCCCATGGCCATGGCGATGACCTTTGTCATCACCCAACGCGGCATCGACCTGTCGGTGGGCTCCGTGGCGGTGCTGTCGTCGATCATCATGGCCTTTCTGGTCAAACAGTACGGCTTTTCGATCTACGTGGGTATTCCCATCGCGCTCTCCATCGGAGCGTTGCTGGGGCTAATCAACGGGCTGGTCATCACGCGGTTCAATGTCCCCGACCTGATCGGGACGCTCGCGATGGATCTGGTCTACAAGGGCCTTGCGCTGCTGCTGGCAAAGGGGCTGGTGCTTGCGCGTTTCCCCGACCTTCTGACCGAAATCGGGCGCGGGCAGACACCGTTCTTCATTCCGACTCCGGCCATCATGGGCATGCTGACCATGGTGGTCGGATATTTCCTTCTCAAGCGGACCTACTTTGGCCGCTACACGATTGCCATCGGCTCAAGCCCGGAATCTGCGGAACTGACGGGCATCGGAGTCAAACGCCACAAGGTCTACGCCTATGTGCTCTGCGGCGCCTGTGCCGCTTTGGCAGGCTTGATGCTGACGGGCAAACAGAACGCCATTCAGGCGACCATGGCTCCCTTCTTTAATCTGCACGTCATCGCGGCGGTGGTCGTGGGGGGCACATCGCTCTTTGGCGGGCGCGCCTCGATGATCGGTTCATTCTCCGGTGTTCTTCTGCTGGCGATGATGCTCAATGCGCTCGTCACGCTGCGGATCGAGTTTTTCTGGCAACCGGTGGCTTCAGGCTTTGTAATCATCAGCTCCGTGGCGCTCTATTCCTGGCTTCAGAAAAAGGACCGCGACGGCGCGGGTGGCCTGCTTGCCGGGCTGAAGACACCCGAAGGGCAAAAGACGATGCGCCTCTGCGCGCTCATCATCGGCATCCTGATCGCCTTGCTTGCAATTGGCGGGCTCACCGCTGGCGAGGTCACGGCCAGCGGATGATTGCCCGTCCTGCTTAAATGATCCACCGCGCGGCGCGTGCGAGGGTCCCAAATCCAGATGCTCATATCACAGGGAGGAAACGACTATGAGACTTTTGACAACCACAGCCCTTCTGGCTGCAACAGCCTTGACCGGTGCGGCAAATGCCGCGGACACTCTGCCGCTGAAGGAACTGCCTGATATTGCGGAACGCGACTACTGGGTGCCTGATGAAGTCAACGCCGAGGGCAAGCTCGAAGCCTTGCAGGCGGTTGTCGGCAGTGAGGCCGTCCCGTTCTCGGGCACGCAGGATGCGCCCATACAGATTGCGCTGATCTACCCGTCATCTGACACGTCGGATTTCTGGGCACGCAACTATCTTGCCATGACCAAACGACTTGACGAGTTGGGCATCTCTTACGAGACCACCGAGTTCGCGAGCCGTCAGATCGAGCATTCGCTGCAAACCACATATGCCAACCAGGTGGTGCAGGACGCCGACCTTTATGACTACGTGATTTTCGGCCCGTCCGAGCTTGCGATCCAGGCGGACAATATTGCAAAGCTTGCAGGCGAGGAGGATCTGACCACCTATGTCTGGGCCTTCCATACGCCGCTGAAGGATCTCGATCCCCAGCCAGATGCCTGGTTTGACTTTTCCTCCGCCGCCGGTGCGCTGACGATGTGCGAATATATGCTCAGCCGTCTGGGCAACGACGTGGTGATGGCGATGAACCGGGGTATCCCGGGCATTACCGACAATCAACGGTCGGGTGATTTCAAGGCCTGTGTGGAGGAAAAGGGCAACTGGACCACGGTCTACGAACACTACGGAGAGTATCAGCGCGAGGGCGGCTTTGCCGGGACCTCCCTGATCCTTCAGTCCTATCCGGAGGCGAAGATCATCCATAACGCCAACACCGCCATGGCCATGGGTTCGGTAGAAGCGCAGGTATCCGTCGGCAAGGAAAAGGACATTTTTTCAACCGGCTGGGGCGGTACTGGGCTTGAGCTTGACGCGATCCGGCGCGGGGAGTTGGATGCCACGCCGATGCGGATGGGCGATGACGTGGGCGCTGCGACCGCAGAAGCGATCAAGGCCGGTTTGGAAGGCCGTGCAGACGATCTGCCCTTCGTGTTCCTGGGGCGGATCACCGTGGCACATGACCAGATGTCAGCGGAAGAACTCGATGCCCTTCAGCAGGAGGCCTTTCGGTTCTCCGGCGTCGGTGCCCTTGATCGCTGAGACAAGGAATGCGGGCGCGGGCCTTGAGTGCGTGCAGCCAAAAGCCTGCATGATGGTCCCGCCGGTCCCCGTTGCACCAAAAGCAGCTTTGAAACCGGAGCATGGCGTCAAGGCACAGGAATGCCTTGACGCGCTGAGCCGACTAGAGCGTCTGACGAAATACCTGAAACATCAGGCATCACGTAACGCGTTGAAATCTTTGATTTCAGGCAGCGTTGCGTGATTCAGGTTTTTCGCATGACGCTTTATTCCGAAAAGTCGATGGTTGGAAGGAGTTCAGCAAAGAACTGATCTTCTTCCTGAAGCACTGCGCCAAACTCCGCCGAGGAGGCAAAGTCAATCTCGACACCGGCGTTGCGTGCGAAAGATGTAAATCCCTCGCCCGATGCGGCGGCCTCGACGGCGGCCTCAAGCGTGGCGATGACATCTTCAGGTGTTCCGGCAGGTGCCCAGATGCCGATGTTTGGCGGCAGTGCAAGATCGACGCCACCTTCCTTGAGGGTTGGCAGATCGCTGTAGAGCGCCGCGCGTTCGTTAGAGAGTTGAGCCAGGGCAACAAGCGCGCCAGCTTCATCCTGCGGTGCAATGGCCGACCCGAAGCCAAGCACGAGATCGACATCACCGGCCACGGTCGCGGCGATTGCAGGTGTCACGCCACCAAAGGGAATATGAAACAGTTCGATCCCGGCCTCCCGCGCAATCGCCTCGGCGGCAATGTGTGTCGCACCCCCGGTGCCTGCGCTGCCGTAGCTCACTTGTCCGGGGTTCTCCTTGGCGTAGGCCACCATTTCTTCAATGGTCGTGAAGGGCGCGCCAACCCGTGCAGCGATCACGTTTGGCCCCACCGCGACGCGTGCGACAGGTTGCAAATCGCCAAATCCGTAGGGCAGTTCGCGCTGGTGCGGCGCTACGGTTTGAACTGAACTCACGGCCATCAACAGCGTGTAACCGTCTGCGTCGGACGTGACGACAGATGCCGCGCCTACAGTGCCACCGGCGCCGGGGCGTGTTTCCACAACGACCGGCTGCCCAAGCTGCGCCGAGAGGTCTTCGGCCAATGTGCGCGCCATCGTGTCGGTGGAGCCGGGTGAATAGGGCACGACGATTGTGACGGCGCGCTCCGGGAATTCAGCCAGTGCAGCGGTCGCGGCGCCAAGGGCAACCGCGCCCCCGATGGCCAGTGATCTGAGTATGGACTTCATGTTACTTCCTCCTAGTAAGTATGGGTGATGATGTCGGCGTCTGGGCCAGTCCCCGAAACTGTCATGAGTGATCGTGCCGCGGCACGGCCCGCCAAAAAGCCAAGACCGCAGGCGGACAAAAGCCCGTTGCCAGAGGTATAACCTGCGGCCCCCGATGTGCCGCTGATGCCAGCCGCCGCACCACCGGCTGCATATAACCCCGGCAACACCGTTTGGTCCGTTCGCAAGACCCGTGCTTCAACGTCGATGGAAAGACCACCCTGCGTATGAAACAGGGCAGGCAAGACCTCTATCGCGTGGCACTTCGCGGTGCTTGACCAGGTGATGGATTGAACGAGCCGGTCTGCCGGGAGCCTCAGCATGCCTGCCAGCTCATCTTGCGTTTGGGCGGTTGTTGCTGCGCCCAATCTCATCAATTCGGCAAAATCGCTCTGATAGTGCGATACCCGATCTGCGATGTCATCGCTAAACACGACGTAGTGCGGCCCCGGGTGAGCAGCGGCAACTTCGGCAAAGGCCGAATAGCCGATCGATTCATCGCCAAAGCGGTCGCCATTGCTGTCAACCATCACACCGCCGTGCTCGATCACGGTCCAGGTGACAAGCGATTGCAGTTTCGCACTGATCGACCCGTGGCCCTGAAAAGCGCCCATGTTTTCGACCCCGGCGCCAATGGCCTGAGCGGCCACAATGCCGTCGCCAGTACTTGTAGGCGCGCCGAAAGACACAAAACGGGTGGCGTCCGTGATATGCTGTTTCAAGAGTTCCCTTGATGCGCCAAATCCGTTCGTGGCGAGGATGGTTGCACCGGCAGGAATACTGTATCTCGCATTGTCAGAAGATACGACCCGGGCCCCTGTCACCTTGTCTGCATCCGTTTCCAGATGCAGCAGCTTTGTGCGGAACGCCACCGGAATGTCGCGCTGCCTTGCTGCGCGTTCAAGATCGCTCAACAGGTCGGAGCCGCGCCGCGAGGCAGGCGCGTGAAGTCTCGGCACGGAATGACCGACGTGTCTGTAATCCTCGATAAGCTGCAGGCGCACGTCAGCTACATCGACCATCCATTCGATCAACTTGGCAGAAAGCTCGGCGAGGGTGGCAGCACGCGCGCGGGTCGGTGCATCCATCTCGACGCGGGCAAGATCAGCAACAAACCTTGCGGCACTGTCGTGGATGCCGCGCTGTCGCTGAAACCGCGTTCCGGCGCCGGGAAGGGACCCGCTGGAAAGAGCGGTATTGCCACCACATGCCGCGGCCTTCTCGATAATCAGGACGCTGGCCCCTGCCTCCCGCGCTGCGATGGCTGCGGTAAGCCCGGCAGCGCCAGCCCCGACGATGAGCACGTCCACTCTGTCAATCTGTTCGAAGTCAGTCACGACGCATCCCTTAAAAGTGTTGACACTTATGAGAAGCAATTGCAGAAAAGTCAAGAACACGCGGAAGAAATAGCAGCTGCAGCCGTTGCTTTACGGAATACTGTTGACAGTTCTGCAGTATCTGCGATTTTCTTTCCAATCGGTAAGTGAGGAAGCAATGGCGCAATGGAACAAGGCTGAACTCACCAGTGCGGCGGCCTTTGTGGTCGTGGGTATCGGTGCACTGGTCATCGCCCTTGATTACCCGTTGGGCAGCATCACGCGGATGGGCCCTGGTTTTGCGCCCGTGGCAATATCCCTCGCCCTGATCGTTGTCGGGCTTGTGCTCGCGGCCCAGGGCAGGACAGCACGGCAAGCAGACATAAACGTGCGTATGCGGCCGTTCCTGCTCATCCTCGGAGGCATCCTCATCTGGGCCTTGCTGATTGACAGGTTCGGGTTCTTTGCCGCCTCAATTCCATTGGTATTGTGCTGCGCCGCCGTGGAAATGGAGACGACGCCAACCTCGGCTGCGATCCTGACAATCGGGCTCTGCCTTGTTGGATTCGTGATCTTCATATGGGGCATCGGGGTGCCGATGTCGACTTTCGGGAAGTAGCGGAATGGACCTTCTGTCAGGCCTTGCCCTGGGGCTTACCACGGCTGTCAGCATCGAAGGCCTTCTTTTCTGCTTTGTCGGTGTGACGGTCGGCATGTTCATCGGTGTCCTGCCCGGCATCGGACCTCTTGCTGCCGTCGCGATGTTGTTGCCGGTCACATACCATCTGGAGGCAATGAGCGCCCTGATCATGCTGGCGGGCATCTTCTACGGGGCGCAATACGGTGGGTCGACAGCGTCCATCCTGTTGAATTTGCCCGGAACATCAACTTCTGCTGTGACAGCTCTGGATGGGTACCCTCTGACGCAGCAGGGCCGCGCGGGTGTGGCCTTGTTCGTGACGACAATCACCTCGTTTGTCGGGGGGTGCATCGCGATCGTCCTGCTGATGAGCTTTGCCCCGGCACTTGGGCAAATGGCACTCAAGTTTTCGTCCGCCGAGTATTTCTCCATCATGGTCCTGGGGCTGATTGCTGCGGCCACGATGTCTCTGGGCAATCCGCTCAAGGGTGTGGCGTCGGTTCTTGCCGGGTTGTTGCTGGCAATGGTGGGGATGGACACGACATCGGGAACGATCCGATACACATTTGGCATCCTTGAACTCCAGGACGGCTTGAACCTTGTTGCAATGGCCATGGGCCTTTTCGGCGTTGCGGAAATATTGAAGAACGCCGGTACGCCGGAGCGTGATCCTTCGAAAGTCGCCAAGGTCGGCATGCGTGACCTGATGCCGACACGCGCGGACATGAAACAGACATGGAAACCGACCCTGAGAGGCGCAACAATCGGCTCGTTCATAGGCGTGCTTCCAGGTGCAGGGCCGACCCTTGCGGCGTTCATGGCCTATGCGATGGAAAAGCGCGTTGCCAAGGATCCAAGCCGTTTTGGGAAAGGCGCAATCGAGGGGATTTCGGCACCGGAAGCTGCGAACAATGCCTCCACTCAAGCCGCCTTCATCCCGACGCTGGCTCTCGGCATTCCGGGCGATGCGGCCATGGCCGTTCTCTTGGGAGCGATGCTGATCCATGGCATCCAGCCCCGCCCGGAATTCTTCACGACAAATGCCGATCTATTCTGGGGGCTTGTTGTGAGTTTCTGGATCGGAAACGTCATGCTGCTGGTTCTGAACATTCCGCTGATCAGCGTCTGGGTGAGAATCCTGACAGTCCCGAAGAAGTATCTCTACCCGTCGGTGATCTTCTTTATCTGTATCGGCGTCTACAGCGTGAACAACAATCCATTCGATGTTCTGATGGTCATTATCTTCGGCATGGTTGGATACGTCATGAACGCATTCCAATACCCGACGGCACCGCTTCTGATGGGTTTTATCCTTGGCCCGCTTCTTGAGCAGCATTTCCGCCGGGCGCTTTTGTTCTCTCGCGGGGATATCACGACATTCATAGATCGCCCTATCAGTGCGGTCTTCCTTGCCCTAGCCGTGCTCCTGATCTTCAGCATTGCGTTCCCGGCCCTGCGGCGGCGCGCAGCTTTGGGAAAAACCAAAACACGTTAAGAGGACCGACCGTTCAGGCTTTGTCCGTCCGCAAGGCCGATCCCGTCCAGATCGCCGTAGTGGTCTTCCATATCATCAATCGCGGGCTTTCCCATAAGCGACCAGATATCATCAATGCTGCTGAGCAAATCCGGCCGGTCAACGACTTCACCGGTCGGAATGGACGCTTTCAGGATGCCCAGAGCGTTCTCCATCGCGTGCAAGGCCGCGGCTGGCAGCATGCGGGGCAGGGTCACACGTTTGACACCAAGCTCCCGCAGGCGTGCGATCGGGATCAGCGGTGTTGTCGGGCGATTGCGAATGCCAAACCCCATATTTACGGAAACCGGCACAGGCACAGCATCGACAAGTGCCTTGATCTGATCTTCGCCCGCAATCGCATCAGCGAAAATCATATCCGCGCCGGCTTTTGCGTAAAGCTTCGCGCGGGTGATTGCCCCTTCGAGACCTTCCACCGCGATGGCATCCGTGCGCGCCAGGACGACGAAATCGTCATCTTTTCGGGCGTCGCAGGCGGCTTCGATCTTGCGCGCCATTTCGCGCATGTCGATGACGTCTTTCCCGGCCATGTGGCCGCAGCGCTTTGGGCTGACCTGATCTTCGATATTGACCCCAGCGACGCCTGCGTCTTCAAAACGCTGGATCGCATGGTAAACGGTCACGGCGTTCCCGTAGCCCGTATCGGCGTCCGCCATTACCGGGATGCTGACGGAATTGGCAATCATCCGGCAGGCCTCCACGTTGTCTGTCAGGCCCATGATCCCGACGTCAGGAACGCCCATGCGTGAATTGGAAAGGCCCGCGCCGGTCGTGCAGGCGGTCTTGAACCCCATCTTTTCGACAAGACGCACGGAGTAGCCGTCAAATACGCCGGGGGACACGACGATATCTTCCCCGCGGATGATCTCGCGCATGACGGCGGTTTTGCGTGCAGGTTTTTCTTTCATCCCATGACCTTTGTTTCATCACCGGTGGCGCCCAGAAGCTCGATCAGCCCTTGCGTTGCGCGATTGATGTGCGCGCGCATCAGGCTCTCTGCAAGGTCCGCATCCCTTGCCTTCATGGCCCGGAGAATCTGCCAATGCTCGGAGAAGGCGTCCTTGCGGCGGCCGGGCATGGCGCCTGAGCGGGCCCGGTACAGTCTGAGCAAGTAATACAGTTCGTCACAAAGCTGTCTGCGGATACGGTCATTCCCGCACCCTTCGGCAATCCGAACATGCACATCAAGCACCACCGCGTCCGAACGGTTTTGGGCATCGGCAAACTCTGACAGGAGTTCATCCAGCGCGTCATCAGCCATGTTCTGGGTTGCAAGTCTGACGGACATGCCCTCCACGGCTTCGCGCAGCTGAAAAATCTCAATGAGGTCGGGAACCTTCAATTCGACGAGACGGGCCTTTAGATAGGGTTGTTTGGTGACAATGCCTCTGCCTTGCAGCCGCTTGATTGCCTCACGAACAGGGCCACGTGACACGTCAAAGCGTTCGGCCAGTGCAGCCTCGTTGAGCGCGCCTCCCAGTGGGATTTCCCCACCGAGAACCAGGTCGAAGATCTTGTCAAAAACACCATCAACCAATGTCTGCTGGTTCTTCGCCACAATGCCGCTCTTTCTGTTGACACTTGAGGTGATATACTCACCTTGCTGGTTGCAAATTAGAAGAATTGGTTCGAATAGACAAGCGATTTTGCCAAAGTGTTGACACTTTTGAGATACCGGGTGTAAGGGAAGGCAGGAGGGTTCCGTGCGTACTTTATCATCAGGTCGACTACCAATGCTTCACATCGGTGAGAGTGGCGCGCGTCTGATTGATCTGCCGTCCTTGCTGGCCGCGCGCGTGCAACCGTTGCCCAAAAGCCTGATGATCGTGGCGGAGAACCTGGCACGTCAGGCGCTCAGGGACCCAAGCCTGCTTGGCCTGCTTGAGGATGTCGTGGCCTGGTCGCCGGACAAGGGCGAGTTGGTGGTTCCTCTCAAACCCTCCCGCATTCTGTTGCCCGACTCCAGCGGTTTGCCTGCGCTGATGGATCTGGCTGCGGCGCGTGATGCTGTTGCCGGGCGCGGGACGGACCCGAAAACGATCAATCCGCTGACGCCCACGACGCTCGTCATCGACCATTCGCTTATCGTCGATCTGGCCGGGCATCCCAACGCGCAGAAGCACAACATCGCGCTGGAATTCGAACGCAATGCGGAACGCTACAGCTTTTTCAAATGGGCGGAACAGGCTTTTGACAACTTGCAGGTGGTGCCGCCGGGCGCTGGTATCATCCACCAGATCCACCTCGAAGCCCTGGCCAGAGTGGTGGATGTCTTTGACACCTCCGAAGGCCCGATTGTCGGGCCCGAGTTTGTCTTGGGCTGCGACAGTCATACGCCGATGGTCAATGGCATCGGCTTGCTGGCCTGGGGTGTGGGCGGCATCGACGGCGAAGCTGCCGCGCTTGGACAGCCCTACACCGTGCGTATCCCGAAGGTGGTGGGCGTTCGGCTTTCGGGCAAAATGCCGGTCGGCGCCACCACAACCGATCTTGTATTGACGCTGACCGAACGTCTGCGGGCAGTTGGCGTCGTTGGCGCATTCGTGGAGTATTTCGGCCCCGGAGTTGCAGAATTGACCGTGCCGGAACGCGCGACCATTGCAAATATGGCGCCGGAATACGGGGCTACCGTCGGCTATTTCCCGATGGACCGGCAAACCTTTGACTATCTGCGGCAATCCGGGCGCGATGACGCGCATGTCAAGCTTGTGGAAGACTATGCGCATCGGGCAGGGCTTGTCCCGGAGGGGCCGGAAAACGCAGTGTACAGCCATGTGATCGAGGTCGACCTGTCAGGAATACAGCCCAGCATTGCAGGGCCGCGCAGGCCGCAAGACCGTATCCCCCTGAACCAGGCCAAGAGCAGCTTCAGGAGCGCCCTTTCCCGACCTGTCGCGGACAATGGTTTCGGTCTGAAAGGCGCAGACATAGGTAAAACAATCGCCTTTGAAGGGCGGCAATTGACTCATGGTGCGTTGACCATCGCGGCGATCACGTCCTGCACGAACACCTCAAACCCATCCGTCATGATCGGTGCGGGGCTGCTTGCGCGAAATGCAGTCGCGAGGGGCCTCGGGGTCCCGCCTTGGGTCAAGACGTCCCTGGCCCCGGGGTCGCGGCTTGTGCAGGATTACCTGGCAGACGTGGACCTGATGCCGGCGCTGGAGGCACTGGGCTTTCATGTGGTCGGTTTCGGATGCACCACATGCTCGGGCAAATCGGGGCCAATCGACCCTGTTCTTGCGGAAGGGATCTCGGGCGGCAATATCGTGGCCGCCTCTGTGCTGTCGGGAAACCGTAACTTTGAGGGACGCATTCATAAATCGACACGCGCCAACTACCTTGCGTCACCCCCTCTGGTCGTCGCCTTTGCACTTGCCGGGCGCATTGACGTCGATTTCGAAAGCGAGCCGCTGGGTAAGGACAACGCCGGCGAGGATGTGTATCTCCGCGACATCTGGCCCGATCCGGGGGAGCTTGAGACACTCGTCGCGACAACCACACGGCCGGACAGGTTCAGAAAGAGCTATGCGACCCTCTTCGACGGATCAGAACTCTGGACCTCCCTCGATGCACCGACCGGCGCGCGCTTTGCATGGAACGAAGGGTCGACGTACGTGCGCAGGCCTCCGTTCTTCGATCGAGGCCATGCCGATTTGCCCGACAGGCTTTCCGACGCGCGTGTGTTGATCAAATGCGGTGACAGTCTCACCACGGACCATGTGACCCCCAGCGGTGAAATCCTGCCCGATAGCCAGGCCGGTGCGTACCTCATGGCACAGGGTGTCGCGCCGGAGGATTTCAATGCCGTCACGCAGCGGCGTGGCAACCATGAATTCATGGCGCGTGTGACCTTTGCCAACCAGCGTATGAAGAACCACCTGGCCGGCGGCGTGGAGGGCGGCTTTACGCGGCTCGTTGAGGATGGCGAGTTGATGACGGTCTACGATGCGGCGGAAGCCATGCAAGGAACACCCTTGATGGTGTTGGCCGGTAAGGACTATGGCATGGGCTCCAGTCGTGACTGGGCGGCGAAGGGACCGGCATTGCTTGGTGTCAGGATCATCCTGGCGGAGAGTTTCGAACGTATTCACCGCGCAAACCTGATTGGCGTAGGCATTGTGCCTTTGGTCTTTCCCAAAGGCATGACAGCGCAGCAACTCAAATTGACAGGCTTTGAAACCTATTCCTTTGTCGGCCTGAAGCAGGCGCTGAGAGAGGGCGATCCGGTGAGCATAACAGCCGTCTCGGACCAGGAGACAATCGTCTTTCACGCATACATCGACATCGCATCGACGCAGGAAGCGACGCTCTTGCAGAGCGGCGGCATGTTTCAGAACCTTCTCAAATCAAGCGGGCAAGAAGGAGAGACCGCATGGGCGAAGTGACCCTCGAAACCGCTGCGGATTTCGCCGTCAGTTACCTTGATGCCATGCAGGCCCGCGATCTGGACAAGGCCCGTGCCCATGTAGGGGATCCCATCGCGATCACCTTCCCCGGGGGCCGCAGGTTCTTTGGGATTGACGAGATCGCCAAAAACTCCGGCGCGCGCTACAAGACGGTCAGAAAGAACATCCAGCGCCGCGATACATGGGCCAATGGCGACACGATCTGTGTACTGATTTCCGGACTACTCTACGGCGAGTGGCCAGACGGAACCGCATTTGACGGCATCCGGTTTACGGATCGGTTTGAAATCAGGCATGGAAAAATCACCAGACAGGAGGTTTGGAATGACACGGGCGAAAGACTGCTTGCACTGCAGCGCGAGGGCATCGCATGAAATTTGACCTCGTTCTGCAAAATGGGGAAATCGTGTTCCCCGGCGTTGGTCTGCGGCGTGGGTCCATTGGCATCAGGGGCGGCAAAATCGCGGCCATCCTGGAGGCGTCGGAGGCAGCAGAGGCCGGGCGCGTGATTGACTGCACCGACAAATGGATCATGCCGGGGGCGATCGACCCGCATACGCACATAGGCTTCGGCGATCAGGAGAATGACTGGACGACCGAGACCCGCACGGCAGCACTTGGTGGTGTCACGGGGCTGATGAGTTTCTGGCGCCACGATGACCTGGATCAGTCAACCGGCCCGTGGCGCGATCAGGGTGAGGCGCGGTCCTGCGTTGATTTCGGCTTTCATTTTGGTGTCACGTCACGCCGTCATGTTGAGGAATTGCACGCGCTTTCGAAGAAGTACGGGGTGACGTCGATCAAGGTCTACCTGATGTACAAGGGGGCGACCGGAGCAGCGAAGGGCTTTACCGAGGTCGACGACGCGCTCCTTTACGCGGCCTTGCACGCGGGCGCGCAGGTCAAAGGCGGGGTCGTCGGTGTGCATTGCGAAAACACCGAAGTGATCCCGTTCTTCCGCGAACCGATCAAGGCGGCCAATCGCGACGGCATCGTCGCATGGGACGAGCAATCACCGGGATTCCTTGAGACAGAGAACGTATTTCGCGTGGCGTTTTTCGGGGAAAAGACAGGGTGCCCCGTGAACATCGTGCATATGTCGGCTGTCGAGAGTCTCGATCTTGTGCGTAAACTGCGTCACCCGAACCGGGCGCCGATCCATGTCGAAACCTGCATCCATTACCTGTCGCTTTCCCGGGAGTGCGGGATCGGGAATATCGGCAAGGTCAATCCACCGCTCCGACCGCAGGCCGATATTGACGGGTTGTGGGAAGGTGTGCGCGACGGCGAGATATCCACCATTGGCTCAGACCATGTCGCCCGCAAGCGGGCCACCAAGGAAGGCAAATCGCTCTGGGAGAGCAGCGCCGGGATGCCCGGGATGGCCCAGATTTTCCCGGTCTTGATCGAAGAGGGCTTTTACAAGCGGGACGTGCCAATCGAAACTATCGCGGCTACCACGTCACGCAATGTGGCCGATCTCTACTCTTTGCCGAACAAGGGCTATGTGGCACCCGGCTATGATGCCGATTTTGCGATCATTGACCCGAACGGCACAACGACCGTCGATCCGGCGAATTACCCGTCGCATTCGGACTACTCGCCCTGGGAAGGGATGACCTTTCGGGGCGCCGTGACCCATACCATCCTGCGCGGGTCACTGACCGTCGAAGATGAAAAACTCGTATCCGGGCTAGCAAATCCCGGGCGTTACATGCCTCGCCACCCCTGAAGGACCAAAGCAATGACTGAACGCATCTGGGATAAGTTCCTGACCGAAAAAGACAAAGAAATCTTCCAGTTGGCCGGATATGGAAAGCGCGGAGGATTTGGCACACGGCCCGCCTTGTTCATCATTGACGTGCAGTACAACTTTTGCGGTGACGCACCGGGAGAGCCGCAACAGGAGGGAATCAAGAAGTACCGCACCCATTGCGGTGAAGCCGGCTGGAAAGCCGTCCCTCATATCGAGCGGTTGCTCAGGATTGCACGCGCCAAGAACCTGCCCGTATTCTACACGCAGTCCGAGCGCCGCGCCGACATGCTCGACAGTGGCGTGCAGGTGGGCAAGAACCATCGCGGAAAAGAGAAGATTTCGACCGAAGGATCACATGCCACCCAGACCGTGGCGCCTCTCGCGCCGCAGCCACAGGACATTCTGATCGGCAAACGCAAGCCTTCGGCGTTTTTTGGTACCCTTTTCATGAGCCATCTCAATTTTCTGGATGTGGATACGCTGATCCTGACCGGGTGCACCTCGTCGGGCTGTCTGCGGGCAACCACGGTCGACGCCTATTCGTATAATTTCAAGGCCATTATTCCCGAAGAAACCGCGTTCGACCGGTTCGAAGCCAGCCACGCCATCAATCTTTTTGACATCAACTGCAAATATGCCGATGTGATCCCGACCGATGACGTCGCTGCCTATCTCGAAGGATTGCCCAAACGCGAAACCTGAGGCGTGGCGGGCTGCCAAGAACCGACTTGCGCTGAGATCGGGCAACTGACCGATGGAGTGAGTGATCCTGCACTCCGTCAACGCGCTATCGAAGCCATCCAGAACTCGATCGACCACATCAAGGTGACCCCAACAAAAACTGGGTTTGATGTCGAGTTGCACGGTGAACTGGGTCAGATCATGGAAATGGGGGCCGAGAACGAACGACGCCCCGCAGATATTTCTGCCGGGCGTTCGTTGTCGTTGGTTGCGGGAGTAGGATTTGAACCTACGACCTTCAGGTTATGAGCCTGACGAGCTACCGGGCTGCTCCATCCCGCGCCAATGTGTAGCGCTGTGTATGCCAGTGCTCTGAAAGGTTCAAGAGCCACATTGCAAAAAACTGACGGTTATTTTGTTCCGCGTGTGGCCGCCTCGTCTTCTTCGCCCGCGCGGTTCCAGATGTCTCTGACCCAGGTTGCCGGATAGACGAACTGCCGAAGGGATTTGAGCTTTTTCTTGGACTTCAGGGCCCGCCTGATATGCGCCACGGGGGGGAGGAAAGGCGTGCGCTTGTTGTACTGCCCGGCGATGGCGTCAGGCGGGTTCATGCTGCCCGCAAAGATGACGACACGGGCGCCGTCAGGACATCGGGGCGGGAAAAAATAATTGAAGGGAAACCGCGGGATACATTCGATCCGGAAATGACGGACCCATGTCTTTGGCCAGAATTTCACCCCGTTGGGGGCATTCCGGGTGACAAAATGTTGCTCGAACCGGTATTTGTCCGCGACCGCCTGCGGGTCCGCTGCAAACATGTCCTGAAGAGGCGCCAAAGCCCCGACCGGCATGCGGTAGATCGAGGTCTGGCCGAGTTTTTGAAGCGGTTTCGCGACATTTCGGGCAAGCACGACATCTTCTTCGGCACCATATTCGAAGAATGGGTCGAGCGAGCCGGTGATGGTGACGTCGAGATCGACAAAGAGGAAAGCGCCCTCCAGATCCCCCAGAACCGGGGCCCAAAGACGGGATTTGGGCCATTGCCCGATCGTGTTTTCCGGCATGAAGCCCGGCATCTCGGGCAAGTCGAAACAATCGATATCAGGGTGCACGCCGTCGCGCGTATCGGTGAAGGCGACAAACCGGAAGGGCGGTGTGATGTTGGCCTTCACCATGTTGTAGAGACGGTTGATATAGGGCGGGCCGTATTTGGTGCCCCAGTTGATGCATACGATCTGCTTTTTCATGCCAAAGCGTTAGCAGCGCCAAGGCAGGCCATCAAGCGCGATGGGTGCAAGTGTCAGTGCGGTGTACTCGTGGGCGTCTGCTCCGCAGTGACGAAATTTTTGACGTCATAGGGAACATCGAGTAAGAACAAATAGTGAACATTGTGCAGATTCGGTATGTCAAATGTAGGATGGCTAAAAACCAAAGAGCGACTGGTGACGCAAAGCGCTGCTTCCGGCCGCAGCAAAGGCGCGGTGTTATCAGAGGTGTTTTCCGAGGTGGCAACGGATGCCGGAGCTTTAGGCTTTGTGCTGGCCAGTCTTCTGCCCAGGACTCTCCCCGTTTTGTGGGTGCAGGATCACTTGTCGCGCAAGGAAACGGGCGGGGTGTATTTGCCGGGCATTGGCACGAAACGTCCGATCCTTCAGGTCCGTGTCAGCCGCGCGGCAGACGCCCTCTGGGCGATGGAGGAGGGCCTGCGCTGTCAAAACCTGACCGCCGTCATTGGCGAGGTCTGGGGCGATCCGCCTGCGCTGGATTTCACCGCGACCAAGCGGCTTGCCATGCGCGCCGAAGCGGCAGAGGTGCCATGCTGGCTAATCCGACGGGCGGCGGCCCCCAATCTGAGCGCGGCACGCGACAGATGGCGGGTGATGTCGCTGGCGTCTGCCCCGCATCCGCACGACCATCAGGCCCCCGGTGCGCCCCGCTGGCAGGTGGAGTTGTTCCGGTCTCGCAATCGTCCACCCGGCACATGGGTTGCGACCTATGACAGGGCGGCGGATCGTCTCGATCTGGCTGCCTCAGTTCGCGATGGAGCGGTGGCAGCGCGCGATGGAACGGCAGAGCAGCGCGCCGCCCGATGATGTGCCCGTCGTACTGGTCCGCGAGGGGCCGCATGGCCCGGTCATTCATGCCATGAACCGTGCCGCGCGCCTGAACGGCATTCGTCCGGACGCGCGCGTCGCGGATATGCGCGCGATCTGCCCGCAGGTGCAGGTGGAATATGCGGACCTCGCCGGGGATCGGGCGGCGCTGGACAGGCTTGTTCTCTGGGCGCGGCGCTGGTGTCCCTGGTCGGTGCGGGATGGTGCGGATGGGATGATCCTTGACACAACCGGGGCGGATCATCTGCTGGGCGGGGAAACCGCGATGCTGGTGGAGATGGAGACGCAATTGTCGCGGCTTGGTCTCAGCGCGAAGCTGGCCGTTGCGCCGACTTGGGGCGCGGCCTGGGCCCTGGCGCGCTTTGGCCCGGCGCGGGCAATCTGTGGCAAAGATGAGCTGGCCGCCAGGCTCGGCAAATTGCCGGTCACGGGGTTGCGCCTGACGCCGGAGACGGTGATGCTGCTGCGCCGTCTGGGGTTGAAAACCATCGGTGCGGTGATGGATGTGCCGCGCCTGTCCCTGACCCGCCGCTTTGTGAAAGCCGCGCTGGAGAAGAACCCGCTGATGCGTCTGGATCAGGCTCTGGGCAAGCTGGCGGAACCTGTGGCAAGCGTGGAGGCCAAGCCCCGGTTCCGGGTCCAGAGCCGGTTGGCAGAGCCGATCTTTGATCCGGTGCCGCATCTGCCCGGCCTTTGTGACGAATTATGTGCCGCCTTGCAGCGGGAGGGGCAGGGGTGTCGTGGCCTGCGCCTCACCGTCTACCGCACCGATGGCGATGTAAGTCATGTGGATGTCGCGACCTCGGCCATCACCCGTGACCCTGAGCATTTGCAGGGCTTGTTCCGCGACAAGGTAGAGCGGATCAACCCGGGGTTTGGCTTTGATCTGATGACGCTGGAAGTGGGCGGTGTGGAAGAGATGCCGGTGCGTCAGAACCGGCTTGATGGTGGCGCGGATGAGGCGCTACACCTGACCCGGCTGGTGGATCGGCTGAGCGCGAAGTTCGGCGCGCAGGCGGTAAAGCGCCCGATCCTGCACAACAGCCATGTGCCGGAGCGGGCCATGGGCACAGTCCCCGCGTTGGCCGGGCGTGCAGAGGTGGGCGTTCCCGTAGCGCGTGAGCGTCCGCTGCGCTTGTTTGACCACCCCGAAGAGGTGCGCGTGATTTATGCCGTGCCCGAAGGCCCGCCCGCGCAGTTTGTCTGGCGCAGGCAAGTGCACCGGGTCACACGCTTCGCAGGGCCGGAGAGGATCGCACCGGAATGGTGGCATGATCGCCCGAACACGCGGTTGCGTGACTATTTCAAGGTCGAAGGGCAGACAGGGCAGCGGCTATGGCTCTATCGGGAGGGTTTGCAGGATGATGGCCGTGGCGGTGATCCGCGGTGGTTTGTACATGGGTGTTTTGAATGACGCTCAAGGCCGCAACGCCGTCCTCTCCACGGCACCAGACGTGCGACGCACAACGGAGCGCAAGCCATGCCTGACATGGATCACCAGCACCCCCGGCGCACGATTGAGGAGGTGGGGTTCCGCCGAAATCCGAAGGCCGCTTTTGTGGAACTGGGGGTGACAACCTGTTTTTCGTTTCTGCGGGGCGCGTCGGATGCGGTTGACCTTGCCAAGACCGCCAACGCGGTGGGCTATGACAAGCTGGGATGCGCGGATTTGAATTCCATGGCGGGCGTGGTCCGCCTGCATTCAGAAGCGCGCAAGGCCAGGGTGACACCGGTGATCGGGTGTCGACTGGCATTGGTATCGGGCGAAGAGTTTCTGGCCTATCCGCGGGATCGGGAAGCCTATGGGCGGCTCTGCATGCTGCTGTCGAAAGGCAAAATGCACGCGCCTGATGGGGAATGGCAGGCCAAGGGAGCCTGTGACATCACGCTTGATGATCTTGCGCGGTTCAGCGAAGGCGTGCAGTTGATTGCCATGCCCGGTGAAAACCTGAGTGATTTCGCCTCGGGCCTGCGTCGCTTGACCCGCGCTTTGCCGACGCTGCGGCATGTGGCGGCAAGCTATCTCTATCGTGGCGATGACCGCGCGCGGATCAACCGCCTCGATAGCCTCGCCAGGGCGCATGGTCTTTCTATTCTGGCGACGAATGATGTGCGGTATCATACGCCCGGTCGCAGGCCATTGCAGGATGTCATGACCTGCATTCTGCACAAGACGACGATCCAGAAAGCCGGCTTTCTGCTGGACGCAAATGCCGAACGGCATCTGAAGTCACCCGCACAGATGGTCGAGCTTTTTGCCGAGTGGCCGCATGCCATCCGGGCGACGCGCGAGGTGGCGGATGCCTGTACTTTCAAACTGACGGAACTGGCTTACGAATATCCCAGGGAAACGGTGCCGGAAGGACGTACATCACAAGACTACCTGGAAGAACTGACATGGGCAGGGGCCGCGCAACGCTACCCGGAGGGTGTGTCCGCGAAACTGAAAGAGACGTTGCGCAAAGAACTGGCCCTGATCGAAAAGATGGACATCGCGCAGTACTTCCTGACCATCCATCAGGTCGTGAACTATGCGCGATATGAATGTGATCCACCGATCCTTTGCCAGGGGCGCGGGTCGGCGGCCAACTCTGCCGTCTGTTATGTGCTGGGCATCACTGCCGTGGATCCGGATAAGAATGATCTGCTGTTTGAGCGTTTCATCAGCGAAGAACGCAAAGAGCCCCCCGACATCGACGTGGATTTCGAACATGAGCGGCGCGAGGAGGTCATTCAGCATATTTACGACAAATATGGCCGCGACCGGGCCGCGCTTTGTGCGACGGTCATCCATTATCGCCCGCGCATGGCCGTGCGCGAGGTCGGTAAGGTCATGGGGTTGTCCGAGGACGTGACCTCGGCCCTTGCCAAGACAATCTGGGGCTCCTGGGGGCGCACGATTGGCATGAAGGAAGCCGCGCAAGCCGGGATCGACCTCAAGGATCCGCTGATGGCCCGCACGATCAAACTGGCCGACCAGATGATTGGCATGCCCCGCCATCTGGGGCAGCATGTGGGCGGCTTCATCCTGACCGAAAAGAAACTGATCGAGACCGTACCGGTGGGCAATGGCGCGATGCCGGACCGGAGCTTTATCGAATGGGACAAGGACGATATCGACGAATTGCGCATCCTGAAGGTCGATGTGCTGGCGCTGGGGATGCTGACCTGTATCCGCAAGGCCTTCGATCTGATCGACGCGCATTACGGGCAGCGGTGGACGCTGGCCAGTATTCCGCAGGAAGACCCGGCCACATATGACATGCTCTGCAAGGGTGACAGTCTGGGGGTGTTTCAGGTCGAGAGCCGGGCACAGATGAACATGCTGCCCCGGCTCAAGCCCCGCACGTTCTATGACCTGGTGATTCAGGTCGCCATTGTCCGCCCCGGTCCGATCCAGGGGGATATGGTGCACCCCTATCTGCGACGGCGGAGCGGACTGGAGGCCGAAGACTACCCCGCACCTGCGCCGCCACATGATCCGGATGAATTGCGCGCCGTGCTGGGCCGGACAAAGGGCGTGCCAATCTTTCAGGAACAGGCGATGAAGCTGGCGATGGTCGCGGCAGAGTTCTCACCGGATGAAGCCAACCAGCTGCGCAAGGCGATGGCGACGTTTCGATCAAAGGGCACCATTGGCGATCTTGAGGACAAGATGGTCAGCCGCATGATCGCGCGCGGCTATGAACCGGAGTTTGCCCATCGTTGCTTCAACCAGATCAAGGGCTTTGGGGATTACGGCTTTCCCGAAAGCCACGCGGCCAGCTTTGCGCATCTGGTCTATGTCTCAAGCTGGATCAAGTGCCACTATCCGGATGTCTTCTGCGCGGCGTTGCTGAACGCGCAACCAATGGGGTTCTATGCGCCCGCGCAGATCGTTCGCGATGCGCGTGAACACGGGGTCGAGGTCCGGGCGGCGGATATCAATTACAGCGATTGGGACAACACGCTGGAGCCGGTGGCGCAGGGCAGCTTCGCCGTGCGCCTCGGGCTGCGCCAGATCGACGGCATCGGAGAGGAAAAGGCCCAGCGGATCATGGAGGCGCGTGACCGGCCCTACAGCGACTTGCAGGATCTGAAGGAGCGGGTGAAGGCCGATACCGGTACCATGCATAAGCTGGCGGCGGCGGATGCGTTCCGCTCCGTGGGGCTGGACCGCAGGCAAGCGCTCTGGGATGCCCGCGCGTTGCGGGACGCGCCGGATTTGCCGTTGTTTACCCGGACGCGGGACGAGGGTGCGGAGCGTGCCTTCTCCCTGCCAAAAATGCCGATCTGCGAGCATGTCGTTGCAGATTACCAGACGCTGCGCCTGTCCCTGAAGGCGCATCCGCTCTCGTTCCTGCGCAAGAGCATGGCGCGGCAGGGCTACCGGCCCGCGGCTGATTTGCGACACATGCGCAACGGTGAGCGTATTTCGCTGGCAGGAATTGTCCTGATCCGCCAGCGCCCCGGCAGCGCCAAGGGTGTCTGTTTCATTACGCTGGAGGATGAGACAGGGGTGGCCAATATCGTTGTCTGGCCCAAGGTCATGACGGCCTTTCGCAAGGTGATTATGGGCGCGCGGCTGATGGATGTCTCGGGGATCGTGCAAAAGGACAAGGACAGCGCCGTGATTCATATCGTGGCCCATCGGTTACGAGATCGCAGCGATGCCCTGTTCCGACTGTCGAACGACCGGATGGATGTTCCCCTCGCCCGGGCGGATGAGGTCAACAAACCCATCCCGTCCTACAGGCAGCGCCATCCACGTGACGTGCGGATCATCCCGAAGTCCCGGGATTTTCACTAGAGCATCGGCCTGAAAATCTGAATCACCGCCCTTACCGGGTGTACCCGGCCAGCCCCCGCCCCTCCCTCCGGGAGGGGGCTTCAACCTCCACCGGAGGGAGGGGCTGGCCTCAGCTGTAAGAGCTCGTGTTGCAGATTATACGGATGCCGCTATAGAGCGCCTGACGAAATACCCAAAACATCGAGTATCACGTAACACGTTGAAATAATTGATTTCAGGCAGCGTTACGTGATTCAGGTTTTCGCATGACGCCTTAAGATACCATTTTTGCTGCCATCAGGGCCCGGCAGCCTCAGCCGCCGGTGTTCCTGCGCACGAGGTCCTTGTAAAGCGCGCGAATCCGCTCGATCATCGGGCGCTCACCGGTGCCGATGGTTTTGCCGTCAATCTCTGACACCGGCGTCTGCGCGCCGAACGTGCCCGTCAGAAACGCCTCATCCGCGCCATAGGCCTCATAGAGCGAATAGTTCTTCTCGAATACCGGAATGTCATTGGCCCGGCAAAGATCAATCACCTTCTGGCGCGTCACGCCGTTCATGCAATAGTCACCGGTTGAGGTCCACACCTCGCCCCGGCGCACAATGAAGAAGTTGCAGGCGTTGGTGGTATTCACGAAGCCATGCGGGTCCAGCATCAGGGCCTCGTCCGCACCGGCCTGCTCGGCCTGAAGGCAGGCGATCACACAGTTCAGCTTTGAATGGGAGTTGTACTTTGCATCCTGGCTCATGGGCAGACCACGCACCTGCGGTACGGTGGCCAGCCGGATGCCTTTCGCCTGCACGTTCTCTGCGGGTTTCGAGTGTTCGATGATGACGACAATGGTCGGCCCAAAGCGGCTGAGAGCCGGGTGCTGGAAGGGTTTCGCCTTGCGGCCCCTCGTAATCATCAACCGGCAATGGGCATCGCTTGTCATCCCGTTGGCGGCGGCGGTCCGGTTCAGGATCTCCAGCAGATCGTCCGGCCCCATGCCGATATCAATCGATACGGATTTCAGGGAATTGAACAGCCGATCCATATGCTCGTCGAAGAAGGCCCAGGTGCCATTGTAAAGGCGCATGCCTTCCCACATGCCGTCGCCCAGCATGAAGCCGGAATCATAGACCGAGACCTTGGCCTCTTCCTTCGGCACCAGCTCACCATTCACCCAGATCAGAAGATCGTCATTGCGGGCATCTTCCTGTGCATCATGGGTCGATTTTGCTTCACTGTTCATTTTGTGGCCTTCATGCTCGCAGGGGCGGAACCCATGCCTTTCTGCACACGCTCCTTGGATAGGGCTTGGAGGGCTACCCGTTCCTCGCCCTGCCGGGGCGTCATATACGCGTCATTCGCGTCCATGAACACTCCTGTGATGCCATCCTGCAGGCTTTGGGTCGAATGAGAGTGTTGCGCCGTTGACGCCAGCTGATTTCGTAACCGGGTATCAAGACACCAAGCCCGTCACAGGGGATCTGCGGCAGGCTTGGAGAAACGTCACGCCGATGGTCAGATCATTTGTCGGTCGCGACCTTCTTTGTGCACAGAAAGGCACGGCGCTGGCTTAAGCAACCAGCGCCGTTGACCGGTCAGGCCTCGGTCACATCCGCGATCCAGGTGCCGGCCGCGACAGCGCGCGGCAGCCCCAGTGGTCCGATGGCCAGCAAGGCCACCTGATCGAGATCGGCACTGTTGATCCCTTCTTCGAGCCCCCGCCGCGCGTGCGAGTGCACCGCCCCCTCGGAGGCCGCACCGATCGACAGCGCCAGCTTGACAAGCCGCCGCTCGCGCGCGGTGAGTTGCCCGGCATTTGCCGTGGCTTCGCCAAGCGCGGAATAGGCCTCCCAGATATCGGGGTGTTTCGCTGCCAGGTCGCCAGCGGCGCCGGGGAGTTCTTTGCTCATGTCGTTCCCTTTCGATCTCAGTTCGTTGCAGCCGCCGCGACGATCTCTTCAAAGGCCGCCTTGGCGCGTTTGGGCATCTTGGCATCCAGAAAGCCCTCCTGCATTTCAGCATTACCAACTTTGATCACCATAACCATCCCCATCCCCAGGTGCGGCTTGCATTTTACACCAATCATGCCTTCGGAGGTCAATTCAACCTCGATTTCCTCATTGATCTTGCCTTTGAAGGCGTCCTGACCTTCCGGCACCATGCCTTTCACGGTCTCGGCGTTGTGGCCTTTGTCGGTTGCGATGAATTTTACCGTATCGCCGGGTTGGGCTGCGACGAAGCGTGGCTCAAAGATCATATTTCCGGCTTCGCCCTTGTTCAGCATACGCACTTCGTGGACTTCCGCCCAGGCGATGGATGCAACAAATGTCAGGATTGTAGTTGTCAGCAGGGTCTTCATTTTCATCTCTGATTTCCTTTTGTGTTGAGATATTTATCCGCCCAGAACCGACATATGCCGGTTGTGTGCGGGGGTTGTGATATTGGCCGCGTCAAAGCCATGCCGTGCGGGCTTTTGGCGCAAGGCACGCCGTATCGCCGCAAGGGTTGCGTCTTTGGACTGCTGCATCGGTTCCCACAGGTCGACCGATCCATCGGCACCAAGACAGGTATAAAGCCGCCCTGTGCAGCTCAGCCGGACGCGGTTGCAGGCAGCGCAGAAATTACAGGAGATCGGAGAGATGAAGCCCAGCTTTCCGCCGGTCTCGGCGACCTCGAACATCCGGGCGGGGCCCGCCGTGCGGTTCGGAGCGGGCGTGAGCGTCCAGCGTCTGCGCAAGTCGTTCAGCAAAACGGCGTTGGACAGGCTGCTCTGGCCGCGATCCATCCCGGTTTGACCCAGCGGCATTTCCTCGATCAGCGCAAGATCCATGCCGCGCCCATGGGCGAAGGCGATCAGATCATCCACCTCTTCCTCGAACGCGCCTCGGCTTGCCACCGCATTGAGGCGGATTTGCAGTCCCGCCTCCTGTGCCGCGTCAATGCCGTCCAGAACACGTTGAATATTGCCCAAACGGGTCAGCGCCCGGTACCGCGCGGCATCCAGCGTGTCGAGCGAGACATTGACCCGACGCACACCGCAGCGGGCAAGATCGCTGGCATAGCGCGCCAGCAGCGTGCCGTTTGTGGTCAAGGTGATCTCGTCGAGCTTCCCCTGCGCGCGCCAGTGTGCGAGACCTTCGAAAAGCGCCACGATATCCGACCGGACCAGCGGCTCGCCCCCGGTGATCCTGATCTTGCGCACGCCGTGTTGCACAAAGAGGTGCGACAGGGACAGCATCTCCTCCACGCTCAGAACCTCCCGGCGAGGCAGGAATTTCATCCTCAAAGGCATGCAGTAGGTGCAGCGCAGATTGCAACGGTCCGTGACCGACAGGCGCAGGTAGGTGACCGCCCGTCCGAAGCTGTCGACCAGCGCTGGGGGTGTGGCATCAAACGGCATCGCAAAGTTCCTGTGTGGACTGAAACCATTCAAGAACCGCGCCACGCGTCATGGGCAGCGTTAGCGCAGCCCCCTCGGCAAAGCTCTGCCATGCCGGTTGGTAGGTCGGGCGCACGGCGGTCAGAACCGGAACACCGATCCCGAGCGCGTGGCCGATCAGGTCCCGAAATCCGCGCCCTTCGCTTTCTCCGCGCCCGAAACGGTTGAGCACCAGAAGGTCGGCGCCTTGGGCGATCTCCCGTTGCAGCTGCATCGCACAATCCGCGAGGGCCCCGGGGTGCAGACGACAGCCGCGTGATCCGTTGCCCAAGGGCTGCGATATCCGGAAGACGCGCCCTGTTCCAAGTGATGTGAGGTCCATGTCGGCGCAGTGACAGTCCCCTCCGCTCAGGCCACGGGACTGGAGGACGCCGTGTACGACCAGACCCCGTAAGGCCATCGACCGCGCGATGTCGCCCAGGAAACGGTCCACGTCCTGCGTGTCAAATGCGATTGCCGCGAGTGTTGGGACGTTCATGCTGCACCTCCTCGCCCACAAAAGGCGTGCCAACGCAGCGCGTCACCCGGCGCGATGCGCGCCACATCAGCGGAGACAAGGGCGATCCCATCCGCGTCGGAGAGCGGAAAGAGCGTCGCTGATACGCTATTGCCCAGGCGTTCGATGCGCGGCAGGCCGGCGGGGCTGTAGCCTCTGAGACGCGCCGGAAAGACTTCCGCCCGACCCGGTTTGCGCGCCCAGTCAAAGGCCGCCTCTGCGGGCGTGGAAAGGACGGGTTGAACCCTGGCACCTGCCAATCTGGCGATTTGTGGCCCTGCAAAGAGGTGAAACCCCACGAAGGCCGCGAAAGGGTTGCCGGGAAGCCCGGTGATGATCGCCTTGCCAAGCCGCCCGAACATGACAGGCTTGCCGGGTTTGATCGCCACACGCCAGCCGTCGATTTGTCCGCCGACCCGCAGCACCGCATCGCGCATATGGTCTTTGCCGCCCATGGAAACGGCACCGCTGGTCAGGATCAGATCGCAGCGGGCGGAAGCTTCTTGCAAGGCGTCGACCGTCGCGTCGATGGTGTCGGGTATGATCCCCAGATCAATGACCTGGGCTCCGGCGGCGCTGGCAAGCGCCAGAAGCATCGGGCGGTTCACGTCCCGGATGCAGGCCCCGGTGGCAGCCCCTTTGGTCAGTTCATTCCCGGTGGACAGAATGCCGACCCTTGGGCGCTGCGATACAGTGACCCGGTCAACCCCGTGTCCGGCCAGCAGCCCTATGTGATGCGCTGCAAGTCTTTGGCTTTTGCCGACGAGGCGCGCGCCTTTGGCCTGATCGCTGCCCGCCCTGCGGATGTTCTGGCCTGTGCGGGCCGCGCGACCGGAATAGGCGACCCGGCCGTCAGCCTCGGACGTGTCCTCGATCTTGACGACAGCATCGGCCCCGGCGGGCAACGGTGCCCCTGTGAAGATGCGCATCGCCGTGCCTTCGGGCAGGTCCGAGGGCATCTGGCCTGCGGCCACACAGCCGCTGATCGGCAGGGAGTTTCGCGCTTTGAGATCCGCCACCCGCACGGCAAACCCGTCCATCGCGGAATTGTCGAAGGCGGGCATCGCTTGGTCAGCAAAGATATCCTGTGCAAGTACCCGGGCCGTGGCCTCGGTCAGCGATACCGTTTCATGTCGATTGAGGGGGGGGACAAAAGACAGGGAAAGGTTCCGGGCTGTCTCAAGGTCAATCAGGGCAGGCGCGTTGGCAGTGTCGTCGCAATCGCAGCCACAACCCGAAAGGGGGGTCTGATCTAGCATGGTACTCTCGGGGTCTTGTGAGTTCAGGGGGCATCGGGCCGATGAAAACCGGCCCGATGTTCTTGCGTCAGTTGGCGTCTGCCGCGTTTTCCATCAGGTATTCCATGACGAGCGCGGCTTCGGCTTCGTCCAGACCTGCGCGGGGGAACATCGACGGTGTGATGCCTTTCCACTGAAGCTGGGTGAAGTGAGACACCTCACGCGGACCATGACAAACGGTGCAGCGCTCATAGAAGATCTTCTCACCCGGTGACATATCCGCCAAGAGGGACTCGGTCAGATCATAGAGACGGTCGAGCCCAAGCGCATCTTCGTCAATGGATGCAAGCTCCATGTCTTCGATGATCGCCGGTTTCTCATAGGCCATGTTCGGGCCTTCCGGGTCTTCACATTTGCGCATGGATACCAGTGTGGTGTTCGCGGTGGTCGCCTCGCTGAGCCCTGAACTGCGCTGGGTGGAGGTCAGGAAGTTGACCAGACCCGAGTTACAGCGGCCCTTGCTGTCAAGCTGCGGCCAGGCGCCTTCGTAGATCGACACGACACCGGGCATGATCCCTTCCGAGACAACCGCCCCGGCAATGACTGTTCCCCGGTCGTTGTAAAGCTCGACCAGATCGCCATCGGCAATACCGCGTTCTTCGGCGTCCTGTGCGTTGATCCGCACGGGCTCACGGCCCTGCACCTTGTAGAGGTCACGCAGGCTTTCCGCCTGGTCCATCTGGCTGTGCAGGCGGAACCACGGGTGCGGGGAGACCACGTGCAACTGGCCGGGTTTCGCATTGCCGAGCCATTCGTGTTTCTCCATCCACATCGGCATGCCGGGGCAATCGTCGATCTCCATATTGGCGATGGTGTCGCAGAACAATTCGATCTTGCCCGAGGCTGTGTGCAACGGATGGGCCAGCGGATCGCGGTAGAACTCACCGTGACGGGTCCATTTGCGGGCGTTCTCCGGCACCTCCATGAAGGCATAGCCTTTTTCCCAGAACTCCTCGAACGGAGTGTGTTCGGCAGCGCCGGAGCGTTCATAGGCGTTCTGAACATGGGTCATGTAGTCTTCGCCATCGGTGAACTGCGACCAAAGGCCCAGCTTGTCGGCAAGCCCTTCGAAGATCTCGTAGTCCGACATCGATTCACCCAAAGGTTCGATCACCTTCTTCATCGCGTAGACCCGGTCGTTGGCATAGGTGCCGCCCGAGGTGATGTCGTCGCGCTCCAGTGTCGAGGACGCGGGCAGGACGATATCGACCCAACGGGTTGCAGCGGTCCACCAGACGTCGACGCTGACCACGGTTTCCACCTTCTCCAGTGCGCGGATGAGCCGGTTGGTGTCCTGCTGGTGCGACATGAAGTTGTTGCCCGCGTTGAAGATCATCTTCACATCGGGGTAGGTGTATTGGTTACCGTTGTAGAAGACCTCCATGCCGGGGTTTTCCAGCATCTCGGTGATCCGGCTCGCCGGGCAGACACCCTTGACGAAGTTGCGACCCTGGCTGAGGCCGGACGGTGTGGATTTGCCCGATTGCGGCAGACCACCGTTACCGTAGTGCCAGCTGAAGCCGACGCCCTGGCCTTCCTTGCCGATCTTGCCGGTCAGCGAGGCGAAGTTGATGATGGCCCAGTGGGTCATCTCACCGTGTTGCGCCCGTTGCAGCGACCATGCGCCTGCTATCTCGGTGCGCGAGGTGGCCAGAAGTTCCGCCAGATCCTTGATCTGCTGTTCCTCTATGCCGGTGATGCCCGCCGCCCATGCAGGTGTCTTGGGCGTGCCGTCACTCTCGCCTTTCACATAGGCGATCCACTTGTCGGCACCGACGGTGTATTTGTCCATATAGGCCTGATCTTCGAGGCCGTTTTCCAGCACGTGATAGGCCATGGCGGTAAAGAGCGCCACGTCGGTGTTGGGTACGATCTTCATCCACTCCGCGCCGAGGTATTCGTCCGAGGCGGTTTTCTGCGGGTTGATCGAGATGAATTTCACACCGGCATCGCGAATGTCTTTCCAGTGGGCATACATGCCGTGGTCGGCCACGCGGTATTCGATGCGGTTGTTCTTGATCGGGTCGCAGCCCACAAGCACAAAGACTTCGGTGTGGTCGCGGATGGTTTCCCATGCGGATTGCGCCGAGTAGACCTCCATATCGCCGATGATGTGGGGCAGCGAGATTTGAGAGGCACCGGCGGACCAGTCGCCCTGCGTATTGGTGCAACCGCCCATCAGGTTGATCAAACGGCCCTGAAGCACGTTCGGGCGGAAGACGCCCGCATTCGACCAGCCACCGTAGGAGGAACTGAAGATCGCTTCGTTGCCGTGGTTGGTGGCGGTATCCAGCAGTGCCTTGGCGGTCAGGCTGAAGGCCGTGTCCCAATCCACGCGGACGTATTCTTCCTTGCCGCGCAGTTCCGGTTTGGTGTCGCCGCTTTCCCATCCTTCCAGATAGGATTTGCGGACCATAGGATAGTTGATCCGGCTCTTGTCATAGGTCCGGTCCTTGACCCCGAAGGTCAGCATTTCGGTTGGCTGGGCGTCCAGCTCTGTCATGCTGTGGATGCCCACGATCTCGCCATCGCGCACGACTGCCTCGAAGGGGCCGAAGTGGCTGGCGTGGAAAATACGGCCCGAGAAGGAGTTCGGGTCGATGGAAGCAAGCGCTGTGGACCCAAGGAGGCTGGTCGCGCCAAACGCAGCGACTCCTCCCTGAAGAAACGAGCGGCGGGATAAGGTGTCGAGTGGCATAATGACCTCCGGGTTTCAGTTGAATTGTCCCGATTTTAGATCACCGTATTCTTGTCTTACTTGACTTCGGCCAAGTTGCGCTGTTCGATTATGTAACAGGATGTAACAGACACATTTCCGGGAAATGAGTGCCCCACCACATACTGATCATTGAGGACGACAGGGTCAGCCGCATGCGGCTCGGGGCCTATCTGCGCAGCATGGGATACCGCGTCTCTGAGGCGGAGAATGCCGAGGATATGCAATCCATTATCGACGTGGACCCGGCGGAGCTTTTGCTCGTGGATATCAATCTTGACGGCAAGGACGGCCTGACCATCACCCGGGAGCAGCGCGCGCAATCACGCGTCGGGATCATCCTTCTGACAGCCCGCGACGATCAGGTGGACAAGATCGTCGGCCTGGAAATGGGCGCGGATGACTATGTGACCAAGCCGTTTGACAAAAGGGAGTTGGCCGCGCGCGTCAAGAACCTGCTGGCCCGGATCGACGATATCGGACAGGCACCCAAAAAACCCTCCAGTGTCGGCACCTTTGGCCCCTGGCGGTTTGACCGTATCCGGCGCAGGCTTGTCTCCATCAACAAGACCGAAGACCTGACCCGCTCTGAATATGATCTGATGTGCGTTCTGGCCGATCATCCGGGCCTGACCTTGGGGCGCAGGCGGCTTGCAGAACTGGTCGGGCGCAAGGACATTCGCCCCAGTGATCGCGCAATTGACGTATTGGTGGGGCGGTTGCGCAAGAAGATCGAGGCCGACCCGACCTCGCCGGACTGGATCCTCACCGTACATGGAGAAGGCTACCGGTTCGTCGACCCCCGGTCGATTGACATGTCCAACTTATGAGCCGCCCGGCGCAACTGGGACGCTGCCTGATCCGCCTTCTCGGTCAGGGTCTCCAGCAGCTGGTCTGACGCGGCGGGCGTGGTTTTTTCGATATCCGCCAGATGCGCGCAAAGCTCGGTCAGTGCGAAGTTGGACGCCGCACCCTTCAGCCGATGTGCCAGACGCGCGCGCTCAGCCTGCGGGGCCGCCTTGATGCCCTCCACCGCACCGTCGAGGCCCGACAGAAATTCACCCAGAATCTGGCCCGTCGTCTCTGACCCGATCTCCTCTATGTCCTGCCGCAAGCTGACCTCCGGACCCGACGTGCCCGGGGTCTCCTGCGCGCCTTGCGATGAGCCGCTCAGGATGTCGGACAAGGCGCGTGGTGACACCGGTTTGGACAGGATACGCGCCACACCGAAGTCTTCGCGGTGCGCGTCTGTGTCCTCGATATGATGCGCAGTCAGAAGGATGCGCGTGATCCCGGGTTGCGCCTCGGCAATCGCAAAGGCAAGCGCCTTGCCCGTCATGTCCGGCAGGTCAAAGTCGATCAGGGCATAGTCCACGGATTTGCTCTCAAGCACGGCAAGCGCTGACTGACCGTCACCGGCTTCAACCACCTCGCAGCCCAGCCGTTGCAGATAGCCACGCGCCACCATGCGGTTTGTGGCGTGATCGTCGATCACCAGAACGCTCTGGCCGCGAGTGACGGGGGCGGGCACGGTCTCTTCCTTGTCGATCTGAACCGGATCGCCAAGCGCTAACGGCACCGTGAGGGTAAAATTGCTCCCCACATCCGGGGCGGACTCCACATGCAGCGAACCACCAAGCGCTTCGGTCAGATTGCGCGAGATTGCCAGCCCAAGCCCCGTGCCCTGCGCGCCGGAACGGCGCACGCTGTCTGTCCGCTTGTAGGCCTCGAAGGCATGGGCGACTGCCTCCTGCGTCATGCCGATACCAGTATCGGCGACAGAAAAACTGACCACAGGGCAATTGTTTTCCGGGTCGATGGCACTTTCGACGGTCAGGCAGACCCGCCCGGTTTGTGTATATTTGACCGCGTTGGAGATCAGGTTGCCGACGATCTGCCGGATCTTCACAACGTCCCCGAAAAGCACCGCGGGCGCGGGCTCTACCAGCTCGATCTCTCCGTCCAGATCTTTTTGCGTCGCCAGCGGGATCAGTTGATGACCCAACTGTCCCACAAGGTCACGCAGCCGGAAATGCACCGGATTGCCGCGATTGACCGGATCGTCACTGCTGGCGAAATCCAGAATGTCATTGGTGATGTCGAGCAACTCTCGCGCGGAGGCCAGCGCCGTCTCAACGCGGGCGCGCTGCGATGTCTTGGTCACATCAAGGCGCAACAGATCAAGCATGCCGATCATGCCTGACAGCGGGGTTCTGATCTCATGGCTCATCCGGGCCAGGAATTCGGTCTTGCTGGCGCTCGCGCGTTCTGCCGTGTCGCGTGCTTCGTCCGAGGCCTTCATCTGCGCCACCACATCGCCCGTGCGGGCGATGACCTGCTCTTCCAGTTGGGTGCGCAGGGTTTCCGCGTCCTGCGCCCGCCGCCGCAAGACGTTGAGCGCCTTTTCGAGGCGGCCAATCTCGTCATGCCCGGAGATCGCGACCGGCGCGCCATAGTCGCCCTGCGCCACGCTGATGATGCGTCGCGACACATCGCCCAGACGCCTCAGCAATTGACGGCGCACGCGCACCCACAGGACAATGCTTGCAAGCGACGCAATCACCACGATCACCAGCAACACGACAAAGAGCCGCGCCGAAAGCGCGTCTGCTCTCGCGAGGCTTGCGATACTGGCCTGCTGTACATTGTTGCGAATTTCGCCGATGTCATCGGACAGGTCGAAAACCCGGTTTTCGAGCATGTTATTCGCCTGCTGGCTTGCGAGGGACAGCGTGAGAAGGCTCTTCTGCCGCGCGGCAAGACCCCGGGATGATGCCACGGCCAATCGAAGCTGGGCGATCAAGTCGCCTATTTCCTGCCGGGCCTTCTGGGTCGGCAGAAAAGTCTGTCGCGTTTCGATATCCCCGATGGCGGCTGCGAAACCGGTCTCGAATGCGGCAACGTCGGGTTGGGTCGCAAGATCGGGAAGGCGCTGCACGCTGAGACGCAGCGCGTTGACGGTCTGTTCCATTTCGGTCAGACGTTCGAAGGCAAAGAAATACTGATCGGCCAGACGATCCAGCGCCTCGCGCTGGCTGCTGCCTTGCCCGGTGTAGAGGCCGACAATCTGCGACGTGACCCTGAGCCGGGCCAGTTCCAGCTCCGCTGTCACGACCTGGCTCAGGCGGTCGCCGATCTGATCGACCCTTTGCAACAGGACCGCCCGTTCGTTTCGCAGGTCGATGTATCTGCGCCGGTTCTGAACAAGCTGGCCCACGATGTCCGAGATCTGTGCGGCGCGCGCACCGGACCAGGACCCGGCAAGGTCCGGCGGCAGGGCTGCAAGCTTTGCACGGACGGTTCCCATCGCAATTTGCAGATCGCTTTCATGGCGTTGCAAATCGTCAAGCCGGTCGGCCAGGATCAGATCCCGCGACCGCTCCGAAATGATTTGCGCGGCAAGATCAATCTCGTTGGCCGTATCGAGGATCGGCAGATTGGCCTCGACAAAACGGCGATGGGTGCTGGACAGAAACCAATTGACCGCAAGCGCCGACGTGCCCACCATGAGGGCCAGGAACACCATGAACGAAAGGGTTTGGGTCAGTCGCTTGTCAAAACTCGTTCTTTGCATCTTTGAACGTTACGCGGGAGCTTTGGGCAGTGCAATTCTCCTGCTGCTTCTTGGTGCCACGACGATCGCGCCCGCAGGCGCTCAGACCGCGGGGACACTGTGTGTGCTGGTGCCGCACTTCAAGGATGACTACTGGCTCAGTGTCGCCTTTGGACTGGAGGAGGAGGCCGCGCGGCAAAACGTTGATCTGATCCTCTTTGAGGCAGGGGGCTACCAGGCGCTGGACGCCCAGATCGACCAGATCAGAACCTGCGCTGACATGAACCTTGATGGTATTCTGCTCGGGGCGGTCAGCTCGGACCACCCTGATCTTTTGCTGGCGGTCTCGGACGCTACCGTTGCCACACCCGTTTACGGCCTCGTGAATGAATTGCATTCCGATGCGCTTAGCGGGCGCATCGGTGTGGATTGGCGCGATATGGGCAGAGGTCTCGGGGCCCATCTCGCCACGCGCTTTCCGACGGGAACGCCCTCAAAAACGGCGGTTCTGATCTCTGGCCCGGAGGAATCCGGCTGGGCCTCCCCGCTGGAAACAGGGCTGCGCGCGGCACTGGCAGGCAGTGCAGTCGAAATCGTTCAGGTCTACAATGCGGACACGGGCCTGCGAGAACAACTGGACCTTGTGCAACGTGCGCTCTCAGACCACCGCGATATTGATCTGCTGATCGGCAGCGCCCCGGCCATCGAAGCCGCCATGGGGATCGCAACAACCCGGGCGGCATCCGAGCACTGGCCCCTGCTCTTTTCCACCTACGTCAACCACAACACCAAACGCGGGCTGCTGAGCGGCAGTATCTCGGCGGCCCCCTTTGATGACCCTTCACGCCAGGGTGTCCTTGCGATCCGGCAGGCCATTGCAGCCCTTGAGCCAAGGGAAAGCGGAGAGGCTGTTGGCCCGCCGATCACGCTGCTCGAGCATGGCGGGGCAGCTGTGGCTGATATTCTTGTCTCCCCGCCGGGCTACTTTCCCGAATTGAACTGATCCGCGCCGCTTCACCTCGTCCGAAAGGGCCGGGCATTTTCGATTCAGCTCCGTTCCGAAACGCGCTAGTCTGCGGTGCAGAGGGGACCGATTGCTCAAATACGGAAACTCAGCATGCGCTATCCGCAAAAACGCATCGACATGCACGCCCATTTTTATGGCGGCGGGCTGGTGGAGGTGCTGCGGGCGCGCAAAAGCACGCCATATCTGAGAGACCGCTCTGACGGGGTGACGGTCATGGTCGCCATGAATGGCGAATTTCCTTTCACGCCGCAGTATCACGACCATACCGTTGGGCTTGCCGATATGGCGGCGCAGGGGCTGACAAACCGGCTCGTCACCTTCCCGGGCGCGCTTGGTGTGGACCTGCTCCCGGCGGCTGAAATCGCCACCGCGATCTCGGATTTCAACAACAACCTTGCCCATTTGCAAAAGACGACCGACGGGGCGTTGATCGGCCTGGCCGGGCTGCCGCTGGCCGATATGGATCTGGCCTGCGCGGAGGTGAAGCGGATACGCCGCGACCTTGGCCTGCCCGGTGTTATCCTGCCCTCGAATTATTTCAACGCGATTGCAGAGGCCGAGGTGCTCAACCCCTTGTTTGCCGCGGCCAATGAACTTGGCTGTCACATCATGGTGCACCCGGGCCTCAAGGTCGGGCAACAACCGCCGCCGCGCCCGGCTGATCTGTTGCAATACCGTCTCTCCGCTGTCGATCTGCAATCCGCCGCAAGCCAGTCTGCGCTGACCCTCATCCTGTCCGACATGCTGGAGGCCTATCCCGATATCTCCTTTCAGGTTGTCAACCTGGGCGGCACGCTGCCCTTCATCTTTGAGCGGATCGAGAGCATTGCCCGCCATCGAAACCCTGACGCTCCGTTCCCCACTGAGCGGTTGCGCAGGCTGTGGTATGATTGCGCGTCGCTTGGGCCCCGGGCCCTTGAGGCAGCGGTCAAACTCTTCGGGGCGGACCGGATCATGCTGGGCTCCGACTATCCGATCTTCAAAGACGATCCTTACGCCCATGCCCTTCTTCCCGCTGACCTGAGCGATGCCGAAAAAGAGCAGATCGCCTGGCGGAACGCCGAAGATCTCCTCGCGCGGCTTGAGCGTTTGCGCGTGCGCTCCGGCTGACAGTTGCCGACCTTCGTAGAGCTTGACCCGAGACTGCGCTCTGAGGTCACCATGACAACTTGTGACCCTGCCCATTAACGGGCAGTCTGCAAAAAAGGACAGTGGATCAGGAGCAAGGCATGGCTGACGGGCTGACGGTTTCGAACCTAAGCTTCTCTTACGGCCCGAAAAGGGCGCTGGAGAACCTGTCCTGCGAGGTCGGCGCCGGGCAATTCTGTGCGCTTCTGGGCCCCAACGGCGCGGGCAAATCGACACTCGTGTCCCTGCTGACAAACCTTCTGGTTGCACCGGGCGGAACCATCGAGATCGCAGGACATGATCTGCGGACGCAGCCCCGAGCCGCCCTTGCGGGCCTTGGCGTGGTCTTTCAGCAGCCGACGCTCGACCTGAACCTCACGGTCCAGCAGAACCTGCTGTATTTTGCCGCCTTGCACGGTCTGTCCCGAAACGTGGCCATCCACCGGATTGATGCAGCACTCGACCGGCTGGACATGCGCGGCCGTGCGGCGGAAAAGGCCGGGGCGCTGAATGGCGGGCACCGGCGGCGAATGGAATTGGCCCGTGCGCTCATTCACGAACCAAGAGTCCTGCTGCTGGATGAGCCGACGGTCGGGCTGGATGCAGCCTCGCGCGCAGCCATCACCAACCACGTACATGATCTGGCAGATCAGGGGCTGAGCGTGCTCTGGACCACCCACCTGACAGACGAGGTACGGGACAGCGACCAGTTGCTGGTGTTGCATCAGGGCCGGATTCTGGCCAACGGCACATGCGGCACCATTCGGGGAGAGACGCCGTTGAAGGACTGGTTTCTTGAGCAAACGCAGGCTGCCGCATGACCGGGTACTGGACGGTCAGCCGGGCCATCATCGGGCGGGAGTTCCTGCGGTTTGTGCATCAGCGCGAGCGCTTCTTTGCGGCACTGGTGCGGCCCCTTGTCTGGCTGCTGATCTTTGCCGCCGGATTTCGTGCCGCATTGGGTCTGTCGATCATCCCGCCTTACCAGACCTATATCACCTACGAGACATATATCGTGCCGGGTCTGTGCGCGATGATCCTGCTCTTCAACGGGATGCAAAGCTCTCTGAGCCTTGTCTATGACCGTGAGACGGGGTCCATGCGCCTGTTGCTGACCAGCCCGTTTCCAAGGTGGTGGCTCTTGTTTTGCAGATTGCTGGGGGCCACGGCCATCTCCGTGCTTCAGGTCTACACGTTTCTGGCGATTGCCGCCGCCTTCGGGATCGTGATGCCGCTGATGGGTTATTTGCTGGCTCTGCCGGGGATCATCCTTGGCGGTTTGATGCTGGGGGCGCTGGGGCTTGTGCTGTCCAGTTTCATCCGCCAGTTGGAAAACTTTGCGGGCATCATGAACTTTGTCATTTTCCCGATGTTCTTCCTGTCCTCGGCGCTCTACCCGCTTTGGAAAATGGCGGAAAGCTCACCTTTCCTGCGCGATATCTGTGCGCTCAACCCCTTTACGCATGCGGTCGAGCTCATCCGCTTTCTGCTCTATCTGCAATTGAACCTGCCCGCGCTGGGGTGGGTGGTGTTCTGGACGTTGGTGTTCGGGTTGGCGGCCATGTGGGGTTATGACCCGGCGCGGGGCATGACACGGGGCAAACCGCGATGACAGTGTCAGATTTGCTGCTCCGCCAGGTTGACGACCTGGCACCGCCAGCGGAGGATTTCCATGTCGGGGCGCGTGAGCGACCATTTGGCCAATTCCGGTTGCGCTGCCATCAGGCATTGCATCGGTGTGATATCGACATAGACAAGGCTGTGTTCCTGACAGTCTGTCGGTGCAGACGCCAAACAGGCGACAAAAAGAAGTTCTATCATACGACCGATATCCCGGGCTTGTTGCGCTATGTGTCGCACAACGGACATATACTAAAGTCGGTAAATTCCGCCTTAAGGGATCGGTTTACGCAAAAAAGGCGGGAATCTTTGCCGTCTCGTCGGGCAGCGGGTCAGCGGTTGGTCATCCAATGAAGCCGGAAGGGCCGCGCCATGCCGTGTCGCTCAAGGCGCGCCTTGGGATAGGTGCCGCCGTCCTTGGCGCGGGCACGCTGCTGACAGCCGTGATCCTCGTTCTGGGACTGCGCGATGTCTCCCAGCGGTTGACAACCGCGTTGGAGGCCGAGGCGCGGATTGCGCGCTACGCCACCTTGTCGCAACAGGCGGCAACGTTCCTCGTCGTCACGACCGAGGTCATACAATCCGGGCAGTCCGCCGACGTGCGCAGGGATCGTATGACGACGGTGGCAGACCGGATGCGGGAGACGTTCAAGGACCTGCACGCGGACACCGAAGCGGCCGTCGACAAGGCGCGAGAGGCCGGGCTGGACGCACAATCCCGTTTCGCCACCCAATCCTTGGGCCTCGCGCGTATGCAGGCGCTGCTTGACAGCGCGACAGCGGGACTGGCGTCCGATAGCCAGGACGCCACAGAACTGCGGGCCTATGTCGACAGCTTTGCATCGAGTTTTGACCCGTTGCTAAGCCAGGCGGTGAACAATGAGCTCCTGTTCCGGCAGGCGATCTTGGGCGGGATCGAGGATCTGCGCGAAAGACTGGGGTTGATCGCGCTGGCCATCGCATTTGTGACGGTCTGTCTTGTGGCCGCCTTTTACTTTGGTCTGATCCGGCCACAGTTTACCCGGCTCGACCGGCTGAAGGTTGCGGCGCAGCGGATCCGGCAGGAGGATTTTGCGGTGGCCTTGCCGGTGACGCGGCTGGACGAGATCGGGCAGCTTTCCTCCGAGACCAACCGCATGGCGGCGGCACTGCTGAAGCGCCATTTGCAGGTTCAATCCGAATGGGCGCGGTTGAATGAAACCATCGCTCAAAAGACGGAAGAACTGCGCTCCGCCAACACCGCCTTGGAGGAGATCGACAACAACAGGCGCCGTTTTTTCGCAGATGTCAGCCATGAATTGCGCACGCCGCTCACGGTGATCCTGATGGAGGCGGAAATCGGCAGGAAGTCGTCGCCAGAAGCGGCGGAGGCCTTTGCCACGATTGAAGCCCGGGCGGCGCGGCTCAACCGCCGCATCGACGACCTGTTGCGGATCGCACGGTCGGACAGCGGCCAGCTTGCGCTTGATATCAAACCTGTGCCCTTGCCTGACCTGATCGGCGAAGTGATTGCCGAAGTGAAAGCGGAAACCGAAAGTGCGGGTCTCGAATTGCAGGCCGGGGCGGCGCATGACTGCGAGGTGATCTGTGATCCCAACTGGGTCCGCCAGGTGCTTGTCGGCCTGATCCGCAACGCCATTCGTCATGCCCGTGACAGCGGTGTGATCCGCATCGCCACGGTCCGTTCAAGGGAGGATATCACCGTGCGGATCATCGACCATGGACCGGGCATCCCGCCTGGGCAACTACCGCGCGTATTTGACCGTTTTGCAAAGGGTGGCAGCGCCGATGGGGCAGCGGGCTTTGGCCTCGGGCTGTCGCTGGCGCGTTGGGTTATCGAGGCTCAGAACGGGAAAATCTCTGCTGAAAGCCCGCTGCCCGCCGATCTTCGACCCGATGGCGTTACCGGAACGGTGATTTCGGTATGCCTTCCTGCCACAAAGCACTAGGGTGCGCCCATGACGGCCCGCCTATTGATTGTTGATGACGACCCGGAAATCACCTCCGCGCTGGCTCGCGGACTGTCCTTGCACGGCTATCAGGCCGAAACCGAGAACCGCGCTGACCGGGCCTTTGCACGGCTGACGCAAACGGCGTTTGACGCCGCGATCATTGACGTGATGCTAGGGGCAGACAGCGGGACCGACCTCGTCCGTCAGGTCCGCGACGCCGGAGTGACGGTGCCCATCCTGATGTTGTCGGCGCTCTCCGATGTAGAGGACCGCGCCGCCGGGCTGGAAGCCGGGGCGGACGACTATGTGGTCAAGCCGTTCCACTTCGACGAACTTGTCGCCCGCCTGCGCGTTCAGGAACACCGCGCCACAACGCATCGTACCGGCAGGGCGCAACTCTCCGCAGCAGACCGCACGCTGCTATGCGGGGATGTGACCGTGGCGTTCACCGAACGGGAATATGAGCTTCTGACGCTGCTGATTGACCAGGCGCAAACTCCGATGACCCGGAATGCGATCTTCGAGGCGCTCTGGGCGCAGGACGGCTCAGGTAACGAAAACGTGGTTGATGTCTATATCGGGTATTTGCGCAAGAAACTGTTGGATGTGGGAACGTCCTTTGAAATCAAGACGATACGCAACAAGGGTTTTTGCCTTGCCGGGGTGCCGCCGGTGATAAAGGAGCGCTGACACGACGGACACCGACTAAAGTCTAAGCGTTTCTTATAAAATAAGAGTAGCCCATTAACGCTCGCTTTGGCACGCTCCCCCTACGCGCATCAACCTGCATCTGGAGGAACTGGCATGGCTTGGACAAAACCGATTATCCGCGAAATCGAATGCGGCATGGAAATCAATATGTATGGACCGGACAGCGACGAAGAGCGCGAAGTCCTGATTTAACGCCCCCCGCGCGTGGAGAGAGATATGTCTTTCCGCGCGCATATTCTCGGGGCAGCGGCCGGTGGCGGGTTGCCCCAGTGGAATTGCGGTTGCGAGAACTGCAATCTTGCCCGCGCAGGCAAAATTCCCGGCCAGACACAGTCCTCAATCGCAGTGAGTGCTGACGGAGAAAGCTGGGCCGTGCTCAACGCATCCCCCGATATCCGCCAGCAGCTGGCGCGAACCCCCGCCTTGCATCCAATTGGCCTGCGGGAAATGCCACTTGCAAGCGTTCTCGTCACCAATGGGGATATCGACCACGTCGCGGGCCTTCTGACGCTGCGCGAGATGCAGCCTTTCACCCTCTTTGCGACCGCTGGTATTCACGACGTGCTGGCGGCCAATCCGATCTTTGACGCTTTGAACGCCAAGGTCGTCCTGCGTGAGACGATTGCGCTGGACACGCCTTTTGCCCTGACCCCCACGCTCACCGCGACGCTCTTTGCCGTGCCGGGCAAGGTGCCGCTTTACCTCGAAGGTGAGGTTGTGAAAACGGATCTGATGGGCGACCAGACCGTCGGGGTGAAGTTGGAAGGGGGTGGGAGCACCGCATACTATATTCCCGGCTGTGCCCGCATGACCGACGACCTGCGACAGCGTCTGGAAGGTGCCGATATGGTCTTCTTTGACGGCACGCTCTGGCGTGATGACGAAATGGTCCGCGCGGGGCTGGGGCAGAAAACCGGGGCGCGCATGGGTCATATGTCAATGAGCGGCGAGGACGGGTCCATCGCGGCTTTTGTCGGCATGGACATCGCGCGCAAAATCTATGTCCATATGAACAATACCAACCCGGTTCTGCGGCCTGCATCCCAGGAGCGCGAGGAGGCCGAGAAAGCGGGCTGGATCATTGCACAAGACGGAATGGAGATCATCGCATGAGCACATCCCGCGACGCCTTCGAGGCCCGTTTGCGCCAGATCGGTGCAGAACGCTATCACGACCTGCATCCTTTCCACGACAGACTGCATGGCGGCGCATGCACGCCCGATCAGGTTCGGGCCTGGGTCATCAACCGGTACTACTACCAGCATTCGATCCCGATGAAGGATGCGGCCTTCATGAGCCGTGTCGAGGACCCCGATCTGCGCCGCGCCTGGCGCAGCCGGATCGAGGACCACGATGGCACGGCGGAAAACGAAGGCGGAATCCGGCGGTGGCTGCGCCTGGCGGAGGCGGTGGGGCTGGACCCCGACTACGTTGCCTCTTGCGAGGGCGTGCTGCCCGCCACCCGCTTTGCCGTGGATGCCTATGTGCGGTTCGTGCGCGAAAAGACCCTGTTGGAGGCGGTCGCGGCCTCCCTGACCGAGCTCTTTGCGCCCAAGATCCATGAAAACCGGATCAAGGGGTTGCTGGCAAATTACGATTTCGCCGATGACCGGTCGATGTCATACTTCCAGAACCGTTTGAAAGAGGCACCCAAGGATGTGGCCTTTGGTCTGGCCTGGGTGCTGGATCATGCTGACACGGATGAAAAGAGGGACATGGCGGCCCGGGCGCTGATCTTCAAGACGGATGTGCTGTGGTCACAGCTCGATGCGCTCTGGGGGGCCTATGTGGAGCCCGCGCGCATTCCGCCGGGGGCCTGGCAGCCCGGCACCGGGCTGTCGCTGCGGAGGGCTTCGTGATGAACGCGCAGGATATTCCGTCCTTGCCGCGCGGGGTGCGGCTTCATTTTGACAAGGTGCGCGACACCTGGGTTCTTCTGGCACCGGAGCGGGCTGTGACCCTCGACGGGATCGGCCATGCGATCCTGAACGCTGTTGATGGCGAACGAAGCTTTGAAGACATCGTGCTGCACCTCTCTGAAACCTTCAATGCGCCGCAGGATCAGGTGGCAACGGACAGCGCAGGTTTCCTGACCGCCCTGCGGGACCGGCGTTTTCTTGACGTCACATCATGACGGTGCCTGCACCCATCGCCATGCTGGCGGAACTGACCCACCGGTGTCCGCTGTCCTGCCCCTATTGTTCAAATCCCCTCAACCTTTCACGGCAAAGCGACGAGCTTGATACCGCCACCTGGGCGCGTGTGTTTCGCGAGGCTGCGGCGCTCGGCGTGTTGCAACTGCACCTGTCGGGGGGAGAGCCCGCGTCGCGCAGAGACCTGGCAGACCTCGTCCAAGCGGCGCGGGACGCAGGGCTTTACACCAACCTCATCACATCCGGCATCGGGTTGACCGAAAAACGTCTGTTGGAACTGGACGCCGCCGGGCTCGATCACGTTCAACTCTCGTTGCAAGGCACCAATCCCGAAATGGCCGATGAGATTGGCGGCTACAACGGCGGTTTCAAACGCAAGATGCAGGTGGCAGGCTGGATCGGGCAGATCGGCTTTCCGCTGACCCTGAACGCGGTGTTGCATCGCCGCAATCTGCACCAGTTGCCGCGCGCGATCGAGATGGCTCTGGAAATGGGCGCGCGGCGGATCGAGGTTGCAACCGTGCAGTTCCACGGCTGGGCATTGAAGAACCGCAACGCCCTGATGCCGACCCGGGCACAGGCGCAGGAGGCCACAGGCATCGTTGCCGAAGCCCGCAAGGCACTCAAGGGGACTTTGGTCATCGACTACGTGCCCGCCGACTACCACGAGGATTTCCCCAAGCGCTGCATGGGGGGCTGGGGCACGTCCGGGCTCAACGTCACGCCCGAAGGACATGTGCTGCCCTGCCATGCGGCACAAACCATTCCGCATCTGGAATTTGAGCGCGTTCAGGACAAACCGCTTGCCGAGATCTGGCGGGAGGGGGCGGCCTTCAACGCCTATCGCGGCAACGACTGGATGCCCGAGCCGTGCCAAAGCTGCGACCGGAAGACCATTGATTTTGGCGGGTGCCGCTGTCAGGCCATGGCTATCGTGGGGGATGCAAATGCAACCGACCCTGTCTGTTCCAAATCGCCACATCACGAGGCCCTGCAGCAGCAGGCGGATGCACACGCGCGCCAGACCGACGCCCCGCTGGTTTATCGTGAACAGCCGCAACGGACTCTGAAACCTGCCCGTTGAGGCAGCCCCCAAAGCCTGCCACGGATTACCAAACTGAAAATTGGACGGATCCTGTGACCCGCGCTACCTTCTCTGCTGAAAGGGGAAGAGCATGCGGTTTCTGATTGCGCTGGTACTGGTTCTGGCGGGCTTTGGTCACGCGGCAGATGCGGATCGCGCAACATATATCCAACTGGCAAAGCGCGGCTGGAGCTACGATCTGCGCGAGACGATGGTCGGGCGGGACCTGACCATCCCGGTGCTCATCAACGGTCGCGGCCTCGCAGGCGCAAGCCTTTGCGTGGTGGGCGAGCGGCCAAGGCGCAGTTCACTGGACGTGATCGACAGTTTCCGCGCGCTGGTCCGACAGACCTATGGCAAGCCTATGCCGATGCGCTATGCGGGACCGGAGGCGCGCGCCTGCGGGTCGGGCCGTTCCGTGATATTGCGGCTTTATTCCGGCGCCCCACCGAACCAGGCCTTGTCGGAAGACCTGCGCTGGATGGACAGCGTCTACCAGCTTGGGCTGCCCGGACGCGGCTATTTTGCGGCGACCTCTCCGGCCATGGCGCAGACGTTCTTCGGACGGCAAGGGCAGGGCACCCATATCATGGTCAAACAGCCCACCGTGTCGCCGCGCTCTGATATTGAGGCGGCATTCTACAAATCCATCCTCATCGAAGAGCTGTATCAGTCCTTTACCTTCGGTATGGATGTACTGGTTTTCGACCGGGCGGAGGTTTATCTGTCAAAGCTTCAGGAGTTTCCTTTGAACCTGTGGCGTCAGTCGTGGGAGTCGCCCGATTTCATGCGCGCGCTCTTGAGGTCAAATCCGCCGGGCCTGTGCACTTTCGATGTCTTCATGATGTATGCCGTGGCCGAAGCACCGGTTGAACAGACAAATGAACCGGCCTTCATCGACTACATCGAGGCGAACTACGACGCGCTGCATGCCCGGGCCATCGCCACCATGGGCGATCCGGCCTACGCCAGTGTGCTGGACCCCGGCTGCAAGATTTACGGTTCCTGACGCTACTAAGACCTTCTGACGTGTTTGCGCAGGCAGGCGGCTGGGGTAGCGTTGGACCTATCCGCCGGTTTCAGGCGGTGCGGGAGGATCCATGGACGCACAACCGCAACAGACCGACGCCGGCGTCGGGGCGCTTTGGGCGCATCTGTCAAAAGGGCTGATCGGTCACGATGACCTGATCGAACGGCTTCTCGTGGCCTTGCTGGTCGGAGGCCACGTGCTGGTCGAAGGCCCACCGGGTCTGGCCAAGACCCGGGCGGTGAAATGGCTGTCAGAGGCGGTGGAGGGCAGTTTCGCGCGCATCCAGTGCACGCCCGACCTGATGCCCTCCGATCTGACAGGAACGCTTGTCTATCATCCGCAGGAGGCAAGCTTCAATTTTGCGCCCGGTCCGGTCTTCAACAACCTCGTGCTGGTGGATGAGATCAACCGCGCGCCCCCCAAGGTGCAATCCGCCCTGCTGGAGGCAATGGCGGAGCATCAGGTCACGGTCGGCAACGACACCCATGCCCTGCCGGACCCGTTTCTTGTCGTCGCGACCCAGAACCCTATCGAGCATGACGGGACCTTCCCGCTGCCCGAGGCTCAGCTTGACCGGTTTCTGCTGCATGTGGAACTGTCGCTGCCGGATCTTGAGACCGAACGCAGCATCCTCGACCTTGTCGAAGCCGAGGCCCAATCCGGCGAATGTCACCCTGATCCGATGTCGCTTGCCCAGCTTGCCGAGGCGCAGGCGGCGGTGCGCGCGGTCCACCTCGCGCCGGAGTTGCGCGATTATATCGTGCGGCTTGTGGTTGCGACGCGCGAAGGGCCGCACTCGGAAGACATCGACCACGCGGTGTCCCCGCGCGGTTCCTTGACACTGGCGGCCTCTGCACGTGCGCGGGCCTACCTTCAGGGGCGCGATTTCGCGGTGCCCGAAGATGTTCAGGTCCTGGCCCCCGACGCCCTGTCGCACCGCTTAGTGCTGAGTTGGCGGGCGGTGGCGGACGGGCGCAAACCGCGCGATGTCGTTGCCGACATATTGAACGCGGTCGCCCCGTTGTGACGGCGGCGCTGCAGACCCCGGGCGTGGCTCTTGGTGCGCAAGAGCTGATTGCATTGCGCCGGGTGATCCTGCAGGCGACGGCACGTCCCGTTCTTGCGAACCTTCCGGGGGGCTATGCCACAAAACGCAAGGGCCACGGGCTCGAAGTCGCGGACATGCGCGAATATGTGGCGGGCGACGACATCCGGCATCTCGACCGCAACGCCACCGCCCGCACGGGCCGCATGCATATCCGTCAGTTCCAGCAGGAGCGGGACCGGGTGTCGCTTCTGGTTGCCGATTTCCGCCCGTCGATGTTCTGGGGGCTGCGCCGGGCGTTGCGGTCCGTTGGCGCCGCCGAAGCGCTGGCGCTCATTGGCTGGTCGGTGGTGGAGAATGGCGGTCGCGTCGGGCTTTTCGCGATCACGCCCGGCGCGCCGGTGATCGTGCCCGCGCGTGGACGGGTGCGCGGTATGCTGGATGTGATCGGCGGGTTGGTGCGCGCGCATCAGGAGGCGCTCGGCGCCATTTCCGGGGGAACGGGTGAAGACCCGCCGCTCGATCAGGCCCTGTCACGCGTGGACCGGCTTGTGCCTTCGGGCGCGGAACTGGTGATTGCCTCTGGCTTTGACCAGCCGGGCACAAATCTGGAGGACCGTCTGGCGGCTCTTGAGCGGCGGCGGACACCCCGGCTCGTCTCGATCACCGATGCTGCCTTGCACGCGATGCCGCAGGGGCGCTATCCGGTACGTCTGGCCGATGGCCGCCGGGTCCGGCTGACGCTCGGCGCTAAGGATGCGCGGGCGCCGGTCCTTGAGGACGCGGTTGCGGGGCGTCCGGCGCTGGTGCTGGATGCCGGTGAGCCGGTGGCGCAGACCGCCCGGCGGGTTGCCGCGGCCTTCCCGGTGGAGCGTGGTGGATGAGCGCGCGCGCCTTGAGCGAAGAGGCTATGCGGGCCAGTCTTCACGACATCAGCCTGCCCGCCTCGGCTGCGGGCGGGGTCCTGGCGGAAATCGCTGTTACCATTGGGCTGGCAGGGGTGGCTGCGGTGCTCGTGGCATGTCTGTTGCGGCTGTTCAGTCTCAGGACGCAGCCGACCCCTCAAGACTCGCTCGAAGACCACCTTGCAAAGATCGAGTCCTTGCCGGAGGACCGCCGCCGTGTCGTGCTTTTGCACCTGCTACGTCAGCATGCGCCTGCCCGTTACGCAGAGGTGGCGCGCGATCTCTACAGGCTCCGGTCCTCTGTGACGACACAGGCTCTGAGGGCGGAGCTCGACCGCCTTGTTTGACCTTGCGACCCCGTGGGCTCTGGTGCTCCTGCCGTTGCCCCTTCTGGCGATCCGGATGGCGCGGTCGGGGCGGCTGAGCGGCGGCGCGCTGTTCCTGCCGGACCGGATCGGACGGCGGTTGCTCGCGGGGGGTCAGGGGAGACGCGTTTTGCCGCTAGCAGCCTCACGTCAGGGGCTGCTCTGGCTGATATGGGTGCTGTTGCTGCTGGCGATTTCCGGCCCGCGTGAGGTTGCGCCCGTTTCGGCGTTGAAAGTGACGGGCCGTGATCTGGCGATCGTTCTGGATTTGTCGGGGTCGATGGTGCGGGATGATTTCTTCCTCGATGGTGCGCCGATCACGCGACTGGATGCGGTGAAATCCGTCGGCGCGGATTTTGCCCGGCGCAGGGCAGGGGATCGCGTCGCACTCATCCTGTTCGGGTCGGAGGCCTATTACGCGGCACCCTTCACGTTCGACACGGAGTCGGTGGCGCAACGGATCGAGGAAGTAACCATCGGCATTTCCGGACGGGCGACGAACATCTCGGACGGGCTTGGCCTTGCCCTCAAGCGCCTTCAGGACAGCGAAGCTGCATCGCGGGTCGTGATCCTGCTGTCTGACGGGGTCAACAACGCAGGCGCGACCAACCCCCGGGGCGTGGCGGAGCTTGCAGCCCGCATGGGTGTGCGCGTGCACACCATCGCGCTTGGGCCGAAGGATCTGGAAACGGCGGAAGAAGGCGAACGCGGTGTCGTGGATACCGTGACCTTGCAGGCCATATCGGATGTGTCGGGCGGCGAGAGCTTCCGGGTCAGGACAACCGATGATCTGGCAGCGGTCGCTGATGCGCTCGACCGGCTCGAATCCACAGATAGTGACGGGCTGGCCGCCGAGGTGTTTCACGAATACTGGGTCTGGCCCGCTGGATTTGCCGCATTGCTGATCCTGTGGTTTGCCTATCGGGATGTGTCATGACCGGGTGGGAGCTTATCCTGCTGCGCCCCTGGTGGCTGTTGGCACTGCCGGTCTTGGCTCTCGCGGGATGGTGGTTGATGGCGCGCCGTGGCGGGATCGGTGACTGGCACCGTGTGGCGGACCCGGCCCTGCTGCAAGCGATGGCCGCACTGGGGCGGGTGGATCGGTCCACCAGCCGGTTGCCGCTCCTCGCCTGCCTCAGCCTCGCGACGCTCTGTGTTCTGGCGCTGGCAGGCCCCGCGGTGGAACGGCGCGACACGGAGTCCTTTCGAAACCTCGACGGTGTTGTCTTTGTGGTCGATGCCTCTGACAGCGTGATGGAACATGCCCGTTGGCCGCAGATGCAGACCATGGGCCGCTTTGGGATCGCCTCGCTTGGCACGCGGCCCGGCGGGGTGATCGTATTCTCCGGTGATGCCTATGTGGCGACGGATATAACCCTCGATCACCTGCAGTTGGGCCAGACGTTTTCCCTGATTGACCACGAAACCGTACCGGACCCGGGCTCGCGACCTGATCGCGCGCTGGCGCTGGCAGCAAGGCTGCTTGATGCGGCGGAGGTGATTGCCGGTGACGTGATCCTGTTGACCGATGGCGCAGGGCTGGGGCCCGCCAGCCTGCGGGAGGCGGAGGCGCTCTCGACGCGCGGGGCGCGCTTGTCCCTCATTGCGCTTGAAACACTGGAGCCCGCCTTTGACACGCACGCCACCCTCGGCAATGGCCGGGTCTTTACCCTTGAGCAAACCGATGATCTTGCCGCCTGGCTTGAAGAGGATGCGCGTAGCCGACTGGTGGCGCAGGACTATCCGCTGCTTTTCTGGAAGGACATGGGCCGTTTTCTTCTTATCCTCGGCCTGCTGCCGCTGCTGCTGCTGTTTCAAAGGCGCGACGCATGAAGGGTTTGGTGCTGGTAACAGTGGCTGCATTCGCACTCGCTTTTGTGTCCGGCGGTGCGGCACCTCTGGCGCGGGTCTTGCTCGCGGCTGGTTTCCCGGGGGCTGCGGCGCAGGTTTTTGACGACCCCGCATGGCGTGCTGTCGCCTCTTTCCGGGCGGGCGATTTTGAGCGTGCCTCGGACGATTTCCGGGCAACGGGCGATTACTACAATCTCGGGACCGCTGAGGCCCATGCCGGGAACTATGCGGCAGCGCTGGAAGCCTTCGATCAGGCGATCGCAATGGGCCACCCTTTGGCGCAGGCGAATTTCGACGTGGTGGCGGCCTATTATGCGGGCCTAGGGATCGGTGCCGACACATTGGGGCTTTTCCCGGAACGGCGTGACGGCCCGAAGATGGAGAGTTTCGTGGCGCGCGGAGACGGTCGCGCCGCAGGCACCGGCAGCGAGGCCACGAATAACACGACCATGCTGGGTCTGGCGGAATTGCAGAGCCGGGGGCGTCTGGGCGTGCGCCGGGTCTTTGATGACCGGTTCATCGTGGCCGATGACCGCTGGCTTGAGCAACTCTCTGACGTGCCGGGCAGTTACCTCAAGGCGCGTATCGCGCAGGAGCACAAACGGCGTCAGAAACTTGGCCTGTCGCCCCCCGACCCGGAGGATCCGCGATGAGAATCCTGGCCGTATTAGTTGCTCTTGCATTTCCGCTGCTGGCGCAGGCGCAGTCCCGCACCGTGCTTCCCGAAGAGCTTGGACTCACCGTGGAGGTGGAGGCCAGCGACTACACGCCTTTCGTGCGCGAGATGATCATCCTGAACATCCATGGCATCTATCGCCGCCACATCACACGCGAATCCATGGAGCAGCCGGACCTTGACGGCTTCAGCTGGACACAGCTGGGTGAAGACATCTGGCGCGAAGAGCGCATCAACGGCGAAAAGGTCAAGACCATGACCCGCCGCATGGCGATCTATCCGAACCGCGCCGGAGAGCTCAGGATCGGTGCCTTCGCCCATCGGCTGACCCTCACGGATGAGCAGGACGAATGGTTCGACCACGCCATCCTGTCCGAGCCGCTGACCATCACCGTCGCGCCCGCGCCAGAGGACCATTCCTGGTGGTTTCCCGTCCGCGATCTGCGCATTTCAGATCAGTGGTCCAACGCGCCCGATCAACTCAAACGCGGCGAAGGTGTCCTGCGGGTCATCCGGCTTGAGGCGGTGGGGGTCACGCCAGAGATGATGCCGCCGATGCCTGAGTTGCGCTCCCCCTCCGGGATCGTCTTTCCCCACCCCGACAAACGGCTGGTGGAGTTGTCACCCGAAGGGCCGATCACCTATGCGTTCTGGCGCTGGACGATCCGGCCCGGCAACGACACCTCCGCTGTCGTTGAACCGCTGAAGCTGGAGTATTTCGATACCCGTCGCCGTCAGGCCTATGAGGTGGACATCACCGCGCAGCGGGTTGCCTATGGCGATGTGATCCCCAAGGCCCCGCCGCCCAACGACGGGGCGCTTGCGCAAGAGGCAGCGCGATTGCCGGGATGGCCGCTTGTGCTGCTGGGAATATGCGTCTTTGCCGGGGGTCTTTGGGCCGCGGTCTCTGGCTGGCGCTGGTCCGGTACCGCAGCGGTACAACGCTTTGCCCTCCTGGACCCTTTGACCCGGCAGATTTTGCGTGCAGCCCGCGATGGAGACGCCGGCAAGGTTCGCCACCATGCCGCAGGGCTGCTGGCCCGTGATGGTGCGTCGGCAGAGCGGCTCAAATTGCTCGCCGAACTCGATCACGTTCTATTTGACCCCAGATCCCCACCCATGGACCTATTGAGCTTTGCGCGGCGTTTTGCAAACGCAAGGCCAGATGCATCTGCCAGCGATATTCCGCGTATTCCCCGGATGCAGCAGGGGTCAACATGAATAGGCCCAGATAACTATTTGTGGAATCGCACGCATTTGCTACCCTCGTGACGGGAGGACCTAGCTATGAATTGTGTGACGCAGCCCGTCGCAGTGGAAGACGTGTCTTCTATTCTGATAATCGACGACCACCCGCTCTATCTTGATGCGCTTGAGTCGGCCTTGACCGTGATGTTTCCGGCGTGTGACATCCGCAAAGCCCAGTCCCTCGGAGATGGCATTGCCTGTTGCGACGCCGGGTTCGAGCCGCAATTGATCATGTTCGACCTGAAACTGCCTGATGTGTCCGGTATCTCCGGCTTTCAGAGGCTCAGGGCCGCAGTTCCCTCTGCCCGCGTGCTGGTGATTTCCTCCCTGGCATCGGCGGAACTGGTGCAATCCCTGATCCGGCACGGGGCATCGGGGTTTGTTCCCAAGGACGCTTCGGTTCAGGAACTCAAGAGCGTGCTGGAAGAGATCGTGGAGGGGCGTATACATGTGCCCAAGCAGTACCGCACCGGCAACGCCGCACCGGCAAAGGGAGATGCCGACCCGTGCCACCCGATCCTTGCGGAACTGACACCGCAACAGCAACGGATCATGAAGCTGATCTGCACCGGCAAGCCCAACAAGCAGATCGCATATGAGTTGTCGCTGGCAGAGGCGACCGTCAAAGCGCATATCACCGCCCTGTTACGTCGTCTCGGCGTGCGCAACCGAACCCAGGCGGTGGTGCTGGTGGAAGGGGCCGTGGCGCGGCAGGCGGCGGCAGAGCCCGAAGCACGTGCGTTTCTGCTGAACTGATCCGGCATCTTGGCAAATACCGTGCACCGTGAACGTCCCAGCTATGTATGCTTTGCTGCGTCGGCGGCCGCCGACCCGGGGGACGCCGTCAAAGAGGTTGCCGCATCGGTGTCGGGTGTGGAGGGGTGTTTTGCTCTGGCGTTTGCGTCCGGGGGGCGGGACATTGCGGCGATTGCGCAGGCGCTCGACGACAAGCTTGGCGGCATGCCCGTGTTCGGATGCACATCGGCGGGCCAGATCACCGGTGGAGGATATGGCACCGAAGGCCTGCTGCTGCTGGTGTTCCCGAAACAGCATTTCCGATGTGCCTCCGTTCTCATTGAACCGCTGACATCCGTGACCAACACCTCCATCGCGGCAGAGGTGCAACGCAAATCCGCCAGGTTTCGTCACACCGCTGGCTGGAACCGGCTTGGACTGGTATTTGCCGATGGTCTGTCAAAGCAGGAAGACCACCTTGTCGCCACTCTGGAGGCGGTGCTTGGCGATCTTCCGGTATTCGGGGGCTCTGCAGGGGATACGCTGCAATTTGAGCAGGCATTCGTGCTGCATGGTGGCAAGGCGCACAGCAATGCCGCCGTGCTTTTGCTGCTGGAAACGGATTTGCCCTTCACCGGCATCGGCTTTGACCATTTCCTGCCCGCAGAGACCCAGATCGTCATCACGGACGCGGACCCCGATGCGCGCAAGGTGTTCGAGATAAACGGGGCATCTGCAGCCCTTGAGTATGCTCGCCTTGTGGGCTGTTCCGTCGAAGACCTGTCGCCGCAGGTCTTTGCCGAAAACCCGCTCCTGATCGAATATCGTGACCACCATTATGTCCGGGCCATTTCGGATGCGGACAAGGAAGGGGCCTTGTCCTTTCTGGCGGCCATTGATGACGGGTTGGTCATGCGCCTCGGGCGGGGTCAGGAGATTATCGAGACGCTGCGCTCGGGTCTTCATATCCGTGACCCGCATGGCAACAGCCCCGATTTCATCCTTGGGTTTGATTGCGTCCTGCGCAAACTGGAGATCGAGCAAAAACAGCTGGGCACACCCGTCAGTGATATTCTCGCGGATGAGCGCGTCTTTGGCTTCAACACATTCGGCGAGCAACTGGGCGGAATCCACATGAACCAGACCTTTGTTGGTGTCGCGTTCTTTTGCCCGAACGAAAGGCAGCCGCTGTGAGCATGATCAACCCCAACGACACGCTGGAAGAGCAGGTCACAAAGCAGACCAAGATCATTGAGGCGTTGATCCGGCGCGCGGGGCGGCAAAACGGCATCAACCGCTCCGCCTATCAGGTGTTTCAGTCGGCCATAGAACTGCAACAGCAGATCGCGGCGCAAAGCCTCGAGTTGGAGAACGTGCGCCACGAAACAGAACAGACGCGGATCAGCCTCACCCAGGCGTTGTCGTCCATGGAGGAGGGCTTTGCGCTGTTTTTCGATGGGCGGTTGGGGGTCTGCAACGACCTCTTTCGCAGCCTTTTGCCGGATGTGTCGGACAGGATGGAGCCGGGTCTGGAACTGGCGACCTTTCTGGATTTGCTTGCCGGCAGTTCCCAGCTGGTCTCCGTGGATGGGGATCTGAGAAAAGCCGCGGGCAGGCTGGCCAAGGGATCGGAAAACGGTGCCGCCCTTTCGATGGTGGCCGAATTCGTGCGCGACCGCTGGTATCAGATCGGTGCACAGGTGACCGCGCCCGGCACCACCGTGATCCTTCTGACCGAGATCACCGCATTGATGCGGCGCAACCGCGTCGAGAAGGAACACCTGATTGACCGGCAGGCAGATTACCTCAACGCGGTGTTTGAGAACATGAGCGCGGGGATCTGCTGTTTCTCGGATCGCAACGAGTTGATGATGCACAACGGGCGGTTTCGCGAAATTCTTGGCTTGCCGGTGACCGTGCTTCAACCGGGCATGCCTTTGCAGGAGTTGCTCGATTTTCTGCACAAGCGCTCGATGATCGCTGATGATGATCTGATTTTCGTGGAGGCCTGGAGGCAGGAGTTGTCCAGACGCGGGTTTCTCCGCCGTCGTTTGGGCAGCAAGTCCCACCGGGTGCTGGACATCCACGCCAACGAGCTCCCCGATGGGGGTTTTCTGGTCGAGATCAAGGATGTCACGCTGCAAACCCGGTCAACCGAATTGCTGGAAAACCGGGTTATGGAGCGCACGGCGGAGCTTACCCGCGCCAACGCCCATCTGACAGAGCAGAACGAACAGCTTGCGCGGATCGAGGAAGAACTGCGCCTGGCCAAGGAACGTGCCGAAGCGGCGGTGTCCTCCAAAACGAGATTTCTGGCCTCGGCAAGCCACGACCTCTTGCAGCCGATCAACGCGGCGAAACTGCTCATTTCGACGCTTGAAGAAACCTCGCGGGACACGGCACTCCTGCCGATGGTGAAACGTCTGCAAGGGGCCTTCAGCTCGTCCGAACAGATCCTGCATTCACTGCTGGATATTTCACGTCTGGATAGTGCGGATGCCGATACCGTGGATGTCGCAGATGTGGACCTTGGCGCGCTGATGGATGGGGTGCGGGCAGATCAGGAACTGGTGGCGGCTCAGAAATCGGTACGTCTCGATGTGGTGCCCTGCTCTCTGGTGGTGCGGTCGGATCCGGTCTATCTGCTGCGCTCGATCCAGAATCTCGTGGTGAATGCGATCCAGTACACGCATCCGAACGGACGCGTTCTGGTGGGCTGCCGGCGCAAGAAAGGCAGTGTGGTCCTGCAGGTCTGGGACACCGGAATCGGCATCCCCCTTGCCGACCAACAGCGCGTCTTTGAGGAATTTGCCCGTGCAGACACCTCTTCCGCACAACCCGGTGTGGGTCTGGGTCTGTCCGTTGTCGACCGGGCCTGCAAATTGCTCGATCACAAACTCTCGCTCAAGTCCAAACCGGGGATGGGGTCGGTATTCAGCATCGAAATGAAATCTGTTGGCGTGGCGCGTGCTCAGCCTGTCACCAAAAACGTCTTCCTTGGCGATCACGATGTACCCCTCGATTACATCGTTCTGGTGATCGAGAACGACCCCGATGTGCTCTTTGGCACCGTCCGCTGGCTCGAAAACTGGGGGGCAAGTGTGCTGGCGGCGTCTGGCGTCGGCGAGGCGATGACGCTGATTTCTGAACTGGGGATGCCGCCAGACATCGTGCTCGCGGATTACCAGTTGGACAATGGGGAAACAGGTGTGGATGCCATCATCGCGCTGCGCGACGTCACAGACACCAGCATTCCCGCCATATTGATCACGGCGGATCGGAATGTGGCTCAGCGCCGGGCCGGGGTTCCGAAAGATGTCTCGATCCTCAACAAGCCTGTGAACCTTGCCCGTTTGCGCCCTCTGATGGATTGGAAAATCCGGTGGCACGCAAAATCGAGGCAGGCCACCCGGGCAGAACTACCGACGAAAGTCTGCGGTGACAGTCGTGCCGCGGTCAATAAGGCTGAGTGACAGGGAGGAATTCGGTGCCATGAAAGAGTTTTTGACAGGCGGTCTTTTTGCGGTGGTGCTGGCGAGCCTTGTCTCCGCTGCTCCACTGGCTGGCGACAAGACATACGATCTGCTGTTTCGCAACGGAACGTTGGATGAAGTTGGCCGCGACGCCGAACTGGTTTATGCGCGCACCGTCACAAATACGCTCAACCCGGATGCTGCGAGCCGCGATACCGGTCAGATCGCGCTGAGCTTCACCGAAGGTCAGGCGACCATGGCCATGCTCGAATTCCGGCAGGATGGGAAGTACCGCCGCTTGGGCGCATTTCCGGCCAGTGTTGGTAATCCGATGATCATGTATTTCTACGAGAGCATCGTCCGCGACATGGCGGAAACGGCGGGCGGATCACCCTACTACATCCGCAACCGCGTCAAGGACGCGTTGATCCAGCCCTCCGATATCGTGGAGGGCGAAGCCGAAGTGGCGGGCCGGACAGTCCAGACCCGGACCATCAGGATTTATCCGTTCCTCAACGATCCGAACCGGGATCGCATGAAGGGATTCGGCGATCTTGAGTTGCGTGTGACCATGTCCGATGAGGTTCCGGGATGGTACATGGCGCTAGTGGCGGAGGCTTCGGGCGGTGAGGTCTATCGCTCCGAGCTTCTGTTCGACCGGGTGGATACGGCTCAATGAGGCGGAGGATCATCGCCGCTGCCGCACTGCTGTTCCTGCCCGTGGCCGGGGGGGCGCAAACCGCTGCTGAACGTCTCAACGACTACCCCACGGCGGCGCGGGCCGACTATGTCTTTGCCTGCATGGCCGCCAACGGTCAAAGCCGCCAGATGCTGGAGCGCTGTGCGTGTTCGATAGACGAAATTGCGTCGATCATCGACTATGACGCCTATCTGGAAGCCGAAACGGTCCTGTCCATGCGGCGGGTGGGCGGCGAACGCATGTCGTTCTTCAAAAGCTCCGCCATGGCCGAGGAGATCGTCGCGAAACTACGCCGCGCGCAAGCGGAAGCCGAAGTGGTGTGCTTCTGACATCAGATGCGGCAGGTGCTAGAGCGGCATCCATCTCATCCGCAACACGACCCCTTGCAACTGAGGCCAGCCCCCGAGCCTGGGTGGGGGGCTGGCCGGCGGTGCCGGCCGGGTACACTCGGTAAGGTAGGTGACTCAGATTGTCAGGTTGGTGCTATAGGAACCGGGGTCAGCTCTGCCCGGTTTTCGGCAGGACCTGCTCCCAGCTATTGCCCTCGGTGTCGGTGGCCTTAACGGTCAGTGCAGTTGCGCCGTTGTCATCGTATCCAAAGCGAAACACCGGGTTCTCAGATATCGAAATGCCGCCATCCATAGCAAAGAGCATCTCTTCACCCTGCCAAACCTCCAGATGGTCGATGAAATGTGCCGGGATGAAAAGCTGAGTGATCTGGTCCCGCTGCAACCCGGAATAGTTGGGGTGCCGGATCATGATCTGCGCTTCACGCCGGGGGGTGGACATCTGCGCCGCGGCGGGCTCGAAGGTCCGAAGCTTCATCTTGCCCATGGAGTTCAGGGCGATGGTCGGGTCCTTGGTGGCCGGGGCAGAACAGCCGCCGGATGCTTTCACAAAGCGCCCGGTCATCTTGAAGCCGTCAGCTGTGTCGGCAATGACCCGCACGTTGGAATACTGGTTGACCCGCACCCGCAGTTCGAAATCGAGAACCCCCATGCCGTCGCCAAAGGCAAACACGGCAGCAACGGGCGCCGGGTTTTCATCCACGACCACGGTTGCGGCCGTGATCTTGGCGGAGGGGTCAGTTTGGGTCAGCGTGATCGGGACAGTGGCCGCGTCATGGGCGCGGTAGGGGGCCTCCACATGCAGAAGGTCCGCAGCGTCGCTCAAGGGAGCGTCACCCATCACATCCCCGCGCAGGTCATCCCAGGTGGCACTCTCCGTCAACGGATTTCTGATGTCACTCTCGGCCCAGGCGGACCCAGCCAATGCAACCGCGATGCCCGCAGCAACCAGAAATTTGCGCGCCATGTCATTTTCCTCCCGACTGATCCGGCAGCGGTGCATACCATAAACCGCGCGGTTTTGATACATATACCTACGTCGCTGTGGGTCACGCCTGCGCGATGTGGGAGCTTGCCGCAGGAGGGCCGGATGTTTGAAGCCATCATTGTCGCCTGTCTCGTAGCTGACCCGCAGGTTTGCCGCGATCAGCTGGTTCCGGGTTTTGAGGCCACGGATGAAGCCAGCTGCAACGCCGCTGTCGAGGCGCGCCAACCGGAAATTGAGCCCACCGAGGGCCTGTCTTTCAAGGGCGATGTGACATGCCGCCCCCTGGGTCCGAGCCTTCCAATGCAGGAGGTGACGCCAGGGCTTTTTGCGCATCGGGGGGCCATTGCCGAGCCGGATCAGGAAAACCGGGGTAACGTGTCCAATCTGGGCTTCATCATCGGGGAGTCCTCCGTGGCGGTGATCGACACCGGCAGCGCGCGCTGGATCGGCGAGGCGCTTTGGCGGGCCATCCGTCAGCAGACCGATTTGCCGGTCAGCCACGTCATTCTGACCCATATGCACCCCGACCACGTTCTGGGGGCCTCCGCCTTTCTGGGGACCGGCACGAAAGTCGTGGGTCATGACCGTTTGCCGAGGGCGCTCCTCGACCGACAGGCCAACTATATCGAGAGCTTCACCCGCCTGATCGGGGAGGAGGCCATGGTCGGCACCATCAGTCCTGTGATCGACATGACGATCGAGACGGAAGCGGTGATTGATCTTGGCGGCAGGCACTTGCAACTGCGCGCTTGGCCCCTGGCGCATACCGGCTCCGATCTCACTGTGTTTGATGAAGAGAGCGGCACGCTCTTTGCCGGGGATCTGGTGTTTCATCTCCATACGCCCGCCCTCGACGGCAGCCTTCCGGGCTGGCGGGCGGCACTGGCTGACCTAAAAGCGCTGGCACCTGCTCGGATCGTCCCCGGACATGGCGGCCCGGTGCTCGACTGGCCGGAAGGCATGGGCGCTTTGAACCGTTATCTGAGCGTACTGGAAGCGGACACAAGAACCGCCATCGACGCGGGCAAACGTTTGGGCGAGGCGGTCGGGACAATCGCCACGCAAGAGCGCCACCACTGGCAGCTCTTTGACGCGTATAACCCCCGAAATGCGACGGTGGCCTTTACCGAACTGGAGTGGGAGTGACGCGGTGCTAGCCGTCCTGCACCATCTGTTGCAGCATTTGTGCGATGGAAAACAGGCGCCGCTCGATAATCACCGGCGTTTCGCAGAGATACTGGATGGATTTCTGCCGGTCGCTGAAGATTACCTGATCCCAGTCAAGCTGCTCTTCCAGCGCATCCACCTTGTCGAAATCCGGCGCGTCAGCGGCCATGAGAGTGTCCATTTCCACCCGGGCGGCATCAATCTTCTCAGACAGTGCGATCTGGCTCAGAGAGAAATCCTCGATCCCCGCAATGATCTGTGACCGACGTGTGTTCAGTGTTGAAAAGACGCTCGTGAAGACGGCGTTGAGCACAGCCGCATCGCCCCTGTTCTGGTTTGCAAAGGCTTCCACCGTCGGTCGCAGGTCGTCCAGAGGCACACGGCGCAGCGACAGCACATCGGCAAGCCTCTCAATCTCGGCCTTGAGGTCCCGGTCATCGGTGATCGCAGGTGCGTCAGCGGGGCTTGCCCACATCAACCCCGCTGACAAAGCGCCTACCTTGCGCTGAACGCAGGGCCACGTCGGATCCGAAAAATCCGCGGCAAGCAGCGGGGCAGCGATGCCTGTAAGGGCGAGTGTCAGTGCCAGTCTTCGCAGCATGTCTCCAAGTCTCTCCCTGTTTTTGCCGGATTATGGCGCAGCATCACTCAGCTGTCGATTCACCCCAATACCCACCATTGTCGTAATTGTTTGAATTGCCCGGTCAGGGACATACTGCTGGTTGAATGCAATGGTGCTCAAACCACTGCACCCCGGAGGACCCGCCAATGATGAGAACGCGCGCAGCGGTTGCTTTGGAGGCTGGGAAGCCTTTGGAGGTTATGGAGGTGAACCTTGAGGGTCCGCGTGCGGGGGAGGTTTTGGTGGAGATCAAGGCCACGGGTCTTTGCCACACCGATGAGTTCACG